>DATDFA010000054.1:0-175868 GCA_036522855.1 Candidatus Acidiferrum sp. | reverse complement strand
AGGTACTAGAACTAACCAGTCCTATCGGCTCATTTCTACCCATATCTCGTTTTGGTCGGCCTCTTCCTTATGCCGTGTCCTCCTGTTGACTCACTGTACGCAAACGAGGACGCCTCTCCCTCTGGAATTCGGGAACTTATTTCCCATTTTTTGCAACTCGTTTCGGCGATTTCTACTGGATTCGCGGTAGACGGCTCAAAATGGTTTCACTGTCCCTGTTTTTTAGTCGTTTTTGACGCGACCGCCCCGCTCTCCGACCTTTTCCGTTCGGCAGGACAATTGCCTACATACACGTGAGGAAGGTTTCCAGCACCTATGCCCGCCGGCCCGAAGTCTCGTTTCGCTCATCTCCCAGGAATTTTTGCTCGCGCAGCTTTACTGCTTGTACCTGTAATACTGCTGGCATCTTTCGTAACTGTCCGAACGATTCGTCACACCGCCGCTGAAAAAGATAAGGCCTCGCATAGCTCAATTTCGGCGAATAGCCCCGATTCGCTCGATCTTTCTCCTGTCTCGCTCGAACCACGGCCGGTTTTCCCCTATTCCATAGTCCCGGGTGGCGTTCGTAATGCTGCGGAGCTGCAGGCCGCCGCTAAGGCCGATGCCGTTGTGGCGAAACATTATGCGGATTTTGGCATCGCACAGGCCCGCCCCATTCACCTGGATCGCCCCCTGGCCATGTTCGTCTCTTATCGCCGTGACAATCAGGTTTTCTGGACCAAGAATCGCATGGTCATTCCTGCCGGCGAAACCCTCATCTCCGACGGTGAAAATCTCGCTCGCGTACGCTGCGGAAACCGCTTGTCCCCGATCGCCGTGAAACCGGTGGCTGCAAGCGAGCCAACCACGGAAGAATTGAACGAGCCCAAGTTTATTCCGCCGCTCCTGGCCCAGATGCTTCCAGGCGACGGCGGCGAATTCTTTCCCGTTCCGCCCGCAAACGCCTTACCGCCTGGACCGCCTGGTTCGAATGTTGCGCCTCCGCCAGTCTTTCCTCCGATACTCGTTCCGGGTGTGCCGCCGCTGACTCCTCTGTCTCCAGTCCCTCCTCCTGTCTCGACTCCGGAACCGGCCCCTCTGGTACTCCTGGCGGTCGGTGCGGCGTTCATCATGTTGTCCGCCACGTTCACTCTCCGCGGCCACCGCACCTCGTAGTCCTCGCTCAAAGTTAGATTCAAAGACGTCGTCCGTCTGGCGACTGAGCCATTGCGAAACGCTATTTCCTCTTGCCTAATTGCTATATACTCCCCGCAAAGCCGTTTCTGGTATCCAAACGAATGTCAACCGGCGGAGTCACGCCCGAAGGCGCCCAGGCCAAAGAGCGCAGGCTAGAATCCTGGGGAGAGATTGCTGCGTATTTGCGGCGCGAAATTCGCACTGTCCAGCGCTGGGAATCCAAGTATGGCCTGCCTGTTCACCGGCTCCAACTGGGCAAAAATTCTTCTGTTTATGCTTTCCTTTCGGAATTGGATAAGTGGTATCGCGAGCGCGAACGTGAAGTCAAAGCAGACGACCCTTCCGACGAACCGGAGCCGGCTCCTATCGAAGGTCCAAATCCGGTGCTCGTCCCAGTGGTTTCGGCGATCGTTGCGGTTCGCGACATAGAAGTTAAGCCGCCGCGAACTGCGCCTTTCTATAAACGCAAATCCTCGTGGTACGTTGCGGCGGTGCTCCTTTTCGTCTTTGGTTTATTCCTCATAGGCGGAGTTTATTGGTACCCCGCTCTAACGCCTCGAAATCCAAGTCTTTCGCCGGCAGGCGGAAAAATGCGGCTGTTCGTGCGTCCGCTGCAAAACATTGCCGCTGATCCCGAGCAGACGGATTTCACGGAAGGTTTGACCAACGAGTTGAACACCCGGCTCGGCAAACTGGACCCCAAACGCCTTGGAGTCATCGCGCCAACATCCTCGAAACAACTTGGCGCAAAATCAATCACCGATCTGCAGTCGCTTCTAAAAATCGATTATCTCCTGGAAGGCAGCGTGCGGCGCGAGAATCAACAGGTCCGCATCAACGTTTCGCTGATCTCCGCGAGGGAGCAGACGCATTTATGGTCGGATTCCTATACCGAGAATCTCTCTGACATTCTGAAAGTTCAGGATCAGGTTGCCGAAGCGGTGGCGCAAAAACTCTTGCTGAATCTTCCAGCGGCTGGGGGCGCATCTTCTGCCGCAAGCGTGGACCCGGAAGGGTACAGTTCCTACCTGCGCGGTCGGCGTTTCTGGTCCGTGCGGGATCTGTCCCGCAGTGTCCCGGCTTTTGAAGACGCGGTCAAGAAAATGCCGCAGTACGTCCCCGCGCATGCCGCGCTGGCCGCTTCGTATCTCTTGATGGGACAGGCTCCGAACGATGCCGTGCCTCCATCGATTTCCGCTCCAAAAGCAAAAACGCAGGCAGACCTCGCGCTCGCGATGGGCCCCGCAAATGCTGAAGCACATTACGTCCTGGGAAATCTGGCGATGAGCTTTTATTCCGATTTCCCTTCCGCGGAGCGCGAACTACGTCAGGCTATCGCTGAAGAGCCCAACAACGCGACGGCTCACCAATGGTTTGGTCAGTATCTGGTGACACAAAACCGCTTGCAGGAAGCCGAGGCGGAAACTCTCAAAGCTCTCGAACTGGATCCCGTCTCTCCGATATTCACTGCAACTCGCGCGGAAGTTTCTTATTACGCGCGCGATTACGACGCCACCATTGACCAAGCCAAACTAACTCTGGAACAGTTTCCGAATTTTCTGCTCGGTGAATTCTGGCTGGCATCCGCTTACCGGCAAAAGAAAATGTACCCGGAAGCCCTGCAACATTTCCGCACGGCATGCTCTCTGGCGCCTGGCAATCCCGCCCTGCTCATGGCTTTAGGTCATGCCTTGGCTGTTTCCGGGGACCGCCAGGGAGCATTCGGTATTCTTGCCCAATTGCAGGCCTTATCTCACAAACGGTACGTGCCCTCGTCCTACATCGCCGGTATTTATATCGGCTTGGGCGATGCCAATAACGCGTTCCTTTATTTGAACCGTGCTGTCACCGAACACAATGACCGCCTGATGTATCTGGCAGTGGAGCCCATCGCCGACCCTCTGCGTTCCGACCCTCGATTCCAAGCCATTCTCTCTCACATGCATCTCGATCATCTGGGCCGCTAGCCAGTTCACCCCCCTTTGTTTTCAGTGCCTTCCAGCTATTCCTGATTTCGCCTCGAAACCTCACTTGCCGCGCGATGCACGCTGACCCGCGACATCCTGCGTCACCGCTCGTCTGACGTCCCTTGTCGCTTGAGTGTCGTTTTTCCTTCCGCGTATTTTGCGCATACCGGACTTGCGCTGCCGGAATTTCCGAGGGTCGGCAGCTCTTCCTGAAACCGGACCTGAAGCAGTCCTGAATGTGTAATTTGTGATTTTTTTGAAGGGAGAAGCCCATGGTAGTCCCCAGCCACTTTTCGCCGCTGATTGGAATTCCGCTCACACTCGCGGGCTCCTGTCTGATCGCGGAGTTTTCTGGTTACTGGCTGCATCGTTTGCTGCACAGCGACAAGATTCACTTCCTGAGCCGCGGACATCTGGTTCACCACTTTTTGATTTACGCACCGGGTCAGCCCATGCGGCGCAAGCGCTATCAGGACGCAACGGATAACCGCTTCTCTCTGGGCAACATCGGCTTGGAGTGGATCGTGCCGTCCGGCATCATTTTGGCTGTGCTGTGGTCACTGATGCGTTTGCTGCAGATTCAGCCGCTGTATCAAGCGATCGCGCTGGCCACGCTCGTAGGGTGGCCGGTTTTCATGTTCAGCTACCTTCACGATCGTATGCATCTCTCCGACTTCTGGATGGCGCGGAATCCCTTGCTGCACACCTGGTTTCGCGCCGCGCGGCGCTTTCACGATATTCATCACCATGCCGTCAACGACCACGGCCGCATGGATGCAAACTTCGGCATCGGATTTTTCCTGTTCGACCGCGTCTTTCGAACCATCGCGCGGCGTCATCGTCCATTCAATCGCGCTGGATTTGAAACAGCGCGGCGCCGCTACGAATTGATCGAGCGTGGTGGCAGCCTCTACGCAAATCCCAATGACTCCGCTAATTCGACTTTTCCCGCGAGGGCAAAATGACCCCAGGCGCGATCCACGCTCACGATTTACGGCGCCGCGGCCGAAAGGTTTTTTCCGCGTGCCTGAAATGCGCGCAGGCCCTGGCCCCGGACTGGCCGCTGTTGATGCTGTGGCCTTGGCTACGATTGTCTCTGTCAACTTCGCTGGCTCATTTGTCGCGGAGCCGCCGCCGGCGGCGTATCTCACGCGGCAGCCATCGACTCGTAAAACTGCCGGCAAGATGTCGACCCGGCAAGCTGTGACTCTTCCCGTTGAAACTTACGGTGGTGCTCGGCTCGACGAACGGCAATCTCTGCCTGATCATGTAACTGGATTCGCGCGGCCATCGCGCTTTTTCCCCGATTGTCGCTCTTCATCTAGTCAGTATCGTCCCTGACGCCGCCATTCGCGTATTTGTTCTTCCACGGAGAATGGCGCGTCGGGATTCGAAGCGAACCTGGCATCCAGCGCAAAGGCTTGCGCTTTCAGTGGCACCAGAAAATATGATCGAGCTTGTAAAAATCCCCGCACAAAAAACTCGGCGAATTGACTCCGCCCCAATACTCTTACTTGCGCGGCATGCACCAATCCGTGAAACAAGTCCCGGCTTGCCATTTTTTCATTGAAGACCACCACATCCAAAAAAGTAACCGCGGCCTTGTGCGGGATGTCTGGCAAATGCCGCAAGCCCGATTCGACCGCCTGCGGATAAAACCACGGGTTCGCTACCCGGTGATCGACCAGCTCGAGAACTCGCACTCGGTCGAGCAGCTGCCCTTCGAAATATTTTCCCATCACTTTGCGATGCTCGTCAGACAGCGGCTGCGCTCCCGGGTAATACTCGTCTCGCTGCGTGTTCAGATACGTCGTGAACCACTCGACCGCTTTGTTTACTTCCTCTTCGCGATATTCCTGGAAGGCTCTGGGCTCGCCCACGGCTGGGACTTCGCTGCGCTGTTGCGATTGATGGTTTGTTTCGGCTGGCGGATTCGGTTTGTCGCTCCCCTTTAGGTGAAACACGTTCAACTTATACGGCACACTACACTCCCATTCTTGACAGCACCCTGGCTATCCATTTAGTTTAGCTGTGTTAGTTATACATCGTTATTTGTACGTTGTCAATCTATTGCTATTGGCACCGAGGTGGCCGCTTCTGCACTAACTCAGAGTATTTCTGCGTCTAAGTTGGATTTAGCAAGATCTTGTGCTATTACTTATACGCTGTATAGCTTTCACTGATACACGAATAGGAGCGGGCTCATGCCTCCGCATGCTGATCAACTGCTGGAAGAACGCATTCTCAAAGCAGCGCAACGCTTATGGCGCACCCGGGGCGAAGAGGGACTCACCCTTCGAGCTGTAGCCAAAGAGGCCGCTACAACCACGCCAACTGTCTACAAACGCTTTCGAAACAAGGAAGCGTTGATGATTGGCGTGGCCATGCGCATCCGCTCTCAGTTGAACGAGGCGCTTTTCGCGGCAAAATCGGTGCAACAGGTTTATCGCGTCTATCTGCGCTTTGCGGAGGAGCATCCCCACGAGTATCAGTTGCTATTTCGTTCCTGGACGGACATTTTTCATCCCGACCAGCCTCGTCCGGGGCGCGTCTGGTTCATGACCCAGCTCGCCAATCGATTTGGGGGCGCTCCAGAAGATTACGATCGTGCTTTCTATGCTTTCTTTCTCTTGGCTCACGGTGCGGCGTCCCTGCTGAGTGTCCCCTCGGATGAAGTGGCCAGCAATGAGGTCCGCAATAATTTTCTGGCCATCTCTGACACTCTGCTTAAAAACATCAAGATTCTGCGAACTTGAGACCTTCTCGTTCCGATTTTGATCCATATTTTCAATTTGCGCCCCAGACACCGGCTTTCGACCGTTCCTTCGATGCAATTCATCAGAAATTTTTGTTTTCGGCGCTGGCAAAAGTATTTTTATAATTTAAAATAAGCGTGTAGCCGTTCCTCATAGCGAACGGTGAAAACACTGGGCTTTCGCCTTGCGCATTGCCCGGGCACTAAGCTTTAAAAGTCACACTCATCCTTAAAAAAAGGAGTTAGGAAAAAAAGAAATGGCAAGAACACTGCAAGTCGCTCCCCGCGCAACTGACAAAACGCGTCGCACCAAAGCCGCTCCAACCGCGGAGCAAATCCAGCGACGTGCTTATGAGATATATCTTGAACGTCAAGGCGCTCCGGGCAACGAGGTCGAGGACTGGATCCGCGCCGAACACGAATTGCTGCAAAACGGTAAGACCAAGACGCGCAAGAGTGTTGGCTCGCCTAAGTCCGAAGCTGCCTGATCGATCCGAATCGGTTTAGTTTCCACCGCTCCTCGCCTCCCGCTGAATTTTGCCCAGTCCCGGGTATATGTTCTTCGTGTGCAAAAAAGACCCTTGGCCTGTTGCGTAAACGTTTGGTCGCGTAAACGCCTGATTGCGTAAAGGTCTCGTCGCGTAAACATGATTCCTTCTCCTGCGGCACCCGCTGCTCTCTCCTGCGACGGGCCTCGGGTTCATTGTGATAGCCTCTCTACATCGATTTAGGGAAGCCCTGATTTTCTCGGGCGAGAAGTTCGGGAGAATGCAGAGATGAGCTATTTAGAATCGAATCTGATCCCGGGTGAAACGTTGATTTACCAGACGCGTCTCCACTGGGTGGTGATGATTGGGCATATTGTCGTGGGATGTCTGGTTTTGGCCCTGCCAGGAGCGCTGCTGCTGTACTACACGCACAACCATAGCGAACTTCAGAACCGCGAATTGCACCTCATGCAAGGCGCTGGCGCGGCCTTGATCCTTTGTGGCGGCATCGTGATTCTGGTCGGTTCGGTGCGGCGCAACGCGACCGAAATGGCGGTGACCACTCGACGCGTCGTCATCAAGACCGGTTTGACCAGCCGCAAGACCGTCGAAATGCTCTTGAACAAAGTGGAAAGTATTGAAGTGAGCGAGACCACTTGGGGCCGCATGCTGGGCTTCGGAACCATTGTGGTGATCGGAACCGGAGGGACTTCAGAACCGTTTCACAAACTCGCGCATCCCCTGGAATTCCGCAGCCACGTACAACAGCAAATTGAGAAATTGCAGTAGTTCCACGGCCCATCCGAAACTTCTTGTCGTTTTGTCCTTCGCCCGAAGATTTATTTGTGACTCGCGGTGAGAGCTTTGGAAAACAACCAGGGAAACAATTTTGCCTCGTCATAGGCCTTGTCCCAGGAGACATGTCTCAGGCCGGGATATTCGGTGTAGTGTACGTCCGCGGAGATCTCCTTCATCGCTGCGTACATACGCCGTGATTCGGTAACCGGCACGATATCGTCGTCGGTGCCATGGAAAATCCACGTCGGAATCTTGCCGATTCGTGCCGCCACATCGGAAAAGCTTTTGGGTATGTCGGCTGGGGTCCACTTCGCCAGTTCTGGATGCGCTTTGAGCGTGGCCGCTGGCGGGTGAATCCCGCCGCAGATCACCACCAGAGCGGCAAACCGGCCCGGATACTTCTCCGCCAGGTGCCAGGTGCCGTAACCGCCCATGGAAATCCCCGTCAAGTAGGTTCGCTGCGTGTCGCCGCGGAATTCCTTCGTCGCTGCATCCAGGGCCGCCATTGCCAGATCGTCCATCGGCGGCTCAATCCACCAGAAATTCTTCCGGCATTGCGGCATCACAACGATGGCCGGAATGCGCCCGCGATCGTTGCGAATTTCCGTGGCGATGCCTACGTCAGTTTGCTGCAAGCCGTCGTCACCGCGTTCGCCGGCGCCGTGAAGGAAAAGAATGATTGGCCATTTCTGATGCGGCGTCCAGTCTTCCGGAAGAAATACCTGGTACTTATAAGTTGAACCCTGCAGCGCAATGGTGCGATCCAGGAAGCCGGTCTCATATTTTTTTGCACGGGCTGGAAGTGCCAGCGCCAGCACCAACATCAAGCACGCAACTGCCTTCCGCCACAAAAGGGACACCGTTTCCCCTCGCCTGTTCGAATTTAACATGAGTGCTATCCGTTTTAGATTCGCATTTTAGAAAGTACGCCCGGAACCCGCCTGCCACAAACACTGTAGACCGCGATGTTTTTCGCGGATCAGGCCCGATAAACATTCGTTCGTGACAACCGCGCGTCCCGCGCCGGTATCCAATAAGAATGGGACGCCGCGTCGAACTCGACGCTTTACGCGGGCTGATGCTCGTCTGGATTACGCTGACCCATTTGCCCACCGCCGCCAGCACTTACGTCAATCAGCCGTTTGGCTTCGTTTCCGCGGCGGAAGGTTTTATTTTCCTGTCGGCGCTGTTCACCGGCCGCATTTATTTTCGCCAGGCCGAGCATGACGGCTATCTCCCCATGGTCCGGAAATTGTGGACTCGCACGTTGCGCCTCTATGGCTATCATGGATTGCTGCTGGTGTTTGTCTTCCTGGTTGCAGTTCCAATTGCTTCGCGCGGCAATCGGCCCGGCCTGCACAATCTCCTTGACTTCTACTTCATGGCGGGAGCCAGGCAAGCGATTACCGAGGCTGCGTTGCTGATCTACCGTCCTCCGCTGCTCGACATCTTGCCGATGTACATTATCTTTCTGGCGCTTACGCCATTAGGGCTTTTGTTAGCGCGGAGAATTGGATGGAAGCCGATCCTCGCTGCCGCCTTCATACTTTGGGCGTTCGCCCAATTCGGGTTTCGCGAAGCTGAGCACGTATTCATGATGCGGTTCATTCCAACGAAAATTCCTCTGAATGAAATGGGATCTTTCGATCTGTGGGCTTGGCAATTCTTGTGGATTACCGGCATCTGGATGGGCGTCCGTTGGAGCCGGGAAAATCTGCCGATTGTCAGATGGTCGAAACGGGCGGCGCTCCCCGCTGTCGTAATCGCGATTGTATTTTTCGTTTTACGCCGCGCCATTGCCCACGGGTTGGAACTCGGCGCGACTGAATTTTTATTCGACAAATGGCACTTGGGAGTCCTGCGTTTGCTGGATTTCACGGCTGTCGGCGCATTATTAGTCCTCTCCCAATCGGTGCTGAAACCGCTGGCAATTCGCCCCCTAGCCATGATGGGGCAAGCTTCACTGCAGGTATTTTGCGTGCACCTGCTGTTTTGCTTCGCGGGACTCACGTTCATGGGCAATGCGTCCATGCTGGACGGATGGCGGCAAACCGCGCTGTTAACCGCGACGTTTGCGGCAATGTTGCTCACCGCGAAAGCCTTCTCAAAGAGTGAGGCTAAGCACGAACGCCAGCAGAAAACGGGTGATCTTCTCGATCCTCTCGCGGGACCGAACGGGGCCGCGCAAGACAACGTCGCGGGCACGTCGGAACTGCGCAGCCAGGTGCAAGCCACGGGTTAGGAATTCGCGATTGCGTGCTGCGAATCGGCGGTAGCGGCAAATTGGAGCTGTTCCGGGCGAATTCCAAACTCATTTACCGCGTCGGAGAAATCAACTGCCTGTCCCTTCGGCCATTTTTGGCCCTGTACTGTTTTTACCTTTACTTTATGTATATATTAAGGTAATATCGGTCTTGCGAAATGAACGGTACGCGTTCTAAGGACGTTCTCGAGCCGTCTGGCTCCGCGCGCCGTTTTTTGCCGTGTCGGCCTGTGCGGTGAGGAATCTGCTTTTTTCTGCGGGCCAGTTCTCGCACAACTCTGCAGTTCAGGCTTTCGAGCCTGCAATACCGCACCGAGATTCCAAAAAGAGGTGTTCACAAATCCTGACCTAGAAACCGCTCGCTGACTCCTCGCTAACTTCTTTGTATTCTGCAGTTACAGAAAAGGTGCGGGGGGTACCCGGTACCCGAGCCGGTAGCTCCCAAAATTCGCCGGGACGGAGCCGACTTTAGTCGTCCGGTCCCCTGCACGGACGCGCCGCCTTTAGCCGCTGCGGTCAAGCTCTCACTCAACAAGGAGGGACCCCATGTCCCATGGACGCTGCACTTTTTCCACTTCTGACGGTCGTCAATGCACTTCGCTTCTCTACCCGGGCCACTCTTTTCTGTGCCACCAGCACCTTCGCAAGGAACTCGACGGCGTTCCGCCATCCGACGATGTTGCCAGCGACATCCTCGGCTCCATCCAGAATTTCCAGTCCGCCACCGCTGTCAACGCTGCACTCGGAAAAATATTTGTCCTCCTGGCCGCCGGGCGCATCAAGCGCCAGGACGCCATCGGCCTCGCCTACATCTGCCAGCTCATGCTGCAAAGCCTCAAGGGTTTCAAGGATGAAATTCGCCTGACCAGGTACGAACAATTTTTCGAGCGCGATCTGATTAAGGTCTTGAACGGCCGTACGCCGCTCGAAGAATTCATCCTGCCGCCGCAGTCCGAACCCGCCTCCGAAGAGGCGTTGGAAAGCAATGCGGAAACGGCGTTACATTGCGGCTCGGAACAGTCGCCGGAAAACGATTCGCAAGAAATCCGGGAACCGGCCTCGGAAAAGGCCTGCGAGAAAAGTTACAAAGAGTCGGAAAAGCGTTCGCCGAAAACATTTGAAACGCCATCCGAACAGCTACTGGAAAGCCCTGCGGGAGAGCTTCCTCAGAACCCTTCACAGCAGTCCTCCCCTCCGGCACCGTCACCGTCTGATTCGCGACCGGCTTTTTCCGGAAACCAAGAACAGACTCGCGAAGCCGCCGCGGAAGTCGAAACCGGTCGCGGCGACTCGCCCACCGAAACCCGCGACCACGCTCGACCGGCGGAAGTGAAAGTCGGAAAAATCCCTGCCAACTACAACTACTGGACAGATCTGCAGCGCGCACACTCCGAAAAAATCCGGGCGTAGCGGATCCAGGCTGTCCGCGTGGCAACTTGTCGCCTGCTGGAATGACAGTTTGTTGCCGATGGAAACAGGTCCCCATGCTCGCACTCCGGCAAAATCGAAGTTTGGAGAATCTCGGCACGACCTCTACAGGAGCCTCAGCACATGAAACCAATTCGGCGCTCGCGAATCAAAGATGGTTAAGGCATTCTATGACTTGGCCAGGTTTCGCTTTCACATAGATGGATGAACTGTCTCAACTCGCCGCCCTTCCCCCGCAAGGGGAGGCTGATCCCGTTCCGCAATCGCTGCTTGCAGCGTTCCCGGAGCAGGCGAAAACGCTGGCCTTGCTCTACGACGTCAGCCGCGAACTGACTTCCATTCTTGATCGCGAAGAGCTTCTTCGCGGAATCGCGGAACGTGTCAAAAAAATCGTCAACTACGACGTCTTCACCGTCATGCTGTGGAATGAAAATTCGCAGTTTCTGGAAGGCGTTTTCGCGATGCATTACGAAAACTCCATTCCCTCCCGCTTCCGCGTCACCCTGAACCAGGGCATCACGGGGCATGCTGCGGCTTCGCGCAAACCGATCCGGCTGGACGATGTGCGGATGGACCCCCGCTTCATCACTTGCAATACCTGCGAAGTTGTCAGCTCGGAATTGGTGATTCCTCTGCTTCTTCAAGACCGGCTAATTGGCGTATTGGACCTGGAAAGCAAACGCTATGGCGCATTCACAGCCCAACACGAGCGTATGCTCGTCGCGCTCGGCTCTTTCATTTCGATTGCGCTCGAAAATTCGCGCCTATACCAGGACGCGCGCGAAAACCAGGTCCGCTTGCAAACCGATCTGGACACCGCGCGCGAAATTCAGCTGCAACTTCTGCCGCGCGGCGCTCGCGAAGTTCCCGGCTTGGACATCACCGCCGCATACGTTCCTGCCCGTGAATTGGGCGGCGACTTTTACGATTTTCTTCCTTATGGCGAAGGGCGTCTGGCTCTGGCCCTTGGAGATGTCTCCGGCAAGGGCACGGCCGCCGCGTTATACGGTTCTCTGGCCATCGGGATGCTTCGCGAACTCTCCGTCGAAAAGAAACTTGCGCCCGCGGATATGCTGGCCATGCTGAACCGGAGATTGCACGCGGCGCGCCTGGAAGCGCGATTCATCGCATTGACGTTTGCGCTGTACGACGCTGGAGATCGTAGATTGACCATCGCCAATGCGGGCGGTACCCATCCCCTTTTGTTGCGGGACGGACGGGTCACCGAAATTCCCGTGGACGGAATTCCCCTCGGCCTTTTCCCCGAAGCCGATTACTCTGTTTCGACCCTTAAATTGCTCGTTGGCGATGTCTTGATTTTCGCTTCCGATGGGATCTTGGAATCCGAAAATGCCAGGCACGAGGAGTTTGGCCTCCAACGGCTTTCCGCTCTGCTCACTTCTCTGCCCGCCAAAACCTGCGTCGAAAATATTTCCGGGGCCATCCTCCGCGCCACCGACGAATTCAGCGGCGTCGGCGTTCCGCCTCATGACGACCGCACGCTGTTGGTTCTTCGCGCCGTTGCAGAGACAGGCGCGGACTTTGCGAAACTCCCTGTGATTTACTGACGTTCCGTCGTTCCCAAATACTCGCCATTTTTTCTCGAAGCCCGGGACTTTCCCTGCCGGCTGCTTCTATGCCTTGGGAACGGAACGCGCAAACACCTTCAGCGCGTTCAATAACACGCTGATGTCCTCTTCAAGTCGCTTGAATGCGTCAGCCGCAAGATATAAGTCGGCTTCCTTTGCCAATTGTTCCAGGCGAACGCAGGAATGAAACGCCGCGCCGCTGGTGAAGTTGGAAATGGCGCCCTTCAGTCCATGCGCCAGTCGGGCCAGTTCAGGGCCATCCTTGCGTCGCAGCGCCGTGCGTAACTGAGAAAGTAGCTCGGGACACTCGACGAAGAACGCCTCCGCGATTTGCGCGCAGCCATCCTGGTCACCGCCCATTCGGGCAAGGAACGCTGATTCGTCAAATGGCGCCTCCTGCTTGCTGATCGCGACGACGGGAGACTCAATCGCGCGGTTCCCAGGAACAGACGCTTCAATCTGTTGGAACAGATCTTCGGCCCGCACCGGCTTGGAAAGGTAGCCATCCATTCCTGCGTTCAAACAGACTTCGCGGTCGCCCTTAATCGCGTGCGCGGTCATGGCGATGATCGTCAGATGTCGCCCGGTACCGCGTTCCTGGGCGCGGATGGCGGCCGTGGCTTCGAGGCCGTTCATTTCGGGCATTTGAATGTCCATCAGGCATACATCGAAATGGCGCGCCTCCAGCGCAGCCAGGGCCTGTTTGCCGTCTCCGACAACCGTGACCGAGTGCCCGCGCCGCTGCAGGAGGAGAACCGCAAGCTTCTGGTTAACAACGTTGTCCTCGGCCAGCAGCACCTGCAGGGAGCGGCGTGCGCGGGGCAGCGTCCGCGCGGCTTCAGGCGATTTGTGGTGAACGCTCTTACCACCCCGCAACGCGCTGGAGATGACGTCGAGCAGTTCGGACTGGCCCACCGGTTTGGTGAGATAGGCGGCCAGGCCAAGTTCCCTGCAAAGGCGGGCGTCAGCAGGCGACCCGGCGGAGGTGAGCATAACGATCGCTGATTCGCGGAATTGCGGCATGGCCACAACGCGCTCGGCAAAGGCGAACCCGTCCATCTCCGGCATGTGAGCGTCAATCAAGATCAGCGGAAACGCGCCCGGCATACCCTTCACGGCATCCAGCGCGACGAGAGCGGACTTTCCGGAATGTGCGAGAGTGGGTTTCATTCCCCACTGCTGGAGCATTTCGAAAAGAATACGGCGGTTGGTTTCGTTGTCGTCAACGACCAGAACGGGCAGATTGTCCCAGCTGACGTCGACGGGTAGTTGCGGCTGCGCCGGGCCATCGTCGACAAGGCGAAACGACGCGGTGAAATGGAAGACGCTGCCCTTTCCGAGTTCGCTTTCGACCCAGATTTTTCCGCCCATCATCGCGACGAGCCGATTCGAAATGGTGAGGCCCAGACCGGTGCCGCCGTATCGGCGGCTCATTGAACCGTCCGCTTGGGTGAACGATTCGAAAATCGAACTCTGTTTTTCCCTGGGGATGCCAACGCCGGTGTCGCGGATGGAAAAGTGCAAAGAAATTTCCTGATCCAATACTTCCGCGATTTTTACGTCCAGAATAATTTCACCATGTTCGGTAAACTTGAGCGCGTTCCCGACCAAATTCAGAATCACCTGGCGAAGCCGCACAGGATCTCCGAAGAGATCGTCGGGAACGTTACCCTCCACGTGACAAGCCAGTTCCAGGCGCTTTTGAGCGGCGCGAATACTGAGGGATTTGACCGAGTCTTGCAGAACGTCGCGCAGCTTGAAGCGGACGGGATCGAGGTCAAACTTTCCGGCCTCGATTTTGGAGAAGTCCAGGATGTCGTTGATGACCTGGAGCAGTGAGTCCGACGAATTCTTCACCATGTTCAGATACTCGGTCTGTTCAGAGTTCAAGTCGGTGCTCATCAGAATTTCGGTCATGCCCATGATGCCGTTCATGGGAGTGCGGATTTCATGGCTCATGTTGGCGAGGAATTCGCTTTTGGCGCGGCTGGCGGCTTCCGCGGCGGAACGAGTGGCCTCCAACTCGGCTTGCTTGGCGGCGTCCTCCTTCATTTCCTTGGTCGTTTGCAAACAAGACTTGACGAGGAAGATATTTTCAAACAGCACCCATCCGGCATGCTCGGCCCAGCGCCACGGGCTGGGCGCGAGAACGCCAAACACAGATTGAGGAAAAAAAACACCGCGAACGAAGTGATCCACGGCGATCACGATGGTGGCCGGAACGAAGACGCGCCAATCTCTATAGAAGGCCAGGAAGGCGAGAGAACCGAAAACATGGAAATGCGTTTCGATGCGACCGCCAGTCAAATGAATCAGGAGAGCAGACATCAGCATCTGGGCAACGGAAATGGTGTAGCGAGTGGACAATTCGCCGGCACGAAGAAGGGCCAGAGCCACGGGGAAGGCGGTGATGATGCCTCCCAGAACGATGGCCGCCCAAACATGCAAGTGCACGTGGCTGACGGAACCTTCCCACGCTCGCGGAGAAATGATCAGTGCCGCGACAACACCGGCAACCCACTGAAAACACATGAGCCCCGCAAACCATCGATCGACGCGGCAATAGTTGGCCTGGCGGTTTTGCTGGAAGAGGAATTCGGCTCGTTCCGCCTGCGCATTTTCTGGCACGTTTGCTGTATTGGTGGCTGCGGACATACTTATCTCCTGTCCATCTCAGCGGCGCGCTCGGGATTGTGGAGCGAACAACCGAAAACGGAAGTGCGAATTGTGGACGATGTGCCGGTGGAGACCAGGGAGACAATGGCGCTGAGGCCGAGGTTATCGCCCGCGTGGCCGCGAGAAGGAACGATGCCGCCGCTGAATTGCAGCACGCCGGAAGCCGAGTAGAGCATGGTCTGGCCGGAAGCTTGGGCTCCGAAGCGCGCGGCCTCGATTCCGTCCAGATCGCTCAGGACGGTGACGCCGGGAATTCGCTTAGCGCTATTCCAGAGATCGGTTTTTTCCCAGTCTTCGGAAACGGCGAGCGGGCGTACAAAAATGACAGCCGCGGTTGCGCGATTGTGGAGACGCGCCAACAGGATGGCTAGTTCTTCAATCGAAGCTCGGGTGCATGGGCAGCGCGGATGGGCAACCAGCACGATGGTGGGCAGACCGGGAGTGCGTGAAATTGCCGAAGCTGAGGGCCAGTTTGCCGGAGGCGTGCCAACTGCCGCGGGCGAAAAATCGTAGCTGAGCATGGTGCGCTGCCCGAGCACCAGGGCGGCAACCCATGCACTCGCAAGGACAGCTACGTGCCACGTTCGGAGGAGCAATTTTGGAGCCGGGGCGTCAGACATGGGGCTCTCGTTTTAATCCTTGAGATATTGGTGGAGGGTGCCGAGGAGATCGGCTTCTCCCACTGGTTTTTTCAGGTAGGCAGTGCAGCCGCTCTCAAACCCGTCGGAGATCGAACCGTCGTCGACGCGGAAGGTCAGGAGAACGATCGGTAGCTTTGCGGTAGCGTCGATGGAACGTAGCCGGCGGCATACTTCTAAACCGTCCATCCCGGGCATCATCACATCCATGAGAATGAGATCGGGTTTCTCAAGAGGAATCAGCTTGAGGGCTTCCGGGCCATTTGCGGCGCAAACAACTTCATAGGGCGTTCTTCGCGAGATCACCGCGCGATGTGTCATGCGGGTGGTAATGGAATCGTCCACTAGCAGAATCTTTTTGGACATTGCTCCCTCGCCGGTGGACTTGACCTTTTCAAGGTTTCGAAGAGCCAACCCATGAGTTCGGTAGAGGCAGAGTTTCGGAAGCCTTCGCAAAGTTTTTCTTCCAAACTCAATAGATTGGGAGACTCAAATAGGCCAAAGAGAAGGAAGCAAGTTGCCTTCCCAAAACGGGACGAAAACAGGCCTGTTACGTGGATGCAACTACCCACTAAGTGCTTATTTTTCAGTCGTCAAGAGGCAGAGAGTTTCATAGGAATCGAGATGCACTTGAGTTCGCGTCTCAACCGAGGCCGAGAATGTGATACGCGTCGCAAGAATGATCATTCCTAATCCCATGGGTTCCGGGGTCCCAAGGCGTGCCCTGCCTGTGAGATGGCGACATTCGGCGACACCAGCAAGCTGTCGTTGCTTGCCGCTTGCGCGCGGATTCTCATCGAGTTTACTTTCGGGCCAACGCGGCGATCACTGCGGCGGAAGAACTCAGGGAGTGAATGGAGGACGTGATGAATCGACGGATTTTCTGGCTTACCGTTTTGACGCTGGGCTTCCCGGCAGGAATCTCGGCGCAGTCCATTCATCCCTTTTTCAGAGATGAGGATGCGGTGTTCAAGCCGGAGTTGGTTGGGAGATGGGACGTGCAAGGCGTGACGCTGGAGTTTCGAGATCTCGGACAGAAGACCTACGGAATCCTGCTGAAAATGGACAAAGACAGCGCCATCTATTTTCGCGCGCACTTGTTTAGGGTGAACGAAAGATTTTTTTTGGACGGGCAAGTGACTGCGTTAGACCTTCACGATTCTTCCAGCGGCGTCTCCGAGCCCAATGATTCGCCTCAACTTGCGGAGCGTGACGGCGAAAAGTTTGACGCGGACAAGTCGGATTTCGTGCTAAACCGCGCGCACGGATTGATCCTGGTGTCGTTCAGTCCAGATCCCGATGAATTTTTCGCATCCGTGTGGGAAGCGTCGTGGCTGCCTCGCATGAACGAGGATGACAAACTGAACATTTCCCGCACCAAAGATGATCTTGGCCGTGTGCTATTGACCGCGGAAACCGAGGAGCTGCGGGAATGGGTGAAGGAGTTGCCGAAAGAAGCTTTCGACAAGCCAGAACATCTGACGCGAGAGAAGGTGGAAGACCGACTTAAACCGTCCGCCGGAACGCATGACGACAGTGCGATGGGAGAGGAAGCGATCAGTGGCCAGAAGCGAGTGCGTTTAATTCCTTGCGGGCACTAACGTCGGCAAAATAATTCTGTTCGCGGAGCCGACGGTAGATATGGCCGGCAACGCCTGCTGCAAGCGGTCCTTTGATACGGCTGCTATTGCCGCGAATCAGGACGGCGAGAGCGATTTTAGGATGCGCCTCATCGGCGTAGGTCAAAAACCAGCCGACATGCGAAATCTGATCGGAGCATGTTCCTGTTTTTCCAGCGGGCATTTCATCGCCGCCCGCGTCGAAGCTGCGTTTGCCTGTGCCGTAAAGGACCGCCGCCAGCATGCCTTCCCGCAATTCGGGAAGCAGCGGAGCAATGTTCAATTCGCGCTTGATGCGCGGAACGAATGCACTCGCTTCTTCTCCGGCTATTCCATACTGCAGATAGTAAAGCGTGCCACCGTTAGCGAAGGCCGCGGCCAAGGAAGCCAACTGGAAGGGCGTCATCTGGATCCCTTCGCCGAAGCTGGACATGCGCGCGACGCCACCTTTAGCAGGCGCAGCCATCGGAAAAGCGCCGGGATGCTCGTCCTGCAAATTGTAGCCGGCAAGTTCGCCAAGACCAAGCAAGCGCCCATAACGTGAAACGGTGTCGAAACCCATGCGGCGGCCGAGTTCTTCAAAAAATTGATTGTTGGAGTGGGCCATCGCGTCGGTCAAATTCATGTACTTGCGGCGTCCGACTTTGAGCATGGTGTCGCGGGTGATGACATTTTCCTCGAGAGCAGCAAGAGCGATGGTGGGCTTGATGGTGGAGCATGGAATTGCTCCATCGGAGTAAGCAAGCTTTTGATTGACAACGGTGAGAATGCGTCCGGTATTGGGATCGACAGCGACGACAGCTCCGTTGTAACGGCCAAGAGCTTCAATGGCAGCGGCACGAACGACAGGATCGTCGTTGGCGGCGATGTCGCCGAGCGTGGGGTCAACTCCCTTTTCGCGCGGGACATAACGATGATGGCGCGAGGTTCGGGTGGGTTTGGCGACAGCTTTCGCAAGACCCGGGGCAGCACTGGCGGATGGCGGGCATAGGCAACACGCGGCGAAGAAGAGTGCAAGAGAGGTTTTTCCGAGCCGGAAGTGTTGGGTTGTCATTCGCCGTGTGCCTCTATTTCGAAATCGTGCGCCTGATCGTGCCATTCTTCTTTATGTACCGACAAGTACACAAAAAATGCGACGCCAAACTGCGCACTGCTGCTAATGCACTCGGTCAGCCAAAAGAAGGCGACTCAAAATAAGGGACTTAAGTGCCAAAACCGAAAAGGCGCTGTTCGGGAACGAGACAGTGCTCTCATCGTGAGACTTATTTTAAGGAAAGTACGTTGTCTCGGGCAATAGATAAAGAGGGCTAGTACGAATTATGTGCTTTAGATTGAACGGCTGATCGGCAGTACAGGGGGTCAGGCTGGAGGGACGCCTGATCGCGTATGCCTCCTGCAGGGCGAAAAGTGGCTATAATGCGCGGCATGACTCGATCAAGAGGGCGGCTCTTAGGCAAACCAGCAGGGATCGTTGCCGCATTGATTGTAGCCAGTGCGGTATGCTTCGGGTATTTTTATGCTTACGGACAGGACAAGTCTGTTTTTCCCAACGGCTACGACGCTGTGCAAGCCGCGCCTAAGAGCCACAAAGTCATTTTCGAAAACGAATACGTGCGAGTACTCGAAGTCACGATTCCACCGGCGGGTTCGACGATAGCAATGCATCACCACCGCTGGCCAAGTTTCTTTCTAAGCTGGGACACTGGCGGCAAATCGCCACATATTCGGTATCGGCGGCCGGACGGCAGCGTGGATGATCAACCAAGTAAAGCCGTGCCTAGCCATCCCGGTAGGTGGAGAGTCGGCTGGATGAAACCGGAGCCGATGCACGCGATCGAGGTGGTCGAAAATCCTGAACCTCCGAGCGCCAGCGACGGGGCGCCGACGGATTTACGGATTGAGATTAAAGATCACCCCTGATGCCCCCCGCTGGCAATGCGCAAACAGTTTTGACTAGGAAGGTGGTCCGAGGAGTGCATCAACAGCAGCGGTGACGTTTTCAAAGGGCTGCTCCGGCGTTGGGGCGGGCTGCAGGCGGCCTTGGCGGTCGATGAGAAAAATGGCGGGATAGCGAGCGATTTCGCGATAAAGAGCGGGTACTTCGCCGTGGAGGGTGAGAAGCGGGTAGGCCACCGGAACTTGCCGCAAGAATTTCTGCTGGGCGGTGATGTCTTCATCGGAAAGCCCGAACACGATGAAACCCTGCTGCCGGCGGTCGTGGAAGAGGCGATCGAGTTTCGGCATTTCGTCACGGCAAGGCACGCACCAAGTAGCCCAGATATTGACGAGAACCACTTTTCCTTTTTGATCGGCGAGGCGCTGGGTATTTCCGAAGATATCAAGCGTGACGAAGAGTGGCGCTGCAACTCCTCGCATAGCCATATTGCGTGTCTGCTTCCAACGGGTAATGCCATCTGAAACGGGCTTTGCGGCAAGGCCGAGGGAAAGAACGGCAATGGCGAGGCCGATTTTCGCGGATCGCGCCGGCAATTGAAGCCTGCGATCCTTGAGAAAGAGGAAAAGGGTCAGCAGGAACGGGACAGTCATCGCAAAAGTGGACAGCGAGAGTCGAAAGAGCCAGTCTTTTTCGCGATGTGTGCTAGCTGAAGTAAGGATGTTATAAACCAGCACGTACAAAAAGATCGCGGCCAGCGGCGATAGGATGCCGCAGATGAGCGCGCGGTACTTGAAAAGCTTAGACATCGGAATGGAAACCTCGAAGCATCGCCGAATCCAGGGCGAAGTATCCCTAGTCTATCCGAACATAGCCGGCGCGACGGATTATATGGTGACCGGGAATTGCGCGACCAGGAGCGACCGAAATAAGACGGCGGACAACAAAATAAGGGCACGAAATTTCGTGCCCCGTTGAACGCGAATGACCAGCTTGTAAGGAATGCCGGAAATTAATCGTTGCTTGCAGATTGCGCGGGGGATTCTTTTTCGCGCGGGGTCATGGAAACCACTATGTATTCGTGTTCCTTGTCATTCAGCTCGGGCACGCGAAGAATCAGTTTGTCCTTGCTGATGCGAAACTGTGCGGCTTCACCGATCGGCAACAGCATTGGATGCTTATCGTCCTTTGGACGAATGCGGTAGATTACGTGGTCCGACTGGAGAATGTATTCCTGACAAAGCAGTTCCTGGGTTTGTTTGTGTTGGCCGTCGGTGCCAAAGATTTCGCCGGCGACTGTTTTGGAACCTTTTTCCTGCGAGCCGCAGGAGCTTGAATCCATGCGAAGCAGGGTGCCCTTTTGGTAGTCGTGTTCCTTGGCCGAGCAGACACAGGCGCTTGCGAGAAGCAAACATACAGCCAGAGTGCTGGTTTTCATGTTCTGAAATCCTTTCGAATATCCGCTGCTGGTGAGTTCAGATTACGAAAGCAGACAAGCGCAGGCGAATAGTACGAAAGTCCTGCTTTGCGCAAAAGACAAAGATAGCTTCAGCGGGCGGGCGAGCGGGACGTGCGCAGGTAAGCCAGCACGAAAAGAATGCAGAGAAGCGAATCGGTGGCCACGAAAATCAGATCGTTGGGTCTCGTGCGTTTTTGGACGACGAGAATCGCCGTCGGAACAATATAGACCAGCTTTTCGAAAATACCCGCGATCATCATCGGCCGAAAACGGACCGGGTCACTGGCAATGATCATGAAAGCGAACTGCCAGACCAGCGCGACGCCGACAAAGCCGTAATAGAAGGCGGGATGAGTGATGGGCGGAGGATCCTTCTTGCCGATGAGATCGAACATGAAGTACAGCGGGGTGATGATGAGGAAGCCCCAGATAGCGGCGATCCAAAAAACAATTTTGGCGAATTTCAAGACAGCCTCCCGGCGTTGGACAGAGAAAGTAGCACAGGAGGCAGGGCCAAAACGAAATGAAATGGCGATGCCAAACGGTTAGGGAACGAGCGAAGCGGCCGGGTTCCCGGTTAGGGAGTTCGAAAAAACGGGTTTGCCGAAATCGCCTGAGACCTAAATTTTCGCGGGGATCAGTCGATGCCGTGGATACGAAGGCTGACCAGCTGATCGATGGTGAGGTTCTTCATGCCGCGGGATTGCAATCCGGAAATGAACTCGGGCGAGACGCCGTGAATGCGCATGGCGACGAGCTGGTCCGGCTCAGGATGCTGATAGCCGAGCGTTTGTACTCTTTCGATAAAGTCCGGCGATACGCCATGGATACGGAAAGCGATCAATTTCTGCAGGTCAATGTGATCGTAGCCGTCTTTCTTTAGTTGCTGAATGAATTCCGGCGAGACTCCATGGATACGCATGGCGATCAGCGTGTCTTCATCGGGCTGATAACCGGACTGGCGCAGAAAGCTGACCATTTCCGGGGAAACGCCGTGGATACGGAAAGCGACAAGCTTGTCGGCGTCAGTCGCGGGTAGTCCGGCTTTGCGCATTTCCTCGATAAAATCGGGAGTCACGTTGAAAATGCGGAAGGCGATGAGCTTATCGGTGTCGAGTCCTTTGACATTCGCGGATTTTATTTCTTTTGCGAAAGCCAGAGAGACGTCGAGCACCGCCATGGAAAATTGTTTGTCGTCATCTATGCCGGTAAAGCCGAGCGCCGACATTTGCGACAGGTATTGCGGCTCGGAAGTGAAATGGAAAACGCCGGCACCTTCGCCATTGTTCAAATAGCCATCACATTCGAAACGGCCGGCATCGCGTGCGATCGCGAATTTGACATCCTGTTTGCCGGGCTTCGAGAAATCGACGCCGTGAAATTCGCTGGTAGCCCAATCCGATTGATGATTCGAATTGTCTTTACGGCTGTGGTACATGAGCGCGAAAGAGACTTTTCCCGGTTCATCGGTGCGGGTGATGGTCCAACTTCCGGAGCGAGATTCGGCGGCGCGCGCGATTAAGGCGAGGACAAGCGTGCCAGCGATCAGGATGTAGGCGATTAAGGCGTTACGGCGGTTCATATCGGCAAGTTCCTCCATTTTTGGTACCTCTGACGCAACGTTACAAGGACAAGCCGCCCGCCTCAGAAGGCGGCCGCTACAAGTCTCGGAACACACATGGAACGTCGGGCCGCCGTTGCGGCTATTACCGGAACGGAATTGCGATTACTCCAGAACGTTTGCGTGTTTGAGCTGGATTAACTTGTCCAAATCGAGATTCTTGAAACCTTTGCTGCGCGCCAGTTCGATAAATTGTGGAGTGATGCCTTGGACCTTGGCGCCTACGATCTGGTCCACATTGGGCTTGAAGCCGGCAGCCTGCAAGCTCTTGATGAAGTCATCGGTGACGCCCTGAACTTTCAGAGCGATCCACTGGTCCTTGTCCGGGGTGAGTCCGGTTGCGCGTATGCTGCGAACGTAGTTGGCGTCGATGCCCTGGACCTTCATGCCAATCAGGTCCTCGACGTCGGGATGAATGTTGAGCTCGTTGAGTTGACGGATATATTCGGGGTTAATGCCCTGAACTTTCATACCGATTAACTGGTTAACGTCTGGTTTGAAGCCAAGCTTCCGCATTTGGTCGACGTATTCAGAAGTGATGCCCTGGACTTTCATACCGATCAGCTGATTGGTATCGGGTGTAAATCCCAACTTGCGCATTTCATCGACGTACTGGGGCGTGATGCCTTGCACCTTCATCCCGATCAGCGATTCGATATCGGCCTTAAGATTCATCGCGCGGACCTGATGAATGTAGTCCGGCGTAATTCCTTGAACTTTCATGCCAACAAGTTCGTCAACGGATGGCTTCAAGCCTTCCGCGCGGATTTCATGAATATATTGCGGGGTAACGCCTTGAATTTTAAGGGCGATCAATTGGTCGGCGTCGAGATTTTCCAGACCTTCCGCTTTGAGGCCGTCAATATAGGATTGCGATTTTGGCGCCGCGGATTGGACGTCACGAGCGGTTGATTGTTCAGCAAGCGAAGACGAATCCATCTTCGGAACTGGCGCGGAGTGGGGAGTGATGCGGGAGGCAGTGATGATGATGGCGCCCTTATCCGCAGTCGTCTTGGCAGCGAAGTGGTCAGGATTCGTTTTTGGTGACTGTGCTGCGGCGGCGCGAACCAGTCCAAACAGCGCATTGCCAGCCAGCAAGGCTGCGGCAAGACAAAGTACGCCAAAAGCCAAGCCTGCATTGCGGAGACTGCTTCCCTTTTCCGCGAGGCCCAGCAAGCGAGTGACACGGGACGCCAGCGGTCCCCGGTTTGCGGCCATGGCGAAGGAAGGAGCGGCACGCCATTGCTCCATCAGGGCGAGAGCGCGGGCGTATTCGGCGGGATTGCCGCAAACGGCAAGCGCGACATCATCGCAACAATTTTCGCGTTCGACGCGAATCCGGTTGCTGAGCCACCATACGGCCGGATGATAAAAGAGCAAAGTTTCCGCGGCGACTTGAAAAAGATTAAAGAAAGCATCGCAGCGACGGATATGCGCGAGTTCATGAGCGATCACCGCGCGAAGTTGGAGTTCGTTAAGCCCAGTAAGCGCACTGATCGGCAAAAGAAGCACGGGCCGGAACCAGCCGATTACCGCGGGCGCGTCCAGTTGCAGCGATTGGCAATAACGGATAGCTCGAGTGATGCCGAGGCGGTGCTGCATTTCGCGGGCCAGAGCAAGGAGCTCTTGCCCCACGGGATGCGATTCGCGGCGGCGAAGACGCGCGACGAGGAAAAATCCGCCGGCCATTCGTAAACTGAAGAGGAAGACACCGACGAACCAGAGTTCGACGAAAGCGGTCAGCAAGCTTAAGGAAACCGTACGGCCTTGCGCATGCAAAACCGCAGGCGGAGATTTGTGGTTAACAATAGCGTTCATGGCGGGAATAGCGGTTGGAGCCGATGTCGCAACGGGAGATGCGGTTTGGCGAAGGAAGCTAAAGGTAACGACGGGAGCCGCAACCATGAGCACCAGCGCAAGGACGGCAATGATGTAACGTGTCGAAGCGCGCCGAGAAATGGCGAGCGCCGCGGTGGTAAGAGTCGCCAGGGCTGCACCCTGCCACAAGAAATGAAGCAGCGACAATCCGAGCGTGCGCAGGACGTCCGGAGTAAACCAGTGAACGAGGACACTCATGAAAGCTTCCTTTCATATTCGTCGAGCAAACGGCGGAGCTCTTCAATTTCGCCCCTGGAGCTGCGGCGGCCGGCAAGGGCGTGGAGCATCAAATCTTTCGCAGAGCCGTCGAAGACCCGCTGCAGCACGTCGGAGGCGAACTGGCGCTTGGTTTTTTCAGCGGGTTGCCGCGCTTCGTAAACATGAGCGCGTTGCTCTTCGTTCCGGCGGACGAGCCCTTTGGCAGTCATGATCTGCATAAGTTTCAGCACCGTGGTGTAGCCGAGCGCCTTCTCCTCCTGCAAAGCATCATGAACTTCGCGAACAGTGGAAGGGCCGCGTTCCCAGAGGACTTGAAGGATTTGCAACTCCGAGGCTGTGGGCTTTTGAAGTAATGTCTCGTTCATGCGATGGACCATACTACGAATGATTTCGTAATGTCAACGAAAATCTTCGTAGTTTGTTGGACGTTGCTTTGGGGCCAAGCGTTAGCAGCGGGGGGAGACTTTATAATGGCGGGATGAGGGGCAAACAGCGTTTCGCCAAGCACGCAGGACCGGGCAGGGGCCACATCGGGCTAGGGCGTGCTTTATCAAAGCTAGGATTTTGTTCGCGCTCGCGGGCCTTCGAAATGGTTCGCGCAGGGCGTGTGCGGTTGAAGGGATCCGTGAACAAGAATCCGGAAGCGGGGGTGCGCCTGGGGAAGGATCTGATCGAGGTGGACGGGTCGGAAGTGATAGCAGCTCGCAAAGTCTATTGGATGATGAATAAGCCTCGGACCGTGGTGACCACAGCCGACGACGAGAAGGGGCGCGAAACGGTTTATGCAAAGCTACCCGCAGGTTTGCCCTGGATGGCGCCAGTTGGCCGCCTAGACAAGGCCAGCGAAGGGCTACTGCTTTTTACGAATGATTCCGAATGGGCGGCGCGGATCACGACGCCGGAGTTCCATCTCGAGAAAATTTATCACGTGCAAGTCGGACCGGTGGCGGAGAAATCTCTCCTACGGAAGCTCGAAAACGGCATTCGCTGTGGTGACGAAGTGCTGCGAGCCAAGCGGGCCAGAGGGATTCGCCAGGGCGAAAAGAACTCCTGGATCGAGATCGCGCTCGATGAAGGAAAGAATCGGCAGATCCGACGGATGCTGGAAGCGTGCGGAGTAGAAATCCTCCGGCTGGTGCGAGTATCCATTGGGCCTTTGGAACTGGGGCAACTGGCCAAAGGGGAGTCGCGAGAATTGACCGCCAGCGAAAAACAGAAGCTGAGTGTACGCTAGCGCGCAGAACTGGCGCGACAAATACAGCAAATGGCTTGGCGGCATACAGGAAATTCCCAATAGCGCAAGCGTTTCAGTTCCGGCAGTCTACGCACGTGCGAAGGGCTTACCTTTCGTTCAGCCGGGAAAGAAGAGAAAAGGCGGAAAATCCCGAGTAATCGGGATCTCAGGGCTGGGACGTTTTTTCCTCTTCTTCCCGGATTTTTATTTCTGAAGAGTTCCCTTTCACAACTTGGCGATGAGACCACTCGGAATCTGCTGGATTGGGTACGGAATTTTTCGGGTGTGTCTCGGCGTGGCGCTGGTGTTTTTTGCGCCGACGGCAACGGTGATGTTTGGAGCGCTGCTGGGCCGAGTGCCGAACCCTTACTGGCTGATGGGGTTGTTCCACGTGCTCTACGGCTTGGCGATCGTGGTGTCAGTTCTCTGCGGAGTCCTGGGAATTGCCGGTGGTGGGTTGGCGTTCATAGGAAATGCCGACGCTGCACGCGGGTGGTTGATCGTCGCAAGCTTTCTGGCGCTTTCGGAAACGCTACTGGGGCTCGCGCTGGGGATTTATACGGTAATCGAACTGTTGCCGTTCCGCGGCGCCGAAAAAGTTTGAACTTGCCAAAAAGGGATCCAAATTCAACCAATTTTTATGGGCTTATCAAGGCGCGGCTTCAGGTACCAGCATGGCTGAGCGCCGGAATGGGGGAAAATTGCATGGACGCAAGTGAGCGTCTCGGTTGGATTGACCTCGTCAAGTTCATATTCATACTTGCCATTTTTCATGGGAATAGCCAGAAGGCGATTGCGGGTGAGCGATTCGAACGGCACAGTTGGGGTGGCGTGAAGCGCGCGGACTCGCAGAACGATATAGTCTCCGGCGTAGATGCAGCCGACGACCAAAATAATTGCCGCCAGAACACGAGCAGTGATTTGCGCGCGAGACACGCTGGGAGTATAGCCGAGGAATCACTAACTACTGCTTGATCTCAACCGGCGTGCCGATCTTGTGGCTGGCGCCGAAACGCTTGTAATTGGCATATTTAACGGTCATGCGGATGTGCACGCCGCCGGTGCTGAAATTCAGAGTGTCGTCGGCGTGGGTATAGGTGGGAAACCAGAACGGCCCGGTAATATTTTCGCGGTACGTTTCGAAGTGCGGAAAAATGTTTTCGTTATTTTTTTTGAGGATATCTGGAACCGCTTTGCCGTAGCTCTTCACGATCTGCAGATCTTTTTCATCCACCCAGACGCGTCCCTGAAAATAACGCTCATTTTTTTCGATTTTTTTGGGGGCGACGTCGAAGACATAGGCGTGGAGATCATCGATGACCTGGCGACCGACGTAGCTCACATTATATTTGGGCAAATCTTCGGTGGTGAGCACAAAGGGCTGAATGTTCTTAAGGTCGTTGAGGTCCTGCTGCGACATGGTGATGCGGGTGAGCGTGGGCTGAGGAGCGTAAGTGATTTTTTCGTAGCGCTTGCCGTCGGGCGTGAACAGAATGTCGCTGGTCATGCGATATTCGCCATCGGGATTGCCATCCGAATCAACGGTCTGCATGACGAAAGTCTGCGTGTAGGTGTAGTTATCGCGCTCGGTTCGAAATTCTGATTCGTGTTGGGAAAATTTTTGGATGATCTGCTCCGCGGGAATCTTCGGCGGTTCGTTAGTGATCGCCGACTCGGTATGAGCGCCGGAACCGGTTGCGAGCGAGGAGGAAGAACTGGAATTTCCCATGGCCGGTGAACCGGAGGATGATCCGGAGGAATTCACAGGTGGCGGGGGCAGCGGCCCCTGTTGCTGTGCGTGAGCGGAAATCGCGAGCGCACTCAAACCGCAAGCGAGGATGGCCACAAAGCCCCAAGGGCGCAAGCGAGAGAACGTCGAGATAGCGAAATGGATAGTGCTGGTCATTTCAGTTTCGGTGAATGGCGACAATAAGATTTTGGACTCACTAAGTAAGACTTGTAAAGCGGGCTAGAGGTTGCATGGCGGGTTGAAGAGGTTGGGGACGGCTGCACGAGAATCGTCCTGTGGTAAACTTGGAACATCCGGTGGGGCCGTGGCGCAGTTGGGAGCGCGCCTCGATGGCATCGAGGAGGTCGTGGGTTCGAATCCCATCGGCTCCACCAAATTTTCGCGGTTTCAGCATAGATAGCAGAACGTAATTTTTGGACTACAAAGATTCCAGCGGATCAATCCGGGGCTGGCGGCGCTGCAAGAATTCCAAAAATGCTCGATGTACGCGGCTGCGGAAATGCTGTTTCAGTTCCGCGATTCCCACGCGCCGGTAGGCGCTTTCGTCGGCGAGCGGAATGAACCGGCACCCTTCTCGCCGCTCAACCGCCATTTCTGGAACGACCGAGACTCCCGTACCCGCAGCCACCATGGCCAAAATCGTGGAGAACTGTCCGCTTTCAAGAACGACATTGGGGCGCAATCGGGCGCGGCGGCAGGCCGCCAAAGTATTTTCTCGAAAACAATGGCCCTCTTTGAGCAGCAGAAACGGATCATGTTCGATTTGTTTCAGTTGAAGGCGACGCAAGGAAGCCAGCCGGTGATGCACAGGCAGGACCACATAGAGCCGCTCGCGAAATAATTCCTGGCACAAGCAATGATCGGCCGGAACCGGCAAGGCAAGAAGCGCCAAATCGACGGAACCTTCGTGGATGCGATTCAGAAGATCCTGAGTGGGCTCTTCGATGACGCTGACCTGAACACGCGGAAATTCCCGGGCAAAGCTCGCCAAAGCGAGAGCCAGAAAGTACGGAGCGATGGTAGGAATCGCTCCGATTACCAACTTGCCTTGCTCGGCGCCTGCCATCTCGTGAATCTCGGACTTGGCGGACGCCAATTGGCGCAGGATATCTTCAGCACGGGGCAGAAATGCTTCGCCCATCCGGGTCAATCGAACCGTTCGACCCAAGCGATCGAATAGTCGCGTTCCCAATTCATCTTCAAGTTTGCGGATTTGCTGTGATAGGGAGGGTTGCGCCAGATGTTCATGCTGAGCGGCGCGAGTAAAACTGCCGGTTCTGGCTACCGCGCAAAAATAACGAAGTTGATGGATTTGCATTTGGACAGCCATCCCAAGCCTTAGTTCTTTTCTTCAAGGGGCATGGCTGGACGAGACGCCCAAAGGAAAGACCTATGCGAGCGATAGAAACTATATCTTAGACCTTTGCGAGAATCTGACGCTAGAGTGGCTTAGAAAGGAGTTTTAAATGGCCGAGAAAAAAAATGGTCACGTAGTGAAACAGGGCGACGTCACGCAGAGAGTGGGAGTGGAAGTGATTCGCGCCCGCGGCGTCGATGTCGAGAAACTGATCAAGATGCTGATCGCGAATGCCGCCGCGGAATTCGCCAGCACTTACTATTACTACACGATTCTCCGAATGCACCTGGCAGGTCACGAAGATTACAAGGAAATTTGCGAGGATGCACGCCTGGAGGATCGCGCCCACTGGGAACTGATTGTGCCCCGCATTTACGAACTGGGCGGCGAACTCCCGAATGATCTGCCAGCATTTCATGATCAAGCAGGATGCCGCGCCGCCAAGCTGCCCGATCCGCCGACGGCTGTGAACATCCTCACGTTGCTGCTGGAATCCGAGCGCTGCGCGATTCGCAGCTGGATCGAAATCTGCGACATGACCTTCGGCAAGGATCCGCGTACCTATGACATGGCATCGCGCATTTTGAATGAAGAAATTGAACACGAAGCGTGGTTCATCGAATTGCTGGCGCACGAACGCGACGGGAAAAGCATCCCATCAGGTCACTTCCGGCGAGGAGAACCGGGTCACGCCCCCTACAGCAAGAACGCCGGCTTTTACAATCCGTGAAGCCGATGAATGAAAGCGGCCTGCGTAGTCCTGCTTGGTTTTTCTGCCAGGCGGGACTACGGTGGGAGGTATGAATCCAGATGAGGCGCAGGTGTTCGATGTAGTTCTGGTGCTTCCAGACGGCGAGCGGCGAATCCGAGCCTTCGGTGACACGCACATTTGGGATGCAGCTTTCGGTGCCGGCATTGAACTGCCGGCTCTGTGTCATCAGGGATATTGCCTGACCTGCGCGGGAAAAATCGAGACCAACAATCCTGGCAACGAGAGTGTTGAGACCGAAGTGGACCAGTCGGACTCCCTGGTTTACTTCCCGCAAGATCGCCAAGCCGGCTACGTTTTACTGTGTACCGCAAAGCCGCGCTCGTCGCTGAGAATTCGAACGCACCAACAACGCGAAATGCGGCAATTCCGCAAACAAAACGGACTGCCGGCGCCGTACTCGTGGACTGACGATTGAGAATGGCCAGACTACGTTTTGGCAGGTGTGTCTTTCACTTCCAGGCTGGCGGGAGCTACAGTGGCCGAAGTTTTGAGGAATTTGAAAAACGTCGCATTGGCGAGAATCGTGACGAGGGAGGCGACCAGCGTTGCATTGTAGAGATCGCGAGAAATGAGGCCAGAAGTGAGCGAGACCTGCGCGAGGATAAAGGAAAATTCTCCGATTTGCGTGAGACCGATGCCGACACGTCGTGACGTTTGCCATGAATAGCCGAAAATGCGGACGATGCCAGTCCAAACCACAAACTTACCAATAATCACCAGAGCCACAACCAGCAGCACCAGCCGCCAGGAGGACAACCAGGTTGTTGGGTCGATCAGCATGCCAATCGTGGCGAAAAATAAAGCCACGAAAGCATCGCGAAGGGGACGAGTCTGTTTTTCGAGTTTGTGAACAAAACCGGAGTTGCCAAGAAGCAAGCCTGCTAGAAACGCTCCAAGGGCAAGGGAAAGGCCGATGAATTCGGTGATCGCGGCGACCACCAGGCAAAGAGTAAGCGCAAGGAGCAAAGAAATTTCGTCGTTGCAGGTACGCTCGATGCGGGCGAGCAGGGGAGGAATAACCTTCCAACCGGCGATAACGATAGGAATCAGCAGCAGAAGTGCGCGAGCAATTTTCCAAGCGACTTGCGGGAAGCCACCTCCGGAATTAAGACTTGGAAGGAGAATCGTGAGGATGACGACGGCAAGGTCTTCAACTAAAGTGAGAGTGATCATCACTCTGCCGGACTCCGAGGAGAGTTCGCCGCGGTCCATGAGCAGCCGGATCATGACCATGGTGCTGGCCACAGAGACAATGCAGCCGATGGCAATGCCCTGACGTACCGGCCAACCCAAGATCACGCCTACGCCGGTACCAATGGCTACGGAGAGAAGGATGCCTGCCGGCGCGCCGAAAAGCGCGACCCACTTTACCTTGAGCAATTCCGGGATGGAAAACTCGATGCCGACTGAAAACATGAGGAGAATGACGCCGATTTCGGCCATGGTTTCGAACGTGCCAACATCATGAACATGTGGACCTGGAGTGAGCGGACTAAGGATCAATCCAGCGAGAACGTATCCGAGGAGGATGGGTTGCCGCAAACGCCAGGCAATCAGGCCGCAAAAGAAAGCCGCGGCGAAAACCATCGCGATATCGCGGTAGATCACGGAATGATCGGGCACAGAGCCGCCAACAATTCGCAATGAAACGATTGAAGTGTACCACCAGCCATAACGTTGCGATTGCTTGTGCGTTTTATTTTGCGGTGCGAATGCGGTAAGGTCGTTCGCTGGCAATTTCAGGGAGCGACAAGCGATGGCGAAGCTGACTTTCTTGGGAGCGGCAGGGACGGTTACCGGTTCGAAGTATCTGGTGGAGGCGGCGGGGAAAAAACTGCTGTTGGATTGCGGAATTTTTCAGGGTTCGCCAGAGCTGAGCGCGCGCAATTTCAAGCCGCTGACGGTAGATCCCAAGACGATCGACTACTGCGTATTGACTCATGCGCATCTCGATCACTGTGGCTGGCTGCCATGCTTGGTACGCGACGGCTATAAAGGCGCGATTTACGCGAATCCCGCAACGATCGAGCTGGCGACAATTTCACTGAAGGATTCCGCACACCTGCAGGAAGAAGACTCTCAGCGCGCACAGCGAAACGCAAAGCACAATCCGGAAGATCGTAATCCGCTTTACACACCGGACGATATCGACCCGATGTTGCGGCTGTTGAAACCGATGCCGAGAAGTGGCGGCTTCGATCTTTCCCCGGAGTTTCATTTTGAAGCGTATGACGCGGGGCACATTCTTGGTTCTTCGAGTCTGGCATTAACAATTACCGAAAATGGAAAAAAGACGACGGTCGTTTTTTCCGGCGACGTTGGAAGATTCGGCGAGCCGATTTTGAACGATCCTGCGACACCGCCGAAGGCGGACGTACTGCTGTGCGAATCAACTTACGGTGACCGTGAGCACGAAGCGGGTGATCCGGCCGCGATGCTTGCGGACATCGTGAACCGCGTCGCAAAGCGCGGTGGTTCAATCGTGATTCCCGCATTTGCGATCGGGCGAACGCAGACATTCATGTACTACCTACGGCAACTGGAAAACGAAAAGAAAATTCCAATTTTGCCGGTTTACGTGGATAGCCCTATGGCGCTGAGTGCGACGGATCTTTACCTAAAATACAAGAATGATCACGACGTGGATTTTTCACGGCTGGAATCGACGGGCGACGGCGATCCACTGAACGTGCACGTATTTCACCTGACTCGTTCAGCCGAGGACTCAAAAGCGATTAACAACATAAAAACGCCGTGCATCATCGTTTCGGCAAGCGGAATGATTACCGGCGGCCGAGTCCTGCATCACCTGGCGCAGCGTTTACCGGATGCAAGGAATGCCGTGCTGCTGGCGGGATTTCAAGCGCAGGGCACGCGAGGACGCGCATTGCAGGAGGGCGCGAAAGTGCTGCATCTTTTTGGGCAAGCAATACCGGTGAATGCGGAGATTATTACCTTGGGACAATTTTCGGCACATGCGGGGAAAAGCGAATTGCTGCGCTGGCTTGGCGGGTTGCAGAATCCGCCCAGGAAAACCTGGTTAACGCACGGCGAACCGGCAGCGGCGCAAGCGTTACAGGCGGCGATCAAGGAAAAATTCCAGTGGGATGTGGCGGTGGCACGATATCTAGACACCGTTGATCTAGACTGAAGAAAAAAAGAAAAGCAAGCAAATTTGCAACCATTTATTTCGTTGCGGCAGGAAACTTTTCGTCGCTTCACATCGTCTATAGAAGCAAGACCACTCGCGGGGTAGGGGGCTAACCACCACAGGGCAACCGACCGTCAGTTCCCTACCCCATCTTTCCGGCCATGCCGAAACCGCAATTCGGGGCAGTTTGCCCATAAATTTAGGATTAATTTATACCAAATGAAGCCGGAAGTCTTCAGTTAGGTGCAGTTTTCGTCTGAAGACTGGTGTCAAGCGCGCAATCTCGCGAATCGCGCTTCGGCAGCCGCCAATGTTTCTTCTTTTTTACAAAATGTAAATCGTACCTGAGACGAGCCGTCCTGGGGGTTGTCGTAAAAACTGGAACCAGGAACGCAAGCTACGCCGATTTCCTGGACCAAATACTTGGCAAAAGCCACGTCCCTGGAATGCGCCGCAAAGCGCGGATCGTCTTCCGGAAAATGGAAACGCGAGATATCCGTCATGATGTAGTACGCGCCGCGCGGCTGGTAGACAACAAAGCCGGCTTTCTCCAAGATTTTCAGCAGGAGTTCGCGTTTTTTTGCGTAGGTGACGGCCAGATTTTGATAATAAGAAGCCGGCGAACGCAATGCGCTGGCACCCGCCTGTTGCAATGGAGCAGCCGCGCCCACGGTTAGGAAGTCGTGAACCTTGCGAATCGCCTGAGTGGGCTCAGGGGGAGCCAGCGCCCACCCGACGCGCCAGCCGGTCACGCTGTAAGTTTTCGACATTCCGTTGATTACGATGGTGCGGTCACGCATTCCCTCGACGCGCGCCATCGAAATGTGTTCAGCGCGGTCATAAAGAATGTGCTCGTAGATTTCATCGGTGATGCAATAAGAATTCCAGCGAACGCACAGATCGCGCACGAATTCGAGCTCTGCTCGCGTGAATACTTTACCTGTGGGATTGTTCGGCGTATTCAGAATGATGGCTTTCGTGTTCGGCCCAAATGCCGCCGTCAGTTCGTCTCGATCAAACGACCAATCAGGATTATGCGCGGAGGGCGGCTTCATTCGAACGAAGCGCGGTGAAGCGCCGGAAAGAATCGCGTCGGGACCGTAATTTTCATAGAACGGCTCGAAGACAACGGTTTCGTCACCGGGATTGATAACGGCCATCATGGCAGACATCATCGCCTCGGTGGAACCGCAGCAAATGGTGATCTCGCGTTCGGGGTCGTAGCGAACCGACTGCGTGCGCTCGAATTTCTCCACAATGGCGTCGCGCAGAGGCTTCGCGCCCCAAGTGATGGCGTACTGATTGATATCGTCGGAGATTGCCTGGCGGGCGGCTTCTTTCACTTCGGCCGGCGCGGCGAAATCAGGAAAGCCCTGGGAAAGGTTTACGGCATTGTGCCTGATTGCGAGCCGAGTCATCTCGCGAATCACCGATTCTGTGAACTGTTCGGCTTTGGCCGAAATCATGCGGCGAGCGATTCCCGCCATTTTCGATTCAGGGCTGCTCATTTTTCTCCGCGCGGCCAGCGCTCATCGGCTTTGCGAAGCCGTTCCAGATGCCGTTGTTACCGGCTTCGTTTCCGGAGCATAAATCATCCGGTAGAGCGCGGCATTGCGCAACACGATTTGCACGTATTCGCGGGTTTCGGAGAATGGAATGGACTCCACGAGTTCGGGAATTTCTTCATAGCTGCGTTCCGATTTCCACAGTGCGATGCGATCTTCGCCGGCGTTGTATGCGGCTAGAGCATACTCGGGAGCGCCGGTCAGGTTCACCAGGCCTTTGAAGTAGTAGGTGCCCAGCTCGATGTTGTATTGGGGATCGAATAATTTGTTCTTGGCGTACTTCAGGCGTTTCTGTTTGGCCAAAATTCTTGCGGTCTTAGGAAGCAGTTGCATTAAACCGAAGGCGTTGGCGTGTGACACGATATCGGCCTGAAACGTGGATTCCTGACGAATCAAGCCAGCGACGACCATTGGGTCCAGCTGATTTTTATCCGACTCGCGGCGTAATGAAATTTCGTATGGCAAAGGATACAGCGCTTTCCAGGCGCTGAGCGGCAATTCACTGGTCTTGCGCGAATCAAAACTGGGAATCGCGAGGCGCGCGTAGGCCATGCCGGCCGCAAAATGGCCCTGATCGAACGCGGCCTGCGACGCTTCGATAAGAAAACGCGGCGAACCGGTGGCAAAAAATGCGTTTTTCAATTCGAGCTCGGCGGAGGAGTCAAACGCAATCGCGCGCAAGGCCTGAGCGCGTGTCCAGCGATCCACGGCGGACGGCGGAATAGGTTCATCGAAAGGCCGGAGTGGCGGAGGCGGCGGAATACGTTCAAGAAATTCCGCGGGATTTTCTTCGCCTGGACCAAGTATGGCTAGCCGGTCGGCAGCCGCAAATCCGAAATAGGTCTCGGGAAACCGTTCGAGCGCTTTGCTGTAGAAAGCGCGCGCGTGAGCGGGATTGCCGCTGCGTTCAGAAAAGCGCCCGAGCCAATAAAGTGCGTCCACGGCATTGGCGGATACCGGATACTTCAGCAAGAAGGCTTTCAATTTCTCGTCGGCGTCGGGCCGGCGGTTGACGTAGGCGACCCAGGCAACACGCCACTCCGCGTTGTAATCGTTTTTTCCATCGGGATAAACGTCCAGGACGCGCTGATAGTACTCGGCCGCTTTGGTGCGATCGAGCAGGACCCAGAAATAATTCCCGGCCTGCATATAGCCTTCTTCGGCCCATTTGCTCTGAGAATATTTTTTGCCCAGGTCTTCAATCGTCGCGAGCATTGCCGATTCGTTCTTCTCAGAGCGCTGAAATTGTGACAGCACGAACAACCGCTCGGCATCCACTTCCGGATCGGGCGTCACCAGCGAAGAAAGCAACGTCAGGGGGGCCTTCAGCTGCACCCTGCATTGGGCCAATCGCAACTGCGCATGCTGCCGCGCGGGATTTGCGGGATCTCGCAGCATGCCAGCCAATTTTTCAAACTCCGGGCGCGCCTCCCGCCACTTGTGCGCTTCGGCAAAAGCTTGCGCGCGTTGTTCCTGCATCTCGGCGGTGGCGTAGGGGAATTCATTGCGGAGAGTTTTCTGCAAGACCGGTATCGCGGAAGCGGCGGCTTTCGCCTCATCGCTGAGCGGATATTTGTAGTAGATGGCCTGATAGTCTTTGGCCGCGCGAACGGTTTGTCCCGCCGCCTGATATGCGTGCGCCCGATCCAGTAGCAGCGCCGGCTTGGTCGCAGTGCCCGAGTACGAATCGAGCGCCTCAATGGCGTCTTGCGCATGGCCAGTGGCGGTCGCGGTAATTGCCAGCGCGTCGACAACTTGTTCTCTGATCGCTGCGTTGGGATAGTCGCGATGGATGAGGTTCAGGTCGGCAAGGGCTTCCACATTGTGTTTCAACGCGCGATTTGATTGCGCCGTCCAAAATAAAACGTATTCCCGCAGCAGCGTGTCGCCCTTCGCTTTTGCGAACCAGGCCAGCGCCTGCTGCGCTTTGTTCTTCTGATAATCCTCATAGCCCAGAGCCAACGCCGCGCGCGCTCCCCAAATATCCGAGGCATGTTTCTTGGCAAATGCAGAAAGCTTTTCGTAGGAACCGGGCCCGGCATTGCGCAGGCTTCGCGCTAGCTCCGACAGTTCTTTCTGCGCACTTGCGTCCTCAGCCGAAGAAGTTTCTACGTTCGGCGCAGTCGTATCGGGCTTGCATCCGGCATGGCATGGCGCGGCTTTGTGCTTCGCAGATTTTTTGTGTTTTTTTTGCGCGGACACATTGGGCGCGCAAATGCACAGCAATACAAGAATCAGCAGCGCAGCGAGCGGCCTAACGGTGGAATTGGCGTAGGACGAGAAAAACTTCCGCGACCGGTTAGTGTTGGCGGACCGGCATGGCGTAAGGATATTCGCCGAGCGCGGTGGAATCGCCTTCGGCCAGAATTTCGACCATCCAGCGATAAAAATAGTCCACCGGATGGTCCATGATGGGTTTGAATCGTCGGTCGTACTCGCGATGAGCTTTCTCAATGTCGTCTTTCAGTCTGATGCAGATGTCTTTATTTTCGCGGCCAAGGCGAACCTTGTCGGCATGTAACATTTTAATATCCTGCATGGATACTTTGGCCACACGATTTGCACGCCGATGCAGCTCTTGTTCCTCAGTGGTCAACCTGGTGACATCGAAGTCCGAAGTCCGTTCTGGTTCAGACGGTTGAACAATTTCGGGAACGTGAGGAGGTTCTTGAACCACGGAAGGCGGTGGCGCCGCAGGTTCGGCAGGAGCGAATTGCTCTGAAGCTGGTCCAGCCGCCATCGGTTGAGGGACCTCGGGAACCGGCCTCGGGAGCGCTGGCGCAGCCGACGGGGTCTCGACCGCAACGGCGGAGACGATGCGGGAGATCTCGGATTCCAAAGGAGACCGTGCACCGGACTGCAGGGTTACGGCGATAAACCGGGAAAGAACTTCAAGCGACGCGGAAAGCGATGCTGAGCTGGTCTGCGCGCGGAGCAGAAACGGGAGCGCGTTAGTGGGCTTGTTGCTGCTACAGGCTGAAACGACATCATTTACAGCATGGTGCAGCTCGTCCGAATTGCGCTGCAGCCGCTCCAAGCTGTCCCGGAGGGCGCGCGCAACGGCCTGTTCGATGGCGTTCAATTCGGTGGACATGGCGAATTCGGCCCTCTAAGGCCCCTGTCAGGCTCTGTTCGGCCCGCAAGCCTCGCAAGATTTCATTTTGGTAGTGGTTAGCCTCCCAGTCAACCGGCCTGCGGCACCCCTGTGCCCAGTTAAACAGTTAACCTTTGGCGGTCCGGCTCGCCGCATGCCGTTCTAGTCCCGCCAGGGGCGGCGCGACCCGCTCTCACTGTCGCAAGCCCAACCAAGCTGACTGGCTGCCGGCCTCCGCATGTTACTCGGTCACGACGACGAACCTCAAGTGCGACTTCCAGTATTGGGGCTCGGCGAAGCTCACTTGTCGATTTCCGAGGGCGTCAAACGACGCTAAGATAGCGAGGTTTACCCGCTGACGCCACGAACCCGGCTGCGTGCCCGACAGAGTAAACCGAGGCTGGAAGCTGCGGCTTCCACAGTTGACTCAAACAAACCAACGTAACGAAAGGACAGAACAATGGAAGGAAAACCGACGCACGAGCAGGCGCAACTTCATCTTCAGGTCTACGATCAACGGCGAGAAGCCAAGCTACGCCAAGCACGCGATTGGTTCAGCAAGAACTATATCGTGAACTCCATTGACGACGCCATGCGTATCGCCCCGATGGGAAGCGAAACAGGGACCTACGTAGGAATGGTTATCGGCTACTGGGAGCAAGCCTGCGCCTTGCTTAATTACGGCCTCCTGCACGAAGATCTCTTTTTTGAAACCAGCGGCGAGTTCTTCGGCGTTTGGGAAGCGGTTAAGCCGGTGGTTCCCACATTCCGCGAGCGCTTTGCCAACAAACAAATCCTGGCGCATCTGGAGCAGGCGGCAAAACGCTTCGAAACTTGGTCAGAGCGGCGCAACCCAGGTCACATCGCCGCGATGCGGCAAATGATGCAACAAATGCGTGCTCAAACAGCATCTGCTGCAAAAGCATAAACCGGGTCCTGTACCGATACTCAGGAGGGACGGCAAGAACCGTCCCTTCCCGAGTGCCATTCCTGAGCAGCGCACCGTAAACGGAGAACTCGGTCGGTCACGCCCTCCTCGCTATCAACCAAGCGCCCAAACTTCAAAAAATGCTAAAATACTCGCAGGGGGCGACACGGTTTCGACGGAAGCTGTCGCGTCCCGAAGGCATGCCGGGGTCCAACCGCCCGTAACTGGATGGAAACTAGAACTGCCAACAACAACTTGGCACTTGCTGCTTAATTAATTAAGCGCACGCTTCCCCGGGCTTTGCTCATGGGCCCGGATCGAGGCGTCACACAGTGAGCTGGCCCAAACCTTTCGGTCCGGAGGGTGCGGGCGAGAACCATCGGACTAGCCGGTTGCGTTTCTTGCTCGTTCTGAGCGCGACTGGCGAACCAGCAATTTGCGCAAGCGAATTGCGACCTGAACTGAGATAAGCATGTAGGCTTCGTGGCGCAGCGCTTTTCGGACGGGGGTTCAACTCCCCCCGCCTCCACCATTCTAAAAAGGGGTCAGGCTCGGAGACATGGGTTACAGAACGTACCCAGACATGGGTAACACTTTTGGACCCGGACGGATTTCCGAGCGGTTCAAGTACCCGAGTCTTCAGACCGAAGGGCCGTATATGCGGCTCACATCGGAATCGCTTTTACGCGCATTGAGCCTCGTTTCTTTCAATAGCGCGCAGGTTTTTCGACCGGTCCAGTAGTTCCAACTCAACATTTTTTGACGACTTAAGAAATTACGAGTAGTACGGCCCCGCCAGAGTTGCATTTCGATTTAGAATCGGTATTTTAGCGCAAGCTGCATGGTCCTTGGAAAAGTCCCATACGCTAAGCCCGCACTCTGCAACCGCGCCGCGTTCAGGGAGCCGAACCGGCTGCTGTCAATGCGAATGCTTGCCGGCGCATCGAAGTGAATCGAGTTCGTGGCGTTCTGCATCTCCAGCCGGATTTCCAGCGAGTGACCCTCCGCCAACCTTGTCACCTTGCCGATGGCCAGATTCAGTTGGGCGTCTTGTCCCAACCGGAAAAAGTTCCTTCCCAGGTTACTGAAATCCCCCGGCGCAGGCGTGAAAAACAGATCCTTCTGGTCGGGCGTCAAATAAGTGAGGGTTCCGTTTTCCATGTGCGCATGAAACATGTCATGAGTGCACCCGTCGCAGCTTGCCGGAGCGCGCACGATATTGCTGGTCGTGAACGAAGGTGAATACACCGTCGTCGGATGTCCCGACTCCCAGATAAATACGCCGCTCAATTGCCAGCCACCGAGCACACGCTCCACCGCGCCATTCCAATTGCCACCCCACTGGCGATCCTTGCCGAAGGGAAGTTCGTAATACCAGCTGGACTGAAAAACGTGAGTACGATCGAAATCCGACGGCGCGTAATTCAGCTTCCGATTGTTGTTGTCAAACGGAGTGCTGGAAGCGCCGAACGTCGAACTTCCAAACACAATTGTCGAGAACGTCGGGTCGAACGACCGGGTGTCCATGGATTTGGACCATGTGTAATTCGCCTGTACGGTGAATCCGTGGCTGAAATTCCTGTGGATTTGCGCTTGCAGCGCGTGGTAGCTCGATACGTCGTTGCTGTCCAGCACATTGAATCCGTTGGCGAATTGCGGGTAGTTGAAGAAGAAAAAGGGCGAGAATCCCGCTGAAACTGGCAATGGAACGCCCGAAGCGTCGGTACGCTGGCCAATTGTCTGCGCGATCGAGGCGACCGAGCCGATGCTGAAGTCATCGGCATAAGGCCCGCCATCTGCCAAAAATTGGGACCCCGTTTCACCCGCCTGAATTCGGGCCGGATCGTTCGAAAGTAATTGGTCGATAAGCGGACTGTCGCCGCCGGCAGCAACCGTCTTGAAGGCATCCAGAAATCCGTTGTCTCGAATTTTCGCTTGATTGGCATCATAGCCGCCGAAGAGGTGTACTGCGTGGTGCCCGATGTAGGCGAGCTCCACAACTGTGCTGTTTCCCAATTGGCGCTGAACGCTCAAACTCCATTCGTGAACCTGTGGCGGTTTCCATTTGGGATCCACCACAGTGATAGCATTGTCGGAAAATGCCGGCGGTTGCCGTAGAGCCGTCGGAGAATCCGTCGTCGTTACGACGGGCAATCCTTCTCCCAATCGGTCTTGTGCCGCTCCAAAAGATTGATCGGTAATTTGCAGTGTAGCGCCGGGCAATCCCTGAAAGACGGACGAGGACAGCACAAATGTATTCATCCGATCAAACGCGATTCGGTAGTTGCCACGAATGGATGTCCTTCCGGTCTTGAACGGATCCCATGCGAATCCAATCGACGGGCCAAAATTCCGCAATGCATCATTGAACAGCCCTCCTGGCACCCAGGTCAGGCTGTCGCTCGGCGGCGAACCCAGCGAGAAGGGCTGGTCCGGCCGCAGGATTTGGTCGGACGCTCCTCGCGGCGAAAGTTTGATCTCCCATCGCAGCCCCAAGTCGATGGTTAGGTTGGGCCGCACTTTCCAGCTATCCTGCGCGTAGAAGTCATACTCAGGCATGCGAAAATCGAAGCGCAGGTGGGTCCCCGCCGGCGCGAAATTGTTTGCGTCCTGCGCCACGAAGCCCTGTTGAATCAGACCCAGACGTCCCAGCAGATTATTGACCGCGCCCTGAAGGGTCTGGCTATCAAATGGATTGATATCGTTCGGAAGGTTGTAGGTAGCGGCGTCCACCGGGTTGGTGTTGGTATCAAACTGTACGATTGGCGCGGCATTCAAATCGCCAATTGAACCACGGTCGTCGATGTGCCGCTGGTAGCGGAAATTGACGCCAAATTTGAACGCATGCGCTCCATGAACGTAACTGACGTTGTCGACGAGCTGCAGCGTCGTCAGCGCGCGTTTATTCCCAAACAGGTTTTGCCTCGGTTGCGTTAAGAATGTGTTGCCAATGCTATCGTTGTCACCGTTGAGGAAAAAAGGCGGATTTTGTAGCACATTCGGATCGGGATTGGCAAAGTCAAAAATGAACCGGTTCATGCCCACCAAAAATTGATTGGTGATCACGCTGTTTGGCGTATAACGCCAGGAAATCGCCAGATTGCGAGGCTGGCGGCGAGTGTCTACCACGTTTGGAGCGTCCGGGAACGGCGCCTGCCCAGCATTAGCCGTGTCTCCAATCGTATTTTGATGCCCGTGCGCCCAACGTCCGAAAATTTCGTTTTTTGCGTTGATTTTATGGTCGATTCTAACCGTGAAATCGACTTGGCGTTCCTGCTCTCCTGCAAGGTACGTGAATCCGGCGGTGTTTAGGCCGTCGCCGACGCTGAAATTGTTCGGGAGCGGCGCCAGGGCGAGATACGCCTGGATTTGCGGATCCAAACCCTGGATTCCGTGTTCACCCGGATCGTTGGCGGCCACATCGTAGGTCCCGATGGGCGTTCCGGGCAGAACGTTACCGTTGCTGTCGACGCTGGCACCATCTCCGCCAGCTGCGGTGTTTTGGCCGGTGCAATCGGGGAAACCAGGCTGATCGCAATTGGCAGGATTAATTACATAACGGATCTGGCCGTTGCGCGCGGGTTGGGTATACACAATGCTGGTTACGGAGCTGGTGCGATGCGTGTGCAAAAACTGCATATTCGCAAAAAAGAAGGTTTTGTCCTTGAAGATTGGCCCGCCCACACTGAATCCTGGGATGTGTTGCACGAATTGAGGCCGGTCGAGGGGCGGATCCTGGTTCTTGTTTCCAGGATCGTTCGCATTCAGACCTGGCGTCTGATAAAAATAGAAAAGATTCCCGTGAAATTGATTCGTACCCTTTTTCGTTTCGAGAATCACCTGCGCACCGCTGTTCCTGCCGTACTCCGCCTCTGGATTGCTGGTGATCACACGAAAGCCGTCAACAGAATCGGGGTTTGTTCTTAGCGGGGAAAAGTTACTGCCGCCGGCGCTGGTCTCGTTGATGTCGATACCGTCCAGCGTGTAGTTCCAAGCCCGGTCGCGCGACCCGTTCACACTGACTCCGCCGCCCGCGATGTTGAATCCGCTGCTGTTCAGCCCGCTGCCATCCACCACGCCCGGCTGCAACTCCAGCAAGTCCAGTGGGCTACGGCCGCGGCTCCCGATAATGGGCAGAGTCTCCAAAATTTTCTGGTCCACCAGACTGCCCAGGTTTCCCGAGTTTTCCGTCTGAACCAGTTCCGCACCGGCATACACTTCCACTTTTTCACTAGACTCGCCCAGCTTCAGAGTGGCATTGACAACCATTGGCTGCGCAATGGTCAAAGCGTTGCCCCTGGTAATGTAGGTCGCAAATTTGTCGGCCACGATCGTCAGCGTGTAAGTCCCCGGAACGACTCCGTCAAATACGTACGCGCCAGCCGAGGTGCTCGTAGTTTCCAGGGAGACATTCGTCGCTTCGTTGGTCAGAGTGACCTTGGCTCCATCCACCGCGCCTCCGGAACTGTCCTGAACCGATCCCGTCACGCGTGACGTTGCCTGTGGATTCGCTCCGCCGCAGAGACCGAGCAAAGCCAACATACCGATCGACACTAATAAAACCCTCTTCATGACGCCCCCCTCCCAGGCAAATTCCTTTGCCCTCCGGCCAATTTAAAACTGTTATGCTGTCGTATATAGGTGTATATATGTTTTGTCAAGCTCTATGTTTCGCGCGCTGCTTTGATTAATGGCATTTTCTGTGGATTGCTTTTCGTTTTTTCGGCAACGGTGGTCGTTGCCGGAGTGCAGGTGTTGCCCGTTTTCTTTACTCTTCTCGGCCATGGTTTTCGCCCATCCGGCGCAATAGCCTGTTCGAGGTGGGGCCATCCTTTTTGCGTACGTCCGTTCGTTGAAAGGAAACTGGAATGCCCAGGCCCAGACGTCGTGAGATATCTTCTGCAGACTCTGCTGCTCTGCCAGCGCCCGCGGAATCATTGCTCCACCACTTTGTCCTCGATCGCCAGAGCGGCATGCCTCTTTACCTGCAGATTGCACACGAACTCATGTATCTCATCGAAACAGGTACCTTGCGAAACGGCGATGCTCCGCCTTCCTTGCGTCGTCTCGCCAACGAACTACACATCTCATTTCTAACCGTAGATAAGTCCTACAAGTGGCTGCAGGCTCGTGGAGTTCTCAGCGCGCGGCGTGGTATAGGGTGGCGCGTCGCCCGCATTGGCGATTCTTCGGAACACGATGCGCGGGAGCGGCTCCGCCTCACAAAGTTCGTAGACGAAACCCTCGCGGCCGCGGTTCAATTGGGATTCGACCCCACAACATTCGCTCGCGATATCGTTCACCGCGCCTCCGCCATCGAGCGGCGCGTGCCTGCTCGAAAACTGGCTTTTGTCGAATGTCACCCTTCCTATGTCGATGACTATGTCGTTGAACTTCGCAAGGAGCTATCCGAGTTCAATGTCGAAATCAGGGGAATGTTGACCGGTTCACTGTCGGATGGGAAGGGAAAAAAGTCAGAAGATCTATTGTTTCTTGATCAAGCCGACTACGTTTTGACCACTTTTTACCATTCTGGTTTTGTACAGAAGCTGGTTTCGCCGTCGCGACGCCGCATCATCGCCTTGTCGCTGGCGCTGAATAAAGAAGCGCTTTATAAAATTGTCTCGCTCGATCGCAGTTCGCGAATCGGGGCTATTCTGAGCCCGACCGATCCGGCCCCAACCATTGTCAAGAGCCTTGAATACTATCGTGACCTTCCCGCCGGTTCGATTCCCTACGCGATTGTTTCCGATTCCGCTGCTGTAAAACGGCTACGCGCTAAGACCGATTCCATCGCCTATACTATTGCCTGCCAGGAACAAGTCACTGGTTTTCTGAAGCGAGAGGAAACCAGCATCTTGCTTCGTTTCGGCCCTTCCGAGGACGATATTCGCAAAGTCCACGCCTTGCTTTCTGCCTCCAGTGTAAGATCTCCGCTTCCCCGTTCATCGCCTAGGCGCTTCTCGGTCGCGCGGTTGGTTGAAGATTGATTTGAAACGCGTGTCTGGGTATCTTCTCCCGGGCCTGCAAACCGCGGTAGAATTCGAGCGTTTTTACAGCGTCACCGACATCATTGGAAATACGCGCGCAATTCCGCAAAAAATGCAAATATATTGTTTCACTGATAAGGAGTTTCGATGGCCGAGCCGGAAGTGAATCTGACCAGGACTTACGACGCAATCATAATTGGCTCTGGAGCCGCTGGGGGAATGGCCGCGCACGTCCTGACGAGTCATGGTTTGCAGGTCCTGCTTCTTGAAGCTGGAAAGAAATTGCCCATCGAACAGGAATTGCGATCGATGGAGTGGCCCTATGACAACGCTCATCGTGGATTTCTGCCGCCCGACTCGCATTCGCTAACTTTCAACGAATACACGATTCGCAACCCTCCCTATGGAGCGGGGTTTGAAAAGGCCAAGCATCTGCACAGCTACGTTGGCAGCAGCGACTACCTGAAAAATATCGTCGTTGATGAACGCGAGAACCCCTTTACCGGAACGAACTACGCATGGGTCCGAGCGCGCTGCCTGGGTGGCAAAACAAATATCTGGGGACGGTTGGCGCTGCGGCTTTCCGATTACGATTTCAAGGCCAGGGATCGCGACGGCTACGGCGAAAACTGGCCGATCAGCTACCGCGATATCGCGCCTTACTACGATAAGGTCGACCTGTACCTCGGCATTACCGGCGTAAAGGAAAATTTGCCCTATCTGCCCGACAGCATTTTTCAACGGCCAACAAAGTTAAATTGCGCGGAAGTCACTTTGCAGCAAGGCATCAAGAAAATGGGCCGCGTGCTTACGCAGTACCGCGCTGGGGTGACGACTGATGGTCTCAAGCACAATAAATATCGTAGCCGCTGTTACGGGCGCGGCGCTTGCGAGCGTAAAGGCGGTTGCGACATTCACGCCGCGTTTGATTCACCGACCGGTTTGATCTATCCCGCGATGGATACCGGCAATCTGACCCTGCGCACCAATGCTACCGTGCGTGAAATCTCGGTTGACCCGCAAACCGGCAAAGCCAGCGGCGTCCATTTCATCGATTCGCAAACAAAAAAGGATTATCACGTTCGCGCAAAAGTCGTGATTGTCGCCGCGTCCACGCTGGAATCCGCGCGATTGCTTTTGCTTTCCAAGTCGCGCCTCTATCCCAACGGACTTGCAAACTCCAGCGGCCACGTCGGTCACAATTTCTGCGAACACATCATGGGACCGGGAATCGCCGGAAGAGCGAAAGATCGCGTCGGCAAGCCGCCAACGCTGGATGATGGCAGACCAGGCGGCTTTTACCTGACCAGATTTCGCAACCTGACAGACAAAAACCCCAAATTCATCCGTGGTTACGGGTTCGAAGGCGGCAGCGGCAGCACCATGTTCCCACGCGGAACAGATACCCACGGTTTTGGTCCGGCGTTCAAAGAGGAAGTCCGCAAGAATCAAGGCGCATTTATCGGAATGGGGGCTTTCGGCGAAGTTTTGTCGCGCTATGAAAATTTCGTGGAGCTCGATCCGATCGTGAAAGACAAATGGGGTATACCGTCTCTGCGTTTTCACTACAAGTTCGGCGACAACGAGCATCGCATGGCCGAAGATATGAAAGAAACCGCGCAGGAAATGTTTGAAGCCGCGGGATTCGAAATCGTGCACGTCAATAGCCGCGTGCTTACCGAAGGCTGGTCCATCCACGAACTGGGCACGGCGCGCATGGGAAATGATCCGAAGACGTCCGTCTTGAATCAATTCGAACAGTCGCACGATGTCAAAAATTTATTTGTGGTGGATGGCAGCGCTTTCGTCAATGCCAGTTGCCAGAACCCCACCTGGACTATCATGGCCCTGTGCTGGCGTTCCTGCGATTACCTGGCTGATGAACTGCGGAAAGGCAATCTCTAGGAGAATCCATGTCCACCAACGACCCCATTGATCTGAGACACGACCGGCGCCAATGGCTAAAGACTTCGGCCACGATGCTTGGCGCGACCCTGATACCCTTGCGCGCCGCAACCCCTGCAGAAATATCGCAAGTCGAAACTGCGCCGAGGCCGTCGCCTGCGGCATCGGCCGGGCCGAAATCAGCGGCTCGCTTCTTCACGCCCGCGCAACATTCCCTGGTGGAAGAACTCTCCGAAACAATTATTCCCGCTGACAGCCATTCAGGCGGCGCCAAAGCCGCGAAAGTTGCCGACTACATTGATCAGGTGCTGCGCGAAACTTTCGACGACAATCAGAAGGCCCTTTGGCGCGAAGGTCTGCGCCTGATCGACATCATGAGCCAGCATTATCACGGAAAAACTTTCGTTGACGCGGCTCCCGAAGACAGAATCGCTCTGCTTACCATACTGTCTGACCACGACCGTATGACCGACCTTCCCGAAGTGCGTTTTTGGATTGAACTGAAGCGCATGACCGTCACCGGTTATTACACTTCGAAAATCGGCATTCATGATGAACTGGAATACAAAGGCAATCGGATTCTGCAGGAATTTGTTGGCTGCGACGAAAAAGAGCCGTCAACTTCCTAGCGTTCGGTCGAAACTTCTTCATCCGAGTTCCTTGGAGCGCACTGGGAAAAGTCATTGGAGAAACGAATGGGCGATGGCAGGGTAAAAGTCGGAATTATCGGCTCGCAATTTCAAGCGGACATTCAAGCCGCCTCGTTTCAGATCATGCCACACGACGCGGAAGTGGTCGCGGTCGCTTCGCCAACTTCCGGTCACGCCGCGGAATTGGCGAAGAAGTATAAGATTGCGCGCGTCTTCACCGATTACCGCGAGATGTTGAAGGAACGCGACATCGAAATGGTCAGCATTTGCGCTCCCAATAGCCTGCACGCGCAAATGACGAAAGATATCGCCGCTGCCGGTAAACATATCGTCTGCGAAAAGCCTCTGGCTGTGACTATTGCCGAAGGCGAAGAGATGATTGCGGCAGCGAAACGTCACGGCGTTTTGCTGATGTATGGCGAAGAACTTTTCTTCACGCCAAAATATCTCAAGGCCAAGGAAATGGCCGATGCCGGTGCGTTCGGCAAAATTCATCTCGTCAAGCAAAGCGAAAAACATTTTGGCCCGCACAGTCCGTGGTTCTGGGATGTTAATCGATCCGGCGGCGGCGCGCTCATGGATCTCGGGTGTCACGGCATCGCTTTCTGCTACTGGTTTTTGGGCCGCTCGCCGATCAAATCAGTTTATTGCCAGATGGGCACGTATGTTCACGGCGATAAAACCAAAGCCGAAGACGAGTCTCTGTGCATACTGGAATTCGGCAATGGCGCGGTGGGAATGGTGGAAAACAGTTGGGCGCGTCGTGGCGGCATGGACGATCGCATCGAAGTCTTTGGCAGCGAAGGCGTGACCTACGCGAATCTTCACATGGGCAACGCACTGCCTACGTTCAGTGAAAACGGCTACGGATATGCTGTCGAAAAGGCGCCGACCACAAAAGGCTGGACCTATCCGGTTTTCGAAGAGCTTTGGAATTACGGAACACCGCAGGAACTGACTCATTTCGCCCGCTGCGCACGCGGCAAGGAAACTCCGCAAGCGACAGGAGAAGATGGTTTAGTGGTGATGCAAGCGATCTATGCCGGCTACGCTTCCGCGGGCGAAGGCCGCAAAATTTCGCTTCCGTATCAAACGCCGTCCGGAGTAAAAAGGCCGATCGATCTCTGGTTCAGCGGACCAACGCGAGCTGAAAGCGCAAAGCGGTAAGCACCAGAAGTTTAGCTCTAGCATCAGTTATGACTTGACCGTCTGCGAGGTGATTGCGTGCTCCTGCAAATGAGAGGCCGGCTCTCCGTCATGATGTTTCTGGAGTACTTCATCTGGGGTGCCTGGTACGTGACGTTGGGAACATGGCTGGGCCAGACTCTGCATTTTTCCGGCGAACAGATTGGGCTGGCGGCCGGCACCACCGCGCTAGGGGCGATGCTTTCCCCTTTCCTGGTCGGTTTGATGGCTGACGAATTATTCGCCAACCAGCATTTGCTCGCCGCGCTTCATGGAATTGGCGGCGTTCTCTTGTGGTTCACCTCCACGCGCACAACTTTCGGCGCGATCTATTTCATTCTATTGATCTATTCACTTTGCTATATGCCAACGATGGCGCTGACCAACGCACTCGCATTTCGCCAGATGAAAGATCCCAAACAGGATTTCGGCTCGATTCGCGTACTTGGCACGGCCGGATGGATCGTCGCCGGATTGGCAATCGGATATGGCGCGCCGCTCGCCGGATTAAATGGCGTGGAGGCCACCGCGATACCGATTCGGGTAGCTTCCGTCTGTTCCATCGTGATGGCTTTTTACTGCCTGACTTTGCCGCACACTCCTCCGCTGCGCTCCGCGCATGGCTTTAAGCTCAGCAACATTTTCCCTCCGGAAGCCTTCGCTCTCTTCAAGGACAGAAATTTCTCGGTCTTTGTTTTGGCATCGTTTCTCATCTGCATCCCCCTGCAGTTCTATTACACATTTACCAATCCTTTTTTGAACGAAATCGGAGTGCAGAACGCCATCGGCAAAATGACCATGGGGCAAATGTCAGAATTGCTGTTCATGGTCACGCTACCGTGGTTTTTTCGAAAGGTCGGCGTCAAGTACACCCTGATTCTGGGCATGCTGGCGTGGGCCTTGCGCTATATCTGTTTCGGTGCGGGCAACAGCACTTCGCTGGTGTGGTTGCTCTATCTGGGAATTGTGCTGCACGGAATTTGTTACGACTTTTTCTTCGTTACCGGTCAGGTGTACGTGGATCAAAAAGCCCCGGTCGCTCTGCGTGCCGCTGCACAAGGGTTAATCTATTTCATTACGTACGGCATCGGAATGTTTGTCGGGTCGTGGATCTGCGGCCGTGTGGTGGATTTCTACGCAAAATCCGGTCCCGCGGGCGGCGTCGCTCACAATTGGTTTTCCATCTGGATGGTTCCCGCAATCGCCTCGGCAGTTGTGTTGCTCTTCTTTTGGGCAGGGTTCAAATCTGACGATCGCGAACCTAGCCCGCGAACTGCCTTGTCGGATGTCTCCACTTAGAGCCTTCCGGGTATGTTCTGATCTTGCTGAGCCATTCAACAGCTTGTTCACGAAGAAGCGCGGGAGCCGTCGTGCCGGTGCATCTAATCGGTACGTACGATGATCCTTAACCTGGTCTCGACGTAATGTCGAAAAAATCGCATCCCGAAAATACTTCCTCGGCAAACTGAACGTTTTTCTCTAAATTCAAGCCGATAACGCCGGCCCAAACTTACTTCCATCGGATCGAGATCAAGTCGCTGGGCGGTGCGCCGCCTCCACCCGATTCGGCGCTCGCAGCGTCCCATTCCGCGCGGGTGATAGGATGAACCGCCTCCAGTTTTTTCTGCGCCAGCGCTTTGTTTATCGTGGGCAGCTCTTTCGCCGCGAAGGCGTCAAAATCCGCGGTTACGTCGTTCAGCTCTTTTTTTAGCGAGTCGATTCGCGCCATTTGATAATCCGCCGGGCGCCCTTCATGAATCTGGAGATCGAAATAGAGTTCCGTGGTCTTCTCCCGTATGCGGATTTCGCCGGTGACCGCGCCGCCTTCCTTTGTGGATACGATTTTCTTCCGCAATGTATCCATCTTGTCGTCGGATTCTTGCAGTTGCTTCACCAGCCGCGCGTCGGACTTTATTTTCGCCGCTCGCTCGGCAAGCGCATCGTGAATCGCGCTGATTCGTTCCGCCTCGAAGCTCATGTCTCCCAAAAAATTGTAAACGCGCATGGAGGCGTCAAATTCCATCTGGCGGTCTTCAGGCGTGAATTTGGCGCGCGCATCCGGTTGGACGGTCAGTTGCGTTGTGTAAATCTCTGTGCCGCGCGTCATCTTCACGGTATACACACCGGGCACGACCCTCGGACCCTGGGCCACTTCAAACGCGGCAGTCGCGGCTGGCGGCACGCGAGGCGCTTTCAGGCGCATCGACCAGTCAATTCGGCTGATTCCCCTCCGGCTGTTGGGCGGGAGCGTATCCACTAGTTTTCCCTTTGCATCGAAAACTTCGATCTTCATCTTTCCGAAAATGTGGCGCTTCTTCTGGTAATACGTGAGCACGGCCGCGTCCGGTGGATTGGGTCCGCTGAACGCTGCGCTGCCCTCCGCCCACCCGCCGTTGGACGGCAAGCGCTGCTGCGCGGGCAGGCCTTGCAGAAACACCACGTCCTGCGCCAATACCTCTGGCGTCAGCTTGCGAAGAGGAGTGATGTCATCGATCACCCAGATTCCGCGTCCATGGGTGGCAACAACGAGATCGGATTCGCGCGGATGCACTACGATGTCACGCACTGGCACACACGGAAATTCGTGGCCCTTGTATTGCGCCCATTGTTTTCCGCCGTCAAGTGAAACCCAGAGTCCAAACTCGGTTCCAAGAAAAAGCAGGTTCGGCTTGACAATATCCTCCTTGATGACGTGTGCAAAACCGCGAACTCCGCTGTCCCCGGCAACTACAGGGACCCACGTTTTTCCATAATCGGCCGTTTTATAAACGTGCGGGTCCATGTCACCAAATGTATGCCGATCGAACGTGGCATACGCGGTCGCGGCGTCGTAAAGGCTGGCTTCGACCCACGATACCCAGGAAAATTTCGGCAGGTTCGGCACATTGGCCACGACATTGGTCCAGGACTTCCCGCCATCCCGCGTGACCTGGAGATTTCCGTCATCCGTGCCCGCCCAAATCACGTTCCCATCGCGCGGTGATTCACTGATCGAATAGATCGTTGTGTGCGTCTCGGCGTCCGAATTGTCGACGGTGACGCCGCCGGATTCTTCCTGCCTCTGCTTCTCCGGATCATTCGTCGTAAGGTCCGGCGAAATGCGATCCCAGGTTTGTCCATGGTCGCGCGAGCGGAAAAGGAATTGCGCGCCAATATAAATCGTGCCCTTTTCGTTGGGACTCATGTGAATCGGCGTGTTCCAATTGAAGCGCAACTTCCCTTCTCCATAATTTGGCTGAGGCTTGATGGCGCGTCCATCCAGCGTAGTGCGGTTGATCCGGCCGACGTTTCCGCCCTGCGATTCCGCATAGACGTAGTTCGGATCGGATGGATCGGGAAAGACCCAGAAGCCGTCTCCGCCAAACAAATTTTCCCAGCGACTGTTGGTGATTCCGCCCGGATATTGCGAATCGCCCATCCACACGCTGTTGTCCTGCAGCCCGCCAAAAACGTGATAGGGATCGGCTTGATCAACGCTGACATGGTAAAACTGCGAAATGGGCAGATTGTTGCCCTTCCACCAGGTATTTCCGCCGTCATACGAATACCAGACGCCGCCATCGTCGCCCGCGATCAGATGATCCGTGTTTTCCGGATTCACCCAGACATCGTGAAAATCGCCGTGCGCGCCATTGCCGATGGTGCTGAAACTCTTGCCGCCATCCTCGCTCATGATCAGCGTCAGATCCGGTTTGTACACTTTGTTTTCGTTTTTTGGATCTACGATCAGGTTGGCAAAATAAAAAGGACGCCATACCATCCAATTGCTGCGGTCGCGTTCTTCCCAGGTCTTTCCCCCATCATCGGAACGAAACAGCGCACTGCGTGTGGATTCGATCAGCGCGTATACGACATTTGGCTTCGACGGAGCTATCGTAACCGCGATGCGTCCCCACGGCTTTGCTGGCAAGCCTTTGGCGCTCTTTTCGTCCAATTCATTCCAGGTTGCTCCCCCGTCAGTGGTCTGGAAAAATGCGCTGGCGCTTGCCGCAGTCGCATTCTCGCCGCCGGACCGGAACGTCCAGCCCTTGCGGCGAAAATCCCACATACCCGCAAAAAGTGTTTTCGAATCCTGCGAACTCATGGAAATCATCGAGCAGCCGGTCGAGAGATTCGCGCCCTTCAAAATCTTGTTCCAGGATTTTCCGCCGTCGCTAGTCTTGTACAGCCCGCGGTCTTCGCTGTCGCTCCACAGTTTCCCCGGCACGCAGGCGTACACGACATTGCTGTCGTTTGGATCGATCAAAATCTTCGCGATGCGCTCTGAATTCTTCAGACCCAGATTCGTCCAGCTATCCCCGCCGTCAGTCGATTTATAAATGCCATCCCCGATTGAAGTGCTGTTGCGCGTCCAGGCCTCTCCGGTGCCGACCCAAATGGTCTTTGGCGATTTCGGATCAATCGCAATCGCGCCGACCGACTGCACCGGCTCCTTGTCAAAGATGGGCTTGAAGGTCGTTCCGCCGTTCTGTGATTTCCACACTCCGCCGCTCGCCGAACCGATGTAAACCGTGAGCCGCCCGTCTTCTTTCGTCGCTGCGATGGCCGAAACACGCCCGCTCATCGCCGCGGAACCAATGTTCCGAGCGCCGAGCCCCGAAATGGTATCTGAATCAAACTTAACGTCCTGCCCCAGCGCTCCGGACGGAGGAATCAGCAGCGCAAAAAACGACGCAGCGATTGGAGCCAAACCTGAAACCAAACGACCAAATGACTTGCTCATATCGGCGAATCCCTCACAAGGAAATTGCGTTCACGGTTCTACAGAACAGCCGCACCCCTAAGTTGTTTCTCTTCTGAAAATCATCGTCCCGACGGCGGTGCCGCCGCGGCCCCAGGTTTGGACGGAGGAAGGGAGAATTTGCCGTCGCTCAAGGGCACGTTCTGTTCCACTTTTTCAACACTGATTTGCGCGCGTGTGGAACTGCCTTTTGGTGCCTGTTCCACCGAAAACGGATAATACACTCCGTTCACCTGTTCGTAGTCGCCGTAATAAATTTCCGTCTCTTGCAGCGCGCCGCGAATCGTGGTCTGCACTTCGAGTTTCAACTCCAGAAAAGAATCCGCATCCAAATAGTAGTAACGGACGTCACCGTTCTTCATGCTCAGCTTAACCTTGTAGCAATCGGTACCTTCGACAGAATCGTGTCCGACAAGCTCCGCCTTGTGGCCTTTCTCCTTGTAGTCCACCAGCGGTCCATCGATGTCGGCGTCAACCACCAGACTCTTTAGATCATCCTGTGACATGAGCTCTGCATCCCTGCGCCCGCCGAATGGATTGATCTGCCAGCCCGTCTTTCCGTCATAAGCTTGCACTTGCGCCATTCCCTGAATAATGAATTCCTCGCGAACTTTTCCCGGGCGTTTATTTTCCTGCATCACGTCGGCCCGGAAGGAACCTTGGCTGAATTTCGCCGTGGTTCGCGCGCTGTTTATGGACTTCAATTTCTCAAGTCCACCATGCGCCTGGATGTTTTTCGCGATGACTTCATCCACGGTCTGCGCATCCGCTCTGCACGCGAGGACAAACATAGCCGCAAGAATCGGAACAATCACTCGTTTCATTTTGAAAAACTCCCTGACTTAGCCTGCGCTGACACCTATTTCACGAAAGCCCCGGTCAAACGCGCGCTGAGATAGTACACCAATTGAAAGCATTGCTAACCGGCCCGCCTTCAGCTATAGACGCTTGTATTTTCTTTATGTTTCTTTTTTTATGCAGCTGTCTTTTCGTGAAGGGGAGCCCACGCGGTCTGGTCGTCGCTAACCAGCCCTCAACCCCCCTCGTGCTGGCATCCGCGGGCAATCAGATCAGCTTGGATACGGATTCAATCGCCGAATCTCGCCGCCGCCCGCGCTTTCGCTTTTGCCGCCTCTTCTTCTCGGTTCCGTGGCTCGGCATTGGTCTCCAGCGAACGCAACAATCGCCCCGAGACCACTGCAATCTCGTCCACCGCCGCCAGCCATACCGCTTCATTCGCCTTCGACGGTTTGTTGAAACCGCTGATCTTCCTCACAAATTGCAGCGAAGCTGCTTGCACTTCTTCCGGCGTCACGGGTGGATCAAAATTAAAAAGAGTTTTGATATTTCGGCACATTCTGATTCCTCATGAAAACGATTTACACTCTGTCGCACGGTTTTTGCGATCGGCGAAGGTATTCCCGCCGCGGCTGTTCGTCTTACAGACTACCAGCGGATTTTGCGCTCTGCGAAGAAGCCAACCGTTGCCGTGCATAACCGCACCACGGCCCTGTCGGCTCGAGTTTGATGTACGCCTGCCAATGTTCTCGCGCTTCGTCAAAAGCGGAAAGCTTCTCGCACACAAAAGCCAGGTTGTAGTGCGCGTCCGAATAGTTTGGATCCAGACGCACCGCCTGCCGCAAATGCCGGCGCGCTTCTTCCATTTCTCCGATTTCTTCCAGCACGCTGCCTAGGTTAAAGTGCGCCAGCGCGTTTTCTTCATCCAACGCCAACGCCCGGCCGAAACATTCCGACGCTCGTTCCAGATTTCCGCTCTCATAGTGCAGTGTCCCGCAATTGATCAGCGCGTCCGCCTGCTCAGGATCAACGATCAGCGCACGCTCGTAGGCGTCAATGGCTTCCGCCTTTTTCCCGTTGGATTCAAACTCCAGCGCCGCCGCCAGCCAGTCATCTGCGCTCCGCCCGGACATCACGCGAACCCGTTCATCCAGCTCGCGAATCTCAAAGTTCAGGACGAATTGTCCAGACAGCGGTTTCAGCCGCGCTCCGCCGCTTTCCACCACCACGTTTTTTCCATCGGAAAGAACCCGCAGTTCCGCCAACGGCGTATGCACCTGGGAAAGCTTTTCTCGCAGCGCCGCCAGCGCACGCTGCAGCCGGTTGGCGGGCACTCCTTTTTCGGCCAATTGCTTCACGGTACGCAAACCGATCAGGTCGCGGAAATCGTAAGAGCGGATTCCTTTGTCTCTTCGCGGAGAAACCAACCGCAATCGATCCCAGTAGTCCAATTGCTTCCCGGTGAGTCCCAGAATGCGCTGGACTTCGTCTGGGCTGAATCTATCCGTAGGGCCCATTGCGTGTTAGCCGGCGGCCTTCTTGCCCGCTCGCTTTTGTCCCGGTTGCACGGCGCGGGTCGGTGGTTTTTTGCCAACGGAAGCAACCGCTTCCGCAGCGGGCGCTGATTCTGGCGCCGCCGGAGCTTTCTTTTCCGCAAGGCTCTTTTTCAACGCTTCCATCAGGTCGATCACCGGAGCCAGGTGCGGCTGCGCCACCTCGGTCACCTGCTGCCCTTTCAACTTGGCGGAAATCATGGCGCGAACATTGTCCTGAAACTGGTCGCGATATTTCTGCGGTTCGAACGGAGATGCTAGGCTCTCGATCAGTTGCAGCGCAAGTTTTTTCTCTGGAGCCTTGACTTCAACGTTGTCCGTGGACACCGGCTCCGCCGATCGAATTTCGTTCGAATAAAACATCGTATGCAACGTCATGCCCTTCGCGCTCGGCCGGATGATCACGATATGTTCGCGTTGGTGCATAGTGAGCTTCGCAATCGCCCCGTATCCAGACTCTTTCATCGCGTCAATCAACAGCTTGTAGGCTTTCACGCCCGCATCTTCAGGACTCAAATAATATGAGGAGTCAAAATAAAGCGGATCCATCTCGTCCAGCTTCACGAATTCCAGAATTTCCATGACATGCGCCGACGGCGGCTCGATCTTGTCCAGCTCTTCTTCGCTGAACAGGACATACTGATCCTTTTCGTACTCGTAGCCCTTCACAATTTCGGACCGCTCCACGTTTCGGTTGCAAACCGGGCAAAATAGCGGCTGTTTCAGCCGTGAATGGCACACATTGTGCAGCTGGTTGAAGCTGATCCGCTCGCCCCGCGCTGCAGCAAACATCCGCATCGGCATCGAAATCAAACCAAAGGTGAGGTGGCCTTTCCAGACAGTCGTGGCCATCAGAACGCTCCTTTACCTCGGAATTGTGTATGGATTCTCAAGGTTAGTCCCCCATCTTCTAAGATGCAAGGCGAATTCAAGGAGAAAACCTCAAAAAGGCAAGCCACTGCTTTGCTAGCGGCTGCTTCAAGCAATGTTGCTTCAAGCAATGTTAAGGAGAACCTGAGATAGAATCCGTGCATGGCCAGATTGCCAAATCCCAAGCTGCCAATCTTGGAAGAGTACGAACGTAAGCGCAAATTTGACCGCACTCCTGAGCCCCGGAGTCGCGAGGCCGCCGAATTTACCTCTCCGGTTTTCGTCATGCAGAAGCACGCTGCGCGACGACTGCACTATGACTTCCGCCTGGCCATCGATGGAACGCTGAAATCCTGGGCCGTTCCAAAAGCCCCGTCCATGAATTCCCAGGACAAACGGCTCGCAGTGCAGACAGAAGACCATCCACTGGCTTACGGCGGATTCGAAGGAAAAATTCCCGAGGGCAACTACGGCGCTGGAACCGTCATGGTCTGGGACCGTGGCACGTTCGTTCCCGAAGGCCGTCTGGACGCTTCGCAACAATTGCTCAAGGGCGAAATCAAGTTTTCTCTCAATGGCGAGAAATTGCGTGGCAGCTTTGTGCTGGTGAAACTGGCCCACTCCGAAAAAGGCAACGAGTGGCTGATGATCAAGCACAAAGACCCTGACGACGATCCTGCTTGGAACGTGGATCACCATGATGGCTCCGTCTTGACTGGACGCACCCTGGAAGAAATCAAGGAGGAGTCGCCCCCCAAGCGCAGCCCAATTCCTATCCAGCCTGCTGAGTTGACCGGCGTTCGCAAGTCGGCGATGCCCTCGCGTTTGGAGCCTATGCTCGCGACGCTAGGCGACCGGCCTTTCTCCGATCCCAACTGGCTGTTCGAAATCAAATGGGACGGCGTGCGCGCGCTAGCCTGGATTTCCGGCGGCACTCTCACCTTGCGTTCCCGTGCGTCTGTCGACATCACCAGGCGTTATCCTGAACTTGCCTCGCTGCCCGACTCGCTTTCCGCCCGCCAGGCGATCCTCGACGGAGAAATTGTTGCTCTCGACGCCAGCGGCCACAGTGACTTCCAGCTTCTGCAGGAACGTATGCACGTGCGCGCTCCCGGTGAACACCTCGTCTCAAACGTTCCCGTTCTTTACTTCGCTTTCGACCTCCTCTATTGCGATGGCCACGATCTGCGCAATGCTCCGCTCCTGGAGCGCAAACAACTCTTGCAACGCCTGCTCCATAATTCCACGCGCTTTCGCTATTCCGATCACCAGTTGGAACGCGGCAAAGAATTGTTCGACTTGGCGCGGCAGAATGGCTTGGAAGGAATCGTCGCAAAGCGGACCGACAGCATTTACGTTTCCGATCGCAGCGCAAGCTGGCTGAAGCTGAAAGTAACCAGCACCATCGATGCCGTGGTTGGCGGATGGACAGCCGCCCGCACCAACGCAATTCCCTTTGGCTCGCTTTTGCTGGGTTTATATCAGGGCCAACAACTGCGCTTCATCGGTCATGTTGGCAGCGGCTTTGACACAAAAAAACTGGACGAAATCAATCGCCGGCTAAAATCACTGGCCTCCCCAACTTGCCCGTTCAATACGATCCCGGAAGCCAATGAAAATCCATCGTGGGTTACTCCTCTTCTCGTCGCTCGAGTAAAATTCAGCGGATGGACGCAAGAGCGCTCGCTTCGCCATCCCGTTTTCCTGGCCCTTCGCGAAGACGCCAAACCCGCCGATTGCCAATGGGAAAACGAAGTCGCCCCTGCCTCCACCGCTCCCGCCGTGGCACACGCCCCTAAAGTCGTTGGGAAAATTCTTCAAACAAAATCCCAAATCGAAGCCGAACTCTTCAAAGGCAAAACAGAGACCGTCACCATCGAACTCGATGGCAAACGCTTTCGCCTCAGCAACCTCAACAAGATTTATTTTCCGGACTCCGGTTTCACCAAACGGAATCTCCTCGCCTACTATTATCGAATGGCCGATTTTATTTTGCCTTTCCTTCGCGGCCGGGCGCTCGTGCTGCGCCGTTATCCCGATGGCATCAGAGGCCAAGCATTTTTCCAAAAGGATGTGCATGAAGGGATTCCGGATTGGTTCAAAACGGTGCCCATCGACTCGGAAGGCCGCGGCAAGGAAATTCAGTACGCCACCGCCGACGATCGCGCTTCGCTGCTCTTTCTCACCAGCCTCGGCTGCATTGATCACAATCCCTGGTCCAGCCGCTACGACGATCTCGACCATCCCGACTATTTCTTTTTCGATTTGGATCCCAGTGAAGGAACCGAATTTTCTGTTGCCGTCACCATTGCTCGCGCTCTCCACGAAAAACTGGAAGCTCTGCGCGTTACCAGCTTTCTAAAAACTTCTGGCGCCACCGGCATTCACATTTATGTCCCTGTGGAGCCTGTCTACACCTATGAACAGTTGCGGACCTTCGCCGAAATCGTCGCCCGCACCGTTACCACCGAACATCCGAACCTCGTAACCAGCGAACGAATCGTCGCGCGCCGTCCCGCGGGCCGCATCCTGATCGACGTCCAGCAAAATGCTCACGGCCGCCCACTCGCCTCGCCCTACTCCGTTCGCGCATTCCCAAAAGCGCCGGTCTCCGCGCCCATTTTGCCCCGCGAACTCCGCGCCAAACTGCTTCCCGAAACTCTGAACATAAGAACCGTCCTCAAACGCGTAAAAGAAAAGGGCGACCTATGGGCAGACTTCTGGAAATGCCGCCAACGTCTCGAGCCAGCCATCGAAATTCTAAGTCAACGCATGCCCTCTAAATCGAAAAAATTGCCCTGACCCGATTCCGAATCGCTCACACCGTCTCTGCGTTCCCTGCTTCGGTGGTTATCCTCGGCGTCCCAGCTCTTGCTGGTCGCGAAAAGTCTCAGCCTCGCTCTTGCACACTGTCGCATTCGGGCTTCCTTCTGACTTCGCATGACTTCTCCTTTTTCCACCCTGCCTGCTGTGTTTTAATTCCCTAGGAGGCCTCCACGATCTCTCCCGCAGGCAAACTTCTCGTTGGCACTTCCGGATACTCCTACAAAGAGTGGAAGGGCAGCTTTTACCCTGAAAAGCTTTCTGATCGTGAAATGCTTCCCTTTTACGCCAAACAATTCGCAACCGTCGAAATCAATCACAGTTTCTATCGCATGCCCACGGAGACCGCGCTGCTCAATTGGGCTAAAAGCGTTCCTGAAGGCTTTCGCTTCGCTTTGAAAGCCAATCAGCAGATCACCCACATTCAGCGGCTGCGCAATTGCGAAAGTACCCTTAAACGTTTTCTGGAGGTCGCCAGCATTCTGAATGACGGCGATCATCTCGGCCCGGTCCTCGTCCAATTGCCGCCCACTTTCAAATTCGATCGTCCGCTGCTGGAAGATTTTCTCGCACTTCGTCCTCCTTCATTTCGTTTCGCTTTCGAAGTTCGCCACCCCTCTTGGTACACCGACGAAACCTACGCGACGCTTCGCCGGCACAACACCGCCCTCTGCCTGTCCGAAACCGAAAAACAAACTCCGCCCGATGTGCTCACCGCTGATTTCACCTACGCTCGCCTGCGTCTTGAAAACTACACCCCGAAGCAACTGGCGGCATGGAAAAAGAAGTTCGATGCTTGGCTCGCCCAAGGCGTCGACGTCTACGCCTACTGCAAACACGAAGACGCCGGCAAAGCTCCCGCCTACGCCCATCAACTCCTCGGAAAAGCCTAGCCAAACCGCAAAATTCCCCGCGAGTCTCCTTTCTCTTGCCTCTTTTCCTTCTTTCCTTCTTGTCCTAGACTGCTCCCATGCCAAACGCCTACCTCCTCAAAACCGAGCCAACCCAATACTCCTTTGCCGACTTGCAGAAAGACAAAAAGACCGTCTGGGACGGAGTCCACAATCCAGTCGCTCTCAGAAACCTCGCTGCCATGAAGCCCGGCGACCACCTCATCATCTACGAAACCGGCGATCAAAAATCCGTTGTCGGCGCAGCCTCGGTGGTTTCGGTCAAACTCGCCGACCCCAAAAATCCCCAGGTGGAAATCAGCGCCGGCAAGCCCCGTTCCAAACCCGTCACCCTCGCCGAAATCAAAGCCAATAAACTCTTCGCCACTTCCCCACTGGTACGAATGGGACGTCTCTCCGTCGTCCCACTCACCCCGGAACAATACAAATTCCTCGCTCCCTAGCCCTTAGATCCGGCCCCCGTCGCGACCGCGGAAACCTAAAGCAGCCGCGCTTGATGAAGGCCTTGCGTCTGGCGACAGTCGATCAGTTTGAATTTCCGTGATCGTGGCGATACAGGCCAGAATTCAAACTGACCACCCGTTTCGCGACCTGCCTTGCATTTATATCGTAATGCGATATAATTTGATTGACGGCTCTCCGGCGAACCGCCTTATCCGCACAGGAGGAACCCATGAAAAGCCCGACGCGCCGTACGCCTTCCGATTCAGCGCCCTGGTTCTTTTTGCCGCCCGATCCGCCTCGCTCTGCTGCTTTTCGCCGTTCCGGCATCTTTATTATCGCGGTGCTGGCCTTCTTGACTCTCGGTCTGCTTGTCGCCAGCTTCATACATTCCACCGCTCCTGCCCTTGCTACCCACAATTCGCGGCAACCCGCCAAGCATCAGCCCGAAATCCGCCACCCACTCTAACCTCGCTTTTCGCTTTTGCCCGGCAGGCAGGCCTAGCAGACGAATAATGACCTGCGTTTACCTCAAGAGAGAAATTGAGGTTGCCCCAGGTTCCGTGTCTGAACCTGGGTCTTGCTTTTCCTGTCTTCACTCGTTCGATCACATCCATCCGAATCAGTCCGTCTAGCATTGCGTTGGCACCGCTGCGCCCATGGCTCTACCGCTTGGCCACGAGCGACTGCCTCGAAAGTATCTTTGTGGTGTGGTTCCAAGCCTCATCCGAAACATTTCAATGAAGGCACTCACACTGTCGTGGCCGACTGCGATAGCGACCTCGCCGACAGTTCGCCACTTTCCCGTTAGCGGAACAAACAAAACTCGGTTACAGTACGCGGCAGAATAACGAAAGACAACAAGGGGGATCAGGACAATCAATGAGAAATGTAATCTACGCAATCAACCTTTCCCTGGATGGCTGCTGCGACCATACCAAATTCAAACCCCCTGACGATGACGAAGTACTTGAACATTACACGCACCTCTTGCGGGATTTTGACCCGCTCGTCTATGGGCGCAAAACGTATCAATTGATGGTTCCTTATTGGCCTGATATCGCAAAAAGCCAGTCCGAGGCAAAAGCGGATATCGAATTTGCTCAAACCTTTGTCTCCAGAAAGAAGATTGTTTTTTCCCGATCGTTGGCCAGCGCTGACGATGAAAATACGAGAATTGTTCGTACCAACCTTCGCGACGAAATACTTAAACTGAAGCAAGAACAGGGCAAAGATATTTTGGTCGGCGGTGTAGATGTTCCTTCACAACTAGTCCAGCTTGGCCTGATTGACGAATATCGTTTCGTCGTTATGCCAACCATTGTTGGAGAAGGCAGACGATTGATGGAGGACGTCAGCCTGCCCGAGAAATTGCAATTGAAACTGATTGAGTCGAAGCCATTTAAATCAGGATGTGTCGCGCTTCGTTACTTGAAACAGTGACAGAAATATCGGCGACGCTCTGCTGCTTACCTTCTGGAATGTCAGGCACCTATTCACATTTGAAAGGCGGACAAAGATGAGCCCGAAGTTTTTGGAGAAGCAAAGCACCCGGCGCGAAATGTTGCGAAATTCCGCCGGGTTTGCGGGAAGCGCGTTGCTGGCGCAACTTTTTCCGGCGAGTCTTCTGAGCGCCGGCGTTCTTGGCCTCCGGAAGCAGGTCGCAGCCGCTCCGACCGACCGCCTCGCGGCCATCCGGGCGCAGATGGGTGCTACCTCGATCCAGGCGCAGCCGCTGGCGGAAAATCTCACGCTGCTTTCCGGGCCTGGAGGAAACGTTGTGGTGTTGAACGGGCCCGATGGCAAAATCGTGGTCGACACGTTTCTTCTGCCGGCCTGGCCCAAGTTGAAAGAAACTTTGGATGGGCTGGGCAATGCCCCGCTGAAGACGGTGATCGACACCCACTGGCATTTCGACCACACGGACAATAACGCCAATCTGCACGCTGCGGGCGCCACCGTGCTGGCCCACGAAAACACCAAGACGCGCATGGCGGAGCCACACGACAGTGCGCTCCTAGGTTTGTACTTTCCGGCATCGCCTGCGAACGCTTTGCCGCAGCAGACATTCGTCACCAGCCAAAAACTGCAAGCCAACGGTGAAATCGTGATGCTGCAATATTTCCAGCCGGCGCATACCGACACGGACATCTACATTCACTTTCAGAAGGCCAACGCGATTCACATGGGCGATACTTTTTTTAACGGCTCTTATCCGGTCATCGACACCAGCACCGGCGGAAAAATCAGCGGAATGATTGTCGCCGCCGGCAAAGTTCTCTCCATGGCCGACAACAACACCAAGATCGTTCCAGGACATGGCCCGCTGGGCAACAAAGCCGATCTGACCAAGTATCGGGACATGCTGATTGTGGCGCGCGATCGCGTGCAAAAACTGAAGACCGCCGGAAAATCGACCGACGAAATAGCCGCGAGCAAACCTTTGGCCGATTTGGACCCGGTGTGGGGCCACGGCATGCTTAGCAGCGACCTCTTCGTGCACATGATTTATTCGGCGCTTTAATTCGCACCCGGCGGCTGGGTTAGATTTGCTGCTCTGGAATTGGTGTTGAGGAGATTTTGGGCTGCGAACGTGATTTGGTGGTGCGGCTTGAGCCGTTTCCGTGGACTCTTGATCGCTTTTTGTGGAACGCGTGTCGACGGTCTAGCTGATTTTTACGATTGCGCGCCGAGCGGGGTCTTCTTATCCTTCGCCGTTCGAACGATAACGGCCTAACTATCTTATCCTAATTGACATTTACTTAAAATTGTGAGACGATCGCTTCTTACCTTGCGGGCCAGCGTGACTGGCTCCGTCCGCTCCGGGTTTAGCATTTGCTTGCAAACCCTAACTGCTCTTTGACAACCAAATCGCTTGGCTGCGCGGTCAGCCTGCGCTTCACTCCTTGCTCCCTTTGACTCTGATCCGCCCACAAGTCACTGGTCTTGGGCCACAATTGCTCTGCGTTATCTCCTTTAGAATCTGCAGTTACGGAAAAACGGTAGGGGGTGGGTAAGCCCCGGAGTAAACGGCAAATCCCAATAAGCACGAACCGAGCATTAGCGCAGACTAGCCGCTCCGGCTTCATAACCGTCGTAACTCCTTTAGATCCCATACTTACGAAAACTGTCTCCGCTAACTCCTTTATTCCTCATACTTACGTAAAAAAGGGGGGTGGGGGTAGCCGAACCGGGCACAGACCGGCGGATCGTCGACAAAAATACAAATAGAGGTTATGGCCTCCCAATCCTTTAGTCGTGACTCTCGCGGGGAACACGGGGAGCTCACAAGTCCCTTTGACACCCAGCCGCGGCCAGCCTATAACTTGGAGTTGGAACGTACCGCATCGAAAAACCCCATGAGAAAACCAATGATCCTCCTGACCTCCGTAGCCGTACTCGCCCTCGTCGGCGCATACACCCTGCTGCGCGGCGCCAGCAAATCCCCTGCTCCCGGCTCTCCCGCCCCGGACTTTACGCTGAATTCGCAGGACGGCCAGCCGGTAAAGTTATCCTCGTTTCGCGGCCAATGGGTCGTCCTTTATTTCTATCCCAAGGATTTCACCAGCGGCTGCACTGTCGAAGCCCACAACTTCCAGCGCGACCTCGCCGAATATCAAAAACGCAACGCGGTCATTTTGGGCGTCAGCGTTCAGGACGAAGCCAGCCACAAACAGTTCTGCGCCAAGGAAGGACTGAACTTTAAGCTCCTGGCCGACGTCAAAACGGAAGTCTCCAGGTCCTACGACTCCGTAATTAATCTGGGCATCGCAAAACTTTCCGCGCGCCACACTTTCCTGATCGATCCGCAAGGCACGGTCAAAAAAGTATGGCTCGATGTCGACGTCCGAAAACACAGCGGAGAAATTCTCGCGACTCTGGACACCTTCGAGAAAAAAGATTGAAGCCCGATTGCTCCCGGTATTCGCGAAATCGGGCCGGACTCAGGGTTCGTCGTCGCCGTCCACATCCGACGCGGGGCCCTCGCCGCTTCGCAGTTCGGGATTTATTTTCCCGGCTTTTTCTTTTTCGAGAAGTTGATTTAACGTCGCAATGTCGGTCTTTTTCATCTCGCGCCACCGGCCAGCCAGCTCGCGCAGCGATGCTTCCAGCTCCTTCGTCACGGCTTCTGTCTGCGTCGTCGGCGCGGCATCGGCCGCGTCCGCAATTGCCAGGACTCTTCCGAATCTCTGGTTGAGAGTGGAAAAATTCTCTGGTTGCTTTCCGGACAGCGGCACCCCGGCAAATCCCGGCACTGCCGCGCCTTCCAACGCTGCCGCTTTTTTGTCGAAGTCGATCAGCTTTTGTTTGACTTCGGCCGAAGAAATTTTTTCCGTCACCGATTTTGTTTGGGCTCGCGTGGATTGCACCTCCGCAAGCGCGTCGAAACTCTCTGTCATGCCTTGCGCGGCGGCTTGCGCGGTTGCAAATTGCTGAACCAGCTCCGCGGGCGAACTCTTCACGCGCGGATCCATTTTGAGCGTCAGCGGTTGCGTATACGATTTGCCGTTCACCGTAAGCTTCACTGTGTAGCGTCCCGGCATCGCCCACGGTCCGCGCGGCTCCAGCGGCGTGTCGTGGGGAATTGCAGAAATCGGATAACCGTGTCCCAGCGATTTTGGCGCGTCGTATCGTACGTCCCACACGAAGCGATGCATGCCCGCTCGCCCCGACAAGATTTTGTCTTCTCGCACCCAGTACATGGGAATCGGATGCTTCGACGCGATTTCTTCCAGCGATGGTGTTTTGTCGGTACTCGCGTACTTTCGCACCAGTTTTCCGCTGGCGTCCAGAATTTCCAGCGCTACCGGACCGGACGAATCTTTCGCCAGGAAATAATCAAGAATCGCGCCGTCCGGCGGATTTTTACCTGCCGGCGTTTCGGGCGGCAACGGCGTATCGGGATTGCGGTTCCAGCGCACTCGCGTGGCTTGTTGCGGGTTGTACAAATGCGCTTCGGCTTCTGCGATCTCCGGTTTCAATTCCCGCAACGGAGTGATGTCATCCAAAATCCAGAAGGATCTGCCGTGCGTTCCGACGATCAGGTCGTCACCATGAATGGTCAGGTCGCGCATCGATGTGTGCGGCAAATTTAATTGCAGGGGCTGCCAGTGATCGCCATCGTCGAACGAGACGTACACGCTGGTCTCCGTACCGGCAAACAACAATCCCTTTCGCACCGGGTCTTCGCGCACCACGTTGACCGGAGCATCGTCGGCCAGGCCATTCACAATCTCTTGCCAGGTTTTTCCATAATCGCGGGTGCGATAAATGTGCGGCTTCAAATCGTCCAGACGAAAACGGTTCACCGCCGCATACACTGTTCCCGCTTCCATGCGCGAAGCTTCGAGAATCGAAACCTTGCTCCACGGAGTCAGCGCGGGGGGAGTGACATTCGTCCAGGTTTTTCCGCCGTCCCGCGTCAAGTGAATCAGCCCGTCGTCGGTGCCCGCCCAGATCGCGCCTTTTTCCAGGTACGATGCCGCCAACGCGTATACCACGCCACGATGTTTTCCTTTTTCCGGATCGCTTGCCGCAAACGCGCCGAGATTCGGCGGCATTTCGTATTTTTCTCGCGTCAGGTCCGGACTGATGATTTTCCAGTTTTTCCCGCCATCGCTGGTTTCGAATACCACGTTCGCCGCAAAAAATAATTTGCGCGGATCGGTGTGTGAAAACGTCAGCGGCAGCGTGCGGTCGTAACGATACTCGCCGCGTCGCACGGGCTCCGGAGCAACATCTTGTACTTCGCCCAACGCCAGATTAGTGCGAGTTACGCGCGCCCCATAAACAAAATTTTCATTCAGCGGATCGACGGCGATCGTTCCGTATTCTTCCACCCCGAGCAACCGCCAATCCCGAAACGTGATTTCGCCGTAGTCGCTTCGACTCACGGTCGCCGCCGAACCGCTTTCCTGCTGCGCGCCGTAAACCCAGTAAGGAAAGCGATCGTCCGTAGTCACGTGATAAAACTGAGCGGTCGGCTGGTTATACCAGCTGCTCCAGGTGGTTCCGCCGTTTACGCTAATCACCGCGCCTTGATCGCTGGACAGCGCAATAATTTGCCCGTTGTCGCGATTAATCCAGATTCGCTGGTAGTCGTCGCCGCCCGGCGCGCCCTTCCAACCCACAAAAGTTTTGCCGCCGTCCAGCGATTTCCAGGTGGTGGTATTAGCGACATAAATCACATTCGGATCGTCCGGCGCCACCGCAATGCCCATGGCACCGGGGCCGCTTCCGCCAATCCGGTGGTCCTCATTCACGTGGGTCCAGGTTTCACCGGCATCGTCGGAACGATACACTCCTGGATTGTGATCCGCCTCGACGGAAGCATAAAGAGTACGGGAATTGCTTGGCGCAACAGCCACTCCGATTCGTCCGAGTCCTTCAGCAGGGCCTGGCAACCCGTGCGTCAGCGGATTCCACGTTGTTCCGCCATCTGTGGATTTATACAAACCGCTTCCCGCCATTCGAATGGAAGCGCCACTGCGCACTTCCCACGGCGCAACACGGGCCGCCCACAATGCTGCGTACAATACTTGCGGGTTGGCGGGGTCCATCACCAGTTCCGCAGCGCCGGTGTTTTCATCCTTATAGAGGACTTTTTTCCAACTCTGTCCGCCGTCCGTGGAACGAAAGACTCCACGCTCAACATTTGGCCCATAGGGATGACCTTGCGCGGCCACAAATACTCGTTCCGCATCTTTCGGATCGACGACGATAGCCGTAATCTGCTGTGCGTCCCGCAAACCCAGATGGTTCCAGGTTTTCCCCGCGTCGGTAGACTTGTATAGGCCGTCGCCCACGGCCAAATCCGGCCGTTGCAATCCTTCTCCGCTTCCAACGTAAATTACATTTGGATTGGACGGCGCGACGGCAATAGCCCCCACCGAGCCGCTGCTTCCGGCATTATCGAAAATCGGGATCCAGGTATTTCCAAAATCCGTGGTCTTCCATACACCACCATTCACCGATGCCATGTAGAAAAGATTCAGCTGCCCTGGCACGCCGGTGATGGCCACGGTTCGGCCGCCGCGAAAGGGTCCAATGCACCGCCACTGCAGGTCCGAGAATAGTTTTGGATCATAGCTCTGCGCGTTCCCGACAAAACTGCCCAACAGCAAAATCGCCAGCCCGCAACCAATCTTTCTCACCAAACGTAGCCTCATCCCAGCCTCCCAAAGCCGGCACAGCATAACCCGCTCTGGTCGCCGGAGCAATTTAGAATCGACGTTAAGCCTAAGCACGAAGCGGAAAGCCACGCAAGCGGAACACGGCACGTTCGCGACGGGGATTACCGAAGTTTAGGTGGAGTCTTCACTATCCGTGTTGGATAGGCTCAGGATGACAATCGTTGAATGATTTGCGAGTCCGGGCAGACAGCCTCCGCTGAGTCAGCTCTTCCGTTCGGATTTTCTTTCGTTCGGATTATTCCGGGGCGTCTTCGGGAGAAGGCCGGGGAAGTTTACCTCTTGGCTCGATCTCTGATTTGCTTCGCCAGCTTTTCGATTTGCTGAGCGCGCTTCAAAACTGTCGTATTCAGCACAGCGTTTCCGTCGGTGTTGTCTACTTCTTCCTTCAATTCTGTGGCCATCGCGTACAACCGTTGCACGTCCATGCGCATTTCCAGCTGGTTCTGAGCATCGACGGGCTGCTTGGCATTATCATCGGCCGACCGCCCATCCAGTCCTTTGAGAGTGTTTTCATTGGACGGCGCATTTGGCGAAGGTTTGGGTTGCGGCGATACACGCTGCCATGCTCCGATCCAGATCGGTGTCGCAAGCAACATCCCGCCGAACAAGCAAACCGTAATCCCCGTTTTCCAGCGCGCGTACTTCATAGGCCCCTCCCTCTTGGACAGCTCTGCCTAACGCGGCGTTCTTATCTTCCGTTATACACCGCAAACCCTCCGATGCGAATGCGACTGCAACGGCCGTTCGGAGCGCGAAAGTGGCGGGGTCGCGGTTCTCGATCGGGCATTACTTCCCGTTTTTATTTTTTTGTCGAAGCCGGATGTCGGGGCCGCTGCTCAGCCGAAAACGCCATTTCTATTGATCGCCCGCACTGGCCGTTGCTTCGCTGGTGTCCTGCGGAAGCCTTGCGGGCGCCGCATCGCCTTTCACATAATGTCCGTACCACGCCAAGTAGCGCTTCAAGCGATCCTCGAGATGCGAAGGAGCCTTGAATTCGTGATACTCGCCAGGATAAACAATCAGCTCGGTATCGCGCCCTAGCGCTTTCAACGCCTGATACATCTGCTCGCCACCAAGGATCGGGACATTCCAATCGATATCTCCGCCCATGAACATCGCGGGCGTTGTAATGTCGTTGACTCGATAGAACGGCGCGACCTTGGTCCACCGCGCTACGTTTTCCCATGGATAACCCAGCTCCGTGAAGTAGTCCTTCTGATATTCGTCGTGTCCATACAGGCTGGTGAAGTCCGCGGCGCCCGCGCCGGAAATCGCGGCCTTGAAGCGTTTCGTTTGGCCAATAATGAAATCGGTAGAGATTCCACCGTAGGACCATCCGCCCACGCCGAGCTTGTCCGGATCGGCGAGGCCCTGCGCGATGGCGTAGTCCACCATCGCCATGTCGTCCTGATAATCCTTGTTCCCCCAGTCGGCCCAAATCGCTTTACTGTAGTCCTGGCCGTAGCCGGTTGAGCCGCGCGGGTTTGGAAATAACACGACGTAGCCGTTCGCAGCGAGCAGTTGCGCGAGGTGTTCGAATTCGGCGTAATACGCCCAGACTGGGCCGCCATGGGGCCGCAGTATCGTGGGGTATTTCTTACCGGCCGTATAGCCGACCGGTTTGTACAGATAGCCTGAGACCGTTGTGCCGTCTTTACTCTTAAACTTCACATATTCGCCCTGCGCCAGTTGCAATCGCGACAGAAGCTCATCGTTCGCATGGGTGATGCGGGTCAGGTTGCCGGCTAGCACAGTGTAAATTTCGTTCGGACGGTCGAGCGTGGTGATTTGGGCGGCGATTTCGCCAGATTTTGAAAGCGAATAGTCATACAACATGAATCGTCCGGCCACCGGCCGCGTAATTTTCTGGGTGGAGATATCAACCAGGCAGAGATTTTGCGTGCCGTCATCGTCGGCAATGAAGTAGATCGACTTTCCATCGGGCGCGAACTTCGGTTGTGTCGCCATCCTGTCCAGCGCCAGGGTTAAGACCTTCGCCTCGCCAGGTTTTCCGCCGAGTTCGGGTACCGGAGCTACCGCGATGTGCTTGGTGGCGTATTGAAAGAGTTTCGGATCGAGTTGGCTGGAGTATGCGATCCACTTTCCGTCCGGCGACCACGCGGCTTGATGGTCTTCGCCGAGGTTTGCGGTCACCTGAGTAGGATGCGCGCCTTTGTCGTGGTTTCTGTCGTTCGTGGCGGCAACGATCCAAATATCGCTGTTGTAGGTACGGTCAGGATCGGGCTGTGAGCGATTGCTAGTGAAGGCAATGAGCGTCCCATCTGGCGACCAGGCCGGTTCGTCATCGTCAAAATCACCCGAGCTCACTTGGGTCAGAGATTTCGCTGCCAAGTCAAAAACGTACACGTGGCTCCGCCGCCGGTCCAAATAACCAATGGTATCGAGCTTAAACTGGAGCCGGTCGACCACCCACGGATTTGGCGTTTTTGCTTTCTTTTCCTTCTCCGCGGCTGCTTTATCCTTTTCTTTTTCTTCCTTTCGCGTCTTTGCTTCCTCCAATTCTTCGGGCTTTGGATCGCGCAGGATCACCGCCAGCCGCTTGCCTTCCGGAGACCAGGCAAAGTCATCGACGTCTTGCGGGGTGTCAGTCAGTTTCTGCGCTTCTCCGCCCTGGCGGTTCAGCAACCAGACCTGCGTCTTGCCTTCATTGCGAGCGGAAAGGAATGCCAGGTACTTGCCGTCCGGGCTCCAGCGAGGATGTGACGAGGAAACGTCTTCGGCAGTCAATGCGATCGCTTCGCCGCCCCCGGCGGGCACCATCCAGATGCGCTCTTCATTCTTGTCCTCTTCGCGCTTTACGATGCCCATAGTGTAGGCGACCCACTGTCCATCCGGGCTGATCTGTGGATCGTGCAGATCGCGCAGGGCGAACAGATCCTTAATAGTGACCGGGTGCGAAGCGGGCAAGGCCGTCTGGCCTTGCAGGAGCGCAGAGCACGGGACGAGCGCAACGAGCAGTAGCAGAACCAACGGACGAAACGATTTCATGTGAGTAAGTCTCCGAATCGGGAAGAAGTGCGTACACGAGCGTTATACAAACCGGCGAAGTTTAGCACAGCCGGCGTGAGTTCTAGCCGCGCTCAATAACATGGAGCCGCCGCTGTGCCAGACGAAAAAAATATTTGCGGACCCGCATTTTCTTGTTGCACGCGTGTGCAGACCCTGTATTCTTCAAAAGCGAACTCATAAAAATTCCCGCAACGCCGGCCATGAGGTTCGCTCAGGAGGACAACGGTACAAATTGAGCAGCATATCGGTTCCCGCCAACTTTCCTTCCCGGGTAATTACAGCAGCGAAAAAGAAATCGGCAAAGCTCACGCTTTGGCCGCTGGTTGCGGCCACGTTTTTCATGGTTTCGGGCGGCACGTATGGGACGGAAGAAATCGTGCATGGCGCAGGCTACGGCCGCGGAATTGTGATTCTGCTATTCCTTCCGATTTTCTGGAGTCTGCCGACGGCCTTCATGATCGGAGAACTTTCCAGTGCTTTGCCGGAGGAAGGCGGCTACTACGCGTGGGTTCGACGGGGCTTGGGAAATTTCTGGGGCTTCCAGGAAGCGTGGCTCTCGCTCGCCGCCAGCATTTTTGACATGGCGATCTATCCGACACTCTTTGTTTTTTATCTGAAGCAGATCGCGCCCTGGTTTGGCGAAGGAAACCACGGCGTCCTTGCGGGCCTGTTCGTCATTGCGGCGTGCACCGTTCTGAATGTTGCCGGAATTCGCGTAGTCGGGATCACTTCGCTTGGGCTTTTCTTTCTGCTTTCGCTGCCGTTTGCATTGGTGGTGCTAATGACGCCGCTCAAACTCGGCGCCTTAGCCGAGCCGCATGCAGCGGCAGCAGGAACCAGCCTGGGATTGCTCGGAGGAGTTTTGGTAGCCATGTGGAATTACATGGGGTGGGACAACGCGTCCACCATTGCGCAGGAAGTCGAGCGCCCGCAGCGCACTTACCCGAAAGCAATGATTGCCGCGGTGGTGCTGGTGTCGCTCACATATATTTTGCCGTTCGCCGCGGTGTACTTCACGGGAATTCCGGCTGCGAGCTTCGGCGAAGATGGCTCGTGGGCTACCATTGGGGGATTGGTTGGGGGCAAAATTCTGGGCCTGGAATGGCTCCGCTTCCTGATCGTGCTGGGCGGGATGATGAGCGCCTTCGGGATGTTCAACGCGCTGGTTATGAGCTATTCGCGCCTGCCTCTGGCGATGGCGCGCGAAGGCATGCTACCAAAAATTTTTGCAAAAACCAGCAGGCGCACCGGCGCGCCGTGGGTGGCGATCATTGTTTGCGCCAGCGGCTGGGCTGTTTGCCTAGGCCTGGGATTTCAGCGCCTGATTACGCTGGACATCATGCTTTATGGAGTAAGCCTGATGCTGGAATTCATCACGCTGGTGGTGCTTCGTGTTCGCGAACCAAATTTGAAACGCGAATTCCGGGTGCCTGGCGGCCTACCTGGGGCGATTCTCGCCGGATTCTTTCCACTTGTTCTTCTGGTGTTGGCAATTGTGAAAAGCGGCTCGGAAACTGTTCTTGGCATGAATGGCCTACTGTTCGGAGGAGTGATTATTGCCGCCGGAATTACGGTTTACGCAGCCACGTATAAGTTCCGCGTTGCGGTTCGGCGCGTTCCCAGCGGCGCCATCGAATCGACCTGATTTGTCTCGGAAATATCCCCGCAAATGGCCCATTGCCCGGCAGCCCTCTAAGGAGTGCGGCCAGAAATAGTGGTCCAAGAACTAGAAAGGCTAGCTGCGGCTGGCGCGACTTTTTGTTCTCGCAAGGGTTCACATCCAAAGAGGCCAATCGTCACGAGACGTTGGGGAAAGGTGCATCAGATGAACAGGAAAAAATTGCTGAATTCTATTTTGGGGGCTGGAGCGTTGTTGCTGGCGGCAACGTTCGCGCCAACCACGTTCGCGCAAAGCACTTCACAGGAGCAAACGACTCCGCCGGCAAACTCGCAGCCTACGGGCCGAAACCATGGCAAAGATCGGTTTGCAGGACTGAATCTGACCGACGACCAGAAAGCGCAAATGAAGAAAATCCACGAAGATGCAAAAGCGAAAGCGGATGCGGTGATGGCGAATACTTCACTGTCGGACGCGGATAAGCAGGCCCAGGTGAAGTCCATTCACCGCGCGGCAAGGAAGCAAGTCCATGCGGTGCTGACCCCGGAACAGCGCGAGCAACTTCGCGCGAAAATGCGCGAGCGCCGCACGGAACGCTCGCAAACTCAACCGTCCTAAAGCGCTGAGGAAACCGCCAGCAGTTTCTCTTTTCGCAGCGAACGGCCGCTCGCAATACGCAACATGCCTTGCAGATTTGCTATTCTGCCTTCGTGCGTATTTCGAGCGGCCGCATCTTTATTGGGATCAGACTGATTTTGCCCGCGCTGGTATTTTTGGCGTGGACTCCGTTTTATGCTTCGAACGCAAGGCCACAGCAGCAGCCTGCACCGGCGACTCCGCCTGTTAACCCCCATCCGGGCGCGCCGATTACGGCTCCGCCCTATCCCACCATTCCTCCTCCCGCGCCGCAGCGAACCGGACTGAACATCGTGGTGCTCGACCCGGCGCATGGCGGAACCGACCCAGGCGCGCGCGGGGCGCAAGGTGTCCGCGAGAGCGACCTGGTGCTCGAACTCACTTCTCAAGTTCGCCGAGCGTTGGAAGCCGGCGGCTTCCAGGTTTTGCAAACGCGCAGCGGCAACGAAAATCCTTCTTTCGATGATCGCTCTACTCTGGCGAACGGGCAGCGTGGCGCCGTGTTTGTGACGCTGCATGTTTCTTCCACCGGACTGCCGGGCACCGCGCGGGTTTATGCGATGCCGGAAGCTTCCGCGTCGTTCGCCACCGGCGCCATCATCCCATGGGACCGCGCGCAAGCGCCCTACGTGACGCTGAGCCGGAAATTCGCCGACGCGGTGCAGGGACAACTTGCGCAACGGTTCAAAGGCTCACCAAGCCATGCGGAGAGCGCAACGATCAGACAGTTGCGTACGACGGCGGCGCCCGCGATTGCAGTCGAGCTGGCGAGTGTGAGCGTTCAGGATCGAGCCGACCTGGAGCGAATGATGCCGGGCGTTGCCGATGCCATTGCCCGCGGCCTGGCAGAGTTCCGGCCGTCTTATGTACTGCCTGGAGAAGCGGGAGCGCATCCGTGACGAGCAACTGGCGGACTTGGATGCTGGTTGGGCTGGGGATCGCGGTAGTGATCGCGGCAATTTATTTTCCCATTCTGCGCAAGCGCGTAAAAACAACCGCAAAAATCCCCGAACCGACCGAAGAACAGGCGCGACGGGAATTGACCCAACCGGTTACGCAAAATCCGTCGGATCCGGTGGTAAAAGTAAAATTGTTCTGGACGTCCAGCGAGGACGAAAGCGCTTTGGCGCCCGTGACGATCCAGCTGGCGCTTTCGAAAGATCCAGTGTTGCGCGCAAAGCAGGTTTTGAACACGCTGCTGGCGGGCCCGGTGGATTCCGATTTGCGGACATTGCCGCCGGATGCCGCGTTGCTTGCGTTTTACCTGCTGCCGGACGGGACGGCGATTGCGGACTTCTCCGAGGCGCTGGCGACTTCCACGCCTTCTGGAATTCAGAGCGAACAAATGGCGGTCGATTCGATCGCACGGACACTCGAAGCGAATGTGCCGCAAGTGAGGCGTCTGAAAATCCTGATCCACGGGCAGGAGTTGGATACGCTTGCGGGCCACGTGGACCTGACGCAAATGTTTATTGTCGACACGAAAGCGGCGCAACAAGGAGCGATTTCACTCGATCCAGCCAGAATCGCAATTCCCGCAGCTGTTTCGCCGAGTCCAGGCGCGGCGCCGATTGCTCGCACTGGGTCGAGCGTTGTGACGGCCAAGGAACCACATCGCTAACGAGCCTTCGTTGACAGGCTGAGCCTCAAACGGCACACTGGCGCAGGGCCGACCAGCAGGCCTGATCCAGTAACGATGGGTTCGAACCGCGGATTGCTGCGTAGCTGTGGGGTGCGCCACGGCTCCGGATACAAATTGCAAGTTCAGATTCGCAGAAAGGTCGAGGAGACCCATTGAGACCAGACGGACGCGGCGCGGATCAGATGCGGACGCTGAAGATTACGCCGGATTTTATTTCGACGGCGGAAGGCAGCGTGCTGATTGAGCTTGGCAAGACGCGCGTGATTTGCACCGCTTCAGTGAACGATGGAGTTCCAGGATTTCTGAAGGGCGCGGGCAAAGGATGGGTCACCGGCGAATACGGAATGTTGCCGCGAGCGACCGAAGAGCGAACATCCAGAGAAGCGTCGCGGGGAAAACAGTCCGGGCGGACGCAGGAAATTCAACGGTTGATTGGCCGGTCACTGCGCGCGATCACCGATCAGGAAGCGCTGGGAGAACGGACGGTGTGGCTTGATTGCGATGTGATCGAAGCCGACGGTGGAACACGAACAGCTTCCATTACGGGAGCATTTGTGGCATTCGCGCTGGCGATGGAGCGCATGGTAGCCGCGGGAATTTTGAAAAATTCTCCGCTGATCGATACCGTTGCGGCGACCAGCGTTGGAATTGTGGATGATCTCGCGCTGCTGGACTTGATGTACGAAGAAGATGCGCGCGCGGAAGTGGATATGAACGTGGTCATGACCGGTGGGGGCGACTTCGTGGAAATACAGGCCAGCGCCGAAGGGCGGCCGTTTACCGGAGGGGAAATGCAGGACTTGCTGGCGCTGGCGGCGGCAGGAATTCGCCGGCTCGCCGAAGCGCAGCGGGCAATTTTGCCGGCTAAATTTCTCGCGCGCGGACGGTAAATTAGATTCACCGAAAGAAATGAGTCCCGCGAAAAAACTGTATCTGGCATCTTCCAATCCCGGGAAGCTGAAGGAATTTTCAGCGATCGCCGAGGCGAATCACTCGGCAATCGAACTTGCGCTGTTGCCCGGCTTTGCGGAACTTGCTGTTTATCCGGAAAACGCTCCTACATTCGCGGAAAACGCCGTCGGCAAGGCACTGTACGCATCGGCCAGCACCGGAGAAGCGGTGTGCGCCGACGATTCGGGATTGGTGGTGCCAGCACTCGATGGACAGCCGGGCGTACATTCCGCGCGCTACGCGGGAATCAATGCAACGGGAACGCAAAACATTGAAAAGCTTCTCGCCGCGATGGCGGACTTGAAAGATCAGGAACGCGCGGCGCATTTTGTTTGCGTGCTGGCAGTCGCGCGGAAAGGAAATGTGCTGGCCGTGATCACCAACCGCGTGGACGGGTACATTCTCGAAGTACCGCGCGGAGCGGGAGGTTTTGGCTACGATCCGTTGTTCTACTTTCCTCCATTAAACAAATCGTTCGCCGAACTTTCCGGCGGCGAAAAAAATCTCTTCAGTCATCGCGGAAAAGCGTTCCGGCGGTTGCTGGAGGTTTTGCCGGGGATGTTATAGTGGCGAACATGGCCAAAGCAAAAAGCAAAGGAAACAGAGAAAAAGTTCGCAAGCCGGGCACGGGCAAGAATAGTTCGTCACCAAGCGCAAAGAACAAGTCTACGAAGAACGCTCCTTTGGCCGGCAGCGGCGGAACGCCTGACCCCGTCAACCCAAAACGGGTGGCGGCGATTCTGGCGAAACTTGACGAAGCCTATCCCGAAGCTACTTGCGAGCTGAAGCATGAGAATCCATTTCAATTGGTGATTTCGACGATTCTCTCAGCGCAATGCACCGACGTGCGCGTGAATCAGGTGACCGAGAAACTTTACAAAAAGTATCCAAACGCGAAAGCGTTTGCGTACGCCAATCCGGCGGACCTGGAACAAGAAATTCGACCCACGGGATTTTTTCGCAACAAGACGAAATCGATCATAGGCGCGAGCAAAGCCATCGTGGAAAAATTCCATGGCCAAGTGCCGCGTACGATGGACGAAATGCTGACCCTGCCGGGCGTCGCTCGAAAAACGGCGAACGTTGTGCTGGGCACGGGATACGGAATCCCGAGCGGCGTGGTCGTGGACACGCACGTAATCCGCTTGTCCAGGCGTCTGGAATTAACCAGGCATGAAGAGCCAAAGAAAATTGAATTAGACCTGATGAACGTTATTCCGCAGGACAAATGGATCCAGTTTTCTCACCAGATGATCTGGCACGGCCGCCGGATCTGCATCGCACGCAAACCGAGATGCATCGATTGCAATCTGAACACGATTTGCAATTCGAAAGAAAAGACCATTTAATCCGGGGCAGGGCGCCGCGGGCGCCGGTAATTCGCGAGCGAGATCAATCGCGAAGAACGCGAGCGGGATCGGTGCGAACGGCACGCCAAGCGGGAATAAAACACGCTGCCAGCGAAGCGAGGATCATTACCGCTAAGGCGGTGGCGAAAACCAACGGGTCGCGTGGACTCACGCTGTACAGGAGATTTCCCAGCAATCGCGTCAATCCAATGGCGACCACTGTACCAAGAAGCGCGCCGCCAGCCATCAACACTAAGCCGCGCGACATCACCAGCCGCAACAGACTCGATGCGCTTGCGCCAAGCGCCATACGCATCCCCAACTCGCGCGTGCTCTGCGAGACCGCGTACGACATCACGCCATACAATCCGATGGCAGCAAGCAGCAGTGCCAATGCACCTAAAACGCCAACTAAAGTTACCGCGACCAATTGCGCCGATGTCGAGCGCTCGACCTGTTCTTGCAGCGTGATTACTTCGTAGAGTGCCAAGCCCGGGTCGAGTGCTCGCACCTCACGAGTCAGCGCAGCCGCCATGGTCTCCGGGGTTAGCTGTGTTCGGATATACAGGGCTGCCCCAACGGAGAAATTCTGGCGTCGGGGCACATAGAAAAAGGGCTTCGGAGTTTCCCGAATGCTGTGGTACCTAGAATCTTTTGCGATACCAACCACTTGCATCCATCGACCCCTGACTTGAACTCGCTGGCCAATCGGAGTCTGGCCGTGCCAATACCGGGCAGCCATCGTCTCGTTCACCACCGCCACCGGAGCTGCGTTTTCATCATCCGCGCTGATAAATTCGCGGCCAGATACTAAGGAGATCCCCAAAGTAGCGAGATATCCTGGATCAACTTCGTTGTATTCGATGGTGGACTGTTCGCCTGGCGGGAATAGATAGCCATCCACTGCGATCGGCGTCTCAGAAAAACTGCCATAGCCCAGCGGTACGGCTCGCGCAAACGCCGCCGACTCAACACCTGGCAGCGCCTGCACGCGATTGATGAGCTCGTCCTGGAAATTCTGCGCACGCTGCACACTATATCCCGCCGACACCAAATCGACAGCGGTCAGCAGAACTCCTCGCGTCGAAAAACCCGGGTTGGAAGCTCGAATTTTCTGCAGGCTCTGCATCAGCAGTCCTGCTCCAACCAATAAGACGAAACTCAGCGACACCTGGATCAGAACCAAACCCGAGCGCACCCACGTTTTTCCACGGCCTCCAACGACACCCGCAGAATCGGCCTTCAACGCCCCTGCGAGATCGAGATTGCGGCTCTGAAACGCGGGAACCAGCCCGAGCACCAACGTAGCGATCAGACAGACCCCAGCGCTCAGCGCCAGCACACGCCAATCGATTTCTCCCGGCAGATACATCCTCATTCCACCCCTTGTGGGAAACAGCAACATGAGCGCGTGACGGCACCAGTGCGCCACCAGCAATCCACCCGCAGCGCCAAGAGCCGACAAGATCAGGCCTTCGGTGAGGAGTTGTTTCAACAAGCGACCGCGCCCCGCGCCGATGGCAAGCCGAACCGTCATTTCATGCCGCCGCGCGAACGACCTAACCAACAACAAATTTCCTACGTTCGCACACGCGATCAGTAAGACAAACAGAACCACTCCAAGCATGATCTCCAGAGTAGGGAGCAAAGTCCGCGCATGGTTGAATGGTGTTTGCCACAGCGGCCAGAGCTGTGCGCCACGACCGCGGTTGGTAAGCGGATAGTCCGCTTCGAGCCGGCCGGCGATTGTCGAAATTTCTTCCTGCGCCTGGCGAAGACTTACATCCGGCTTGAGCCGCGCGTAAGCTTCGATCCACCGCGCGCCGCGGTCCTCGAGTTTGTAGCCGCCCGCTTCAAAGGTTTCTTCCATCGAAGCCGGGACCCAAAAATTCATGGCCCAACCCACGAAGGTTCCACGAAAATTTTCGGGCGTGACACCGATGATGGTGTGCAGGACGCCATTGAGCCGCTGCGTCTTTCCGATTATTTGGCTGTCGCCCTTGAATCGTCCTTGCCACAACTGGTAACTGATCACCGTCACCGGATGAGCGTTCCGCCCCAGGTCTTCGCCCGGCTCGAATCCGCGGCCAAGAATGGGATGGACGCCAATAGCGTCAAAATAGTTCGCGGAGACGATGCTGCCCGTGGTGCGCTCGGCGCGGTCGCCAATGCTGAGTGTGGTACCGGTAATCTTGGAGACGAAGAAGGCATCAACGAGGGTGGAATTTTTCTGGAGATCGAGAAAGTCGGGCCACGAGAGTGGATTCCCGTCAGCCTCGCCACGAACTGTTCCACCCACCGCCATGAGCCGCTCCTGATGAACGACGGCAGGGTAGGGCCGAAAAAGAAGACCTTCAATCCAACTGAAGACGGCAGCATTGGCGCCGATGGCCAGGGTCAAGCAAAAGATCGCGAGGAGAGAAAAGCCCGGGCTGCGCCGGAGCATCCGCAAGCCGAACCGCAGATCTTGAAGGGCCGTTTCGATGACAGGCAGCCCTCTCTGATCCCTGTAGCTTTCCTTGATCTGTTCCAGACCTCCGAAGCTACGCAACGCCTGGCGCTGAGCTTCGGCCATGGTCATGCCTTTGCGCAGGTTCAGTTCCACGGCCATCTCGAGATGCGAGCGCAGTTCCGCGTCTAAGGCATGTTCGAGACGACGGCGGCGGAATAACGCAGTGAAACGATGGACGGCGGTTTGGAAAGAGTCGTTCATGCTAGCTAGTTCCCAGAACGCGGTTGATCATCGCGGACATGCGGCCCCAACTTTCCGCTTCCTCCTCAAGCTGCCTGCGTCCCGCCCGAGTGAGCGAATAATACTTGGCCTTGCGATTGTTCTCCGAAACGCCCCATTTGGAGACGATCCACCGGCGCTGCTCGAGGCGCAGCAGAGCGGGATACAGAGTTCCCTGGTTCAACTGCAGCAAGTCTTCCGACACCTGCTGAATGCGCAAGGCGATTCCAAAGCCGTGCATGGGTCCCATCGAATCGAGGGTCTTGAGCACCAGCAAATCAAGCGTTCCTTGCAGCACTTCAGTTTTGGAAGAGGGCAAAGCGCGGCTCCTTTAGATGATCAACAGGAGCCTACCATAGTCCTGTTGGCTGTCAACAGGAATCTGAACAAGAAACCTAAGGCATTCAGCGCTTATTGGCCTCAATTTTTCCAGGTCATTGTTCCTAGCTTTTCCAGGTCATGGTATGGTATGGGTTTCGCAAGAAGGAAAAGTCATGCCGCGTGTTTTAATCGTGGATGATAGCGATATCTTCCGGCGCCGCGTGCGCGCGATACTGGAATCGCGTCCCCGTTTCGAGGTGTGCGGCGAAGCCGATAATGGTGAAGATGCCGCGCGACTTGCTCAGGAATTGCGACCCGATGCAATGGTAGTGGATATTTCCTTGCGCGGAATCAATGGCATCGAGGCCACTCGTACAGTCCGCGCAAAACTGCCAGACGCCAAAATCGTAGTAATGAGTCTGCATGTCTCGAAGGAACTCGTCGAAGCGATCAAGGCCGCCGGAGCCAGCGGCTACGTGCTCAAGTCAAGAGCCGACCCTGATCTGGTCGATGCCATAAACGCAGCTGACGGAACGGAGTTCTATATCAGCCCCGCAATAAGATGGGAAGCGGCAAAAGGGGCATAAGCTCGCCGAAAGACGTGGCTTTTCCGCGATCAGCATTGCACCGCTTCGCCGGCTTCAGGAAATCGGATTGTGATCCGCATCAGATTGATGGCAATCTCTTCTAGGTGTACCCTCGGTTGTAGCCTCCTTCGAAACTGGTGTTCGAGCCGGGTCTTTATTCCGCTCGCGGAGGCGGGACTCGCAGGGCAGCTGACATGACACGCCTTCCGAAGTCTCGATTGGAACGAGAGCAAAGGCGCGACAACTCGTCGAGCTTCACTCGCGAGAGTTCGTTTCCAATCGTTGGTATAGGAGCATCCGCCGGAGGCCTGGAAGCGGTCTCGGAATTGTTGCGATATATACCGGGAAAGACCGGATTGGCGTTTGTTGTCGTTCAGCACCTGGATCCTTCGCACAAGAGCAGCCTAAGCGAGATTCTGTCGCGGATAACTCACATTCCTGTCGAAGAGGCTCGCGACGGAACGGTGGTGGAAGCGAATCATGCTTACGTCATTCCACCGAACAAGGGTTTATATATTGAGACTGGAGTCCTTCATCTGACTCCGCGACAGCTCCACGAAGTACCCAACCTGCCGGTCGATCAGTTTTTCTGCTCGCTCGCCGCCGACCGCCAACATCGATCCATCGGAGTGATCCTATCGGGAACGTCTTCGGACGGAGTCGAGGGCTGCAAAGTAATAAAGGAAGCAGGCGGGATCACCTTTGCCCAGACGGAAGCCTCGGCAAAATATTGGGGCATGCCGCAGAGCGCCGTGGACGCCGGTTGCGTGGACTTTGTGTTGTCGCCGAAGGAGATCGCCGAGAAACTCGTCCAAATCGGCGCGCATCCATATGTATCGAATGATGCAGGCCAGGAAGAATTTGGTGAACACGACGCGGGACTGAATGCAGTGCTGGACATCGTCTCAGCCCAGATGGGGATTGATTTTTCTCAATATAAGCCGACGACATTGCAACGGCGGATACAACGACGCATGGCATTGCATAAATTTAAAGACGTGGAGGATTACGTTCGATATGTGAAGGAGACGCCTAAGGAAGGGGAAGATTTGTACCGCGATATTCTCATCACGGTCACGAATTTCTTCCGTGATCCAGAGGCCTTCGAGTCGCTCACAAAAAACGTCTTCGTTCCCCTTTTTGCAGATCGAGATCTTCGATCTGATTTACGAATTTGGGTACCAGGCTGCGCGACAGGCGAAGAGGCATACTCCATCGCCATCGCCTTGACAGAATATCTCTCGCAAGAGACTCGCAAAATGCCAGCGATGGAAGTGCAAATTTTTGCCACTGACGTGAACGAAGCTTCGCTTGCAAAAGCACGGTTGGGCATTTATTCCCAAGCAATTGTGAAGGATTTAACGCCCGATCGTCTGCATCGATTTTTCGTGAAACAGGACGGGATGTATCACGTGCAGAAATCGGTGCGGGAGATGTGCGTCTTCGCCAGGCAGAATGTGGCAAAAGATCCGCCGTTCTCGAATTTGGATTTGATCAGCTGCCGTAATCTGCTGATTTACTTCGGGGATGCACTACAGATGCGGGTGATCCCGACTTTCCATTATGCGCTGCGGCCGGGCGGGTATCTGATCTTAGGCGGGTCGGAAACGTTGGGGAAATTCGCGGATCAGTTCGCAGTGGTGGACAAGAAACATAGGATCTATCAAAAGAAAAAGGATTCGCCACGGCTTTTGACCTACTTCATGAACGCAGGCGTGACCTCTCCCGAGGTAACAGCCTCCACTTCTCGCTTGCGCGCGCAGTCCAGCACGCAATCCCTAGAGCGTCAGTTCGACAGGATGTTGCTTGAAACATTCGGACCATCAAGCATCGTGGTAACCGAACAAATGGAGATTGTTCATCTGCGAGGGAATACAGGCGATTATCTGCAGCCGCCTTCGGGGCAGCCGTCGTTCAATCTCAACAAGATGGCTCGCGACGGACTTCTCCTGGATCTCCGAACGGCGATGCAAAACGCAAAGAAATCAGGCAACGTTGCGACGCGCGAGAATGTGGAGATTCAGAGTGAACGTGGATCAATCTGCGTCAATATTGAAGTGCGTCCCTTCACGCCTGCCGGATCCCGGGAATGCTATTACATAGTCAGCTTTCATGATGCCTTGTCTCCCAACCGCAAATCGCGGCGACGTGGCGGGCGGCAAGACCGCAGCGACGGACGGCAATCGGGCAATACACGCTTGAGGCAAGAACTTGCGCATGCGAAGGAGCAGCTCAGAGCGCTAATTGAAGACTATGAAGCCACTCTGGAAGAATATCGATCCTCGAACGAAGAGGTTTTGTCGTCAAATGAAGAACTCCAGAGCCTCAATGAGGAGATGGAGACGGCCAAGGAAGAATTGCAGTCGACGAATGAGGAACTCAAGACTGTTAACGAGGAACTGCAGAATCGTAATACCGAGTTACTTTCCGCTAATGAGGATCTGAGCAATTTGTTCCTGAATGTCAGCATTCCAGTGGTCATGGTAAACAAGGAACTGCTGGTTCGGCGTTTTACTCCCCAAGCCCAAGCTCTTCTTAATCTAGCGCCGGAGGATGTCGAGCGCCGTCTCAGCGAATTGCGGACAAACTTGCGGGGTATCAACCTCGCTGAAATTGCCAGAGAGGTCATGTCTTCCGCCGATCCTCAAGAACACGCAATCCAAGCGAAGGATGGAACTTGGTATCTGATGCATGTCCGCACCTACAAGACCAAGGAACGGCACGTCGCGGGCGCCGTTTTAGCGTTTCAAAACATCGATCCTCTGAAGCGCTCGCTGGACGAGGCACGCAATTATACTGCGACACTGACTGAATCATCGCGAGAGCCCATTCTGACCCTAGATTCGGGCCTGCGGGTGATCAATGCAAACAATTCGTTCTACAAGAAATTTTTGGTAGAGCCGGCCGAGACCGAGGGCAGATTCGTATACGAACTTGGGGGAGGACAATGGAACATACCGAAGCTGCGGGGTCTTCTGGAAGATATTCTTAGCACACACTCGCGGATCGACGATTTCGAAGTACGCGCCGATTTTCCAGAGATCGGCCGCAAAGTGATGCTCCTGAATGCCCGGCGTATCCAGTCACAAGCGGGCAAGGAAGTCATTCTGCTGGCGATTGAAGACGTCACGGAACTGAAGCGGTCGGAAGAAGCGGTGCGCGAATTGTCGAAGAGAATTCTGAATATCGAAGACGAACAACGGCGTCGAATTGCACGGGACTTGCACGACGTGACCGGACAGAAGGTGGCGGCATTGACCCTGAATGTGCGCCTGCTTGCAAAGCAGATTCCGAATGGCGGAAGCGATCGAACCGCTAAAGAGAGTCTCGAATTGGCCGACCAAATAACCAACGAGATTCGCGGCCTGTCTTATGTACTGCATCCTCCGATGTTGGATGAGTTGGGCCTGGTACCGGCCTTGCGAGAGTACATTGAGGGGATCTCCGAGCGAACCGGCCTGCGGATCGAGTTGAACATACAAGAGAAGTTCCCCCAATTAGCGGATGAGATCGCAATTACAATCTTTCGCGTTATTCAAGAGTGTTTGATGAATGTCCATCGGCATTCGGATTCATCTAAAGTAAAAATTGTGGTCACACATAATGGAAAGGAAATTGAGCTTCGCGTAGCCGATTTCGGCCGCGGTGCGAAGCACAAGATTGACGATTCCGAGCCAGCCTATAAGCCAAAGAACAAAATCGGGGTAGGAGTGGCGGGAATGAGAGAAAGAGTGAAGAACCTGGGAGGAACGTTTGAATTCCTGAGCGGAGAAAACGGCACGACCGTAATAACACGCATACCGATTCCTGAAGTGAGCTTAGCTGAAGATCAGCACTAAGTCTTGGCAACTCCGGCTTCTGGCCCGGCGTCCAGAGCAGATCCTCGTGACTGTTTTATCTCTCCCAAAATGTCCGCGGTGACGGTCGGACTGATCGCGTGCGTTACATAAATCTCGCCGCGAGCCGCTGTTTCCAGGGCGTTTATCAGATCGTCTTCAGCATCCGATTTCAGAACATAAGCGTCAGCACCCGCCGAAAATGCTGCTCGAAGAAGCTCCGTGGATTTATGCAAAGTGAGCAGCAAGATTCTGATTGCCGGAAACGTTTCATGGATGGCTCGGGTTGCCTTGATGCCACCCATGCCAGGCATTGAGACATCCATGATAACAACATCCGGCTTGAACTCCGCCACGGCACGAATCGCTTCTTCCCCGCTGTCCGCCTCAGCGCAACACTTCCATCCGGGATGTGTTTCCAGCAACACCCGGAGCCCGCGGCGGAGAGTGGCGTGATCGTCGACGATGAGCACTCTGGGCATATCGCAAGCCCTAAGAACCTCGCATTGCATAGTGAGATGAAACTCCAGATTTCGGTATACAGAAAAGGTTGTATTCCAAAAGGCCGTACGTCTTCATTCGGGATTCTGAACCGCAGGCATGCCACAACCCACTGGATGTTCGCGAAGGAATTCGCTCTTCGATATCCGCGTGTCATCGTTGAACCAGATCGAATTTATGTTCAGGACGGCAATATTTACACCTCAGCTGGAGTTACAGCGGGAATGGATTTGTCGCTGGCCCTAGTCGAAGAAGATCTGGGTAGCGCAGTGGCCCTTCAAGTAGCGCGGGCGCTGGTCTTGTTTTTGCGCCGACCGGGAGGCCAATCGCAATTCAGCGCCTTGCTCTCATCGCAAGCGTCAGAAGGTAGGCCGCTGCAAAAGCTCCAAGCCTGGATGGTGGAAAACCTTCAGGAGGATCTGTCAGTGGAGAACCTAGCGTCTCGAGTCGCAATGAGCCCGCGAAATTTTGCCCGGGTGTTCGCGCGAGAGCTCGGCTCAACGCCAGCACACTTTGTAGAAGAACTGCGCCTCGAATTCGCACGTCCAGAAGCTGGAAACAACCGAGAAAGGTCTCGAAGAAATCGCTGCCGTCTCGGGCTTCAAGAGTGCAGAGGTAATGAGACGCTCATTTCTCCGCTGTGTTGGGACTTCGCCAAGGAGTTATCGCGAACACTTCCACCATCGCGGGGGAAGGTAAATGGTCGGACCGACACCGCTCTTTCCCGCTGCGGTTCTTCCGTCTCCAACAACTTTTTTTCCAGCTTTAAACCGACCGGTGAGTCTGGACCGTCCGCCGACGCGCCGTCACCGCAGCTCCGGCGTTTGGGCAGCGCCCAGAGATCAGTCAGAATCGGGCAAATCGAGGATTCACAAAACTGCGCCGTCCCATTTGTGGAATTATCGGGATTTTAGTTGACAAAAACGCTATCCAGAACAAAAATCTCTACCAATTGAACGGGGTGTTCTACATTTTGTGCCAAAGGGGTGGAGTCCAATGCTTAGGTCTTATCTATCGGGCTTTTCCTGTGCACTCATCTTGATTCTTGGCTGTGCGTTTAGTTTGCCTGCGCAAATCACTACCGGTGAAATTACCGGGACGGCGACGGATCAGAGCGGCGCCGCAGTGGCTGGGGCCACCGTCACCGCTGTTTGTCCCGACACCAACCAAACGCGCTCGGTAACCTCCGGCAGCGCCGGCGAATACCAGTTGTCGGACATGCCCAGCTGCGTTTATAAGGTCTCGGTTTCTTCTCAGGGGTTCAAGACGACCGTACGCAATGTGACAGTTAACGTCGCCCAGCAGACCAAGGCGGATTTCCGGCTGGAGGTCGGAGAGCGCACGGAAACCATTACTGTGGAAGCAGCCAGCCCACTGGTTGAGTTTGCTGCAGGCGTGAACAATGAGGTGGACGCGAAGTCGATCGTGGATCTACCGACGGAGGGCCGTGACTTCAAATCCATCTTGGCACTTACCCCCGGCGTGCAGCGCTCGCCGGGTGGCGGGTTCCTGGACGTCAGTATCAGTGGGCAGCGCACCACCACCAACAATTATATGATCGATGGCATGCCCAACAACGACCGCTTCTACGGCAGCGAGGTCATCGGGCAGCCCGGCGTATTGGGGGTTCCGGCTTCTGTTCTGGGAAACGATTCAATCGCCGAATACACCGTTCAGCAGCTTCCAACGGCGGAAAACGGGGTCAAGGGCGGTGCCGCCATCAACGTGACGCTGAAGAGCGGAACCAACGACTTCCACGGCACCGGCTTCTATTTCGGAGATTACGACTGGCTGAACGCGAAGAATTTCTTCTCCACAAGCACACAACCCTATCACAATCACAACTATGGAGGCACCGTATCAGGGCCGATCGTCAAGAATCGCACCTTCTTCTTCTTCTCGTATGAAGGGCAGCGGAACAAAGCCCTGGAGCCGTATGATCTGCCCATCCCCACACAAGGTGATCTGGCCTTGGCCTTGGCGGACTTCGCGAATCCAGCTATTAACCCAAGTGGGCTGCCTCTGAATACAGCAGGCTTGAACCTGCTGAAGTACTACCCATGTTCGGATGGCGCCGGCGGGATTGTCTCCTGCACGCCCGCCGCAGCTAACGCCGCAGTAGCGTCCGGCGGGTTCACTCAGACCATTTCCAGCCCCAATACTGACAAGATGGGCAGCTTCATCGTCAGGATCGACCATAAAATGAACGATAAGATGCAGCTTTCGGGGCGCTATACGTTTGCTGACAGCACCCAATCCGCGCCACTCGGCGGATATACGCTTCCGCCGGCTCCGGGCAGCGGCCTCGCGCCCGACGCATTTAACTCCATCGCTCCGACACGCGTGCAATTGGCCGGCGCTACCTGGACCTATAGCATCGCTGCCAACAAAATTCTCGACGTGCGCTTCAACTGGTCGCGTTACTCACAGATCCTGGCGCCAAATAACAAGGTTAATCCCTTGGACCTTGGCATCGACACAGGCCCCCTGAACCCCGCCGATTTCGGCGTGCCTCCGGTCTATGCCAGCTCGGTGACCTACGGAAATCCTGGTGGCATTGTAGGCTACCCGCTTAGTACCCGTCCCACTCAGACCTATGACGCGTCGGTCCGCCTGAACTGGATCAAGGGCAAACATAGCTTTAAGTTTGGCGGCAATTATGAGTACGCCTCCTCGTTCAGTCTGCGCAATCGGGCGCGGACTTCCTTGACTAGTTTCGCAACTGATTTCGAGACGCTTATCGACCAGTTGCTTACCGGACGCTTCGATCAGGCTTCCCGCTCTTTTGGCGATAGTTCGCGCCATCTCTACCAGCCCTCTATGGGATTGTTTTTCCAGGACGAATGGAAAGTGACCCCACGCTTGACGGTCAGCTACGGCTTGCGTTGGGACGTCAATGGTGCGTTGGGTGACGCCGACAAGGTCGCCTCCAATTTCTTTCCCTGTGCTCCGCCGGAGCCAACCGTCTGCGCGCCTACGGGGTTTCCGAACGGGTTGGTCCAGGTGCAGCAAGGCTTCCCGCGCCTCTATAACCTCGACCTTAAGGACCTCGGCCCTCGCGCTGGCTTGGCTTGGGACATCTTCGGCAACGGCAAGACTGCGCTCCGAATTGGTTATGCCATGGCCTACGACGTAGCGAATTTTTCCGCTATCAGCGCTCCTTATACCTTCCAAGGTGCCCGAGCCGGAGCGTTTACAAACTCTAACCTCGGCGTGTTCTCGGTCACAGCGTCGGGTAATGAAGATACGAGCTTGTTGTTCGAACCATTCGGACCGAACACGTGCTACAACCCTGCCGTCAATACCGCCGCGCCAGATTGGGCCTGCATTGGTCCGCAGGCGGGGAACCCGAGCACGCCTTTCCAGACCTTTGGCGCCAATCCCACAGGCACGCCCCCGTTTAACATCTTCGGAACCGTTCCGAATTTGAAGACGCCGCGAATCCAGTATTACAGCGCCACCATTCAACATGAGCTATTCAGAAACAACGCGATTACCGTAACCTACCTCGGCTCCCACGGAACAGATACTTTTCTAGACCGCAGCCTGAATAACCGCCCCATCGGATGTTGGGATACGATCAATGATGTGCAACTGACTACCGGGACTTGCGCCCGGCCATTTGATTCTATATACCAATTGAACGGCGTCCCAAACTTCGGTTACATCATTCAGCTGACCAACGATGGATACTCCCGCTATAACGCCTTGCAGGTGACTTATCGCCAGCGTGATTGGCATGGACTGAATACCTCTGTCAATTTCACCTGGTCGAACTGTATTGATACCAATTCAGTGAATCGCGGTGGTGCCTCCACGCTTCCGATTGAGGAGAATCCTTACAATCCCAGCAGTAACCAAGGCCCGTGCGACACGGATGTGCGGCTAAACTTCAATACCGGCGTGGTCTACGACTTTCCTCGCTGGCGCGCCGCCGGACGCGTGGGAGAAGGGTGGCAGATCGGATCTGTAGTGACCGCTTTAACTGGGCGTCCCTGGACTCCGTTGCTGAGCTCCTCCGCCGACGAATCTGGCCAAGACTTGGTTTACCAGCGGCCGGACTGTTCGGGTGTCAAACCTATTTACCAATTTAGCGATCCTAATAGTCCCACCATCACGAATGCCGACGCGATATATTCCGATCCGGCCCCCAACACCATCGGGACCTGCGGCCGCAACAGTGTGCGCGGACCCAGATTCACGCAGTGGGATTTTAACGTCGTCAAGACCACCAGGCTCACGGAAAGGCTAGGCCTCCAGATTCGCTTTGAAGTCTTCAACCTGTTGAACCATCCTAACTTCTATTATCTCCCGGCCAGTGCCAAACCCTCGAGCGGTAGCTTCTCCACGTTCGGGCAGACGCCGGACATCGCTTCCGGCAACCCGTTCCTTTCTCAGGGCGGTGCGCGCGCTGCGCAGATCGGGGCCAAGATCATTTTCTGATCTTCGGCTCAGTTCTTTGGTTCCGAAAAAGGAGTCTGCTACAATGCAGATTCCTTTTTCCTTTATGCGGCGCGCTTGCATCCTTTGCCTCTTCGTTCTCTTACCCACGCTTGCCGCGGCTGCCACAGACCCGCCCAAGCCCAACCTTATCCTAATCACGTTGGATACGGTCCGGGCTGACCGCATGGGCTTTCTTGGTTCAAAGCTGGGTTTGACTCCGCACCTGGATGCCTTAGCGAGCCAGGGGGTGGTGTTTGAACATGCTTACTCGCAGGCCCCTATCACGCCTGTTTCGCACGCGACTATACTCACCGGGACTTTTCCGCAGTACCACGGCATCCGCAACTTCGGCGATCGCCTGCCGCCCAGCGTTCCATTCCTTCCCGAGGTTTTGCACTCCCAGGGCTATCACACAGGGGCATTTGTCGGTAGCATCATCCTCGATCCGAAAAATGGGTTTGCCTCCGGATTCGAGCGCGGCTTCGATGTCTACAACGCAGGCTTTCACCGGCAGAAGACCGGCGAGCGCCGCGAGGCTTCGATGCAGCGCCGCGGCGAAGTGACCTTGGGATACGCGCTCGAATGGCTCGACCAGCAAAAGGGTGGCCCCTTTTTCTTGTGGTTCCACCTGTGGGATGCGCACGACCCCTACAATCCACCCGAACCGTTCCGCAGCCAATTTCCGAAAGCCCCGTATAACGGGAGCATCGCCTACGTGGATGCGACGGTAGGCAAGCTGCTTGATTATTTACGAAAACAGGGTTTGTACGACAACGTCCTGATTGCTATCGCCGCCGATCACGGAGAATCCCTGGGCGACCACGGCGAACTGACCCACAGTATTTTCCTTTACGACTCCACCATCCATGTTCCTCTTTTGCTAAAACTTCCCGGTAGTCGTTTTGTCGGTCAGCGCGTGAATGCCAATGCAAGTTTGGTGGACCTGACGCCAACTCTTCTGGACGCGTTGGGTCAGAAGCCGCCTCCGGCTATGCAGGGCCAATCGCTCCTCCCTCTAATCGGAAACCCGCGTCCCGAAAACCGGCCCTCGTTTGCTGCCGGTGATCACTCCGAACGCTCGTTCGGGTGGAGCCCTCTTCTTTCCCTGCGCAGCGGAAATCACCTTTACGTGCGAGCGCCATCGCCCGAGCTTTACGACCTGGCCACCGACCCTGGTGCTAAGAAAAACATCTATTCGGCCAACCACGCCACTGCAGTCCGCTTTGCAATCCAGGTGGACAATTTTGTGAAGCGCATGAGCACGGGGGCTCCGCAGGCCTTGCAGGACGGACTCGACGAAAAGAGCAGGGAAAAGCTCTCGGCGCTGGGTTACATGGCCTCTGGAGAGACCGGGCCGCGTACAAAGATTGATCCCAAGGACCGCATCGACGTAGCTAACGATATGCACGATGCCAGTCTGGCGATCGAAGAGGGAAAGGAATCGACCGTTATACCGCTGCTGCTACGCGTGGTGGCCAAAGACCCGCAAATCCAGGCGGCACAGTATTACCTGGGCATCGCCTACTCGCGGAAGGGCAACTTTTCGAAAGCCATTCCTCCCCTGCGGAAAGCCATCGAGCTGCGGCCTGATGCGCTGATGGCGCAGTACGAACTGGCCATCTGCCTCTACGAGACCGGCGATCTGAATACGGCTGCCGCGCATTTTGAAATCCTGGTGGAAAACCGGTCCGAATGGATCGATGCCCGCTATTCTTTGGCCTCCATTTATGCCCGTACTGGACGGCCCGACGAAGCCGCAAAAAACCTACTCGTGGTCCTCCAGGGAGAGCCCGACCATTACCGCGCAAACTTGCTTCTGGGCCGAATGCTGTTTTTGAACGGCACTTTCGCCGAGGCGCTGCCCTATCTGGAAAAGGCCGCGGCCGTACAAACGGACTCCGCTGAGGCGCATTCTTTCTTGGCGGACGAATACGAGAAGCTGGGCCGCGCCGAGGACGCCGCGCGCGAGCGCGCCGAAGCCGCCCGGCTGAAGCCCTCTGCTCGATAGTCACCTCGGGCCGATAACCGAAGATGAACTACTGGTTAGCCGCAGAAGAAGCCCTGCCGCTGGTGTTCGAATCATTGCCGCGCTGATTTGCTCGCTGTTGCCGCGGGCCTCGCTGGACAGCCGCAATTCGCAACTATATAATTTGCCCTGAATTTCAGGGGCCTGCCATGTTTTCAAGAAAATCTTGCTTACTGCTATCCGTGTTTCTTCTGGCTGTTCCGGGCTTTGCGCAGCAACAAAACGGCGCCAAACCAAAACCGCGAGTCATCGTCCTCGGCGTCAACGGCATGGAACTGGACATCATTCGCCCGCTCTTGCTGAAGGGCCAGATGCCCAATTTGTCGAAAGTGATCGAGAAGGGAGCGTACGGAAAATTGCGCACGGTCTCCGCGCCCAATTGCCCACGCGTGTACACCACGCTCTTTACGAGCACCAATCCAGAGGAGCACGGCGTAACGGGTTTTGTCGTCGGCGGGATCACGGCCAACACCAACATGCTGAAGGAAGAGCCGGTGTGGTCGATGCTATCGAAAAGTGGGATTACCGTGGGCATGGCCAACGTTCCGGCTACGTTTCCAGTCATGCCCGTGAACGGATACATGATCAGTGGGATGCTGACGCGTGGCAAGAACTGTGAAGACGGCGTGCTTTGCGCACCCAAGTTGAGCGAAGTGATGGGCGGCGATGCAGTCTATCCGAAGAGCCTGCAGGCCGAACTACTAAAGAACGTCGGCGACTTCTATATTGACTGCGAGCGGATGCCGGGCGCAGCGGATCTAAAAGGCCACGAGGCGGAATTCATCGACAAGTGGCTTGGCAAGGTGCAGGTGATCCGCGACCAGCAGACCAAGCTGTTCGATTATTTGCTGACGACGCATCCGACCGAGTTCACGTTCCTGGCGCAGTCGTGCGAAGACCGCACGGGGCACTGGCTGTACCCCATTACGCCGTTCAACGTTGGCTACAATGCGAGCATTAATAGCGTGCGGCAGGATGCCTTTCCGAACCAATACGTGGCTTTCGACAAAGTGCTTGGATCGATCCTGGAGCATGTGGATGAAAACACTTACTTAATTATTTTTTCCGATCATGGCATTAAGCCACTGCGCGAGTTCGAACAAAAAGATCCACACGCGCATATGGATCACGAGAAAACCACGCCGGTGATCGCCAAGCATGATTTCGCCGACGGTGATGATGTCCCCGGCTCATTCTTCGCCATGGGGCCGGGTATCAAGCATGATTTACGTCTGATGGGCCTGGGAGCCAGCGTATATGACGTGGCACCGACTCTCTTGTACATTTACGGAATAGAACAGCCGAAGCAGATGCGCGGACGCGTTCTCACTGAGATTTTCGACGGCTCAGAGAACAAAGTAGCGATGCAGAAGTAACTCTCGTTCGAACGGCAAACCAGTTAGGAGAATTTGCTTTGATCCCATCGACCGGCCGCTTATTGCGGCCGTTTCGATTTTTGTAACGCGCTAGCCTGCGAGTGGGCCCGTTGCGCGTCTTGCCGCCGGCCAAGGCCACTGTAGGCCTCTGCGAGCACTTCGAACGTTTCCGCACCGGCGTTCGAAGAACCGGCAATCGGCTCCAGCAACTCCACCGCATCGGCAAACTTTTTCAGGCGAATCAGCGCCTTCGCAAGATCGATTTGTGCTTCCGGACTCCCAGGCTGCAAAAGTACCGCCTCCTCAAATTCGACCTCTGCCGCTTTCGAATCGTTCAAACGGAGATAAACTCGCCCGAGTGAGAGCCGCGCTGCAAATTGGTTAGGATTCAACTTCAAGCTTGCCTGCAGAACGTCCCTCGCACCGGGCAGATCGCCGCTCATTTCCAGCGCTCGGCCGTACTCAGATGCATCCGTCGTATCATTTGGGCGCGCGTCTTGCGACCGTCGAAAATAGCCGGCAGCTTTGGCGTAATTTCCCGACGCCATTTCAAGTTGGCCCAGTTGTCTAAGAGCGATCGCTGAGTTTTCGTCCAATCGCAGCACGTTCTCAAGCGCCACTCGAGCCTTATTGGGATCCCCGTCCTCTGACGCCATCAAGGCGGTGTGCAACAGATTCTGCTCTTCAATTTTGTCCTTGGCATCGGGCAACAACGAGGGTTCAGGAACATCCGTAACGCTTCGAGCGTCGGCTGAGCCCAAATAACCGAGCGCGTGCAGCTCATCGATGGTGGTCACGGATACGGCAGCGGGCGAAGTTTTTCTAGGTGCCAACGATTTGGTGCTTAACTCCGCGAGCACTCTGCGCATTTTCTGAACCGTTCCATCCCAGGGCTCGTATTGGTTTCGCAATTCGCCGGGATCGGCATGGAGATCGTAGAGTTCCGGTCTCGGCGCTTCGATAAACGTGAAGCCGTCCTTTCGAACCGATCGTAGCGGGGCCCATCCAAACCGCAGCGGATAATCGGTTTCAGCAAAAAGGGTCCGCGGAGCCACCTCGATACCGGAAAGAAATGGCTCCAGAGAATCGCCATCCAAACTTGGCGGAGCGGCAATGCCAAGAAGGCTCAGAATCGTGGGCATGATATCTGTCGTGCTAACCTGCGCCTCAACCGTCCTGCCCGCTTCGCGTTCATTTGGCAGCTTCACAATTAACGGAACGTGAGTCGTCGAATCATAGAGAAAAATACCGTGAGTGTCTTCGCGATGCTCGCCCAGCCCTTCTCCGTGATCTCCCACAACGACAATCGTTGCTCCCTCATACCATCCTTGTTTCTTGAGGTAGGCAAGGAACCGACCCAACGCCGAATCCGTGTAAGCAATCTCTCCGTCGTAGAGGCGCTCCTTGTAAACCTCGGAATACGGCGGAGGCGGCTCGTACGGATCGTGCGGATCGTAGAAGTGCAACCAAACGAAGTGTGCACCGGCTGGGTGCGCGTTGAGCCACGACTCTGCGCGTTCCTCTACCTCCATACCTCGGCGCTCGATGCGTCCCCATCGGGATTTCGTTGTCGCGGGGCCTGAGAAGTTATCGTAGAACTCGAAGCCGCGATCGAGGCCGGGCGCGAGATTCTTGCTGTCGAGGATCACGGCGCCTATGAATGCGGCCGTTTGGTACCCGTGCTTCGTGAGTAATGATGCCAGGGTGGGATATCTAGCCGCCAAAGGGACGCCGAAGTCGCTGACTCCGTGCGAGCTCGGCAAGAGTCCTGTCATAATGCTCGTGTGCGAACTGTTCGTGATGGGGCTGGGTGTGAATGCTTGAGCGAAGCGAATTCCTTGCTTTGCTAACAGATCTAGCGCGGGAGTTCGGATTCGGTCGTAGCCGTAGCAGTGAATATGGTCCGCACGTAAAGTATCGATGGTAATGAGAAAAACGCCGGGACGAGATGCCTTGTCGGGTACGGGCTCGCGGGCGACGCTAGCACCAACAGCTAAATGGCAGCAGAGGAGAACAAAAAAAATCCGCATAGCATTGAGCGTATCACAGCCAGCGTTTTCGACGAGTGCTCACAACATCTCTCGGCTCGTCCAGAATGACTTCGACCCTCGAAAACGAGATCGGCTTCTTGCCGAGTAGGACGCGGTCACCCACCTCGCGCTACGTACCATCCTTAATGGCTGCTGCGCAATGGATCGTCATTAGCGGCAAGGATTTCCCATGAGCTCGCGCCGACATTGACCTGCTGTTGTCTCACCTGTATCATCCGCGCACCCAATTTCATTTCCATCGGAGAGGCTCACCATGTTGAAGCGTGCGAGATACCTTGTCGCGATATATGCCGCAGCGGTCGCCGTGGTGGTGCTGCTGGTTGCTCCTTGTTTGTTGCAGGCGCAGCAGCCACCCATTAGTCCTGACGTGTACGGCCAGCTCAAGTATCGGTACATTGGCCCAGAAGGTAACCGCGCCACATCTGTCGCCGGAGTGCCGGGGAAGCCAAACGTCTGGTATGTAGGCGCGGCATCTGGAGGCATCTTCAGGAGTACGGACGGCGGGATCCATTGGGATCCTATCTTCGACTCAGAACCGGTGGCGTCCATCGGCTCGCTGGCGGTGGCGGCGAGCGATCCAAACATCGTGTGGGCAGGAACCGGCGAATCGTTCATCCGCAGCCACCTCTCCATGGGACAGGGCATTTACAAATCCGTGGACGCCGGCAAGACCTGGTTGTTGATGGGATTGGAGAAGGCCGGTCGCATCGGGCGCGTGGAGATCGATCCCCACAACCCGGACGTCGTGCTGGCGTGCGCACTGGGCCATGCTTACGGGCCGCAAACGGAGCGCGGCGTCTTCCGCAGCGCCGACGGCGGAAAAACGTGGAAGAAAGTGCTTTTCGTCGACGAAAACACGGGCTGCTCGGACATGGGAATGGATCCCAACAATCCGCGAATCCTTTTTGCTGGCATGTGGCAGATCGAGATTCACACCTGGGGCCGCACGAGCGGCGGTCCTGGCAGCGGCTTGTTCAAGTCGACCGACGGCGGCGTCACCTGGAAGCGGCTGGAGGGACATGGCCTGCCCCATTCTCCAGTAGGCAGAATTGCCGTACGGGTGGCCAAAAAAGATTCCAACCGCGTGTACGCGGAGATTGAAACCGGCGATGGCGTGCCGCAACTGAACAGCCCCGGGCAGCTGGGGCAGCTGTGGCGTTCCAACGACGGCGGCGAGAACTGGGAGATGGTCAGCTCTGACCGTCAGCTCCGCGGGCGCACGCACTACTACACGCGCACGGAGATTGCCCCGGACAATGAAGACGAAGTTTTTTTCTTTTCCGCATCATTTTCGCGGACGCTCGATGGCGGCCACACCCTTACCAAGATGCCCTCCGATCCCGGCGGCGACAATCACGAGATGTGGATCGATCCGACCGACGGGGATCGTATGGCGGTGGTCAATGATGGTGGTGTGAATATTTCCGTCAATCGCGGACACACCTGGAATCACATCAACCTGCCCATCGCGCAGATCTATCACGTCACTGTGGACGACCAGATTCCCTACTTCGTTTATGGCAACCGCCAGGACGGTCCCTCATGGCGTGGTCCCAGCAACAGCCTGCAGTTCGGCGGTTTTTCCGGCAATAGCATCTCGCGCGGCGCATGGCACGCGGTGGCGGGAGGCGAGAGCGGCTTCGCGATGCCGGATCCGGTAGACAACAACATCATTTGGTCCACGGGTACTGGATCGGGCAGCATCGGCGGGACAGTAACCCGCTTTGACGAGCGCACGCACCAGGACCGCGAGGTAGAGGTGTGGCCAGACTATGTGGCGGGAGCACCGGCGGCAGATGTGAAGTACCGCTTCAACTGGGAATTCCCCATCGCCATTTCTCCGCACGACCACAACACGGTATACGTGGGCAGCCAGTTTGTGCACGTCACCACCGATGGCGGCAATAGCTGGAAGATTATCAGTCCCGACCTGACGCGCAATGACAAGAGCCGCCAGCAGATTTCCGGAGGCCTTACTCCCGACAATATCGGTGTGGAATATGCCGGCGTGATTTTCGCACTTACGGAGTCGTCGAAGGAGGCGGGGCTGCTCTGGGCGGGTACCAACGACGGTCAGGTGCAGGTGACGCGCGATGGCGGAAAAAACTGGAGCAACGTCACGAAAAATATTCCCAACTTCCCCGAGTGGGGCACCGTGGATAACATCGAAGCTTCGCGCTTCGACGCGGCCACGGCTTACCTGACAGTTGACGGCCATCAGGTGAATTTTCGCGATCCGTTTGTCTACAAGACGGCAGACTACGGAAAAAGCTGGACATTGATCACCGCCGGGATTCCGCACAACATGCTGAGCTATGCGCACTGCGTGCGCGAAGACCCCGTGCGCAAGGGACTCCTGTATCTGGGGACAGAGGGCGGGCTGTACGTATCCTTTGACGACGGCAAGAACTGGCAGCCACTACAGTCCGGCCTGCCACACGCGCCGGTCTACTGGTTAACCGTTCAGGAGAGGTTCCACGATCTGGCAGTCGCGACTTACGGGCGCGGATTCTGGATCTTGGACGACATTACCGCGCTCGAACAGTTCACACCGGAGGTCGACGCGGCCAAGGCGCATCTCTTTGCGCCGCGCGAGGCGTATCGCTTCAAGGAAGTGTCGCAGCCAGCCGCCGTTGCATATGACCCCACCACGGGAAAAAATCCTCCGTACGGCGCAGCTCTTAATTTCTATCTCAAATCCAATCTGGGAGAGAAGGACGTAGCCAAGCTGACCATCACAGACGCTAGCGGCAGGAAAGTGCGGGAGATCGAATGCCGTGCGCCCAAACCCGGCACCTCTGAGGCCAAGAAACCCACCGAGGAGGAGGAATATGGTGATGTCGAACCGCCGCCTTGCGAAGTCAAGGCGGGCATTAACCGAGTGTGGTGGGACCTGCGCTCGGAGCGCACCACGCAAATTCACCTGAGGACCACACCGCTGTACGCGCCGGATGTTCCGTTTGGACCGGAGGGCTGGCGCAAGCCGCCGGCCATGGCGCGTCTGATGGTGCTGGCGTTGCCTGGGACCTATACGGTTACGCTCAGTTTGGGTGAATTAAAAGTCGCGCAGAAGCTAACCGTCATGAAGGATCCCCATACCGCCGGCTCGGAAAGCGACATTCGGGCACAGACGCGGCTGCAGACTGCGCTATACGACGAGATGAACGCCATGTCAGCCACGGCGAACCAGATAGAGTCGCTGCGCGCCCAGCTCGTTGCGCTGGAAAAGGAGCTTGGCACGGACGATGCTTCGAAAGCGCTGCGCAAAGCCGCAGACGACCTCGGCGAAAAGTTCGCGGGCGTCGAGGGAGGTCTGCTGCAGCTAAAGCTCACCGGCCGCGGGCAGGACGACTGCCGTTGGGCGCCGATGCTGCTGCAGAAGATGTTTTATTTGTTCAGTCAACTCGACGCCAGTGCGGATTTTCCGCCCACTACGCAGCAGATTGCCGTGCAGGAAGAGTTACAGCGGCGGGGCGACAAGGTGGCGCAGGACTTTCAGGAACTGGTGGGGAAAGACCTGGTGTCGTTCAACGCTATGCTGCGCGAGCATGACATCGGCAATATTTATCTCAAGACGCCGTGACGCAGGATCTCGAGTGAAACCCGTTGGGTCGCATCTCGGTTTGCGAAGAGACAAGAGTGAGACAATCAAATGTTGGGCACGCATGTAATGCAGGCCGTCTCCTTGGTCGAAGGCCGGCGATTTGGCGATCTGTCGGAATAAGTACAGGACAAAAGTGCCAGGCAAAGTTGAAAACAAGCTGTCGATCAGCGCTTCTGACTGCCAACGATGGCAAAGCGGCCGGCGCGGAATTCTCAGAAATTCTCGACCACAGCGGCATCCTCTGAACTGCTGGACCGAAACGCTGGCCAAGCTGGGCGTGGCGCGTGCCAGTGCATTGCAAGCGAAAACGCGGCAGAGAGCGGATGCCGATGCCGCGCGCGTCGGGGCCTCTAACAAGGTCTCGACAGAGCCTAGCGTCGATAGAACTGAAGCCTGGGTTAGTAGTTCAAATGGAGCTGTAGGCGAGTGATACGAGCAATGCGTGAGAAATCCTGATCGACCGTGAAAAGAACGGCCCGATGATCAACGGCAATGGCAGCAATAAGCGCGTCGAGGGTGGTCAAAGAGAATCCTTTTGCGCGACCAACGCGGAAAATAGCAGCGGCTTCGCGGTACGTGGAGAAGCCGAGAGGCTCGAGCATGTCCCACTGCGAAAGATGACGTTCGATTTGGTCGACGTCGCGTCGAAGGCCTTGCAAGATTTCGGAAACGATGACGCCCGAAAGGGCAAAAGGTTCTGCATCGGTTATCATGCGACGCAGCTCAGTTCCAGCGTGAGTCGGCGAAGGACTGAAGAAGTCGACCCAAACAGAGGTATCGACCAGGATCAAACGCGATTTCTCCGAGCCAACTTGTAGTTCCCTTTCCAGATACCACTGCCATGGTAACGAAGAATGCTTTTGCGATCCTCCGAACGGACAAGCAACTCCAAAGCTTTATCCACGATTTCGCGCTTTGTTTTCAGGCGGGTGAGTTTTCGTGCCTTGCGAATCAGCGTTTCGTTAATGTTGATGTTAGTGCGAGCCATGAAATCATCATACACCAATTCTGACAGAATTGGTGTATTCATGAGGAGAATTAACCCGGCAACTGAAGGCTGGCACCGGCCCTCAGGCAAGATAAAGTTACGGCTCCAAGTCAGCTTATCCACGGCATGGAAGAGTAACCGCCTTGCGTCCGTAAAGGTCGACTGCAACCCCCTGTTGCGATGTGATGTGTTTGCGACATGGGAATGCGATCTCGTGGACCTCCCCAGTAGGCATGTCCTTGCATTACGCTGCCGGCCGTCGGCCAAGAAGGCCACACTTTCTGGTACATCCGACGAGAACGACGTTTCAGAGCGTTCTGCTCGAATTCAAGGGCAGTCCCATCCATACCGCGGAAGTCAAAAGTTGAAAACCACACCGGTCGAAACGCGCAAATTCTTTTGCGATTGCGGGTCGGCGCCAGCTACAGCGAAGCGCGTCAAGAGGTAATCCACCTTGACGGGACGAACGGAGAAATGTTTTGCCAGTTTGACGTCAAACCCGCCACCCGCGGTCATGGCAAAGCCATTGTCCGATCTGCTTGATGTGGCAGTACTTGTGCTCACGCGTTCAGCTCCGAAGAGCACCTCGCCAAAGGGCGTAATGCGGTTCCAGTGGCGGTACGAAAACCGCGGACCAAAAAGATAGGTGGACAACGTGAACTCCGAGCCGCTGTTCAGAACGTTGCCGTTATGATATCCGCCGAAATCGGCGACGCCGCTCAGCCAGTTGTTCACATTGTACGCAACGGAAGCGCTACCGCCGTTGAGATTGAAGTTCTTTGCCCCATCCCATCGGTCATAGGAATAGCCGGCAAAGATATCCACTCTGGAATGATCCTGGGCCTGGGCCACCCCAGCCAAGAGCGCGAGAAACGCAAACAGAGACACCACGAACTTACTCTTCATTACATCCTCCTCTATAGATTGAGCACCGGCCGCAGAATTCCTGGAGCGGTGTGTGGCTGCTTGGTGCCTCAGGCAGAAAGGCAGCGATTTGCAACTCACTTGTGTTTTTGCTTCTGGTGAGATGTTCGCGTTGCAGGGTTCGGTTGGCAGGACGGCAACCTTATAGCTCATTTGTGACGTGAAAATTACAAATAGAAAGCGACGGTAGTCGTTTAGGCTTCGATGCTGGTCTGGACCACTTCCATTGGTTACAGATCCGATAACGACAATGGGAAACGCGAGCTGAATTCGCGTTTCTGCTGTAGCTTGCAGAACGCTGTAAGGGATCAGATTCATATTGCTGTCCGCGGTCGCTCTCTCTTGGGGGTCCCGGTCGACAGTTAAGTTAAGATCAAGACATGAGCAAAGTCCGGGTAAGCGCATTTTCTGTATCGCTTGATGGTTACTCCGCTGGGCCTCGGCAGAGCATTGAAAATCCCCTTGGCGTTGGAGGTCCTGAACTGTTTGAGTGGTTTTTCTCTACGCGCACATGGAAGCAAATGCACGGCCACGAAGGTGGTTCGACTGGTATTGATGACCAGTGGGCGAGGCGGGGTATGGAGAACGTAGGCGCGTGGATTCTGGGCCGTAACATGTTTGGACCTGTGCGCGGACCGTGGCCGGACGACTCATGGAAAGGATGGTGGAGCGAGGAGCCACCCTATCATGTTCCGACCTTCGTCCTGACCCACCATTCACGCGAGTCCGTCGAGATGAAGGGCGGCACAACCTTTCATTTCGTTACCGATGGAATCCATTCCGCGTTGCAACGTGCGAAAGAGGCTGCGAAGGACAAAGATGTGCGGATTGGTGGCGGCGTGGCCACGATTCAACAGTATCTTCGTGCCGGGCTCATCGATGAACTGCATCTCGCGTTGCGTCCAATTCTCATGGGTTCAGGTGAGAATTTATTTGCTGGTATCGACATGGCAGAACTTGGCTACCGTTGTACCCAACACGTTTCGACCGAGCTTGCCATGCATGTGGTCATTCACAGGGAGACACCTACAGCCTGAACCGACCGCACCACGATGATTTTGTTCAGCAAGCCAGAATGGCGCGCGCAGCGAAACGGCACAGGCCGTCATGAACCATCCATCGCCACAAGCTGAGAGGCTTCAGGTCTAAAGAATCTCGAAGACTTCGTAGGTAACTCCGTCGGGTTGCCTTTCCCCTACAGCCACGCTAACAATTTTGTTCAACCACGCGTACTTTGCCGACGACGTCTCGAAGAACGGCACCGTCCGGAGATAGTAGTCGGACCCCGCGACACGCTCGCCGCGGGCGATCTTTTCATTTACCTCCTGCGACGCATGGCGCACGCCGCGGTAAGTCATCAGAATGAGCGCACCATCCTCCGTTCGTAGGATTAAGCGGACGTCTTGCTGGGCAGATCCATCCGCGCGAACCAACAGCAGGTCAGAACCGGCTTGAGGCAAAACTGGGGCGGCGTCGCAGACGAATGGATTACGCAGCCTCTGAGACAGAGGTGATGCCAAAGTCTTCAAAAAGTATTCTCGAATGAAATTGCAGATAAAGCGTTGGCAAGGTGATTCATCTTTTCCAAAGCTTCTCGAGATGCGGCTGAATTCCGGTACAGGGCTGGTTCAGTAAAAGGATTTGGTACGTTTTGGTACAGTAGATACAAACACGAAGCATCGGAGTAGCCGTAAAGTTGGAAAGTGCTTTAAAATCAGTAGAGCACTTCATGTCGGGGCGTAGCGCAGCCTGGTAGCGCGCCTGCCTTGGGCGCAGGAGGCCCCCGGTTCAAATCCGGGCGCCCCGACCACTAACTTACTGAACTAACTGACTTTCCGTTTCCGCGATATTTCCGCAACTCTCCAACTTGGGAACATTTGGGAACAATTGCTCTTCGAGCAGGTTCACAGCGTCTCTTTGTGCACTCCCACTGGCGTGTGTATAGATGTCCAGAGTTGTCGCCATGTGCGAATGTCCAAGCTGGGCCTGTGCAACCTTCAAAGGTGTTCCTTGGGAATGCAACAATGTGCCGTGCGTGTGACGGAGGGTATGCCAATCGATTCGTTGCAGTCCAGCTCTGCACGCGGTTCGTAGCGTCTTTTTTCTGAGATTATCCGCCGCGAGCGGAAGGCCTTGGCTCTTAGAGAATACCAATGCCTCTTGAGAGTTTTCTGTCGAACGCGAATAGAGGGTTTTCATTGGTTACAGCCGTGATATACACTCTCCGCGTGACGTTGTTCGCGGAGCACGCTGGGATCAGTATTCTCTGGGCTCGCAAACTGACTTTTCACTGTTTGGGACAGAGGCGGGAGCCACACCGGCCAGTTGTCGTCGAGACAAATGAAGGGAACGACAGATACAGTTAACAGGAGTGATCGCTGGCGCTGTGGACCGGCACTCTCTGCGGCTTTCTCACTTCTGGTTGCCCCGTGCATCTGGGCGCAGAACGCGCCGAGATCGATTGACGTTTCGGCGACGCAGGTTCACGCGGCAGATTCGTCAGCCCCTGCGGCAATCTTCACCGACATAACGTCCGAACTAGGTCTGCATTTCGAATACGTTGCTTCGCACACCTCCAGAAAGTACCTGATCGAGACGATGGGGTCGGGTGTAGCGTTGTTCGACTATGACAACGATGGACGGCTGGATATTTTCGTTGTGAATGGAGCTCCCCTCAGCGATCCCACGCCAAAGGGGACGATCCCGCAAAAGACGGGGTCCAAGTACTGGAATCGCCTGTACCACCAAAAGCGCGACGGCACATTTGAAGATGTAACGGAAAAAACCGGCCTACAAGGTATCGGCTACGGCATGGGAGTTGCCGTCGGAGACTACGACAATGACGGATTTGAAGATCTATACGTGACCGCTTATGGAGGAAACAGGCTTTACCACAACAACGGAGACGGTACGTTTACGGATGTTACGGAGAAAGCAGGCGTCGGTGGCAGCGGGTGGTCCACCAGCGCGGCATGGGTAGACTTGGATGGTGACGGCCTGCTTGATTTAGTCGTACTTCGATACCTGCAGTGGGACTTTGACGATACCTGGTGTGGCGAGCGCAGAGAAGGTTACCGTGCGTACTGCCATCCGGATGGATATCACGCGATTGCCCCATTGGTGTATCACAACGATGGCAATGGCCACTTCACTGAAATTTCGCGCAAAGTAGGCCTTGCGGAGCCGGGCAAGGGGTTGGGCATTGCTTTCGCCGACTACGATCGGGACGGCCATCTCGACATCTTTGTAGCCAACGACTCCATGCCCGAATTTCTTTACCATAACAAAGGCGATGGCACATTCGAAGAAGTTGCGCTGCGCTCCGGCGTCGCGGTGGATGGCGAGGGCCATACCTACGCAGGCATGGGAGTAGATTTCGCGGACTACAACAACGATGGTCTGCCGGACTTGGTAGTCACGGCCCTCGCCAGCCAAATGTACGCGCTTTATCGAAACAATGGCGATGGCACATTCACCTACGACAGTTATCCGTCTGGACTTGGCCGCATGACCATGAAGCACTCCGGTTGGGGTGTACGTTTCATGGATTATGACAATGCTGGATGGAAAGGTCTTTTGATCAACCAGGGACACGATTTAGATACGGTTCAACTGACCTTTCCGGACCTTCGTTACAAGGAACCCCTGTTACTTGCAAAGAATACCAGCAACGGTTTCGAGGACGTTTCGGCACAAGCTGGAGAGATTTTTCAAAAAGCCTGGGTGGGGCGCGGTTTGGCCATCGGCGATATTGATAACGACGGCCGCCTGGATGCCGTGGTGACCAGTAATGATGGGGCGCTCTATGTTTTACACAACTCGACGCAAACGCAGATCCATTGGTTAACCCTCGAACTCATTGGGCACAAAAGCAATCGCGACGCGCTTGGGGCGGAAGTAAAACTGACAACTGCAAAAGGTTCTCAGTGGGCCACCGTGACGACCGCAAGCAGCTATCTTTCTTCGAATGATAAACGCGTACATTTTGGCTTGGGAACCGAAACAGTTGCGAGAACCATCGATATTCGTTGGCCGAGCGGGATTCGTCAAACGATGAAAGATGTTCGTGCGGATCAGATTCTCAAAATCGAGGAACCATCCCCAGGGCCGAACGCAAAAGCTCTTTCGCCGTAGGGCCAAGTCGCCTCGGACGTGACTTTTCCACGGTGGGTTAAGGCTTCTTCGGAGTCGACGCAGCTGTTTTCCCGGATCCTTCCTTCAGCGTGTGTATCGCATCCACGGATAGATCATTGAAGAGTTCGACGAGTCCACTCGGCCAGCGCACCTGTACGGAATCAAGTTTTGCCGTGGGGCCCAGACCGAAATGCACTCTCAGATCGCTTTGGGAAATGTAACTCGAACCGCTGCGCACTTCATCCACTAGAGTTCTCTTGCCCGCTTTGACTGTGAGCTTTGCGCCGATGCCGTCGCGATTAGAGCGGGTTCCCACGGTTTTGAAAGCAACCCAGTGGTTGCGGGAAGGCGACCGATTTACCAAGAGGCTCGGCCTTCCATAAACATTGTTAATGACCACGGAAAGTTGTCCATTATTCCAGAGATCACCTATAGCCAAACCACGAGCGGAGGAAACCGCGTTAATCCCGGGTCCAGCAGTGGCTGAGACGTCCGTGAACGTTCCGTTGCCGTTGTTGTGATATAGGAGGCGAGGCTCCATGTATCCACTTCCCAAGTGAAACTTGTCAACCTCTGGGTAAACATGTCCGTTGGCGAGGATTAGATCGGGCCAGCCGTCGTTGTCAAAGTCAAAAAACATGGTGCCCCAACCCAGATATTGAGTGTGCTGACCGAGTCCTGCGGGGAATGTAACATCGGAGAAGATTCCCTCACCGTCGTTGCGGTACAGAGTCGGCGTGTCATCGGAGAAGTTGGTCTTAAAAATATCGAGCCTTCCGTCGCCGTTGTAGTCCGCGACGGTGGTTCCCATCCCCGCTTGCTCACGCCCATCTTCGTTGAACGCTACGCCGGCCATCACCGCAACATCGGTGAAGGTTCCATCGTGATTGTTGCGATAGAGAATGCTTGGGGCACTATCGCAGGCTACGTAGATATCCGGCCAGCCATCATCGTCAAAATCGAATGTGGAAACGCTGAACGCGTAGTGTCCACTGGTCCGGTCTATATGGGCCTTGGCGGTAACATCCGCGAAGGTCCCGTCACCGCGATTCTCATACAAAATATTCTTCGCGCCGGGCAGACCACGTGGTCCGCACATCACTGGCACGCCCTTCCATACGCAAGAACTTCCCTCGCCTGGGGTTGGAATAGTGGACAGATTGAAGTCCACATAATTTGCCACCATCAGGTCGAGGCGCCCGTCACGGTTGTAATCAACGAAGGCACACCCGGTTCCCCAAGCCTTGCCTGATCCTGCTACGCCGGCTTTTTCCGCAACTTCAGTGAAAACGCCGTGGTCATTGTGATAGAGACGGTTCTTCCCGTAGTACGTGACGTACAGATCTTCCCAACCATCATTATCGTAATCCCCGACGCAAACGCCTTGGCCCCAACCCGTGACAACAAGGCCGGCCTTCGCGGTGACATCCGTGAAGGTACCGTCGTGATTGTTGTGATAGAGATGGTTGGTGGGAGCGTGGTCGGTGGGAAACCCTTCCAGTGTGGTTCCATTCACGATGAAGATATCCGGCCAGCCGTCATTGTCGTAGTCAAAGATGGCCACGCCCGTCCCTGTGGTCTCGATAATGTATTTCTTGGTAGCGACGCCGCCAAATACATTCACGGCCGTCAGTCCTGCTTTTTCTGCGATGTCGACGAAATTTGCGATGCTCGCATTGTCGTCAACTTGCTGAGTTGCCGTCTGAGCGGGCACGGGGCCAGTGAAAAGCAGAATCAGCGTAGCGGGCCAAAGCAATATTTTTTGGAGGAGATCTCTCTGGGTCCCAGAATTGACTTTCGTCAAGCGCTCACCTCGCGCTCGTTAAATCGATCGTGAATCTCATAAGGCAAGGCATCTGATGCTTCACAGCTTTAGTCTCCGAGCAAAACATAAACAGGTGAAAGGCATTTAGAATTAATTTTGCCGCTCAAGAGTAGGTTGTGGTTTCGACTTGGTCAAGGAAGTTGCCGTGCGCAGTAGGTGCGGGGGAATTTTCACTCTCGGCGAGACGCAGGCGAAGGAGATTCTGAGTCGCTACTTTTCTTCGCCACCAGAAGGAACTTGCCATGGTGGAAGGAAGAAATCATCAACCAGCCCACTGTTGATGGTGACAGTGGCTTCGGCGGATGCTTCTGCATATTTCGCGGCATTTTTTGCATCACCGGCACGGCGATAAGCTTGGCTTAGAAGTCGCTTGGCCTGCGGGTTGGCAGGAGCGAGGCGAAGCGCTTCCTGAAGTTCGGCAATCGCTTCACTCACATGGCCAAAAGTCAATTGAGACTTTCCCACGTTCAGGTGCGCTTCGGCGTTATTCGGATTCAATTGAACTGCTTCCTGAAAAGCAGCTAACGCTTCAGCGGGTTTCGCCGCGCGAGCAAGGGCCAGGCCATGAAAATAGCTGATCAGAAAATTATGGCCCAACTTTTTCTCCGCGTCGGCGAGCACTACCGACGCCTCCTCGGCGCGGCCGGTTCTAAGCAACACCTGTGCCAGACCGATGTACCCGGTCGGAAGCGGATCACCCGCCGCCACCAGGTCCCGAAACACACTTTCCGCTTCTACATAACGGCCAGCGGCCAAATAGGCTGCACCCAGCCGTAAATGCAAGGCGTAAGATCTTGGATTCGTGGCGAGTCCACTCTGGACTGCGGTGACAGCTTCGGGATAGCGATTGAGCTCCATCAACTCACGGGTCAGGTTGAGCAAATATTCCTCTTCACCGGGTGCAAAGGCCGCAGCCTGACGCAAGGCGTTGATGGACCGCTCGCCCTGGTTCAGGTGCGCATAGGCGATGCCAATCAAAGACCAACCTCGCGCCCGTTCCGGAGGCTCTGAGGCTGCCGGGCGCACGCCTTCTAAGTAGACGAGAGCTTGTTGGGCCGCACTGTCGTATTTCCCGGCAAGCAAGTAGGCGAGAGCCAGGTCAAATTGCGCCCACGTTGACTGAGGTGGAGAGTGACGTCGGTTCAATTTCTGCACGATGTCGATCGCTCGGTCGTTCTCGTGGATGGACAGAAGCAGAGAAGCCACTTGGAGAGATTGCGCGTCGCTCAGTGGCAAGTTCGTTAGTTGCTCGAGGGATTGGCGCGCATTTTCGAGGCGCCCCACGGCAATGTACCCCGTCGCGGCTTGGATTAAGAATCTGGCGTCGGAGGGCAATGGATGACGAGACAGCTCTAGTTCAAGGAAAGCTTGTTGGTATCGCTGCGCGTCCAGTTCGACGCGGCCGAGGTAATAGTGCGCAAACGAGTCGTCGGGAGATAGCTTTACTGCCTGTAGTAATACTTCGCGGGCCGACTCGAGCTGGTGTTCGGTCCATCGGAGAAATCCCAGATTGCGAAAGGCATCTTCCAAAAGTGGATCGAGCCGAATCGCTTCCTGATACTCGGCGGTAGCCTCGGCATTTTTGCCTATCTGAGCCAGCAAGATCCCGCGAAAGCTGCGAATACGTGCATCATTCGGGTACTCGCGCTCCGCGGTCGTAAACTCTTCAAGGGCATCCTCTGGCCGATTGTCCTTTAGCGCCGAGAGACCCCTCTGAAAGGCATCGCCTTGCGTAGATTGTTTAGAAACTTGACCCGCGGCGAAGTTCGGAGAGTTTCCAGTCACATAGTCCACAACGAGGTAAGGATCTACGATGTAAGGATAGAGGGCGAGGATCAGGAAATATTTCATGCTATGGATCTTGGGTGGACTTTGTTACTTCGCCCAAGCGTTCGGTTTGCTTTTCGAGCTTGTCATGCGATTCACGGTTCAGGGTAGTGGAGAGAGCGAATTCACGGGAAGCCTTCTCTTTCTCGCCTAGGGCTTGATAAACCCTCGCCAGCTTGTAGTGAACCGATCCATCGTGATCGGTGGATATGGCAAGCTCAAGGTGCTCTTTCGCTTTACGATAGTCGCGTAGCTCGGCGTATGCGGTTCCCAAATCACGGTGTATATCGGGACTGCCGGGATTAGCGGCGAGCGCCTTGCTGAGATATGGCAAAGCCATGTTGGGTTGGTGTTCAAGCAGATAAGTATTGCCCAGATCGTTTAACGCACCCGCATGGCGTGGGTTCATCGCGAGTTCGGCCTCGAGTTCAACGCGTGCTTCGGGAACTTTAAGATCCTTCCAAAGCAGATGGCCCAAACCGTAGTGGAGATTCGGGGAAGACGGCTTCAAAGCGATAGCTTCGCGGTATTCCTCGATGGCCTTTGCGTCATCGCCTTTCGCGGCCTCTAGATCGCCCATCAATTGATGCATCCGATATGAATGTGGATCTGTCTGGTACAGACGCAGATAAGTTGTGGTCGCCAGTCTTTCGTAGCAGCGCGCCCGCCAATAGGCGGCTTCCGCTGATATTCTATCTGTTGCTGGCAATCCTTCGAGAGTCTTGAGAGCAGCGTCTGCGTGTCCAGCTTCCAGCAACGCGCTCGCCATCCGAATGCGAAGCTGAGGGGGAGTTCGTGGAGTGAGTACTTCGTCCGCGCAGCGTACAATTCTGGAAAACTCCTCGTGCTGGAGCGCCAGGTTGACCTCCGCTTCTGTGCAGTTCGCGTCGGAAGCATCTTTCCTGGAGGAGAAGGCTGCAAGGCTGGACTCCGCCGCTGCCTGAGATAAATTCCCGTTCTGCTGGGCAAGAAATGCAAGAGCCAAATGCACCGCGGGGGAATTCCGAGTTTGCAATTGCACCGCGAGCGTCTGGATTTTCTCGCGGGTAGAATCGGAGAGTAGCTCGAGGGCAGAATCGCCGAATCCTGTTTCGCGGAGACCCAGAATCCTCTCGGTTTGTTCGACATCGATGCCCAACGATATTTCCCAGTCCTGAAGAGCGGCATCCACGTCGTCCTGAATAAACCTGGCTTCGCCGCGCCGCACCAGGGCGCGCAAGTTACCAGGGTTGCGGCGCAACTCGTCATCAAACTCTCGAATGGCCTGGTTCACTTTGCCTGCACGAAGAAGAACTTCACCCAGCTCAACATGCAACTCGGCACGATTCGGCGAAGCCGTCAGGGCATTCTGAAAATGAACCACAGCGGAAGGCCACTCGCTGCTGGCGGCATAACTTTCTGCGAGCAACTGTTCGCTGCGCGAGGAGCCTGGAGCGACTTTCTGCAAGTGCACGACCTCCTGTTTCCCTAGCCGCTCGTAAGCGCTTCCTAAGAGGTAGAAAACATCCGCGTCCTTCGGTTGAAGCTCTAGCGCTCGCTGCAGGGTGGCGACTTCGGCTTGTAACTCGCCGGAGATCTCTTGCGCCGTTGCCAGCCAGAGCCAGGTATCCGGCCGACCAGGTTCCGCCTGAAGGGCTGCCTTGAGATAGGGGATGGCTTTTGCACCATCGCCCCTCTTGCAGTAGTCCACTCCAAGGAAAAAATTGGCGCCGGTAAGCGCCGGTTTGGCTTTGAGTGCGCGACGGAATTCCACCATCGCTTCCGTAGAACGATCTTGGAGCTGATAGACCAATCCGAGATTCATATGGACTTCCGCGAAATCAGGGGCGAGCGCAAGCACAGCCCGGTATTCCCGCTCAGCAGTGGCATAGTCCTTATCTTGTTGGGCCTTCTGGGCTGCTGTGAAATGAGACTCGATTGCCAAATTCTTCGCGTTCGGCGACGGTATAGTTTGCCCCGCCACTGTTGGGGCCGGGGCCAGTAGGAGAACAAGCAGCGACGACAAAATCCAGAAACGAGGGGATGTATGGCCCGAAGGCATCGAGTTCAGACTCATGGTTGAGTTCCGCATGCGGCGATGTCACGCTTTCATTCTAGTTCTGAGGCGTGCGTGGTGTGGATTTCTCTTTCTCCATTTTAGAAAGACGTTCAAATTCGGAAAGTTCGCCAGCGCTTGCCTGCGTATCGTGCAATTCCCGATAGACTCTGGCCAGCAGGTAGTGCGGTTGCGCGGCGCCGGGATCGGCTTTGATTGCCGCTACGAATTCGTCTTTTGCTTTCTGAAGTTCTTTCTGGCTTTGATAGCATTGCCCAAGAAGAACGTGCACTTGCGGCATGTTGGGTTGCGCTTGTTGGGCGATCGTCAGGAATGGTAAAGCGTCAGAGAATCGTTGGTAGCGCACGGCGATGTCACCCAGATACAAATTCGTCATCGGGTCGTTCGGGTTTTCCTTATACGCGTCCTTAAAGGCTTTCTCGGCCGGATCCATCTGACGCTGCGCCCAATAGGCCACTCCGATCACGAAGTGTATCCCCGGAGCATCCGGACGTTTGGCGAGAGCTGCCTGGTATTCCCCGATAGCATCTGAATATCGCTCCTGATCCGCATACACCTCACCCATAAGGGCATGGAGCTGAAAGGAATCCGGGTCGAGCGCCTTGAGCATCTCGATTGAGCGCAGAGATGCATTCTTGTAAATACGCGCTAATTCGTACAAGGCGTCAGCATCTTTAGGGTTCTCAGCAAACGATTGGTTTAGTTGCGAGATCGCTTCTTCGACGCGGCCGGAAGACTGCAATGCCAACGCTAGATAATAATGGGTGCGAGGATGTGGGCTGGGTGCCTTGAGCTCACGCTCAAAGCTTTCAATGGCTCGGGTAAAATCGCCTTTCCCGAAGTAGGAAGCCCCAAGGAAGAAATTCACCTCCAGAAAACTCGGGTCGCCGGCCAGCACCTGCTCGAATAGCTGAATAGAATCGTCGAACTTGAGCTCCGTCTGCTGGAGTATCCCCAAGCGTTTCAGGCTCTCAAGATTTTCGGGGGCAATCGCCAGAGCTTGCCTGTAGAGGCGCTCTGCAGAGGCATAGTTCCCCGTGCTCTCTTCTGCGCGTGCGTCTTTGAGCAAAGTTTCGACTGAATCGCTCTTCGTTTGTGATGCCACGGGAATCGAACTGATCGCACAGAAAGCCGCGATCACCAACCATCTTGGAACTCGGGGCACTCCACTGCTCCGAGTGGTGACTGGGATCGATAATGAGTTCGCTGATTGTTCTAAACGATGAGCTAACAAGTTTCGTTCTTCACTTTGTGTAATGTCTCGAAAGCACAAATCTTCTGCAGAAAATCACTAGCGTATTCGACGGACGGCGACGAGAGTTGTGGAATTCGGAGCGCCGGAAACCGTGCGCGATCGGATCAGCGCCTCAAACCAGATATTCTGTGTGAGGTTCTCGGAGGCGGAAATTCCTAGTGCGCTCATGAGCTGGCGGCGATTTTCTTTATCCGCTAGGAATCGGCCTGCGGCTTCGGTGCCTTCCTGTTGCAGACCCTGTAGGGCCAGCACGCTGCCGTCGTGGGTCGCGTTTGGAAGAAGAGAAATCGTCGCGTAGTCTTCTCCCATTGTTCCTGTCCAACGAAGCCCTTCATACTGGCCCTGTTCGCCCGCAAGTGGATTCTTATTCACAAACACTTTGGCGCTTTTCCCTACAACGCTCTCACTCTCACGGAAGTTTAGCTTGTCTTGCAGAAGCGTCACCCAGGGATTGGAACCGGGACTTCCAATAAAAACATAGTTATTGTGATCGAGGTCGCGCATTCTCAAATCCCGCGGGTAACGGACCAGCACCTGCGTTTGCAAAGCACCCGCCATTCTCATGAGCGAAACGACGTCGGCAACATCCGCAAACGAAGTGAGCGTGGAGTTTGAAATGTATTCGCTCAAACGAGAATCGGTTGCACCTATCTTGCTGACCTCTGGCCCTTGCAGGAACTCCCGATGCAAATACTGATCGAGAGACCCGGTCTGGCTGGCGAGGATCCGCGCCATCCCGTAGTTGCTGTCCGCTACGACAACTATCGTCTGATGTTGTGCATCGAAGATTTGCGAAAAAGGCCAGGAAAGGGCAATTGGAGGCGGCGTAGAGCTGGTTGTGCGGCGCGTAAGGCCTCTGTAACCCAACACAGCCACTGCCACGCACAGAATTGCGCACAAAAACCAGGGTAACAGCGCTCGCTGGCGCCAGAACGAAGCTGGACTCAACTTTGACTCAACAGTCGTGGGGACTGGGTCAACTCTCTGGACTGCTCGGAAGACTGGGGCGTACGCGCCTTTGGGTATCTCCAAGATCGTTGGCTCGTTGCGGCCGTCTTCGTTGAAATACTCATGGAGCTTCAAGCGCAACTGCCGAACGTGCACCCGTACCGAGCTATCCTCTAAAGGGCTATAGTCGGAAGGCTTGTGAAACAGTGCGTTGCCGATGTGTTGCTCAGTTAGCTCGTGGGCGTTCCCGTGCAACGTCTGCTCAACGAGGTACTGCAATAATTCGCGAAGGCGCGTACTTTTTTGAAAAGGCGCACTACATACAATCCGCTGGACAAGCTGCCAACGTTCATCCGTTTGCAGGCCTTCCATGGCTGGTGATTGAGAGACGCTCATTCTAGCAGAGGCGAGTGGCATCAGTTTTTTCGATTGAACGCAGCGATGCTACCACATAGTTTACTCAAACTGAATATTTAACTAGTTTCTTTCCAATCAGTTCGCGGGATCGCGATGCTCAAACGGAAGTGAATCACCTGAACTTCACGTGTGAGACCCTTGCCTTGCTTCACCAAACCCTTAAATATTTGCCTACGTTCAGTTGATAAGACGAGAACTCCCCGGACCCGATGCCCATCGCGTCAATGAATTGCGGTTTTCAGACACTCTCGTGATTGCTGAACTGGCGACCAGAATAGTCTGTCTAATACCGGAGGACACGGGAATATATGGCCCACAAATTCGTCTCACGGCGCCGCTTCATCGAAACGTCGGTCACGGCTGGATTAGCTGCCGGCTTTGGACTGAAAATTGACCCGCTGTACGAAAGCGCTTCTTCAAGCGCGCCTAAAACGGACGAGCTGACAATGAAGGTCAGCGGCGACGCTACAAGCGGATATGGTGCTGTCCTTCTTTTCAACGGCCGGCCCATTCTCCGGCATAACCAGGGCGGAGAATTTTCTGTGCTATTCCAAAACGAAGAGCGCAGCGTGGAAGATCGTGTTGACGACTGGAAAGCCACGTCGTGGACCGGCAACCCCACACATCTGATCCTAGAAGGCGAGTGCAAGCTCAAGAATCTAAACACCACGGTGTTTGTGCACGTGGAATATAAGCGAATCACTGCCCGTGTGGTGCGAAAGAAGATCCGGCTGCGGCAAGCCGATATGTTCCTGTTGTTCTATCAATTGAGCAATCGATTGGAGCCGCAGGAAAATCCCGAACGGCTGTGGAGTTTCGATGAAGTCGACTGGCAAGGTGGCGTCTTGCATGAATATTTTCCAGCCGCCGGATTCCGCATGAAGAATGGTCTCTGCATAGGCCTTCTGACAGACTCCGGCCACCGCAATCAATGGACGCGCATCGTCCGGCGGGATGGCAGGCCCGTCAAACTTGCGCCACGCCGTATTCCAGATGCCAATCTTTATTGTGGTTCGTCTCCCGAGGAGCGCAGCAACGGTAATTTCTTTGTGCAGCAGACTTTTGGCGAAGTTACGCGGCAGATCGCTGGAGAGCATTCTACGCAAGCCGTGCCGTTACCGGAGATTTCTTCTTGGAGAAAAATTGGCGCTGCCACTCTGGAGGAACTGGATGGTGGGGCGGTCCTGTCCACCAGTAGAACGGAAGACGGTGTGACCATTCCCTTTGCGCTTAGTGGATCCGCAGTTCTGTCGCTGCGCATGGAGTATCGTTCGGCGGCTCCGGTAGCACTTCAGGTTTGGAGAGTGGATAAGAAATTGCACAAAATCAACGACATCACTCTTTATAACGATGGTTTGCCCCAATCGCCAGAAGCGTGGTCAGAATTCCAGACCACCGCGTTTGTTCCATGGTCGCAAGGTCATGGCTGTGCTCTCTTCCTTTCTGTTGCTCCTTCGGAGCAAGCTCTGACTCAGGAGACACCGGCCAGTCTCGCGAAGATCGAAGTGCGTGGGCTGCAGCTTCAACGCATCGCTACTCGATTCGAACCGTACCATCGCCTGGAAATGGATCACGCCGAGGAGAAGGCCGTATTCGTGTTCGCGGACGAAGCAATACCAGACACAATCCGAGGTCATCGACTTGCCAGTCAACTTTGTTTGGCCGAAGGTCTTGGTTTTCAAGGAGGCGAAACCGAAAAAGTAGTTTATGCAGATCTCATGATGCTGTGTTGGATTGCGGGGCCTGAAAGTTTCCGGCCGATCCTTGCACCGAGTATCTGGTACTCCGCTGCGGGCGAGATGTACCTTCGCGACAGTTTTTTTGCGTTAAGCGGAATTCATAACCGCGAACTGAACGAGAGCGTTTTCGGTCTGTGGGGCGAAAATCAGGGATCGGACGGGTCGATCAACACGCTGGTGGAACCCAATCTCGCTAATGTGGAGCGAAAATCGAACGATTCGACGCCACTTTGGTTGATATGGGCATTCTTGAATCGTCGGCGTTTCGGCACCAAGTTGCCGATGGATAAGGTCCGGAAAGCGGTGGAGTATTGTCTGCGAACGTATGATACGCGCCGTGACGGGGTTTGCCGGGCGCAGTTTGTGATGGGGCAACTCGACGTTATCCGCTATCCCGAGGGCACGTCCGTCATCTGCGAAAATCAGGGGATGCTGGCCGTTCTGTTGAGAGTGATCAAGGAATTGCGGATTCCCGGAGTGAGTGAGACTCTGCTCGAACCACATATTGGCCATGCTGAGGAGATTTATCGGAGCTATTACGACCCGGTGCGAAAATTCATGCGTCCGGCACGAGACATCGCGGATGCCATCGGATTTGCAGAGATTTTCCCGGAGTACCTTTCACTTTGGCTGTTTGGCAGAAAAATCCTGACCGACGAAATGGTCGTGAACCATCTTGATCGCACTCCGGTCATGATGCCGAGGAAAGAGTGCCCCCATCCTGAAGCGGGCGGCACAGTGCGGCCGATACTGATCGGAGTTCCTAAAGAGGGGAAGGCTTGGAGTTACTTCGACGAGCATTGGCACCCTATGATCAGCGACTCCTTTGCAGCGAACTACGCAAATCGCGCCATGGACGGGATCTATTACAACGGCGGCAGTTGGATGCGAATTGAAATCTGCGGGTATGTCACCGGCGCGCATCATGGATGGAGCGGCGCGAAAATGGCCATCTCGAACCGTTTATGGGCGGAACTTAATATCGATCCAGACTTCCCGACGAGTCAGGAATACCTCGCCACTGACCCAGCTCACCCCTTTTTTGGCTACCATCGCGTCTTTGCATGGAATTCATTCGTCTTTCAAGCGCTTGAGCAGGTGGGCCTCCGCCATGCGAGCATGGATCCCGACTATGTTGCAGATCTGGGTAGAAAATCCGGTATTTCATAGAATCTTCAACTCTGGCCTGGCGTTCTGAAGCGTGGAAGTGAGCTTCTTCTGGTGAATCACAATGAATTCACGTGTGACACCCTTTTCTAAATGTGCGCTTGCGCACATTATGCGCACACTAGTGTAAAACCATTAGGGCGCCGGCGCATGGAGATTCCGTAGGACCGTCTGTTTGGGGAACCGGTTCGGAGGGGTCTGGATTTTTTCGAGCGCCAAGGTCCTGTGCCTAACTAGTTTCTGACTTAAGGGGAGAGTCCATGAAGAGTTTCATTTGTGCTTGTTTGCTCGTTCTCTGTGTGTCGGTAGGATCGCTTCACGCCCAAACCACAAACGGCGGCATTCAGGGCACGGTAACTGACCCAAATGGTGCAGCAGTCAGCGGAGCCAGCGTTACCAGTCGAAACTTAGACACCGGGCTAACCCAGGCGACTTCCACGACGGACGCCGGCATCTATTCTCTGCCAAACCTCCCGCCAGGTCGCTACTCCGTAGTTGTAGAGGCACCGGGTTTGAAAAAGTACTCCCAGGAAGGCGTCTCCGTTTTAACGGGCACCACGGTTTCGCTGGACATTCCGATGCAGGTCGGCGGCGTCTCCGAAAACATAACGGTTATTGCTGACGCCGGTCAACTGCAAACAGCAACCTCCGAAATAGGATCGACTGTAGAACCCGTCCTGGTTGCAAACTTGCCTCTCGCGATAGGCGGCACGATTCGCAATCCCGTGGAATTCATCAAGTTGGTTCCCGGATTTGTGGGCGGCGTTGACAACAATCCCGGAAGCAATTCGAGCGACGACTTCAAGGTCAACGGCGGTCAGGAAGGTGGAACAGACATCCTTGTAGACGGTGTATCCATCTCACTGGTTTCTCCAAATACGCAATGGAACAAGGGTGTTTCCACGGATGCCGTGGACGAATTCCGCGTGCTGCAGAGCAACTTCTCTCCGGAATATGGGCAGTCCGGCGACGGCATCGTCAGCCTGACACTGAAATCCGGCACCAATCAGGTGCACGGATCTGTCTACGACTACTTTCGGAATGCTGGTTTGGACGCAAACAGTTGGGTGAACAACCTTACCGGGTCAAAGAGAAGCGTGGATACGCAGAATGATTTCGGCGGTACCTTTGGAGGTCCGGTCTGGGTCCCGAAAATCTACAATGGAAAAAATAAAACCTTCTTTTTCTTTGCGTATGAGGGATTTCGGCTCAAAAATGGTGGCACCAATTTCGACGACTTCCCCAATGAAAACTTTCGCAAAGGCGACTTCTCTGCGCTGCTCCCCACCGTACAGCTTTACGATCCCACCACGCACGCGGCGATCCCTGGCAACATTCTGACGAACGACCCAAACTTCACGCCGAGCAAAGTAATGACCAATGTGTTTGCGCTCTTGCCTCCCACAAACGGCGGCCTCACCAGCAATGTACTCGACCACACAGTTTCGAGCACCACGGCGAATCTGTTCGATGTCAAAATCGATCACGCCTTTTCTGAAAAGCACCGTATTTCCGGCGGATTCGATTACGACAACACCAAGACCGGCGGAAGTTCCGACCTCGGACCCATTTTCGGCTCCAGCCTCCCCCAGAGCACGCGCTATGCACGCATTAGCGATAACTACGTTTTCACTCCGTCGCTCGTGAACCAAGCTCTCTTCGGCTTCAGTCGCCGTTTCCGCGGTGAAGTTGCGAACAGTCTCGGTCAGGGATACCCAGCGAAGATTGGACTCACGGGCGTAAATAACACCACTTTTCCATGCATAAAATGGGGTGGTACCAATTATCAAGTAAATAATTGTGGTGACTCGCAGTTTGCGGACAACGTATTCCAGATCAACGATGCAGTAAGCTGGATCAAGGGCAAACACTCCTTCAAATTCGGCGGCGAGATTCGCATGCTGCAATTTAACGTTCGGCGACTGACGCAAGGCTCGGGCGAATTCGATTTCAGTTCTGCACAGACCAGTAGCACCGGCGACGCCTCAGGACTGGGCGGCTATTCGGTGGCTAGTTCGCTCTTTGGCCTGTCCGATACTACCGCGCTAAACTATGGCAATTTCAGTGGTGTCCGCTATAAGGATTATGCGATGTACGCGCAGGACACCTACAAGTTCAATTCTAAACTTACCCTGAATTACGGTCTTCGCTACGATATCGATCTGCCGGCCAGCGAGGCCTTTGATCGGTTCTCTGCCGTCGATCCAAAACTTCCTAACCCGGACGCCGGAAATATCCTTGGCGCTTACACCTATTTTGGTTCCGGAACCGGACGAAACGGGCGCAAGCGCCCGCAGGACGTCTACCACAAGGCTTTCGGACCGCGCGTCGGATTCGCTTACAGCATTAACGATAAAACCGTCGTGCGTGGCGGCTACGGCATTTTTTACGAATCAATGAAGGAAGGATCCTTTGCCGACCAGGATGGACTCGGTTTCTTTAATCGTCAAACAGTGAACGTCACCAACGGCGGCCCCACCCAGATTGATAACGGCATAACGCACATCTTCCCGCCCAGCGGGCCGCTTACCCCAGGTGCGCAGAACAATCAAAACGGCGTCATCCTGGTTCCGGCTGACACAGGTCGCCCTGCAGACATCCAGACTTGGAATTTGGACATACAGCGGCAAGTGATGAACAACCTGATGGTCAGCGTGGCCTACGTTGGTTCCAAGGGGACCCATTTGCCCGCTTTGAACATCATTCCCAACCAGGTGAATCCCTCATTTCTTTCGCTTGGTGGCGAATTGACGATGCCCTCCTCTTGTCTGGCTGCGGATACTTGTCCGAAATCGGTTGCTGCAGGTCTTACCTTGCCGTACGCGGGTTTCACGGGGAATATCAACCAACTACTCAGACCTTTCCCTCAATACGGCAACTTCAACCAGGAAGACAACTCGTTCACTCCGGATCGCACGGGTAACTCCACCTATAACGCGATGCAACTGCAGGTCAACAAGCGCTTTGCCCAGGGGCTTAGCTTCTTGGTTTCCTATACGGTTTCGAAGAACATCACCGACGCCGATTCCGCCGGCCCGGGTGTTTCTGGTTTCATTGGCACCAACAGTTTCATCGGCGAGAATTCTTACAACCGGAAAGCGGAGAAGGCCGTCAGCCAGCTCGATACTCCGCAATCCTTGGTGGCCAGTTTCTTTTATGAACTGCCTGTTGGACGCGGCAAGCACTACTTGAATAGCGGGGGCTTGAAGGATCGCATCGTGGGTGGCTGGTACGTTTCGACCATCCTCAGCTACCATTCCGGAACGCCCACGGAGGTTTACGGAAACTGTCCAGGCACTGCGGGCGACGTCTTGTTTGGAGGATGTAACGTCACTGGAGCAGGAGCCCGCGTTAATGTTGTCCCCGGCGTGCGGCAAACGAACGCGTCGAATTTCAGTCCAACCACAGAACCCTTCTGGAATCCTGCGGCTTTCACTCCGGCAGAGAATTGTGCTGCATCCGCGACGACATGTGCATTTGGCAATGAGGGCCGATCGCTACCACTTGCGCGTTCGTTTGGCGGAAAAAATGAAGACTTCACGCTTGGGAAGAAAACACGCCTGATTGGCGAGAAGGCCACGGTTGATTTCCAGGCCTCCTTCTTCAACATGTTCAACAGGCACATTTACAGTACGCCTAACAATGTTTTTGGGCCCAGCCTGCAGACGCCGTTCATCGCTGCCGGTCAACCTGGCTGTTCGGGTCCACTTGCCTGTGGATTCGGCGCAGTCACCGGTTCCAGCGGACCGCGGATCATTCAATTTGGTCTGAAGATCGTGTATTAGTTTCGGAGAACTCGGCTCAGAACCTCTGCTGAGCCGAGTTCTATCCTGTCCTCCAACACCGGAGTAGCGGTTATATGAGTCAGTACAATCGGCGTGGCTTTATGAGAACGCTGCTCGTCACCGCTGTCGGCGCGGTGCCCGCGCGGGCCGCCGTTTCAAACAAATCCGCGTGGCCCTTTTTCGATTCCGATCTTTCCCCCTCGACGAACCTTGAACACGGCCCACAGCAACTCCGCATCTCGCCAGCCGGTTCGCCCCTGACCTTTCAAAATTTCCTTCGAATCGACGATCAATGGAAATCCGCAACTCTTCCCAACAATCCGCTAATCACCGGCGATTCTTTTTCACTGGTTACTTCGAAAATACAGCGAGAGGACTCCGGCATTCACTGCGCAGGCCAAGGCAAAGCGGAAGGAACCGACGGTAAATCGTTGTCCTACAACTGGGATTCAGAAATTAGCGCTGTACGCCTCGCAACAGAGGCCCCCTGGTTTCGCTTTCGTACCACGCTTCATCTGCCTGCCCCGGTCAGGCTCCGCCAAAACGGCCGAATTGAGCCGCAGATCGTCACCTGGTTGAGTTCTTCGTCGACCCTCATGGAAGGCCAGTCCGGAAGCTGGAGGCGCGTGTTGCTGGAACAGCCAACGCGAAACTCCCTGGGCACCTACGGCAACGATCTTCCGGCAGTCTATCTTCTGGACCAGAACGTTGGCGTGGAGACCTTGATGTACTTCGATGTCAGCGAGATGAGTTGGATGTCCACGCAAAATCTTCCGCGCTTTCTGGTTTATCGCTGCGCCAATATTTCGCGAATTGAAAAAGATGGGACTCAGCGTCTTGGCATAGGATTGCTGGCGAACCAAGCCACCGGAAATATTCTTCCCGAGGGCGACGTCAGTTTCACGTATTGGCTGCTTCAGCGGACCATGACTCGCTTGCTGACCGCGCAGGAATCTGTCGAACGCTGGATGCAAGCTTTGCTTCCCCTATTCGAGGAAAAGCTTGCATGGCCGAATTGCGCCACGTCCTGGAAAGAATTCGCCGCAGGTACAGTGGAGGATCTCCAAGACAAAGCTTCGGCGCAAATCGAAGTTCAGGGGCACACCGGTTTGCGCGCATACGTAAGAGCCAGTTCGCAGCTTTGGAAGGACGCGCCCGACAATTTCGAGTTGATGACCATCGCCGATGTTCTTTGGCCTTCCCTTCTCTATCTTCGCCTGCATCCTTCGGCAAGTTTCCAGCGTGAATGCGACGATCTCCTTGCGGACCTTCCAGCCTTCTATCACGCGGACACTCACAGCATTAGCAACGATTTCGTGCACCATAAGGACGAACGGGCCGATTCGTGGTATCCCTTTGAAAACTCGCTGATCAAATATCCAATGATCGGAACTCTCGCCGGATCAAAAGAGGCCACAGATCACTTCCTTGACGCCTTCCGCACCGCGCAAAAGATGTCCGCGCAATACAATTATCTTTTCCCGATTTATTACCGGGTGGCTTCTCTCCAGGCGGAGGGTGCTGGCACAAATTATGCCGTGAGCGGGCTGTACGCATGGGCGGCAATCCTGGCGAATAAGTTGACTGGAGACCAGCAGTACCTCGAAGAAGCACGCCGCGCCATCCATGTTTTGTACACCGTTCCTCCGGAGCGTTTGTTCCACGAGCCGCAAGAGCTTGCCTACGGTGCGCTCGCGGCTGCCGAACTCGGCATGGAGCAAGAAGCGAAGTATCTCCTGTACCAGCAGCTCCGCATGTTTTATTGGTACTCCGACCCCAGCCAAAAATCTCATGACATCCGTGGAATGGTGCAGGCCGCCGCTTCTATTCTTTATCCTGCGTTCAAAGAAAACGTCGAGGCCATTCTGCCGTGGACCGGCGTCATGAAACGCGAAATCGTCTTCGAAGGTCTCCTGCGTTTCATGGACCAGCAGCGGCGCAACAACTTCTATTTTTTTGAGGACTGCTCGGCCAACCGCAAGCGGGGTTCCTCCGCGTTCATTCCGTTCGAAAATCTAGGCACCCTGGAACTCGGTGGTCTGACCGGAAATGTAGGCAAGGAGATCTACGGCGCGGGTGAATCGATTTGGATGTATTTGATGTTTGAAGCGCTGGCGCAAGTCAGTGACCGGGAACTGATGCTCGTGAATCTGGACCTTCTGGACGCCGTCGACGCAAAAGATTTCCCTCCGCGACATCTAAATTTCATCTTGTACAACCCTACAGCTGTTACGCGATCTGCAACCATCGCGGTTTCTGCCGCGAGCCAGCGACCCGTTCAGCTGAGTGTGAATGGCAAGGCTACCAGTGAAACGGTGCAAGTTCCGAGACAGTCTTTCATCCGGTTGCTGGCCGACTTTTGATCAATGGGTTTTTTGCCGGTATTTACACGAAAAAGAACTCTTTTGGGACTTTTCCACCGCGTACCAGTTCGATCGTAAGGAAAGGAATTTCTGCTATGGCAAACGTACCGTTTCTCGCAACCCGCGCGGCATGGGCACTCACTGTTCCCCTGGTGCTTCTCATCGCCCTCGCCACCCTTGCCGCCGTTCCTTTTGCTCCGCCTTTTGGGAAATGGACGCGGCTTTCGCCCGACCCCATCGTGTCTCCACGGGGCGAGGGGTTCGAATCCGCGGGAACATTTAATCCCTCCGTTGTAAAGAAGGACGGAAAATTCGTGATGCTTTATCGCGCGCAAGACCATCATGGTACTTCATCGCTTGGGTATGCCACGAGCGATGACGGCATCCGTTTCGAGCGCCGGGCCGAACCGGTGATGGTTTCGGAGGCGCCATATGAAAAAGGCGGGGGTGTCGAAGACCCGCGGCTGCAAAAAATAGGGAATACCTACTACCTGACCTATACGGGATACAACAACGTTGATGGCGTGGCGGCGGACAAAAAAGATGCTCAACTGTGCCTGGCGACCTCCTTGGACCTGATTCACTGGAAGCGCCAAGGCATCATCATTCCCGGTTATAAAGGTAAATGGAATGTGAAATGGACGAAGTCAGGCGCGATTGCTCCGGAGAAAATCAATGGCAAGTATTGGATGTACTATCTGGCTGACGCGAAGGGCAAAGACAGTCAAATGGGCGTGGCTTACTCCGAAGACTTGCTCCACTGGACAGAAGCGCTCGACCATCCGGTGCTGTCGAGCCGCGCTGGGTCGTTTGATTCGCAAGTTGTCGAGCCTGGACCACCACCGATCGTAACACAGCAGGGGATCTTCCTGATTTACAACGGGGCAGATGACAAAATGGTTTACTCAACGGGCTGGGTCCTGTTCGACAAAAAAGATCCCACTAAAGTCGTTGCGCGATCGGAAGTGCCTGTATTTGCGCCTGAAAAGGTATGGGAAAAAGTTGGTCAAGTCCCTAACGTAGTCTTTGTTGAAGGAATGGCACGGGACGGGAATCGCTGGCTGTTTTACTACGGCGGAGCGGACAAAAGCGTCGGAGTCGCAACGGCACCAGCGCCGTAAAGCTCCGTGATGCACGCAGAATTTTCGAAAGGCGCTATGAAACTAAACTCATATCTTTTGAAGAGTACCGTGGTCGCGGCAATCGGCGGACTTCTTTTCGGGTTCGACACGGCCGTGATTGCCGGTACCACGCATTCACTGACGGAAACATTTCGTTTGTCGCCGGCAGCTTTGGGAATGACAGTTTCCGCAGCGCTCTGGGGAACGATCCTGGGATCCATGCTAGCTGGAATTCCCGGCGATAAATTTGGCCGCCGTGACAGTTTGCGCGCCATGGCCGTGCTGTACGTAATATCGGCTCTGGGATGTGCTTTTGCTTGGAACTGGAGCGCACTGATTCTTTTCCGCTTCATTGGGGGCCTCGGCATAGGCGGTTCATCAGTACTCGGCCCAATGTACATCGCAGAGGTTGCTCCCGCCAAGTGGCGAGGCCGTCTTGTGGGTTTGTTTCAGTTCAACATCGTCTTTGGAATTCTGCTCGCCTATCTGTCGAACTATATCGTGGGAACGATGCACTTTGGTCCCGCCGAATGGCGCTGGAAGCTAGGCGTCCCAGCGATTCCTGCCATATTCTTCCTGCTGATGCTATTTGGCATCCCGCGCAGCCCTCGCTGGCTGGTCAAGAAACAGAGAATCGCTGAGGCAAGAGACGTTTTGCGCATAACGGGAGAAGAAAACTACGAGCAGGAACTACAGGAAATTATCGCTTCGATCGATGCTGAACACGTCGCCAATGACTCCCTGTTCTCGTGGAAGTATCGCCTCCCGATTTTTCTTGCCATTTCCATCGGCATGTTTAACCAGCTGTCCGGAATCAACGCCATTCTCTACTACTTGAATGATATTTTCACCTATGCCGGCTTCAATAAAGTGTCTTCTGACCTGCAGGCTGTGGCCATCGGCGGGACGAACTTGCTATTTACGATGCTGGCGATGTCTGTCATTGATCGCATTGGCCGCAAGACACTGTTGCTGATCGGCTCGGTGGGCACAGCTGCCTGTCTTGGAGGCGTTGCCGCCATCTTTTTTACTCGCAGCCATCAGAATCTCCTCGTTTGGCTGCTGATTGGGTACATCGCCTTCTTCGCATTTTCTCAGGGTGCGGTCATCTGGGTTTTCATCAGCGAGGTCTTTCCTAATCGGGTACGGGCGAAGGGTCAAAGTTTGGGCAGCTTCTCTCATTGGTTCATGAACGCGCTCATCTCTGGAATTTTTCCTCTTCTGGCAGCCTCGTCGGGAGGCTACCCATTTGTTTTTTTCTCTCTCATGATGGGACTCCAGTTTTTCGTCGTTTTATTTGTTTACCCTGAAACTAAGGCCGTTTCTCTCGAACAGATGCAGAAGAAGCTGGGAATCGCTTGAGTTGATCGTTTAAAACGTTTCTCAGGATTGAAGCTGAAACGGCGCGTCGGTTGTTACTCGTTCCGCTGCAAAGAAATACAAGAACCGGATCATCGGCCTAATCTGCCCCTTTTTGCCCCCGTATATCTCTGTTAAAGCGTCCATCCATCAGGAAGATGGATGGCAGGGCGGTGAGAGCCACTCTGGACGGAGTGTACGAACATTTCGAAAGTCTCGTACAGCAGTAGGAATCCGCGAAGGTCAGGTACGGGTCCCGCGCGCAAGTCCGCCCCAAGAGGTCAGTGTGCAAGCGCAACTACGCAAAACCCTACGGCGGTCCCTTGAAAGCGCGAAAAACTTGGGAACAATTTGGGAACAAACATTGACGAATACCGTACAAAACCGTGAAGCAGGACATAGGAAAATGCTAGACGAACCAACTACTTAACGTTTCTGCTCTTGCCTTGGGCGCAGGAACCCCCCGGTTCAAATCCGGGCGCCCCGACCAAAAGTAGCTTCCGTATTTCTTCATGTTATAAAAAGTGGTCTGGACCCCGAACTCCGCAAGCGATTCAATCGTGAAGACTTGCCGCATTCGGAAAATTCGAATAACAAGGGAGACAGGCGCGCAATTTTCGCAAACCATTAAGCCGAGCAAACTTATAGACGAATTTTTGGTAGGTATGGGGAAAATCCAGGGGACGCTGGGCATTTCCTGATCTCATCAATCTTCGAAATGCAATCGGCGATCACGCGCCAGGCTCAACCCATCCTCCGCTCAACCTTTCAGTCGCGCCATAGCACAGCTGTCGCTTTTCTGGTCGTGCTCGCAGATGTCGAGACCCATGGTCTCCGCTCATTCTTTCGTAGACTGTTTTTCTTCTCGCATCATGGGAGTAAAAGTGATCCCGACCAATAGTCCTTCCGGTCCAATGAAGCGACTCACAGTCTGGCCCCACGGCTCTTTCTTATTCTTGACGAGCATCTGATACCCTTGCGATTCAAGCTCCGCCGTTGCCTGTTCGATGCTATCAACATCAAACTCAAGCCAGGCCTGGGGAACAGGAATGTCGTCGGGCCAAGAATCCTTGCCAAAACATGACTGCGCGACCTGAGAAAGCGGCCACAGGGCAAACGTTTTTGCTCCTTTGAGTGCCTCGGTGTGAAGATACCCTCCACTCTCCTCTTTGAAAGAGATGCCGAGGTTCAGGTTGTAGAGCTTACGACTTGCCGCCGCATCACGGACGATCGGACCAAAGCCCGCGACGAACAGAACTCTGACATTTCTAAGGTGGTTCATAAGCATAACCTCAGCTCTTCTCCAATGATGCCATGCATCACCGGCGTGGACGTGCCTGCGACGAAGTTACCTGTAGCGATATCGATCGGAGCTGCCCCCGCAGGGTTCCGATCCCCTCGCTTTTGACTGTCAGGTGGCCATGACCTTCGGTTGGCTGACGGAATAAGGACCATCGCAGGCCATGGCTGAGAGTCAGGTCCGATGGGAAGAAGTGGAACCACATACTCGCCGCTGGCGGAGGTGGTCAGGCGACGAACGACTATGGCCTGATCCGTATTCACCATAACGATCGTGGCGCCGCACGACGGCGTCACTTGGATCCGTGACAGAGCCTAAGAGAGTGGCAGTAATTTCCTGAGCGATAGCGTAGTACCCGCAGCCAACAATGCAATGCTCGCTCGCATGACGGCTCCAAATTGTTCAATCTGAATGGCCCGTTAGAAACCCGGTGGAAGCATACTCCGATTGTCACTTCCTTAGCTCCGACATTTTCAGTGAAAGGTCAGGTCGAGCGCGTAAATCTCTTCGACGCCGCGATCACGCATCAACAGCGGCGCGTCATCCGGAGTTAGTCCTATCCAGAGAGCGAAACCGTCTTCGCGCTGAGGAAAATCCTTGAGGCTTAGAATGTGTTCGACCATACGATCTTTTATTCTCACGCGAACCAGTTCCCCGGCTCCGCCCCAATTTTCGCGCAGGTAGATATACTTTCCGTCATGTGACCATTCGTTGAAGCCGAATTGCTCTCCCTCCGCCAAATTTGACCACTGATTGTTCTGCGAATCGAATAGCACCAGCTTTGCGTAATCTCCTGCAATGGCGCAGATATAGCGGCCGTCGGGCGACATTCTAGGCGAGGAAAGACCATCGGAATACGGAATGGAGGAGACGTTCCCGGTCTCCAGGTTCGACCGGTAAATCGCAATATGGCCAGTTCCGTCAGACTCTTCGAAAATGATGGACTTCCCGTCAGGCGTCCAGGTCGGATCAGCTTCCGCTTCCGCACGGTCCCTCCCGCCATGTACAAGCAACTCAGGGCTCCCTCCCGATGCTGACAGCAGTCGAATTTTCCAGGGTTGCGAGAACTGCACATCCATAAACGCGATCATGGAGCCATCAGGCGACCAGCGCGGCTCATACGCTCGCACGGGCGGGAAGGTAAGCTGAATCTTGTCGCTTCCATCTGCGCGACTTCGCCACAGGTTCATGTCCGGATAGGAGACATAGGCCATCCATTTCCTGTCGGACGAAAAATCGACGGGGCCCGCGGAAAGACCCGGGAGATAAGAATCGAATCGCCGAGCTTGCACGTCATAGCGGAATAGCTCCACGCGTGGCTCCTCACCCGTGACAAATAGTCTCTTACCGTCACTGCTGGGGGCGGGGCCGCTGAAACGCAGCGGCCCGGATATCAGACGCGAAGGGCCCGAAGCCGCTCTGCCAAAGATGGTGCGGCGCTCGGGCAGGACCCAGATCGCCTGAGTGCTCCCCGAGCCTGCCTGGAAATAATAGTAATTGCCGTCCGGCGACCAGTATCCGCAGCACTGATAGGGCGACTCTTTCCAATCCGGAAAAAGTGGATGGAGGTTCTTTCCGTTCGCGTCCATTTCCCATAGCGAGCTGGACTCTGCCTTGTCCTGAATAATGTAAAAACGGATGCGCCGACCATCCGGGGAATACCGAAATGCCCGTGGGACTCCCGAAGCCTGTGCGATCTGATGAGGCTCGCTTCCATCTTTGTTCGCAATCATGATCGCGTGGCCAACCGCATACAGGATATGTATTCCATCCGGGGTCCAACCTGCGTTGGACATTTTGATGTTTCCCAAGCGGTGGGCTGCGCCGGCCGGTAATGGCTGCACCCAAAACTCGCTTAGCTGGTCTGGGCCCACGGTGGCGGTGCCTGCTGGGACTAACAACTCCGAATGATCGGGAGACATGCCAGCAATGGCTAAAGGCTTCCGGAGGGTAGTTGCAATCCACGTCGTTTCTCCGCCAGTAGCCGACACCTGAGCGATCCCGGATCCCGTAGTCCAAGGCTCTCCTTCGACGAAATAGAGGCGGACGCCATCGGTAGCCGGCGAATTCCCGGGTATTTTCGATTTTCCATCATTCGTCAATGGAACTATATTGACGACGGTCGGCGGCCTTGGCTGGCTGTACCGGTAGGCTGCGCCTAGGCCGATTAGCAGCAGCGCCACAACGGCAGCGATTATGCGGCGACGCTTTGGCAACTCCTTCCCCTGCGGCGTGTCGTTGTTGAAGCTGAGACCGGGCTCCTGGGTCTTTTGGCTCACCGGCGATTCGACTGGAGCTATAAATTTGTAACCCCGGCGAGGAAGCGTTTCGATAAAGATAGGATTGTCAGCGGAGTCACCGAGCGTCTCGCGAAGCCGTTTGATGGCCGTATTCAGGCCCGTTTCGAAATCAACAAAAGTGTCTTCGTGCCAGAGTGTGGAGCGTAGTTCTTCTCGGCTTACGACTTCGCCGTGGTGCTCGATTAGTTTGAGGAGTACTTGGTAGGGCTGATCCTGAAGCCGCAGTTTCATGCCATTCTTGCGCAGCTCCGCAGCTCGTAAATCGAGCTCGAATACCCCGAAGCGACAGAAGGAAGTGTTTTGGGAAGACACAACAATACCCAAGGCGCTGATAATTGCAGTTAGTCTAGCATTATTCTTCTACAGCAAGGCAAGTCTTGCTCGCGACATTTGGCCGTAACCAGCTGCGGAAACGGCACTTGACGGGCCACAGACATTCCAGACAGTTGTCAGACCCCATCCATTGAGCCGCGTTCCCTCCTGACCAATTCTCGCCACTACTGCAAATGCGGTGGAGGTGAGGGCCGTGAAAAAAGCGATTTGCTTTTGCCTTTTGGCGTGGATGTTCCTGGAGAGTTCGGGGCAAGCACAGTCAGGCCGTGACCAGGCAAAATTAGACGCGAGCAACGAAATTCGCTCATCATTGGCCGCCGCGCTCCCCTCGCAACCGCGGACTGACGGAGAGCCATACCGACCAACTCCAACCCGGCAATTCGTATGTAACGCAGGCTACAGTCAGAAGCTGTGCAACGAAGAGATGGTGGTCCTGAGAAAGGCCCTGGCAAACTATCCCCTGGCACAACTCGGAAATTGGACCTGGGTATTGGTGCGTTCCGTGCAGTGGAAGGCCATCCTGCGCTCGAGGGGACTTGATCCAGACAGCCCAGCGTTTACGTTTTATCCAGAACGCGCAACGTTTATAGAAGAAGCGTTAGTAACGCAAATACCTGTGCGGGACGACGAATTACTACTGAAATGGAGCATGAGCAGGGAAGACCTTCTTGACCTCGCGATCCGCCACGAACTGGGTCATGCGCTATGCAACGACGCGAACGAACGGAACGCCGACCGTGTGGCGAGACTTCTGGAACAGAGAAAACCGGTCTCCTGTGAAGCTAAAGCCGAGGCGAAACAGAAGTCCGGTCACCATCCATCATTAAATTAGGTGAGAACAACCGTCAGCTGACTTTACAAAAATCTGTCCGTGAAATTGAAATCCCCGTTTGCTGCTCAACAAAGCGCTTTTCAAATGCCGGTCACCTGCACGGCTGTGAGGTGTCAGACGTCCTCGCAATCCGCGGAACTCGCCGTTATTTCCTTACCTATCTGGCTTCGGCGCAGGGGGACCCCGGTTCAAATCCGGGCGTCTCGACCACCGACTTACTGATAGGTCGGACCACTCCCCTTGTACCTGCCTCTTCAGTCATGCGGTTTTTGATCCGCCAGCAACGCCCAAAAGCTTCTCCTATTCGCTCGGTCATTGCCTTGGTGGTCTTGGCTCGGAGTTGAAATCTCCACACCGCATGGTTTCCAACGTTCAGGCGGGAAGGTAAGACAGCAGCAGCGGCCAACAGTGGATGATCAACCGCTCGATTTGCTCGAACATCGCTCGCAGCGCATTGGGCTGTTGGAAGAACGGATGTGCTGTTTTGATCGGAGCTGAGAGAAACACGATGCGTCGTGCGTGCTTCGCAATCCGCTCCAAGACAGGACCCACAGTGGTTGGCGGCGCCGCCCACACAAGGAACACTTTATCTACGCCAGACAGCGGCCCATCAAGCGTTTCAGGGAGGGTCAGGTCTCCCTGTACCGCCTCAACCTGTGGAGGCAAGCGAACCGCGCCGGGGTTACGCGCCAACGCGCGGACTTGTGCGCCCGAAGCCGCCAATCCAGAGACAACCTGGCGGCCGACGGTCCCGGTCCCTCCAATGACGAGAATTCGATTCATGCAGGACTATCCTAGCGCTAAAGTCAGAACTTCAAGTGGCTGGCAAGAAAATCTTCGACGAGGACCCACGTGGTACGGATGGCCTCTGGGTTGTAATTCTTTCCTTCGTTGAAGAGTGGTTGCGCATATCCATGGTCCGCACCCGGATAAACGAACATTTCGCATAGCCGTTTTACTTCTCTCATGGTGGAAAGAAAATTGATGGCGGCTTGCGTGGCACCCGTATCTTCGCTCCCGGCAATCACCAGGACGGGACTCTCGAGCTTCTCGAGCTGTTTTGTATCTATTTTGTCGAAGCCGAACCCGTAAATGATGACGCTCGCGCTCACTGCTTTCGGATCGTTCAGATTTGCATGGAGCGATTCCAGTCCGCCCATGCTAAATCCGATCGTCGCCAGCTTTCTCCCTGGTCGCTTTAGGTAATCCAGGCCGGCCTGCAAAATCTTGGTTGTTGCCTTCCGGTCCAACGACTGCATCAGCTTGACAGCGTCCTCATGGCTGGTCGCCGATTTGCCTCCGTAAAGGTCGACGGCAACCGAGCGATATCCAAGAGCGCCGAGACGCTGCACGGATTGTTTGGTGGCATCCGAGATGCCGAAATAATCATGAACGATTAACACCGCAGCATTGGCATCCACAGGTCCGGCAACGAAGGCACGGAATTCATGTCCATCGCTCTGTGTGAGAGTAACGAAACTGCCCTTCTCCGCGACGTAACTTTCGTTTGCACCTACGGCCCCTACGGTAAAAGTCAACACCGATAGCGAAAGCACAAACCAGCTTAGGAATTTCATCGAGTTCCCTCCGAGATTGATTTTCAATTTGGACTGGCACCTGGCTCTTTAGCACTCTCGCAATTTCGAACTTTTCCCGCACGCGCCATCGAGGGTTGGTTCGTAATTCCGCAAACGGACTTTCCTTGACGTTTCCGCGTCGAGTGCTTTCCACAAACGGCTTCGTAGAGACTGAGCGTAATGTCCTTCGACGCCAGGGCGGCGGCTTTGGGAACTGTGGTAGCCGTGGAAGCGCAGCGAAGACTCTCGGATATGGAGAGAATTTGCATTATTCCCCCTGCACAAGATTTCTGCCGAGCCTGAGTTGCAAAGCCTCCCAATAAAGGAGCCCGAGAAGATGTGTCTGAGGTCTCAAGAAAAACCAGTAAAGGACTTGGCCGCCAATCCAGGTTCCGTATAAGAATGATTCGATCATGGCCGTTCCTTCCCGCTACTGCACCGTGACGCTGACGGTCGTGGTGTGAGATATGGCGCCGGATTGCGCGACCACATTGATTGTGACCGTACCCCGATTTACTTGCGAGCTACTGGCGGGCCCGCCGCAACCGCCGACGGCAAGCCCGAGAATGACAATCGCCGCGACCACGACGGCGAATTGCGGACGGCGAAGGCCTGGAAGAATTCGGCTGCGCCACATCGCGAGGCTGAACAACGCCATGGCCGCAAGCACGGTTAAGGGTGCAATCAGCTCCGGAATCAAGAATCCAAAATGCAAAGCATTGGCAGAGGTGGTAACGGTCAGAACGGTGCTCGCGGCTCCATTGGCGGGAGTGACAGCCGCAGGGTTGAAGCTGCAGGTTACCCCGGCAACAGGAGTACAAGAAAACGAGATGCTGTTTGCGAATCCGCCCGAGGGCACCACACTCAACGTGAATTGAGTCGAGCGGCCTGCGATCACCGACGCGGTGGAGGGAGTTGCTCCCAGCGAAAAATCCGCGTTGGCAATGACAACGCTGACTGCGGCAGACGTGCTGGCTGCAAATTTGCCGTCTCCGGCATAAGACGAAGTAAGGGAGTGAGTGCCAGTTGCGAGGGTGTTGTTCCTCAACGTGGCGGCGCCAGTGTCGTCCAAGAGAGAAGTTCCGATCTGTGTTGTTCCATCGAGGAATATGACGCTGCCGGTAGGGACACCTCCAACTGAACTAACTGTCGCGGTCAGCGTAATCGCGGAGCCGGGAGCGGCAGTTGCCGGAGCGACAAGAGCTGACCTGGTCACAAGTGCGGTCACTTGGAGAGGTATGCTTTCGCTGCTCGGCAAAAACGTGGTGTTTCCACTATACAGAGCGGTGACGTTATGAATTCCGGCGCCAGCGAAAGTTGCGTTCATTGCCGCTGAGCCGTTCGCTAACGGAGCAGTTCCCAGGTGGGTGGAGCCGTCCAGAAACGTAACTATGCCAGTCAACCCTCCAACATTGCCGGGACCGGGTGCGATGTTGGCGGTGATGGTTATGCTTTCGTTTACGTTTGGCTCGGGAGCGGACACTCTGGTCACGCTGACCAGGCCGGTAGTAATTGCGCCGAAAAGTCCGTCCCGCACGCTGCTGAATTCCGAAGCGAAGAACAGGACGTTCGGGTCCGCAAATCCGTCGGGCCGAAAGGCGAGACCGTGAAGGCCGGCATCGGTTATGTCCTTACCGTCGCCATCAGTAAGCTTGCCTACCAGGCGTCCGGTGGTGGGGTCGAATGCGTTGATAGTCCCATCACCCATGTTTCCGATCAGAATATCGTTGCTGAATGGGCCAAAGTTAGCGCTGGCCTGAGCAATTCCCCACGGCGCATTCAAAACGCCACCAGTTGCAAATCGCCGGACAAAATTGCCGTCCATATCGAAAATGCTGACGATGCCATTTCCAGCTCCAATCACAGGATCGTGCTTGGCGGCATCTTGAACCGCGTATGTAACGAAGACTTGTCTTCCAATGACTTGAATGCCGAAAGGCGCGAATTGCAAGGGGAGATTCGGATCCGTAAACGAACCCGGAAGCGCCACTGGGGCAAATCCAGGAATAAAGGTATCGATGAATCCGCCGTGGAAATCGGTGACCGCCAGCGCCGGTTGAGTTAACGAAGAGTTCAGAATCGCCACACCTTTGTAGACCGCGCTTCTCGCCGTATTGTTGACTTCCAGCGTCGCGTTCTGGGGAAGATCACCTTGAGGGTCCGGTCCCCAGGCGAAAATCGTTCCTTGATCGGTTACTAGGATGAAAGGCTTCACCAACGACGCGCTGCCAAAGAAAGAGTTCTGATCGGCAACAATGCCAGTAGGAGTGTCGAACCCGGTTCCGGAGGAATTGGGAAGCGTGAAACTGCCGGGGCGTACGCTCAGCCCGCTGGCGTCATGAGCCGTCGCGCGGGCGGCGTTGTTGTCGGCCAGGAAGAATGGCTGGCCGGGAAGAAACGCGATCCCCCACGGATCGGCCAAGCTCGGCGTAACATTGTTGGCGACGTCCGAAAGGTTCGAAGCAAGATTGGCCTGCCGGTAAGCGATCGTTTGCGCCGTGACGATGTCCGCGACCAACAAAAATCCCAATAGAAAAAAAGCGATGAAATAAACAGCAACTCTGCGTTTCAATGTAATCTCCTTCTAACAGGCACAAATATTCCGGCGACCCGGCCGGGCCGAACTTGAAATCTGAAACTCGAAATTCCTGACCCGAAAGCACGTTGAAAGAGTTCGTCTTAAGCTGCGGCGACATCCGCCTCGCGTGCCATGCCCCGCTCTCCTTCCAATAGTCGACGCAGTTGTTTGCGGGCTCTGTGAAGTTGCGACTTTGAACAACCGGTCGAGCATCCCAAACGTTGCGCGATCTCGTGGTGACCGTATCCAATGACGTCGTAGAGCAAGAAAAATCGTTTGTAGCCGGAGGGCAACCTGCGGATGGCGCGCCTCAAGTTAAGGCGGTCGATCGCACCAAACATCGAAGTGTCGCTGGCGCCGAATTCCCGCGGAGCTTCGTTATCCGAGCCAGGATGGTCCAAGTCTTCGAGCAGAACTTCGGTTCGCTTTCTCCGACGTAGATGCATCAACACAATGTTTACGGTGACTCTATGCAGCCAAGTCGAAAAACCAGACTCGCCGCGGAACGTCCCGATCTTTCGAAAGACCTGCAAGAATGTTTGTTGCGTCAAATCTTCGGCTTCGGCCGGATTCCTAATCATGCGTAAGCACACGCTGTACACGTGTCGGCAGTGCGCTTTGTAGAGGTATTCGAACGCTCCAGCATCGCCGCGGCAGGCGCGCGTTATGGCTTCCTTTTCACTACTCTCGGCTGTTGCGGGCTCTGTAAGTGCGTCTTTCATGTCGATTCACCTATTGATGGGCAACGTCATCCCTGAGTCCCCTTGGACCAGACCATCGCGCTAAGGCAAGAACTTGTAGCCGACACCGTGCACGGTTCGAAAATGGAACGGCCGACAAGCATCTCTTTCAAGCTTCTGACGGAGTCTCAAAATGTGGTTGTCGACGGTGCGAGTGCGGGGATAGTTCTTGTAACCCCACACTTGGTTGAGCAATTCGTCTCGCGCAATAACACGTCTCGGATTTTGCGCGAAGTATTTCAAAGTCTTGAATTCCAGGCGCGTTAGCTTTACCGGCTTACCTTTGCGGCTTGCCTCCATAGAGGAAAAGCTCACTTTCACATCGCCAAACACCAGCTCACTTTCGTCGCCAGTAGCGTTGGACGGTATCGCACATTTTTCGATCAGGTCGAGAACTGATGTTCTTGAAGTCTTCACAAGCGAACGGTTTCCTGTGGTCTTTACCGAATCGCTTTTGCTAGATGTGGCGCACTCTGGCAACAGGACAATGACTGCTGCGAATTGCGACAGATTCCGCATTTCTTTGGAATCCATAATTCGCACTGGAGTCGACGGCGCGTTCACAAGAAGCCACGGCACTGCCTGCGCCGGATCCAGCAGTTGTGTAATCGGATCTTTTGCGACTGCGCCCATCGGACTACCCCTTTCTTGCTCATGCGAACAGCGTTCGTATACTTTTTCCGGCCGTAAGCTTTAATTACCGATGCGTTATTAAAACCATGTAAGAATAGGTGAACGAAAATGCGAAGAAGTGATCTACCGGTGACGCTTCGGTCCAATCTCGGTAACCTAACCGCCGAAGGCTGACCGGCGCAAAGTCCTCTTCGAATGACCAGAAAAAAGAACCCTACTTGGCCTCGCCTTCTGAAGCGTGGTGAACTGGCTCAGCTTGCCCTCTTCGATAGAACTCGGTCACACGGCAAAGAACTTCTGACATTCTGTGCCGGAAGTTTCCCACGTCTTGCCGGGTAAACCGCAGAGCCGGGCGGAATGACGCTCTTCGAGCAGTCGTCAGGCCGACCGCTCCGGTCAATCCCAGAGTGAAAATCGCGCTGAAAGTTAGCGCATACCAATTCATAAGTACCTTTCTTGTGATTCTGGCAGTCAACATTTCGGCTTACCCCTTGTCCTCGCGGTTCAGGTCGTACGGCGTGATGCGAATCAAGCGTGCAGGACAACAAGCTGCAATGAAGTTGAAATTGGTTGTTGAGCGAGGGCCATTACTATGAGCGCCCTCGCTCAACACCTGGGTCAAAACAGCGGTACGTTTTCGTGCTCTTCTACTGCGCGCAAAATGCGCGGAAAGAATTCTGCAGGGCTTGAACGCTGGAGAATCCCAGTACGGAGGCGGCTGAGTTAACGCCGCCGAACTGTTCAGCCAAGCCCGAAAGGGTGACGTCGTGGCAGTCTTCTGCTCCGGGTGTGCCGGCAGACTCGAGCTTCGCGCCGCTCAGCGAAAAGGTCATATTGAACGCTGGTGCGGGATTGCCGCCAATGATGTCCGCGCCGATGCGCAGCCAGTCAGGCGACAGTTTGGAGTTGCGGATCCACGCTTGCAGGTCTCCGGCAATGGCTTGCCCCGGTGCGACGATGGGTTTGGGGGCTGAGAGGAACAGGAAGTCTCCGCCGTTCACTTGCACTTCCGGGCGGAAAAAGTAGTGCCCGGCCGGCAAAATGATCGGGCTGGTAAAGGTAACAGTGATCTCAACTTCCGCTCCGGTCACCGCGGGTTCGCCTTGCTTTACGCTGATGTTGTTCACCACCGTCTGCTGGGCGGTGAAGGTCGGATTCAAAAGCTGTGTCGAGAAGCGCAGCGTGTGGTTATTGCTATTCCGCGTCGCGGAATCGATTTCTACGTCGGAGGGGGAGTTCAGCCGGGTGGGAACCTGCGGTGTGCGATTAGCGACCGAATCCTCCGGGAAACGGTGATAGATTTCGATTTCCACGTTGGAAATGTTCGCCGACGAAGTGATGACCAGACCGGTGATGGTAGCTCCGGTGAGAACCGTGGTCTGGCTCAGGACAAAGTCATCCGCCGTCTCTGTCTCCAGTTTGTTGACGCTCGCCGGGCGCGACAACGCTCCCAACTTGCCGTCAGTGTTTCCGGTATTTACCAGCACTTGTGTTTCTTGCGCTGCAGCGCCTGCCGAAAAGAACATTGCCGCCAGAACCAAAAATGCTCCAAATAACTTCTCATTGCTGTAATTTCGCACTTCATGCTCCTTATTTTTTTCTCTTAGATTTTTTTGACTTTCCGATTACTACTCTGTGAAACGCCTTTTTCCTAACCCTGGGGACAGTTCTCCGGACTCGCTCGCGAAGAGCACCGGCGTTAGCGTCACTTCGCGCGCGACTCGGATTCTCACAACCGCAAGGACAAACTGCTTATTCGCCCCCGCGATAAAAGAAGTAGTCAGCGGTGTACGGCACCAGCAGTTGACGACCAATGTCGCTGGTGGCCAAGCAGCCGGTAGCGGGATTAGAGGGAGCTGATCCGCCCTTCGTGTTCAAGCGTTGGACAAAGGTGGTTTTGGACAAGATTTTGCCGCCTGTTGGCCCCTCTTCCGTTCCAATTGCTGTCAGCAGCAAGCAGGCAATCGAGCCCGTATTCGGGCAACTCTGGTCCGTGCCGGCAATAACGGTTGTCGCGGGCGTTGCACTTGCCCACACTTTGCTGCTGTCGAAAGAGCTCTGCCAAGTTGCGTTGCCGAAGGCCACCGGTTGCGGCGCCTTGGGATCGTCGTCGTGGCTGAGGAAATGGGTGATGATTTGGACCTGCTCTCCGAAGAAAGTCGCAAAAAGCGTGGCTTCGGGTCGAGGGCTGTTGACGGTCCAGGAAACGTTTCCGTCCTTGGGCAGGCAGACATAGCCCTGAGAACCAAATGCGTGGCCGGCCAAGAACAGACGGCTCCCCACCGGCGGAGTAATATTGCTTGGGGTTACTGGGTTCGGGATCGGTGTGAAATTAATCTGCTCCTTTTCGTCGTCGTGGGATCTTTCTTGCGCGTAGACGCCGCCGGAAATAGCCAGAACAGCGAGTATCGCCAGTGACCAGCGAATGATGGGAGCGGCGACGCCGCCACGGAGCTTCCTACTGCGATTGTTGTTCACTTCTTTATTTCTCCTTATCGTTCGTTCTAGCGGCCGTACAGCTGACCCTTCTGCAACATAAACCGTGCCCGAAGTCGATTCGTGACGTCGGCGTGCTTTTTCGGTCCGATTCCGGTGACCATGCGTCGAGTGACTGCAATTGTCAGATGCGATCTGATACACGGATGAATGCATATGAATACTTCTACATACGGTCGTATTATTGTCTTGGAGTTGTCTTGGAATTGTCCGGGGCGCCGCCCCATTGCTTCGCTTCGGATGACCCATTCGCATGCAGCGCGATTAGAGGAAGGTCCCGCTATGCCACGCCACGCCAAGAAAACGAGAAACGCATCCAGATCCTCGTCACTTTCTGCCGTGCGGTCAGAAAAGGCCAGTGAGTTCCCTGAGCAGGCGTCCGATCAGGCCGGCGGCAAAGGTTCTCGGGGAATTAACGCCTACGAACTGCTTCGCAAGGCCATCGCCACGGGCAGGCTGAAGCCAGGCGCAAGAATCCTAGAGAGCGAATTAGCGAACATGCTTAATATGAGTCGTACCCCGATTCGGGAAGCGATCGCAGCGCTTGAAGCCGACGGACTGATTACTGTAGACGGAGCACGCGGACGGGTCGTGACCAAGCTGGACTATCAAAGCATTTTGGAACTCTATGCTGTTCGCGAGGCTCTCGAATCCACTGCAGCCGGGTTGGCGGCGAGGAATGCTTCTGATGTAGAAATTGTTGCGTTGCGTGACATGCTCGAGCTGGAAGAAGAAATTCTCGACGATGCGGGAAAGCTGACGGACCACAACCGCAGATTCCACGAAGCGATCTATTATTGTGCTCATAATCGTTACATTTTGAAGATGCTCGAATATATTCAAACTGCCATGCTTCTTCTTCAACCAGCCGGGCGTACTGGCAGCGAGCGCCGCGAGACGGCCTTGTTGGAACATCGGGCGATTGTCGATGCCATCGAAAGGCGCGACTCGGCTGCTTCCGAAGCAGCCATTCGCGATCACGTTCGTCGCGCCCAGCAGGCTCGCATCAAGCGACTTCTGCAAATGGATCGGGGTCTTCCGTAAATGCCGCCTCATCCAGACTTGTCTTCCTTCAAGTAGGCTTCCCAGCAGTCCGCGCCACCAAACATGCGGTGGAAAAAGCGGTAGCCCTCCCTGCCAGGAATTTTGAAGCAAACGAAGCCGAAGCCCTTTCCCGAAAGAATAGGCTGCTGGCATTTGCTACAGGTAACGGTTGTTCGGAATTCCACACATCACCTCCCGAATCTTGCTTGTTCTTCCTTGTAAGACAGCTCGTTTCGTAGCGTTTCAAGATCCCTATCGGCTTTCTGGAGACGAGCTCGCGCCTGATCGATAGCCTTAAACACTTCGACATCGTAAATTCCAACTCTCACCTTGGTCTCGTGCGATTTGAGGAACTTTTGAATAATCAGAATTTCTTTGCCGAGCGAATCTTGTGGAGATTCGTATGGGACAGAGGCGATCTGGGCTATGAAGTCGTTCCAGGCGAGATTGCGTACTATGTAAATGTCAGGGTTATCTTTCCCATATGCTAGGTAAACGCATGCGCTGATCAAGGTGATGATGACGATGCCGCGAAAAAATTGAGTGCGTATCATTTTCACGACGAGTTTCTCTCCTTGCGGGGATTCTTCTTGGGTGGCGCCTGCTCCATTTTGTTGCTGGCCCGGGTCTTGTCGACCGAAGCCTTTGCTAGGTCAAGCCGCTGGCCCAAAAAGTTCATCAACTCCTGGGCGGAACGGAATCGCAGTTCCCTGCCGGAATCAACTTCTTCTACCAAGCCTTCGAATCGGCCCTCACTTGGTTTCGTTTCCGGCCCTAGTTGGACTACAAATGCTCCGCGCATGGCGTTGAGACTAGGCGAAGAAAGCGCTGAATGGGTGACCTGACGGTGACGCCGTCGGTCCAATTTTGGTGACGTGAACCGAAAAGCTGGCGTAGAATGCCGCCCATAGGCAGACAAAAACAGGCGAGGTCCGCTTGGCCTCGCCTTTGGATAGCCACTGAGCACCTGGCCGAAATGGATGGGATCAAAGACGAAAGCCGTGCCGACCTGGTTGAAGTTGGTATGATTCAGAACATTCGTGGCCTCAACACAGAACTGAATGCTCTTCCGCTGATTAAGGTTAGTGGTTTTGAACAATGACGCCCCGACCAAAAAATATCAGCGGCCGACTCATTCGGAAAACATTCAAGCGCGGCGACCATGTTGAATGGAATTCCGAAGCAGGACGAGTGCGCGGGGTAATTCTGAAGCGACTTACCTCCGACCACCGCTACAAAGGCTATGTCCACCACGCTTCCTCCGGAGAACCGCAATACCTGATCAAGAGCGATAAGACCAACCACGTGGCGATCCATAAGGGAAAGGTACTTAAGCACATAAGATCTCTCAAAAGAAAAAAACCGAGAACACCAAAGAAATCAAGGACAATGCGACATTGACTTAGGCGCGCTGACCGACCAATCCCATCCGACCTGTAGTGACTCGCGATTGCTTTGATTCTTCGCCGGCGGCACCACTGCAGATCCTTCATGAATTTCACTGCTGATACAATTCCCATCACGAATGCGTTCGAGTTCGAAGCCGGGTGCGAAATATGGTCACGCTGCAACCTGAAGAGAAGCTTCTGGGTCGACTTGCGAAAACCTTCCTCACCCGCTTCGGCGCGTGGCCGCGATTGTTTCGTGCGCCCGGCCGCGTAAATCTGATCGGCGAGCACACCGACTACAACGACGGATTTGTTTTGCCGGCTGCCATTGATCTTTATACCTGGACGGCGATTGCCGGGCGCAAAGACTCGCGCCTTCGCGTGCACTCCGAAAATCTGAAGGAGACCTCGGAAATTGATTTAGCCGATCCGGACCGACGTGCCAGAAAGCACTGGTCGGATTACGTGCAAGGTGTCGCTCTGATGTTACAAGAATCTGGCGTATCTTTACGCGGAGCGGACATCGCTATTTATAGCAACATACCCAGTGGAGCGGGTTTAAGCTCATCCGCCGCGCTGGAAGTTTCCGTCGCCAGTGCACTTCTTGGTATTGCGGGACACTCTTTGGAAAAAATGGAAATTGCCAAGCTGTGCCAGCGAGCGGAAAAAGAATTCGTAGGCGCTAAGGTCGGCATCATGGACCAATTTGCAGCATGCTTTGGAAGCGCGGGGCATGCGCTCCTGCTCGATTGCCGCTCGCTGAAATTTCAGCAATTGCTTCTGCCTGCAAACGTAGCCCTGATCATCTGCAATACAATGGTCAGGCACGAACACGCGGGTGGAGAATATAATCGCCGGCGAGCCCAGTGCGAAGAAGGAGTGAGAACCCTCCAGCACTATTTCCCATCCGCTAAAGCACTGCGCGATGTAACGCTCGAAAATCTCCAGGCTCATCGCGGCGATGTTCCAGAAATAATCTACGAGCGCTGCCATCATGTAATCAGCGAGAATGACCGCGTACTGAGATTCGCCGATGCTCTCGCGGCGGGTGACCTCGCAATGATTGGATGTTGCATGGCGGAATCACACTTGAGCATGAAAAACGATTTTCAAATAACATGCAAAGAGGTGGATGAAATGGTGGACATCGCGCGCCGGCAAAATGGCGCAATAGGTTCTCGAATGACGGGAGGAGGATTTGGCGGTTGCACCGTCAATCTGGTAAACACGGAAGCGGCTAAGGACTTCAAGCGAACCGTCTCGGAAGAATACCGACGCTTCACGCAGATTGATGTCGAAATTTATGAGGTAAAAGCGGGCGCTGGAGTCACGGAAGTCGCAGTCCATGGTCTGGATGAATGAACGGTCTTGATGTCAGCAAACGACCGCATCGTCGCTACAATCCGCTGACACGCGAATGGATTCTCGTTTCGCCGCATCGCATGCAGCGCCCCTGGCAGGGCCAGACTGAAAATATCACTGCTAGCACTCCCGATAAATACGACCCGGCCTGCTACATGTGCCCCGGGAATGCGCGATCGACGGGACCAGTAAATCCTGCCTACCAAAATGTTTTTGTCTTTGACAATGATTTCCCCGCGGTTCTGCCAGATGGCGAACCAGCCAGCATGAATCAAGGCGATTTGCTGATCGCTGAAGCAGAAACAGGAATCTGCCGCGTCGTGTGCTTTTCGCCGCGCCATGATTTGACTCTCTCCGGGATCGGTGAAAAAGAAATTCGATCCGTCATTGACTGCTGGGATGGCCAGTTTCAGGAACTTGGCGCACGGGCGGGAATTCAGTACGTGCAAATCTTTGAGAATCACGGCGCTTTGATGGGCGCCAGCAATCCGCATCCTCACGGCCAGATCTGGGCTACCAGTAGCGTTCCAATGATTGCAAGAGTCGAACAAGAATCACAAATCTCATATAAACAATCGAAGAATTCGTGTCTGCTCTGCGACTACTGTTCGCTCGAATCGGCCGTCGCGACCAGAATCGTGGCTCACAACGAATATTTTCTGGCCGTAGTTCCCTATTGGGCGGTGTGGCCGTTCGAAACCATGCTTATTTCGAAGCGCCATCTAACCGCAATCGATGAACTTGATTCCGTCGAGCGCGATGCTCTGGGCAACATCCTGAAACGGCTTACCTCCCGCTATGACAATCTCTTCCAAACTTCGTTTCCATACTCAATGGGATTTCATCAGCGTCCGACCGACGGCCAGCAACACCCCGAATGGCATTTCCACGCACATTTTTTTCCTCCGCTGCTGCGCTCTGCGAGCGTGCGCAAATTCATGGTTGGTTTCGAACTTCTGGGAATGCCGCAGCGGGACATCACCGCCGAGCTCAGCGCGGCCCAATTGCGCGCCGCTTCCGAGACGCCGCTATCACGCTAATCTCAGAAAGGTTTCAGGGGTGGCTCCGCAATCGGCGCCATATTCCCGAGCAAAAATACGTACCCAGCAATTCCGATCGCCAGAAAAATCCCCGCCGCAATGAACGCACTGGAAAAACTCTTCGTGCTCGATACGATGTATCCCGTCGCAATAGGGGCCACAATCGCCGCGATCTGGCTGCAGAAATTCGAGATTCCGCCGATGGTTCCGACGCTTTCTCGAGGCGCAATCAACGACGGCATGGACCACCCCACCGGAGCCGCCGCCGACAGTCCTGCGAGCGCGATGCTGATCCACAACACTGCCTCGTTTGCTGTGCGCGCCCGCGCCGCTCCCACAATTGCGAGCCCCATTCCTGTTCCGCCAACTAAGACTGCCTGCCGTACTCGCACTGCGTTCCAACCCCGTTGGATCAGCGCGTCGACTAGCCATCCTCCGACCATCAGGTCCGTTAAAGTGGCAAATATCCAAGGCACGCTGGTGTAAAAAACGGAATGCGACAAATCCAAATGTAATTCCGACGAGAGATATGCCGGCATCCACGTCAACAGCAAATAGAAGCAATAATTGTAAGCGGCGGATCCCACCGCCAGCCCGCAGACTTTCGGCTGGCGCAGCAAATATCCAAGCGGTGCGCCTGCCGCTGCGCGTGACTGATCTTCAGGCTGCGCGCCTCCGCGTTGAATGTGCGTTCGCTCAATTTCAGAAAGAGCCGCATCCTGGCTGGGGTTTTTGTAGTAAGCAGAGAACACCGCGAAATAAACCAGGCTGACGATTCCTGTCGCTGCGAAATTCCAGCGCCATCCGAAATGCAGCAATAGTAGTCCCAAGATCGGCACGCCAATCGCGGACGAAAACTTGGCCATCGAATCGAAGGTCGCGGTCGCCAAGCTTCTTTCGCTTTTTGGGAACCAATAACCGGTGGCTTTGGCATAGGCGGGGAACGTAGGGGCTTCACCGATGCCCAAAAGAAATCGTGCGCCGAACAGTCCGCCAAGTCCCGTGGCAAGCGCCGCCGCAAACGAGGCCACGCTCCAGATCACCGTACTGAAAATTCCTACCCGGCGAACTCCAAAACGATCCAGCAACAATCCGGACGGCAGTTGCAGCGCCGCGTAAGTCCAGTTGTATGCGCTGGATAAATAGCCGAACATCACTGCCGAAATCCCGAATGCTTCGTGCAACGCATCGCGCGAAATGGAAAGATTCACGCGGTCAAAATAATTGACCAGCACTCCAAATCCCAGGAGCAATGCGATGCCCCAACGTCGCCGCGGTACTGCTCCTCTTGCAGTGGATTGGCTATTAGCTCTTGTAGTGGATCCGGTGGGAGCCAAGATATCGCGCATTCTATCCAAGGTGGAACGCGCTGGCCAGCCGTTCCCACGTCATTTTAATCCGTCGAATTTATGAATTCATTTCGAGTGAAACAGGATTGAGCGCCGTGCGTCCACGTGGCAACAGGAATCAACGTTCTGTGGGAGTCAATAATCGTCGTGCGGCTTACGGCCATACGGGCTTGCCGGTTCTTTTGGTGTGCGAGTCGCGCGAAAGCTCTCCAGCTCCGCGGCGGTGATGGCAAATTCGGACTCCGGAGGATGGTTTGCGTGGGCTTGCAACTCTGCATTTAACCGGAGCGAACAGATCGACGGCGCATCCTGATAGCGCGCGCGATGCGAGACAAAAGCCTCGTTTTCGATGCTCAGCGTAAATTCGCGGTCGCTGCCGGCCTCCCGCACGTTAAACGTGTATTGCCGGACCAATAATTTCACTTCGAATCCGCGATACTGTACGATCACTCCGTCACTCATTTTTCACCGCTTACCAGTGTGACAGAAAAGAGCGCCCTTTACGGTCTCTTTTGCGCAATTTTTCGAAAAACTTTCCATGAATGAATTTCTCCAGTCTGTGCTATACTTGATTTGCGCTTAATACCGCGGTTGTGTTGTGCGGTCCCTCTGGTTTCGTAAGTGATCTGAGAATACCCGCCTCCGTATCCTCCGTACGTTTTACGCGTAATTCAAAATAAGGCTGGCATTGCAGGCCATTGCGCCCGCGCCGGGCTTCGGGGGTTTGTACTTACAAACCCTGATAAAACGAAATCTGTGTGTGTGCAGCTCTGGGCCTCAGCCAGCAAGAAAGCTAAATGAAAAATTTCTCTGAACTATCTGTATCTCCGAGCCTGAAGGAACGCCTGGCTGCGGCGCGATTCACCACTCCGACTCCTGTGCAAGCTGCTGCAATTCCGCAGGCTCTGGAAGGTAAGGACGTGCTTGCCACCGCGCAAACCGGCACCGGGAAGACTCTTGCATTTCTAATTCCGGTGATTGAAAAACTGCTCGCGCAGCACAAGCCGGGAATCGCCGCGCTAGTGCTCGTTCCCACGCGCGAACTCGCGATGCAAGTTGCGGCGCAGTACAATGCGCTTCGCGGGAAATTACCCGCGGCCGCCTTAGTCGTTGGCGGATTGCCAGAACGACAACAGTTGCATGCGATCCGCAACGGTGCTCGCCTGATGGTGGCCACTCCCGGCCGTCTGCAAGACTATCTGGATCGCCAGGAAGTGAAATTCGCAGCCCTGCACACGCTGATTCTCGATGAAGCCGATCGGATGCTGGACATGGGTTTTCTTCCTGCGATTCGCAGAATCGCCGGAACGCTTCCGAAAGATCGTCAAACTCTGTGCTTTTCGGCGACCATGGAAGGCGACATGCAACGCCTGGTGAAGGATTTCACCAGAAATCCTGTTCGTTTGACCTTCGGTTCGACGCTGAAGCCCGCGGAAAACGTGCGACTCCAGGCGTTTGAAGTTTCCGCCGATGGCAAGCTCACGATGCTCAACCATTTGCTTCGCAAAGAAACCGGCCGTTGCCTGGTGTTTTCTCGCACCAAGCGTGGCGTCGAACGCATTGCCAAGAGCCTGACTCGCGACGGCATCAACGCAGCTATGATTCACGGCGATCGCTCGCAATCGCAGCGTATCGCTGCTTTGGAGGGCTTCCAGCGCGGCCGTTTCCGCGTTTTGGTAGCCACAGACGTCGCCTCCCGCGGCATTCATGTGCAGGACATCGCCCAAGTCATTAACTACGACCTGCCCGAAGTGGCGGAGAACTTCATTCACCGCGTTGGCCGCACGGGACGCGCGGGTGGAAGTGGCGTAGCCTCAACCCTGTTTCTCAGGGAACAGCGCACCGATCTCTTCCAACTGGAACGCGCCCTCGGCATTAAAATTGAGCGGATGCGACCAGATGGCGCCGCGAGTCATCAAACAAGAGAGAATTTAGGGATGAACCCCATTACTCGCCTGTCCAACGTGCCCAAGCCCAGCTTGATTTGCCTGCCAGGAGAAGTCCTGCAGGTTCAGCTCGAAGGCTAATTTTATTGGTCAAGTGGCCGGGCGCCTGTTCGTGGCAGGCAGGCGACTCGGCTGTTGCTGGCAAAAACGCGAAAAAAAACGGCTGTTTTCGCCGAAGTTCTCCACGAACTTGGCGTTTTCCACGGCATTATCCACACCGGGCGATTTTTTTTGCTTTGGCCAGCCGGAACGGCGTTCAGCGCAAGCGATGTAGTGATATAATGGCAGTTGTCATCCAGACTACATTCAGCAGCGGGCCGCATTCAAGCTTCGACTGCCTCATTCCGTTCCGCATCCAGGCGGCGTTGTGCGTTTCTGTTTCAGCGCCGCTGTGAATTTTGAAGAAGAGCGAAAAGTTTCGCAGTAGCATTAAAGGGGAGAGATCTTCGTGCTCGCGACCCAGGAAAAATTCGACCAGATTCGCAACCTGATCACCGTCGGCAAGGAACGCGGATACCTTCTTACCGATGAAGTGAATGGCGTACTCGCGGCCGAAGAACATACCACCGAGGAGCTGGACACTCTTTTCGCCAGTCTCGAGACCGACGGCATCGAAATTTACGAAGATGCGTCCGCAGCGAAGCTCGCCCACGCAGCAGTTGAACTTACGGAAACGACCGAAATTGAAATTCCCCACGAACCGGCTTCGGCTGAAGAAGCTGACTTCGAACGCAAACCTGGCTTGTTGGACAAAACCAGTGACCCCGTCAGAACATACTTGCGCGAAATGGGCGTGGTGCCGCTGCTGACGCGCGAGCGCGAAGTTTCCATCGCGAAACGCATGGAGCGCGGACAGTTACTGGTACTTAAGACGATTTCGCGTTCTCCGATTGTGTTGAAGGCATTGATCGCGGTGGCCGAGGAACTGCGCAACGAAATTCGTCCTATCAAAGAGTTCATTCATTTTGATGATGAAGACCTGACTCCGGAAAAAATTGAAAGCAAGACGCGGCAAACGCTGCAGGTCATCGACAAGATTCACAAATCCTACGATTTGGCGCTGAAGCAGGCGATCAAGCTGGAAAATACCGCAACCTCGAACAAGCGTGCCTATCTTCGGGCCAGGCGGCAGCTGAGCCGCACGCGAATCGAAATGTCGCGTCTGGTCCGCGTAATTCACTTTAAGGAGCGCGAGCGCAAGCGCCTGATCGATCTCGTACGTCATACCGTCGAGCGGCTGCAATCGTTGGAACGTGAGTCCGTCCGCTTGGAACGGCGCGCCAACGCTTCGCGGGGCGAAGCCGGCGCGGAAGCCCGCAGAAAATTGCGCTTGTGTCGCGCGGAGATTCGCGAGATCGAAGAATCCGGCAAGGCCTCTGCAACCAATTTGAAGCGCGCGCTGGTGATTATTCTTCGGGGCGAAGCTGACGCCGAACAGGCGAAAAAAGAATTGACCGAAGCGAATTTGCGCCTCGTTGTTTCCATCGCGAAAAAATATACCAACCGTGGATTGCAATTTCTGGATTTGATTCAGGAAGGCAACATCGGCTTGATGCGCGGAGCGGATAAATTTGAGTGGCGCCGCGGCTACAAATTCTCGACGTACGCGACCTGGTGGATTCGCCAGGCCATCACCCGCGCCATTGCCGACCAAGCGCGTACCATTCGCGTGCCGGTGCACATGATCGAAACCATCAACAAGCAGGTGCGCACCAGCGCGCAATTGGTCCAGGAATTGGGACGCGAACCGACCGCCGAAGAAATCGCCAAGCGCATGGATGTTTCCGTGGACTCCGTGCGCAAGACAAAAAAGATCGCGCAGCAGCCGGTATCGTTCGAAACTCCGATTGGTGAGGACGAAGAAACTCACCTCGGCGACCTCGTCGAGGACAAAGGTGTAGTCTCCCCGTCGGACGCGGCGATTCATTTGAACCTGAAAGAGCAAATGGCGTCCATGCTGCGGACACTCACTCCCCGCGAAGAACGAATTATTAAAATGCGTTTTGGCCTGGACGACGGCAGCGAACACACCTTGGAGGAAGTTGGCCAGGTGTTCGACGTCACGCGCGAACGCATTCGCCAGATTGAAGCAAAAGCTTTGCGGAAATTGCGCCATCCGTCGAGGTCGCGTCGTTTCCGGATCTTCGTCGAAAGCTCTATTTAGGGATTTCGTTCAGGAGCAACACGGCGTCAACCTAAATTACAGGAGACACCCTATGTCGATTACATTTCAGAAACGTCAAAAGGAAATGAAGCGGCTCGATAAGGCGAAAGAAAAAGCGCAGCGCCGCGCGGAAAAAAAAGCCGCCAAAAAAGACGGCGAAAATACCAACGGAACGCCAGTCGATCCAGCGCTCGATCCAACAATCGACTGGTCTTATCAGCACGAAAATGATCTGGACCGCCCATGAGGGAGTTAGAAATTTGGAGGCGCGAGGCGGAATCGAACCGCCGATAAAGGTTTTGCAGACCTTTGCCTTACCACTTGGCGACCGCGCCCTGGCATAAAAAACATCCGAAAGCTAATCCTATACAACTCGGTTTTCCCCCGCTCTCATTCCGAGCGGAGTCTTCGAGGAATCTCTCTTCGCCTACGTTGCGCCGAGAGATCCCTCGATCAGCTCGAAATGCCGATTAAAGCTACCGCGCGCCTGCGGCGGACACATTCTCCGCCGTCGGATTCGCAATCGGCGCGCCGATCAGGTTGCCCCACTCGGTCCACGAACCGTCGTAGTTGCGCACATTTTCAAATCCGAGCAGGTACTTCAACGCGAACCACGTGTGCGAACTGCGCTCGCCGATCCGGCAATACGCAATCACTTCATCGGCGCCATCAATTCCCTTTCCGCCGTACAGCTGTTTCAATTCGTCGTAGGACTTGAACGTTCCGTCTTCGCGCGCCGCTTGCGACCACGGAATATTCGCCGCGCCAGGAATGTGTCCCGCGCGTTGCGCGGTTTCGGCAAGCCCCGGAGGTGCTAGGATTTTCCCGGTAAATTCATCCACCGAGCGCACGTCCACCAGCTGGCCTTTCGATTTTTTGTCCACCACCGCGAACACCGCTTCGCGCTTGGCCCGGATGGAGTCGTCAATGCCCGCGATTTTATATGACGCTGGCGCTACTTTTGTGGGAGCGATCGTCAATTCGCGCTTCTCTTCCGCCCACTTCTTCCGTCCGCCATTGAGCAAACGCACATCCTTGTGGCTGTTCAACTTCAACTGCCAGAACGCATACGCCGCAAACCAGTTGTTGTTGTCGCCATAAAGAATGACCGTGGTGTCGTTAGAAATCCCGGATTCCGAAAGCAGTTTCTCCAACGCGGATTTTGTAATCAAATCGCGCCGCACGTTATCCTGCAGCTGTGTCTGCCAGTTCCAGCCAACCGCGCCAGCGATGTGGCCTTGGTCGTAGGCGGTAGTGTCTACGTCTACTTCCACGAACCGTACTTTGGGATCGTTCAAGTGGGCCGCGGCCCATTCGGTGGTGACCAGCACCTCTGGATGCTTGTAATCGGACATTTTTTCTCCCTTTCTACGTTCTAGTTTTTGTTCTCATTTCGATTCCCAAAATTTGTTCTCCGAAAACACAAAGCCCACCTGCCGGTCGCGCTGGCGGTGGGTCGAAACGCATTCGAAACTGGACGATTAAATTAGAGCGTCAGTTTCCCCTCGCCAGATGGCATACCGCAACAGCACGGACAGCTGCCGCGCATGACAATGCTCATCTCGAAGTGAAGTTTCATCCAAAACAGAATACAGCTTACCCGTCCGCAGCGCAAGCACCTTCCCGCCGAAACCAAAACTTGATTATCCGCCGTGCAGCACTTCCAAAATTTGGTTTCCGTAACGTCGCAACTTTTGCTCGCCGATGCCGGGGACTCGCGCCAACTCCACCATCGTTGTCGGTTTCGCCGCGCAAATATCGCGTAAGACCGAGTCGTACATTATTATGAAAGCGCTCACGTTTTCGCGGAGCGAAATGGCCCTTCTCCATTTCCGTAGCGCTTCGAACAGCTCTTGGTCGATACCCGAGTCGTGTGCTGCACGTTTGCTCTTGCCTGCACGGCGTCTCTTCTCGTTTTTTTCTGTAAAAAAACCCGGGATTGCGGATGAGATGCTCTCTTTCGGTGCAGTGTTCGCTGCCCGCTCGGTGACCTCCGGGCCAAGACAAACATCGCAGGCTTCGCATTTTTCCCAGCGCACTGCCTCGCCGAAATGTTCACATATCATTCTGTGCCGGCATTGTTTCGACTCCACAAATCGCTGAATTTCACGTTGCCGCTGCTGCGCGCGTGTCTTTTCATCGGGATCGATGATCTTCCCGATAAAGTGTCGTAACAAAATCTGGTCTTGTATCTGCCAAAGCAGAAAACAATCCGAGGCTAACCCGTCTCGGCCTGCGCGGCCCGCTTCCTGATAATACTGTTCGATGGATTTGGGCAATGAAAGGTGAACCACGGCGCGAACCGCGCTTTTGTTGATGCCCAGGCCAAACGCAATCGTACCCACCAGCACATTAACTTCGTCCGCCATCCATTGTTCCTGATTTTTCTTGCGCTGCGCGCCATCCATGTCCGCGTGGTATCCGATGGCTGCGATGCCGCTTTCGCGCAACATGGCCACGGTCAAGCCGACTCGTTTGATAGTCGGCGAATATACAATCACCGCACTTCCTCCATGTTTGCGAAGAATTGCCAGCAATTTTTCAGCTTGCGTCGCGGAATCGCAGGGAACGACCTGGTAGTTGAGATTTTTTCTGTGGAAACTGGCGATGAATTTTCCGGGCTCGCGCAACTTTAGTTGCTCAATGATGTCGTGTCGTACGGGCTGTGTCGCGCTGGCGGTGAATGCGGCGATGGGTTTCTTCGGAAATTCCATGCGCAACAATTTCAGTTGCCGGTAGTCCGGACGAAACTCGTGACCCCATTCCGATATGCAATGCGCTTCATCAATCGCAAAAAACGACACCGGCACTTTCGCCACCCATTCCAGCATTTCCCGTTTCGCCAGACGCTCTGGCGAAAGATACAGCAAACGAAGTTCGCCAGCTTCCGCGCGGCGCTCCGTTTCACGCTGTTCATTCCACTTCTGGCTGCTGTTCAAAACCGCAGCGGGAATTCCCATCTGCGCGAGCTGCGCCACTTGATCCTGCATCAGCGCAATCAAGGGAGAAACCACAATCGCCGTTTTGCAATCCTGCAACACCGCCGGCAGTTGGTAACACAAAGATTTCCCGCCGCCAGTTGGCATCACCACGCAAACATCCCGTCCGTCCAGAATGTTGCGCACAATCTCTTCCTGCTTCGGCCTAAACGCGTCATAGCCCCAGTAGCGCTTGAGCGCTTCCTTAATTTGGGCGTCATTGTGCATCTGCGGCACCAAAATGCAGCGTAAGCTATATCCAGCAGCTTCGCTGGGTCTTAATGAGCATTTCATTAGCTGTTCAGCTGTTCCAGTCCCTGGTCATAATCGAAAATGTGATTGATGTTCTTTTCAGGCTGCACCCGAGAGCTGGTTTGACCTCGTTCGCGAACGATCCAGATTCCTGCCTGCGAATACTTACGTTTCCATGATTGGAATGAGCATATCCTCATCCGAAGGCTGCACCGAGAAGCAAGCGTTGTCCTCTGTCAGCGCTTTCGGAGTTACCGCTTCCGCGTAAGACTTTAGCTCTCGCCCTTCAAAATTGGCGCGTCACCTTGCTGGATCTACAGATCGGTCTTCTGTCAGTGCAAGCGGACGTATTCGAAATCGATCGGTTGCGCATTGATGCCGCGTTCGGGAGGAGCGATCCAGCTGGCCATTTTCCCCCGCTCGAAAACACCGCGCATTACACTGTGAACGTAGGCGCGATCGGCTTGCGTCGGGAGCCATTCGTCCTGTCGCGCGTCGAATTCTTCCTGGCTAATCGGTTTGCCTTCGGGATTTGTTGGGATATTCGCCCAACTGCCGACCGTGCGCCGAAATCTGGTGCTCGGCAAGGTCATGCGCTGCGGATAACCTGCTTCTTCCAAGTGGCGATTCCAGCGAGCCAAACCTTTTTCGCAGTCGCGGACGTAAGCTTCGCGGACCACCTCGTTCACCGCGTTACGCATAGGAATTCGTTCTTCGCGCACGCCGCCTTTTCCGTCAGGCAATTCCAGTGTGTAGCTCGATTCCAATTCCACGTGATCTTCATATTTGATCTCGTCAGGCCGGCCCTTCAGTCCATTCGCGAAATAAGACGCCGCGTTCGACGAAGAATCTCCGCCAAATAAATCGAGCGAGGAGCTGAACCAGAAATTCAAGTATTTTTGAATGGTGGGAAGATCGATCACACCTGCTTTGCGCAGCGCAATCGGATCGTCAGTGCCCAGTTCTTTCATCACTTCGACTGTGCGCTTGATAACCCGGCCGATTCCGGTGTCCCCGACAAACATGTGATGCGCCTCCTCGGTCAACATGAATTTGCAGGTCCGTGAAAGCGGATCGAAACTCGACTCAGCGAGCGACTTCAACTGGAATTTTCCGTCTCGGTCGGTGAAATAAGTAAACATGTAAAAACTAAGCCAGTCACTAATCGGCTCGTTGAAGGTACTGAGAATGCGTGGATTGTCGGCGTCACCGGAGTGGCGCTCCAGCAATTCTTCGGCTTCTTCTCGGCCATCACGGCCAAAATATGCATGGAGCAAATACACCATCGCCCAAAGATGCCGCCCTTCTTCCACGTTCACTTGAAAAAGATTCCGCAAATCATAAAGCGACGGTGCAGTGTGCCCGAGCAGGCGCTGCTGTTCGACCGAAGCCGGTTCAGTGTCGCCCTGGGTCACAATCAAACGTCGCAGCGTGGAGCGATGCTCGCCCGGCACTTGTTGCCAGACCGCCTTACCAAAGTGATCGCCAAACCCGACGCGACGGTCCTCCTCCTGTTGAGCGAGGAAAATTCCCCAGCGGTAGTCTGGCATTTTCACGTAGTCGAATGTTGCCCAGCCTTTGGTATCAACGCTAATCGCCGTGCGCAGATAAATTTCGTTGGCGTTGAAATCGCTGGGACCAAGGCCGTGCCACCAATTCAGAAATTCCGGCTGCCAGTGCTCGAGCGCGCGCTGCAGCGTGCGATTTGAGCCGAGTCCCACATTATTCGGTATGCGGTCCTGATAATTTGTTTCCATCACACACGCTCCCGATCGAATTTCGCTTTCGATCCTTTGCCAAATAATTTAAGCGCGCCCTGCTCGCCTGTGGCGTTCGGACGAACGAAAATCCAGTTTTGCCAGGCGGAGAGCCGGCCGAATATTTTTGTGTCCTTTGTTTCGGCGCCGGGAAAACGCAGGTTGGCTTCCATTCCGGTGAGCGCGTCGGGCGAAAGGCTGGTGCGTTCTTCGATGGCCATGCGGATCTCGTCTTCCCAGTCGAGCTCGTCAGGCGCTACGGTGATAAGGCCAAGTTCCACGGCCGCGTCCGCGTCCAATTCCACATATGTTTTCGCTCTGAGTCTTGCCAGCTTTTGCAGATCCCCGCGGAATCGCGTTTCCAGCCTGCTGCGCCCATTGACCATGGGGAAAATTCCAAAATTTACAGCGCTGAGCGCTATTCTGGGCGCGAGCTTGGGTTCCGCGCCAGCGTGATTTTTTTCCTCTGGCAAAGCAAGCATGTAAGAACGATCCGCCGCCACCGCCAGTTCCAGCAGCGTGCCGGCAAAGCAAGAGCCTTGATCAATGACCGCGAACATGCTGCGCGAAGAAACGTCGAGGCGCGCGAAAGTCCTGCGCAGCAATCCAACGGTTTCGCGAACCAGCCAATCTTCGCGAAACTTTTCGAAGAAAGAATCCAGTTGTAGAACCGTGGAGATTTCTCCTTCGGTCTTTAAAAGGAATAAGCCGAGCTCCGGTTCATTGGCGCGCAACATCAGGATCGCGTCATCGAGTTCCCGGGCCATGGCCAGCGGCCACCAGGAATCTCCTGCGGCGTGAATTTCATTGATTGTTTTGGGTTGCGAACTCTGCGGACCGCGAATAGCGATGGTCGCGGTGCGAGAGTCCCGGTCGAAACTCACATCCACCTGCGAGTAGTGATATCCGTTGTCGTCAATTTTTCGAGCGAAGGGATGTAATGTGATTCCCTTCACTGCCGCGGGACGCGTGGACGATGCAACTAATTTCGCCGCGCGTTCTTGCACGGCTTTCGCGAAATTTGCGGGCGACACGATTTCGTCCACCAAGCCCCATAATTTCGCGCGTTCGCCTTTTACGCCGTCGGGATTGGTGCAAAACATGTCGGCAAGGTCGCGACGGACTTTGCGTTTGTCAACGACGCGGGTGAGGCCGCCGGTTCCAGGCAGCACTCCGAGAAGCGGGGTTTCGGGCAGGCTTACCGCGCTCGACCGGTCGTCGATCAGCATAATTTCATCGCAGGCAAGCGCCAGCTCATACCCGCCGCCGGCGGTGGTGCCATTGAGCGCAGCAAGAAATTTCAATCCATCGTTCCGGCTGGAATCTTCCATGCCGTTGCGCGTTTCGTTCGTGAATTTACAGAAATTTACCTTCCAGGCGTGCGATGAACCGGCGAGCATGTAGATATTTGCACCAGCGCAAAACATTCTGTCCTTGGCGCTGGTGATGACGACGCAGGCGACCTCAGGGTGCTCGAAACGAATGCGCTGCAGAGCGTTGTGCAGTTCGATATCGACGCCCAGATCGTAGGAATTGAGTTTCAGTTTATAGCCGGGGCGTAAACCGCCGTCTTCGTCGACATTCATGGCGAGCGTGGCAACGCGGCCTTCGACGCGCAATTTCCAATGCCGGAACTCGCGAGAGGTGGTGGAGAAAAAGACCAGTTCCTTTGTAGCGGTGTATTGCATGGCGTTGGCCCTCGGAAGAGGCTATCAAACCAAGTATAGGACACCATGGAAGAACAGAGAGGCAATATAGTGCCTCTTTCCTGGCGGACGTCTGGCAGGGCATCGCTGTCGCTGAAGGATGCGTGTGGTAAGTCGGCGCCGGGTAACTCCTGGGATGGCACGTGCCGTTTTACGTCGCAGAATGTAAAACAAAAATGCACGTGCTTCGAGTTCTCAGGCTGTTCTACTTGACTCTGCTCACTGCTCGTCGGCAGATGGTCCGTATAAGCCGGGAACGGGAATATTGAGCAGGCGCAGGTATACGGTCAGCTGAGCGCGATGATGGATGAGATGGTTCATGATCATGCTCCGGATACACGCAACGCGCGGCATCGTAAAGATTTCTTTCCCGCCAGCGAGCAGCGTCCAGTTTTTCATGATGTCCTGATCGCTGGCGGCCGTCAGAGCTGTGAGAGCTTCCGCAACCTCTTTGTCGAAGGCGGCGAGAAGCTGTTGGGAATTTTCGATTTTCGGCGGTGCGTAACTTGGCCCGTCCAACGGAGCGTAATCCAGGCTTTCGGTGTTCAGCGTCATGGTCAGCCATCCAGGAACTGTTCCCACATGTCCCGCGAGCCAGCCCGTGGTTCCGGATTTTTCGTGCGGTTTCCAATTCCATTTGTCGTCGGGGATTCGTTCCAGAACTTTGCGAGTGTTGGCCATTTCCTGTTCGAATTCGGGCAGCAGGGTTTGTGCGATTGACATGAAATCCTCCAAGAAAAATGAGCGCGCGAAAAGACTCTAGGCGAATAAAAGGCGAATAGTCAAGGGATATTCCAATGGCTTTCGACAGGCCTCTACTGAACGCAATCTTCCCACGGGACCGCGACGAAGCGGAGTAGAATTCCTTCATGCCACACGAACGGACCGACTCCTATTTGAAAGATTCCATCGCGATTTTCCATTACTACAAGAAGCTGGGCGAGAATGCGATTGCTCAGTGCCCGGATGCGGGTCTGGCTGCCTTGCTGGATCCGGGATCAAACTCGATCGCCATTGTTGTGAAGCATCTTGCGGGAAATATGCGCTCGAGATTCACTGACTTCTTGACAACCGACGGCGAGAAACCGGATCGCAATCGTGATTCGGAATTCGAAGCGCCGCCGAAGAATCGTGCGGAGATTCTGGATCTATGGGATGGCGGCTGGAAATGCGTGTTCTCCGCCCTGCAAACTCTGAACGATGCGGATATGACCAAGACGGTCAAGATCCGCGATGAAGACCATTCCGTGATGCAGGCAATTCATCGGCAAATTGCGCATTACACGTATCACGTGGGGCAGATTGTGTTGCTCGCGAAACATTTTGCCGGAGAAAATTGGAAATCGCTGACCGTCCCAAAAAATAAATCCAAGGAATTTAACGCCGACGTCGCCTCCGGGAAGAAATCGCAGCGCTAATCCGGCCTCAGCCAAAATTTTACTGGAAACCCGATTTCTCGAAGCTCTCTTCTTCGCTTCCTCTTCGCCTTGAAACGCGGTACCCTGACTAAACTATGGCAACCTTGTTTGACCTCTTTGAAAATGAGCCGTCGGCGATCCCGGCGCTGCCTGGCCTGGAGATGAATGCGGCGCAACGGCGCGCGATCGAGCATGGCGAAGGACCACTGCTGGTGATTGCGGGAGCCGGAACTGGAAAGACCCGCGTGATTACCGAACGAATTCGAAATCTTTTCGAACGCGATGGCTCTCTCTCCGGCGAAAACATTCTGGGGCTGACATTCACAAAAAAAGCAGCGGGGGAAATGCTGCGCCGCGTCAAGAAAACGTGCGGAGGGCGGGCCGATGGGATCACCCTGACCACGTTTCATTCTTTTTGCGAAATGATTTTGAAAGAAGGAGCGCCCAGCCGGCTGCCGCTGGAGACCGTGGACCACTGGATTCTGTTGCGGCGAAATATGCGGCGGCTGCAACTGGAAAAATACCGGCGCTTGGCGGATCCCGGACAGTTTCTCACCGATTTTGTCCAGTTCTTTTCGCGCTGCCAGGATGAACTGGTTTCCTGCGAAAAATACAAGGACTATGCGGAAGGGCTAGCCGCTAAATTGGAAACGGAGCGAGCTCAACTGGACGAAGAAACGTATAAAGAGCGGCTGGAAGAAGTGGAAAGGCAGAGAGAAATTGCGCGAGCTTACCGGGCAAGCGAAGAACTGCTGCGTGAAAAAAATGCCGTAGCTATTAACGGATTGATGACCGAAGCGGTGAAGCTGCTGGAAGAAGACGCGGCGTTACGGGAAAAACTGCGGAAACGCTTCCGGCATATTCTGGTGGACGAATTTCAAGACACCAACATCGCGCAGCTGCGATTGTTGGAACTGATTGCGGCGGCTCCGCGCAATATCGTGGTGGTGGGCGATAACGATCAGGCGATTTACCGATTTCGTGGCGCGTCTTTTGGCAGCTTCAAACTTTTCTTGCAACGATTTGCGGAGTGGAAGGACGGTCAGGACTCCGCGAAATTGCGCGTACTGCTCCAGGAGAATTACCGTTCGACTCCGAATATTTTGCGTGTGGCGACTCAGGCCATTTCGCACAACGAGACGACCGCGGATTTTCCGAAAAAAACCTTGCACGCAAGCAAAAAAGAGGGCGAACGCGTTCGAATCGCGGAACTGGCAAGCCAGGAAGAGGAAGCATGCTGGGTTGCCGGGCAGATTGAGAAAAGCCACGGTGCCGGAAAGCGCTGGCGGGATTTCGCGGTGCTGTACCGGCAGCATTCCCACCGGGACCTGCTGGTGGAAGAACTCTTGCGCCGGAAAATTCCGTTTGTAATCAGCAACCTTTCGATTCTGGATCATCCGCTGGTAAAGGATGCGCTAGCGTATCTACGCATGATCGCTCGGCCTTACGATGACGTGGAATGTGTCCGAGTGCTCGCGGCGCCGGCATGGGGACTTGAGGCACCTGATATTGTGCGCCTGGCGGAGCGCGCGAAAAAAGACCGCAAACCAATTTATGACGTGCTGCAACTGCCGCAAGGTGAGCTGGCGTTCGACGGCTCGCGCGCGGCCATTGGGACCTTGCTGGGTTTTTTGAGCGACCAGAGGAAAAGAATCAACCGAAGGACGGCGCGGGAGATTTTGAACGATTTGACGGAATGGCTCGAGATCCTGCAACGCGCAAGTGCCCAGGACCGGAAGTATGTGCAACGGCTGGCGGAATTCGTGATTGAGTGGGAGCCGAAGAGCGAGACGCGGCAGCTTGCGGAATTTCTGGAATATCTCGATTACTACCAGCAAGCGAATGGCACGGTTTCCCTGGACGACGATGCGCCGGGCGATGCCGTGCAATTGATGACGGTGCATGGAGCGAAAGGGCTGGAATTTCCGCAAGTCTTTGTGCTGCGCGTGAATTCGCGCGCATTTCCTGTGGCCGACCGCAAACCGCTGTTTGAGTTTCCGTTGGAGCTGATGAAGGAAGAATTGCCGGAAGGCGATTATCACACACAGGAAGAGCGGCGGCTATTCTATGTGGCGCTGACGCGCGCGCAGGAGCGGCTCACGCTGACGACGATCACTGAGAAGAAAGGTAAAGTGCCGCTGTTCGTCGAAGATATTTTGATGGACCCTGCGATCAAGAGGCGTGACGTGATCCAGATTGCGCCGAAGGTGACTGTCGCGACCGGTACGGGCGGACCGGAACTCATCGAGCAAGATCAGCAACTCTTCCCTGCCCGCGGACCCGCGAAAATTTTTTCCCGAATCGCCGGGTGGGCGGAGTCTTATTTTCCTCTCGTGCCGGAGCCGTTGCGCTTGAGTCCTTCGAGCGTGATGGGCTACCGGAGTTGTCCGCAGCGATTTCTCTTTGAGAAGTTATGGTCCATCCAGGGAGATGCGCGGGCTACCTTGACGTTCGGCAGAGTGGTGCACGCGACGATCAAACGCGTGATGACGGAAATGAAAAAGGGCAATCGCCTGGTGTTTGAAGACGTACAGCGGATTTATGAGACGGAGTGGTCGGCAATTGGATTCGAGGACGACTATCAGGAGCAGGAGTACAAAAAAGATGGCCTGGACCAGCTGAAAACGTTTTATGCGGCGATGATGGAGACGCTACCGGAAATCCTGGAGCAGGAGAAAAGTTTCGAGCTGGACCTAGACAATAATGTGATCGTGAACGGGCGAATTGACCAGATCAATTCCCTAGGACGCAAAGATGTGGAAATCGTCGACTACAAGACGGGAAAGCCGAGAAAAGAAGCGGACGCGAAGAAGGATCTACAGCTGAGCATTTATGCCATAGCGGTGAAAGAGATTCTGGAACTGAATCCAGTGCGGCTGGTATTTCATTACTTGCAGAATAATGAACGGCAAGAAACCACGCGCAACCCAAAACAACTCGCGGAAGCGCAACAAATTGTGCAGGAGACCGCGTCGGAAATACGTGCGGGAGAATTTGTAGCCAAGCCGGGATTTCAGTGCCGGGGTTGCGCGTACAAGTCGATTTGTCCGGCGCATGAAGAAGCGCTCGCAGCGAGGCTCTAATGGCTCAATTCGACGCTCGCGCGGAATCGGAAGTTCGCACCGCCTTGCTCGAAATATGGTCCGCGAACGAGCGCATGAATCAACTCATCCTCGAGCATCTTGACCCCCGCGCCTGGCGCGCGAAACCCCCCGGTGGTAAGAGCCGCACTATCGCTGCCATCTTTTCACATGTCCACAATATCCGAAGAAAGTGGGTGAGGCTTTCCGCGCCTCATTTGAAGCTTCCGGCCGAGCTCGATCGCTCCCATCTAACACAGAAACAGGCAAAGGCAGCATTTGCCGAAAGCGCCAACCGCTGTTCGGAAATGCTTGCGGACGCTTTGACCGCCAAACCCGCACGCGTCAGAAAATTCCACAGGGACGGCTGGGCGCCCTCATGGCCTGCCGGACCAACGATGCTTGCTTATATGCTTGCCCACGAAGCTCATCATCGCGGCCAAGTGCTGATGTTGGCGCATCAGCTTGGATTTGCGTTGCCCGAGCGAGCCGGTTCCGGTATCTGGCGCTGGGAGAAAATTTGGAAAGAATGTGGATTTGCATCGCGCCCCAGATAGTCGGGCTTCACTGCCTCACAAAGCATTTCGCATATCGGCTATCCTTCAGACCCGCCCAGGTAGGTAGCAAGGAACCAAGTATTGCCAAAGGGGTCTCTGATAGTCGCAGAACGTTCGCCGTATGGCTTGACGGATGGCGGTTCGACGGAGCTGGCGCCGGCACGCAATGCCTGCGCGTAGGCAGCATCAGCATCCGCAACATACATGTGCAAATAGACAGGGGGCGGTATGGCCTCTGCGGGAGCTTCGCTGATTTCGAATGTGGAATTCCCAGCCTTGATAGTGGCGTGAAGGACTTTCCCTTCCGGAGACAGTGCGACTCCAAGCGCTTCCGCCCCGAAAGCGGATTCAGCGAACGGGATCATCGCGTGCGCATCGCGTAGATGTAAAAAAGGCTGGATGGAACGAACACCTTCCGGGCCTGGTGTCCAGTCTTTGGGCATGCTGACATACCACGTATTGCCGAAGGGATCCTTTGCAGTGCCCTGACGGTCTCCCCATGGCATATCCGCGACGGGAACCACGCAGGAAGCGCCTGCATGAAGAGCCCGTTCGAAGCTCGCATCTGCATCCGCTACGTAGAGGTGGATCACGGTCGGGCGGGCCGGGTAGGTGTCATTCGCATCGCCCAGTTCGATGAGGGAATCGCCGATGCGCACTTCGGCATGCATAACCGAGCCATCGGATCCGGGCACGCGTAGCAGTTCCCGGCCGTCGAACGAAGCTGTGAGGAAGTCGATGAAGCGCGGCGCGCCCTGAACCAGAATGTAGGGAATAACGTTATTCACTCCAGGCCGTACGAAGTGCGCGGTTCCGGAAGGCGCTCTCACTGAGACCGCTGGCGATCCTGCTGTGCTTTCGTTCATCGGGCCCTCCATTGCAAGAAAGGCCGGGGGCACGAATGGTCGCGCCCCCTGCTCGGGATCTTGAGCGAGTCCTATTTGGCTTTCTTCGGTGCTTTCTTGTCTTCCTTTTTCTTTTTCATTGATGGGCTCCTTTTCGCTTTCTTAGGGCGCGGTTGCGGTGTTCGGCCGCACATTCTTGCACGATATAAGTTTTGTTGGGCCGAGAGTCAAGAGAAATCACACTGGCGGGTCAGTTTGAATTTTGTTTGATCGGGCCGGAGCTAGCGAGGGCCGGTGACGGAGTAATAGCCTTCTCGGCTACGAACGTCGAGACCTTCTCGCCGAACGCGCACTTCGATCGTGTGGTAGTCCTTGCCGCGGTCGTTGCCGCGAGGATTGTAGCCGAGCGTGTATTGGTTGCGAGCTTGCTCCGTTACTCGGGAATAGAGTCCTTCGAGCGAATTGCGCTTTGCGGCGTAGAAAACGTCGCCACCGGTATCGTGCGCGTATGACTGCAAGCGCGAGAACTTACGTTCGTAAAAACCGGCCCCCACTCCAAGGCTGTAGACGGAAACTCCGTACCGAAGAAGTTCCTTGACCGTGTTGCTGTAGTTGTATCGGTTGGTTTTGCCGTTTTCGCCATCGGAAATAAGAAAAATCATTTTGCGGCGGTCGCGGCCGCGATCTTTCAGGAGTTGCGCCGCTTCATAGACGGCGTCGTCGAGAGCTTTGGTGGTCCTATCGGCGATGATTGCGGTAGACGCGGCGGCAGGCGGAGAGCCAACGCTCGAGATGGACTGGCCGTTGATCGTAGGGCCGGCGAAAGGTCCCGCGGGATCCGGCCCGGCAACATCGGGACGGTCTTTGCTGAGGCGGGTGCGATGAAGTTCGGTGAGTAGCTTGTCCTGATCGCGCGTGAAGCCTTTGCCGGGATGAAAATTGGCGTCAAAACGGCAAACAAACGCTTCGTCGTTGTTGCTGAGTCCGGCGAGGATAGCGGAAAGACTGGAATCGACCTCTCTGGCGTCTTTGGCTTTCAGATCGTTGTCCAGCAAAATGACAACCGAGAGCGGAAAGGCTTCCGCGGAGAAAAATTCCAGGCGCTGCTCCACATTGTCGTCGAAAATTCGAAATTCGTTGCGAGTGAGATCGGCAACCAACCGGCCACTACTGTCTTTTACGGTCACCGGTAGAAAAACGTAATTTACATTGACTCTTAGGATCGTTTGGCTGTCGGTCAGGTTCTGGTTTGCGGGGGCTTGGGCTTGGGCTTGGGTATCCTGCGGCTTAGGTGCAGGTTGCGCCGGAACGTCTTTTGGCACTTTGGGGACGGGCGCGGCTGGGGGCTCCTGTGCCAGAGCGCTTGTTGCAAAGGCCGCAGCGAATGCCAAAAGCAGGAGCGACGCGAGCTTGTGAAAGCCTGTTTTCCGTGGACTTTTCATTTTCCCCCAGCCAGACTTCTAAGAGTTCGGAATGCTCGACCACCGGCACGTTTCTGCCGGACGCATCCATACTTCCGCTACCCTGCATCCTATGGATGCGGAAATCACCCTACCCGGTTGCGAGAGCGCCGGACTTTAACAATTGTCTGGCACCACGCCCTGGCACCCTGAGCGGCTGGCGGCCATCAAGGAAAGTATACATGCCTTCTCTGAAGAGTTTGTTAAAGCTGCCTCTGACGGCAGCGATCGCGGCCAGTCTGGCATTGCCTGTGATCTCGCAGGAACCTGACCAGACCCCTGCGCTAAAAAAGACCGTGAACCTCGTAAACCTCTTCGCGACTGTGCGCGACAAGAATAAGCGCATCGTGGGCGATCTGAAACAGGACGACTTTAAAGTCTTTGAAGATAATCAGGAGCAGAAGCTGGCTTTTTTCTCGAAGGAAGTGACCATGCCCATCACGCTGGGGTTGCTGATCGATACCAGCGGAAGCGAACAGTACCGCTTGGGCGCCGAGCAGGAAGCAGCGTCGCGCTTCATGGAACGAGTAATGCGCAAGGGCGACGAGGCAATGGTGATCAGCTTCGATCTGGATGTCGACCTGCTAGCGGATTTTACGGACGATCGGATGCAGGTGGAGCGGGCGATCCACAAGGCACGGATCGGGGCTGTGAGCGGAGGCGTAGTAACGCCGGGAACGATTCCCACCAGCAGCGGCAGCGGCGGAACCCATTTTTACGATGCGATATTTTTGGCGTGCAACGATAAGTTAGTGACGGAAGCCGGACGCAAAGCGTTGGTGATTATTACTGATGCGCAGGATGAGGGCAGCAAGCTGAAATTGGAAGAAGCGATTGAAGCGGCGCAGCGGACAGACACCGTGGTGCACGTTTTGTTAGTGCACGATCCTGGGTACGGCTGGCGGCCCGACGTAGCCAAGAAGTTGAGCGATGAAACCGGTGGACGGACCATTGAAGTATCGTCGGAAAAGAAATTAAATGAAGCTTTTGACCAGATTTCGGACGAGCTGCGCAGCCAGTATACGCTCGGCTACTATCCGGCGAACACCGCGAAGGATGGGCGATTTCGCAAAGTAAGAGTGGAAACGACCAACAAGGACTTCAAGATCCTGACGCGCAAGGGATATTACGCGCCCAAGAGCTAGACAAGAATCGCCGGAATGCCGGCGACGCCACCGGAAGAGCGTAATTTGACCGACACATCCGCCAGAAAATCGTGGCACAACTAATGGACGCGCTATAATCGATGGCGCGGTGCATTAAAAACAAAATAAAAATCTACCCAGGCCAGAAAGCGATTCCGTGGTGTATTTCAGGACCCATCGAAATTTTCTTTTAATCTCGAAATATCTTTTTCGAATGATTTTACTTTGTCTGGTGGTTTGCGCGGCGCCACGCTCGGCGCGGGCCCAGGCGGCGGCGTTTGATCTCACCGGCCCGCGCGTGGAAATGAAAGTATCTCGCAGCGGCAAATCGCTGCCAATCGCGGAAGCGGCGAATTTTCAGGCAGGCGACCGCATCTGGATTCATCCGGACTTTCCTGAATCGCAATCCGTGAAATATCTGATGATCGTGGCCTTTTTGCGGGGTTCGACCAATCCGCCGCCGGAAGAATGGTTCACTCGAGCGGAAACCTGGAACAAGAAAGTGCGGGACGAAGGAATTGTGGTGACGGTGCCGAAGGACGCCCAGCAAGTGCTGGTGTTTCTGGCCCCGGACACCGGTGGAGGATTTGCAACTCTTCGCAAAGCGGTGCGCGCGGTGCCGGGAGTTTTCGTGCGGGCGTCGCAAGACTTGAACCAGGCGGGATTGTATCGTTCGAGATTGGAAAAATATCTGAGCGAAATTCGGCAGACTTCCGATACCGAGCCGGCCGCGTTGCATGAACGGTCCGTGCAAATGGCGAAAACTCTGCAAATTAAAATTGATCAGCAATGTTTTGACCGTCCAGTGGAGCAACAAGCGGCATGCTTGACCCAAAATACGGATCGCCTGGTGCTGGATGACGGGCACAGTCAATCGGTTGTCGCGGCGCTCACGACCGGACCGTCATCCGATCTGATTGGCGCAATTAGCACAACGCCGGTGGCGGGCGGAGGATTTTACAGCGCCTACATAGGTGCGGTAGTGGATTTGGCGAGGTTGCTGGGAAATATTCACACCGCGGAATTTCAGTACATTCCAGCGCTGGCGATGCCCAACGGTGAGCAACTGAATCTGCATTTGAACAATCCACCGTCGTTTCGAAATCCGAAATCGGTGATTGTAGTAGGGCTGCCGGCGGTGGAAGCGCCGCAATTGCCGCCGCTGCGGAATCCGAATGCGGAGCAGGTTTTCTGCCTGCAGAATCCGGGGCTGGTGCTGCCGGTGGAAGGCGCACCGCTGGTTTTTTCCACGGCTATCGCGCACGACTTTGTTTTGGGCATGACCAGCAAAAGCGGCGCAGAAATCGAACTGCCGGCGAAAGCTGATGCGGTGCGCGGTGGATTCGTGGTGGATACGGAAAAAGCACCGGCCGCCGACCTGGAAACGCAGATTGTGGCCACGCTGCGCGGAAAATGGGGTTTCGAAGCCTTCGCGGGACCAAGTTTTCACATACGAAACACGCAGCGCGGAGACTGGACAGTTCCGCAGAAGGATCAAACCGCATTAATCGTCGGACGGGACGATACGCTGCATCTGGAATCGATTTGCGCGGTGTGCGCGGAGAAAATTCTGCTGCGAGCGCCAAACGGCAAGGAAACAAAGCTGACCTGGAAAGCGAGCGGCACGAATGAAATCGAGGTTCACGTTCCACTGAAAGACGCTCCGGCTGGAAAAGTGGATCTGCTGGTGCACCGCTACGGGCAAGCACATCCAGACGAACTGTCGCTGCAGACGTATTCAGAGGCCGCGAAGCTGGAGGATTTCACGATTAGCGCGGGAGACCAGCAAGGAGTGCTGGAAGGCACGCGCCTGGATGAAGTAAACAGCTTCGAGTTGAACGGCGTTCATTTTGCGCCGGCGAAACTGACGCGCGCAGAACGAAAAGATGTGTTGTACCTGGCGGCTCCGGCAGCGATGTCCACGGCTTCGTTTCAAGCACACCAAAATCTGCTGGCGCGAGTGGCGCTGAAAGACGGCCGGGTGTTGGATTTGCAGACCACGGTGCAGCCAGCGCGGCCAAGAGTTTCGCTGATGAATAAATCCATTCAGCTTGGCCCGACGCCTTCGGCGATTCGCCTGGGAAACAATGACTTGTTACCGCAGGGCGGAAGAATCACTTTTTTTGTAAAGTCCGAAGTGCCGGAGAAATTTTCGCACACAGAAAAAATTGAAGTGGCAAGCGAAGATGAATCGTTCCATGCGACCTTGAGTTTTGGCGAAGGAAATCTGGTGATGCAGGACGCACAAACGGCGCTGGCGATTCTCGACCCGCTGAAGAGCTTTGGGCCTTCAGCTTTTGGAGTGTTGCGATTCCGCGCGGTTTCCGAAGAAGGGAGCAAAGGCGACTGGCTGCCCCTGGCGACATTGGTACGGCTCCCGACGTTAAAGGAAATTCGTTGCCCGGACAGTCCGGATAAGCAATGCCGCCTGAGTGGCTCGAATCTTTTTCTGCTGGAGTCCGTGGCGTCCGACCAGCAATTTGCGCACAACGTTCCCGTGCCAGCGGGTTTCGCGGACGGATCGCTGGGTGTTCCACGGCCGAACGGAACGCTGCTGTATATAAAACTTCGAGACGATCCTAGCACCGGGAACATGGCGGTACTGCCGGTGCTGCCTGACGATCGCTAGGCCGGAGACCCCCTCCCCCTCTTTTGCGTAAGTATTCATTCTAAAGAGCTTACAGAGGCGAATTTCTGTAAGTATGAGATCTAAAGGAGTTACGGGCGCTGGTCATCAGCCCTACCCATCGCTTTGGGACTTACCGTTTACTTTGGAGCTACTCCTCCCCCTGCCTTTTTCCTGTAACTGCAGATGATAAAGGGCTTAGCAAATGAACTGTTTTGTTAAAATGGCTGGGGCAGTAGAGATCCTTCGACTCGCTTCTTCGACTAGCTGAGGGCTCGCATCCGTTTTTACCTGGCGGGCTCCAAGCCGAGCCCTCAGCTAGTCCCGATGCTCGGCAGCCACAAGCAGGGCCCACCCGCTGGCCCATAGAACAAAAAAAGATGACTATAGCATAGAATTGTATAAATATCCATAAGATTTATAGTATAAATGAGGTACCGTTCGAACGAGAAATGCAGACCGGCGCCTGAGCGTGCGCCACCGTCCTCTCGGGCGGCCACGAGCCTTTTGGGTGGCCCAACGAGCAAAAAGGTGGGATCGGGGGAACGAATGCGCCAGCTTGAGAGAGGCGCGAACCAAACCCCAGGTTCAGACGGCGAACCCCGAGCACCGGAGCACGAAGAAACGTTCGTGAATCCAGAGACGCGCGGGGCAATTGACCAGCTTGCAGGCAGCCGCTAACATTCCTTTTCCACGATGGACGGCGAACTGATAGGACACTACCGAATTGTGCGCAAACTTGGGCGCGGAGGCATGGGCGTGGTGTACGAAGCCGAGGACACAAAGCTCGGCCGACGAGTTGCACTGAAGTTTCTGCCCGAAGACAAGCACCGCGATCCACAGACGCTGGAACGGTTTTTGCGAGAAGCGCGGTCGGCTTCTTCGCTGAATCATCCCGGAATTTGCACAATGCACGCGATTGAAGAGGACAACGGCAAGACTTTTCTGGCAATGGAACTGCTGGAAGGGCAATCGCTGGATGCTTTGCTGCTGAACGCGCCGATTGCGCTTGGACGCACGCTGGAAATTGGAATTCAGCTGGCGGATGCGCTGGATGCGGCTCACAAAAAAGGCATCGTGCATCGCGATATCAAGCCGGCAAACGTTTTTCTTACCGATCGCGGGCAGGCAAAGATCCTGGATTTTGGGCTGGCAAAGCTCATTCGAAGCGGATCAGCAAGGGCCGAGGAGGGGGCGACGATCGATCCCGACGAGACCCACTTAACCAGTCCGGGCACAGCTGTGGGAACGATTGCTTATATGTCGCCGGAGCAGGCGCGCGGAGAAGAATTGGATGCGCGGACGGACCTGTTTTCCGTGGGAGCGGTGCTGTATCAGATGGTGACTGGACAGAACCCATTCCCCGGATCTACGAGTGCGGTGATTTTTGACAAGATTTTGCATGAAGGACCGATATCGCCGATTAGGCTGAACCCGAGCCTACCCGCCGAGTTCGAACGAATTTTGAATAAAGCATTGGAGAAGGATCGAGACATCCGGTATCAAGTGGCCGCGGAACTTCGCGCGGACCTGAAGCGGTTACAACGGGAAAGCGATTCTGGGCGGACTGCGGCTACCGCGAGTGCTACCTCGCGAGTGGCAAGTTCAGCGACGACCGCGGAAGCGGCACCCGCGAACATCGTGAAATCCAGCGGATCAGTGATTGTGGCCGCGGCGAAGCAGAACAAGCTGGGCGCAATTTTAGCAGGAACGATTTTGGCTGGACTGCTGGTGGCGGCCGGGTTTGGCATCTATACGTTATTGGAGCGTTCAAGACATGTGCCGTTTGCGAATTTCGAAATTACGAATTTGACGAACAGCGGTCACGTGTCGCGGGCCGCCATTTCTCCAGACGGGAAATATCTCCTGCAGGTGCATTCAGAAAAAGGGCTGCAATCGCTTTGGCTGCGACACATCGCCACAGGAAGCAACACGCAGGTGGTGGCGCCCGCAGCCACGCGCTACCAGACGCTTACGTTTTCGCCGGACGGAAGCTACCTATACTTTTTGCGTCGCGATGAGGAAGAACACATTATCGGCATCTTGTATGCATCACCGGTTCTGGGCGGAACTCCGCATGTGGTGGCCAAAGACGTCGATACGCCGATTACGTTTTCGCCGGACGGCCAGCGGTTTGCGTTTTTGCGCGAAAAACACGACTCGCCGTATTGGGATCTGGTTGTGATGAAGAGCGACGGGAGCGGCGAGCGGCAAATTCTTAAAGATCAAAACCTGATGAGCGACAGCCTCACGCCGGTGTGGTCGCCGGACGGAAAGACTATCCTGATTCCGATCACGCAGCCTACCAAGGACGCGCTGGGCGGATTGCTGGACGTGGATGTGGGAAGCGGAAAGATGACGAAAGTTGCAATCACGCCGAGAAGGATATTTTACGAGCCGGTGTGGATGCCGGATGGAAAGGGCTTAATTATCCCCTCCCTGGACTTGAGTTCCGGGTCCACGCAATCGCAGCTAGGGTATATGAGCTATCCGGGCGGGGAATACCGCGTACTGACGCATGACACGAATAATTATAGAAATCCGAGCATGGCTGCAGACGGCAAAACGCTGGTAGCCAGCCAAACGAAAGAGACGTTCGAGCTAGGGATCGCGCCCGCAGGTTCTCCCTCGCAATTGAAGACGGTGCCACTCAACTCGCACGAGGACCTGTGGCGCTGGGGATGGGGAGCTAACGGAATGCTGATCTTGCCACAAGCCGGGCAGATCAAGTTTGTGTCTCAAAATGGCGAAGAGACGATGTTACTGAACGACCCGACGCATATTTCCGATAACGTGAGCGCATGCGGAGACGGGCGGCACATCGTGTTCCGGCGGGTGAACCGGAAGGGAAGCGCGGCAGTAAATTTGTGGCGGACGGACGGGAACGGCAGCAACGTAACGCAATTGACAGACGGGCAAAACGATCGCGATCCGTTGTGTACGCGTGACGGGAAATGGGTGTATTACACGGACCAGGCGGACGGTCAGACAGTAAAACGGGTGTCCATAGACGGGGGAGTGCCCAAGACAATTGTCAACGACGCCGTAGGCCAATTTGATTTATCGCCAGACGGAAAATGGGTTGCGTCCATCGAGGTAGCCGAAGAGGACCACAAAATGAAGATACGGCTAGACCCTACAGAGGGCGGAAAACCAACGTATGCCGACGCGGATTCGCGAATGATTTCGCCGCCTCTGTTTTCACCGGACAACAAATCGATCGTGTACGTGGTGCGAGAAAAAGGGGTCGACAATCTTTGGACGCAGGGGCTTGACGGCAGAAACCGAAAGCAACTGACAACATTTGATAAGGACTTGATCTTCCGCTACGCGTATTCTCAGGACGGCAAGGAGATTGCGATCGAACGCGGGAATATTGAGTCGGATGCATTCTTGTTTCGCGACACTGCGAAGTAGTGTCCACCAGTTGAGGTCCTTCGGGCCGCGACACGAATCGCGAGCGCAGGACGACAGCCTTAAGATAACAACTTGGACCCGGGTGCGCTCTTTCAGGACTTGGGTCCCGGGGGAGATTGACCGGCCGGGGCAGGCGGCGCGGAGTTTTGCGGAGCTGCCGCAGAGGTACGGGACTTCGCGAAGTATCCGCGGCGAGCGCGTACCTGGTAGCCATTATGATTTGGGATTTCAACCTTGATTCTGTGATACCTGCCGTTGGCCACGAAATTGGAGGGACTGTAGGTGATGGTGTACTGATTGCGAAGCTCGTCGCCGATATCCTGGAACGATTGATTCAGGTCGTCCACATGGTAGGGAAAAAAAGCGCGACCGCCGGTTTCTTCAGCGAGATCCTTGAGGATGGCATCGCCCTCGGTCAGATGCATTTTACGATTTGCCAGTTTTGATGGATCAGTGGTGGAGAGCTGGATCCACTGGGTGCTGGTGCTGATGGTATAAATGACGACGTTAGTGCGCTGAGCCATTTCAATGGCGTCGGCGCGGGTGTGATTGGAAAGATTGTCGTCGCCATCGCTAATCAAAATCATCACGCGGCGAACGATGTCCGGCTGGTCTCCTGGAGGGCGCGGCGGATTGCTTAGCTGCTTTGCGCAGGCATCGTAGATGGCATCGTAAACAGCAGTGCCGCCACCAGCGCGGGTGCGATTGATCTCATCGCGGAGCTGACCGCCATCCCCGGTAAACGCCTGGATAATTTGCGGCTCGTCATCGAAGGTCATCGCGAAAGCTTGATCTTTTCCATGGCGCAGAACGCTGTAAAGAAAATCAACGGCGGCCTCCTGTTCGAACTTCAGGCGGTCGCGAATACTGTTGGAAGTGTCCAGAAGCATCCCGATACGGAGAGGCAGATCGGACTGTTTGCTGAAAAAGCGGACTTCCTGAGGAACGTTGTCGTCGAAAATCTTGAAGTCATTCTTGTCGAGGTCTGAAACCAATTTGTTACGGCGGTCGAGAACCGTGAGCAAGACATCGACCAGGTTAACCTCCCTGATGAAAGTGGGAGGCTGTTGGGCAGCGGATGACGGCGGAGCGGGAGGCGTGGGTTGCTGTGACGGCTGCCGGGTTTGGGCCTGGATGGGCGAAGAAAACGCAAGCAACGCTAAACTTGCCATCAGGACGAGGAATGGACGTTTCATGATGAGAAAGTATATGGAGCTTGCGACGGCAGCGTCAATTTCGAGCTGGCGGCTCGAGATGCCGACTCAAAGAAATTCGCCAACGGGTTCCAAAGTTTGGCCCTCCGCAGCAGCGAGTGCGCTGAGAAAGTCGCGCAAATCCTGGGGAAGCGGGGCCCGAGCTTCGATCCACTGACCCGTGCGCGGATGTGGAAAGGCAAGCTTCGCCGCATGAAGAAATTGCCTGCCGAGCGCGGGCAATCCAGCCCGGCCCTCCGTGAATTGGGCAGCGAGTTGAGGCGCGGCTCCATACAAAGTATCTCCAACGAGAGGATGCCTTACGGCAGAGAAGTGCACACGAATTTGATGCGTTCTTCCGGTGTGGAGTTGGACTTCGAGTAGCGTCGCCGATTTGAATTCCGTTAGCTTCCGCCAGGCAGTAAGGGCTTCACGGGTGCGGCCAGCCGGCACGCGCGGGCTTTGATCCGATTTCGGAGTAAAGGCTTTCATGCGCGTGCGATGAACCGGGTCGCGGCCGACGGGCAAATCAATTTTGCCTTTTGATTTATGGAGCTGGCCTTCGACAAGCGCGATGTAGGTCTTTTTTACCGCGCGGCTGCGAAAAGAATCGGCCAGTTTTGCGTGGGCGTAATCATTTTTTGCGACCACAATGAGACCGGAAGTTTGTTTGTCGAGGCGGTGCACAATTCCGGGGCGCAGTTTATCTTCTTGCGAGCCTCCACGCGAAAGACTTTGGCCGCGTCCCAACAGAGCGTTGACCAGCGTGCCGCGTGAGTTCCCTGCTCCGGCGTGAACGTTCATTCCGGCAGGTTTGTCGACAATCAGCAAGTCGTCATCTTCATAAAGGACGTTCAGTGGAATGAATTCCGCTTCAGCGCGGAGCGAGGGGCGCTGCCGAGCTTCGAGGACCACACGCTCACCGCCGCGAAGTTTTGACGAAGCTTTCGCGGCTGCGCCGTTCACGGAGACCGAGCCGGCACGAATCAATTCCTGCAAACGTGCTCGAGAGAACTGAGGGAACTTGGCAGCGAGCCAACGGTCGAGACGAACGCCGCGGCCATCTGGAGTTACAAGTAGTTCCGAGCGATTGGATTCAGAACTCATTTGAGAACGGAAGCGACAGCGTCGAGACCCGGCTGGGCAGTACGCGAGCACCGGAGAAAGAATCAGCAACGGTACACTTTCAGGCACTCAGGTATTTCAGCGCACTAAACGCAACGCGGATGAGATGCTAGCATTAATTTGTCAGCAAAATAATCCGCTAGAAAAATTTCGGGAGCTAGCTACAGCATTGTCTTCTACATTGTCTTCCACCTCCGAACAGGTTGACGGAACTGCGAATGCGGGGAGTTCTTCCCAGCCGATCCGCAAGAACCGTTTTTCTTTTGGCTGGGAATACATCGCGATATGCCTAGTGATCCTGCTGATCGCGGGGATCCGGTTTCGGCTACGAGATTACCCGCTAGAGCGGGACGAAGGCGAATACGCGTACGCCGGACAACTGATTTTGCAAGGAATTCCGCCCTATCAAGTTGCTTACAACATGAAACTGCCGGGAACTTACGTGGCATATGCGTCCATCATGGCGGTATTCGGCGAGACGCCGACGGGCATTCACGTTGGGGTGATGCTGGTGAATGCGGGTTGCATCTTCCTTCTATTCCTGATTACCAAGGAACTCTTTGATTCGACGGCAGCCGTCGTTGCGGGCGCCACGTTCGGATTATTTTCGATCCGGCCCGCGCTTTTGGGTCTAGCGGGACACGCCACGCACTTCGTCGCGCTTGCCGCCCTGGCGGCAATACTGGTCCTTCTGAAAGCTCGCGGAACCGTACAATACCGCTTGTTCTTTTGGAGTGGGCTGCTTTCCGGGCTGGCATTCCTAATGAAGCAACCGGGTGTGTTCTTTGCAATCTTTGGAGCGTTGTACATCTGCTGGACGGAATGGCCCCGGACTGGACCGCAGGCGCCGTTCTGGAGGAAGCTCTGCTATTTCTCAACGGGAGTAGTTTTGCCGTACGCAGCCACTTGTTTAATTTTGATTCGCGCAGGAGTGTTTCATAGATTTTGGTTTTGGACGGTTTCGTATGCGCGCGCATATGGCTCGGAGTTGTCCGCGCGGCGCGGCATGCTCCATTTTGCGAACGGCATGCTATTCCAAAGGGAAAACGTGTTTCTGATCTGGCTACTGATTGTCGCGGGCATGGCTGCTTTCCTTTGGAACCGTCAATTCCAGCCACATGCTCCATTTATTCTCGGACTTCTTGGTTTTTCCTTTCTCGCAGTCAGCGCGGGAATCATCTATCGTCCGCATTATTTCATCGTAATTTATCCGGTGTTAGCGATCCTGGCAGGCGTTGGAGTGAGTTCGTTGGCTCATTTGCTGCAACGGCCTAATCTTCCGAGAGTGTCGAGAGTCTTACCTGCGGTATTGTTCTCACTGGCATTTGCAAACGCGCTATACGCCGAGCGCCGGGTCTACTTCACGGAACCAGCCGACAAGGTCGCACGCGAAATTTATGGCGACGTTCCTTTCCCTGAAGCTCGCGTAATCGGCAAATTCATCAGAGACAATTCGCGCCGCAGCGATCTGGTGGCCGTTCTCGGTTCGGAACCGGAAATTCTGTTCTACGCGAACCGGGTTTCCGCAACCGGCTACATGTATACCTACCCTTTCATGGAAAATCAGATCTACGCTTCGACCATGAAATCGGAATATGCGCGCGAACTGGTGTCAGCCAAGCCGGAGCTTCTGGTGTCGGTGATGATCTCGGGATCCTGGATTTCACCAATGGATAACCTCGATATAGGGCTTATGGCCTGGACAGACGGGTACATCAAAGAACATTACTCACTGATTGGAATCGCCGACGGAGGCAACCGCGATGTTTTCCGCTGGGGCGCCGAGGCAGCGAGCTACCGGCCGCGACGGCCCAGCGTGATTCTTATCTATCGCCGCAAACCTTGACGCACGAAGATGTGAAGGAATGCTAAGAGTTAGAACGACAATTTCGTGAAAGAACCGCCAGACCATCTCGTGCAGTCTTCGCAATCGCCCACGTCAGAGGACTCGTCAACCGCAGCCCTATCTCTAAAGCTAAGGCCCTGGCCGGTGCGGAAATGGGACTACATAGCCATATTTCTCGTGATTCTATTAATTTCGGGGATTCGTTTTCGCTTGCGCGATTTTCCGTTAGAGCGAGACGAGGGCGAGTACGCCTACGCCGGGCAATTGATTCTCCAAGGAATCCCGCCCTACGAACTCGCCTATAACATGAAGCTTCCGGGGACGTATGCCGCGTATGCGGTGATCATGGCGGTTTTTGGGCAAACGGCGGCAGGAATTCACCTGGGCGTCATCATCGTGAACGGGGCCTGCATGTGGCTGGTGTTCGCGATCACTCGAAAGCTATTCGATCCATTGGCAGCAGTCGCGGCCGCCGGGCTGTTTGGATTGTTCACAATACGACCGCTTCTGCTTGGACTCGCAGGGCACGCAACACATTTTGTTGTGCTGGCAGCGCTGGGGTCGATTTACCTGTTGCTGAAGGCTTGCGGTACGAATCGCTACTCAATGTTTTTTTTCAGTGGCATTTGTGCGGGGCTGGCGCTACTGATGAAGCAACCCGGAGTGTTTTTCGGGATTTTTGCGGGACTTTATCTGTGCTGCAGCGAGTGGCCAGGCTCGCAGGCATCGCGCACCGCATTTCTGCGAAAGGTGGCTTGGTTTTCGGTGGGAGCGATTCTCCCGTACGCGGTTACGTGTGTGATTCTCCTGCGGGCGGGCGTCTTTCAGAAATTTTGGTTCTGGACGGTGTCTTACGCGCGGGCCTACGGCTCGGAAATCAAATTATTCGGGGGAACACGCGTCGACGGACTGCATCAATTTGCCAATCGTATGGAACTGCAGAAGGAACACGTGCAAATGATGTGGTTTCTGATCGTTTTTGGAATGGCTGCTTTTTTATGGAATCGCAAGGCACGCCCGAGCGCGCTTTTCGTCATTGGATTGCTCGCTTTTTCGTTTCTGGCCATCAGCGTCGGTTTTTATTACCGGGGCCATTATTTCATCATGGCGTATCCAGTGCTTGCGATGCTGGCTGGAGTGGGACTGAGTTCAATGACAGCGCTCCTAGCGAAGTTGCGATGGGGCATTGCCGCTACGGCCGTTCCAGGACTGATCTTCATTCTGACGTTCGCAAATGCTCTATACGCGGAGAGGCGGACCTACTTTTTCGCTACGCCGCATGAGGCGTGCCGCTATGTGTACGGAGCTAACCCCTTTCCGGAAGCAAAAGGCGTGGGCGATTACATTCGAGAGCATTCCGCGCCCGACGCGCGAATTGCCGTCCTTGGTTCAGAACCCGAAATATATTTCTACGCGCACCGGCTTTCCGCGACTGGATATATCTATACGTATCCGTTGGTGGAGGACCAGCCATACGCGCGGGTAATGCAGGCGGAGATGATCAAGGAGATCGAGTCCGTTCAGCCGGAGTTTCTTGTCTACATGCTGGCTCACGAGTCATGGCTTACCCAGAAGCACGCCGATCAGAGAGTCTTTGATTGGATTGATAGGTACACAAAAACCAGGTACACCGTGGAAGGTTTCGCGGATGGCGGGAATCGTGACGAATATCGTTGGGGCTCGAGCCTGCGAAGCGCCCGTCCCCGCCGTCCCGAATATACTTTACTTTATCGCCGGAATTTCTAGCGCTTGGTGAGTTCCATTTTCCAATCTGGATTTATCGGAATGACCAGATGAGTGCCTGGCGCGGCCCGGTTGAATTGAGCTACATATTCTTGAAAATGAAAATCCTCGAACGGTTTGTAATGCCAATCGCGAATGATCCCGATTGGCAGCAACAGGACAACGATGAGGGCGGCGCAGCGCACAAGTTTCGGCCTGGATGCATACGTAGTCAGGATCCAGATCGGCGTAGCGAGGAACGCGATCATCGGGAAGAAATAATAGCGATTTCCGCAACCTGGAATCTGCAGCAACTCCCACTGGTTCTGCATCCCATCGAAGCTGCTGATCGGACGAATGAGAGCCGATGTAATGACCATGATGGCAAACATATAAAAAAGTTTCAGCTGAAGCGGGCCGTGGCGCAGCGCATATGCCGTGAAGCACATTCCGATTACGAACGAAACCAATGCCGCGAGAAAGATCTCGACAGCGTTATGGCGAAAAAACAATTGAATCGACGTAGCGAGGCCAAGCACTGACGAAAAAAATAATTGCCCGCCCACTATATCAATCAGCCGCAAGAGCGAGGCGCCATTCGGAGCGGGGCGCCGGGAGTTAGAGAGGAGCAAAATTGCGAACTGAAGAAATGCCCCGGGAATCAAGGCCATTAGATAAGACTTGTAGTGTGGGTTATCGCGGACGTACCACAAGATGAGCACGATGGGAATCAAGAAGCTGCTCATCAGGCCGTCCAGGATGAGCAACGCCAAAACCGCAAAATCAATTGCTCGCCAAATAAGACGACTATCTGGCCGCCCTAAAACAATAAGGCAGCCTGCTAGCGCCAGGTGCCACTGAATATTGGTGGTATTGGCGTGAATCTCAAAGGAGTTTGGAATTGCAAGATAAAGAAGAGCGCCGATTAACCGGGTGTTGAACGGAATCGAGCTGAACCGAGAAGACAGGAAAATGTGAATCGGCAGAATTTGAATGGCAATCGCGCAGACGTTCATCACCAGCGGAGCCAAGCTTAAGGGGAAAAGCTGCGCGAAAAAACCCACCAATCGCAGGAGCGTGCTTAAATATCCTCCGTACGGCAAGAGCAGGCTGTGCCAGCCCAAATTATAGGCGTTCGCGTAAAAGTAGGTGCCGTCCTCGGCATAGAATTGCGCGTTCAAGAGAGCGTCGGGCCGACGCAGGAACACCAAAAAGAACGCCACCACAAAAATCGAGGCGTGCAGCAGCAGTTTGTGGTCGCGAAGTTCGACTCGATCGCCGCTACTCTGCAATGAAAAGCCACGGGATGCGGCTTGGGAAGCCATAATTCAGCGTATGGGCCACGGCAAAATGGGTCAACGGCCACACCCTGAATCGGAGCACAAAGAGATACCTGTTCGTAGTGCTGGGATGCAGAGATTGGCGCGCGAAGCGGCTAAATGGTCTGGTTGCGGCAGAAATTAGGGAACATAATAGGTTAACGAAGCGGGCATGGAGTCCCCGGCGACGCTCCGCTACTGAAGATTCCTCTGGATTAGGTTGCTCCAACTGCGAGGCGTTGGGAATCCTTCCATCGTGAGCAATTGGCTGCGCTGCAAGCGATGTATCAAAAGTCATGCTCATAGAGTTTGCTTCGCGTGAATCGAACCGAATTACCGATTCTCAACGTC
>DATDFA010000053.1:0-2059 GCA_036522855.1 Candidatus Acidiferrum sp. | reverse complement strand
AGCATGGCAGGCACGACGGACTCGGCAAGTTTGCCGCGAATGCTGAGCAGGTGATCGGCGTTGGACACTTCGACGAACTCGGCCTGACCTGGTGTCTTGCGATTGACGGTGTTGGCGATGGCGACACTGTCGTTGCGACTCATGATGGAGTCCGAAGCGCCGCGCAAGACGAGAACCGGAACGTTCACCGCGGACCACACCTCGCCGAGATTCAAGTCTTGCAGTTGCTGGTAGAAGGAAGCGGGGCGGCCGTACTGTCCCTCTGGCGCGTCATACCAAAGTTCGGCCCATTCCGAATGCTGCTTGATGATCTCGCCTGGAGTCATTCTATGGATTAAATACAGCGAATAGAAGTCCGTGAATTGCTTGACCGCGGAATTGACTTCCGCAGCCGTTTTTCCGCCAGTAGACGAGAGCCGCACGCGCTCGTGTTCCAACATGTGTTCGTACCAAGTGCGCCCCCACGAAGATGCCGCGATGTATCCGCGCACCGGATGTTTTTCGGCGGCCAGAGGCGACGTTCCGCCACCGTTGCTGAGTCCTACGACGAAAACGCGACTCTGATCGATAAAGGAATACTTGCTGAGGGAATCGAACGCAGCCCGATAACCGCTCAGCTCGGTGAGAAAATCAGTTTTGGCGCAATCGCCTCCGCTCTCGCCGGCTCCTTCTTTATCCATGCGCATGGTGGCATACCCAGAAGTCTCGATCAGCCGCCAGAAAATTGCGCCGAAGGCATCCGTTTCTCCATGCGTGTATTCGACGCTGTCACAGCTGAGCCACCCGACGAAAAAGATCGCCGGGACTTTGCCGGTGATATTTTTGGGATGTGTAACGAATGTGCGGAGTTGATTTCCCTGCGAGTCGTGAACCCAATCGTAAATTACTTCGGCGTTCTGGAAATGTTCCCGCGGGCGATTATTCACTGTTTGTTGTGCTTTTGAAGCAGGAATGAAGGAAAGTAGGTCGACTAGGAAAATTGCGAGAAGCCGGACGGTAACGGGAGAGACCATGGGGAACTCCTAAAAAGTAGCTGAGGGTTCAGACGGATTTATGCTGCTACGGAAAGCAGCGAAATCGTGCCTCCGAATTGGCTCCCAAAATGGAATATAATAACTGTAGCGGGTGAGCTGGACGATCGCTGGCTTCGCGATGAAGAGCCGGGCTAAAGCCCGGCACTCCATGGGCGGGGCGGGAGGAAAGTCCGGACACCGGTCTGCGTCAGTCGGCCGCTTTGCGGCCGTACGTGCGCAAAGACAAATGGGCAACGCGCCTGGTAACGCCAGGGGGCAAAGTTGGATCGTCAGACGAAAGTCCGACGAGACAGCTGCGTCACGGAAAGTGCCACAGAAAATAGACCGCCGCGAGAGTTAGCTGCTGTGACGGGCGGCAGGGAAACCTGCTCATCGTCTTGCAAAGGCGCTTTTGCTGGTAAGGGTGAAAAGGTGGGGCAAGAGCCCACCGCTCGCTGGGTTTCAGGGTTTAAGGGTTTGTTTTACAAACCCTTAGAAAAACAAGTTGTACTTGCAAACTCTGGGCTCTTAACTGGCAACAGGCGAGGCACGGAAAACCCCGCGTGGTGCAAGGCCAAATAGGAGGGGAGAGCCGGCCCGGCTCGCCGAGCGAAGCAAGCGAAGGCTTGCGGCGCTTCCTCGGAAGCGGAACGGCGCTGAAAAGCGTGCGGGCCGCGACCGAGAGCAACCCTCGGGTAGGCTGCTGGAGCCGCTTCGCGAGATGCGGCCTAGAGGAATGATCGTCACGATGTGACGTTGCTCGACAACGCACGTCGTACAGAATCCGGCTTACAGGCTCGCCCGCTTCTTTTCAATAACTTGCAAAACCAAAACACTTGCTTGGGCCTTCCGGTTGCCCGGAACTATGCCTACAAAATCACTTTGCCAAGTTGAAGAGTGGAATAGGACCAAGACTCTCCGGTTGCGACCCTTCCATCTTGACACACGCTGCTAACCAAGCCACACTGGCATAGTTTAACTATGCTACGGGGTGATGATTTGCATCGGGACGAGATTCCTCCTGGAACACTCTATCTGTTGATCTT
>DATDFA010000052.1:0-16978 GCA_036522855.1 Candidatus Acidiferrum sp. | reverse complement strand
TTGGAATGGTCCGTTGAAACCTACTTTCCGATTGCTAAACGTGGGCTCGAATATTCGGCGAGTACAAAAGTATCCAGAATCTGGAATTTGACGATGAGTTTCTTCGACAGTTGTCAGTTAACGATGGATCGTGACGATACGACAATCGCTTGATTCAAGATGACGACATCTTGCGATGAAGCGAATTGGCCCCCTTCCGTGAACTCATAACCACTCAGAAATACCATTTGGCAAGTCATTGAAAAACAATCACAAAGTGAATTTCTAGAGTGGAGTGGTGCGTGCATCTTCCACGCTCATCGCTGCAGCGGCTGGTGGAAAAAGCTGCGTGGGATTTAAACAAAACAATTCAATAGTTCTGAAGGAGAGAAGCAATGCGCAGACTGATCTTCATGGCACTGGCAGGGGTACTTTGCATATTGTCTGGCGGTGCGGCCCGGGCGCAACGTTTGGACGGAACGCTTCGCGTGACGGTGGCCGACAAAAGCCAGGCGAGTATCGAGGAAGCTAAGGTGACCACAGAAAACGAGGCTACCGGAGTTGCAGCGACTACGACAGCTTCGAGCTCGGGCACGTACGTATTTCCAAATTTGTTAGTCGGCACGTACACGGTGACGGTAGAAAAAGACGGATTCAAGAAAGCGGTACAAAAAGGCGTGATTGTAAATTCGAACCAAGTAACGGACGCGAAAGTCGAGCTGGAACTCGGCTCTGTGTCCGCCACCGTCGAAGTGGAAGCAGGCGCGGACCTGGTGAAGACGGAGTCCTCGGCATTGGAAGCGACCTTCAGCGGACGCGCCGTGCAAGACGTTCCGATCAATACCATTGGCGGAGATGTAAAGGAATACTCGGTGTACGCGCCGGGAACGACTACGCAGCAGGGAGGTGTGCTCGGTTCCGGCGGATCAATTGGCGGAACGCGTCCGCGGTTCAACGGATTTTCGATTGACGGAGTCGATGACAACAAGATTGACACCAATGGTCCGACTCAGCCGGTGATCCAGGAGTCGGTGGCGGAGTTCACGCTGCTAACGAACCAGTTCAGCGCAGAAAACGGGCACTCCGCGGGAGGCCAGTTCAATATCGTGACGAAATCAGGCACCAACAACTGGCACGGCGCGGCCTGGGGATACGATCGAAACAAAAATTATGACGCGCTGGACAATTTGGAAAAGCAACGCGGGGAAAAAGATCGTTTCGATTATAACCGGGCAGGAGCGAGCACAGGCGGGCCTATCGTCCATAACAAACTGTTTGTGTATGGCGCTTACGAATTCCAGAACAATGGGCTGGCATCCACGAGCCCTTCCTTCACAACCCCTACTGCATCTGGTCTATCGGCAGCGATGGGACTAGCACATGACAGCGCAGTAACCGACATTTTGAGCCAATTTCCTGTTGCGGCCAATCAGGATCAGAATTGTGGGCCTGCCCATAATCAGCCGTGTACGGTAACCGTGGATGGCACGCCCATTCCCATAGGGTCGATTCAATCCATCGCACCGAATTTCTCCAATCAGCACGATTTTATCGTGAACCTTGATGCCAGCGTGGGAAGGCATCAACTGCGCGGGCGTTTTCTTTATGACAGGCTCCGCGAGCCCGATTTCAATCCATCGCAACCACAACCGCAGTTTCTGGGAACGCACAACGAGGATGTGAGGAAAGTGATTTTCACGGACGCCTGGTCGATTTCCAACAGTGTGATTAATGACTTTCGCACGTCGTATTCGCGCCTGAACGGGCCGAACTTGATCGTGCCTGGGCCCTTTTCGAATTTTCCAAACGTGGAAGTAGACGAACTTGGAAGCAATCTGGGGCCGAACGGACTTGCGCCACAAGGCTACGCGCAAAACGTTTATCAGTGGGTGGACAATATTTCCTACATCCGCGGAAAGCACACCTTCAAGTTTGGTGTAGAAGCGCGGAAATATATTGCACCGACCAATACGCTGCCGCGGGCGCGGGGGGAGTGGGATTACGCATCACTCAGCCAGTTCATCAACGACTTCGTACCGACCGGCGCGAATGGCGCACTGCGGGGAGCGGGATCAGGCAGCGTGGCGGAAAACTACAACGCGTTCTACTGGTTTGTGCAGGACGATTGGAAACTTACGCCCAGGCTGACTCTGAATCTCGGGTTGCGCTACGAATACAGCGGCGTTCCTCGAGACGAGAATTTGCAAGCTATCAATGGCATTTCGGATGATCCAGCGCTCGGACTGATTTTCCGCGCGCCAAAACCGGACACCAACAACTTTGCGCCCAGGTTCGGTTTTGCCTGGGATCCCCGCGGAAACGGAAAGTGGGCGGTCCGGGGTGGCGCCGGCCTTGCGTACGACGTCGTGCCAAACAACTTTGCCGTCAACAGCTTGCCGCCACAATTGCAATCAGAACAAAACCCCGGGCTGACGTGCGCGCTGGCTGGTGCACCTCAGTGGTGCGCTACTTTTGATGCGGCCAATCCAACCAATCCAACCGCGGGCCAGGGATTCCTGCAATTCGGTGGACTGCTGCAGGTGAACGTTCCGCCGGTGACGCAGGCCGATGCACGAGCGGCAACCCAATCGCTCATTCCGAATCATGTGTCGCCAAAGGTCATCACCTGGACCCTAGGCGTGCAACACGAACTGTTCCGTAACAGCAGCGTCGAAGTGCGTTATGTGGGGACACGCAGCCTGGAACTGCCCGTTCAACAACGGCTGAATTCGGCGTCGGCATTTGACCCGAATGTTCCGGGCGGGGGCATCGCGCCACTTCCGACTTTTATCAGTCCGAGCGACGTGCCGGTAGCGGTTGTTAGCCCGGCAAGCACGCTGGCAAGCTTCGATAACTTCAATCCGCTGCCACTCTCGGGGGACGGTTTCCTGGGAAGCATGACCACGTTCCCACCGATCGGTAGCGGCATATATCATGCTGGATCCGCCGATTTCATCCATCGTTTCGCACGCGGAATTTATCTCCGGGCGAATTACACCTACTCGAAGAACATCGACAACGCCACAAACGAGCTGTTCAGTAGCCGCGTGAATCCGCGGCGTGCTCAGGACGGTTTTGACTTTGCTGCGGAACGCGGGCTATCAGCCCTGGACATCAGGCACAAATTCGCACTCTCGTTCCTTTATGAAATCCCCAACGTGCAGACGGATCACGCCTTTGTGAAGGCTCTGGCCCACGGGTGGGAATGGGGAGGCACCTATCTGGCGGAATCCGGCCAACCTGTAACCCCCTTGTCAGGCGTTGACTCGAACGCTAATGGAGACTCCGCGGGCGACCGCACCATCATCAATCCAGCAGGTGTTGGTCTAACGGGCAGCACGGTCAATTTTGTGTGCAACGCCGGAGCGGGCGGTGCGACCAGCATTGTCACCGATCCGAGCACTTGCGGCAGTGGAGATGACTCCAATATCGTCGGCTATGTCGCTGCGAATCCCACAGCGCGTTTCATCCAAGCCGGAGTGGGAGCCAAAGCGAACGCAGGACGAGACACGGTGTCCACACCAGGTCTGAACATCTGGAATATGTCACTGCTTAAGAACACAAAACTCTCGGAGCGCTTCTCGTTGCAATTCCGCGCCGAGACGTATGACACGTTCAATCACCGGAATTTCAGCATCGGGTTGCCCACAAACAACGGCACGATCGATCAGAACACGAACGCCAACCCACTCAGCGCCGGATATATTTTTGTGACCTCCGGCAACCTATTCCTGAACAACCACCAGTTCAATGGTGGAAGCCGAACGATGCAGCTAGGTCTGCGCTTGGTGTGGTAAGCAGTTCAGCTGTTTCGAAATGAGCGAGGGAGTCCGTGCTGGATTCCCTCGATTTTCTCTTTCGTCTGAGAAACAAGTTGGGGTACGGCTGTATCGCTGCGGTAAGGGTGATTACCGCGCGGCGGCTACTTAGGAGGGTGGATCCATGTCAATGCCCATGATGCCCGGTTCGGCCTTAACCGCTCGCCGGCAACAACTGGGGGAAACGAAAGCAGCGGAACGGTATCTGTGTTTTGGCCAGTTTCAGGTTGACCTGCAGCGCGAGGAGCTGTTTAAGGAAGGATCGCGAGTCCGCATCCCGTCCAAAGTTTTTCAAGCGTTGTTGGCACTCGCTGAACGGCCGGGCGAAATTGTGACCCGTGAATCTATACGGGAGCGACTGTGGCCGGGCGGCGCGTCTGTGAGCTACGACGCCAACGTAAATACCACCGTAAATAAGTTGCGGCTGGCGCTGGGAGATTCGCCGGGAAATCCGACCTACGTGGAGACGATACCGCGGCAGGGATATTGCTTCTTGGGAGCTGTCGAGCGTGTCAACGAACTGTCGAAGACCTCCGGCGTGTTGACGATTGCGCCGGCGGATGCCGTGGACGAACTGGCAGCACAACGAGTGGCATCGCCGATCATCGCTAGAAAAGTAATAAGCGGAAGGTTCGCAGCGCTTCTTGCAAACGGCTGGGGAGCGGCGGTTCTATTGTGCGGAATATTAATCGGCGTTGGGATTGTGCTACTGATGCATCGTCCGTCATGAACCGTCTATTAAGCAGTCTCCGCCAGGGGCTGAATGAACGCTGCATCCGTGTGGTATGAATCAAGGGCGCGTGAGTCGCACCCCGTCTTTGTTTGACTGAATCTACTTTTCGTGAGTTGGGCCCTTCGGGCGCCCGAGGACACCAAATCCAGATACAATCTGCTGTGTGGAACTTGCTGGACGAAAACTTTCGACGATTGCATGGGCCTACTTGTGGTCCATCTTGTTTTGGATGGGGCTTGCCTTTCTGGCTGCAGGGGAGGATAAGGTCCGCTTCTTGGAGCGGGGAGTCCACACCTCTTACTGGACTGCACTTCTTGTCGAAGGCGGACTTCTACTGTCCGCAGCGCTGTTGACGCCTCCCATTTTCGCCATAGTTCACCGCTATCCGATCAGCAAACCGCTTCGGTTCGGTCGCGTAGCCGGATACTTGCTGGGAATCGCGCTTTACGTCACTGCCTGCGTGAGTCTTCGTTGGATTTTAGTGCGGCCTTGGAATGTTCCTGCTCAGAAGTTCGAGCAACGCTCATTCCACGCTTTGCTAGCCGGTTTTTATGTTTTTGCCGAGATGACCTGGAACTACATCATTGTCCTGGCTGCCGCGCATGCTTACGAGTACTTTAAACGGGCGAGGGACCAGGAACTTCAATTGCAGCAGGCGCTTGCCACCAGCGAGCTCCAAGCCCTGAAGAGTCAGCTTCATCCGCATTTCTTATTCAATACGCTCCAGGGAATCTCAGCTCTGATTGACACGGAGAAAGAGCGCGCCAAAACGATGGTTCTAAAGGTTTCTAACTTGCTTCGGACTGCTTTGCAGTGCGCGAGCTCCGACGTCATTAGCCTCGATGAAGAATTGAAGTTTGTCGACGATTACCTCGGCGTGGAGAAAATGCGTTTGGAAGACCGACTCGAAGTGCGTTGGCAAATTGAACCCGCTGCGCGGCAATTGCTCGTGCCACAACTCATTATGCAACCTCTGGTGGAAAATGCGATTTTCCACGGCGTAGCTTGCTGCCGCGGAGGAGGATGGATCGAAATTTCGTCTCGGCGGGCGGGAGGGATGCTGGAGATAGCAATTCGCAATAGCGTTGGAGGAAAGCGGCAAGCAGGGATGGGGCTAGGTCTCCAGAATGTGAGAGCGCGATTGAAGCACCTTTACGAGGAGGAGGCGACTCTCTGCTTCCATCAAGGTGGCGATGGTGTTGCGATCGCGACTCTTGTGTTGCCGGCAATCGGGCAACAGAAGGAGGCGATGAAGGAAATCTTGGCCACGAATTTACATGATTAGCGGAGGGAAAAATTGTGCGGGTATTGATTGTCGACGACGAACCACTTTCGCGAAGCTCCCTCGAGAGTGCGTTGAGAGCGAGAAAGGACGTTGAAGTCCTCGATTGCGCGAACGACGCCGTTGACGCGCTGGAATTACTACAAAAGAAGCCGTACGACGTCCTTTTGCTCGATATCCAAATGCCGGAACTATCAGGAATCGAACTGGCCGACCGGATAAACAAGCGGCGGCAACCGATACCATCGATTGTATTTGTCACTGCGCACCATCAGCACGCGGTCGCTGCATTTGAGAAGCACGCCGTTGATTATGTCCTGAAGCCCTTTTCAAACAATCGTATTCATGAAGCACTAGATAGGGCGATCCGCAGAACGGAAAGTGAGCGGGCCGCGCAACTGGTGAAAATACTGCCTCAGCTCGAGCAAGTGTTGTCGAAGTCAGCGAAGATTGCCATCAAGACGAAAGGAAGTATCCTTTTTGTCGATCCAGCCGACGTGGTGATTATCGAAGCTCAAGGCAATTACGTATTGTTACGGCGCCCGTCAGGATCGTACCTGCTCCGAGAATCGATTTCTACGATGGCGGAAAAACTAAAAGCCTACGGATTTATAAGAATACACCGCTCCGTGCTGGTGAATGGTTCCTTCGTTGAAGAAATTCAGCCTTGGCCCACGGGAGAGTACGTGCTTCGCGTCAAGGGGGGCAAGGAATACACAGTCTCACGCACTTACAAGAGTAATTTGAAATCCCTGGCAAAATTCTGGATTGGCGCCGACAATTTCGTCACGGGCTAGCCCGCGCGTTACAGTGACAATAGCCGGCTGGATACGGTCGGGCTGGAGACCGGCAAGAAAAGACGCTGAACGTGCTCTGTGTGGCCGGATCATTTTGGCATTGGCGCCTGCGTTCCATCCGACCACTTTCCCGTAGGCACGAGGAAAACGGTGAATGGCGGCCCAGTCTGCAAGAGAATAACCGGCGAGTTGGGCACATCTGCACCCCATTTCGCTTTTTCCATCACTGGAGTGTAAAACATCAAGTGGGCCAGGTTGTGACCACCGTCGTCGGTGAGGTACGCTTCCTTTGACATCATGTAGGACATCGCGCCCGGCTCGAGGGTCGTCGGTAGGTCCTTCTTGGCATAGGCCGCTTTCTCCCACTCCTGGATCTGCGCTATGGTTTTTCCAGCCAATACAAGTTCCGTCCTCTTGATCGTAAAAGGCAGAACTGAGCGTACAGCCGGCGGGTTGTAGCAGATCGGACTCCGATTCTTTGGATTCCAGAATCCCACACTATCAGTCGGCGCCGTCCATCCCCGCTCTACTGCGCACACGAAGCCATTCTTTCCCTCGACCGCGGTTTCGTAGGCATGCTTTCCGAGAACAAGGATCGTCGCGTCGCGAGAGATCGCGTCGGGAGCCGCGCTGCGGGCCAAGGCAATTTCAGCATCGCGGTCTGGCATCAGGTACTGATCCACCGGTGCCATACTGGGATACGGCGTCTTGGGATTTTGCGCCGGCATCTGAAGTGACGCAGCAAACGCACAAATCACGGCAACCACTAGAGATGTGCCGGCGGAAAGTGTATTTCGATGCATCAGTTCCTCCCGGTATGCCGTGGACCACAAACCCAAGCGCCGAGATGCGGCAGGGTGGCGAAACACGGTAGTTGGCTTTGTCCGAAGAGACTAACCTTATCTCAGTGTCAGAATGCTTGCTTCCATCGGGGACTGCAAGAGTGATGTGATGAGTCGTGGGAATCCGAGTCTGAGTTACTCGGCCCGCAAGCACATGACAGGGTTTGAAGCAGTCGGCGTCTTGGGAAAAGCATTCAGCGGAAAGGATGGTTTTCCGCCTCCGCTGGTTCGACCGTCAGCGTGTTCTACCCGTCTTAACGACTGGGGCAGGTCGATGTAATCCAGGTACCAAGCCCCCACAAGACCGGAGGCGCGATTGCGCGCGGTCCTCCAGCATGAATACCGCGAACATCTGGCCGAATTTGCATTGAACATCGGCACCGGCTTGCGGAGCATGTACTCACTGAGCTGGGAAATGTTAGACTGGAACGGTCGGATGCTGAATATCCCCACCAGCAAGAACGGGGACGCGCTGCACATTCCGCTGAACAACGCCGCGATGGCCGCACTTAAGACTGTCTATCAACGCGGACAGAAAAGCGGCCGCATATTTCGCTCGAAAAAAACGAGTGAACCGCTCGGAAATTGGCGGCACTGGATTGTCAAGGCTGTGGAGAATTCCGGGATTGTTGGTTTTCGCTGCCAGGACTTTCGGCACTGCTTTCGCGAGCAAGCTACGGATGAAAGGCGCGAAGGCGAAGATATTGCAGAACTGCTGGGGCACAAGAGTTTGACGATGACCAAAAGATACGCGCATCTCGGGGCCGAACCAACTGCATGAAGTCGCTGCGTTGCTCGATGCGGTTAGCACCACAGCGGCACCGAAAACAGAAATCGCAGTTTCTGTAAGTTTGTGAATTAAACACTTTAGGGGCGTAGCTCAGTGGTAGAGCAGCGGCCTTTTAAGCCGAAGGTCGTGGGTTCGATCCCCACCGCCCCTACCAAAAATCCGCAAAATTCACGTTGATTCGGCAGGCCTTACTCACCAGCCATCCCTCGATTTGCGCTCAAACGACCGGGGTTCTGCGCCCATTTTGCGCCCAAATCTTCTTCCCGGAGGTGCAGCTGTGAACCTCCGCAAACAAATCGGCTCGTCAATCTGGTTGCTAATTCATCTCCTCCGTTTCGTGCCTTCGGAATGGACGGGTGCCGAACCGGTGTGGGTGGCCGGCGGCATTGTCGTTTCCGACGAGGGACTCGCGGAGGCTCTCGAAGTTTCGCCCGCAGTGATCTCAGGCTGGCGGACCAAATTGCGCAAACTCGGTCTGCTTGGATGGCTCGTATCTCCAGGCAAGGGCCGCGCACTTTGGGTCGCCGGCGTAAATCGCGTGTTCAACGACGGAGAAAATTCCGCGAGTCAGCAAGCCGGGAATCCTGCTGTAGCTTTGCCGGCCGGACTAGCCGCTGAAGTTTGGCACGCAATCCAGGAACGCTCCATTGCACTCACAGGAAAACTGATCGAGGACCTGACGCCGATCGAGGGAACGCAGCTCGCAAGAGTTCTCGCGCAGGGTTCCGAAATCGTCGGCGAAACGCAGCGCGAGTGACGTTGAAAGCAGGTGGGTTGCAGCAGTGGTTTTGAGGTTCGGAAGAGAATTGATTTCGAACAAGGAGGCACCACATGGGACGTGGCGGAAATCAACAACAGGTTCAGGACAGCGGCAATGCGCTGCTGAAAACCGAGAACCAGAACGCGACGCAAAATCAGCAAGAGGGCCAGAACGCCTACGGATTCTTGATGCCGGCGTATTCGTCCATGTATTCGAAGCCCGGCTATACGGACGCGCAAAAAAGCGCCATCACCAATGCGACCGAAGGCGGGACCGGTGCGGCGTTCGGAGCGGCCGGCCAGGAAGCGACCAACGCGGCGGCGCGCACCAACAACGCGGCGGCGCTGCCTGCCAGCATGGATAGCCTAGCGCGAACGAGGATGCGGACAGCCGCCTCGCAGACTGCGCAAAATGAAACCAACTTTGCCGACGCGGCCCGAAGTGATCAGAGGACTGCGTTGAGCGGAATGAACAGTCTTTACGGCACGGCAACCGGCGCGGGAGAAGCCTATACCGGCCAGCAAAATAACACGCTGGGCACCTTGCAGAAAAACGCGGCTGCGCAGAAGCAAGGCGGCTTCTGGAACAGCTTCCTTAATTCGCTGGGCACATCGCTAGGCAATCTGAACTTCTCCGGCAGCGGCGGCGGAATGTCGGGCGGCTTTGGAGGCTGAGGAGTTGAGCTAAATCAGAAAGGGTTCCGATGAACGAAAAGCAGAGAGACGAGAACAAGACTGTCGCGGGGGGGGCGATGCTTCGGTTGCGTCCCCTTGCTGAAGACGACGCTGTCGGGGTTAACAACCTACTGTGCCGATCATTCGGCGTCGACGAAATGCAGAGCGCGATCCCGCCAAACGTAGCCCCGCTAAGCTTTGTTCTCGAGAACCCTGATGGCGAGATCAAAACTGCGTGTTTGGGCCGCGTCGCGAAGTTCGGGATCTTCACCGTCATTGCCGATCCAGAGTCGTTTGATGCTGAGATTGCCGCAGAAAATCTTTCCGCCTTCCTGTGCATAGCGGAGGCAGAGCTAACTACGCAAGGGGCCTGCGGGATTATCGTAATGGTCCCCCCAAGCTTCGCCGGGTTGGCGGAGTGTCTCCAGAGGTCAGGATTCGCAAGCGAAAAAGCGACAGCGCTTTACTGGAAATACCTGCCCGAGTTCACCGCGGGTGCGGGCAGGGCCGGCGTGACAACAAAGCCGTCGTGAAGCACCAGGTCTAAAGTTCAAACTCTGCAGGAGGACTGGATTAAATGGACACATTCACAATGCCACCAACGGTTGACACGCCCGAAAGCGAAGAGGAGCGTAAGCGCCGCGCGGCGTCCGTTCTGACCATGCCGCCGGCGGTGTCTCCGGCTACCGCGCCACGTCCCCGCGTGGACAGCAGCTCAAGTATGAGCATGCCGCCAGCCGGTGGTGGCGAGTTTGTCGGTCGCGTAATGGATGCGGTTCGTGACAGCTCAAGTGTTCGGCCGCGACTGCCGGCGCCAGCGGGAGCCCGGGATGTTTCTGCGCCGGACCTCGGATCCGCGCCAGCGCAACCCAGCGCAATGCCGCCTGTGTTTTCCGGGGGACCAAGCTCGCAACCGAACCGGCCGGCCGATCCCACTTCTATGCCGCCATACCAGCCTGGGCCGCAGGAGAAAATGTACGAAGATGCGGCACAACAGGAACGGCCGCAACTGCACGGCATCAAGAAAATCCTGGACGTGCTTTCGCAGATCCATCCGCTCGGCAGAATTGTCGAGTCGAACATTCCTGGAAGCCCGGGCAACTACGACGCAAAACTGGCATCGCTCGCACAACGCGCGATGCAGGAGCAAAAAATACAGGTGGGCGAGCGGAGCGGAGAAACCGCTGCCGCGCAAGCGCAGTTCAACACGCCCGATAAGCGCCGCTCGTACATGCAGCAGAATCCTGATCTGTTTGAGGACGTTTCCGACTTCCAGAAAAACGACTGGGTGTTGGCCGGGAAGTTCCCGCAGAAAGAGCCTGCGCCGGAAAAAGCCACAGACAAAAAAATCGATGAGGGCTACAACGCGAAAGGGCAGCGCGTGCACGTGTATCAGCGACAGGATGGAAGCCAGTACACGAAGGCGTTCCCGGACATCGTGCGGCAGGAGCAGACGACCGGCCACACGTCGCCATTCGAAGCGTTCGCCTACGGATCACCTGAAGAGAAAAGATCCGCGCAAGACTTCCTCGACCTGGAGCACCGCCTGGGCAGCCGGTATAGATCGCCCAGCGAGTTCGAGGAAAAGTACCGCCTCTTCAAACAGGATCCCGAGACCTATCGCGCGATGTTCGGAGACAAGAATGCAGGCGGCCCGGACCGCGCAACAGCCACAAAGATGCTCGCCTACTTTGATCGTCGCCGGCGCGAGGTGAACCAGGACTTCACGCTCGAAGATTCGCAAAAGCAAGAGCAGCTCAAGGACATCGAGAATCTCGAACAGCCCTTTCTCGATGCGGTCCAGCCCGGTGCAGGCCGTGGCGGTGCGGGAGCTGTTGGCGCTGATGATCGCGTGGAAGTCATTCATCCGAATGGACAGCGAGGCACGATTCCGCGTTCGCAGCTCGGCACGGCGAAAAAGAAGGGCTATCGGGTGGTTGAGTAAATGGCGGACGGTCTCCAATCCGCGATGGTCCAGTACGACGACGAGCTGGATTTTCGCCCGCAAGCCGGCCAGACCTCACCGCGCCGATCGGCGACAGAGCCACGCTCAGTCGCGGACAGCGATGCAATTGACTTCAAGCCGGCCGGCACGAGTACCAGGGCGCCGCGTGTTGCTTCGCCAGCTTCCCCCGGAATAGATTTCCGACCCGCAGACAAGCCACTCACATTCGATGAGCTGTACAAAGCTCCGAGGACGGGCCCATCACCAGCGGCACGTGCGGCGCGCATCGGCCAGCCTTCGCCCGAAGTGCAAGCGGTGCTACCTCACCAGGCGGACTTGACCTTGGTGCCGCGTTCTCCGTTTACGAATCAACTCGAGCTCTCGCCGCCGATGGCAACGGAGGATGAGAAGAAACGCGCGGGAACGATTGAAGCCGAGCCAGGTGTCACTCTGCCCGGATCGCATGGCGTTCCAGTTTCCCTTTCTGCGGATGCGCTTCATTCAATGGGTAAAGTTTTTGTTCCTGGCCTGAATCAAAACGCAACCCTGCAGGGCGACGAGCCGATAATCGATCCGGGTCGTGGGCTGATTGCTCCGCAGAATCTCGTGATCGAAGCTCAACAGCGTCAGCATCCGATCATCACGGGGCTGGGGCAACTCGTCGAAGGTCTCACTACTCCCGAGAACCTGACGATTCTCGCCGGCACGTATGGCATTGGTGAATTGCCGGCCGGCGTCCGCGCGGCCCTCTCGACTTATTTCGCGGCACAAGCTGTGAAGGGCGCGAATGATTACGGCGGGCAGGGATGGCAAGCCTACAAGCGTGGAGACAGAAAAGAAGCGCAGCGGCTTTGGACACTCGCCGCAGGGAATGCGGTGGTGGGAGGCATGGCTGGCGCACACGGTGCCCGCGAAGCCGGATTTGCGCCTAAAGTCGGACCAGAGCCTCTTCTTCCGAAGGGCACGGTCAGTAAGCCGCTTGCGAGAGATGAAGCCGTAGCGCGCGGTGATCGCGCAGCCCAAGTCAACGCGCAAGCGCAGACGGGACTCGAAAACCTAGACAGTGCAGCCAGGCAGGAATTTCTCCGGCGCGGAATTGCCCGCGCAAAGCAGGTGATGCTGGACGTCGACGCAAACGCATCGGCGCGTCGAGGGATGGGCAATCTCGCCGAAGCGGAGCGGGGCATCGAAGCTGAACGCCAGGCTCGAATCAATGCTCCCGTTGCCGTGCGCAAAACTTATCAGGGCGAGCCGCCGATCCTCGCAGGACGGCCGCAAAGTCCAGAGCGTAATCCACTCGAAGTGGAAGCCGCTCAAATTCGTGAGCAGCAAGCCGAACGGCAGCGCCCAGATTTCACCGTGCGCGACTTGCGCCGCGTCGTTCCTGAAGATCGTTCGCAGCCGCCGTATTACGAAATTGCACCGGTTGAGAAAGTGGCGTCTAGCAGGGTCGTCGAGCCGGCGCCGGCAGGAGAAACGGTGGGCGCTGGCGGCCGATCGAAGGCAATGACCGAGCTTGCGGCACGCGTTCTTGCAGATAGGGAAAATTCGTTGGTTTCAAAATTCGGGCCTGACGTGCTGGATGAAGCGCGCCAGGAGCTTCAGGCGGCCGGCAGCATGGCATCTTCCTTCGAGCGCCCCGGCCGCTATTTCAATCCGGTCATGCAGGACGGGGCACTCTTCATCAAAGAGGATCCGAAGCGTGGGATTCGTCACGGTGGCAACTGGTACGGCGTCACCTCGTCGCGCTCGATGATCGAAGACATGCACCCATGGTATGCGGGCGTCGAAGAAGGGCCAGAGACGCTCGGCCGAATTGTTGCAGCAGGAAAAGGCGCTGTCTACAACCGGATCCTCGATCGCGTCGCGACGCACATTCAAAACGAGCGCGAAAGCGCGCGGCCTATAGTTGAAGAGTTTGGCCCACAGCTTCGCTCGTTGTCCGGCCAGATCCGCGACACTGATCCGGAGCTGGCGCAGACGATGCTCGATCTCGCGGAAGGGCGTACCCGCGGGTACAGGAATCTGCGAGAATACGTCGAAGGGAAGGTTTCAGATGCGCAAAGAGCAGCCGAGTTCAGCCGAGCGATCGACGAAGCAGCCGCTGAAGCACGAGAGTCGGCCGGCGCTGAGGAGGCTCCTGGAGCTGGTGGTCAAGTACGCGAAAGAGAAAGCGCATCGGCGCGTGAACTAGATTTCGAGCCCCTCCCCGAATCGCAGCCCATCCATCCCCAAGAAATCGAAGATATGAGCCGGCTGCTCGGCCGCCGTGTCACTGCGGAGGATATTCCGGAAATCCGTCGAAGGCTGGACGCGGAAAGGAATATCGACGCTGGGCTGCGCGGGAATCGCGGCGACGTTGCCGGTGAAATCCGCGAAGCGCATCGCACGCAACTCGAACGGCAGCAACAGCCAGGACGTGCGGCCGCACCGGATTATGAGGGCGCCGGAAAGAAGCTGGGCATCGAGTTTCGCGGCGTGATGGGAGCTGACGCCGGCCTGGGGGATCGAGCCGTCGTGACTTACCAGGACCCGGTGAGCCGCGGTTCAATTGGCATTCGCGTTGGTGAATGGTCACCAGAAACGGTTGAGCGAAAACTCACCGCCAAACGCGAAGAGCTGTCCGGCACTGGCGAGCGCTATTCCGGATTCTCTCCGCGGTACCTCACTGAAAGTTCGCAGCTGCTGCAGCGCGTGTGGGATGAACGCGTCGCAAAGCCCTTCATCGATCGCGTCGCCAAGATCGGCGACAAATACGTGGCCGCGCGTGACGCCGATCCGGCAGTGGCCGAGGGACTGCACCTCCTCGACAACGCGCCGCAATATCTCCGTGCCAAAGCGGCTCAGGAGATCCACGGAGTCATCGGCAATCTTTCCCGTGCGCAGGAACGCTTGTTCGCGTTGATGGCCGATGCGGATTCGCGGGAAAACCTGCGAGCGAACCATCCCGACGAGTACCGCCAGGCGCAAAGAGACACGGCAATCCAGGACGCGCTGAAGAAGTATCGACCGGTCGAGCAGGAGATCACGAAGCTTCGGCAAGGGATGGGCGGCCAGGTCCTCGACCGCGATTATCTCCGTCGCGTGTATGACAAGTACGTTTCGGGCGTGAACAAAGCGCAAGCGCCTAGCGAAATCGAGCGAGGCACTTCGGCGTTTGATCGCGTGATCCGGCCGCAACGCACGGACAAGCACACGCGTGAATCCACGGCTGAGTATCACTACCAGAACGGCCTGCACGAGTTCGGGCCTGCGTTCGCAACAAAATTCATCGGCACGCACCTGCGCGCACTGCGCGATTCGGTTGCGAAAGAGTTTATCGACAAGGCGACGATGGTGCCGGCGGGCGGATCCGAGCCGCGATTTATTCTCTACAACGGCGAACGCTACTACCGCCCGGACGTGGCGCGGGAGATGGCCGGTTCGGGCATAAAGGGCGTTCAAGTTTACGATCGCTATGACCCTACGGCCGGAGAAAGGTTTCCGATGCCAGTGGACGGGAAGTATCTCGGCCCTCGCGAGCTGGTCAAAACGCTGAATGATTTTGGCCGGCGTGAAGAGTCCGAGCCTGGCTCACTACGCCGCTTCTTCCAGGAACAAATCCTCGGCTTCGGGTTCGGCGTGCCTCACGTGTTCAACATCATGCGACGCGTATCGCAGACTGTGCCTGGCGGCGCCGCGAACCCGCAAGGATGGGTGCGATCGTGGAACGTTGTGCTGTCGAAAGAGCTGCGCAGCCGCGGGATTTCCGGACTCGAGGATCCGACATTTGACAAGCTTGCGCAGCGCGGTTCGATTCCAACCAGCGAGATGTCGAACCTTCGGGAATACTGGGGCGGAAACCTCAATCCCGCGAACTGGGCTCGGAAGATGGCGGCCGTCGGTCACAAGTCGCTGTTCGAGCCAGGTTCATTCGGTGGATTCGGAGGTCTCGACCAGCGTGCGCGTCTCTACATCGCGGACCTGGTGAAGTTCGAGCGACCAGAGCTCAGCGATTCGCAGATCGCAGCCGCGGTGCGCACGCAGCTGGGCGACTACAATCGGGCGAATTGGAGCGATCGGCAGAAGCTGCTCGCAAAATTCATGATGTTCCCGGGGTGGGATGCGAGCTCGATCCGCTGGGTGCTGCAGCATCCAATAAAAACAAGCGTGCCGCCGGCACTCGTTGTGCTGCTCGCAAATCAGGCGCTCCACCACCGTACCGAAGATCAAAACGACATCTCAAGCATCCACGTCGGCGATCGGAGTTACGGGACAGGCCTGCTTCGCGAGTCTTTCGCGCGAAATCTTTTCCGCCCGGCTCTCGCCTATGCACAAGCAAAGATTCGAGGCGAGAACGATCAGCGAGCAATGTCAGAAGCGGCGCGCGGCGTGACGTCAGGCGCCGGCGGTTTGCTCGGCATGATGCGACCGGACCTCTCGGGCTTCGTGGCACTCGCGGCAAATCGGCAAAGCCTTTTCAGCAGCAAGGAAATTGTCAGCCGAGATGATTACGCGCAGCCGGGGAAAATTCTGCCGTCGCGCGCGATTGAGAAGGAAGCGGTATTCGCTTTGCGCAAGGCCATGCCGGCGCTCGATCGCATGCTGGATTCAAACGAAGATATCGACGTGCCTGCCTTCGCCGGCGGCAACCTTGGGGTGCCGAACTATCGCGACGACGCTGAGAAGCGGCTGTATCGCAATGTGTCCGAGGCCGAAGAAGTGAAGCGCACGATCGGGAAGCTTGCCAAAACTGATCCGGCACGCGCACGGCAGTATGTGAAGGATCCCGACAATGCGGCTTACGCCCTGTTTTCCAACGATCTGAGCGGCCTGGCGGCGACGCTGAAGCGAATGGACGAAGCGAAAGACAGAATCGAGTCGAGCGGGTTGGCAGCTGAAGATAAGAAGGCGCGGACCGCAACGATCGACAAGCAACGCGAAAACCTCTTGCGTCACGCGGATGGGCTGAATAATCTCCTCTTCGAGCGCCGGCAACAAAAGAAGAGTAGTGCGCCAGGCCTCGTTCTACGACCGGGTTTTATGGAAGACGCGATGCGCGCAATGAGCGGTCAGCGATAGGCCCGGATGACGAACAAGAAAAAGTCAAATCAGTCGAAACCAACGCAGGCAAAGAAGGCTCTCCGAGAAGAGATTTTTGCGAGGGAGTACGTCGTCGATCTGAACGGCACCAGAGCGGCGATCGCGGCCGGTTACAGCGCGAAAGGTGCGGACGTGGCCGCCGCGAGGTTGTTGGGAAATGCTAGGGTCAAACAGTCAATCGCGGAGATCATCGAGCAGCGGACTAAGAAGCTCGAAATCAGCGCCGATGAGGTTTTGACCGAATTGCACCGGCTCGCGATGTCGAATTTTCTCGAC
>DATDFA010000051.1:0-28959 GCA_036522855.1 Candidatus Acidiferrum sp. | reverse complement strand
CGGTGGATGCGCATGGCGGAGGGTGGGATGTCCTTACGATTTTTGACCATCTTGGCCGGGAAATCACCCGGCAGCCCGATTGCAAATGGATGAGAAACGATGCCCAGTTGGCCTTGGCACAGGCTTGTCCCATCGCCGGCAGTTCCGTGGAGCTTAGGATAAAGGACCACAGCGCGGTCATCGAGGCGCAGGGCGCTCCCCGCCAAGGTGATGCGATTTATGTATTGCGGCAAGGAGTATTTGTCATCAGCCAGTCGCATCTGAAACAGCGCTATTCCCGTCCTTCTCATTAATATGTCTCCAAATATCTTCCTCCAACGACCTCATTCCAGCCCCTTTGCCTGGTAAACGGCTCCTATGTTCCCAGCGAGCTCGATTTTTCCGGATTGACCGAAGCAAGAAAAAAGGAAGCCGCCCAGTCTGCCGCCGCTCTGAATCAGCGGGGCCAAAACCTGATGAAGGAAGAAAATTACTCTGCTGCCGCGGACACATTTGTGAACGCAAGCCAGCTCGTCAACAGCGAAAATACGCTGTATTTGGAGAATGCAGGCCTCGCCTTTTATAAAGCAGGCAATTATAAAAATTTCATCTCCTGGCTGGGTGCAGCGATTAATCTGGACTCGAAGGCGGCCATGACCTATCTTCATCGCGGCGAAGCTTTCGCCGCGCTTCGCATTGGGGCGGCAGTGGATCTCGACGGGAGGCTTTTTGGAACGTCGGGGGACGGTGGCGTGCCAAGGCCGCTCTTGATGATTACCGAGGTCTCGAATCCGGTTTTCAATGCCACTGCTTCAACAGGCAAACCTGGATATCACGTGATTCTGCGCGGCTCCAAGCATTTCTTCTCGTCCGACTGGGTTTCTTGCCATTCTTGTCAAACGGGATGAAGGCGGATAGAGTCGGCGACATAGATCCGCTCCGAGCTAGTTCGATCACGAAGACCTACGTTGAAGCGTTCTTCGATCGATACCTTAAGGGCGTGAAAACGCCTCTGTTCGATGGTCCTTCACAACTCTATCCCGAGATCACTTCGAGTCAGTTTTTCAGTACCACTAGAAGGAGGACGGAAAGGGCGTATGGAGATTGATGGTAATTGTCGAAATATTGCTTCGGCTATTGCCGTTGTCCTCTTGGCCTATGCGGGAGTAGCGGGATCGTCTCCGAAGCATCAGACGCCAACGGGTGATCGAATTGCGATAGAGAGGCTTCATCGACTGGATGTGGAGGCGACGCTAACCGACAGCGCTGATGAACTCTCCAAATTGTGGGATAAGGACGCAGTCCGCCTTCAGCCGGGCCAACCGCCCGAGGTAACGAAGATCGTGATTTACTCGGATGACAAGCGATGGGAGACAAGCAGTGAACGTCCGAAAACTCTCTGCTACAAAACAGAGATTCATGATCTCCAGATCAGCGGTGACTGGGCGTTTGAATGGGGCTACTTCTCCTACAGAAACTCTCGGGATGCAACAGCCGGGCGAGGCAAAACGTTGCGCGTGATGAAGCGACAATCGGACAGCTCATGGAAATTCGCGCGGGTGATCGGGTTCCCAGAAAAGAACGAGTCCGCTGCTCCAATGTCCCAACCATGCAAGTAATTTTAACTATCATGTGACGTACTGACGAATGCATACCGTTAGTCCCAGAGACGCTGACCCGATAGAGCGAAGCTCGATATTGCCATCGGAGGTCGAATGAATCTTTCGAGCCGCTATTAGACAGACCTTTTCAGAGCTTTGTCGCAAAAACGAGGTAGAGCAGGTCAGCGTTCCATCTCTTCCAAGAAGCGCCGGGCCTGCTCCGCTTGGTGAACCTTGCGTCTACCATACCATTTAATAAACAGCCACAGGGTTAGAAAGACCACGGACATGCGCACGAGATGGGTGAAGAACACGGTGGCATGAACCCCAATCGGTGGCCAATCTTCCCAAAGAAGATAGACGAAATTGAAGATCACGCCAAAAGATAAGAGGATCAAAATGAAGCGGGTCTTGCGGATTTTAGTAAGCGCGCGCTTGTACGAGAGTTCCGCGTAAGCGCGTGTGCTTTCCGCTTCGACACGCCAGATGCCAAGCTGGTTCCACACAATGAATATGGCGGTAGCGATCCAGAAGAGCAGGATTGCCACCCCCCATATAATCGTCTGTGGGTCAGGATGCCGCTGGACGACACGCGAGGCATAAATCAGCACAGCAACAGCCACGACCAGACCAAGTAGGTTGCTGGCGATCATGCGCCTGGTCTGGAACCGGACTCTCTTTCTGAGCTGCGGGAGAGAGCCAGAAGCTTCAGCCTGCCACTCCTGTTTCCAAAGCTCGAGTTCGCGATCTTCCGTGGTCATTATGCAACTCCCAGCGCTTCCTTGAGCGCTTTTCGTGCTCGATTCAAGCGAACTGCGACATTGTTTTCCGAAATACCCAGTACGTCCGCGATTTCCGCATGCGAGAGATCTTCGAGCACCAAGGTGACGATTTGCCGGTAGGCGACAGGCAGCGACTGAATAGCTGCGACCAGCCGGATCCTCTGGTGTTGTTGAGCAGCTTGCTCCTCCGGCTGCGGGCGCGGGTCGACTGGCTCCTGAGATTCAGCGATCTCTTCAAGAGGCTGCTGCACTGAATGACGCCGCCATGCGTGACTCAATCCTTGATTGTGCGCTATGCGGTATATAAACGTACGCTCAGAACACTCACCACGAAAACGAGGCAGCGCCCTCCAGAGCGCCAGCGCAATCTCCTGGAGCAGGTCCTCTCGCTGAGTGATGACCGGCTCATAACTGGCAGCCAGGCGAGACAGCGCAGGGCCATATTCGCGCAAAATACGGTCGAAGTTCTCGTCCTTTGCCGTGGCTGCCTCCGCGGTGCTGATCGTTGGCATGATTGAGGGCGCATAGCGAGTCAGCGAGCGAGGACAATTGTCTCATCTTGCAGGAGTTGTGCCGTGCTCTTGAGACATACGAATGTCAAACCTACAGACACCACGGCGGCCATCACCAGCCCGGATTGCAGAGCGGCTTCACCGCGCATGAGAGACGAGAACAGCATCTGCTGGCCCAGAAAGGGCACGAACGACATCCAAGACTCGGAATTGACATGATTGACCTCCATGATGAGTCCCGGCAGGAAAGCGGCCAAGGGCACGACAGACAGATAAGTCTGGCCTTCGCGAACTGTGCGGGCGAAGGTAGCAAGCATAAGTTCGAGCGCGCTCACAAAGAGTGCAAGCGGTACTGCAATCAACACCAGGAGGCCGACCTCGCGCGGCCCAAGGCTCATGCTGATACCAGCCTGTTCGAGAGGAATCAGAGTGAGTACCAGAAGCATGGTCGCAAGAGTAATGACAAAGCCCCCGAGACTGAATGTTGCAACGGCCAACCACTTGCCGGACACCAGAGTCTGGCGCGAAACTGGATTCAAGAGCAACGGTTCCAGCGATCCACGCTCGCGCTCTCCCGCAGTCGAATCCACAGCTGCATAAAGACCCGCAATACAAATCGCGACAAGCAAGTAAATTGGCACCATGGACAGCAGAGTCGCAGACCTGGACCTCTGCGTAGAAAGATCCGACTCTTGGATATCGACGGGCTCCGCGACTTCCGGACTGATCCCTCGAGCCAGCAAGCGAAGGCTGGCTACCTGACCGCTGTAGCCGCGAATTACTGCGCCAATGCGGTTGGCCGTAGTGAGAGATGACGCGCGAGAATAGTCGGCGATCAATTTCAGTTTTGCCGGGCGTGCCGATACAAATTCATCACCATAATGTTCCGGAACGACCAGCACCGCGTCAAGAGAGCCAGCGCGAATGCGGTTCTCGTAGTCCGGCGGTGCGGCTTCAACGGTCGCGCCCTGTAGTCGAAAAAAGCTGACTAGCGAGGGGGCACGCTCAGCCCCTGAGATGGCGATGCGAAGCGCTACGCCTTGCCGGCCATCGCGTGCGCGAGAGCCGAAGATGATGAACATCATTGCGCCGACCATTACAGGTAAAAGTAGCGCGGCAAACAGAGAACGACGGTCTCGCAGATTGTCTTTCAGTTCCTTGCGGAAAATCGCAAACAATGGCCTCATATCTCGATGAACTCCTCGCGGGACCCTGTCAATTCGACGAAAGCGTCTTCTAGGGTTGATTTGCCGCTATTACGTACGATCTCGTCGGTTGTTCCGCTCCCGACCACTCTGCCTCCTGCGATCACGACGATTCGGTCACATACCGCAGCGACTTCCTGCATCACGTGGCTGGAAAACAAAACACATTTACCAGCCCGCTTAAGGCGCAGAATCAGCGACCTCAGGACGCGTGTACTCATCACGTCGAGGCCGTTACTCGGCTCATCCATCAGGATGTTCCGGGGGTCGTGCATGAGGGCGCGTGCTAGCGCAACCTTCACTCGCTCACCCTGGGAAAAACCTTGCACTCGCCGATCGGCAATTCTCTCCATCTCCAACTGACCAATCGTTTCGACAACGCGACGGTCGAGCGACGGACTTGAAAGTCCATGAAGTTCGCCGAAATAGCGGAGGTGTTCGCGGGTGGTCAGGCGAGGATATAGGCCACGCGAATCAGGTAGAACCCCAAGCCGCCTCGCCACTTCAACGGGATTGCTTGTGCAGTCTCGGCCATCGATCCAAACGCTCCCACCATCTGGATGCGCGAGGCCGTAAATCATCCGCATGGACGTTGTCTTACCCGCACCATTGGGACCCAGCAGCCCAGTGACCTCACCGTCAGACGCAATGAAGGACACGCCATTGGCTGCGTTGACTTGGCCGAACTTCTTCCTGAGTCCCTGTACTTCGATCATTCGATCTCCTCACTACGGCGTTATGCCGGTTGGGGAAGTCACGAACGGTGACCGTATTCCCTTTGCTACACATGAGGTGTCGAGCCCAGAGGCGGAGCCGGCACTGACGAAACGGGCAATCAGATCGGGCACACATCCGTAAGCGCTGACGCCATGGGTGGCGCCGGGAACGACCACCTGAACGCTATTCGGAAGATGAAGAGCTGCCAGCTTCGCCCATTCGGGCGGAGTAACTGGATCGAGTTCGCCGGACAGCATGAGTGTGGGGACGGGCGTGTCAACAAAGGAATCGAAATCTGGCGGCAAGGATGCACGGGGCCAACGAGAACATGCGCTACTGAACGACTTGACCATCACATCGCCGAGGAACGTCCCGCGCGTAAAGTCATTTACTTCCTGGGGGCCGATGCGGGGAACATCTTCTGAGCACAAAACCGAAAGCATGAGTCCTCGGCTCATATCTTTGTTGGCGCTGTGCGATATTTCCTGGGTGGCGGCCACAAGAGTCTCGAAATTACCGTCGCTAGCATCGCGGATTACCAAAGGAACCAAGTGATCAAAAGACGGAACGTACAGCAAGGTGCGAAGCGCAGTGGCAAAATTCGCCTTGTTAACAACAATGTCCGTCGGCACACCTGTGTGAGGGTTGCGGATGCTCGCATGTGCTGGGCTCTTATCGAGCTTTGAAAGCACGGCGGTAAAGTTCTGACGAAGGTCAGGAAAGGCTGTATGGCACTTCTCGTCCTCATCGCAAGCTAGAAAGACCATATCGAGCGCGCGTTGAGCGTCGCGAGCTTCGTAAAGTGGAATCTTGTTTGAATAAGGAGCGACCCCATCGAGCACCGCGGCGCGAACAAGGTTCGGGTGAGTCTTCATATAGACGAGAGCGACGCGGGTCCCATAGGACCCTCCCCAGATGTCGATCTGGGAATACCCGAGCGCTTGACGAACATCGTCGAGATCGGCGGCAAAATCGAAGCTTGAGTAGAACCGAGGATCGCCATCGAGCTTGGCGAGGCATGCCTGTGCCGAGTCACTAAACGATTGATGGACTGCAGTGAAAGGCAACGCATCAGGGGCGGCTTGGCAATTTAAAGGGTTCGATTTGCCTGTGCCGCGCTGATCGATCAAGACGATGTCACGGTCTTGATGAAGCTTCTTCAGGGCGACATCCACGAAGGGGCCATAAGCATTAGCGGCTTGGCCTGGCCCCCCGGCGAGGATAAAAAGCGCGTCGGGAACCGGGTGGTTCTTAAGCGCCGGCAGCACGGCGATTTGTATATTGATCTGACGCCCTGCGTGCGACTGACGATTCTCATAGACTTGGTAAGAGCCACACAGGACTTGTTCGCGAGACCCCTCCAACCAACAGGGAGTGAAGATCAAATGGGATGGACCGAGCATGACCTCGGTAATTGCAGAAGGAACGCTGGCCGCGGCTTCCGCGGACGGATTCGGGACGACGTACTTGAACACCAGTAATACCGCTACGGCGGAAAAGACCACCCCTCGCCAGATTGTTCTCGATGTCAAGAGCATCTTCAGCTGCATTGAACCTCTCTGACCATTGACTTAGCGGTCATGAAAGGTAGTCTCGATCGGCGGGAAAACCTTACAGATTAATTGTGAGAAACTATTGAATGTGAAAGCGAGGTTCACACTTTCAGCGGAAATCTGGCGAGGAACCTCATGGCGTCGGCATCGCACTGGCCCCGGACTTGCTCTCATCGGCTTGCCGGCCTAGCGCCGATACTCTGCGACTCCTTCCATACGCGTAGTATTCCTTTTCGGATTTCTTCGCGACGCTGCTCGGTGTCGGACCAAGAAGACGCTGGCGATTGATGAGCATCCAGCAGGGCCAAGGCTTTTTCAGCGCATCGATGTGCGAGTTCCTTTTGTCCATCAGCAAGATAAGCGTCAGCGAGGTTTGAGTACGCATCGGCCGACTCCGGGTAAGCCATAAGATTGAGTTTGAACGTCTCAATTGCGTTCTTGATATCGCCCACCCGCTGGTAATCCTCACCAATGATGTCCACGGCGACCTCGGGCCACAACTGCGCGTGGGCATCCTTTTGTCTCGCCTCAGTTAACAGTTGTGTGACCTGGGCCGTAGCGCCAGGCTTCTGAAGCTGATTGAGGATTAAATCTGAGGCCAGTGCATCGGCGGGCGCATGACCGGGCGTTTTTATCAATGTGGTCACGAACCAATGCACGAGGATATTGGGCAGTTCGGGATGAACTCCGAATAGGTCTGTACCATGGCCGCCATGGGAGGAAACGCGACTGGCATCGGGGGTTTCATACCAAAGCCAGGGCGCATCTTCAACCGATGAGTAGTGCACAAGCTTCTTACTGGGGCAAGATGCCGTTACGTAAAGCAGTTTCATCGCATCTTGGGTGGGAGGGTATTCATCGTCATCGGAGAAAACGAACAACTCTGGTAACTGCGTTGCCTGATGAAGAAAGTTCAAGCCATCGCGCCCTGTCTCACCGGAGATTAAGACCAGCGAGCTCACTTCGCCAGGATGCCGTCGTGCAGCTTCCACTGCATGCACCACACCGAGCCAGCCTGCTCCGCCCACACCAATCACGTTTCGGGTGACACCCGGCTGCGCCCGCAGGAACTCCAGCGCAGCCTCAACATCCTCAGGTGCTCGCGAGCGCTTCTCGCCACCGCTTTCGCCGAAGCCACGCATGTCGAGGGTGAGTGTGTGGATTCCTGACATGGCGAGTTGTGCTGCTGCCGAGGCCCACGATTTCCGATCACGATTGCTCTGATGAAGCAGCAGGACACCTGGGCCGGCCTTCGCTGCAGAAAAGAAAGTTGCCTTTAGAGATGTGCCATCAACACTCTTCAACTCAACGATGCGCTGCACCGCAGGACCTTGCGCAAGTGCTACACTGCCCATGAGTAATGGCAGCGTAAAGAGAACTGCTCGCTTTCTCACTCTACCCTCCGTCAAAGTTCAATGGGCTACGAACAGGGAACGCCGTTACGTCATTGCCGCTGTCGCCCTTCGTGCCCCACCGCGAATCAGGGCGACTTTTCACGCATGACGAAAGCTGCATCGGATACTCTGACCGCTGAGCGTCATGAACAGATAGTCTGGAATGGCGGCGAAACCTTACAGCGTCTGTGGGAATTTCTTTAGACTGCCAAAAGGAAGATCTGACCTGCGTAACAATGTCCGCTTGGATCATGCAATTTGTTGGCTCCCGAAGACGTTCGTGGACGTGCTCCTCAGCATTAGGATTTGGGTTTGCATAGTCCGTCCAAACCTCGGCCAGCCGTTTAACCGGCGCACTTCAGTAGGAGGAAATCTCATTTCGGATCACTCGGCCTCCCTTCATTACGAATCGAACCCGCTCCAATTCGGTGATATCTGCAATTGGATCTCCGGCGACGGCAATGAGGTCGGCGAACTTGCCTGTTTCGATACTACCGATGCGGTCCTGCCACCCGAGCATCTCTGCCGCAGTTACGGTTAAGGCGCGAATCACGTCAAGGGCCGGCATCCCAGCCTTGTTCAACTTTACAAAGGTCGCAGTGCTTGCTTGTCCGCGAGTCTTCCCGGGATAAAACCAGCACATATCCGATCCCACGCCGAACTTCACGCCCGACTTCATCACGCGCTGAACCAAATCGTTGAAACGTTTGCGGCGAGCATCGGAATTGGCATTGGCAGTTCGATAGGCCGTTGACATCACGATGGTAGGCTCGGCGATCTTCAGTAGGAACCCGTCATAAAACGTCGGCGTCAAGTCGACGAAAATTCCCTTATCGCGGATCTGCTTAAGTTGCTCGTCAGTAATTTGGTTAGCATGCTCGATGGAATCTGCGCCAGCATCAATTGCGGTTTGTATGCTCGTTCGGTCAGCTGCATGGACGGCAACTCTAAGGTGCTCGCGGTGTGCTTCTTCAACCACCGCCGCGAGTTCGGGAACCGTGAGATTCTCATCCGCCGTGACCTTGATCACATCGACCTTCTGGAACTCATTCCGACGAACCGCCTGTCGCGCCCGGTCCGCACCGTCGATCAATAGGAATTCCTGCTGCAGGATGGCATCGGAGAGCGCGGGATTCAGATTCTGAAGGTACGAGCCACGCGTGATCAGCTTGCGTCCTGAAGCCAAGATTGTTGGCCCCGGAACACGGCCCTGTATTGATTGCATCCCGCAACTCCGTGTCACCGTCAATGCCGGAATGACCAAGGTTCCGGACGGTGGTGATCCCACTCTCAAGATCTTCTCGAGCCAATTGCGCCGCCATCAAGGCGCGCTTGCTGGGCGACTCCACGACTGCGAGCAGCAGCCCCGGCGCAAACAACGGATTGGAATGGCGGCTCATTTCCTCTTCCGATGGCACGACTATGTTGAGAAAAAGATGTGTATGACCGTCGATCAGGCCGGGTAGCAACGTCGCACCTCCGAGATCGAGGATTCTAGTGCCGTCAGGCGCTTCGGCTTGCACCTCTGTTGGCGCGCCGACTTTGGCGATTCTGTCCCCTTGGATCAGCACGGCTACGCGCGAGAGGGAGTTCCCAGTTCTGGGATCGAGGAGCCGTTTAGCCTTTATGAGCGTGACTTGGGGAGTGGTCTGGGCCGATAGGCACGATTGAAAAGATATAACGATACACAATCCCAGCAAAAGCGTGAACGGTATGCGCATATGAGTTTTGTTCATCCCCGAAGGTGATGGTTAGTATACGGAAGTACCAAGTACTGAGTTCTACCGAAGCAGCTCCTGCGTTGACGTCGCGCCGTTGGGCGCCGATGTACTCACTTTGACCACCTCTCGCGATCTACCGCTTCAAAGTGTGCGGGGGAAACAGCCGGTACCCTGACGCCGAGCGCGGCGCGGTCGGCAGCAAACGACAACGCTCGTAATGACGGAGCGTGTCGGGGCTGACGCCAGCCAATCGTGCAAGTTCACCCGAGTACAACGGCCGATCTGTGGAGCCGTTCGATCTCACGCGAGTAGCCTACAGTCTAGAACGGGTTCCAGAGTCAAGTGGAATCTTTCGGCCCAATCTGCCAAACCTGTAGGTCTTACATCGTACATTGGCAGTCGTTGAAAAGGCCCTCATCCCGGCATCGCACCACAGTAAATGTTAAGTGGAATAGCTGGGGCGTGGTTTGCTCGCCAGCGGTTTGGCTGTTAAAGCATGTCGTACGTCTCCCTGGTCGAAGTGGAGGGAGGGCCAGCGAACGATGCGGCGTCCGTACGGTAGCAGACTCGTGCGGATTGCGAGAAAATCCAGACCTCAGCGAACGGTACGACGCCTCAGCCGCATCCCAACCGAAACGCCCTCGTCCTGATCGTAATCAAAGGTACTGATATGATGTCGTTGGTACACGACCTCTACCGGAGAGGGGCGGATGAAGCCTGAACAAAGATCTAAGGTCCTTCTCGGCATCACTCGCTCTAAGGGCAAGATGTTCGAGTACGATATTCCTGACCGCTATCACAACGTGGCCCGAGCTTCCTACAAAAAACGGCTGCCGATGCCAAAATCGATCGATCGTCACAAGCGGTTGTAGCCAGAGGCCGAGCGTCGAGGCTTGAGTGGCATTGGTGAGGGTAAATCTGCGCGGTACGAGTCCCTGGAGTCAGCCCACCGCGGTTGAAAGGGAGTAAATCCGGCAGCGTGCCATAGTGGATTGTTTCAATACACCTGTCTCGTTTCCACGCAGTTCAAGCTGCCTGCAAGGACCTCAGCAAATCTTCAGCGCATCGTTAACTTGATGTTAATGAGCGCAGTCCACGATTGGCCCGAATAATGCATAAACAATGAAGCTAGGGATGAAACCAAATAGAGCCAGAATTTTAGCAAGTGCAGGGAGAAAAAGATTTTTCGCCGTGTCGTCGGGCAACCAGAGCTGAGTAAAACTGTTTTTGCGGCCCATTGAGAAACAAGGAGAGCATATGGACACCAAACCACTTGGACAGCATTCTACCTTCAGAGATTCGGTTCTTTACAACGAGATTCCGGAAGGTGTTTCGGCCACGTTGTGGCACACCTACCTTTACTGCTGGTATGAAGTAGAAATCGAGGAGACTCACGCGCAAGGCATGCCTTGCGTACAAGACCTGCAGGCGCTGGTAGACGCCCAAGCGACGTTGTCGTGATTTTATTGCGATTGCAGCTTGACAAGACCCCGTTAGCCACCTCTGAGGGCGACATTATGCTGTTTGCTTGTCGCAAGCCGCGGTAACTGAAATCCACATCCTGGGAGAAGTTGCAGGCGGGGACAGCTGGGCTGCGGTTCGCCTTACTCTCCAAGATTCTTACCTCGTAATGGCCTGAATGAATTACAACGACTCCGTCGAGTGACTTGCGCAGACATCCAAAAGAACGAAATTGGCAGACGGAAGGCGACTGCATGATGCGCTTTCAAGTACCACGTTATAGCCTAGACGCGGGACTCTAAATGCCAGATCGAGCCAGACGATTCTCGCGTGTTCAAACTTCGCAAAGCGTACGCGCCGAGAGCATGAATAAATAATTTGGTGAAAAGACTGGACCTATTCAAATTCAAAGAATGATTCTGCTTCGGATACGAAGCAACAGCGTGACGTTTTCGATACCGAACGTCGGCCCGATAGATCGCTGTGTTTTAATAACTCGACAGACCTACAATCTCTCAACTGTGCGGGGAGCGCTCGGTGCATCCAGCTGATCTTGGGAACAATCCTCCGCCGGACACAATTCTCCGAGTAGTTGCAATTGACGACGATGAGCAACATCTCAAGTTCGTCGCCACTTTGCTTTCCCAAGACAATGTTGTCGTTTTCACTAGTTCGGACTCACAGACTGGCCTCGAACTCGTCCATGCAAAGCATCCTCAATTGGTGATCGTAGATCTGGTTATGCCTGGCATGGGTGGCATGGATCTTCTTCAAAAAATCACCGATTTCGATCCCGCAATAGAAGTGATCCTGCTCACAGGACACTACAGCTCTGAATCAGCCGTTGAAGCGATCCAAAAAGGCGCTTGCGATTATCTGAACAAGCCGGTCCAAGCAGAGAAGCTCCAGGAACGGGTCGAGACGCTCCTCGTGGAACGGCGCAACCGACAGCACTGTCTTGAACTCGAGAATGCACTCCTCGACAAATACCAATTTGCGGCGATGGTTGGCCGTAGTGCTCCCATGCTTGAGACGTTCCGCCGGATACGGCGCGTCGCCCAGCATTTCAGAACCGTGCTGATAACCGGCGAAACCGGGACGGGCAAGGAGCTGGCCGCAAAAGCTCTGCACGAATTGAGTCCCGTTGCCTCGGGGCCCTTTGTTGCCTGCAATTGTTCTGCCCTCGTTGAGACGCTCGCGGAAAGCGAACTGTTCGGCCATGTGAAAGGGGCTTTTACGGGCGCCGTTCAGGATCGCGCCGGAATCTTTGAAAGCGCGAATGGCGGGACGGTGCTTCTAGACGAAGTTGGTGAACTGTCTCCCGCCGCACAAGCGAAACTTCTTCGTGTGCTGCAAAATCAAGAAATCCAACGAGTCGGCTCTCCTTCTGTCCGGCGTGTGGATGTCCGAGTCATCGCTGCGACGCACAGGGACCTGCGCTCAATGATCAAGGAACAGCGCTTTAGGGAGGACCTTTTCTATCGACTATCCATGGTTCATATCACCTTGCCAACACTCGTTGAACGAAAGGAGGACCTGCACATGCTCGAGCAGCACTTTATTAAACGTTTTGCCACGCAATACCAAAAGCCTATCCGTGGAATAACACGCCGGGCGCAAGCCTTGCTCTCCCGCTACGCTTGGCCGGGGAATATTCGCGAGCTTGAAAATGTCCTCGGAAACGCGTGTATGATGGCCGACGGAGAAGCGGTGGACGTTGGAGATCTGCCCGAATACCTCCGTCATATAGAACCCTCCGAGATCAATCGCGAAGGAACCGTCGCCACCCTCGAGCAAGTCGAGAGAGCGCATGTGCATCGCGTGCTCGAAAGTCTTGACGGCAACAAATCGCTTGCTGCAGAGCTCTTGGGTATAAGTCGGGCGAGACTCTATCGCATTCTCGCGGACACGGACTTGGAAAGCACCATCAGCTAGCCACCAGCCCACGGGAAAGGAGGGAAGGCCCGGAGATTTTCGTTTTTATCGCGCTCACAGCAGATTTACGATGCCTTCGTCCATTTGAGCCCCCATGAATCTCTTCCAACACTTCTGTCGGTATAGCGAGAAATACCGCAAGAACTCGTGGATCGAATTGCCGACCTGCTTGAAAAGCGATCTCCTGTATTGCCTGTGATATGAGCCTAGTAGTTTGATAGGGACGCGGCGAGGTCATCGCATCAAATGCGTCCGCGACTGCGAAAATTCTTGCGCTCAACGGAATCTGCTCTCCTTGCAGTCTTCTGGGATAACCGGTTCCATCGTACCGTTCATGGTGGCTTAGGACGAGTTCGGCTGCGTCCTGGAGGAAAGGAATGCGGCTCACCAGGTCATGTCCGATTTGTGCATGAGTGCGCATGGTGTTCCACTCTTCAGGAGTAAGTTTGCCTGGCTTTCCAAGAATTGAATCTGGGATGGCCAGCTTTCCGATGTCATGTAAAAGCGCACCTTGGCTAAGACTCTTGAGCTGGGTTTCCGAGCAGCCCATGCGTCTAGCAATTTCGGCCGAGTACTCACAGACTCGGCGGGAATGTTCCGCAGTCTGTCCGTCCCGCAAGTCCAGTGCCGCTCCCAACGCGAGCAAAGTGTTCTCATAACTCTGTTCCGCGCTCCGGAGCGCAGCGCGCAGTTGCGCGGTTCGTTCCAGCACTAAGTGCTCGAGCCGTTTCTGCAGCTCTAGCGCTTCTCGTTCGAAACGTCTTCTTTCTAAGGCGCGCCGAAGGTTCCGCAGAACGTCTCTGGCCTCGACCGGCTTCGTGAGATAGTCGTCTGCCCCATCTTTAATCGCTTGGGCGCCGATATGCGCGTCGTCGCGGGTCACCAATAACAGAAATGCAAGCGACGGATGGTCCTTTCGCAGTCTGCTCAATAGTTCCAATCCATCGAGGCCAGGCATCTTCAGATCGCAAAGAACTGCATCCACGTGAGCGCCTGATAGAACGCCAAGGGCCTGTTCACCCGAAGAAACAAATGAAGAACGAAATCCCGCTAGCTTGAGCCTTAGCGATAACACTTGGCCCAAAGCGACTTCGTCATCGACGATTAGAACCGTCGGTTTCTTCGAGCTCTCGGCAACAGGCAATTTCCGGATCCCGGTGCAGTCGGGAAATTGAATACGTTCACTGGCGACGCAATTCATTTCTGTTCCTTCCATTCTGGTAGCTAGCGTTTTAGGTGTGCGAATTCCGACTCTGAGCTCAGATATGCAATGCCGATGCCAGCGCCGCGGCCGGTACGCAGTCGCCTAGAATCTCTATGTAATCAACCAAGTAACTCAGTTTTTTCGGGATGCCAAGGCCGCTGCTCGCGTCAGCTCTGGTGCCTCAATTCCAGACAGCGTGTCTGGTTTCGAGTCAGTCGCTCTCCTGTGGAACCTCGGGGTCAGCATACGGCCATGTCCGTATCTAATTGTAATCACAGGAGATAGCCGGGGCTCAGATTGGCTCCGCGATTGCATTCACTCACTTTGAAGAAACAGACTAACTAACGGAGACCAAGTTTATGGCCAGCATGACGATTCCAGCAATTCCAGCATTCACCTTCCCCGAGCGACGCGATCGCCGAGAGAACCAATGCTCCGTTGAAAGTCGACAATCTGCGCGGACGGCGCTTTCACCAATGAAACTATTGATCGTTGACGACTCGGCCGTCGCACGCAAAAGAGTAGAACAAGTGCTATTCGGCCAGCCTTACTCTCTGATCTTCGCCACAACCGGACAGCAAGCAGTCGATCTCTTTTTAAAGCATCGTCCTTCTCTGGTCATCATGGATTGGATGATGCCCGATCTGAACGGGGACGAGATCTGCCGTCGCATGCGCTCCATTTCCTTAAAATCTTATACGCACATTATCATGCTGACCGCCAAGACAGACAAAGCCAGCGTAGTCGAAGGACTGCGGGCAGGAGCGGATGATTACCTCACAAAGCCGTTCCACGAGGAAGAGCTCCTGGCGCGAGTGGGCGCCGGTTTACGTACTCTGAAGCTTCACCGCCAGATCGAAGCCAAGAACGAGGAGCTAGAAAAACTGGCACTGACTGACGCGTTGACCGGTCTACCGAATCGCCGTGCGATCGAGGAATGGGGCGAGCGCGAAATAAGCGGAGCCACCCGACACGACTATTCTCTCTGCGTTGTTGTTGCTGATCTCGACCGTTTTAAACAGATCAACGATACCTTCGGACACCATGCTGGGGATGCAGTCCTGAAAACCTTTTCGAAGATTCTCAAGGCCCATACGCGACGGAGCGACATATGCGGAAGGCAGGGCGGTGAGGAATTCATGATGATTGTGACCCACACCACCGTAAAGGACGTTGAAAAATTAATGGAACGCATTCGGGCAGAATTCGAGACCACTTCGCTAAACTTCGGTGGCTGCAATATATTGGCCACCGCGAGCTTCGGAATTGCGGGATTCGAACGGGGACAGGCTAAATTTGGTTTTAATGACTTGGTCAGCCGGGCGGACGCAGCTCTTTACTCTGCGAAACGGGCGGGACGAAATCGCGTTGAAATCGTGGCTTCGGTTCTTAGCTGAGTCGGATCCAAGTTGCTGCTGCTGGATTATTCGCGGTTCCGTACCGCATTGTATTATTCGTCAGGCTTCCCTGTTTGTCAGCCTTACGGTGGTCTCTGACGATCTATTACGGGAAGATTTCCTTGTGCATTTCGCCCGAGCCGGGGCTCAATGTCTCTCGAACCTTTTGCATCAACTCCTCTTCGGTATAAGGTTTGTTAAGGAGCGTCATTCCTCGTGCGAGCACTCCGTGAATTGCGATAGAACTGTCGGTATAGCCGGAAATATACAATACCTTCATACCAGGCTGTTTCAGATGCAACCGCTCGGCCAGAACTCTTCCGTTGATGCCTGGCATTACCACGTCCGTTAGCAGCAGGTGAATTTTTCTTGCGGTTCCTGCTTCGATCTCAATGGCTTCCTCTCCGTTTCGGGCAACGAGAACTTCGAATCCATTCGACTCAAGGAAGGACTGCGTCAGCTTTCTGAGCGGTTCGGAATCCTCGACCAATAGAATCGTTTCCGATCCCGCCGGCGTCATGCTTTGCAGTCCCGGCATCGGCAGCTCAAGTGATTGTTGCTCGTCAACTCTCGGTAAGAAAATTTGCAACGAAGCTCCTTCGCCTAATGCGCTGTCTACCCATACGTAACCCTCGCTTTGTTTTACCACGCCGTACACAGTAGCCAAGCCCAGTCCCGTGCCCTTTCCGACTTCCTTTGTAGTGAAGAAGGGTTCAAAGATATGCGCGAGTACTTCCGCGTCTATGCCGATACCGGAATCGGCGACGGACAACATGACGTACCGGCCGGGCCTGGCTCCCGGGTGATGCCTGATATAGGCCTGGTCGAATTCCTTGTTGGCCGTTTCAATCCGGAGTTCTCCACCCGATGGCATAGCATCCCGGCTATTGACCGCCAGATTCATGATCACCTGTTCGATTTGACTGGGATCGGCCTTGACTCGTCCCAAGTCCGTGGCGAGCGATGTGCTCACCGCAATGTCCTCGCCGATGAGCCGGGGAAGCATTTTCGCCATATCGCTAACCAGGTCGTTTAGATTCAAAACGGCGGGCTTGAGCACTTGCTGACGGCTGAAAGCAAGCAGCTGCCGGGTCAGAGCCGCGGCGCGCTGGCCCGCCTTTTCAATTTCTTCGGCGTGTTCGCGAAGAGGATTCTGCGCATCCAGTTTCTTCTTGAACAACTGACTGTACCCGATGATCACGCCCAGCAGATTGTTAAAGTCGTGCGCAATTCCACCTGAGAGCCGGCCTATGGCTTCCATTTTGGCCGCCATTTGCAGCTGGCGCTCCAAAATTCGTTTCTCGGTCACATCTTCGGCAAACACGTCGAAGCTAGTCAGACCTTCATGGTCGCTGACGTTTCGGCCCCTGCAGCGGACCGTGATTTTGCTTCCATCTTTCCGCCTCAGTTCGACCGCGACATCCTTGAACTCTTTTCCGTCGTCCACTAGATTCTTCAGCTTCTGAAACTCCGAGGGACTGTCAAAAACATCTTCGACAAGGTTTGTTTGCAGCAGTTCGTCCGCAGCCTGGTAGCGCAGCATCCGTTGAAATGCCGGGTTTGCGCTCAGAAGTTTGCCGTTCGAACGGCACCGGAAGATGCCATATGGTGCATCCTCGACCATCGATCGAAATCCGGACTCCGATTGGCGGAGCGATTCTGCGGCTCGTTTTCTTTCCGTTATGTCGCGGTTCACGATCACCAATTTTTGCGCCTCACCACTCGGCCCCCGGATTACGCTGGCCGTGGATTCAAGAACGCGCCAACTCCCATCCTTGTGCCGGATTCGATATTCCAGCGCTCTGCCAATGCCACTCTGCCGCGCGTCTTCGGCGGCTCGCTGAACCTTTTCGCGATCCTCAGGGTGGACCTGTTCGAACGCCGACGAATGCTTCAGCTCCTCCTCGCTGTAGCCAAGCACCCGGCCGTAGGATCGACTGTTGTAAATACGGTTTCCATTCGTGTCCACAACCGCGATCATGTCGGCGGCGTTGTCGCTGATGAGACGGAACAATTCTTCTCGCTCGAATAAGCGCCTGCGCATACCCTGAATTTGGAGTTGCTGATACACGGTGTATACATCGAAAAGCAGCACGATTCCCAGAAGACCCCACATTGCACGTCGGAATGTCGAGAAATAAGTGGAGGCCTCGTTCAACTGCAAGAACACCGGGAGGAAGGAAAAGATCCCTGCCGTTAACAAGAGCGTAATCACGACCGCAGTTGCCCAGAGCCACCACTCGCGACGTTCGATTTGGCGGAGACGAGAACGAGCCTGCTCCTGCCCTTGCTGGGAATAGCTGTGGCTCCCCGATTCAGCTCTTATGGTCGTCATTCCTTTCCTTGGCTGGTCCCCGGCGATGATACGCTAGCAAAAATTCCGCGCTTACAGCCCCTGAATTGTCGGTCTTGCAGGTGCGATCTTTGTCTGGACGCGGTCTTGGCCGCGGGCGGCAAAGAGGTAACAATAATCGGTAGCGCGAATATCGGTTTGTTTTTTGAGAGGGCAGCTGCTTCGCATAGGAAGCAAGGCAGCAAAAAGCTGCGGACTTTGTCGGGGAAAAATGGTTGCATTTCCACTTATCGCAGAAGTCTGGACGTTTCCTCGAGTCACCGCGCCGAGTTTTCGCACGCTGCGATACGATTATATTCGGCCCGCGGCCAGCATCTAGCGCAGAGCCAAGCGCATCGGCTGGTACACGGCGGGCAAACCCAAGGCCAGCAATACGGCTCCGGCAATGATTTTCATAGAGATACCACGCGACCCGGTTCTTCGCCGGAAAGAGTCGATCGATGGAACTTTTTCAAAGCGCGTCACGCGATCTTCATGAAGAACTTTTGATGCAAGACCTTGGCGTCATCCTCGCCGATAGGTGTTAGTTTCGGTGGGGAGTATGCTTTCTTCATCGAGAAACCGCAACAGCACCGGGGATTTCTGCCTTCCTGGGCGTCAGCTGAAAACACGACCAAGACTTCACATCGGCACCTTGTGTTAGAGCAAATCCAGCGTTCCCCTTCCCGCATCGTCATGTCAGGTGTCCTTCTAAAGCCCACGTGGGTTAGTTCTGGCAAGAATGCATAGGCGGCCAACGCTACCTATAAAGTAGCTCGCCTCTGTTCGCCATGTTTCATTCTGCTTGTAGTGGTCGCCGAGGTCCGGGAAAAAGGGTTCCTGCTTCCTATCGGAAGCAAGCTGTGATCGCAGACCGTATTTATCCTCTTGTCGCGTTTTGCGAGCAGTGGATAGGCAATTTTGATAAACTTCGCGCTGTCAATCGAACCAATACCTCATGCATCGTGGAAACAATCTAAAGGAACTTCGCGCGCGCTTGGGAATTACCGTGCGTGAAGTTGAGGAGGAGAGCCAAAAAATCGCCGAAGCACAGGGAAACTCCGAGTTTTTTGTTTCAAATAACTGGCTCACCAGACTCGAAAACACGGATGCGGTTCCGAGCATTCACAAACTTTTCAGCCTGAGCGCGGTATATCGCGTGAAGGTGTCCGACCTACTTCCGATGTTCGGCATCGACCAGAACCTGCTCGAAAAATACGAAATTGAAACTCCGCCTCGGCACACACATCTGGTCACTTTGGAAGAAACCGATTCAGCGAAAACTGTCAATTTCCCGGTCCGGTTTGATCCCGGTTTCCGAGTTGAAGAAACCAATTTGCTGTCCCGGATGGTACAGGTTTGGGGCGAGGTGCCGATCGCTCTGATCCGGCAGCTGGACATCAGGCATGGCCTTTATGGCTATATTGGGCTACAAGATTTCACAATGTATCCGCTGCTTAGGCCGGGAAGTTTTGTCCTCATTGACGAGAATCTGCGGGACATCCGCGCGAGCCATTGGCGAACCGAATTCGACCGCCCCATCTATTTTATTGAGCTTCGCTTGGGATACGCGTGTTGCTGGTGCGAGACCAAAGGTGACGAGCTTCTCTTAATCCCTCATCCCCTTTCGTCCCGTGCTCACCGCCATTTGCCGTTGAAGGAAGCGGAAATCATCGGCCAGGTGACGGCAGTTGCAACGAGGATTGTGGATCCCGAGGCTGCCGATGTTCCGCCAAGGTTGCCGTCACGATTGCTAAAGCGATCTTAACGTTTGAGATGAAGAGTCTAACTTTTAAGGGATGGTATGCCGCAGGCGGCAAGATCCGATAAGCCTCTGAACTATTCCACGCGGTCACGAGCTCATCCGGACGCGCGCAGCCGGATCGAATATACTGCTCAACCTGGGCGACGAAAGTTCTGAGCGGACTGAGAACCAGGCTTGCAAACACTTCGCGGTGTGCTGCTGCCATGGCCCTTTCTACGATCGGCTCGGGAAACCGAAACGAAAGTCCGTCGTGCACATAACGTCCCGTGTTGTAGTCACGGGTCGAGGCGAGATAAACCAATTTCGCAAAATCTCCATCGAGTCTTGCTAACGTCCGGTTCCGAAGGTCCCGCAGGGCCTCCTCAACCATAATTGGACTGGGCTGTTCAGAGGGTTCGATCACACTGGCACGCGCATTCTAATCATCGCCCGACTCTCGTCTCGCCCGGCAACGCATCAGCCTTCGAAAGGAACGCAAGCAACGCAATAAGATGAGCGCTGAGTCCGCCTACTTGTTTGGTCATGCTCCGCAGCGCCATCGGTCCTCGCAGCCACAGAACGGCTGCAATGAAGTCACACTTTGTCCCGAATAGAAAGTAATCAATCGCTAGCCGCAATTCCACAAGCGGTTGGATCTTATCTGAGTTTCGAGCATGCGTGATATGAATCCGCATGGCGGCCTTGGCTCGAATTCGTACGTGGAAAAGCCAGTAGCGCGCGAGGTCCTTACGCTCGCTCAGGAACAACCGTTGCACCTGCTTCGGGGCGCGGCGCAAGACAAAATCCCAGTCGTCGGGACCGAACAGGCGATCAAGTAGTTCTCCGCCGCAATCCTCGAACGACCCATAGCCGTTTGACAATTCGCCGTCAGATCCTACCGGCGAAAGATCAAAAGATAATGTTGTCTCGGACCGCCGTTGAAGAAGCGCCAACGTTCCCATCAGCAATAATGCAACCGCAAAGAGACTTAGAATTCCGCTCATGGACGCATGCTCTTGCCCAAGAAACTACGTGCTTGATGAAGGCCCTTTCTCGTGACCAGGACGAGAGATTGGTAGTCCTCTTCAATTTTTGCTCGCGATTGTAACTGCCGACCGTCTTCGTATTTCCAAAGCGCCGTGCACCAGATGCCCAATACTGCGGCATAGCAAAAAGGCTGAAGAAACAACCAAGCAGTTTGAAATGTCGCGCCGAGTGATGCGCTGAGCGTCAGGGTCATCACGCTTGTGCCGATAAATAGACCGTACCCGACGAAAATTCCCTTAATATTCCTTCCCATGGGAATCGCGTAGTACGCCGTCAACACAGCCAGCACGAAGAGCAACAGAGCCTGAATTGCTCTCAGATTTCGTTCCAGCTCGACAGCCGTAGTCGGCCAAGGTGCGCTCCCGTTCCACGCATCCACTGCGCCCTTCGTACACACCATGATTAGAGCAAAGAGGAGCACGTTGCGGGCCATACGCCCTGCGCCCGGATATTGCCCAAGTACCAGGCGAAAAATCTCCCAGGAAACTCCGCACCCAAGCAACACACTGGTGAATTCACCATACCAATACGATGACGCGTAATACTCAAATTTGAAAACGTATATGACCAGCAGGGAGATTTCCTGAAGGAACACAGAGGATACGTACGCAAAGAAAAAAGGATACCGGCGCAACCATGGCGATGTTACGGCGCGCACCAGCAGAAGACTCTCAAGTGCGACGCCCAACACCCAGATAGACCATATTACAGACGCCTTCATATTGATCGAGGGAAGCAAATCGTAGCACGAAAGGGAAGACTTCAAAAGTCTTCCCTTCCTCTTGCGTCCCTCGTCAGCTGCCCTGCGAAGCGGTCCAGAACCATGGCACCGGCGGTGGATGGGTTCCGTCGGCCTGAAGCACGTCTCCCGGTTGGAGCGACGGCGGCTGTGGCGACGGCGGCACAGGTGGTGGGTGCGTGCCGTCGGCAACCGTCCGAACGGAATCGCCGGCACTCCTGAGAGTTGCGATACGCTGCGCCCCGAGATAACAGGAAGCAGCTAACGTTAGGACCGCAGTGAAGCAAACAGCCTTTTTCGAATACATTTGTATCCTCCGTATGTGTGAGATCACCTGCGTGATAAATGAACTGCGGCTTTAGGTTAGAAAAAGGACAGCTTGGGTTTAGAAAGACTGACGCGTTGCTTCGTAAGCGAAGCATCAAGGTTGCTTCGTACAAGAAGCACGCTCCGGCATTCGCCTGCAAATCGTGCAGTTCCTTCTGCCGCGAAGCAAGGCTCCGCGTTGGCCCTGCTTCGCAACCGGAGCAAGGGGCCTTATGTACTAGTCCGAGCCATATCTTTAAAGATAAGATTGCAAGCTTGCTTGTTCCATTCACAATAAAAACGGAGTTGGAACGTGACGTGAACGCTCTGATCTCTCCTGTTCTCTTGCGCTCCGAACTGCACCGATCGATTCCGTTCGGCTAGATGCCAATCAAACGCACACTCCACCCATGCCTACAGTGTGCTCTGCAGTTGGATATGAACGGTTTGATCGGAAGTCAAGCGGCAGGTTTGTTGAGGAACTAGTGGGAATCCCGCTTCGCGTTCTTTTCATTGAAGATTGCGTCGACGATGCCGCGCTTCAGATTCGTCTCTTCGAACTGGCCGGATACGACATCGTGTTTGAACGCGTGGATTCACCTGCTAGCCTCAATCGGGCGCTCGACCATTCCTGGGACCTGATCATTTCTGATTATTCCATGCCGCAATATTCCGGAGCTGATGCCCTTCGACTTATCAGAAAGCTTGGTTTGGAAACGCCTTTCATTTTTGTATCCGGCACCATGGGAGAAGAAGCGGCGGTCGCCTCACTGAAGGCCGGCGCGCAAGATTACTTGATGAAAGGCAATCTCAGCCGACTGATCCCGGCAGTGCAGCGCGAATTGCGGGAAGCCGAAGCGCGAAGACAGCGCCGCGATCTCGAACACCAGCTCCATCAACTTCAGCGGTTTGAAGCCATCGGTCGCCTGGCTGGAGGGGTCGCTCACGACTTCAACAACATTATCGGGGCCATTATGGGATGGGCGGAAATAGGGCTCAGCGAAGCCCCGCCTGAATGTCGGTGGCGCGACCGCTTCCTGAGAATTCGCATCCAGGCGGATCGCGCCGCGGCGCTTACACGTCAGCTGCTTGCATTTGCTCGACGTCAAATACTTCAGCCCAGAAGTATCGAGTTGAATGAACTCGTGAGGGAAGAGATCGCTCTTCTTAAGAATGTCATCGGTGAACGCAATGTGATCGACATGAATCTGGCCGAAAGCCTGCCGCCGGTTTTGGTGGATCCCGGTCAGATCGAACAAGTAATCGTGAATTTATGCCTTAACGCACGGGATGCCATGCCTGAAGGTGGGCACCTTACCATTACAACAAGCAAAACGGAGTTTCCTCAAGACGGTCCGCGCGTCCACTCTGATGCCTGCCCAGGGTCGTATGTTCTGCTCTCCATATCCGACACAGGTGAGGGCGTATCGTCCGACACCCTCGAACACATCTTTGAACCCTTCTTCACGTCCAAGGAAGTCGGGAAAGGCACTGGCCTGGCCATGGCCACAGTTCTTGGGATCGTCAAACAACACCAGGGATTCATCGTCGTCGAATCTATCAATGGCCGCGGAACGACTTTCCGCGTCTATCTGCCAGTCGCTTGCGTCGCCGTTCAGACCGCGCCGCACCCCACACAGTTGATTCTCCAGCGCGGCACGGAAACTATCCTCGTCGCGGAAGACGATGAGGATGTTCGCCAGTCAACTCAACAGATTCTCCAGAGCTTGGGTTACACCGTTCTCGTCGCGCATAACGGACTGGAGGCCATTGCGATCTTCCGTAAGATGGAGACGTCAATCGATCTTGTCCTGCTTGATGTCGTAATGCCCATTGTGAACGGACCAGATGCTGCCCGGCAGATATCGGCAATCAAGCCAAACACTCATTTCATTTTCGCGACGGGATACGCTACTGAACTGAATCTTGGCGATGTATCTTCTTTAAACAAATCGGCGATTCTCAAAAAACCGTACGATACGATGCAACTCACAAGCAAAGTAAGAGAAGTGCTTGACTGCGAACAGAGTTGAGCCTTTTCTGTCGAATCTCTTGGCGAGATATTTCGTCAGTGAGAAGGCAGCATCCCTAAATCCTCAGGATTCATGCCGCTGAGACTCGCAGTCTTGGGAAGGAGCCGCCAAGCGCAAACGAGAAAAGGTATATAGTAAGAGTCGTTGAACGCTCTTGCGGAACAAGGAGAACAAGCATCATGGTCATCGCCGACCGTCTAAAAACGCTTCGCGAAGCGAAGGGTTTATCGCAGGGCGATATCGAAACGCGAACCGGTTTGCTCCGTTGCTACGTTTCTCGGGTTGAGAACGGCCACACTGTTCCCTCGGTCGAGACTCTGGAAAAATTCGCCGGGGCTTTGGAGATAGCGCTATACCAAATGATGTTCGATGGTGACCATCCGCCCCCCGTGCCAAAGTCCGCAAAAGGGACGGAAGATTCTTTGGAATCATCTCGTTCCGGGAAGTCGCTTATGAAGAAGTTGGTGCCGCTACTTTCGAAGATGGACCAAGATGACCGGAACCTGATTCTAGCGATGGCGGGCCGAGTATCTAAGAAAAAAAACGGCGTGAAAAGAGCGCGAAAGGCCGCTTCGAACGCCGTTGCCCAAGCGTAAATGGACTTCCCACCGATGGGTGTCAATCTGCCTATAATGGCGCCGTTCATCGGAAAACTGAACTTGTTCGCCTAATGCGTTGGCAGTTGGGCGGTTGGTGTGATTACTGTCTATGTTTTTGCAGCGCGAGTTCGAAAGCAGTTAACCTGAACGCGCTTTCTTCGGAACAGCCCCAAAGCCATACCCGAGCCGACCAGTAAGAGGGTGCCAGGTTCAGGGACGGAGGTCTGTGCGGGAACGGAGAATTGCTGCACTGTAACACCACCGGGCCCAACCGTGGCGATCGCAAAAGCATCCGGTGCGCTTGTGTCGGTCGAATGTATAGGGTTTCCGGTGCTATCGAGGATAAAGAACAGCAACTGATCGCCGGTGACGTTGCCTAGGGCGGGATCAATTTTGGAATCAAGGTTCGCAGTCATGGCCAGATTGAAGGACAGAGTGCTCCCAGGCGTGAAAGCACTCGTGAGGAAGTTCAGCCCGGAGAGATCGGTGTCGGTGAGCGTTATCCCGGTGAGCAGGTTGCCGGTAGCGCCGCCTCCCGAGGTGGCGGTTGCTCCCGCCGCGCCGCCGCCAAAGGTAAAATCGCTGAGCGTTACGGTATTGTTACCGTCGCCGGAGAGGCTGGCATCAATCAGCACAAAGGCCAGTTCGAACGGTCCCGAGGCATTCCCCTGGAGGGAGGTTGTGTCCACAGTGACCGAATCTGCATGAGCGGTGGCTTGGGTAAGCAGTGTAAGGAGTAGAGCCGCTAGGGTTATCGAAAGGCGTCTCTTTAGATTCGTCTTCATGGCAAGCCTCCACTGCGGGGAACATGCGAGCAAGAGCAATTGCCGGGCCAGTCATTCGGCGACTAAATCGAGCGTTTAGTGTCATTTGACGGTAGAAGACATTTTTACGGGAAAAAGCTTGCGCAGATAAGATAGAGACTTTACTACGAGGGACACCGCACCGCTCAACCCTTCAGATTTGCAGGTCATCCACCTCTAGCGCCTGTTGCCCGCCGGCTGTTGCGCACATACAATGTCTGCATTGACCCGAGCGCGACGTGGGAAGGTCACCGTTTGAAATGTCGGAAATTATCTCTTTGCACTCCGTGGTGGTCGTCGCAAAGCACGGTCTGTCGCGTGCGGTCGAAGAGGAAGTGGCCATACTGAATCTCAAAAACAGCACTTATTATGGCTTGGATAGAGTGGGAGCGTATGTATGGGAGCTGATGCAACAGCCCACAAGCGTCGCTGAGATTCGTAGAGCGATGCTTGAGAAATACGAAATCGACGAATCGCGTTGCGAGCGCGAACTCCTCGAATTGCTCCAGCAACTACGAAGTGAAGGACTAATCGAGGTGCGGAGTGGCAAGGTAGGATAGGGCTTCGAGCGAGCGATTTCTCTAAGGACGAGCCGCTTGGGGTGGCATCGGCGCGGTGACGGTTTGATCCCCAAAATTTCGAATCAATCAGACAACCAATCCCGGCCGCTCTCGCGCGAAGAAATAGACGGACTTGTGGGAGTGGAAACAGAATCCAGTAATATCTCCAGGTTGCTGCCTGCGAACCTTCAATCGATCGAGAGAAGAAACCATTGAGCGGGATTGTGGGTATATTCAACCGGCGTGGCGCACCAGTTGAGATGCGGCTGCTCCGCCAACTTACGCAATCCCTCTGCTACCGCGGTCCCGATGCTTTGGAAGTGTGGTGTGACGGGCCGATCGGCTTCGGTCACGCTTTGCTGCGCACCACACCGGAGTCAGCAAAGGAACGCCAACCCGCAAGCCTTGATGAAAGGCTCTGGATCACGGCCGATTGCCGGCTGGATCAGCGTGGCGAACTGCAGGCAACGATGGCAAAAGGGGGAGTGAAACTGGCGCAACCAGCGTCCGACTGCGAACTCATTCTCAACGCGTATGCTCTGTGGGGAGCGGAATGCGTGCAACGCTTGGCGGGTGACTTTTCGTTCGCGCTTTGGGATTCGACCCGACAAACACTTATCTTAGTGAGGGACCATTTTGGTATCAGACCTCTTTACTATGCTGCCCTCGGCGATCTGTTGGTCTTCTCGAATACCCTGAACTGCGTTCGCGAGCACCCTTCCGTTTCCCGTGAATTGAACGACACTGCGGTCGGCGATTTCCTGTTGTTCGGGCTGAACTGTGACCCGTCCACGACAACGTTTCGCGATGTGCAACGCTTACCTCCTGCGCATGTTCTTACGGTCTCGCAGAAACAAATCGAGGCCAAACGCTATTGGCGGGTTCCTACGGATGGCCGAATCCGTTATGACCGAGCGTCTGACTATGTCGAGCATTTTAAGAATTTGCTCGATGTGGCGGTCTCGGATCGGATGCGCGCTCAGCGTGTAGGGATTTTGCTTAGCGGCGGACTTGATTCGGCAGGCGTCGCCGCCACGGCCGAGGCGATCCGCGCTCGTTCCCCAGGCACCATGGAGCTCCGCGCATATACGGTTGCCTATGGCTCGCTGCTTCCCGATCAAGATGGCGGACACGCCCGGCAAATTGCCGATTACTTGAGCATTCCATCGCGCTCATTGAACATGGATTCGCTGGGAGTTTTTGATGGCTGGAACGATCCTGCATTGATGTGGCCGGAACCGGTCGAGGACCCACTTTTTGCGGGACTCTACGATCAATTTCGCCCCATTGCCGCGGAGTGCCGAACGGTTTTCTCGGGTGAGGGAAGCGACAATCTCATGTTCTTCGAGATGTGGCCCTATGCGGTGGACATGCTGAGGCACCGCGAATGGAGAATCTTTTGCCGGCAGCTCTGCGCGTACGTCGTGCTCCGAGGAGCGCAACTTGACGTGCGGCGCCTGGCGAAAAGGCTGGTTCGAAAAACGCCGCCTTCGCTTTTTCCATCATGGATTGCGGCTGATTTTGCACGGCGTGTGAACCTTGAGGAGCGTTGGAGATCGGTACAGCGGAGTTGGAACAGTCCTGACGGACCGCGTCACCCGGTCGTTCCGAAAGCATATGCGTCTCTCGCATTGCCGCAGTGGACATTCCTGTTCGAGCAGAGCGATCCAGGGGTGACGCGTTGCCCGGTCGAGGTGCTTTATCCTTTTTTGGATCTGCGGATTGTGAACTATCTGCTGGCGCTTCCGCCGTTACCGTGGTTCTTTGGAAAGCACCTTCTGCGCGAAGCGATGCGGCGGAAACTCCCAGAAGCCACAAGGGTCCGGCCGAAGACTGCAGTGTCGCACGATCCAGTCTTGGCTCTTCTCCGGTCGAAACCTTGTGAGCACTGGTGGGCGAAGGTAACTTGGAGAGAAGAAATGAGCAGCTATGTTGATCGTGCTTCGCTGATGCAGCCGGGCCGCGACGACATGGATGCGGAACTGGTGAGGACCAGCCTTCGCCCGTATTGCCTGAACTTTTGGTTGCGCTCGCTTCGGCCCGGTGACTATAATTCATGATTGGAGAGTTTGGTATGGATAGCGCTACACCGGCGAAACGCAAAGAATCCTATTCGACCCCAAAGCTTACGATCTACGGCACGATCGAGAAATTGACAAAAGCGGTCGGCCCCAAGCGCTCTGCAGACGGCGGAAGCTTCCCAAAGAATCGGACGGGTCTCTAGGTTGAAGTCTGGGCATGCCAGATAATCTCACGCTGAGAGAACGAGCATGAGTTCCGCTTCTTCAATTTCTGACGCACGTTGAACTTTCATTATTCTGCCTTCGGCCTTTCGCTTCATTCCAACTTGCACCTTCCCGGGCTCATTGCGATGGATTTCTCGGCCAGTACGCCCGAAGTCCAAATGCACCTTGGAGCCTTGCCTCATACCGCCAAGGAAGTTCGGCTTAGTCCCAAAGAGCTCGTCTACGCGAGCTATAATGCCAGCGACTCGGGAGAACCGGCCCTGCGTGTTTGGCAGGTCGATGGCGGCGCTCTTTTTAGTCTTTCCTATGCGAACGGCATGCAATTTTGGCTCGACCAGCGAGGCACGGAGATCTGGGCAAGTTGGCCCGAGACCTCGTCCGTGAACGAAGCAGCCACGTACTTGCTCGGCCCTGTATTGGGAGTTCTGCTTCGCCTGCGTGGAATCGTCTGCATTCACGCGAGCGCCGTCGCGGTCGGCGGTAATGCGATCGCATTCGTGGGTCCAGCGGGTGCCGGAAAGTCAACCACTGCGGCCATATTTGCGTTGCGCGGTTGTGCCGTAATCTCCGACGATATTGTGGCGCTCGCCGAGGAACTTGATACTTTCCTCGTCCCGCCGGCATATCCGCATGTACGTCTGTGGCCCGACTCGGTCGGCATGCTTTACGGCTCGCCGGATCGCTTGCCGCGCTTCGTTCCGGACTGGGAGAAGCGTTGCCTCGCTCTCGGGAGAGACGAATTGAAATTCGAGGACCGCTCGCTCCCGCTCGGCGTGATCTATCTTCTGCAGGAACGAACGTCGGACTCGCGCTCCCTTATAGGATCCGTTTCGCTTCCCAATGCCTTCATGGCGCTAGTAGCAAATTCCTATGCGACACAGATTCTTGATCGCCAGATGCGGGCCAAGGAATTTGATGTCCTGAGCCGGCTCGTTCCAAGGGTACCCGTTTATTCCCTTGAAGCACCGCGGGACGAGGATGGCTTTGATGACTTCTACGACGTAGTTTGCCGGGACGTAAAAAGGATGGAAGTACAAGAGCCGGAAATTGGTTGCTGCGAAAACGGGCCTCGAGCAGACGGAGTTAACA
>DATDFA010000050.1:0-180939 GCA_036522855.1 Candidatus Acidiferrum sp. | reverse complement strand
TGTCACCCCCTATACGTCGTATTCGACTTAGCAGAGAGCTGTGTTTTTGTTAAACAGTTGCAGAGCGCGATTCACTGCGGCCATCTTGCGATGGCGCCCCTTCTCCCGAAGTTACGGGGCTAATGTGCCTAGTTCCTGAGCAAGCGTTCTCTCGAGCGCCTGTGGATATTCACCTCGTCTACCTGTGTCGGTTTGTGGTACGGGCACCTGGCGAACTCCTTAGAGGTTTTTCCTGGCAGCGTGAAATCAGAGACTTGTCGGCCATACGGCCACGTGCCGAGCCTCACCGTTGAATGCCCCCGCGGATTTGCCTACGGGAACCGGCTTACGCTCGTCATCCACCATCCATCAGGTGGATCTCTTTATCCTTCTGCGTCACCCCATCGTCAAACGTTGCCAGGCGGGGCAGGAATATTGACCTGCTGTCCATCAGTTACGCCTTTCGGCCTCACCTTAGGACCCGCCTAACCCTGAGCGGATTAACCTTCCTCAGGAAACCTTAGACTTTCGGCGACACGAGTTCTCATCGTGTTTATCGCTACTTATGCCGGCAGGGTCTCTTGTGTAGTGTTCAGTAGTCCTCTCGGTCTACCTTCAGACTCCACGCAATGCTCCCCTACCAAAAAACATTTCCGAAGAAATGTTCATTTCGCAGCTTCGGTCATGTGCTTGAGCCCCGTTGGATTGTTGGTGCATATCCGCTTGACCAGTGAGCTGTTACGCTTTCTTTAAAGGATGGCTGCTTCTAAGCCAACCTCCTGGCTGTCCGAGCGAATACACTTCCTTTACCACTTAGCACATAGTTAGGGACCTTAGCTGGCGATCTGGGCTGTTTCCCTTTTGACCACGAAGCTTATCCCTCGTAGTCTCACTCCCGCATATTTGTCCACGGCATTCGTAGTTTGATTGGATTTGATAGCCTGAGTTGGCCTCTAGTCCATTCAGAGCTCTACCACCGTGGCAATTCATGCAAGGCTGTCCCTAAAGACATTTCGGGGAGAACGAGCTATCACGGAATTTGATTAGCCTTTCACCCCTACCCTCAGCTCATCAGAGCGATTTTCAACTCACACCTGTTCGGTCCTCCAGTCGCGGTTAAGCGACCTTCAACCTGGCCAAGGGTAGATCATCCCGCTTCGCGTCTATTCCAACGTACTTGTCGCCCTATTCGGACTCGCTTTCGCTACGGCTCGCTTGCGCTTAACCTTGCACGTTAGAATAACTAGCCGGCTCATTAAGCAAGAGGCACGCCGTCAGGCTTTCACGGACCGAAGTCCATGCATGGCCCTCCGACTGCTTGTAAGCATACGGTTTCAGGTTCTATTTCACTCCCCTAGCAGGGGTGCTTTTCGCCTTTCCCTCACGGTACTGGTTCACTATCGGTCGCCAGAGAGTATTTAGCCTTGGAGAGTGGTCTCCCCAGTTTCCCACGAGATTACACGTGTCTCGTAGTACTCAGGATACCGCTTCGAGTCCGGATTGCTTTCTGCTACGTGACTCTCACACTCTATGGTCCCGCTTTCCAGCAGGTTCGCATAGCAACCGGTTTGATAACTCTACTCATGCGGTCCTACAACCCCCAAATGCAAGCACTTGGGTTTGGGCTGTTCCGATTTCGCTCGCCGCTACTATCGGAATCTCTGTGATTTATTTTCCTCCAGGTACTGAGATGGTTCACTTCCCTGGGTTAGCTCATACCCGCCTATGTATTCAGCGGGCTGTAACGAGAGTTCATCTCGCTGGATTTCTCCATTCGGAAATCCCCGGATCAAAGCCTGCTTGCGGCTCCCCGAGGCTTATCGCAGCTTGCCACGTCCTTCATCGCCTTCTGGCGCCAAGGCATCCACCGTACGCTCTTAGTAGCTTAATCATAAAACTCACCCAACTCGTCGACCGTCCAGTTAGAACAATCCACGCACTGTGTTCCGCAGCTCCATATATCCCGCACTTGCGGTTGGGTAAACCGCAAATTCAGGCTTTCGACTCCGCGTCTTCCAGATAGCGAAGCATCAACCAAGCCGTTTCCAAACACTTACAAAGCGGGAATGAGGTTCCTGTTTTGTGGCGGAAGAAAAATGGAAGGTTGACGATTCGCCGTTAGGCAGTTCGCCTTGTAAATCTATCCACAGTACTGCTCAACTCGAGCAGAACTTGTAATAATCCACACCATGGCACCCTTCCCGACCGTAATCAGGAACAGGGTTATCGGCGTGGACTTGCCAGCCTTTCTGTTGTCAAAGAACGTGTTCTTCCGATTCCATCGGAATGCTCCAGGGTTTCCGGAGCTTGTCTGGCGGGACTTATCGATCGCGGATCGCGATTTGCCTGCTAGCACGATTTTCCGGAGAAAAATCTCCAGAAAACAAAAAACCCGGCGTCGAGCGCCGGGCACAGCCACTTTTCTGTCTCAGTGGCTCCGCGCGAAGCTCGACATAATCTAGCCTGTATTCGTAGGTACCTCACTCTAGGATCTGATTTACCGCTTTGCGGTAATCGGTGATTTGCCGCTCTGCAGACCCGACCGTGAATCCCCTGATCAGTTCAGTGGATTTGGGAATCCTCCGAACCATTTACAATTATACAGAAACTTCCGGAGGCGTCAAGTCCCTGGCAAAACTTTTTTCGAGAATTTCCTCAAGTTGTGGAAACCAGGGGAAATGTTCACAAACGCGAGAGTGCTTAGTCTGCGGCAGCGCGCAACGGGTCCAGGGATGAATACTTGCGGCTGGAAGCCGCCGCACCCTTGCAATAATGCAGTATTACGTCGGTATTTTCAGGCGAACGATCAAAACCATACGCTGCGGAATCATCGGCGGGAATCGCGCCGACTACGTGAGCCAGTTCATGAAGAAGGACAATCACTTGACCTGGGAGCGTGGCTCCATCATACGGCCCGATGTGGAGCGCCCTCCATGTTCCGGTTTCCGTGGGAGAAGCGGAAGGCCATTTGACCAGAAAGATGCCGCCCCTCTTGCGAAAGAATGCGCCGTTTCCGTTGATGGTCACGACACTGCCGGGTCCCGAGCCCTGCCGGGTTCGCGCGATGTACGGCCCATGCTCAAACCAGCTCTCACGATCATTTAGCTCTTTGACAACATGGCTCGGCCCGTCTTCATCCACTTCTATGATCAGCGAAAGGAAAGTATCCGCGACTTGAGGATCGGAACGACGAAACCAAGCAGAGCAGGCGTTCGGTGATTGCAGGATTGCGAAGACCACCTGGCGCGCGCGCATGATCGAAGTCCCTTCCAGCCCAACGTCTTTAAGAACTCCGAATGGGGACCCCAGAGGGATGGCAGCGGCTTTTACCCCGGTGGAAGTACTTGCGCTCGGCGATGATGGTATGTCCGCCGCAACGGCTTTTGTCGCGACAACATCGTTGCTTTTAATTTCGGAGAGTTGTCGCTGCTGTTTTTCCGGGGAAAGTGCTGGCGTGAAGGACCTGTCGCAAATCTGGTTTTGATCGGACCACTGACCGAATAGCGAGGAAGTCATCTGCTCACGGTAGGTGGGGCCAATTTCAAGGGCGCTGCATTGTTGCAACCGGGTCAGTCTGTGTGAAGTTGCAGCGGAAATTTGCGATTGCGGACGAGCACCGACAGGAAATAAGGGTATTGCAAACAATGGAAGCACAATCCAAGCGGCCTTGCGCGCGGAGAACATATACACCTCCCTCGGAGCTGCTTTACACCGCTGGGAGCTCCAGCCGGTTGATACGGACCTTTCGGCGGGCCCTTCGGGTTCGGTTGGCAAAACGTCCGGTTCGTAAGTCTCTGTACAAGGAGTACGAAACTGGAGGGCGTTCGTTTTATTAAGAAAAGGAAATTAGCGAAGATTCAGTGGCGGTTAAGCATGAATGGTCGTGCTGTTACGTAGCGGTAATGAATGTTTTTAAGCGGTAATGCATGTTTTAACGGCCGTCAGAAGATGGCGCCGGATGTGGTGCGGGAATGTTGTGCAAGTCTTGTTCCAGGCGCTCAAGGCTGCCTAAATTGACGCGGAGAAATCCACTGCGCGGACTGTCCAGACCCGCGACGAGGCCCATCACGATGGCAATCATCAGTAGTGAAATAATGGCAATAAGCCAAAATCGTCTGCGTTGTCCACAGCCAAAAGTCAGACTAGTCAGAACCGCGATGAGTGCGAGCATCCACCAGATGGTAAGAGGGATGCGGTTTTCGAGCGCGCTAAGGCGTTTTTCACTGAGATCGATGGTTTCACTCAAGGACGCGACAAACATTGGACGTGACTGGCGTCGGGTTTTGCCGCGCGACTTCTTCGGCTTTTTCCCAAAGCGAAGTCTGCAGCGCGTTGCTGCGCTGAATTGCCGATGCAAACTCGGGCTGGCCGGGGGAGGTGTCGGTGTATGCGTAGCGCGCTCTCGCGTATTCCTGCAGCAGCGCGCGGACCTGAGAGCGCTGCGGTTCAGGCAACATTCCTGCGCGCAGGTTGGTCGTTCCGATCGCGTTTGCTTCCTCCATCACCAACTGTTTGCGCAAATCGAAACGGGGCAGCGCCATGGCCAAAGCAAATGCAAGCATCAAACTCAAGAGGATTCCAAGCGCGTCGCGCGAAGCGGCGATCTGTTCGCGGCGCTCGTCGTCGACATTCGCACCAGTGAGTCTGGCGAGGCGAAATCCGCCTTCGGCGGTAAGCATCAACAGGACCAATAAGCAAACAGAAAGCAGAAGCGGATGATTCAGAAGCAGTGTGATCAAGTGGCTGACTCCACGTTTCGAGTTGGCGTCATAGGCCTGTTTCCAGTGAACAAAAGGTCGCTAATTCACCCGAATTAAGAACATCTGGTCTTTCCGAATAGATCGCTGAGCCAGGACTGTTTTTTCGATTTGGCTTTCTATGGCTCGTAGGATGAGTATCAGATCTTGCGAAAATATCCGGACATCAATTCGCCTGCCCATGGAGGCTCGCGAACCTCTCCGCGCGGAGCAAAACCTTTGAAGTAAGGTTTTACATCGAGCACCGGAGTGCCGTCCACGGCATCGAGCTCTCGGACGCGAATTTGCAGACCATCGACCGATTCGACCTTGCAAACCGTAATGCCGATACGGTTCGGGCGATCTTTCGAGCGCTGCGCAAAAATTCCCATTTTTGGCCAGTCGGGGCGGCCACGCGGATGCCGGGCGCCGGTTTCAATTTTTTCGGGCGGAATCCGGCTGAGGAAGAAAACCACCTCAACGTGAGAATATTCGGCAAGACCGAGTGTACATTCTGGACCGAACTGTTGTTCGTCTAGTTCGATAGTGGAGACCAGACCGCCCCAGCAATCATCGGCAACCTGGGTTACCGGGGAGTGGACAACTCCGATCGCCCGAAATGTGATGGGCGAAAGCGGGACGCGATTTTCTTCCATAGAAGCCCCCCCGAACCACAGAGAAAACGGCAGTGAACGAGGATTCTATCGCGTGCGCGGTTCAGAGGAGAAAATCTTTGGCAATTCGATCGGGAACGGGAAGAGGGCTGGGGCCTGATGGGAGTGATTACTTGTGGTGCTTAAAGTATTCGACTTGACGGAGCCGCTTTTCCGCGGCCTTTTTTGTCTTGTAAGGTCCACCGAGGCTTTTGCCCTTTTCAGAGAGCACATTGTAGCCTCCTGTTACTTTTTTGATCACGAAGTGTCCCTCATTTCCGATGCCCCTTACTGCTAAGAGAGACATCTCTTTTATGCTGAAAGCATGCGATCTTGATCTCTATACCGTGTATCCGTTAGCCCGCGACATGGCCGCGATAAAAGCTGCCACGAACGCGAAGAAGCGTGCGACGCCAACCCCGGAGCGCTATAATCCCGCGCCGGTTCGTACTCAATCCGGGCCCAACAAAAATGGGCGCTTTTATGCCAGGAGCAATCGCTGATGTGTGGAATCGTAGCTCTTTTTTCGCGGCGTGAACCAATTTCGGCCGGGGTCGTGCAAGCGGCCACGCGAAGTCTTCATCATCGCGGCCCGGATGCGCAACGGCAGTGGATTTCTCCGGATCGGCGGGTTGCCCTCGGACACGCGAGGCTCAGCATTATCGACCTTTCTACGGGCGACCAACCCATTGCGAACGAGGACGAAACCATTCGCATTGTTGTCAACGGCGAATTTTACGGCTACGAAGCGATTCAAAAGGAACTCGAGCGGTGTGGCCACCGCCTGCGCACTCGTTCGGACAGCGAGATCGCGCTGCATCTCTACGAAGACCTGGGAGCGCATTGCTTGCACCGGCTGCGTGGAGAATTTGCTTTTGTAGCTTGGGACGCAGCCAATCGCACGGTGTTCGCGGCGCGCGACCGCTTCGGCATCAAGCCACTGTTCTATGCCATGCACGGAGACACTCTCTATTTTGCATCCGAGGTGAAAGCGCTCTTTGCGGCCGGCGTTCCGGCCCGGTGGGATGCGGAGTCGGTATACAACTCAGTTGAATTCGGCGGGCATCAAGTTCGTACCCTGTACGACGGAATTTTTCAGGTGCCGCCGGGACATTATTTGATCGCCACCGAAAAGCATACTCAGCTGAATCAATATTGGGATTTCAATTACCCGAAAACTTGTCCGGACAAGAAGCAGCGTTCTGAAGCCGAGTACGCCGAAGAGTTCCGCGAAGTATTTGAAGAAGCGGTCCGTATCCGGCTGCGCGCCGACGTTCCCGTGGGTTGTTACCTCAGCGGCGGCCTGGATTCCTGCGCGGTGCTGGGCCTGGCGGCCAGGCATCATCCCGACCCGATACGTGCGTTCACGCTTACATTTGACCGCGCGGAATATGACGAAGGCGAAGTGGCGCGAGAAATGGCGGGCACCGTGGGCGCGGAGTTTTTCCCGATTCCCATACGTCAGGACGATCTCGCTGACCATTTCGCCGATGCGATCGCGCAATCGGAAACGCTGTGCTTCAACGCGCACGGCGTTGCAAAGTATTTGTTGAGCCGGGCGGTGCGCGACGCCGGCTATAAAGTGGTGATCACCGGCGAGGGTTCGGATGAAATCTTGGGCGGTTACGCGCACTTTCGCCGCGACATGGTGTTGTACAATCGCGAAGGGCAAGATCCGGCCGAGGTGGCCCGGCTGCTGGATGAACTGGAACGCCTCAATCCGGTTTCGCGCGGGCTGTTGCTGCCGCACGGAGCGGCGCCTCCGCTCGAAGGCGTCAAGCGGCTCCTTGGCTTTGTACCATCTTGGATCGAAACCTGGGCGGCGCGTTCGCTGAAAATGCGGGCGCTGCTGTCTTCGGATTTTCTTGAAGCGTTCGGGAAGCGCGAAAGTTACCGCTCATTTTTCAATGACATCGATGTGCGCGGCCAGCTGACCGGCCGCGATCCATTGAACCAGTCGCTTTATTTGTGGGCGAAGACAGGTCTGCCGACTTACATCTTGACTATGCTCGGGGATCGCATGGAGATGGCGCATTCGGTCGAGGGGCGAGTGCCGTTTCTCGATCACAAAGTCGTGGAAGTGATTCGCTCGCAGCCGGTATCGCAGAAAATTCACGGCATGACGGAGAAGTTTGTGCTGCGTGAAGCGGTGCGCGATGTGATCACCAACACAGTTTACCGCCGGCAGAAGCATCCGTTTCTGAGCCCGCCGGCGACGCTCAATCCAGAACAGCGATTCAATACTTTTGTGCAAGACACGCTGCGCGGGCCAATTCTGGCGTCGATTCCGTACTTTGATCAGAAAAAAATTATTGGGCTTTTGGACAGCTTGGAAGCGATGGATGAAGGTTCACAGGTTGCAAACGATCAGGTGCTGATGCAGTTGCTGAGCGCATGTATTTTGCACGAGCGGTTCCATTTGGCGGCGTAGGAACGGAAGAACGCTGAGCCTATGACGATGGAGCTGCTGTGGTTCTTGGAAGCGTCAGCCTGAAAACGAACGACGGTAACCGAAGCGCGGTGTGGCGCCGTGTGCGGTCAACGAACTGGGAGGAAGCCGGTGCCACCACAAGGGGAATAGTGACTGCCATTCTCACCTCCGTTGGAACGACCCGTTGGAGGAATTGGAGTGGAGTATGTACGACATGAATGAGCGCTAAAAACATATCGTACGCCGGCGTACCAACACAGTATGTGCCTTGCCTTACTTGACACAGTATCCGATGCGGCCTAGACTACGGAGTTTTTAGATGCCCCAAAATCCAGACTGAGGGGCGGGACCAAATGGACAAGAAAAGGCTCGATTACTATAAAAAGAAGTTGCTGACACGCCGTGAAGAACTAATGCGGACGATTTCGCGCACTGCGGAAGAAGGCCGCTTGGCAGACGAAGACCCCACGGTAGACTTGGCGGATAAAGCCGCAAACTCCTATACCAAGGAGTTTCTCTTCGGCATGACCAACGCGGATCGCAACATCCTGAACATGATCGAAGCAGCGCTCAAACGTATCCACAAAGAAGAGTACGGCGTTTGCGCGAACTGCCAGGAGGAGATGCAGCAAAAGCGCTTGGAAGCAGTGCCCTGGGCCAAGCATTGCATCAACTGCCAGGAAAAGGCCGAAAAGGGCCAACTCTGAGGTAGCCCGTTTTGAGTACTAAGCAAATAGTTTGATGCTTGATTATTTTTAGCGAGGCGGTAGGCTCTTGCTGTGGGAAAGTTCCCGGCAAACGCGCCCGCTTCCGACTGGTCTGGCCAATCGACCTGGCGGCACGCGATTGCGAACGCCTTGGCCAGTGTGTTCTTGCCGGCTGAGTGCCGGCTTTGCGAACAATTGCTGACACGAGCGTCGCGTCTTCCGATCTGCGATAAGTGCCTGGCATCGTTCTCCCGCATTTCTGGTTGTATATGCCCAGCATGTGGCGTGCCCGTTGATGCGCCGATCACGGGCGAGGGCCAATACGAACTGGCCGACCCTTCGAAAACACATTGCCTGGCGTGCCGAGCGGGCGAATTTCATTTCGATTGTGTTCGCAGTTTTGCGCGCTATGAAGGTTCGCTGGTGCGCGCCATCGTCTTGTTGAAGTTTGAAGAAATGGAGCCTCTTGCAGACTGGTTCGCCGATCGCCTGGCTGAGGTGATGCGTCAAAATGCCCAGGAGTTGCGAGCCGACCTGGTGGTGCCAGTCCCTTTGCATAAGGTCCGGCGACGTGAACGAGGATTTAACCAGGCTGAAATGCTATCGAAACGATTGGCGAAGAGGATCGGACTGCCCCATCAGGGCATTTTACTGGTGCGCAAACGCCCACGACCGGATAAGCATCTGCTCACGTCGCGAGAACGCTGGGAAGCGGTCCGTGGTGCTTTTGCCACACGGCCAGGCAGCCAAGTTGACAATCGGCGCGTCTTACTGGTAGATGATGTAATGACGACTGGCGCGACGCTGGACGCGTGTGCGAAGGCGTTGCGCGAAGCGGGAGCCAGTTGCGTCCTGGGGCTAACGGTGGCTCGTGCCATCCTGAACCCGCGAAAGGTCAGCCGATCAGGACTGGTTAAACCGAGGTAGGCGCGATGAGCGCAGGGCGAACAGAGGGTGTGTACTCCCGGCGGCTTACTGCTTCCGAGGCAGCCGGTTTAGCTGCGCCTTCCTACGACGTTCCAGCCGACAGTAGGTTCCACAACCCGGTTGTGCCACGGCGTGCATCGTTTGTAGAGACGACCGCAAAACGGTCGATTGTAGAGACGACCGCGAAGCGGTCGATGATGCACGAGCCAGTGCTGGTTCTGAATGCCACCTACGAACCGATTAACGTGACCGCGGTGCGGCGTGCCATGGTGCTGCTTCTAAAAGGTGTGGCGCAGGCGGAAGAAATGCACAATGCTGAAGTACATTCGGCGGCGAATGCGCATAAAGTGCCCTCGGTCATTCGCCTGCTGGCTTACCGCCATATTCCGCAGCAGAGCCGCGCGTTGTCGCGCAAAAATATTTTGTTACGGGATCGAAATACCTGCCAATTCTGCGGACGGGTTTTTTCAAGTTCAGAATTAACGCTGGATCACGTAGTGCCGCGTTCGCGTGGAGGCCGGTCGTCTTGGGAAAACCTGGTGGCGTGCTGCTACCGATGCAATAACAGCAAGGGTGACAGGACACCCGAAGAGGCCGGATTTAAATTGGCGCGGCGACCGCGTCCCTTCACTCTGCACACCTCGCGGCAGCTGATGCGTATGATCGGGCACCGTGATGAACGTTGGCGTAAGTACCTGTTTTATTAGCATTTTGCTGTCACCCATTTTTATTTAATTTTTTTTCGTTCAGGGAAACCTTTTTCGGTGGGATACATCTAACTCAATAACACCACTTCGAGGACACACCCCGGGAGGCAGTTAGGGTTCACACCCTAACTGCTTCTCTCCTTTTAGGCCGCCTTTTTTCTCAATTAAGTTTTTCGCGGTCGTATAAGTGCTTCGAATAGTATGAAAGTATTAGAAGCGGGTGAAGGCGAAGATCGTACTTGTCGGAGCTTCGTAGACACCTTTTGGGCGCTCTTCGACCTTGGCTGTCAGGGCCGACCACCGAAACTATTGACGCAGGACCACGCAGAGTCCGCGCCGCCAGGATTCTGCCAGTCCTACTCGCACCACTTCCACTTGCGGATGTAAATAACGCAGCAAAATTTCGGTCGCAGGATGAAAGCGGAGGGCCGGAGCAACCAGGTAAACCAGCGGCGGACTAGGTTGCAGCGCAACTCCGGCAAAGTAGCCGTAACGCGGAAAATCTTCTTGCTCCAGATGCCTCTTAACGCGCAGCCAGTATTTTGCGGCCTGCCACAGAAATACGGGATGCTCCGCAATTTTCAGTTCCAGGATTGCCAGACGCCCGCTCCGCGTCAGTGACAGGACGTCGAGGATTCCATGTTCGCCTGCGGTGGTTGCCAAGATCTGCGCGTAAGCAAATCGCTGGTCGAGCGTCGAATCGACGCGGGTTACATCTTGCCGTATAAGAAATTCAAGCCAGCGCTCCGCCTGCGCACGAAACAGCAGATGCCGCGCATCTGATGCAAGCGGATGACGATGGGTTTCCAGTTGCTCGAAAACTCGTTGTACGTCGCCAGCTTTCCCGTGGTGATATTTCGTTTTTAAATCCCCGGCACCAAAATCGATTCCCGATTCGTGCCAACGCAAACAGGCGAGCCCGCGAAACCGGACAATCACTTCTTTCGCGGAAACGTTCGGATGAAAGGAAATCGCGGTTCGCGATGACGGAAGCAGCGGCTCAATTTCCTGCCGGGCGCGGTCCAACAAGGATTGCGTTTCGCGCGCCGGAACGATCCATGAACTGAAGTTTGTTACCGCGGATAGTTCAATTCGCAATAGTCGCTCCATCACGGAGTCGCGCTCAAGAAGTTGCAACCGCACGTCGGGATGCAACGCAGGCGAAAGATGCGCAACCGGCGCGGCGCCCTTCGCGGGCAACAGAATGCGAACGCCAATCACATTTTTTCGTTCAGCGTTTTGCCGCAGATGATCCAGCCACAACAAGGCGAACGTCAGAATCCGTGCAGGGTCGTCCTGAACGTCGGTTTCCGGGACGGCGAAGATTGCCCAGAAATCTTTGCCGCGCCGCATGATGCCTCGAGCATAGTTTCCGGAAAGAGAATGTTCGAGATCCGCGGCGGTGGTGATGGAATCCAGCGTTTCGTCGGGGAACTGATGTTCGCAAAGCCGGCTAATCGCACGGGCAAAGCTTTCACGGGACAATTCGCGCTCTGAACGATCGAATTCCAAGCGCAGAAATTCCAGCCGGTCCGGCTTCGATCGGCCGAAACATTCGACAGCGAGCGCCAGGCGTTGCTCGGAATGATCGGTAATCGCCAGCACACGTCGCGTTAAATTATGATTTTCAGACCACAGATGCAGCAGCGGCTTTTCCGCCTGGCCGCGGACTTCCCATGACAATGCGGACAGCGGCGCGACGCGCGCACCGTTCTCGTGCAGTTCCGCCGGACCGGCCGCTGCGAACTCGCGCAAAGATGCTTCCAGTTCAGACGAGAGATTCACGACAGCATTATAAAGGAGCTACGTATATAAAGACTACCGACCTGTGCGGGCGAATTGTAGGCCGGCCACTTTGACTGTCGGCAGCTGCATATTCCAGGAAGGCGGAACGTGATCGAATGAAATTTCAAAATGTGCTGTTTTTCCGGGCAGCAGCAGTGCCGAGGAGCCGAAAAGGACGGGCCGGGTCTCACGAAGAGCGATCTGCTGCATTTCGTCCTGAAATTCAATGGTAGCTTCAATACCCGATACTGCGCGGTCTCCGGAATTCAGCACGTCGCCGGCGAGATAGGTCACTTCCTGGTTCAGAAAACTCTCCGCGCGGCTCATCTCAAAATTGCTGAATTGCAGTCTTGGCGCGTACGCTTGCTCTGCCGGACCGAACGGAAGCCGAGTTTGCGGAAAGGAAGAAGGCGGAGCGGGACCGCGGAAAAACAACAAATAGAAAGCAGCCAGTGCCAGCAAGGTTGCCACAGCGATGATCGCGGGATGTCTGAAAATGCCGCCCGGGCTCTTCTCCGGCAATGGCGATTCGAATCCGTCCTGCATGCTCTTTTCCGATCTCAGCGGCCCGTGCTTAGCGGCTCGTTCCTAGCGACCCAGCGAAAGCCGGTGGATAAGCGCCTCCGGCAAGCTGGCTTCGTACATGCGCGACTGCACAGAAGGAATATCGTATGGGACGCGCCAAAATTCCACGATTTTGTGATCGAAATCGGCGATCGCGAAGGCGGCGCGCGGATCTCCGTCGCGCGGCTGCCCGATTGAGCCGGGATTCAATAAGTATTTGTGGCCCTCTTCCAGCTGTAATGCGGAAAATGACTCCGCTGGCCGCGGCCGCAGAGGCAAAACTTCGATATCGCTTTGGTGATAGGAAAATCCGCCTTGATGATGCGTGTGGCCGAAAAAGCTCAGGGTCGTAGTGGTATCCAGCAGTCCCTCGAGTGCTTGCGAAGGTGTAAACACATATTCATCTTCATCCTGAAACGCGCCGTGAATCATAACCACACCTTGCGCGGTTTTTGGTCCGGGAGGAAGGGCGGCAAGCCAGGCCATCACGTCCGGGCGCAATTGGGCCTGCGTCCAGTCCACGGCCAATTTTGCAACCGGATTAAAATCGTCGGAGGTCATGATTCCCGCAACAGCTTTATCGTGGTTCCCCCGAATCACCTCCTTGGTAAGGGTTTGCAATTTTTCCGAGACTTCCTCAGGGTCGGGCCCGTATCCGACAATGTCACCGAGGCACACCGCCGCATCCCATTTTCCGGAAGCCGCCGCGAGGGCTGCTTCCAAGGCCGTCAGATTGGCGTGGAGATCGCTAAGAATCAGAAGTCGCATTCCCCGTCCAAAAGAACGCACATGAGTATAGTGTAACGTCCTCCGCGATGCACCCAAGGATAGCAGAGAGAACAAAAGGAAAAGCGAAGCTCGACGTGCGAAACCGCGTTTGGTCGCCAAATTTTAGCTAAATTTAGCAAGAATTCACCCACTTCCGCGAAGTATTGATCGAATTCTTTCAACATCCCAAAATCGAAACTTTTTTTCGATTTTCTAAATCTTTTTCACGAAGAAGTTCTCGAAACCCGCGAAACATTCTGCCGGTGACCATCGTCTATAAGGGTGCGGTCCGAGATTGGGCTGTACAAGTTTGAGACGAAAAAACCCCGCGGTTGCAGCCGCGGGGTACATTGACACGCAGATTTTTCCGGCGGTTAGTCCAGAAACTTTGTGTCGAGGCGAGACTACTCGCATCGATTCCGCGTGTCAACTGCGCTCGAACGCATCCCACTACCGCCCGCTTTCTCCTGAGCGAAAGGAACTGGGTGACACGCATGAAAATCAATTCGATCCATCGTATGGCGGCACTTTTCGTTGCTTTGGCAATGACTGTGCCGGTTTTCGCAAAGCCGTTTACAAAAACCATCAACATCTCACAACCGGCCAAAGTTGGAAAAGCCTCCCTACAAGCGGGCGAATACCAGCTTTCCATCGACGGCAATAAAGCTACCGTGCAAAAAGGCAAGAATACCGTGGCCGAAAGCGAAGGCCGCTGGGAAGATCGCGACGCCAAATCGCAATACACCGCAATTCTCTTAGGCGAAAACGGACAGGTACGCGAAGTCCGCTTTGCCGGCCAGAAGAGGGTTTTTGTTTTTAGCGAATAAGTGAGTGAAGAAGCGCTCCTAACCTCTGCCGCGACGAAGCGGAAGCCGTATTTTTGCGTTTTCGGCTTCGTCGCGAAGTAATCCTGCTCAGCGGATTAGCATGCAGTCGCCATAGCTGTAAAAGCGGTATCCCGCATCCACTGCATACCGGTAGGCGGCCAGCATGTTTTCTCGTCCTGCAAACGCGCAGACCAGCGCCAAAAGTGTCGACCGCGGCAAATGAAAATTGGTCAGCAACGCATCGACGGCGCGAAACGGATGGCCAGGTGTAATAAATATTTTCGCTTCCGCTTGCCCCGGCAGCACTGGCTCGCTCGCTCCTGCTTCCCATGCACGATGCGCGGAATCTTCTAGCGCGCGCACCACCGTCGTTCCGACGGCCAGCACTCGTCTTCCAGCGGCACGAGCAGCCACGACGGCGTGTGCCGTGTTCGCCGGAATTTCATAGGCTTCCGCATGCATTACATGCTGTTCGAGCTTTTCCGAGTGGATCGGCTGAAACGTACCAAGCCCTACATTTAAGGTGAGTTCGCAGGTCTCGATTCTCTTTTCGCGAATGCGCGCCATGATCCGTTCCGAAAAGTGCAGCCCCGCGGTGGGAGCGGCGACGGCTCCGGGTTTTTTCGCAAAGACTGTTTGATAGCGCTCGCGATCGGATTCCTGAGCCTCCCGATCAATATAGGGCGGAAGCGGAACGTGCCCGAGCCGTTCCATGAGCATCTGAAGCGGATGGCCGTCACGGCTGGAAAATCGTACCGTGCGAATTCCGAGTTTGCCACGCGATAGAATTTCCGATTCAAGCTCTCCGTTGCCGAAAATGATTCGTTCCCCGACCGGCAATTTTCTCCCTGGGCGTACCAGCGCTTCCCAGACCTCGGTCGAAATTTGCTTTGTCAAAAGCACTTCTACTGTGCCGGTCAAGTGTTCTCGCGCTGTCGCACGAGACGGAGCTTGAGAATGTATTCCTGCTCGCCGGCCGAAAAGGCGCGCAGGAATCACTCGTGCATTGTTAAAGACCAAAAGCTCGTCCCCGCGGAGAAGTTCCGGTAACTCTGCAAATTTCGAATCGGAGATGGCTCCGGTCAGACGATCGAGAATCAGCAGACGCGAGGCATCCCGTTCGGGAAGTGGCTGCTGAGCGATCCGCTCTGGCGGAATCTCGTAATCAAAGTCGTCCGTTCGCAAGGTAAAGTTAGTGTATCGCGAGTTTTTCAGCTTGCGAGGACCTTTAGGAACATCCAGCACCATCTACACTTGAACTGAGTCCGAGCAGGAAATGAGGAGAACTCCTGTAATTAATACATTTCAGGGAAGTTGTCAGACTTTAATAACGGCTATTTTATATTTGACATTGATAGACGCATATTTTATTATGTCAGTGCTGTAAAACATTAGCTCTCTTGGAGGCATCGCTTTATGGCTACTTTGGATCGTTGGGAACCTTTCCGGACTTCCCCTGAATTTCAGCTGAACAACCTGTTCAAAGACTTCTTTGGTCGCGTGTCGCAGGAACAAAACCTGACCACTTGGGCTCCTGCAGTGGACATTTACGAAGGCGAGCACGAACTGGTCGTGAAGGCGGACCTACCGGACGTGAAGTCCGAGGACCTGGACGTTCGCGTAGAAAACAACATTTTGACCATTCGCGGCGAACGCAAATTCGAAAAAAAAGTCGATGAGAAGAATTACCTTCGCGTGGAGCGGGCCTATGGCTCCTTCGCTCGCAGTTTTTCTCTCGCTAGCACGGTGAACACTGATGCGATCAAGGCCGACTACAAGGATGGGGTCCTAACGCTGAATATTCCGAAGCGTGAGGAAGCCAAACCGAAACAGATCAAGGTGAACGTCGGCGCGGTAACTGGCAACACTCAGGCAGCTGCCGCCGGCCGCTAAAGTTCGCTAAGTCGCTAATTCTTGGGAAGAGTGCAAAATCCATCAGTCGAATGGGAGTATGGTGGAATAGAGAGAGGCTGGCTTCTGCCGGCCTCTTCTTTTCCCCCGCTTGAAACGTTGGGAGCAGGGTTATGTTGCGATTCGAAAAATTAACCGTGAAGGCGCAGGAAGCATTGCAGGACGCGCACGAAGTCGCCGCTTATCACGAAAATCAGGAAATTACGCCGTTGCACTTGCTGTCGGCTTTGACGAACCAGACGGATGGCGTTGTGGCGCCGCTGCTGGCGCGTCTCGGTATTCGCAAAGAGTCTCTAAGCAATGAAATCGAGCGCGAAATCGGCCACCTGCCGAAAGTTCAAGGATTTTCCGAACAGCGAATGAGCCGCGCATTGAACGATGTTTTAGAGCGCGCGTTCAAGGAAGCCGACAATTTTAAAGATGCCTACGTATCGACCGAGCATCTCTTCCTGGCGATTGCCGGCTCGGACCGCGATGCCGCGGGCCAGATGCTAAAAAAACTAGGGGCGTCGCATGAAGCGATCCTCCAGGCATTGACCGGAGTACGCGGCACGCAACGCGTCACTTCGCAAAATCCAGAAACGACCTACGAAGCTCTCGACAAGTATGCGCGCGATCTCACAGAGTTGGCTCGCAAGTCCAAACTCGATCCGGTGATTGGCCGCGATGAGGAAATTCGCCGCGTCATGCAGATTCTGGCGCGGCGCACAAAAAATAATCCAGTTCTGATTGGCGAACCCGGGGTGGGGAAAACCGCAATCGCCGAAGGCCTTGCGCAACGCATCGTCTCTGGAGACGTGCCCGACGTGCTGAAAACCAAGCGCCTGGTGGCTCTGGACCTCGCCGCCCTGGTGGCTGGCGCGAAATTTCGTGGCGAATTCGAAGACCGTCTTAAGGCCGTATTGAAGGAAATTTCGCAATCCGAAGGGCAGATCATTCTGTTCATCGACGAACTGCATACCCTGGTCGGTGCCGGCGCCGCGGAAGGCTCAATGGATGCCTCGAATATGTTGAAGCCGGCGCTGGCGCGCGGCGAATTGCGGGCTATCGGCGCAACCACGCTGAATGAATACAAGAAATATATTGAAAAAGATCCGGCGCTCGAACGCAGATTCCAGCCGGTGCTGATCAGCGAGCCGACAGTCGAAGACACGGTTTCCATTCTTCGTGGACTGAAAGAACGCTACGAAGTGCATCATGGTGTGCGCATCAAGGATGCGGCGATTCTTGCCGCGGCGACCCTATCGAATCGCTATATTTCCGACCGCTTCTTGCCCGATAAAGCGATCGACTTAATCGATGAAGCGGCCGCCAGCCTGCGTATGCAGATTGATTCTCTGCCCACCGAGATCGATGAAATCGAACGGCGCATCATGCAGCTGGAAATCGAGCGGCAAGCGCTCTTAAAAGAGAGCGATCCACATTCGAAGGAGCGCCGTGCACAAATTGAAAAGGAGTTGGGCTCACTGAAGGAAACTTCCAGCGCGCAAAAAGCTCGCTGGCAATCGGAAAAGAACGCCATTGCAAAGACCCGCAAACTCAAAGAACGCATTGAACAACTCAAAGCGGAGGAGCAACGCTACGAACGTTCCGGAGAATTGGCAAAGGTCGCCGAGATTCGCTATGGCCAGATTGCCGCTGCGGAAAGCGAATTGAAGAAAGCGCAGGAAGCTTTCGCCGCCATGCAAAAAGACGCTCCCATGCTGAAAGAGGAGGTGGACGAAGAAGATATCGCGAAATTGATTAGCAAGTGGACGGGAATTCCAGTGGGCCGCTTGCTGGAAGGCGAAGCGCAAAAGCTTGTCCATATGGAAGAGCGGCTGCGGCAGCGCGTTGTTGGACAGAATGAAGCTCTGGCTCGCGTTTCAAACGCGGTGCGCCGAAGCCGCGCGGGACTATCCGACACCAAGCGTCCCATTGGCTCGTTCATTTTCCTGGGTCCAACCGGCGTCGGCAAAACCGAGCTGGCACGCGCGCTGGCGGAATTTTTATTCGACGACGAAAAACTCATGATTCGTATCGACATGAGCGAATACATGGAAAAGCACACGGTTTCGCGGCTGATCGGCGCGCCTCCCGGTTACGTTGGTTACGAAGAGGGCGGGCAATTGACCGAACAAGTGCGGCGCCACCCCTATTCGGTCGTATTATTCGACGAAATCGAAAAAGCCCATCCCGACGTGTTTAACGTGCTGTTGCAAATTCTGGAGGACGGCCGTCTGACTGACGGAAAGGGCCGCACTGTGGATTTTCGTAATACTGTCCTGGTGATGACCAGCAACGTCGGATCGACTGCGATCTTCAAGCTTTCCGCAGAGGATCCGGAACACGCCAGAAAAGAAGCGATGGAAGCATTGCGAGCATCGTTCCGGCCCGAGTTTATCAACCGTATCGACGAAATCGTGCTCTTCAATCCGCTGGGGAAAGTGCAGCTAGGAAACATCGTGAAGCTGCTTTTAAAGAACGTCGAAAAGCTGCTCTCCGAGCGCCAGATTACTTTGGAACTTTCTCCCGGGGCAAACGCTTTGCTACTCGAGGAGGGGTATGATCCGGCGTACGGCGCCAGGCCGCTGCGTCGCACCATCCAGCGGCTGATTCAGGATCCGCTGGCCATGCAAATCCTCGAAGGCAAAGTTCTTCCCGGGGACCACGTTCGTCTGGATCGCGATGGCGACAAGGGCGCTATGCGGTTCGAAGCCTTGGCGCCCAAGAAAACGAGAAAACAACCGGCCGCCGCAGCCGGAATCTAATTTGGTAGGCTTTCGAGTCGGCACATCGGCTCGAAACTTACTCGGGTGAAACAGTCATGAAGGTTCTGCGTACGACATTTCTACTGACCGCCCTGACCCTCGTTTTGATTCTGGTCGGTGATGCTTTCGCTGGGCCGAACGGGATGAAGATCGCGCTGGGCATCGCCATTCTGTTCAATTCAATCGCATATTTCTTTTCGGACAAGATTGCCCTGATGTCGAGCCATGCGAAACCGATTTCACGCGAGGAGTTGCCGCGCCTGTACCAAGTGATGGAGCGGCTTGCCGGGAAAGCGAGTCTGCCGGTTCCGAGACTCTACGTAATTCCCGAGGCCGCCCCCAATGCTTTCGCCACCGGACGCAATCCCCGTCACGCATCCGTGGCGGTCACACAGGGGCTCCTGCAATTAATGAACGACGATGAACTGGAAGGCGTGATCGCTCACGAACTCTCGCACGTTCGCAATTACGATATTTTGATCAGCTCGATAGCTGCTACCCTGGCAGGCGCCATCACCTACCTTGCTCAGATGGGGCGCTTTGCCGCGATTTTTGGATACGGGAGCGGCCGTGACGACCGCGAAGGCGGCGGGCTTACTGCTCTGTTGATGCTATTCTTAGCGCCATTGGCCGCAGTGCTCTTGCAACTTGGCATTTCGCGGCAGCGCGAGTACGCCGCGGATGAAACGGGCGCGCGAATGGTCGGCCAGCAATTTGGGCTGATCAGTGCGTTGCAAAAGCTTGGCGCTTACAACCAGCGTATTCCAAGCAACATTCCGCAGACCACTTCGGCGCTCTGCATCGTGAAGCCAATGTTCGGACGCGGTTCTTTATGGAGTTCGCTCTTCAGCACTCATCCGCCGCTGGAAGATCGCATAGCCGCGCTTCGCGAGATGACAGTGAGCCGACCGGGCTGAGTTGACCGTGCAGCTCACGCCCTTCAACAAACGCGGCTCAATGAAACTCCTCGCCTGGGTAAAAGTAGCCGCATAGTTGAATCCAGCGGGTTTCATCGTGCGCTTCTCCTTTATTTTCAGTAAGTTACTTAAGGGTTGCTCGGTTTATTTTTGGCCCGTCAAATGCTCCCATTACCTGCGGGATTTGCTTACCTTCGGTAGCCGGTGAAGGACAGGTAAAATGAGCTGCAGAGACACTATCCATCTGATTTGTTGGTACTTAGAAGGCAAGCTCTCGCCGACTGTGTCCCGTGACATTGAGGAACATCTCCATGGGTGTTCCAACTGTAAGTTGGTCTTAAAGGCTGCCACAAAGACTCTCGATCAGTATTTTGAGCCTATTCGAACGGAAGCTCCTGCCCCAGCGGTTTAATCGAGGACTCTAACCTATTGGAAATAAATCGGTTGTAAAATTGATACGGAAAAACTGCGTGAATTCCTATTTCGATCCTTCCAAGCTTTCACCCTTTAACGTAAAAATTAGCAAAAATTACAGAGAACCTTGTAAGAAAGTAAAGTTTACTGGTACTGGTACGATTCCCAGACCAAAAAACAGTTCTCCAATCTTCACTCTAACCCCAGCCTCCTTTTGAATTTACGGCACACTGAGGGGGTCTTATCGGTTTGGTGGAACGGATGCACGTTTCTTGCTGGCAGGGCGGAGTGTCCTGCAAGGAGAATTGAGTTTATGAGCGAGTTTCAGGAATCACAACCCGCCGTTGTGGCAGGAACACCGCGATGGGTCGGCTTGGCGGTAGCCGTTTTGGGCGCACTTTCGCTTTTGGGACTAGGCGTAGCCTGGAGCGCCATGAATCACGCAAACAGCGTGGATAGGGCGACTCAGGCCGCCTTGAAGCAACAGGACGACTCCCTCGGACAGCGCCTTTCGAAAGCTGAAGACGAGAATCAGCAGTTGCAAAGCGATCTGAAGGTGGTCACAGACAAGCTGAACGTCACACAGGCCGATTTAATATCGGCCCGAAAACAGAACAAGATGGCGGCTGTGAATTACAGCAAGAAGTTAAACGAACTGGGAACCAATGTTAACGCGCAGCTGGCCACCAAGGCGAGTTCGGACGACGTCAGCAAACTCGGCGGCGACGTGACCGGCGTAAAGACCGACTTGGATGCTACCAAGAACAGCATCCAGATGGCGCGCAGCGAAATGGGTACTTTGATCGCGCGCAACCATGACGAAATCGATCAACTGCGCCGTATGGGCCAACGCGATTATTACGAATTTACTGTCACGCGGAAAGCCGGCGCGCAAAAGGTGGGTTCGATTCAGGTGCAGTTGCAGGGTACCAATCCCAAAAAGAATCAGTTCACGATCAACGTTCTAGCCGACGACAAAAATTTTGAAAAGAAAAATCGTTCGGTTAATGAGCCGATCTTTTTCTACATGGGTGGCACGCGCCAAGCCGTGGAATTGGTCATCAACAAAGTTAGCAAGACGACTGCGACCGGCTACTTAAGCGTGCCGAAAAACGCTGCGACTACGACCGCTACTTCGGAACCCGGTTCCGGTCAGTAAACGATTTGTAGCAGGGAGAAAGAGCGTTTCATCCGAGGAACGTTCCCAAGCGGGGATTCGAAAGAATCCCCGCTTTTTTTCTAAGGTGCTTTCTGCTGCGACGTGGGATCCCGAGTTGTGCGAGGCCCCTGAACTAGCCGGCATTTCTGGACACGCCGCTTCGCGCTGTGCCAAGCTAACGCCTGGTCTTGGGCAGAGTCTAAGCCACAGTAGTTCTGGAGGGAGAAATCATGAAGCTTCGAATCGCAACCATCGCGGCTGGAACACTATTCGCGGCGGCAATGACCATGGGGGCTGATGGCAGTTGGACCGGCTGGATTTCTGACAGCCAGTGCGGCGCCAAAGGCGCGAACGCCAAAGCCGGCGAATGTACCACCAAGTGCGTGAAGGAACATGGCGCAAAATACGTTTTCGTGAACGATGCCGACCAGAAAGTCTACATAGTCGACGCGCAAGATAAAGTGGCCGCGCATGCTGGCCATCACGTCACGGTAAAAGGCAGTGTGGATGGCGACACGCTGAAACTCAGCGCCATCGAGATGGCTCCTGCCCAAGGCAAATAATATTTAAAGCGTCTTCCCAATAACGCGGGCGGCCGGAAATCGTCGGCCGTCCGTTTTTGTTTTTGACGAGGCTTATTCTTACATTCTTGCGCCAGCCTATTTCGGCGCCCGTTTTATTTTGTAGAGATTTCGGATTCAGCTACGATAACGGGTGAACATGGCCACTACACTGGTGCACGCAGGCAAGGCGATCACTCCCAAGGGAGAAGTTCCCGACGTCGGAATTCTGATTCGTGACGGCGAGATCGCAACCGTTGGCCCACGCTCGGCCATGGAATTGCCGCGAGGCGCCGAAGAAAGAAGCGCCACCGCGTACACCGCGATACCCGGTTTTGTGGACGTGCACATTCACGGTGCCGGCGGCCACGATGTGATGGAAGGCGATGAAACGGCTCTGGCGACAATTACCAGAAGGCTGGCGGCATTCGGCACCACATCCCTGCTTGCGACCACCGTCACCGCGGGCGCCGATGAAACCTGTCGCGCGGCCGAAGGCATTTCCAGATATATTTCCGCACAGTATCAAACCACCGATCCCCGCGCAGAGATTCTGGGAATCCATTTTGAAGGACCGTTTCTGAGCGAGGCGCGCCGCGGAGTGCATCCGGCGGAATTCTTGCAATTGCCGTCTGCCGAGTTGCTGCAAAGATTCTTGCATGCTGCTAATGGCACTGCACGAATCCTGACCATTGCACCAGAGCTGTTGGGCGCGATGCCCTGTATTGATGCCGCCCGCAGCTTGGGCATGGTCGTTTCTATCGGCCACACTGACGCAACATACGAACAAACGCGCGTTGCTGTGGCTCATGGCGCACATCATGCAACCCATATGTACAACGCCATGCGCCCGTTCACGCACCGCGATCCTGGCGTGATTGGCGCAGTGTTGACAACGCCGGAAGTTACCGCAGAACTGATCGCGGATGGTATCCACGTAGACGAAGTAGCGATGAAAGTTTTGCTGCAGGCCAAGGGTGCCGAGCGGGTTGTCCTGATCAGCGATGGCCTGTCTGCAACGGGCATGCCAGACGGAAAATACATGCTGGGAGGATTGGAGGTGACCGTTAGCGGTGGCGTCTGCCGAAGCGCGGAAGGAAGACTGGCGGGAAGCACACTTACGCTGGATCGCGCCCTGCGCAACATCGTCAAACTCGGTATTTCTCTTGCCCAGGCGGTGCGCATGCTCACCCTAAATCCCGCCACGTTGCTGGGAATTGAATTCAAGAAGGGTGCGTTGCGGACCGGAGCGGACGCCGACATCGTTCTGCTCAATGACGCTCTGGAGATCGTGAACGTCTACGCTCGTGGAATACCCGTGAGATAACGGAAATAGGCGCTATTTCAGACTGCATTGCCTAACGATTTAGCGGAAGATTGAGCTCGCAGGCGAGCTTGCTGGCGCTGAAGGGACTGCAGGAGAAGAACCGGTCACCGACTTGGATGGTGGGCACTTTGCGTCGGCCGTGGTTCACGCGAAGGACAAGATCTTCAGCGTCGGGATCGTCTTCAATCATCACTTCACGGAAGGGAACGCCGCGATCTTTCATGAAAGCCTTTGCACGACGGCAATCGGGGCACCAGACGGTCGAGTAGATGACGATTGGTTCCATGGGATTCGCGCTCATTGATTGGATGCGCCGAGCAGGATAGCGTTCACGTCAGCGCACAGTGGCAATATTGATGCCCTGATGTTTGGAGACCACCTGAATTCGTACCAGGGCGCGTTGCAAAGCAGCAGACGCCCTATCCCAATCCACATTTTCGCCGCCCTTGGCGATGATTTCCTGTGCGCGGTTTAGCGCTTCCTGCGCACGCTTGAGATCAATGTCTTGGGCGCGTTCCGCGATCTCCGCAAGCACGGAGACGCGGTCGGGCAGCACTTCGGCGAAACCGCGAATCACGGCGAGCAATCCCGATTGTCCGCTGGCTGTGCGATAGGTGAGCTCACCAATACCCAGCTCCGTGATCAGTGGAGCGTGGCTCGGCAGCACGCCGAGGTAACCGTCCGCACCGGGAAGCTGCACCTCGATGACAGTTTCGCTGAGGATCTGGCGCTCCGGAGTGACCACCACGAGTTGGGTTGAGTCGGCAGCCATTTTGCGTCAGGCGTTAGCCTTCATTTTTTCGGCCTTTTCGTGAACTTCGTCGATCGTGCCGACCATGTAGAACGCCTGCTCCGGAATGTCGTCATACTTGCCCTCAATGATTTCGCGGAAGCTGCGCACCGTGTCTTCGATCTTGACGTACTTGCCTTCGAGGCCGGTAAATTGCGCGGCGACGAACATCGGCTGCGAGAGGAATTTTTCAATTTTGCGGGCGCGAGCCACCGTGCGCTTGTCCTCGTCGGAAAGTTCTTCGATACCTAGAATTGCGATGATGTCCTGCAAATCCTTGTAGCGCTGGAGAACTGATTTCACTGACCGTGCGACGGCGTAGTGATCGGCGCCGACAATTCGCGGATCCAGAATGCGCGAATAGCTGGCCAGCGGATCAACCGCTGGATAAATGCCGCGTTCGACGATTTGCCGCGAAAGATTGGTGGTGGCATCCAGGTGAGTAAAAGTCGCAGCCGGTGCCGGGTCGGTGTAATCGTCGGCAGGAACATAAATGGCTTGCACCGAAGTGATCGAGCCGGATTTGGTGGAGGTGATGCGCTCCTGCAATTCGCCGATTTCGGTATTGAGGTTCGGCTGGTAACCGACAGCGGATGGCATGCGGCCGAGAAGCGCGGAAACTTCGGACCCGGCTTGCACGAAGCGAAAAATGTTGTCGATGAAGAGCAATACATCAAGATGTTCCTGGTCACGGAAATATTCGGCGACCGTAAGGCCGGTCAGCCCAACGCGCAGGCGCGATCCGGGCGGTTCGGTCATCTGTCCGTAAACCAGCGCGCAACGAGATTTTTCCGAATTGCCCGGAGTGATGACGCCGCCTTCCGACATTTCCAGCCACAGGTCGTTGCCTTCACGGGTACGTTCGCCGACGCCCGCAAAAACCGAAAGGCCGCCGTGTTTCATTGCAACGTTGTGAATCAGCTCCAGAATCAAAACGGTTTTGCCGACGCCCGCGCCGCCGAACAATCCGATCTTTCCGCCTTTTACGTACGGTTCCATCAGATCGACGACTTTGATGCCCGTTTCAAACATTTCTAGCGTCGTGGACTGCTCGTCCAGTTTCGGTGCGGGACGATGAATGGGAAAATAAGTTTTTGCGTTGATGGGACCGAGCTGGTCCACCGGCTTGCCGAGCACGTTCATCACGCGGCCGAGCGTTTCCCGGCCAACAGGAACCTTGATGGATTCGCCCGAATCAATCGCCTTCATGCCGCGGACCATGCCTTCGGTCGGCTCCATGGCGACAGCTCGCACGCGGCCTTCACCAAGGTGCTGTTGCACTTCCACGGTAACATCGAGCGGCTCGGGAATATCGAAGCCGTCGCTGGTCACCCGCACCGCGTTAAAAATCGCGGGCAAATGGCCCTGCTCAAATTGAATATCCAGCACCGGCCCAATGACCTGCACGACCCGGCCCGTGCCTGATTTGTTCTCGCTGCTCATGAATGCTCCGTTCTATGCGCCGTGAGACGCGCCGCTTACAATTTCTATAATCTCTTTGGTGATGGCCGCCTGACGAACCTTGTTCATATGCAGCGTCAGCCCTTGGATCACTTCACCGGCGTTGCGCGTTGCGGATTCCATCGCCGCCATGCGCGCGGCATACTCAGCTGCGGAAGATTCCAGCATCGCCCGGAGCAATTGCGTTTCGACATATTTTGGCAGCAGCGCCGCTAAGAGTTTCTCCACTGGTTGCTCGTAGATGTAATCCACTTGCGATTCCGGCTGTCTCGCCTGTTTCTCGCCGGATTTCTCATCGGTAGATTTTGTCTGCTTTTCCGGTTCGACAGGCAGCAACTTTTCCACAACCAGGTTCGCGGTCACCACTGTCTTGAATTCGCTGAAAATCAGATAGACCGCGTCGATTTCATCCTGGGCATAAAGTTCGGAGGCCAGGCGCGCAATCTCACGAGCAGTGCCGAATTCCACTTTGGCGAGAACGTTCACGTATTCCGCAGCGAATTTAAATCCGGCGCGTCGCAATGAGTCGCGGCCTTTTTTGCCGACCGGAATCAGAGAAAGTTTTTTGTCGCGGCGCTGGCGCAAGAACTCATTGGCCTTGCGCAAAATGTTGGTATTGAAGGCGCCGGCGAGGCCACGTTCGCCGGTAAGAACGATAGCGAGGATGCGTTCTTCGGGACGTTTTGCCAGCAGCGGATGCTCCGGCTCGTCAATACGCGCCATGATGGAACGCAAAAGGCGCGCGAGCTCATTTGCATAAGGACGCGCCGCAAGCGCTGCTTCCTGCGCGCGGCGGAGACGAGCCGCCGCGACGAACTTCATCGCGCGGGTAATCTGCTGGGTGTTTTTCACCGAGCGAATACGGCGCCGAAAATCGAGAAGCGTTGCCATTTTGTCGTTCGAAGAATCCTTTCGCGATCAAGGTGGCCATCTGGCTTTCCTTCGTCAGCCTCAGAAGGTGGCGGCTACAACACTTAAACTGGTTTCTGCTCCGCCGGAGCGAAACGTTCCTTAAACGCCTCCGTCGCTTTTTTAATTTCACCCTTGATCGAATCGTCGAGCGCTTTCTTCTCGGCGATCGATTTCAGAATTCCCGGCTGACTCGTTTCGACAAACTGTAGAAACTCCTTTTCGAACCGGCGAACATCCGGAACCGGAATGTTGTCGATGAAGCCGCTGGTAGCGATAAACAGGCTAAGTACCTGTTTTTCAACGGAAAACGGCGCATATTGATCCTGCTTCAGAATTTCCGTCAGGCGCTGGCCGCGCCCGAGTTGCGCTTGGGTAACTTTATCCAATTGATCCGCGCCGAACTGCGCGAACGCCGCAAGTTCGCGAAACTGCGCCATATCCAGGCGCAGCGTTCCAGCTACTTGGCGCATCGCTTTGATTTGCGCGTTGCCGCCGACGCGGCTGACCGAAATACCGACGTTGATGGCAGGCCGAATACCGGCGTTAAACAGATCGGCCTCCAGATAAATCTGGCCATCGGTGATGGAAATCACGTTGGTTGGAATGTAGGCGGAAACGTCGCCAGCCTGCGTTTCGATTACTGGGAGAGAAGTAAGCGAGCCCGCTCCGAGTTTGTCGTTCAATTTCGCGGCGCGTTCCAGCAGCCGCGAGTGCAGATAAAAAACGTCCCCGGGGAATGCCTCACGGCCGGGAGGACGGCGGAGCAGAAGCGAAATCTCGCGATAAGCCTGGGCGTGCTTGGAAAGGTCGTCATAAAAAGTGACCGCGTGCTTTTTGTTGTCGCGGAAATATTCTCCCATCGCGCATGCTGCATATGGCGCGATGTACTGCACCGAGGCAGGTTCCGCAGCGGAAGAGGCGACGATGATGGTATATTCCATCGCGCCTGCATCGGTAAGAACCTTCACTACCTGCGCAATCGTCGAGCGCTTCTGCCCGATCGCGCAGTAAATGCAGATCATTCCCTGGCCCTTTTGATTGATGATGGTGTCCAGAATTACGGCGGTTTTCCCCGTTTGGCGGTCCCCGATGATTAGCTCGCGCTGGCCGCGACCGATCGGAATCATCGCGTCAATTGCCTTGATGCCGGTCTGCAAGGGTTCACGCACCGGCTGCCGATCCAGCACGCCGGGTGCGATACGCTCCAGGGGATTGCGCTGCGTTGCGGCGATCGGTCCCTTGTCGTCCAAGGGTTCACCGAGCGGATTCACAACGCGTCCAATAAGCGCTTCACCGGCGGGCACGGACATAATCGTATTCGTGCGCTTGACGGTGTCGCCTTCTTTGATTTCGTTGTACTCCCCCAGCAGTACGGCGCCGACTTCATCTTCTTCCAGGTTGAGCGCGATTCCGAAAACGTTGTGCGGAAACGCGATCATTTCGCCGTACATCACTTTTTCCAGACCGTGAACACGCGCGATGCCGTCGCCGACGCTAATCACCGAGCCGACTTCTTCGACCGCAACGGTTTGTTCGTAGTTTGCAATCTGCTCGCGCAGAATTTTACTGATTTCATCTGCCTTGATGTTCGCCATTCCTGCTCCAACTCTCCCTTAAAACGATCCGCAACCGTGTCAGTCCGGTGGTGAACTTCCGCGGCTACTCTGCCGCAAGCTGCTCGCGCAAATTATTCAACCGGTTGCGGAGCGACCCGTCGTAAATCGTGTCGCCGATGCGAACCAGAGCCCCGCCCAGCAGGCTCACATCAAGCGAAAATTTCGCTTCGATTTTTTTCCCAGTCACTCGTTCCAGTGTTTGCGTTATTTCCGTTTTTCGTCCATCCTGCAAAGCCACAGCGGAAAAAACTTCGGCTTCGGCGATTCCCTGCCGTTCGCGCAATACTTTTTTGAAAGTGTTGAGAATTTTGGGCAGTTCGTGCGTCCGCCGGTGGTCGATTACAACAAATAGAAAATTGCGTACGATTTTGCTGGTGCCAAGTCGCACGCAAATTTTTTCGGCGACCGCATGTTTCTCGTCCTTGCCGGCGGCCGGGCTGGAAAAGAAATTGCGCAATTCGGAGGAACTCAAATAGGCGGCGGTGAAATCGCCCAATTGCTGGACCGCCGGCTCCGCGGCGCCTTGCTCCAGCGCGATATCCGCAAGGGCATTGGCGTATTGCAGGCTGGCGGACTTCAATTCGGGCTTCCTTGCAGGCTCTTCACGAAGCCCGCGACCAGAGCCTCTTGCGTCTGCGGTGTCAATTGTTTGGCAAGTAGCGATTCTGCGCCATCCATGGCCAGCTTCGCGGCCAGTTTTTTCAACTCGAGCCGCGCCGCCCGTTCCGCTGCTTCGATTTCGGTTCTTGCGGCGATGGCAACTTTTTCAGTGTCAGTTTTCGCAAGCGCGCGGATCCGCTCAGCCTCCGCCGCTTCGTCTTTTTGCGCCTGTTCGCGAAGCCCGCGCACTTCCTCTTCGAGTCGCGAGAGGCGCTGCTCGGCGTCTTTCAATTTACGATCCGCCTCGGCCTTTGCAGCTGTCGCTGCGGTGATCGCAGAACTGATCTTCTCCGCGTTATTGCGAAACCACGGTGGCAGTTTTTTGCCAAAAACCCAGATCAAGACTGCCGCCACAATCGCAAAGTTAATCCATTTAAACACTTCCGTTGGCGCGGCAGAATTCGCCTCGCTACCTTCCGCGGCGCGCGCGACTTCGACAAAAAACAAAAATGCTCCGCACACGGAGAGCGTTGACACGATCGGACCGCGCAGTTTCATCGAACCTCTCGGGAAGGATTGGCGGGAGCTTGCAGCACGCGAGAGACAATTTCAGCGGCTAGTTGAGAAATACTGCCTTCCATATCTCTGCGTGCCGCCAAAAGCTCTGCCGCTACTCGTTCTTTGGCCCTCGCCACGTCCTCGGCTGACTTTGCGCGCGCATTTTTCAGCAGCGCTGCTCGTTCATCAAGCAGCTTCTTGCGCGCTGCTTCCTGCTCGGCATAAAGCTTTACCCGTGCTTGTTTCAGAGCGTCCTGGTATTGCTTGAACTTTTCGGACGCGGCGGCTTGGGCGGCTTCCGCGGCTTTTTGTGCGCCGACGGAACGAGCATCGCGTTCCGCCATCACCGCGAGCAAAGGCTTGAAGAACAGCGACTTCATAATGAAATAGAAAATAAGAATCAGCAGGACTGTGGGCACAGCCCCGAGAAAGAGTTCGCCTAGTTGGAGAACAATTGGCATGAGAAAATTTGTTAGCCTGGACCTTGGCTGGCAGCCTCACCGTATGCGCACCCCAAAGCGGCGCACAGCAGGCTCCGACCCGCCGACTTGGAACAAAAAGGTTAGCATCCGAGGTAGATTCCGTCAACGCGTTGAGGTTGCAAAAACCCCAGCGATACGGAAATTTAGAACAATTTTGCCGTTGGCTGAACTTTACGATGCTGGCCGAGCTTGCGGCTTTGCAGGAACAATCAAATCGTATACATAGCGAATCGAAATCTCGGTATTGTTCCTGCCCACTTTCAGGAATAAGGTTTCCCGCAACTGCCGGTTTCCTTCCAGAACTTCATAAGAGCGTTCGTACTTGTTGCCGCGCGGATCTTTTCCCTCGGCTACCAAGCGATACTCGTCCCATTTCGCGTCTAACTCCTGATGGCTTGGATCTTTTGATTTTTCGATCTTGCGATTATCTGTATAGAACGCGAATTTGCGATCGTCGTCATCGCTCACATCAATCTCAGGCTCTTTTTGTTCCACCGTAAGCTGCTGCGCGGGGCGAAGGAACAGCGCCATTTTCTGACGGTCAGAATCGCTCTCGCCGTGTCCGCCTCCACCCATTCCACCTCGCCCACCCATCCCCCCTCCGGGCCATCCGCCGCCCATACCGCCGCCGCGGCGGCTTCCTTGACTGCGGGAGCCCCGCGCCTGTTGCAATTTTTTCTGCGGATCGTCGCTGTCATCCTGATTGAGTCGCCACGTACCGGCGAACACTTTCGTTCGAGGCACGTCCGAAGACGCTGGTGGCGGAGCCGCGGAACCATCGCGCGGAGCGGTTGGCGTCAGCGGGCCCGGTGGCGCCTGAGCGCTGAGTCCAGTCGGAGTGAGAATTGCAACGAGCGCGGCGGCAGCTACGCCATATAGACGCAGACGCAAATTCTTCCTGAAGGAAAATTCCACTGTATGCTCCTCTTCTGAGTTCCGGCTGGCGATCCAAAAAGTTCCCGCACCTGTTTGTAACTACTTTAAAACAGGAGCTTTACTTAATCCGCTGTGCTCATCGCCAGTCGTCAAGAATGCCCACACGATGTGCTGGTTTTTTCAAACCGCGGTGCTATACTGCCGGAGAAATTGTCCTACCCCTTGGCAGGTCCTCGGCGAACCCAGGGCCTGTCACCGCGGTTCGGTTCCAACAGGAGGTCATCATGTCGGAATCAACGCTCACAACGGGGCCCATCTTTTACCTGCTGATCGCCTGGGGCATCATTACCGCCATATTCTTGATATTGCTGCTTTGGCGGAGCCTTCTGGAAAGTCGCGAAGACGATCAGCTCTTCATTGATGCGGCTGAAGAGCATATGGCCAACGACCAACGTGTTCTAGTCGCGAAGATTAACAAGTTTTCGCGCCCCATCATCGCCAGTGGCGTGGCCGCAGGAGCATTGCTCCTCTGTATTGCCGGTCTGTGGCTCTATCAGGGATTAAAGAATTTTTAAAACCGAACCATCTCAGCTAGCAGGCTTTGGTGGCTCAGCAGAGCTGGATGGAGCGGTGCCCGGAGCCGTTTGGTGCGCGGTCTGCACAATTGATGTGTGGTCGTGCGCAATCAGCCAGTGATTGTCCTTCTTGATAAAAATATAGGTAGTGTGGCCCCTCGCCGCTGATGGGCTGCCGTCAATCACCGCGGCGAATTCCCATTGAAAGCAAGCCCAAGCGGTGTTTCCATTTACTTTGATGTAGGTGTTGCTGCGATCCATGCGAACCTGCTGCATCTTGGCGCGTTGTAACTTATAAAGCGCTTCGTAGTTCGCCCAGCCGAGCACTGGGGGCGCCCAGCCACCGTTGACCACCGACACATCGTCCGAATAGTTCTTGTGCATGCGCGCCGAGTCGCCAATTTGCCATGCGCCCAGTACTTCCGAAATCAAGTAGTCGATCTGCTGTTCATCGGTCAGCGGCACGATGGGATTCGCGCTGTTATTGTCCACTGCGGGAGCTTCATTCTTCTTTTTCTTGCTTTTCTGTTGAGTGTGAGCAGGAACGGCGAAAAGAGAAAACACGACAAGGATCGACGTCACGGCGTAAATTCGCAGTATGGTGCGGCGGCCAAGGACGAAATTCATCAAACTCACCTCAGTAGGATGCTTATCGGAATTTCAATGTTCTTCGCACAAAAAATGCGCGCACTAGCATCCTACTGCATCGCGCTTCATTGCGAGCGCGAAGCGCTGAGCAGGTTCACAAAGAGGCGATAGGCGCCCGGAACCCCTTCCGGCAACTGTCTGAAAAACGCCAAGCCAGTGTAGATGTAAGTTCCTTTCCCATATTTCGTATATACCAGGCCGCCGTTCAGATCCTTTTCGCCTGGGTCGTGCATGGAAAGCAGAGCGGTGTATCTCGAATCGAATTCCGTCCAGTAATAAAGACCGCGCTCCTGCACCCATCCGTCGAAATCTTTGGCGCTGATTTTGTTGGGTATATTCAACAGCGAATCATCCGCTTTTAAGAAAGTGACCGGCGCGGTTTCGTCGGTGATGCGCGGCAAAGGTTCGCCCGGCCGGTTGCTGACGATCTTCGCTGGATATGGCGCGTAATTCCTTCCTTCCCACGCAAAGTCGCGCTCATATTGCACCACCATCGTTCCGCCCTTCGAAACGTAGTCCAGCAGCCGCTGATTCGCTCCGCTCAAATCACTGCGTAGTTCGTACGCGCGAACGCCCACAACGATCGCGTCGTACCGGGAAAGATCGCCGAACGCCAGAGTCACTGGGTCCAGCATGTCCACCTGAATGCCCAGCATTTTCAGCGCATCGGGCACTGGCTCGCTCTCCGCCGTGATGTATCCTACGCGCAAATTCTTGGCCACATTGATCGCGAACGCATGCACGACGCACTGCGCCGGCTCCTCCCACAAAAGTGTTGGAAACGAAGGCAGCGGCTCCAACGAACTTGTGAATTTTTCCTGGCCGCGCTTGGCGTACGCAGCGATGGTTACGTTTCCTTCCTCTGGATTTCCCGGTGGAGTAACCAGCAGTTTGGCGTAGCGATCGCCGGCGCCATCAAATCTTATTTCGACCGTTCCGCTGGTTGTCCAGCCATCCGGCGCATTCAGTCCTACCGTCACTGTCTCGCTCTTGGTCGAATAGGAATGTACCCGCAGCAGTACGTCGATTGGCTTTTTCTGCGCAGGCAAAAGTTCCACGGCCTGTTTCGGTTCCACCGCCAACGTGTAGCCAGGTACAATCTGCAGCGGTACCAAGTCGGCGCGGGTCGAATTCGCGTCAAAATATTTCACCGGTTCGCGGTCCAGATATTCATGGCCCGCAAGCTGGAATCGCACCCACAGTTCGGATAACGGCGCAGGCGCCGCATTGTTTTGATATTGCGAATCCGGCGACGCAAAATGCCCGATCTGCCCTTCCGGGGACTTGGCATCTTCCTGCACCTGAACGGTGAACTTCTCGCCCTTTTGCAAATCACCTTCTCTTTTGATTTGATTCAGAGCCGAGATCGATACCAATTTCGACTCGCCGAGTTTGCAGCCGGCATCCACGCGGCATCGCGCATGCGCGGTTACATGAAATTCTTCGCCGGCTGCCACGTTATTGCGGTCGGCGAGCGCGGTAGCGTCCAATCCAGCAACCAGCTTGGCAGCTTTGGCAATTCGAGCTCCCGTAGCAGCTCGATCCAGCAATTGTTCCCAGGCTTCTTCTTTCTGCGAATACGGTGTCGGGCCGCATTTTTTCGGAGCATCCTCCAAAAGCGCGGCTGCATGGCTGACTTTTTCACCTGCGCTTTTCCACGCCAACTGCAACACCGCGGTCTGCGCGCCTTCCAGATCGCGGTCTGCCAGTTCGATGGGCGTGCAACCTTTGAACCTCTCCGCGATATTTACCGCCAGCGATCTTGGGTCAATCGGTTTGCCATCTTCCCGGATCAGCGCAATCGGGCGCTGCAAAAAACTCGAAGCCAGAAAGCCGGTGATGCCTTGCGTGTGATGATTTGCAAATGCGTCGATGCCAAGTTGCCGCCACGAACGCCCATAAAGCGGAGAGATTTCGTCGAGCGGCAAGACATACCCGGTCGGGCGTTCGCTTCCGCGCTCCAGATCAAATACTTGCGACGTTGTCCACGAGCCGCAGTCTTCGCAACTCTCTCTTGTTTTGTAAGACTCGTCCGCGGCAAGCGCTACCGCTTTCGGCGTCAAGATTCCTGATGCCTGATGATGCCCATGTCCGCCGTGTACGCCCCCCCAATTGTTGACCACAATGTTGGGACGAAACTGGCGGATCAGGTACACCAAGTCATCGAGCACCTGTGGTCCCCAAATTTTTTCCGTTTCTTCGGGCGTCTTCGAAAAACCGAAGTCCCTCGCGCTGGTGAAATAGAGTTTCACGCCGTAGCCACGCGTGGCGGCCAGCAATTCTTGCGTTCGAATCAATCCCAGTTGCGGCGCCTGTTCTGGCCCCAGCGCATTTTGTCCACCTTCGCCTCGCGTCAATGACAACAGCGCGACATCAGCGTGCAATCCGCGAGCGAGATAAGTAAGCACCGCGCCGCTTTCATCGTCGGGATGTGCCGTTATGTACAAGATCCGCGTGGTCACACGCGCGCTGTCGATGGCGTCCACTGTTTCCGGCAATCCATTGCCGGATCCCGGCGCCGACGAAACCTGCGCCGGCAGCGAACCGCAGGCTAATGCCGTCATCACACCGGCCAGTAGTATTGCGCGGCAAATTTTCAATGCTTCCTCCCCGACCCGTTGCGAAAATGTTTCGATGCTATGGCGTTGCCACGATCGATTCTGAAGTTCGCTCTTTTCTTTGATTCTTTTCGAACGGCCATTGTTTCATCGTGGCCGTCCAAACCAAAAACGCCAGCACGCCCAATGCGATCTCCAGCAAACCCCATTTTCGCGCCGCCCCGGTATGCCAGAAGAGCCACGCCCAGCCGATCATGGTCAGTACGGCGGGCAGGGGGTACAGCCACATTCTGAAGGGAAGGCGTTCCGTCCCCAGTCGTTTCCGCAGCAGCATTACTCCGACTGCCTGCCCGATAAATTGCACGATTAGCCTCACCGCCAGGATACCGGCAATCGAAGTTTCCAGGTCCAGCTTGATACTGAAGAAAAATGCCAGCGCGCCTAGCGCGAGCAGCGAAATGTGAGGAAAATTCTTTGTCGGGTGTAAACGGCCAAAAATCGGGAAAAAATTTCCGTCAAGAGCCGCCGAATACGGCACGCGTGAATATCCCAGTAATACGGAAAACACCGAAGCCAGCGCGATCCACAACACCATGCCGGTTGCCGCGGATGCCGCCGTATGCCCGTAAAGCCGCTCCACAAACGTGCTGACGATGAACTTCGAATTTTGCGCTTCGCGCCAGGGAATCACGCCCAAAATGCTCGTCTGCATGGCCAGATACAAAACCGTGATGCCGAGCACGGAAAGAAAAATTCCACGCGGAATATTTTTCTCCGGATCGCGGATCTCTCCCCCAAGATTGCAAATGTTGTAGTAGCCCCAATAGCTGTAAATCGTACTCACCATCGCCGAGCCCAGTCCGGCGAACCATATCGACGAAAACGAAAACGCATGGGCCGGAAAATCAAACGCTACTTTCGAGTTAAAATGCGTCATTCCGCCCCAGATCAGCCACAATAGTGTCGCGATCACTCCGGCCCATAAAAGCAAAGAAATTTTCCCGATTGTCGTAATGCGCCGGTAGAGCAATATCACCAATAAAATCACCAGCCCGCCCGATACCGCCTTCGCTCCCCATTTCGAGAGCGGATGCAAGTAGCCCACATAATGAGTGAATCCAATCGAAGCCGACGCAATTGATAGCGGCGCTTGCACAAATGTCTGCCACACAAACAGGAAAGACATCAGCCGTCCCCAGCGCAGCGGGCCGTATGCTTCGCGCAAGAAAATGTATGAGCCGCCCGCTCTGGGCATTGCCGCGCCCAGTTCTGACCATACAAAGGCATCCAACGTCGCCAGTATCGCTCCCGCCAGCCACGCCAGCAGCGCCTGCGGACCACCCATCTTTTGGATCACTATCCCGCTCACCACGAACGGACCGATTCCCACGATCTCGATCATGTTCAGCGCGACAGCTTCCTTCAATCCCAGCCCGCGCTCCAGGCCATCGGCCGCCTTGCGGCCGTGCGTGTCGATCTCCGCTTTGCGGCCGTGCGCATCGATGGTCGCACCGCGGCCCTGCGTGCTGCTGCCCTCTTTGTCTTTGCCGGTTCCCATCGCGTCGCTGAGGATAACAGTTGCCCGCTTTACAGGCACAGCGGAATCGAACCCACACCTCCTGGTTTCGTTCTGCTTTCCTTATCTTTTCTGTAACCCCGCCTCGAAAACCAGCCGCATTCTGCCCAACCCGCGTTAGACTATTTGCGACTTCAGGGCCGCATCACCTCTCGCCCGAAACGTTGGTTCACTTTCGTTTCTCGGGTCTCTCTGAACAGTACCCCTTCGATTATCAACGCTGCTGTGCAAATTGATCGGCAAATTACGAGATTCTTCCGCCTCGCGTAAATGAGGACCGTCTTTTCATGAACGAATCGTTTCCGCCATCTATAGGATTCCCTCTTGCCTCGCGGCCGCGTGTTGTCCGGCTGCTCCTGTTACTGCTGTTTCTTTGCGCTTGTTTCCTGTGGTTCTCTTCCCGAGCGCTTCTGACCGCAAACTTTCTTCCCCATTGGTACTGTCTCGCTGGAAATAGCCGCCTTTTGTGGACCACAGTGATCGGCGATCTTCTGATCGGTCTGTCCTATGTGGTTATCTCCGCGACCCTGGTTCGTATTCTTCGCGGTGCGGGGCAGGACCTCCCTTACCAGGGTTTTTTCTGGGCCTTCGGTCTCTTCATCGTCAGTTGTGGCATAACACATTTTCTGGAAATTCTGACCATCTGGCAGCCTTTTTACTGGCTTGCCGCCGCGGTCAAGATTCTTACCGCAGTTTCTTCCGTCGGGACGGCCGTCGTGCTCGTTGCCGCCACAGGAGACATCATTTCCTTCGCACGAACCGCACGCCAGTTGGCAATCGGCCGTGGCCACGAACGTTTCCGTGCCCTGTTCATGGCCACTCCGCTGGCCGTCATTAGCTTCGATCTCGATGGGCTGGTCACTTCGTGGAATCCGGGCGCTGAAAAAATGTTCGGTTTCCGCGAAGCGGATATTCTGGGCCGACCCAACCCCATCATTCCTCAGGAACTAATGAGCGAGCATCGCAGGCTCTTAAAAAATACGCTCGCAGGTTCCATAACCACCGGCCAAGAAACAATCCGTCAGTGCCTCGACGGCGCAAGGATTCCCGTCACCATTTCCGCCGCTCCTCTTTTCGACATCGGCGGCAAACAGATCGGCGTAATGTCCGCCATTGAGGACATCAGTGAACGCAAACGCATGGAATTGGAACTTCAGGAAAAAGGCTCAGCACTCCTGGCGGTCACCCAGGCACTGAACGTTTACTTGGATTCCGGCAATTGGCAACTGGCCAGCCGTGAATTACTGTCGTTCGCCATACAGCACACCGGCAGTGAATATGGTTTCTTGGGAGTTGTGCTGGACCACTCGCGGTTGCGGTTTTTGGCACACGACGGCGCCACCTGGGATGCAACCATCGATTGCAGCCATGTCCGGTGCCCGATTCAACCAACGCCCGAAAATGCGACCACCATTGAAAATAAGGAATCCAGTTTCCAAAAACTCCACAATCTATTCGCTCAAGTAATTCTTTCCGGGCATACCGTAATTGCAAACGATATTTCGTCGCAGGCGAGCCCGCGGTCTGAAGCGAACTCGCGCACATTTCCCACTCGCCATGCTCCGCTCGAATCCTTTCTGGGTATGCCTGTCTTCAAAGGCAGCGAAGTCGCCGGATTCATTAGCGTCGCCAATCGCGCTGGCGGCTATAGCCGAACCGAATCGAATTCCCTGGAAACCATGTCAGGCGCCACCGGCATCCTCCAGGACAATTACCGCCGGAGCCTTAAACGCGCCGCCCTCCAGGAAAAGCAGGTCTTTCTCGATGCGCAGGTTCAGCAATCGCGAAATCTCGATCTTCTGGCCCGTGTGGCGGCCGGCTTCGCTCATGATTTCAATAACTTGCTGATGATTCTCTCTGGAGCCTCCGAACTCCTGGATCACTCTCTTGCTCCAGAGTCATTGTCCCGCGTCTACGTAGGCCAGATCCAACAGAGCACTGCTAGAGCAGCGGGTATCACCCGCCAGCTCCTGGCATTCAGCCGCAAGCAAGTCCTTGACTTGCAGCCCATGGAACTTCATGCCGCGCTTACCGGGGCGCAGTCGGTGCTATCGCACTTGCTCGGCCCCGCAATTGAGCTGAAATTCTCTCTCGAAGCAGACTTGTCCTGGATTTGTTCCGACATGTCTCAAATCGAGCGGGTAATCCTGAATCTGGCGAGCAACGCTCGCGACGCCATGCCAGGCGGCGGGCAGTTGACCATCTCCACACGAAACACGCACGAAATCCCGGTTATTGCTCCTGCTTCTTCGAACACCGCGAAGTGGCTAGCGCTCGAAGTCCGCGATACCGGCACGGGGATGGACAAACCGACACTCGCGCAAATCTTCGAACCTTTTTTCACCACCAAGCCCATCGGCAAAGGTCCTGGCCTCGGACTCTCCGCGGTGTACGGCATCGTTCGCCAAAGTGGCGGCTTCGTCCAAGCGCGCTCCGAACCCAGCAAAGGCGCCTGTTTTGAAATTTATTTCCCGGCAATCGCTCCTCCGGCGGCGTTTGCATTAACCTTCGCATCGCCAACTCGCTCTCCACTCCCCGAGACCGCTACCGTGCTGCTCGTTGACGATGAACCGGCTCTGGTCCACGCGATCGGTGAATTCTTGCGCGACTGCGGTTATATCGTCCTCGATGCGTTCTCCGCTCAGGACGCTCTCGATCTGGCCAGGGAACATCCCGCAAAAATCGATCTACTAGTAACCGACGTGGTCATGCCTCAACTCCGCGGCCCCGACCTCCACCGCCAGGTTATTGAACTGCAGCCAAACATTCGGGTGCTTTTTATGTCCGGTTATGCCGACGGCCTCCCGGAAATGAAGTTGCCCGTTGGCGCTCTCTTCTTGCAGAAGCCATTTCCCTTTTCCGCGCTGCTGGAAATGCTTCGCCACTTGCAGTCGCGCCATTGACATCCGTCGATGTCACGCCGATTCATTCCCCGATTCATTCCCCAATTCATTCCATTCATACGTTGATTGACCTTTGCCCTCCTCCAATGAAATGATAGCGCTGCAGGGTTTAGAGTGGCGCATCACGGTAGCCGACGCTGGCTCTGTCCAGCGACGGCAAGTGGATCGAATGCTGACCGCTTTGTGGTCAACTCTTTGGGTGACCGCAAGCGGTTGATTTTTGAGTGACCGCGCAACGGTCAACGCGCGACTCACTTTACGCATCACATTTCGGCAGTTGACCGCCCCGCGGTCACTCGTGCATTACATAAAGGGAGTTCTCATGAAGCGGTTTGGGGCAGTGTGCGTCCTTGCGTTCGCGGCGGTTTTTTTTGTTGCCGGATGCAACGACTACGGCAACACATTTCAGGGGAATACCGGCGGCAGCCTCACTTCCATTTCGCCTTCCATCGTCAGTGCAGGCAGCGGCGCCTTCACGCTTACACTATTTGGCGGCTTCGTCGCGACGACCGTGGTTCAATGGAATGGCAATAAGCTGGTTACCACACCGGTTTTGGACGCCAACAGTAACGTCCGCTACTTGACCGCCGCCGTGCCCGCGAATCTGATTGCTGCCCCCGGCACTGCAACCGTTAATACCTTAAGCCCGCACTCTGGAAGCGGCACCAACGGCCTTTCGAACTCCATCGCTCTCATCATCAATCCGCCGCCCAATCCTCTTCCCGAGCTGGACTCCATGTCGCCCGCATCCGCTGTGCCTGGCAGTGCCGCCGTGACTCTCAGTCTCACCGGCAAGAGTTTCATTCCATCTTCCGATCCTACTGGCGGTTCAACGGTAAACTGGAATGCCAACGGTTCTCAGACAACCCTCGCAACCTCCAGCGTAACGGCTACGCAGATTACCGCCACAGTGCCTGCGTCGCTGCTGGCCACGCAAACCTGCGCCATCGTCTCCGTTTTTAATCCGCCAGCTATAGCTACTCCTGCACCCAGCGGAGTCAGCAACCCTTTCAGCGGAGGTGGCGGTACCAGTGCCAACACGCCCGGCTTCGCCGTTACCACCGATCCAAATTTTAAGTGTCCTCCGACCACGCCCAACACTGCCAAGACTTCCGCCCTGGCACTTGCCGAAGAAACTCCCGCGCTGGGTCTCGACGGCCGCTTCATCGCCTACACCGCTTCACAAGATGGTCATGCGCAAATTTTCCTTCGTGACACCTGCACCGGTTCTGCTTCCGCTGGCGCTTCCACGCCATCCGGCTGTCAGCCGCACACGGAACTGCTTTCTGCCGCAAGCGACGGCACCCAAGGCAACGCCGACAGCAACACTCCATCCATGAGCGCCGACGGCCGCTTCGTCGCCTTTAGTTCCGCCGCCACCAATTTGGTTCCCAATGCTCCCTCAGGTCGCCAAATTTATCTGCGCGACACCTGCGCCGGCGTTTCTACTTCATGCAGTCCGCAAACAACTCTAGTCTCCATTGACGAATCCGGTGCGCTCGCGGGCAACGATAATCTTCTCCCGTCCGTCAGCTCCTCCGGCAGGTTCGTCGCGTTTCTCTCCGTGACCTCGTCGAAATATCCGGCCACTCCTGCAGGGACCTCAAATAGCGGCTTGCGCCAGATCTTCGTTCGCGATACTTGCTTCGGCGCATCGGGTTCCTGTAGACCCACCACCACCCGTATCTCGGTCGTTCCCGGGGACACCAATTCTCTGCGGGGCAAACCGGCCGGCCCCGCCCTTTCTGGCTCCGCACAAGCTGTAGGTATCGCCGCCGCCGCCACTCCCACACTCTTCACCCGCACCATCGCCATCGACGATCGCGTCTTCCTCGCGTTCACCAACTCGTCGCAGAAATAAGTCCATCGGCAATATCTGGTTGCCCCAAATGTAGCAGCGGGTTTATCCCGCTGCGTTTTCTTTTGCCGGTGGCTAGTGATTTCGCCAACTCTCGCTGCTGCAAGGGGAGGCCGGTCGGAGCCCGGTCCTTACGGAAAAAAAACTGGCCTCAAAATTTGGCAAAGACTCCGGGTCTTCAAAAGCAATAGGCAGATTGTCACTGAAGGAAACCGACAAGGTTTCCTGAAGGATCCTACGTACGCCTCACCCAAATCCCTATAGTTTTGCGCTCCAGCCAATTCCAGACGCGTCTAACGTAAAGCCACTTCAACAGAAAAGAAGCGAACGTCCCGGCGCCGCCCTGGTACTTTCTATCTAACTTTTTCTTGCGTTCACTTCGTCAAATATTTCTCCGGTATTGGATTCCCCGGCCGCTCCGCATCCCAATAAATCTCCACGCACCACCAACGTTCGCCATCAAAGAAAAACTCCATGCTATTGATGCCGCGATCGATCGGCTTTCCGTCCTTGCTCTCGCGCGATTCGTAGGTGGTATAAATGTGCGTCATTGCTCCAAACGAATCCGTCTTGCGGCTCAGCTCATGCTCAAAAAATCCATGCTCCAGAAAATATTTTCCCGCGTGTTCAGCGTAATCCGCCGGAGTCATCACCACCAAACTCGGCTTGCCTTCCTTCGGCACGCGCACGGCAATCAGCCGCGCATCCTTTGCGAATAGTGAATTGAACCGGTTCCAGTCGCGTGCACCCGGCGGCCCCGAGATCACGTCGTAAACTGCCGCCACAATGGCATCCAAACTCTTTACATCTTTAAGATCCGCGGCTGGCGCAGTCGCCGGAGCTGCCGCCCGCGTACCAGCGCTCGCCGGCGCCTCCTTCTTCTCCTGCGCCCCGCCATTTTTCGTGCGCGCCCCAGCCGCCGTCCCGTAGCTTCCAGCAATGACCAGCGCCATGAACAAAGCAAATTTCTGCACCGCGAATCCAGTCATCGAATCCTCCAGAGCGCCGCGACTCCCAGCGTAGCTTGTACCTCTTTCGGACGCTTCTACTTACCGCTCAAAAAGATACTCTGTACCTTGCACTTTTTTCGGCCCTCTTACTTACAAGCTAAAACTGCCTCTAATTAAATCGCACTTTCACATCGGGCCGCTTTTCCAACTGCACCGAATCAATGAATCGCACTTGCCGGTCATCCAGCGTCAGAATCATCGACTGCGTGCGCGTCCCTTCGCCAAAAAACCGCACGCCGCGCAACAAGTTTCCGTCCGTTACGCCGGTGCACGCAAAAATCATTTTCTTTCCGGGAGCCAGATCCATGGTGTCGTAAATTCTTTTCGTATCTTTCACGCCCATCTTCTCCAGCCGTTCCGCGTCGTTCGGTTTCGCCACGATGAGCCGCCCCAGGATCTGCCCGTTTAGACACCGCAAAGCAGCCGCCGTTAGCACGCCTTCCGGAGCTCCGCCCGTTCCCATCACCGCATGCACTCCGGTACCGACCACCGCTGCGGAAATTCCCGCGGATAAATCGCCGTCGCCAATCAAGCGAATCCGCGCGCCGGCTTTGCGGATATCCTCGATCAACTTTTCGTGCCGCGGCCGGTCCAGCACGATCACCACTAAATCCTCCACATCGCGGTCCAACCGCTTTGCAATCGCTTTCAAGTTATCCGCCACCGGAGCATCGAGCTCCACCGCGCCCTTGCACGACGGTCCCACTACAATTTTCTCCATGTACAAATCCGGCGCGTGCAGCAGCCCGCCGCGCTCGCTCGCTGCAAGCACGGCAATCGAATTTGCCGCGCCCGTCGCGCACAAATTTGTTCCCTCCAGCGGATCCACCGCAATATCAACCGCCGGAAAATTCGCTTTCGGTGCGTGCGTAGCCAGTCCTACTTTTTCTCCGATGTAGAGCATCGGCGCTTCATCGCGTTCGCCTTCGCCGATCACGATGGTCCCATCCATCTGTAGCGCGTCCATCGTCTTGCGCATCGCTTCCACCGCGACTTCGTCCGCTTTGTGACGGTCGCCAAATCCCATCGTGCGCGCCGCGGCAATCGCCGCGTTTTCCACCACTCGCAAAAACTCCAAGCTCAGCTCAGCTTCCATCGCTCTCTCCGTGGCTTCTTTCTTGTGCGCGTTTCTTCGTCCCGCTCTTGACTTGCTCCGTTTTTAATCCGGGGTTCCCCACTTTCGTTTCTGAAGGTGGGTCTTGGAACTATTGCTCAACATTTGAGGCGGCAGGCGCGAACAATCCTAGTCCAAATGGATACCACAGTCGATACAGTCCGCTTTCTCCTCCGCTTCTCTGGCCTCTGTGCTCTCTGTGTTAAAAGCTCTCTTGCCTTGACCAAGCCCTTGCCTCCGCCAGCGGCTCGTGCTTTCATACGTCTCTAAAGGATTTCGCAATGCCCTGCACTCCCGCCGACTTTCGCCACCTCGCTCTCGCACTCTCCGAAACCGAAGAACGCAAGCATATGAATCATCCCGACTTCCGCGTAGCCGGAAAAATCTTCGCCACTCTCGCTTATCCCAACAAACAATTCGCAATGGTCAAACTCACACCGATTCAGCAAGAAGATTTCGTGCAGTCCCATCCCGCGGCCTTCCGGCCCGTCACAGGCGCCTGGGGCCGCCAAGGCTGCACCCACGTTCTACTCGCCAAAGCCTCCAAGCGCGCGCTCAAGGAAGCCATTCTTGCCGCCTGGCGCAACTACGCCCCCTCCGAGCTCGCAGTCCCAAATCGCGCCCGCAAACTAGTCAAACGAAACTCCCGTTCGGCGCGTCGAAAGGAGTAGCAGGGCACCGACGGATCGGCGAAGGAGAAAGTCTTTCATGGACGTGGCGAATGACTTCCACGTGAGAGGCGCAGTTCCATCGGATCTCGCCGAACTCGCCTCGCTGCGCACAGCTCTTTGGCCCGAATCGCCGTTGGCCGATCATACTCGCGAACTCCGCGCGATTCTCGGAGGCACTTTCCAAAGCGTCATGCCGCTGGTGATCTTTGTCGCGGAGGAAAACTACACCGTTCTTGGCTTTCTTGAAGCCGGATTACGCTCCACCGCCGATGGATGCGACGTTTCCCGCCCGGTCGGCTATGTCGAAGGCTGGTACGTCATCGAATCCCGCAGAGGACAGGGCATCGGTCGGGCTCTCTTAAACGCCGCCGAAAACTGGGCTCGCGAACAAGGCTGCCGCGAAATGGCCTCCGACGCCGATATTCACAACACCCTTTCTCATCGCGTCCACCAAGCCTCCGGCTTCGCCGTCACCGCCCGCAGCATTCTTTATCGAAAATCTCTCTGATCGCCCCGCAGTCCGTTCGCGCTCGTACGTTGTGCTCTGATTTGTGTTGCACTTTTTTCCCTGAATCATTACGTCATTGCTTTGCTTCAAAAATTCTTACCGGTGATGGCTTATCGACAAAACATTTCCGTCGGGATCCGTAAACCAGGCCACTTTATCTCCATTGGGCGTCGTCCAAATCCCGCTTTCTCTGTCCTGCAGCCACGGATATTTCTCCAATGCCACGCCGCGCTCAACCAGCCATTTCACCATCGCTTCCACGTCGCTTACTTCCCAGCCCAGCACCGTGCTCTTTAGGGCGGTGAAGGTTGCCGCCTTCACAATGCGAATCCGGTTCTCGCCCGCTCGCATTACCAGGGCGAATTGATCCTGGCTCACAAATTCAAATCCCAGTTTGCCTTCATAAAACGCGCGCGCCCGTTCATAGTCCGTCGTCAACAAGAATCCAATCAGCTTCCCTTCGCTCAGCATCATCCCCTCCCTTCGCTACATCTATATCATCCTCCGCAAGCTTCGCGCTTGATAGCCTGATTCCCGAACGCGCTTTGTACCCGTTGTACTTCTTCTCTCATTCCGTGGCTGTCTCGCTGCCGCATTTCACGTAGAATATTTCTCATGTTCGACTCGCACCGTTTCCTGCTCTTCTTCGCCGCCGCACTTCTTCTGGCCATCACTCCCGGCCCCGGAATCTTTTACGTTCTCGCCCGCACTCTCGCCGGAGGACGCCGTGAAGGTTTTCAATCTTCCATCGGCACTTTCTTCGGCGGCCTCTTCCACGTCTTCGCCGCCGCTCTCGGAGTCTCGGCCATCCTCGCCGCTTCCGCCGTCGCCTTCCATACCGTCAAATACGCCGGTGCCGCCTACCTCATCTTCCTCGGGATCCGCATGATCCGTTCCCGCAACATGGTTCTGCCGGAAAAATCCGCTGTGGCCGCTCATGACTCTCCAGCATCTGCGCGCGCCTCAAACGCATTTCGCCAGGGCATTTTCACTGAAGTCTTGAATCCCAAGACTGCCCTGTTTTTCCTCTCGTTCATTCCGCAATTCATCACACCTGAGCGCGGCCACATCTTCCTCCAGTTCGCAACCCTGGGCATTCTGTCCGTTTCGCTAAACACCGCCGCCGACCTGCTCGTCGTCTCGCTCGCCACGCCGCTTGAGCGCAAACTCAAATCCAGCCCCGCTTTCCGCTCACGCCAACGTACTGCCTCCGGCCTCGGCATGATCGGCCTAGGCGCCTACGTCGCCCTCTCCGACGCGAAATAACCCGGCTCTTAATACCGAGCGCGGTGGCTTACTGCCCTCTCGCCATTCGGTTTATCGCAACTCGCCCGCTTCCTCGCATCTCAACGTTCCATTCTCGGAAACGATTTCAGTTCCTTCTGCACTATTCTTCGTGCAATTACCACGGGCGTTTCTAGGCGTCCGTCGATAATCCCGCATTCCCCGTGGTAGTCCTCCGGAAACGGGGAACCTCAAGCAACAACCACGATTCAAACAGAAAGGCAGGTCAACGTGAAGGCAGCTACGAAAACAGCAATAAAGACAGAATCCAATCGAATCTCCATTCCCGCCGCATTTGCCATTGAGCGGCCGGCTCCTAAAACTGGTGCCACCGAACCGAAACATGTCACGGATCACATTCAGACAAGCCTGCGCGCGCAACTGGCGGATCTCACTGCCGGTCTTGAGACGCAACCAGCGCCTGTAAAGGGCATAGAAACTTTTGGCGGGTTCGGTTCCGCAACCGCACTCGAACGACACGTTGCGGAGTGGAAAAAAAGCCAGATCCTGGGCTTCGCCAAAACTATGGATTTTACCGTTCCAGTCGGAACCCGCATGATCGCTCCACCCTACGATCACAGTTGGGCTGTCGGAGCTGGCGCACCCCTCGCGCGATACGACGGTTCGATGTACGCTTTCGGCGAGGATGGCTTCTCCGCCAGCGGCACATCAATCGTCTTGTCGTCGCCGAATCCAGTTCTTGCCTCCGTAACTCCCCAAGGCAACTTCGATTTCGCTTGGGTCTCTTTTGACAACTATCCATCCGTAAGCAGTCGAGGTGGTTTGGGCATCCTAGTTTACGCTGCAGGAAATCCCAATCCGCTCCTGGTTAGGCAGGCTGTTCTGTGGAGCGTTAGCGGCGTTTCTCAATTTTCGTCGAACAGCGGGTCTGGGCAGTATGCCGACGCAGTCGCCGTTATGACTGACTTCGGTCCCATCCGTCTCGCTCCGGCGCTGTTCAACATGGATCCCGGCGTTTCCTACGAGGTATGGATGTGGTGTTGGACGGTCGGGCAAAACCAGCAAGGGACAGCATTCCTGAGCGACGTGCGGTGCAATATACCTGTTGTTTCCGTCGACGCGGGTCCACCGATCATAATTCACTAAACGGTGCCGTCCATTCCCATGTGCAGGCTCAGCTTCCGCCTGCCATTACGCCGAAAATGATGCGTCCCGCTTGCTTCCGCGGGACGCACCGCCTCCGCCATTGAGCTCTTTTAGCTTCATCTGCATCCGAACAGGTTCACGAAGATTCTAAAATGCCGCCGCATCGCCGGCGAGAGCTCGAATTGCCTTGGGCTGCGGACGCAGCAGCAAATAAAATGCGACGACGTGCGTGATCATCAGCACGGGCACGTAGAGGATCGGGATCACGTACGTGGCGCCCAACTGCCCCGCCACCGCAGGAAGCCCAATTCGGACGGCGTGGTAATAGTCGAGGATCAGATCGACTACCCCCACTAGATTGAAGGTCGCGACGAACAGCCAAAAGAGCGGACGTATCCTTACTGTGAGAAGCGCCAGCATGGCGAGCACTCCAGTCGCCAGGTCCCAGTACGCGGCGAACGGAGCAAAGCCAGCGGGCAGATTGCCCACCACTCCCGGAACAATAAACACCAGCCCGAAGAAACGGAAACTGTGCAGAGTCGCGATGGCCCGTTGCGCTGCGACCGGATCCATCGACTTTAGCCGGGGCAGGATATACACGCCGAAGCAAAGCAGCCACGCGACATAACCTAGAATGAGATGCAGATTGAAGATCATTTCCGGTGACATTTGTCCTCCTCTCGACTTAACCAGTTCACTTATTGGCCGGGCTATCCCGCAACAGTATTCCCAGCGGCAGAAGTGGCCCGACCGGAATGAACTGCTCGTCCATGAGGTTTTCCTTCGAAAGAGGCAGGCTTTCGATGAGCGCCCGAGCCTCCGCCACGTCCTTGCAGTTCAGCAGGAAGATGACGCCCTTGCCGTCGCCGCGCGTGAACCACTGCTGAATCTTGCCGTCGAGATACAGCGGGACGGTCGCACGAATTTCGGCGGGCATGATTTTCATGATTTGCTCGACCGTAGCCCCCGGTTTTGGCGTAAGAATCGTCAGCACGGCGGTGATCTTGGGCTGCGGCGGTGTGGATTGGCCCTGCGCCAGGGGCGCCAGCACCGTTGCTAGGGCCAGCGGCAGGAAAGACATTGCAATGTTCATTGTTCAGCTCCTTTGAAATCCCCATCATGATGTTGGTACCAATGGGTACCACACGCTTTAGACGTAGTTGCAACAGAAAGGTTGCATCCCCAGGCATAAAATTCCTTTTCACCCTTACATTTCATTATGGTACTATACGGTACCAGGGCCCGGAAAGAGAGCGTCATGGCCAAAGCACTGACGTCAAAACGCCGCCGGAAAGGCGACGACGAAACCGCGGTGCGCAAGCGCATCCTTCAAGCGGCCTTTGCGGCGTTCATGAAGAGCGGCTACGCCGCAACCAGCACGCTGGAGATCGCGACGCACGCACGCGTTTCAAAGCGAGAGCTTTACGCGCTGGTTGGCAACAAACAGGAAATGCTGATTGCCTGTATCAGCGAGCGCGCCAAACGAATGGAAGTGCCCGCTGACCTACCCCCTCTGCGCGATCGTCAGACCCTGGAACAGGTGCTGACTTCTTTCGGGTCGAAGTACGTCCACGAGGTAAGCGATCCCACGGTTATTGCGGTGTACCGGCTGGCGATCGCCGAGGCGGTCCAGGCTCCCGAAGTGGCGCGTACGCTCGAGTCGAGAGGACGCGAGGCAAGCCGCGCCGCCCTACGTAAAATCATGGCCGAGGCTCAGGCGTCCGGACTGCTTACGGGCCATCCTGCGGAACTTGCCGAGCAGTTCGCCGGACTGCTCTGGGGACATTTGCTGGTCAACTTGCTGCTCGGCGTCGCCAAGCGGCCGAACCCCCACGAAATCGCGCGACGTGCCCACGACGCGGCAGCCGCCTTCCTGCAACTTCATCCGTTGTAGCGGCCGCTTTCCGAAGCGGCCCTTCTCTTTCTGTCGTGCAAGGCCTCAGCCCTGCTCCTAACTAGCACAGCCAATCCTGGCTGTGCAGCCGTGTGCACTCAAGCGCACAAACTGGGACTGCCATCTCGCCGCCGTATTGAATCTTCTTCCCCGTATCTACTGCCTCTCCGGCTTCGGTATGATGGTCTCGGCGCTTGTCTCACCCTTCCGACGCCACACCACAATTCGCTCATTGTTGGGGGCAATATGAAATCTTCGGCGCCTGGCTTGTTTCGATGCACGACAGCGCTGGTGGTCTTGGGCCTTCTCAGTTTTTCGTTTAGTTTATCGGTTCACCCGCGGACGAAAACCGCATCAACCAAACGCCGTCTCGCTTTGGTCGGCGGAACTATCTATCCCGCTCCATTTCAATCCCCGATTTCGAACGGCGTCGTCTTAATCGAAAACGGAAAGATCAGTAAAGTAGGCCAAAAAGAAAAGCTGCAAATTCCGCCTGACGCAGACACGATCGATTGCACCGGCCGCACCATCGTCGCGGGCTTTTGGAACTCCCATGTCCATTTCACCGAGCCCAAATGGGAAAACGCCGCGAACCTGCCGGCGACCCAGCTGACCAAACAGCTCCAGGAGATGTTGACGCGCTACGGGTTCACGTCCGTCGTAGACACCGGTTCGCTGCTCACAAATACCGTTGCCATACGAGCACGAATTGAGTCTGGCGCTGGCGAGGTTCGTAGCGACGTCGCTGACAGAGTCGCCGGGCCTCGTATCCTGACCGCCGGCTCTCCGTTGTTTCCCAAAGACGGCATTCCGTACTACGTGCTCGAAAACCTTCCGCCGGACCTTGTGAAGACGCTCGACCAGCCGGCCACGCCGGAAGAAGCCGTGCGTGCCGTCGACGAGCACGTCGCCAACGGCGCGGACATCATCAAACTTTTCGCAGTCTCGCCAATCCACCGCGACGGCAAGCTCGTGTTCTTACCAATGTCGCTGGACATTGTGCAAGCCGCAACTGCCGAAGCTCACCGTAAAGGAAAACTCGTCTTCGCGCATCCTTCACTCGTCGAAGGCGCCGAACTTGTAATTCGCGGCCACGTGGATGTGCTTGCCCATACCGTCGAAGATCCGGAACATTGGGACAATTCACTCGTCCAGCGCCTGAAAGCGGCGAACGTCTCGCTGATTCCAACCCTGACACTATTCAGTGGCGAAAATGGTCCCGATGCCGCGCACGAAGGAATTTCTCGCGAGGTCAAAAGTTATTCCGACGCCGGCGGACAAATTCTTTTCGGCACCGACATTGGCTATCTCACCGACTATCCATTGCTCACCAGAGAATTCGAACTGCTCCATCGCGCCGGCCTGAGCTTTGACCAAATCCTAGCTGCCCTGACCACCACACCGGCCGCCCGCTTCGGCTTCGCGGCAACCACCGGCCGCGTAGCAGCAGGCCAAAACGCCGACCTCGTCGTCCTCAACGGCGATCCCGCCCACGACATCAAAGCTTTTTCCCGCGTCGCATTAACCATCCGTTCCGGCAATATCATCTATAGCGCCGCACACTGAAATCAGCGCCTAATCCGCTATTCCGAACCCGAACGGCACTACGGTCGGACCAGGCGGCAGTGCTTCCTGCCAATCCTCTGCGGCTATCACGATTTCTTCGGCTCCAACCTCCATTACGCCCGGTTGCTAGGGCTGCACCGGCGGACTCTTCGCCCTTGACGCGCGGCAGTCCAGTTCTGCGTAGGAGTTTCCCCTTGCTTACCGAGAGGACACCGTGCTACCTTCCCCTCGGTTACCGAAGGGAGCTGCTCGTGTCTAAACCTTCTGACCTCGTCCAAGGCACGCTGGACCTGCTTCTCCTGAAGATCCTGGCCCTCGAACCCCTCAACGGCTTCGCTATCTCCCTGCGCCTGAAGCAAGTCTCCGGCGAAGTTCTGCAAGTCAGTGACGGCTCGCTGTATCCCGCGCTGCACAAGCTTGAACAAGAGGGCTGGATCAAAGCCGAATGGCGTGCCAGCGAAAACAATCGGCGCGCGAAATATTACTCCCTTACTCCTATCGGCCGGCGTCAACTCAATCGTGAAGCCGCCAATTGGCAGCGGCTCTCAGCGGCTATAACACAAGTGATCCGTATCGAGGAGGCCTGAAATGTCCGCGGCCAACTGGTTGCGCAATCTCCCGATGCGTTTCCGTTCGCTCTTTCGCCGCAGCGAGGTGGAACGCGAGCTCAGCGACGAACTGCGCGATCACATCGAGAGCAAAATAAAACTTTACACGACACAAGGCTTTTCACCCGAAGTGGCGCGCAGGGCCGCGATGCGAGACTTTGGCGGCCTCGAACTCAGCAAGGAACAGTGCCGCGACACTCGCCGTGTTCGTCCGATTGAGGATCTGCTCCAAGACATCCGCTACTCACTGCGCGCTCTTCGCAAATCACCCGGCTTTACGGTTACTACCCTGCTCACACTCGCGCTTGGCATCGGTTTCAATGCAGCTATTTTTTCCGTGATCAACGCCGTCCTGCTCCGCTCGCTGCCCTACTCCGCTCCCGATGAAATCGTCGCCTTCGCGACCAATCAGTCCCCGCCTGATCTTGAAGATATTCAGAAGCAAGCCACATCGTTCTCTTCTATCGGTGGTCTGAACCGGCAGCCGATGGCTTTTACCGGGCATGGCGACCCTGTTCAGATCACCGTTGGTCTCAGTGCGCTTGATTTCTTCGCCACCCTGGGAGTTCAGCCCGCCATCGGCAGGTTGTACACCGCGGAGGAAGACCGCTTCGGTGGCCCTCAGCTCGTCATTCTCACGCACGGCTTCTGGACACGCTTCTTCGCCGCAAATCCCGGAACCCTCGGCCAATCCATTCACCTGAATGACAAGCCTTACACTGTGATCGGCGTTATGCCCCCCTCTTTCTGGATCCCCGGCAAGCCTGTCGACGTTCTGATGCCCCTCCGGGTCGGCGTCGGTGAGCCAGTCGGCGAGAACTTTCGGGGCGTCCACTTTCTGAAGACCTTCCTACGCCTCAAGCCCACTACTACGCTTGCCCAGGCGGCTGACGAAATGAAGAGGATCGACGCGTGGCTGGCCTCGACCTATCCCGAAAACAATCGCGACCGTCATCGCCGCCTGATTCCTCTGCGGGACGCGATTGTGGGCGATGTTCGCCTGGAGCTGCTTCTGGTCTTTGCTGCTGTTTCTCTCGTGCTTCTCATTGCTTGCGTCAATTTTGCCAGCTTGCAACTGACGCGGTCCGCCACACGCCGCCGCGAGATTGCCGTGCGCGCCGCGCTCGGTGCTCCCAGCGGACGTCTCGTTCGCCAAATCGTCACCGAAAGCACTCTACTCTCGCTCTTTGGTGGCTTCATCGGTCTGCTCTTCGGATTCGCGGGAGTCCGTTTGCTCTTGCTGTTGAGGCCGGACAGCTTGCCACGCGTTGAAAATATCTCCGTCGATGCGTCCGTGCTGCTCTTTACTTTCTTGCTTTCACTCTTCACTGGTATCGCGTTCGGTCTGATCCCGGCGTTCACCGCTGCATTCTCTCGCAGCTACACGCACCTCAAGGAGGATGCACGCTCCTCTTCAGGTGGAGTTTCCGGGCTCCGCCTTCGCCGCATTCTGGTCATCTCCGAAATCGCTCTTGCGCTAATCCTCCTCGTCAGTGCCTGTCTCCTTCTGCGCAGTTTCACGCTTCTTCATCACGTGGATCTGGGTTTTCGTACCGACGATCGGATGACGTTTCGGATTGATCTACCCGATTCCCACTATCACGAACAGCAAGCCCAGCGCGCATTTCGCGCGCAGTTCCTCGATCGCCTGAACTCCAGTCCAGGCGTGCAAGCCGCGCTCATCAGCGAGTTGCCTCTCTCTGACGATTGGCTCACGCACAACACCTCTATTGAAGGTCGTAGCTTTCCCGCGGGCGCTGAACCGGAAGTTTACACGCGCACCGTTGCGGGTGACTACTTCCGTATGATGGGCATCCCTCTGCTAGCCGGTCGCGATTTCGATTCTTCCGACCGCACCGGCAGCCTGCACGTGGCTATTGTCAACCGCTCTTTCGTCGACCAATTCTTTCCCTCGCAGAATCCCCTCGGCGCTCGCGTCGAATGGGCGCGTTCCGACCCGCCTGACTGGATGACGATTGTCGGCGTGGTCGGAGACGTTAAGCACTTTGGCCCGGGCGAGCCCGAACAACCGGCTATCTACGATCTCTATTCGCAAACCGCTCAGAAATGGAAACGCTGGATGTACGTCGTTCTGCACTCCGATTTCTCCGCCGCGCAACGCGAGGTCCCATCGTCCACACTGTTGACTCTTGCGCGGCAACACCTGCGCGCAATCGACAACCAACTCCCAATCACTCAGGTCTCGACCATGTCGGATGTTTTTTCTTCTTCTCTCGACCGCCAGCGTTTCAATCTGACTCTCTTTGGTGCCTTTGCCCTCGTCGCTCTGGTGCTCGCCCTTGTCGGCATCTACGGCGTCATCTCCTATTCCGTTACCCAGCGCACCACGGAAATCGGCATTCGTGTAGCTTTGGGCGCCCAACGAGGGGACGTTCTGCGGCTGATCCTGAACCAGGCCGCACGCCTCGCGCTTCTCGGTGTGCTTATCGGCGCCGCGGCGGCGCTAGCCGTGACTCGCTACCTGGCCCATCTTCTTTTTGGTATCAGCCCACGTGATCCCGAAACGTTTCTGATCATCCCTCTGGCTCTCTGTGCCGTCGCTCTTCTCGCTTCATACCTGCCGGCACGTCGCGCCGTCCGGCTCGACCCTATTCGCGCACTCCGCTACGAATAACTGAAAGCACATTGCCCCAATGCGATTTGCTCGTTGGCTTCGCAGTATTCCACTTCGCCTTCGTTCACTCTTCCGTCCGCAAAGATGTCGAACACGAGCTCGATGACGAACTCCGATCACCTCGCCCAAAAACAGCGGCTCTACATTGCCCCCGGAGATCGGCGGTCATTCTAGTGGAGCCATAATGATTTCCCGGTTGACGCCCTTGGCCGAAGTCTAGACGCGGCCACGCAGGAATTACCATAAGCGGACGGACACAAAACGGTTCGAACTGCTAACGTACATCATATTTTATTCTCTTGACAATATCTTAAGCCTGAGCTATAATCTCTACAGTTCCTTCGGGAATCGAGCAGCGGCTGGACCGTCCGCTCCCCGGCGCACCCCATATCCCTGTGGTCTCCGCGTTCGCTCTTTGAAAACCTAATCGCCTCCTTGCGGCATCGACGAAAACGGGATTTCGTATCCCAAAGAAATTCTTATCCCCTTTAGAATCTGCAGTTACAAAATCCGCTTCCTCTAACCCTTTTGGAATCTGCAGTTACGAAAAATGGCTCTCGTAACCTCTTCAGAATCTGCAGTTACAGAAAAAGGGGTGGGGGTAGGGGTGGGGGTGCCTTAGGGAAATCACGGGGTCCCTCGTCGAGAGAGGTTAAGTTATCGCGTTCTTCTCTTAAGTCGCTTCGCGATGGGAGAAGCGGCACGTGCCAGCAGCCACAGCAGGGGGAACATATACCAGTAGTGCTTTCGACAGAAATTTCCCCAAAGCCTGCCGCTCCAGTCATCCGCTACATCCTCTTTTTCCTTGTATACCGGTCGGATCGCTCGATGAATGTGGTGTCCGATTTCGTGATACAGAACATGGGCGAGTGTTCCATGACCAAAGACAGGCAGTGTTCTGAACCAGTCAGGATCTGACTCGACAATGTTGTCCACATAGAGTGAAACACTCGCTGCAGATGATCTTGTCGCCGCTGAATAACTGCCTCGTGCATCGGAGAGCAGAATCTTGTGATTGCGGCTCCAGACCTTCTGTCTCCGCTTGTCCCTCGTCATCCCCGCCTTGTTTGTAAGAATGATCGTCTTTAGGCCGACCAAATACTTTTGTGGGACGTAGGAGACCAACATTTCGACGTCCCGCTTAAGACTAGGCGGTGGCTCGAAATTACGATATACCTCTACAATCGTTGGGAATCTCGACGACTCCACTTCATTAGAGGTATCGGTCAAGTTCGCTCCGGTGTCGCCTACCATCCCGTCCGATAATCCCGCTTCAAAAAGTCATTCGCCGCCGCAACATTCGTCACCCGCATGTTCTCGCCGTCGTACTGAATTTTCTTTCCCGCATGCAGCGCCACCACACCAAGCAGCATCGTTTCCGTCAATCGCGCCGCATACTCAAACGGACACGACGCCTCCTGTTTCCCTTTCGCTGCATCCACCCAGTTCAATTCGTGCTGCTGATTCGGAATGCGCGGCAACTTTTTCGCTGGCTCGCCAAACGAATCATGCAACGACTTCGGCAACAGCCGCGGATTCACTCCATACGTTTCGTGCAGCAGTTTTCCTTTGCTCCCAATCAACAGTGCGCCGCCGCCTTTGTCCAACTCCTCTTCGCCAATCTCGACTGGCTTCGGCGGCATCAGCCCGCCGTCGTACCAGGTCAGCCTCACTGGAGGCAAATTTCCTGATGCTGCATTTTTTGCCGCCGGCCGCGCCGGAAATTCGTACACCGTCATCGTCGCGCTCGGATACGAAGCCTTATTAAAAGGAGTCGAAATCGTCTCAATGCTCGACGGATATCCCAGATTCAGCGCCCACATCGAATGATCGATCAAATGCGCGCCCATATCCCCAATCGGGCCGACTCCCCAATCCACCCATCCGCGCCAGTTAAACGGATGATAGATCGGGTGATACTCCACTTTCGGACCGACGCCAAGAAACAAATTCCAATCCAATTTTTCCGGCACCGGATAATTTCCCGCAATGGCCGCGGCCACTCGCGCATCCACTCCCGCGCCATTCCACCGCATCTCGTCCACTGGCTGGCTCGGCTTCGCCGGACGCGGCACTCCCTGCGGCCAGAATCCCAGCGGGCGGTTGGTCCAAATGTGAATTTCGCGAACTTCGCCGATCGCTCCCGCCCACACGTACTCCACTGCTTTTCGCGCGTCGTCCAGGGAATGCCCCTGGTTGCCCATCTGCGTGGCGACTTTTGTTTCGCGCGCGCGTTTCGCCAGTTGCCGCGCTTCCGCCACGCACCACGTCAGCGGCTTCTGCACATACACATGTTTTCCCAATTCCATCGCCGCCAGCGCAATCGGCGCGTGCATGTGATCGGGAGTCGCGATCACCACGGCTTCAATATCTTTTTGCTTCTCCAGCATTTTGCGGTAGTCGGTATAGCGTTTCGCTTTCGGCCAATGCGTGTCTTTCAACCGCAGCATTCCGGCCAATCGCGCTTTGGCTTGCTCGCGGTCAAATGGCACCAACGTTTTTCCCGGTTGCTGCTCTGGATCGGGCGCCGCAATCTGTGTCGTCAAATTCTGGATTTCATTGTCCAGCCGCGCGAAATTCTTTTCCGTGTAGCCCCAGTCCACATCGCACAGCGCCACAATATTTTGGCTCGCCAGATTGATCAAATTTGTGCGGCCCATTCCGCCAACGCCAACCGCCGCGATATTCAGCAAATCGCTCGGCGGAGTCATCCCTTTTCCAAGCACATGCCGCGGCACAATCGTCAAGCCGGCGCCGGCAATTGCCGCGTCCTTCACAAATTCCCGCCGCGTCATGTACTGTTTTATTCTCATTTAGTCTCCTATGACGGCCGCATTATCTCCCGCCGCTCACTTGGTTACACATCATAAATTTACGACCGGTTGCTAGTTCGTCGTTTGGTCTGAAACGGGGGAACTTATCTGCCGACGGTTATGCTAACGTCGTCCCACTTGTCCAGATCAACATGGAGGAAATTATGTTGACATGCTATTGGACTAAGCGAGTCCTTTGCGGTGCGATGTTCCTGGCATGCCCGGCAGCATTTGCGCAAGGACCTAAGTGCCAAGTTAGCGTGCCCGCGTTAGTAGTACTTTCCAATGCCTCTCTCATGCGAAATATGAAAGCGGACGACTTCGTGAGCCTCGATAAGCAGCGACCGGTTGTTGTGCAATCGGTCAGGACGGTGGTCGCTCCTCGCCGGATCCTGTTCGTTGTTGAGACCGGGAGGCACTTAAAAGCAGATGTTCGAGCGGTGGAAGCGGAAATAATCTCAGAGATGCTCAAGAGCGCCCGCCCGGGGGATTCGTTCGCTCTCACGACGGCGAACGGGCCTTACGTAGAAGTCCGGTTTGGCGCCGACCGCGATGTTCTTAAGGCTGCCGTGAACGAGATTCGTTCAGGCCTTCGTGCAAAATCGAGTGAGGAAGGCGTTCTCGACGCCATTCTGCGGTCCGTGGAATGGTTCCTCCCAGCTCAGGAAGGGGATGCGATCGTCGTTCTTGCCTTGGGCGTCGAAGATGCACACAAATCAAGTTACGGCAAAGTCCGGAAGCGTCTAGCAGACGCCGGCATTCGAGTATTTGGATTCCAGTTGGGCCCGTACATGGCGGGGTATATACAGTCGAATGCCGCTTATTCTTTTGGGGGTTACTTTATACCGACCTCTACGATCGCCCCTAACCGCGAGAGTCTGATCCATTTGAGTGCGTACACCGGCGGCCTGATGGCTACCGAAAACGCGCAAGGGGAAGGCTGGACAACGTACAAATTAACCGACGAGCGGCTAGAAAAAATCAGGTACATGGCACGCCAAGAAGAGAAGGCCATCGCGGAGTTTTATGAACTCAGCCTCGAAGGGCCCGTTAGGGATTTGGCGTTGGCCGTTTCCCCCGCAGTGCAGCAACAATTTCCACAAGCTGAAGCGGTCTATCCCAGAAACTCCAAGCTTTGTTCGCCAGCTTCGCCATGAATTCGAGATGTCAAATCCCGGGTCTGGCTGACCGAAGGGGTTTATCAACCGAATGCCGTGATAATGAATGTTGCCGGCAATGGGGCGGCTTGTTACGGCTCACCGAGTTCCTGAGGTGGACGTTAGAAAATTTGAGCCGCGGTTCGCACTATTTTCCAATGGGTTGAATGGTGGCGTTCACCAAAAACGGACTGTCGAATTCCGTCATTTCGCCGGGGCCTTTTCCTTTTACCGGAAGCAGCCGCGCGGAAAGCGGCTTGTGCCATTTAAAAGCAAGTGTTGCGACGTCACCAATAATCGTGTCGAGCTGTTCAACGCTCACGTCGCCGGGAAGCGGAACGGTATCCAAACCCGTTCCACACACAGCGGAATAGGAAAGCAAACCTTCGAGAGAAACGCGGCCTTCGCTCCAGCGTTGTGCCAGCCGCGAATCTTCCAGGATTGGCAACATCAATCCGTTGTAGCCGATTTGTCTAACGCGAACGTTTTTAATCGAGGAGGTGACGACCGCGGCGGCGGTCAGCGTTCCGCTGGAACCAAACGGAAGCGCGATCAATTCTTCCATCGCCGCTCCAATGGAAATGTCTTTCAGTGGCGCGGGAGAAAGATCCATTCCCATGTAGCTCCAGCCGGTTTCCTGGTCGATACGCTCCGCGTGGCGTTCGATTTCCGAGGCTTGCTCGGAAAGCATTTGCGTGAGCCGGTAGCTTGCCGCTTCCAAATCCGACGGATCATGAAACGCCGCTTGCACGACGTTCGCGGATTCGAGACCGATTGTGAATTGGTGACCGAATCCAGTGTGATACGCGGCGGTGAAAAAAGGAGAGAGAGGCGGTACCATCGCGATCGCGCCGAGATTAAAATTTCCCTGGCTGCGTTCGGTTTCGTCTTCCAATTTTTTTATGGCGCGCGCCGCCGCTCCCACCGCTTTCCAGTGCACACCGTCTTCCCCCGCGACCACGATGCTGCCGCAAATATTTTTTGTCGCAGCAAGAATGTTTGCGAGCAAGTCGGCTTCGGCTTCGTTGTCTCCGGCGTTCAGCATGGCCGGACCGATTGCGGCGGCGAATTTCTCTTTTTCCGCCAGCGCGTCGTACTCCTTGAAAAACGCGACAGCCTGCTGCGTAGACATTCCTTTGGTGTATTCGGGGAATGGCTGAGTGGCGATGCGGAGAGTTTCGACCTCATAGCCGCGCGATTCGAAAATCGTTTTTGCGCGGCGCAACATCTGCATGGTTTCGGTTACTTCTTGTTTGTATTGCGAGGGGTCGAGATTGATGAAGGCGGTAATCGTGCGGATTTTCGGTTTGACGGCGGAAACGGCTTTGGGTGCGGGCTGAGTGGATGGAGCAGTTTTTTGCTGCGCGTTCGCCGAAGCTGGGAGCGAGAAAACACAAATTATCAGAAAAAACAATTCAATCCGGCCGGAGAAAGTACGAGGCATCGCGGGTCTCCTGTGTCTGCGCATGTTTGCGCGAACCAGCTTACAAGATTCGGCGCGCGTTGTGCTGGTTGCTTTGTGACCGATCAGACGTAGGCGGCGATGCCGGTGATTTTTTCGCCGATCACCAATTTATGAATGTCGTTGGTGCCTTCGTAGGTGTAGACGCTTTCCAGATTGTTCATGTGGCGCATGATGCAGTAATCGTCGACGATACCGTTGGCGCCGAGAATGTCGCGCGATTTGCGGGCGATTTCCAGCGCAATTCCGACGTTATTCATTTTCAGCATGGAAATGTGCGAGGGATCGACTTTGCCGTCGTCCTTGATTCTGCCGACATGAAGAGCAAGCAGTTGTCCTTTCACGATTTCGGTAATCATCCAGGCGAGTTTTTCCTGGACCAGTTGATGTGAAGCGATGGGCTTGTTGGCAAACTGCTTGCGCGTTTTCGCGTATTGCAACGCCGTGTCGTAACACGCCATCGCGGCGCCGAGCGCGCCCCAGCCGATTCCGTAACGCGCCTGATTCAGGCAGCTGAGCGGGCCCTTTAATCCTGAGACGCCTGGGAGGAGGTTTTCTTCGGGAATTTCGCAATCGCCAAACGCAAGTCCGCTGGTGACGGAGGCGCGGAGCGACCACTTGCCGTGAACGTCCCAGGCCTTGAAGCCGGGAGCGCCCTTTTCCACCAAGAAGCCGCGAATTTTTTCATCTTCGCATTTTGCCCAGACCACAGCGACGTCGGCGATGGAGCCGCTGGTGATCCACATTTTTTCACCATTCAAAACGTATTTGTTTCCTTTTTTTACGGCGCGGGTGAGCATGCCGCCAGGATTCGACCCGAATTGCGGTTCAGTCAATCCGAAGCAGCCGATCTTTTTTCCTTGCTGGAGCAGCGGCAGCCACTTGTCCTTTTGCGCTTCGCTGCCAAAGGCATAAATCGGATACATCACCAGCGCGCTTTGCACGGAGACAAAGCTGCGAATTCCCGAATCGCCGCGCTCGAGTTCCTGGGTCATCAAACCATAGGCCACGCTGGACATGCCGGCACAGCCATAGCCGTGCAAGCTGGCTCCAAAAAATCCCAATTCGCCAAGCTGCGGAATCAGCTGCATGGGAAATGTGGCTTCGCGGCTGTGCTTTTCGATGATAGGAATAATTTCGTTTTCGACGAACTCGCGCGCCGTTTGCCGCACCAATTTTTCTTCATCGTTCAGTTGCGAATCAAAATCGATGAAGTCCACTCCGGCATATTTGGCCATCTTGCCTCCTATGAAAAGGCGCCCGCACCAGGCGTGAAAACAAAGAGCAGCGGCATAAAGCCGCTGCTACACAAATCGCGCGTCGCCGCGCCTGGGCTAGTCTTCGCGAAAAAGTTCGCGGAAGTCCGAGGTGCTACCCAAAGAGATTCGTTGGTCGATTGTAGCAACGGGGAGAAGGAGGCGGCAATGAGCCGAAGAATATATGGGTAGGAACCGAAGGCGATCCAATGCTCAAGGCAGGAGGTTTGAACCGAGCCAGGGCGGCGGCTGGGAATGTAACAAAATGTGACGCCGCAATGCCGGAAGCCGAATTAGGCTCCACCGAATACGATGTAAATGGCGGATAACATTACATTTATCAACGGTAGCGGCTTGGCGGTTTGAATGCACTTACCAGCCAAGAATTCGGTAAGGCGCCAATAGGCAGGGTGAGGGAATGAAGCTTAAGGCAAGAATTAAAGCGCGGAAAAGCTCACAGCGCGGGTTTAGTTTGATCGAAGTACTGGTGGTGATCTTGATTTTGGGGGTAGTCGCTGCGATGGCCATTCCCACCTGGCAGCGCATGCAAAAGAACGCCCGGCTTAACGGAGATGCTCATAATCTGGCGGAAGCTCTTTCCGTGGCCAAGCTCCGCGCCGGTGCAAGTTTTACGGAATCGCGGTTGTTTTTTTATACGGGAAGCGGCACGCAATACTTCCGAGTGGATGTCTGGAATAGCGCTGCTAACAGTGGGAATGGCTGCTGGGTTCCGGATGGCATCACAAATCCAGGCACGACTAACGCCAATTGTATCGGAACCAGCGCGGCGACCGGATACGAGACGAATCTTTCCACCGGAGTTACGGCCGGCTACAGCGGTTTGTCGACGGCACCATCGAACTTTGTCACCACACTGGCGCAGGCGGGCAGCTGCATGCAGGGTGGAACGGGCCCCACAACAGGTGGAAGTGCAATCTCCAGCACGTCCTGCATCATTTTCAACTCTCGCGGATTTCCTAACGCTTCCGGGGGGCTGTATATCACCGACGGCACACGGGTTTACGGCATCGTCAGCAACTCGATGGGATTGATCAAGACGTATGTGAGCGCAGCGTCGAGCGCGAACTGGATACCGTACTGAGGTCATCATGGAAAATGTGATCAAAAAGAACAAGCGTGGAGAAGCTGGAATCAGCCTGCTGGAAACAATGATTGCCCTGGCGATCCTATTGATCGCATCGATCGGGATTCTTTCGATGACAATTTTGTCGATTACGACGACGGAAAACCAAGGACACCTCGGCGCGCGTACGGCGGAGTATGCGCAGGACAAGATGGAGCAGCTGCAATCGCTTTCGTTTGCCGATGGCGTCGGTGGCGCAGGAACCGGGACCGATACGACCGTCGCTTCGTTCACGGCGACAACCACTGGCGGCAACGGGTTACTGGCCGGAGGAGGCATCACCTACGGTTCACCTGTCGCCGCGTATGTCGATTATCTTGACGCGGACGGAAATCCGTTGGGCGGAGGGGCCAATGCGCCAGCCGGCTGGTTCTATGTGCGTATGTGGCAGATTACAGACGATGCCACGGGAACGCTGAAGACCATCACGGTCCGCACGGTGGCGCGGTCCGGAGTAAACGGGGTGAGTTCGCTGCCTCGATCGACGGTAACGTCGCTGAAGGCCAGCCCTTTCTGAGGAGGAATTGTGAAGGCTTGCTGTAATCGAAAGATGAAAAGTGGAAAGAGGCAGAAGGGTTTCTCGCTGCTCGAGCTGCTTGTTGCGGTGGCCATCCTGGTGATCGTGGCAGGCACGGTGATCGCGGGAATGATCAATACAACGCGGTCCGAAGGAACAGTGATGAACCGGACGCAGGTGCACGCCAGCGTGCGCAATGCCACGGAGTTGATGGAACAAGAAATCGGACAAGCGGGCAGGTTGCCGGCGGCACAGGCGGGACTGGCGATTACGTTTGCAACCGCCTTGGTGGCTAACCCACTTGGCACCACAGCGACGCCTACGATCACTTCGGCTGCCGGGCTGTACCAAGGGGAACAAATCACCGTCGATCCAAATTCGACTAATGAAGAGACAGTAACCATTACCGCGATCGGAACAGGCACGATTACCGCCAAGTTCTATAATGCGCACGGTACCGCAGCGATTCCGGTGGTCATACTGGGAGGATTTGCCAGTGGGATTGTGCCGCCGGATTCTAGTTCGATGCTGGTGCTGGCCTCCAACAACGCAGCCAATACGACCCTAAACAGTACGACGCAAGCTTCTACGGGAAGCATTTTGAGGCTGTATGGAGACCTGAGAAGCGATGGCAATACGTACTATGTCGTTTACAAATGCACTCAGAGTGCGAATGGCACCGGCACGTTGTATCGCTATGAGTCCACCGGTACCGATATCACCACGGCAGCTTCGATGCAGACCGGCGTGCTATTGCTGGACAACCTGGGTCAAAACCCCGGTAACACACCCTGTTTCACGTATCAGGTCAAAGAGCCGTTTGTGACCATCAACGGCGGACAGGTGCAGCAGACCTTCGTGGTGAACGTCGCGGTGACGCTGACCGTGCAAGGGCAAGACCTGGACCCACAGACACAGGCACCCGTGAGAGAAACCAAGGCGCTGTTAAATATTTCGCCCCGCAATGTGTTCGACGCGTGGGAACTGGTAAGCGCGCCTACGGGCTACACCCGAGCGCAGCCGATGCCGCCGAACGTAATGAATACGCTGCTGACAGCCTCCATGACCCCGTAGGTTTCAAGATTCGCGCGAAACGATTTCAAGAAGGAAGCGAGGAGCAATGGCGAGAAAAAGCGAAAAAGGCGTGGCACTGATCCTGACCATGATTCTGATTCTGGTGCTGTCGGTGATGGCGGTTTCGATGCTGTTCATCAGCCAATCGGAAACGTGGTCGGGCATGAATTACCGGATGATGACGCAGTCGCGATATGCGGCCGAAGCGGGCGTTCACAAAGCGGCGAATTTCCTGCAGAGCGCAAACTACACTGCGCCGACCGCGGCGCAGATCGCGGCGAACTTCACGACGACCGGTTCTCCGATCGTGTATGCCGGTAAGCCCGCAGTACTGTCAGCAAACAGTTCGTTGGGATCCAACAATTATCCCATAGCGTCGGATGCGACGGCATTCGCCGCGCTCAGCGGCACGCTGGCTGCAGGGAATACGACTGTGAGCTATCAGCCCTACGCCAAGCTGCTGGCGATTCAGAGCTTTACTGGCTATCCCGCGGCAACCTCCGCCGTGGTGGAAAAGTGGGAGATTACGTCGGATGGCTCGATTAGCGGAGTACGCAATGCCCAAGTACGCGTGTCCGCAATCATGGAACGGCAAAAGATGCCGACTTTCGCCTATGCGGCTTTCGCAACCTCGGCAACCTGCGGTGCCCTGAGCTTTGGCGGTGGCGGCTCAACGGATAGCTATGATTCGGCTGCATTGACGACCGTTGCTGGAGTAGCCACTCCACCGTCATCGTTCAGCACGTTCGGCGGAAATGTGGGAACCAATGGAAACCTGGACGAGAGCGGCAACAAGACAACCATTGGCGGTACCCTCTCGACTCCACGATCGGGTACCGGCTCATGCACGACAGGCAATATCACCGCGTTGACCCAGAGCGGCAACACGGAAGCTTTGTCGATTACAGAACTGCCGCAGAGTGTGACTTACGTTACGCCACCCGCTCCGACGCCGGCTCCGCCAACGACTTCGATGTCCATTGGCAATAACCCAAGCTGCACCGGTATTCCCAGTTGTGTGGCAACCGGAAGCGGGAGCAGTGCGATCGCGACTATTACAGCCGGCTCCACGAGCGCGACGGCAACGCTACTAGGCAACCTCACGGTGCAAGGCAACCTGCATTTTACCCCGCCTGCAGGAACAAGCGCCGGTAGCCCGGTTTATATCAACGTAAACAGCATAACGACGAACGGTAATCCGACCATTACCATCGATCCGATACCCGGCACATCGCCACCGCAGTACGCACAGATTGTTTTGAACGTTGCACCTAGCGGAAGCATCGACCTGACCGGATCGACGCTGTCGAACCCGACGCTAGTGCCGGCTGACTTCCAGGTTCTTTACGGAGGCACTAACCTGGTGAAGATCAATGGCGGCACGCAGACCGCGATGCTGCTCTATGCGCCGAACGCCAGCTTCAAATTGAATGGCGGAGGCAATTTGTACGGTTCCGTAATCTCCAGCCAGGTGACCGACCTGGGTGGCGGCGCGATTCACTATGACCGCGAATTGCAAACGGAATTTTACCAGCTTGGATCCTTCATGCTGAGTTCCTTCAACTGGCAGAAGAACTGAGACAGTTTCTCCTGAGAAAAATCCGCGTCCGGCCGATGGGTGCAGATCAAACCCGTTGCGCCGGACGCGGATTTTGTTTTTACGAAAGGGGTAAAGCGCGATACCTGGCCCAAAGTTTTAGGTTGCATAAGCTGCCGTGCTTGCACAGACAAAACCGCGCAGGCCGCCTCGGAATGAAAATGCAATCAGGACGGCATTGCGAAATCGACGGCAGGAGTGAGAATGTAACGGTTCAGGTGAAACGCGTTTGAGCTGAAGGCTGGGCCGCTCAGACCACGCAGACGAGCGAGCCGCAGAAAGGAATCAGCAAGGATCGTGGCAAAGTTCTCCCAGAAAATCGCGGGACAAACGCAAAAAGAGATTTTGATTTTTGATGTGGATGGCGTGCTGGTGGACGTGCGGGAGACTTATTGGCGATCCGCGATCGACACCATTCGGCATTTGACGGGGAAGCGCGTGACGCACGCGGAATTGCATCGCTGGAAAGCCAAGCGCGGAAATAACGACGATTGGCAGATGGTAGCGAACTGGGCGACGGAGCTGGGAAGGAAAACAAGTTACGAAGAAGCGCGCGATGCTTTTGGAAAATTTTATTGGGGCACGGACGAGCGGCCAGGATATGTGTTGCGCGAAAAAATAATCGTGCAACCGCGGCAAATCGCGCGATGGGCGGCGCAATTTGAATTGAATCTGTTTACCGGGCGCAACCGGCGGGAATTTGACTACACGTTTGCGAAATGGCCGGGCACCGCGCATTTTCGCACCATCGTGACAATGGACGACGTGGCGAGGATGAAGCCGCATCCGGAAGGGCTCTACAAAATTCTGGGGAAACGCGATCCGGCGAGTGCGCTCTACGTGGGCGACAACATTGATGATGCGCTGGCCGCGCGCGAGGCGGGAGTTCCCTTTGCGGCGATCATCGCGGCGAATGAGCACCACTATGCAAAAAGGGCGGCTATGTTTCGCAAACTTGGCGCAATTGCGTTGCTGCCGCGCGTGACCGCGGTGAGTGCGCTATTGAAGAAGGCGATAGTCGGCGGGTTGAAAGTCGAAGGTCCAAAAGCAAAAGGCACCGGCCGGCGTCGGGGGCGGAAATACAGTTAACGAAGAGACGGAGCCGGGCGAAAGATCGGCACCAGGTTCAGAGCGAGAACCCGGGCAGTGGGTTCGTTTGCATTTTGACCTGTACTATCGCGATCAGGAAAATTCAAACTGACTCACTACCGAGAATCACGGTTCATTGACAACCGGAGAGTCCACGGGCGAAAATCGAGGACTGCTGAAATTGCCTCACTTGTGCCCAAGTGGCGGAACTGGCAGACGCGCTAGCTTCAGGAGCTAGTGGCCGCAAGGTCGTGGAGGTTCGAGTCCTCTCTTGGGCACCATTTCGGAACGCAAAAATCGATTTTCAATTTGAAGAGCGTTGGTTGACCGGGGAGCTGTGCGCCGATAAAGCTTCTGGCGTGCGCCGAAAAGTCGGAGCAACTCTTTATGAAATTCGTTATCCGGCCAGCTGCGAGCGCCTATGCGTGCGTAGCACGATGGCTTTTTGCGGATTTCCTGTCAGTGGATTGCCTGACAACCAGTTTCGGCTCCAGCAAAATACGCTGCGGAGCGATCGGTTCGCCCGCTTCAATCAATTGCAGCGCCAGTTTTCCAGCTCGCTGGCCGATCGCGGAGGTCTGCTGGTCAATGCTGGAAAGCGGAATTTTTAGAAATTTATCGTAAAGGAGATTTCCGCAGCCCACGATAGCCACGTCCTCCGGAACACGCAAGCCGGCATCCAGCACCGCAGCAATTGCTCCAAAGGCAGTCGCATCGTTGTAGCAAAAGATTCCGTCGGGCCGCGCATGCAGCCGCAGGAGTTTTACGGTCGCCTCGTAGCCAGTTGCGTCACCAAGCTCTTCGACACGCGCGACGTTGTAGATCAGTTCCTTGTCCGCCGGCAATCCCAACTTCGATAGCGTTCGCCGGTAACCTTCCATGCGGCCGACGACGGGACTGAGTTCGCTGCCACCGATATGCGCGATTCGTTTACAACCGATTTCAGCCAGATGGCGGGTGGCCAGAGCGCCGACTTCCTCGTCGTTCACTCCGATGAAATGCGCGGCAAGGCCCATAAAACTGCGGTCAATTAAAATGTATGGGGTGCCAGCCTCTTCCACGCGGCGAAACGTCTCCACCGTCCATTGCGTCGACGCTACCAGCAAGACGTCGACGCGGCGCGCGATCAGTTGTTCAACGGCTTGCTTTTCTAGTTTGGGATTTTGTTCAGAGGAAGTCGTTACCAGCGTGTAGCCCGTGCCTTGCAGAGCCGCGGAAACGGCACGCACAATTTCCGAGAAAAAGGAGTGCAGAAGATCGGGCACCACGAAGCCAAGCAGGTTGGTGCGGCCAGTGACCAGCGCCCTCGCTGCCAAGTTCGGGCGATAATTCATTTCTTTGCAGCGCTTGAGCACGCGCGCTTTTGTTTCTTGACCGATATCAGAATGGTCGCGAAGGGCTTTCGATACCGTGATCACGGAGACGCCGAGATCGCGCGCGATATCTTTTAACCTGACAGCCATAGAGGATTTTACCACGGCGGTTATGCGCCAGAAAGCTTTGGTGAGCTGAGCATGCCGCGTCTGGCGGGTCGGAAACCTTTGTTTTGGGGCGTCAATCACGTTTACAATCCAGCGTCTACAATCGGTCGACGCTGGACGCATCGCGGCGATCCATCCTCCTTAGCGAATGGAGAGTACATATCTATTTTCTCGGCATTGATATTGGCACCGGCGGAACACGCGCGCTGTTGATGGACGCAGCCGGTCGGGTAGCGGCGTCCGGCACCGAGGAGCATGAACCATTTGCTTCACCGCAAGCAGGCTGGGCAGAACAGGATCCGCGCGACTGGTGGCACGCTTGCGGCATTGCCGTAAGAAAATCGTTGCGAGAGTCCGGCATACGCGCCGAAGAAATTGCCTGCATCGGCTTCTCCGGGCAAATGCACGGAGCTGTGCTGCTTGATAGCGCCGGAGAATCCGTTCGCCCTGCGCTCATCTGGTGCGACCAGCGCACCGAAAAACAATCGCGCGACCTGGCGGATAACTTCGGGATGGATCGGCTGATTCATCTCACCTGCAATCCGCCGCTGACGAATTTCACTTTGACGAAACTTTTATGGGTGCGCGAAAACGAGCCGCAACTGTGGTCGCGCGTTCATCACATCATGCTGCCAAAAGATTATGCGCGGTTTCGCCTGACCGGGGACCGGGCGATAGATGTCGCCGATGCCAGCGGGACACTGCTGCTGGATGTGGCGAAGCGCGCATGGTCCGCGGAAGTGCTCGCCGGAACCGGAATCGACAAAAGTTTTCTGCCCGCGCTGTATGAATCGCCGGAAATTTGTGGAGAGGTCAACGCGGAAGGCGCAGCCGCTACCGGCTTGAAAATCGGAACGCCGGTGGTTGCCGGAGCCGGCGACCAGGCCGCTGGCGCCGTTGGCATGGGAATTGTCAGCGCAGGAGTTGTGAGCGCGACGATTGGAACTTCCGGCGTGGTCTTCGCCGCCACGGATCGTCCCGCGCTTGATCCACGCGGCAGGCTGCATACGTTTTGTCACGCAATACCTGGCCGCTGGCATGTGATGGGCGTCACGCAAGCGGCGGGGCTATCGCTGCGCTGGTTCCGCGACACGTTTGGTATCTCGAGCGGCGTTTCTGCTTCGACTTCACTTGAGAGCGGCCGCGATCCTTACGAATTCCTATCGGAAGAAGCTGCATCCATTGCAGCCGGCGCGGCAGGCCTGCTTTGGGCGCCGTACCTGATGGGTGAGCGCACGCCGCATCTCGATCCGAATGTACGCGGGGCGCTGTTAGGCATCACGCCGTCGCATCGCCGCGCACACATTCTTCGCGCGATACTCGAAGGCGTTGCGTTCAGCCTGAAAGATTCTTTTTCGATTTTCGATGAAATAAACATTCCGGTGACGCAAATCCGGCTGGGCGGCGGAGGCGCACGCTCGCCGCTGTGGCGGCAAATACAAGCAGACGTTTACGGCCACGAAGTCGAAATCGTTGCAGCCGAAGAAGGTGCCGCATACGGCGCCGCGATTCTTGCCGCTGTGGGCGCGGGGAAGTTCGCCACGGTCGACGAAGCCTGCGACGCGCTGATCCGCGTTGCTTCGCGAGTAGCCCCGAATCCCGTTGACTCGGCAGTGCTGCAAAACAATTACGCTACCTTTCGCCGCCTCTATCCCGCACTGCATTCTCTTCAGTAAAAAGTACTGTCTTCAGTGAAGCAATGCGTTGCGCTTTCCCTGAGCTGGTAGAAATTGTTCAGGGCGTTTTTGTAGCGGGGGATTCGACGGCCACGGGACTTGTAAACAAAATGGAGTTCGGGATCAGAACGTGTCTACCCTCTTTGGTCTTGATCATGGTGGCGCGGGCCTGGATATCTTCTACATTGCCTTCAATGCCTATTACGCTGATCAGGTCGCCCAATCGGAATGGCTCCTGCATTAACAAGAGAATTCCGGCCAGAAAATTCTGAAGGATGTTTTGGAAAGCAAAGCCGATGGCCACGCCTCCAATGCCCAGCAATCTGATCAGGTCGCCTGCCCGGAAGGACGGCGCAATGACGGAAAATGCAATCAGAAATCCCAGAATAAGAATGCCGGTGCGGACCAGTTGAGCGAGCAACAAGGCTATGCCCTGATGCTTTTTACGGCGTACCACCCAACGCCTGGCGAGCGATGTGCCAGCGGCGGCGAGCACGAGAAATACCAGAAAAATGACAATAGCCAGAGCCAGATTTGGCAAGAGAGAAATGGCATCGTTGATGATTTTTATTCCGGTCTTCCAGGCATTGGAGAAATCGATCGGCATGACAGCCTCCGGTGAGAATAGTCGCCAGGGCCGTCTGATTTAAGAATAACGACTTCGGTAGTTGCAGGCTACTGGGCGGGCACCAATGACTGCGGCTTGTGAAGACGCCCGCGCACGAAATACCTTTACTTGACGGAAAACTTGTAAATGGTTTGGGAGTGAAAGTCCGTCCCTGGCCGCACAACGGTTGAGGGAAACTCCGGGTGATTCGGTGAATCCGGGAAGTGTTGGGTTTCCAGGCAAAGCGCGCCGAACTTTTGATAAGCGCCGCCAATACCCCTGATCGAGCCATCGAGCCCGATCGCAATGTACAGCTGTATTCCCGGCTCAGTGGTCCAGACTTCCATGACACGCCCGGAAACCGGATCGAAAACGTCCGCGGCCTTGCGCAGCTCCCCAGGTTCACCGTCCAGGACGAAATTGTGATCGTAGCCGCCGACGCCAGGAACCTGCGCGCTACGAGCACCGATAGCAATCGGCTTACGAAAATCAAAGACCGTACCTTCGACGGATTTCAACTCGCCAGTTGGAATCAGTCTTTCGTCCACGGGAGTGTAGCGACTGGCATCCAGCTGCAAAATATCTTTGAGAATGTCGCCGCTGCCTGCACCCGATAAATTGAAATAGCTGTGATTGGTAATATTGAGAACAGTAGGCCTATCGGTGGAAGCTTCATAAGAAATTTTCAGCTCGTTTTCATCGCTCAATTCATACGTGACGTGAACGGTGAGTCTGCCCGGATAGCCTTCTTCGCCGTCTTCGCTGACGTAGGTAAGTTTGATGGCGGCACCGTGAGCAAGTCCGACAGGTTCCGCTTTCCAGACTTTTCGGTTGAAGCCGGCTTTGCCGCCGTGCAAAGAATTGGGGCCGTTGTTGATGAAAAGCGAATATCGCTTACCGTCGAGCACAAAGGTTCCCTTGGCAATACGGTTCGCATAGCGGCCGACGATGCCGCCAAAATAAGGCTGGTCGCCGGTATATCCGGCGAGATTGTCAAAGCCAAGAACGATGTCTGAGTTTTTGCCGAATTTATCGGGGATCCAGAGCTCCGTAAGAGTCGCTCCGTAGGTGATGACCTTTGCGATGGCGCCTTTTTTATTCTGAAGCGTGTATTGTTCGATTGCGGTGCCGTCAGATAATTTGCCAAACCCTGTTTTCTTCACGCTGTCCCCTCTACCAGAGTTTTCGTTCCCGGCGCGCAACATGCCGGGCATCAGTGTCATCGCCGTCGTCATGGTTATCGCAAGAAATCCCAGAGACGGCATAAATCGGAATATTGTCGTGGTACTCATCGGCAGTTCTCCTCCGCCGCGCTGACCGAGCCAGTCGCTGTTCGGTTCACGAATGTGAATCGTACCCGTTGGGATGGGCTCGGCGCCAGTTCCAGGCGCTGCGCACGACGCTTTCGAGATCAGTGTGCCGGGGCTGCCAGTTCAGCTCACGTTTGATTTTTTCCGAACTTGCGACGAGCACTGCGGGGTCACCGGGTCGGCGCGGCGATTCTTGCGAGGAAATTGCTCGTCCGGTGACTTTCCGAACTGTATCGATTACTTCGCGCACGCTAAAACCCCGTCCATTGCCGAGGTTGTAGATCAACTTTTCGTTGTCTTTCAGGGCTTCGAGAACCAGCAAGTGTGCAGCGGCAAGATCGCTGACGTGAACGTAGTCGCGAACGCAGGTTCCATCCGGGGTGGGATAATCAGTTCCAAAAATTGCTACGTCCTTGCGGACTCCCAAGGCAACTTGCAATGCGATGGGAATCAGATGCGACTCCGGTTGATGATCTTCGCCCTGATCTCCGGCAGCGCCTGCGGCATTGAAGTAGCGCAGGCAGCTGTAGCGCAAGCCGTGAATGCGTTGCAGCCACTCAAGCATTTGCTCGACCAGCAGTTTGGATTCGCCGTAAGCATTGGTGGGCCGCAGCGGAGAATCTTCTTCGATGGGAGTTTTTTCCGGATTACCGTAGAGCGCCGCCGTGGAAGAGAAGACAAACCGCCGCACTCCATGAGCGAGCATGCATTCGAGAAGCGTCAGCGTGTTCGCGGTGTTGTTGCGAAAATATTTTTCCGGATGCTGCATGGATTCGCCGGCTTCGATGGAGGCGGCGAAATGCACCACCGCTTGCGGTTGAAATCCAGAAAAGGTCCGGTCGAGTGCGCCACGATCCGCGATATTTCCTTCGACGAATTGTGCTTGGGAGGGAATGGCCGTGCGGTGGCCATGAGAAAGATCGTCCAGAACAATCGGCTGGTAACCACGGTCGAGCAGTTGCGCCACAACTACACTCCCGATATAGCCGGCCCCGCCGGTGACCAATATTGTCTCCGCCATGCGCGTGCAGACCTCGCTTCGAATCGTGATTGCCTTGCAACCGGTGACGAAAGACGAGCGACCGCACCCGTTTGGCTCAACATTGTAATATGTGACTGCAAAATATGCGGCTCGGATCGAGATTGAATTTCGCCGCGGCTTTTTGAGCCGCAGGACGGGAAGACGGCACAACGCAGGCAGAAAATAAAAAAAGGGAGGCGGGCCAGGTCTTCCCGCCTCCCTCTTCCCCTTGCGGGGAGATCCGGCTGACTTGACGGAGGGTGGTCAGCCGGTCGTGTGTTGGCCTATCTATGAAACCACAAAACTCGGAAAAAGGTTTCGATGAATTTGCAAAAAAGTCTAGAATCTTTGTGAATCCATACGGGAGGGGCAAATTTAGTGCGTGAAAGAATCAAAATGAAGCGACCCTCGCCCCTTAGCGTGGATAACATCGTGCGTTTTCTGCAACTTAGGGACGAAGAGGTTTCCTTTTCTGAGCTGCAGCGGGGCTTGGGGCTGCGCAAATCAGATCGGCATTCGTTGGCCAGGATGCTAGCTAACCTTAAGAAACGCAAGGCGATAGTGGAGTTGACCGATGGTCAATTTGCGATTGCATCTAAAAGCCGGACGACTGAAAAAAGTGGCGATACGGCGCGCGCCGCTTCGATTTCGCGGTCGACTTCCGTCTCGGGTGACCGCAATTCCTTCTCGGGCCGACTGATTCTCCATCAGGACGGTTACGGTTTCGTGGTCCCTGACAAACCGATGCCGCAGCTTGATCGGGACGTTTTTATCCCGCGAGACGCGGTGGGTGACGCCATGCACGGCGATCATGTGCTGATCCATCTCGGCCGGGTCTCGCCTGGGCCAGCAGGGCAGCGAGCCGAAGGACGAATTGTTCGGGTCCTTGACCGAGCACATCCGACGGTCGTCGGACTGTTTCGCTACGGACCACGCGGCAACGCCGTGCTTCCTTACGACAATCGCATCCAGCATCAGGTGGAAATTCCACGGGGTGACGAGCTCGCGCCTTCGTTGCGAAACAAATTGGGTTGGGATGATTCGAAGCACGCGGCACGCACGCGCGGCAGCGGAAGAATTGAAGAACTCGATGGAGCTGTTGTGAACGTGGAACTGGTACGTTTCCCGCGCGGAGGCGCTGCGCCGGTCGGGCGGGTCATCGAAATTCTTGGAAAGCCCGGCGATCTCGGCGTCGATACCGAGATTATTATTCGCAAACATCATCTGCCACACGAATTTTCCGCCGATGTGCTGGAGGACGCAGAAGGCCGCGCCAAGCCGGTGCATGAAAGCGATTTGGAGGGGCGCGAAGATTTTCGCAAGCTGCCAATCGTTACAATTGACGGAGAAACAGCGCGCGATTTCGATGATGCGGTTTACGTCGAACGCCGCGCGGACGGCGGATGGCATCTGCAAGTACACATCGCGGACGTCGCGCACTACGTTCGAACGGCGACGGCACTTGATAACGAAGCGCGGCTTCGCGGAACTTCTGTTTATTTCATCGATCGCGCGGTGCCGATGCTGCCGGAAGTTCTTTCGAACGGCATCTGCTCATTGAACCCGCGCGAAGACCGCCTGGTGATGAGCTGCCTGATGGAATTCGATGCTACAGGGCGCATGCGCGATTCTCGGATGACTCCGGGCGTGATCCGTTCCGCGGAGCGCATGACGTATACCAATGTCAACAAAGTTCTGGAGAGTGACGCGGAAGCCAGCGCTCGATATGCGCCGCTCGTGCATCATTTCCAGGACATGAAGACTCTTGCGCTACTGCTAAACGCGCGGCGAAACGAACACGGTTCGATCGATTTCGATTTACCAGAACCGGTGATCGAATTTGACGCCGACCAGAAGATGACGAACATCACCCGCAGCGAACGCAACATCGCGCATCGGCTGATTGAAGAATTCATGCTGTCCGCGAATCGAGCAGTGGCGGGATACTTGCTCCGCCGCGGACTGGCGACTCTGCATCGAGTCCACGAAAAACCGGACGCCCGCAAAGTCCTGGAATTCGAAGAGGTGGCCAGGGCGTTCGGTTACACGCTGGGCGTTGAAGATTTGCATCGCCGCGAAATCGCGGTAAAGCATGGGCGAGTTCCCGCGCCAGTTCGGGCAGGACGCCCGGATTCCTACGGCGGCCATGGGCGCGAGCGCGCCATGAAAGTCACTTTGCCGGGCACAGAAGAGCTGAGCATTACGCCGCAACACTATCAGCGATTATTGAAGAAGCTCGTCGGCAAGCCGGAAGAGCGCATCGTCTCATATCTGATGCTTCGTTCGTTGAAGCAGGCCCGTTACGCCGCGGATTCACTGGGCCACTTTGCGCTGGGCTTCGACGAATATGCGCACTTCACCTCGCCGATTCGGCGTTATCCGGATTTGGTGGTCCACCGCACTCTGAAATGGGCGCTCGCTCATCCGCAACAGGGTGCCCCGCCGGAGCAGCATCCTGCGCTGCACGCGGAATCGGTAGTCTACAGCTCCAAACAACTGGACGAACTGGCCATGGAAACTTCAGAGGCCGAGCGGCGTGCTGCCGGCGCCGAACGCGAACTGCGCGACTGGAAGACCGCGCAGTTCATGGAAGAACACCTTGGTGACGAGTATGAGGGCCTGATTATTTCGGTGCAAAAGTACGGATGTTTTGTGGAGTTATTCGAAATATTCGTGGAAGGACTGTTGCCTATCAATGCGATGGAAGAGGCTGCCGGCGCGCGTTGCGCGTATCGCGAGCACGATCACGCAATAGTTGCGGTCGGCGGCCCGGAGCGCTCGCGCAGCGGACGGGGCGCCGCAAAATCGAAACAGCGAAGATGGGGTTTGGGCGACCGCGTCAAAGTGCGCGCCGAGCGTATCGATCCCATGCGCCATCGAGTGGAATTCGCGCTGCTGGATTAGCGGCTGGATTTGCAGTCGGAACGAAGCCCCGTTGTTTAAATCCGCGGCCAGGCTACGCCGCCAGCCATCACTTGTTGCTTTGCTTCATCGAAAGTAACCCGCTCACCAGATTGAATGGCGGCAATGGTCATGCAGAGCGCTACGGAATGACTGTAGCCAGCATCGATGTTTGCGTTGGGAGATTTTCGGCTACGCACACATTCCATCCAGTTGCGAACGTTACCGCTGGTCGCTTCGTCCACGCCTGCATGCGCGCCGATTTCTAATCCGGAGGATTTCTCCAGCAAGGCGCGAGTGCGCAACTGATTGGCCTTCATTCCCAAGACCTTCGCATAAGATTCCTCAAGTCCGCCTTCGCCAGTAATCGTATTTTTGTCGAGGTCAAGCGTCCCGCCATTCGAACGATAAAGTTCCTTTACATCGCCTGCGGAATTAGTTTGCCGCGAGGAATACACCACTTGAAAGCCTTTCGAGGGGTCATTCAACGGTCCGTAGTCGAACACCGCGGTCATGGTATCCCAGTTCTTACGGCCATCGCGCCACAGGTAAATCCCTCCGTTCGCCACTACGGTGCGAGGATGCGGCAGTCCGGTAAACCAGTGCACGGTATCGATCTGGTGGACCATCCACTGGTCCGGAATTCCGGAAGAATATGGCCAGAATAGGCGGTACTCGATATATTTGCGCGGATCGAATTTTTCAAATGGCAAATTGCCCAAAAATAATTTCCAGTTGGTGTCTTGTTCGCGCAATTTTTCGACCAGCGCGGGACGGCGCCAGCGCCCCGGTTGATTGACGTTCCAGGTCATTTCCACGCTGACGATATCGCCAAATTGGCCAGACGCGATGAACTCTTTCGCTCTCTGGTAATTCGCCGCGCTGCGCCGCTGCGTGCCGACTTGCACGATCTTTCCGCTTTCCTGTACCGCGCGACGAATATCCTGGGCGTCGGCCATGGTGTGGGCGAGCGGTTTTTCAATGTAGGCGTCCTTGCCGGCGCGGACTGCCGCAACGCCGTGTTGCGCGTGCTGAAAATCAGCGGTTGCGATCATGACCGCGTCGACGTCCGTCCGCGCAAGCAACTCGCTATTATTCCGCGCACCCGTCACTTCTTTTCCGGCAACACGTTTCACATGCGTTAGGCCATCTTCGCGACGCAATTTCCAAATATCGCTGAGCCCGGCGAATTCAAAATTCATGGCGGCGGCGTGCTGCTGAAAAGCTGGCAGCAAGGCATCGCGAAATCGTTCCGAAAATCCAATTACACCCACGCGGACTCGATCGTTTGCTCCCAGTATTCGCGCGTAGCTGGCCGCAGCGGAACTCAGTGCAATGCCGGCGCCGGCAACTTGAAGAAACGATCGCCGTGAAGGCATTGCCCTAAGCAATTTGTCTTTGATTTCTTGGTCGCTCATTTCAGTGCTCCTGCTTTGCGAAGTAACTCTTTTGTCCCGGCCATGCTCTTCCGCGAAGATTCTTCAGGATTCCTCGCGCCGTTCCAATGTGTCTCCAGGCTCATGGTGCCGTCATAGCTATCGTGGAGCAGCGCGCGAAATTGCCCTTGGTAATCGATGATGCCGCGGCCCATACATTCCCAGTCGTACTTGCCGTCCACAGTTCGCGTCACGTCTTTCAAATGCATGTGGCCGATGCGGTTTTTCGGGAGCAGTGCATAACCGTCCGGAAAAACTTTCTCGCCAAGCTTCGCGGCATTCCCGGGGTCCCAATTTAGAAAGAAATTCTTGTTCCGGACCGCGCCCAGGGTGCGCGCCGCTTCCACCGCGGTCGCCGTGTTGCACTCATATTCATTTTCGAGCAGCAGAATCATGCTCTGCTTGGCGGCTTTGCTGGAAAAATCGCGCAACTTTTCATCCATGTCGCGCCGGAAAGGCTTGTCGTGTTCCAGTCGCCAGAAATCGAACAGCCGAATGCGATTGGTGCCGAACGCATTGGCCATGTTGGCCGCCCGTTCGAGCACCTCCTCCTGTTGGTCGAATGTGAAGCTCGCGGCATAACTTGACCCTGGCGCGCTGAATTTCGATTTTGGCGCGCCAGGCCAATCCACCTTGAAAAGTGGGCTGGCGATGTTCGTCACCTGTAAACCATATTTCGCCAGTAGAGACTTTGCTTCAGCGACTTCCCGCTCATCCAGCGAAACGATATTCTTGTTCCACAAGCCGCGCAGTTCGACAAATCCAAGGCCGAATTCCAGCGAAGCGACCTCCAGTGCATGCCCGAAGTCCTGCGAAATTTCGTCACTGATGACCGACAGTTTAAAAGCGCAGTTTAAGTTTCGGCCCAGCCAGTAGATCTTTTTCGTGAACGAAGTCGCCGCGGCGCCGAGCGCTGCCGCACCACTTTTCGTCATCCATTCCCGCCGTTTCATTGCCAGCGATTCTCCGGATGCGATTTTACTCCCGCTTTTTCTCACTCGTTAACAGAATGCTTTGCTCCCGTACCGCGCTCGCCGTGATATTCTGGGATACTGCACAGGTGGGCGCAATCCACGCTGGGACAGCGACTTCGCCGCAATCGTAAAAGAAAGGGGCTTCAGATCGTGCCATCCACTGCAACTTCAGTGAACCGCGTTTTCAACTTCAATGCCGGCCCCAGCGCCTTACCGCTTTCCGTGCTCGAGCGCATTCGCGAAGAGCTACTCGATTGGCGCGGTTCAGGCATGTCCGTCATGGAGATGAGTCACCGGTCGCCCGAGTTTGAAGGCATCAACGCCGCGGCGGAAGCGGGCCTGCGCAAACATCTTGCGATTTCAGACGACTACGGCGTTATTTTCATGCAGGGAGGGGGCAGCGCGCAATTTGCAATCGTCCCGATGAATCTGTGCCTGCCCGGAAAGTCCGTGGACATTCTGCACACCGGGATGTGGACGGCGAAGGCGCTAGGCGAATTGAAAAAAGGAATCGCGCATCGCGTCGCCGCAACGACGGAACCGGTAAAATTCACGCGTGTGCCGCACAAAGAAGAAATTTCTCTTTCGCCTGATGCCAGCTACGTTTATCTCTGTACTAACAACACCATTGAAGGCACGCAGTATCACGTTTTGCCGGAAACTGGCCAAGTCCCGATCGTCGCTGACATGTCTTCGGACATCGCTTCGCGTCCCATTGACGTCAGCAAATTTGGATTAATTTTTGCCGGCGCACAAAAAAATCTTGGTCCTTCCGGGGCGACGGTGGTGATCGTGCGAAAAGATCTTGCCGAGCGCGCCGACAAAAATCTTCCAACCATTTTTCAATATCGCACCCATATCAAAGAAAAATCGCTGTACCACACGCCGCCCACATTCGCGATTTACGTCGTCGGATTGATGCTGGAGTGGATCGAATCGCGCGGCGGCTTGGCGGGAATGCAAAAGCGCAACGAAGAGAAAGCCAAATTGCTCTACGATACAATCGATTCGAGCGGCGGCTTTTATCATTGTCCGGTCGAAAAAAGCTCCCGTTCGCTGATGAACGTGGTCTTCCGCGTTGCGGGCGCCAGCGGGCAATCCGCCGCTACGCATCCCGATGAACCGGCCGAGAAAGAATTCGGGAAGCAAGCTGCAGCAGCGGGGCTGGCTGGCACTCCGGGCCATCGTTCTGTCGGCGGTATGCGCATATCGCTTTACAATGCCGTCGACCTTGAGGCTGTCGAAGCCTTAACCAGTTTCATGCGCGAATTCCGGCGCAAACGCGGCTAGAGCCCCGCCGGCCAGGCTCATTCAAAATTGTTTGAAATTATCTTCATTAGCCAGTCGTATTCATTCATGGGCCCACTACATTTGTTTTCCGAGGATTTCTATGACCGTCTTTACCGTCGTACTTTTTCTGCATCTCTTGGGAGCTGTCGCGCTTTTCATCGGCTATGGAATTGAGTGGACCGCATCCGCGCTCTTCCGCAGCGCTTCCTCCACAGAACAGCTTCGCGCCTGGCTGCGCGTCTTCAAGGTTTCTCCGCCGCTTTCTGGCACGGCGCTTGGCGTTTTATTGATTTCAGGCGGATACCTCGCTTCTCTGTCTGGCGCGATGAAACAGGGCTGGATTCCCGCAACATTAATTGCCATCTTTGTGGCATTGGCGCTCGGCTTTGCATTGATCCTTCCGCGCATGGGGCGCATCCGCAAGGCCTTGCTGCCTGGCAATGAACCCATTTCCTCCGATTTGCGCGGCAAACTCGCGGATCCGATTTTGCTGACCGCAATCCGCGTGCGAGTGCTTCTCGCGAGCGGCATCGTATATCTAATGGCGGCAAAAATGCCCCTCGGTCCCAGTCTCGTGGTTCTCGCAGTCGCCGTCGTTGTCGGTTTGCTGTTTTCGATCTCAGCGTGGGGCGGTTCACCGACGGCCATTGCGAAAAGATGAGGGCTGCGAGAGGGCCGGCTCAAGAAACTTGCGTCAGAAAGTAAAAGCCCGATTCTCGTATCGAGCGCCGAGCTTTTCTTTCGCAATCAATTAAGACAATCGTTAGGCGAGATCGAAGAGCAGCACTTCGGCGTCGTTGACACCTTTCAGTTCCAACGTCGTCTCTCCGGAAATTTCCGCTCCGTCGCCAGTTTCGAGCGTTTTATTGTTTAACGTAACACTACCCTTCGCCACCTGCACATAAGCATGGCGTTCCGGCTTCAACTCATGTTTCACAGCGTCGCCGGCGCCAAGAATCGTCGCATAAAGTTCATTGTCCTGGCGGATCTTCACCGAACCATCACGCCCGTCCGGTGAAACGACCAGCCGTAGCTTGCCGCGTTTCTCGGCATCCGGAAAATTTTTCTGATCATACGCCGGAGTATAGCCCTGTTTATCTGGGAACATCCAGATTTGATAAAGATGAACCGCTTCTGTCTTCGACGCATTGAATTCGGAATGCGCCACGCCGGTTCCGGCGCTCATGTACTGCACGTCACCCGGCACAATGGTTGAGCCATTGCCCATGCTGTCCTTGTGCGCAAGCGCTCCCTCAAGCACGTAGGTCACAATTTCCATGTCCTTGTGCGGATGCGTTGGAAATCCGCCGCCTCCGGCGACGCGGTCATCATTCATCACGCGCAGCGTGCGAAAGTGAATGTGCTTGGGGTCATAGTAATCCGCGAACGAAAACGTAAAGCGAGTATCCAGCCAGCCGTGATCGGCATGACCACGGTCGTTGCTCTTGCGAATGTTGATCATGATCCGTCTCCATAAAACACGGCGATAATACTCGTTATAACGACTATTGTCAAGAGGCGCACAGCTATACCCTAAACCCTTTGTTTTCTTACTTCCACAGCCTCCCCGCGTCAAAAACCGTCCCCTCGGGTTTCCTTGATTCTCTCCTTGGTGTACAGTGGATTGTTGCGAGGTTACCGATGGATTCACTGGCTTCCACTGTCCCCACCAAAAAAATCGACGCTGCCGCGCACCGCGAGTCATTGACCATCACCGACAATCGCACCGGCAAGAGCTACGAAGTGCCCATCAAAAATGGCGCCATTAAGGCCATGGATCTCCGCCAGATCAAGACCGAGGCCGGCGATTTCGGCATGATGAGTTATGATCCGGCCTTCAACAACACAGCATCCTGTGTCAGCCGCATCACGTACATTGATGGCGACCAGGGAATTTTGCGTTACCGCGGCTATCCGATCGAAGAGCTCGCCGAAAAAAGTACCTACCTCGAAACTGCGTACTTGCTGCTGCACGGCGAATTGCCGACGGAAAAACAGCTGAAGGATTGGTCCTGGCACGTGGGCCATCACACTTTCATTCACGAAAGCATCAAGAAATTTCTCGATGGCTTTCATTATGACGCCCATCCGATGGGCATGATGATTTCGACGATTGCGGCGCTCTCGACTTTTTATCACGACGCAAAAGACATCCTGAACGAAGAATCGCGCGTCAAGCAGACGTATCGCTTGATCGGCAAAATGCCGACTATCGCCGCCTTCGCTTATCGTCACACGCTCGGCATGCCGTACGTCTACCCGGACAACGAATTGAACTACCCGGGGAATTTCTTGAACATGCTGTTTCGCACGACCGAGACGCGCTACCGGCCCAACCCCACGCTGGAACGCGCGCTGGACATTCTTTTTATCCTGCACGCTGACCACGAACAAAATTGCTCGACCAATGTGATTCGCGGCGTTGGCAGTTCGCATGTCGATCCCTATTCGGCGACGGCAGCGGCGATCGCCGCGCTCTATGGCCCGCTGCACGGCGGCGCAAATGAAGAAGTCGTGCACATGCTGCTGGAAATCGGCTCGGTGCAAAAAGTCCCGAACTTCATCAAGCGCGTCAAGTCCGGCGAGACAAAGCTGATGGGTTTCGGCCATCGCGTTTACAAGAATTACGATCCGCGCGCGCGGATCATCAAAGGCGTTGCCTACGAAGTTTTCGATTTGATGGGCAAGAATCCCTTGTTGGAGATTGCCTTGGAGTGTGAGCGCATCGCATTGGAAGACGAATACTTCGTGAAGCGCAAACTTTATCCAAACGTGGACTTCTACACCGGCCTGATTTATCAGTCGATGGGATTCCCGATGACCATGTTCCCCGTCCTATTCGCAATTCCGCGAACTTCCGGGTGGATAGCACAATGGCAAGAGTTGTTACTCGATCCCGAACAAAAAATTGCGCGTCCGCGACAGATTTACCTTGGCCATAGCACCCGGGAATACGTGCCCATGGAAAAACGCGCTTAAGTTGTTCCTGTTTACCCTTTCCCAGCATCGCCCTCTCGGACTCGCCCCGTTGCGGTATAGTTCTCAGGAAGAGAGTCTCCCATGTCCCATTCTCCAACCATACCTTCTAGCACAGCTTCGAAGCGTCGAAGTCAGCGCGTCCTGATGCAAGTCAGCGTACGAATCCAGGGAAACGACGCGCAAGGGAAGCCGTTCGACGAAGAAGCCGATACGCTGGCCATCAACGCGCACGGAGCGCTGATCTTGCTGCAAGCACGAGTTACCAGCGGCAGCCTATTAATGTTGCGGAACAACACCACCAGAGAAGAACAGGAATGTCACGTAGCGTTTTTAGGCCCGGTCCGCGGAAACAAGGCGGAGATTGGCCTGGAATTTTCCGCGCGTCGTCCGCAGTTCTGGCGTATCGCGTTTCCTCCGGAAGATTGGTCGCCAAAGAGTCCGGAAGCGCGAACTGCCACGCAACAACCTAAACCGGTACAAAAATAGTTCGCCCATCGGCACCGAAGCTTTCCCAACAGCACCCTAAAGTACATAGCAAATAAAGTTGTCGGTATTCGCTTCGGCGGCTACATCTGGGACATTGCGCAAAAAATTTCAGCCCACGATTACAACTAGCACGCGGATTTCCGGGTGAATGACGTCCACCAGGTAATAATCGTCGCCATCCTCCTCAATGTAACATTCATCGTCAAACGACCAGCCTGCGGGTAACACATCCACAAATTCGAATACGTACCCACCATATTGGAATTGCCGGTCACCGCGGCGTTCTACGTGGAAGTGGTGCTCGCGTCCGAAGCTGGCATGAAATTTTTCCGGCGGAATACGCCGCGCATTGGTGCGAGTGCCCCGCTGCGGATTCTGGCTGCGATTTGTTTCTGGTGTTTGCCGTTCTTTTTCTTGCCGGTTCGCTTTCTCGTCCTGTTTCTGTGGCTTTCCTTTATCCATGTCCGATCTTGGTTTTTCCTTATCGGTTCGTGGCTCGGCCTGCGGCCGCTCGTCAGCCTTGGGTTGCGGTTTTTCCTTTTCCTTCGCGGGTGGTTGTTTCTTCTTTTCCTCGTCCTGCGGTTTCGGCTTCTCTTTGTTCTGATCGGGTTCTTGCGCGGACATGGCCGGAACACCGGCAAGCATCAGCGCCACCGCGAAAGTCGCAGCATGGAAGAATTTCATAATTACCTCCGCCTTGTTATTCAAATGAGGGCATGAGCCACCGGAAGAAGGGCTGGTCCACCGTAGGCTTCCATACTCATTTGATTTGTGTTTCGGCTGGCAGGTTCTTCCCGATTCCCTGTAGAAAGAGTCGAGAATCGCCGTATGGCGCTAGTAGATGTGGAACGTATTCTCGTGCAAATGTAGCCGCACTTCCGCGCCGAACAGACGGCTCAGATTGCCTGCCGTGAGCACTTCGTGCTTAGGGCCGTCGGCAAGGATCGCTCCGTTTCGAAGCAGAATGATTCGGTCAATTTCCGGAATGATTTCGCTGACGTGATGGGTCACTAGGAGTATCGCTAGGCCGGAACGCGCTAAATTGCGCATGGTTTCTCGTAAACGAATTTGCGCGGCAATGTCCAGGGCATTCGACGGTTCATCGAACAGCAGCGTGTCCGGTTGGTGCGCCAGGGCTCGTGCTATCAACGTCCGCTTGGCTTCGCCGGAAGACATCTGGACCAGCGGCCGGTCGGCCAAATGGGCAATTCCGAGGCGTCCCAAGGCCGCGTTCGCACGTTGCAAATGTTCTGCGTCAGGATGATGATGCGGGAAAATGCGGGTGCTGCTGAAAAATCCCGAAAGCACCACGTCTCGTCCCGTCGAATCCGTCGTGCAGGAAGCCAGCAGGTCCGGTGAAACGATTCCCAGATGTGTGCGCAATTCGAAGATGTCCCAGCAGTCTCGGCCAAGAATTCGCATCGCGGAGTCTTCTCGCACTAGCGGATAACATTCTCGAGTGATGGTTTTAATTAGGGTGGACTTGCCGCAGCCATTCGGCCCCAGAATGCACACATGTTCTCCTGCATCGACTCGCAAGGAGATGTTTTGAAGCGCCGCTCGCTCGCCGCGGATTACGGTCACATTTTTCAGTTCCAGCAGTGCAGGCACGGCTTAGTGTAGCGTTTGCAACAGTCGGTTGCGAAATCCCAACCGCCGGTAGCATCTCGCCGCGCGGGCGAAGTCAAATCACAGTTCTCCCGGTTTTCCGCCGCGATCCAGAACTTCGCGCACCAATCTTCCCAACGCCGTCGGGCTGTACGGCTTTTGCAGGTAGGAAGCGGCTGGCAACCTTGCGGTTCGTTCGTCACGGTCGCGCGAATATCCACTGGCGAAGATCACCTGCAGGCCCGGAAATTTCTCGAGGAGCTTTTCGGCTGCGGCGGTTCCGCCAAGGCGAGGCATGACTACATCCAGAACGGCGATTTGAGGGCTATTCTTTTCGCAGAGTAGCAGCGCTTCCTCGCCGTCCGCTGCACAAAGAACGCGATATCCCAGGCTCGACAAGGTTTGCCGCGCCATTTCGCGAATCGATTCATGGTCGTCCGCGACCAGAACGGTTTCTGTTCCGCGCATTTCTCCCACCGACGGTGCCGCTACCGGGGTGTTGTTTTCCGCAACGCTTCCTGGCATTGCCGGAAAATAAATACGGAACAAGCTGCCATGGCCCAGCTCACTATAGACGTGGAGAAAGCCGCCATGCTGCTTCACGACGCCATAAACTGTCGAAAGGCCAAGTCCGGTTCCCTTCCCCGACTCCTTGGTGGTGAAAAACGGCTCGAAAATTCGTTCGAGCGTCTTTGCATCCATTCCGGATCCAGAATCGGAGACGGAAAGCGCCGCGTATCGTCCTGCCGTAACTCCCGGATAAAAGCGTGTGTAGGATTCATCGACTTCGACCATTCCACTCTCAATCAAGAGTCTCCCGCCGTTGGGCATCGCGTCGCGTGCGTTAATACAGAGATTCATCAGCACTTGCTCCACCTGCGTAGGGTCGGCCTTGATGGCATCGAGGGGGGAATTGTGTACTTCCAATGCGATATCCTTGCCAATTACGCGGTCCAGAAACGTCACCAGCCCACTAATCACGGTATTCAAATCCATGGCACGGGGTTGCAAGACCTGACGCCGCGCGAAAGCCAGCAGTTCCCGTGTCAGCGCCGCTGCACGCTCACCCTGTTCCCGAATTCGAGCAAATCGTTCCGCAGTTTTCGGATTTTCACGATTCTGCTCCAGCCCCAATTCAGCCCAGCCAAGAATCGCTCCGATCACATTATTGAAATCATGGGCGATTCCCCCGGCAAGCTGCCCGATGGCTTCGAATTTCTGAGCTTGATGAAGCTGCCTTTCCAGCGCGCGCAATTCAGTGACATCTTCTGCAATCAATTCAATCGCATCTGCTTGTGCTGCTCCCGTTAGCATCCGCAGGTGCAGTCGAATAGCCACAATGCCGCCATCGCGCCGTCGCCATTCCGCCTCGCCGTTCTGCAGCGATCCCTGTTCCCGGCACGTGGCAAACAGTTGCGCTTGCTGTTCCGGATAGCGAAAAACATCGCGCAAGAAATTCAGGCTCGCAAGCTCTTCGCGCGAAGAGCAGCCCAAAATATGCAGCATTGCCGCATTGGCTCCGCGAGCCATTCCGTTGGTGCTTACGCTGCATACGCCGTAAATCGAGTGTTCCACAACGTCACGATAACGCTCTTCCGAAAGCCGCAGCGCTTCCTCGGCAAGTTTGCGCTCTGTAATATCCACGAGCACGAAGCCAATGCTGGCGTTCTCGGGTGCGGGACAGTCCAATGGATAAAAATTTGCAAGAACGTGACGGAACTGAAACGTCTTCGTCGTCTTCTTTACGGTGAACTCGATGTTCGAGAGCGGTTCGCAGTGTTTTAGTGTGCCCTTCAAGCGCGCATCGAGCCCCGCGGGAATATCGGTCAGAGAATCCGCCCATGCGCTCCCGATTAGGGTTTCCGCGGAAACGCCGTAGAGCTCGGCGAGTGCGTCGTTGACTCTCACGTAGCGTAATTCATGGTCGAGCACCGCAATTCCATGGGGCGACTTGCAATATAGCGAATCAAGTTCGGCAAATTGCCGTCGATGGTCCAATCCATTTTCGCGAGGAATCGCAAGCAGCCTGGAATTCATCGGCACCCTTTGCGCACCGCTGTAACTTCGCCGACGCGTCCACATTCCTTGTGCGTAGAACTCTTTCCGTGGACGTGAATAGGTGAACGCAGCGCCAGGCTTTTCTGGCACGGCTGGGTTACGGCAGCATCTGTTTAAGCGAGACTGGAGAGGCAGTCCTCTAGGCTAAAATCCAAGAAGGGGTACTTAGTGTTTGCCTGCGTAACGCGAGAGTCAAGAAAGATGTTAGGCCTGCCGCGAAAACGTCATAGGCTCTTCGGTCTCGCGCGGCGAAGGGCAAACGCCGTGAGGCCGGAAATCAAGCCGCCTGCAACAATAATCGCTTCCCACACCAGGCCCGCCGCCAGTACCAGAGTCGCTGGGGCGCCGAATGGCAAGAGCAAAGCGACGAGTGCCGCTTCACGCACCCCCAATCCACCCTGCGTGAGCGGCAAGAGGGCGGCGATTTTCGCCAGAGGCCACGCAAATAGCCATACTCGGATCGGTTCAAATAAGCCGCACGAAATCGCCAGTAATGCGTTCAGTAATATGAAAGTTGTCTGAATCAGTACGCCCAGTAGCCAGCCCGTAATCAGAATCTGGGGCCGCTGGCGCACGGAAAGCAGTGCGTGCCGCAGCCTGGCGAGCCTGCGCAAAAACCGGCGAGACCGCCCTGCGAAGAAAGTTTTCCTGAGCAGTAAAAGAAGCACGAAGATGGCGAAAAGAATCGCAGCGAAGATGAGAAGAATCTTACGCGCCAGCGCGCTGAATTGCTCGGGAAGCGATCCGGGAAGCAGAACCAAGCCGACCAGAACCAGCGTCACCTGCGCCGTAACGTCGAGTGAGCGGTCCACGACATTTCCGGCGAGGACTGCCGCAGGACGCGGACTGCGGCGCAGGCCTACGGCCATACGAACAACGTCGCCGCCAATGATGGACGGAAGAAATAGCGTTCCGAAAAGTCCGCCGAGATAACATTGCGCACTGGTGGAAAGGTCGAGATCCGATCCGGCGGTGTTCACAACCATCCGCCACTTTAGAATTCCAACTGCGTGCGCGCATAAATATACGATCAAAATAATTATGAAACGGATCGGAGGAACGCTGGCGAGAGCCGCGCGAAGCGGTGCGACAGGAAGAAAATGGAAAAGTATTGCAAAAACGGCGAGAGCCGCCGTCCACCGTAGAATTATGATCGACCGCGCCCGGAATTTTCTTTGTGGCTGGTGCGCCCCGATCATCGGCAGCCAATCGTGTTGCGGCGCGTGACGTCGCGGCTACTCATAAAGGGCCATTATGTTCCGGAAGTGGCGCGACTGGCGGTTTGTGCGGAGAAAATTTCTTCGATTTTTTCCGCCAGCACAAAATCCAAGTCGCTGATGCCTTTAACGCTGTGGGTGATCAGATCGAAAACAACTTTGTTCCACACGTTGGACCATTCGGGATGGTGATTCATGGCTTCGGCGACCAACGCAACACGAGTCATGTTGCCGAACGCAGCGTTAAAATCCTTGGATTCAAATTGCTTGTGAAGTTTGCCGTTCACTAACAGCCAGCCGGGCATGCGGCTAAGCAGTTTGTGGATTTCTTCGTCTGCAAGTTTGCGTGCAGGCACTGTGCACCTCCGGGTTCATGGTTACAAGCTAAGCCGCCCGTTTCCTGCGATCGTGGATAGCCGGCTTCTGGGTTCTCCGATTATGAATCCAGGGGGTAACGGTGCGCCAGCGCCGAAACGCTGTAGCGGACGCCGGCATGAGCGCAGCAACCTGGTTCGGCTCCCGCCCCTCGCGAATGGTTTGCCTGAGCAGGTTGAATCCTTTATCTTATAAGTTTCGCTGCGCCCCAAAATTCGGTTGTGAGCGTTAAGTTTCATAGTTCAGGCTTCGCGATTGCGAAGACGGAGATTCCGGTGAAAAAGAAAATACGCGCGATTCAGTATGGAATTGGGCCGATCGGCGCATCGATTGCCAAATTGCTGCGAGAAAAACAGTCGATTGAAATTTGCGGGGCAATCGACAAAGATCCCGCGAAAGTGGGGCGTGACTTGGGAGAAGTGGTCGGCGCGAGCGATGCACCATGGGGCGTGAGCGTTTCAGATAATGCACAAGAAGTTTTGTCGCAAGCTGCGGACATTGTGATGCACACCACTTCTTCCTCGCTGGAAAAGGTGGCGGACCAGTTGATTGAGTGCCTGAAAGCCGGCTCCTGCGTGGTTTCGACCTGCGAAGAATTGTCGTACCCGTATCGCACGCATCCGGCGCTGGCGGAGCGAATCGATCAGGAGGCGAAGGATTGGGGCGTGGCGCTGGTGGGCACGGGCGTCAATCCAGGATTCGTGATGGACAAGCTGGTGATTACGCTGGCGGCGGTTTCGCAGCGGATCGAACACGTAAAAGCTCTGCGAATTGTGGACGCATCGAAGCGGCGGTTGCCTCTGCAGAAAAAAATCGGCGCGGGAATGAACGTTGAAGAATTTCGGGCCAAGGTTGCTGAGGGCGTGATCAAGCATGTAGGTTTGCCGGAATCCGTGGCCATGGTGGCGGACAGTCTTGGTTTCGCGGTCGATGAAATCACCGAAACGATCGAACCGAAAGTTGCGAACGAGCGCGTGCAGACGGAGTATGTGACCGTGGAAACAGGACAAGCCGCAGGCGTTCACCAAATTGCGCGCGGGCTTTCCAGCGGCAAGGAAGTTATCTATATGGAATTGCAGATGTACGTCGGAGCAAAAGATCCGGCGGACACGGTGACGCTCACCGGGCATCCGAATATCAGTTTGACCATTCCTGGTGGTTCTCATGGCGACATTGCGACGGCGTCGGTGGCGGTGAACTCGATTCCGGTCATTTTGGATGCTCCCGCGGGGCTGCGTACGGCAAGGGACCTGCCGATTGGGTTTTTCTCTCCGAACGCGAAGCCGTGAAGGGCTGCGATTGGCGACTTGCGGTTGCCTCAGCTTTGGCTCGACCCGCGCGACAGAGAGTACCCCTCCACCAGTGTTTTTCACAAACTGCAGGAAACAAAAGGGTCGCGGTAATTGGCTGGTTCGGGCTGAACGCGCACGGCCTTGAAAAGTGGCCCGCAAACGGTGAACCTGCCAGAGGAACTGTGCGCTCGCTTGGCGTGGGAGGCGTTGATGTTGGATGTGGTCCTGAAACGGTTTGAGGAGCCGGATGAAGTACGGGTGTTTGAGAAGGGAAGATTTGAGCTGGTGAAGGTCGGAGGAATGACCATCGGGCGGGCTCGCTATGAGCCAGGATGGAGGTGGTCGGTGCATGTGGGAGCAACGACTGGAGCCAAGAGCTGCCAGGTAGAGCATGTGGGGATGGTGGTTTCGGGTTGCGCGACAGCGGCGATGGATGATGGGCGAGTGATTGAGATGCGGGCCGGAGATGTGTTTTACATTGGCCCGGGGCATGACAGTTGGGTGGTGGGGGATGAGCCGTATGTGTCGCTCCACTTCATGGGGGCGGAGAAGTACGCGGAGGGGAAAGGGAAGTAAACAAGCCTAAGTTCCAGGTGTGGGTCTCGACGCAGAAACAGAACAGCGAATCCGCGGAGCCGGGTTCAAGCCGTCGCGGCATTGGGAGTGCGCCTCCGATAGAGGACTGATTACTTCTGGGCTGTGGCCTGTTTGGAGCGGCCGAGGAAGCTGACGAGTTCGTCGTTCACTTGGCCGGCATGGGTCCAAGGGACGCAGTGCGGACCATCCTTGATGGGCACGAGGCGAGCGCCTTTCACTAACTTGGCAGTTTTTTGTCCGGCGGCAGCGAAGGGAACAATGCGATCCGCTTCGCCGTGGATGACGAGGGTCGGCACATCAATGCGGGCAAGGTCATTGCGGAAATCTTCATGCCAGGTAGGGACACAGGCGAGCGTGGCAGTAGCGCCCGCGATGGCTGCGGTGTTCCAACTTGCCTGAAGGGCCTGTTCGCTGATACGTTTGCCGAGAAAAATATCGGTGTTGTAAAAATTCTTGAAGAATTCTGTGAAGAACGCGTACCGGTCAGCAACGACGGATTCCTGAATGCCTGCAAAGACGGCGGCATCAACGCCATCGGGGTTGTCAGACGTTTTCAGCAAGTACGGCGGAATTCCCCCGATGATCACGGCCTTGCTGACGCCCTTCGATCCATATTTGCCGATGTAGCGAGCGACTTCGCCTCCACCCATGGAGAATCCAACGAGAGCGAAACTTTGAAGATTCAGGTGAGCGATCAGCTTGTGCAGGTCCTCCGCGAAAGTATCATAGTTGTAACCGGTGGCAGGCTGGCTGGATTTGCCGAAGCCGCGGCGATCATAGGTGATCACGCGATGGCCAGCGGAAAGAAGTGCGGGAATCTGCTTTTCCCAAGAAGCTCCGCTGAGAGGGTAACCGTGGATCAAGATGACCGGGTCGCCGGAGCCGTGGTCTTCGTAATAAAGATTAATGTCGGTGGAATTTTCCTTGCCAATAGTGACATGGGACATCTGATTCTCCTTTCCGATTGCTTAGATGCGGGCCGGGGAAACCGGTTGTGGCGCGTGTCGCGAAGAAAAGCAAGAGCGCCAACGCTATTTTTTCCAGAATTTACTAACCGCAGCGAAGTCCAGGTCTTCGGCAGTCGAGCCTTTCACAGAGCTGTATGTTTCACGTGCGGCCGCAGCGGCGGGGAGGGGAACGCCGAGCTGGTTGCCGAGTTCGAGAGCGAGGCTGAGGTCCTTGTGCATCAGGCGCAGGGGAAAACTGGGCTTGTAATCGCCGCTGAGCATGAGCGGAGCTTTTACGTCGAGAACGCCGGAGCGAGCCATGCTGGCTTGCATGACTTCGAGAAGTTTTTCTCCAGCGAAGCCTGCACCGGTGACGAGAGCTAGAGATTCAGCGAAGGCGTCGACTTGAAGAGCGAGAAGGAGGTTCATGGCCAGTTTGATGGTTTGTCCGGCGCCGTTGGAGCCGAGGTGAAAAAGTTTCTTGCCCATTGCAGTCAGGACAGGGCGAGCGGCGTCGAGTGTCGCAGAGTCTCCACCGATCATGAAGAGGAGTTCGCCTTTTTCCGCGCCCCAAGTGCCGCCGGTAACGGGCGCATCGAGGAAGCGAATACCCGCTGCTTTTGACGCGTCGGCAATTTTACGAGCGAGTGCTGGCGAGACCGTGCTGGAGTCGATGTAGATGGCGCCTTTCTTTAGCGCGGTGAAGGCGCCGGCGGATTGGCCATCTCCGTTCGAACCCGAGCCCCAGAGAACTTCTTCAAGAGCAGGGGGATCGCTGACGATAGTGATGAGGACGTCGGCAGCGGCAGCAGCTTCTTTTGGCGAAGCGACCAGGCGTGCGCCAGCGGCGACGAGAGAGTCGGCGCGAGATGCGGTACGGTTCCAGACGACGAGCGTGAAACCGGCTTTGAGAAGATTGTGGGCCATAGGGCGGCCCATGAGGCCAAGCCCGATGAACCCGACGGTAGGTTGTGGCACGATAACCTCCGAGAAATAAGGCTCGAACAGCAAAGTGTTAGTTTAACGCAGCGGGGCGAACCGACGCACGGGCAGGAAGTAACTTTAAAGGCGGAAGGTTGAACTATGGCAGACGCGATTTAGGCAGTTTCTGCCCGACCAGAGATGGGAAGCAAGGCGGCAGCGCCACCCGAAGCATGAGCAGCATTGGCCCGCAGTGTGCGATCGGTAGCCGTAGCTGCGGCTTCATCCAACGGAGAGGTATCCAACGGGTCGGACGGACTAGCCGCCTGTTGGAGAGACTCGCGCTCTTCGAGGCGAACGATGCAGGGATAGGGAATCTCCCAGCGAAAATTTTTGGGCTGGCCATGCTGTACGTAATGTTGTTCGAGAAAAATGGAGCGGCCGGAGTCGCCAACGAACATGCCTGAAGCAGGAAGGCAAATATCCCCGGCGCGGTATTGAACTTCGACGGAACGGCCAAGAAAAGCGGAATAACGGGCCATGAAGCGAGTTTCCTCAGGGAAAGTCCTATGGTCAATAGTACGAATAGATATATGGGAAAAATATTGTGGAAATGTTCCTAATTGAAACTAAAACGGCGATGCCTGTTGAAAAAATAGGACGAGTTGGCATTAGCGGGACAAATCGGCGAGGATGGCTTCGGCGGCGCGGCGTCCACTGAGCATCGCTCCGTGGATAGAGGCGTTGTCGCGGTGATCGCCGCATAGATAAATTCCTGGGCGAACGCGGACTGGGCGCTGTGGCGGTTCGAGGGCTCCTGGAAACTGCTGCGGCTGAGCGTGGGGAATGCGATAGCTCTTCAAATAGCGCCAGGTTCGCGCGACGGGACCGAACCAATTTTTCATTTGCGCGATGATAAAGCCACCGAGCTGCTGCTCGGTAAGTGCTTGGGTTCCGAGAACGGAAACGGACACGAGCGATTTGCCGGCAGGAGCGTAAGAGGGAGCCACCTGGCTGATCACAGCGAAATTGTTCACCGGGCCCGCGCCGTCGCCATTGAGGATGAGCATGGGTTGGGAGACAGGCGGCTCGTCGGCGGAATAGTAAAAGCAGGTGACGCTGCGCGAAGCGGGTTCGGCTTCTCCGACGAGATGCGCGGCCGACGGCCCATCCGCAGCAACCACGATGGCGCGAGCGCTTAAGGTTTCATCGCCACTGAGGGTCAGCTCATTTTCGTGAAGCGAGTCTGCATGGGTATTCAGGCGGATGGAATCTTCAGGAAGATGCGAAGCAAGTTGCGCTGGAATCGCTCCCATGCCACGAGAAGGAACGGCGATGTCGCCTTCGGCAAGCATTTTAAAAATAAATTCGAACATTCGGCTGGAGGATTTCAACTCGCGATCGAGAAAAATTCCGCCAAAAAACGGGCGAAAAAAGCGGTGGATGAATTCGTCGGAGAATCCGGCGGAGACGAGCGCTTCGTTGGTCGAGCGTTCGGGATGTTTGAAGATTTGGTCAATGGAGAAAGCGCGAAGGCGGGAACGCAGCCGGAGGATGCGGAGTTTATCGAAAAAAGTGCCGAAATCCGACCGCAGCGCTTCGCTCCATCCGCCGGGAGTGCGCCAAGGATCGACAAGCTTGTTCATGCGGCCGGCAAAAAAGGAGAAGGCGCCGGGAGCAAACTTTTTTAGATCAAGCGCGTGATAGTCAAGTGTGCGCTGCGCCTCGGGATAGGCGGTGAGAAGAACTTGAAAGCCGCGGTCGAGAAGGAATCCTTCGAACTGATCGGTGCGGACGCGGCCGCCGATGCCGTCCGCAGCTTCAATAATCTGAAAAGAAATGCCGGCATCAGCAAGATGACGGCCGCATGCCACGCCAGAGAGGCCAGCGCCGACAATCAAAACATCCGGACCAATTGACATTCCGCGCGAGTCTCCCGGTACTGCCGAGCAAAAGCGGCTGCGAAATACTGCTTACAGCTGTAGGGCGAAGTAAATATCGTGCGGCAAGTGGCCGGTATGGCGCAAGGGCGGGTGCAAGAAGCTTGCAAGCTAGGCAGGCGTTGCGAGTTCGAGATAGTTGGGGCGATCAGAAACCAACTTGTGGCGAAAAGCGGTTCTTATCTGATTATGTTGCAGCAAGAATGCGCCGGGCATACGCTGCACGTCGCCGGCGGGAAGCAATGCGAAGTTTCCCGCCATCCAGGACATCAGCATCCGGTAGATACTTTCGCGATTGAGATATTGGCGTAACTGGGCTCGGGCCAGCCCAAAAGTTTCGTAGAGCTTGCCGCCGGGATCGGCGAAGCGCGGGAGATCTTGCAATTTATAAGGAGCAAAAAACTTGGCAGCCCGCTCTTCCGTGCCGAGATGCACAAATGCGATGCGTGTGCCTCTGGCTTCTATTTGAGAGCGGAGATTAGAGAGCTCGGCGACCGCCTCGCGACAAAAGGTTCAGCCAAAGTGCCGCAGGAAAACGAGCAGAAGCGGCCGATCAGAAGAGAGGGACTCAATGGTTTCGCCATTCTGCGAACGGTAGGATTTCAGGAGCTGCGAATCGATATGTTTCACTGTACGTTGCTCAGTTTATCTTCACTAATTCTCGCGAGGGAAGCAATTCGGGAGAGCTTTGGTCCGAGCAAGCGTCGGCGACCATGAAATGAAGATCGTAAGGGGATTTAGTGACCCGGATTGAAGCCGCCAGGAGTCGAGGCGTAAATGATGGCCCCTGCGACAATGACGCTCAGCAGCACGGTCACGACAATAATCGATATTTTTTGGAAGTAACGACGCCTGGAAAGATAATCGCGAGGAACCGCAGGCCAGCGAAATCCAAGAAAGGAACGAGTGCGATTGGCGGTACGGCTCATAGTGTCTCCAAGTCATCTAGTCCGAGAGCCGGGTGGCGTTCAGGAGAGGCGATTGGTAGGGTGGGTTCCTTGCCGAGCAACATCCCTAATGCAACTTCGTCTATTCTAACAAACTTCCCTTAAACAAAAAGTGCTTTTGTCCGAGATGAACAGAGCGCAGCGTCTCCTCATACGAAACCGTTAGATGACCTTGATACGAAATTGACAGATGACCTTGACATTTTTCGCTGACAGGCTATTTTGAGCGGTCAGGCTTTTGCTGCGGGTATCGGAGGAGAGCGAAATGATTCGCAGAGTCATGGTGTTGGTGGTGTTGTGCGGATTGGGATTGCTGCCGGCGTTTGCGCAGCAGAAGAAACCATCGAAGTCCTACGTATTGAAAGCAGCACGAATGTTTGACGGCAAGAGTGACGCGCTGGTGACGCCGGGAATCGTGGTGGTTACCGACGGAAAGATTGTGGGAGTGGGTGCGAACGCGAACCGCCCAAGCGACGCCGAAGTGATCGATCTGGGCGACGCCACACTGCTGCCAGGATTTATCGATGCGCACACGCATCTTACGATGATGTATAGAGAGGACTACACAAAAGCAGCGCTCGACGGACTGCGGAAACCGATCCCTGAGATGGCGTTGGATGCGAGCGTCAATGCGCGGATTACTCTGATGTCGGGGTTCACCACGGTGCGAGACGTCGGCTCGGAGCATTATTTGGACGCTGGTTTGCGCAACGCGATTGACCGCGGAGTGGTTCCAGGGCCGCGCATGCTAGTGGCAGTGCATGCTATTGGAGCAACGGGCGGGCATTGTGACGAGACGGGCTACCGTGAAGGCGCACTGGGGCCGGAGACTGGTCCTGAAGTTGGCGTTGTAAATGGAGCCGACGAAGCGCGGCGCGCCGTTCGGCTGGCGCACAAATACGGCGCGACGGTGATCAAGACTTGCGCAACGGGCGGCGTGCTTTCGCTAGCGGACGCAGTGGATACGCCGCAGTTAACGCAAGCGGAGCTCGATGCGCTGGTGGACGAAGCGCATGCCCTGCGCCTGAAAGCCGCGGCGCATGCACACGGAGCCGAAGGCGCGAAGCGGGCCATCCGCGCGGGAATCGATTCTATCGAGCACGGATCGTTCCTGGACGATGAGGCGCTTGAGCTGATGAAGCAGAAAGGCACCTACTACGTGCCGACGCTGATGGCGGTGCAAGGATTGACCGAGCAAATCCAAAAAGGCGTGCCGATTCCGCCAGCCATCAAGGTGAAAGCGGAAGATGCGATCGCGCATGTTCACCAGACGTTTCAGAAGGCAGTGAGTAAAGGAATCAAGATCGGTTTGGGAACGGACGCTGCGGTGTATCCGCACGGGCGCAACGCGGAAGAATTTCACCAAATGGTAGATCTAGGGATGAAGCCGATTGACGCGCTGAAGGCGGGGACATCGAGCGATGCGGATTTGCTGGGGCTCGCAACTAAAATTGGAACGCTGGAAACCGGCAAGCTGGCCGATGTGGTGGCGGTACCGGGCGACCCGGTCCAGAATATACGGCAGACGGAACACGTGCTTTTCGTGATGAAAGAAGGAGTGATTTACAAAAACGAAAAGTAAGTTGAGCGATGCTTAGGCGTCGATTGCAACAGGATGCGTGCAGCAGAAAATATGAGCGGGCTTTCAGAAGTCATTGGCAAAGATCTTGCCAGCTACTATGCAATGGTGCGCGAGCAGACTCGCCTGTGGGCCGATCCGCTAACCGAGGAACAACTTTGGCGCCGGCCGTTTGCGCACGGAAACAGCGTTGGCCACTTGCTCCTGCACATAACGGGCAATTTGAATTATTACATCGGAGCGCGGATCGCGGAAACCGGGTATGTGCGGGATCGCGACCGGGAATTTAACGAATCGGAACGGCGGCCAAAGGCCGACGTGTTAGCGTCGTTTGACGCGGCAGTCGCGATGGTGATCCGAACCATCGAAAAGCAATCTAAGCAAGACTGGCTGCGACCTTATTCCGCGGAACGCGAACCCGAATCCGCGGAGCGATTCGCGATTTTCCTGCGTTGTGCTGGGCACGCCTATCACCACGTGGGTCAACTGGCTTATTTATCGCGCGAACTTCGCAGGTAGACACACAGATTTTTTATTGAAGCAAAAGCAGAGACAGCACCGTAGGAACCTGTGTGTCAGTTACAATCCTTGAACGCCGATGAGCGATTCGCCGCGCCTCACACCGACAAGCCCGTTCGAAAATCCCATTCGAGAATGGGGAATCGCTGCTTTGCTGTCGTTGTGCGTATCCCTGGCGGTGCTCACTCCATTTTTTCGGTTGGGAAACGCATCCGGGCACGACGTTTCGTTTCACATGGCGTCCTGGCTGGACGCCGCTTCGCAATGGAAGCAAGGTGTGATTTTCCCGAGATGGACGGAGTGGGCGAACTTCGGTTTTGGTGAACCGCGATTCATTTTCTATCCGCCGTTATCGTGGATTTTAGGCGCATTTCTCGGAACGATCATTCCATGGAAAGTGGTGGCACCGGTTTTCATTGCGTGTGTGCAGACGTTCGCTGGAATGTCTGCGTACGCCCTCTTGCGGCGATTGACGGAAACGCGATTCAGCGCGTTTGTGGGGGCGGTCTGCTTCGCAGCCAATCCATACAGCCTGTTAATCATTTATATGCGCAGCGACTTCGCGGAGCTTCTGGCAATTGCGATCTTTCCTGTCTTATTTTTAGCGGCGCTGCGGCTGACGGGATTTTTCGGTTTAAAAAAGCGCGACTTGCCACGGTGCATTGTTAATTTTGCGATTCCTTTTTGCGCCGCGTGGCTTGCCAATGCTCCTGCAGCGGTGATCGCCACGTACAGTGTCACGCTTCTTCTGGTAATCGCGGCGCTTCAGCAGCGTTCGGTCGTTCCGCTTGCAGGGGGAGGCGCGGGAATGGCTCTTGGATTCGGACTGGCCGCTTTTTATTGGATTCCCGCGTTTTATGAACAGCGCTGGGTGAATATTTCGGGCATTTTGGCGGGCGGCCTGATGCCTGCGGAGAATTTTCTTTACGCAAAAACAGCTGACTCGGAACACGATGCATTCAACCGCATCGCATCAAACATCGCGGTGCTTCTGATTTTCTGGGTGCTGTGCGCCGTGATTGCCGCGTGGCGAACCAAGGCCACCGGTTCCAGTCGACAAGGTCCTTCCTTTCCAATTTCGGTGCCTGCGCCATTTTTGTTTCTCGCGACTGTAGCGACAATCTTAATGTTTCCCGTCACAAGTATTTTTTGGAAATATTTTCCGGAGTTGCGCTTTTTACAGTTTCCTTGGCGCTGGATGTCGGTTCTCGCGTTATGCGCGGCCCTGTTCTCAGCGGTTAGCGCCAGGGGCTGGCTGCGCTGGGCGTGGGTGCTGGCGGCAACGATTGCAATGGCCGGTTCGGGAACCTATGTCGCGAGACATTCCTGGTGGGATTCGGACGACATGCCAACGCTGCAGGCCGCGATAAACGATGGCAGCGGCTTTGAAGGTACTGACGAGTACGATCCCGCCGGGGACGATCATACCGACCTGCCGCAAAAAGCGCCGCGCGCCAGGTTCCTCGTAGACACCGTGGCCGGCGAACACATAGACGCAAAGATTGTGGTCGAAAAGTGGTCAGCGGAGCACCGCTGGGTGCGAGTGGTCGCCCCCGTACCAGGCAAACTGGCACTGCGCCTGCTGAACTATCCAGCTTGGCGACTGACGCTTAAGGGAGCCGGAGCTTTGGCGGAGCATTCGAAAGGGACTGGACAAATGATTCTTTCGATTCCGGCGGGAGAATCAGAGGTGCACGTCGATTTCAGTCGGACGATTGACCGTGCAATCGGCGGATGGATCTCGCTGGCAAGTCTCGCCGGATCAATCTTCGTTCTGTTTCGAAACCGGCATACGACTGGAAGTGAGCACGGCTCGCTGGCTTAGCGACGGTCTACCGCGGGATGGCGAACGTCCTGGCCTTGCACAATGTAAATCACATCCTCGGCGATGTTGGTTGCATGATCGCCGATGCGCTCAAGATTTTTTGCCACCAGGATTAATTCGAATGCCGGGAAGACCACGCTCGAATCACCCATCATATAAGTGAGCAATTCTCGAAAAATCTGATCGCGGTAGTGATCTACTTTGTCGTCGCTCATCAAAACTTTACGCGCCAGCTCTACATCGCGGCGAACGACGGCATTCAGGGAGTCGCGCATCATCTCTTCGGCCACTTCACTCATTCGCGGCAGATCGACGTAGGGTTTCACGCGCGGATGACGCAGAATTCGCTGGGCACCTTGCGCGATATTGACCGCTTGGTCGCCGATGCGCTCAAGGTCATTGTTAATCCGCGATACCGCGAGCACAAAGCGCAGGTCCATGGCCATCAACTGATGCAGCGCTAAGAGCTGAACCACGCGGTCGTCGATTTCCAGCTGTAATTCGTTGATCGCGCCTTCTTCGTCCAGAACTCGTTTCGAGAGTTGCTCGTCGGAATCCAGCACCGCGTGCACGGCCTGATGAACGGCGCGCTCCGCCAGGCTGCCCATCCAGAGCAACCGCTCCTTCAATTCGTTTAGATCTCTTTCGAAGTGGCGTTCCATGGAGTCCTTTCTTTTTGGGCGCGCTCGGTGCGGAAAGACTAAGAGAGATTTCTCATCCGCCTGGTCGGGCTCGGAATGACGGCCGAAAGGCAGCATCCCAAACCGCTTGCGAGGCGACTATTCGCAAGCTCATCCGAAGCGGCCAGTGATGTATGCCTCCGTTCGCGGATCGCTGGGCGTCGTGAATAGTTGCGGCGTGGGATTGAATTCAACTAGCTGCCCCACCAACAAGAACGCGGTGTAATCGCTGACACGCGCAGCTTGTTGCATGTTGTGGGTAACGATGGCGATGGTACACGAGTCTTTCAATTGCACCAGGAGTTCTTCGATTTTTGCGGTGCTGATGGGATCGAGGGCAGAACACGGTTCGTCCAGCAAGAGCACCTCTGGCTCCACCGCCAAGCCGCGCGCGATGCACAGCCGCTGTTGCTGACCGCCGGAAAGTTCATACGCTGATTTGTGTAAATGATCTTTTACTTCGTCCCACAGCGCGGCACGGCGCAGACTCTTCTCGACAATTTCGGGAATAGGCAACTTCGAACCATTGATTTTCGGGCCGTAAGCGACATTTTCGAAAATTGATTTCGGGAATGGATTCGGCCGCTGAAAGACCATGCCAACTCTGCGGCGCAGCTGAGTAACATCTTGCGAAAGAATATTCTGCCCGTCGAGGAGGATTTCGCCCTCCAATCGTGCGTTACGCACGGTTTCGTGCATGCGATTGAAGGTGCGCAACAACGTGGATTTGCCGCAGCCTGACGGACCGATCAGCGCGGTTACGTGGTTGGTGGCGATCCCCATGTTAATGTCGAAGAGGGTTTGCTTGTCGCCGTAATAGAAATCGACCTTCTTGATGTCCATGCGCATGGGCGCGGGCGCAACCGTCTCGCGACTGGTGTTCGCAATGCCGGTCGGTTTCAGATTGACGTTCAACGCTGGCCTCGCAGAAGCTTGCATGATCAGGACCTCGGTACCGCAACTCCTCGGGATAAAATCACCCGCGCGAAAATATTTACGATCAGGATTAGTCCGAGCAATACCAGGCCCGCGGCCCACGCTTGCCGGTGCCAATCTTCGTAGGGCGAAAGAGCGTAGTTATAAATCACTACCGGAAGAGATGCAGTCGGTTGATTCCAGCCTGGGCTCCAATATTGATTGCCTAGGGCCGTAAAAAGTAACGGTGCGGTCTCTCCCGCTACGCGCGCCAGAGCCAAGAGAATTGCCGTCAGGATGCCGCGGTAAGCTGCGGGCACTACGACTCGCATAATGGTCTTCCACTTGCTCGCGCCCAATGCCATGGAACCTTCACGCAACGCGCGTGGCACACCACGCAAAAATTGTTCCGTGCTGAGCAGAGTGATGGGAATCATCATCAAGCCCAAAGCGAAAGAACCCGCCGCAGTCGAAAAATGTTTGAACGGGTGTACCGCCAAGGCAAACGCAAAAATCCCAATGACGATGGACGGGACGCCATTCAGCAGATCAGCCGCATAGCGAACCACAAATGCCACTTTGGTGCCACTGAATTCGGCCAGGTAAATCCCGCCAAAAAATCCGATCGGTACACCTATTAAGGAAGCCAGGAGGAGCAACTTGGCGCTGCCAACGATGGCGTGGGCCATGCCGCCACCGCTTTCGCCGACGGGAGCCGGCAGCTTTGTAAAAAAATTCCAGTTGATCGAAGTTCCACCGTGGTAGACGAGGTCACCGAGGATGAAAAATAATACTGAGACTGCGATCAGCGCGCACACTCCGGTCATGGTCAGCATGAAGGCGCTCACAAGTTTTCGCCAGCGCAGACGTGCGGTCATGCCTGCCCCATTCCACTGCCACGCTGTGCGGTTAACAGGACCAGAAGGCGCGCCAGACCATTCAGAATGAAGGTGAGCAGAAATAGCACCAGTCCCAATTCAATGAGAGCTTGCAAGTACATATCGCCAGTCGCTTCGCTGAACTCATTGGCGATCACCGCGGCAATCGAATAACCGGGCGAAAACAGCGAACCGCTAATGGTCGGCGTGTTGCCAATAACCATTGTGACAGCCATGGTTTCACCCAGCGCGCGAGCCATGGCTAGAAAGATGGAGCCCATGATGCCGGTTCTGGCAAAAGGGACGACGACTTTCCAAGTGGATTCCCAGCGCGTTGAACCCAGCGCCAGCGCCGCCTCCCGCTGATCGCGCGGCACGGAAAGCAACACTTCACGCGAAACGGAGATGATGTATGGAATCACCATGATCGCCAGCACGATTCCAGCCGTCAGAAATCCCACGCCGTATGGCGCTCCCTGGAATAATGGCAGGAAACCCAGCATATTTTTCAGCGCCGGCTGAATATATTCGCGCATGATTGGAACTACGATGAATACGCCAAGCACCCCGTAAATCACGCTGGGAACGGCAGCCAGCAAGTCGATCAGAAATTGGAGAGGGTCGGAAATCTTTTGCGGGGCAAGCTCTGAGAGAAATATTGCCGCTCCGATGCCGAGCGGCACAGCGATCAAGAGAGCTACAGCGGCAGTGACGACTGTGCCGTAAATAAAAGGCAGCGCACCGAATTGCTCGGCGATGGGGTCCCAGACTCGTGTGATAAAAAAACTGAAGCCGAATTTGTTACGCGGCAGCGCTGACTGGATCCACAGTTCATAAACCAACAGTATTGTGATCAGCACTACAGAAGCGGCAAAAAGAAATGTGACGGCCCGCGCGATTTCGTCGCCATTCCGCAGCCGGGACAGAAACGAGCGCGAAACCGCTATAGGTCCCGCGCTCGGCAGGTTTGTGCTCGTTGCGGACACGTTATTGAATCTTGCTAAGCGCTTTCATTTCTTTCGCCACCACTTCCGGTGGAAGCTTCGCATAGGCGAGAGCCTCGGTATCATTTTGCCCATCCGTAAGCATCCACTGGACAAACGTTTTAAGAGCATCGCGCTTGGCTGGATCGGAGAATTTACTAGGAACAAGTAGCCAGGTGAAACTCGATATCGGATAAGCAGTTTTGCCCGGAGCGTTGGTAATGGAAACGCGGAAATCGTCTGGCATGGTCTTGATGGCGCCCGCGGCCGCCGCGCTGACACTCGCCAAATCGGCCTTGATGAAATCGCCCGCCGCATTTTTCACCCTGCCGTAGGGCATCTTATTTTGGATGGCGTAAATCAGTTCGACGTAACCAAAAGAATTGGGCGTCTGCTTCACGAGTCCGGCGACACCTTCGTTGCCTTTTCCGCCCAAGCCTACGGGCCAATTTACAGAGGTGCCCTTTCCCACCTTGTCCTTCCAATCGCCGCTGACCTTGGAGAGATAGTCGGTCCAGATGTAGGTTGTGCCGCTGCCATCCGAACGGTGAACGACAACGATGTCGTTCGCCGGCAGATTTACGCCCTTGTTCGCGCCAGCAATCGCGGGATCGTTCCACTTGGAGATGCGTCCCAGAAAAATTCCGGCCAGCGCATCGGGAGTAAAGTTAAGTTCGCCGGAAACGCCGGGAATGTTGTACGTGGGAACGTCGGCGCCCAGCACGGTCGGAAAATGCAGAATCGGAAATCCGTGCTTGGCCTGGTAGGCCTTTAACTGCTCATCGTTCATTGGTCCGTCGGAGGCCCCGAAATCAACCGTTCCCTCGGTGGCCTGCCTGATTCCCGCACCTGAACCGATCGACTGGTAATTGATCTGAATATTGCCGTGGGCCCTGTGATATTCATCGAACCATTTTGAATAAATTGGATTCGGGAAGGTTGCGCCCGCTCCGTTAATCAGGAGTGCACCCTGCGCCAGTACGATTCCAGCAAGCGTCAGAGCGACCAAGAGCATTCCTGCAAATCGTTTCATTAGGGTTTCTCTCCGCGAGTTTGCCGCCAGATGGCCACTCATCAAGTTGAACTAGGGCCCAAATCCGTCGATGGCATTGTGGCGGGAGAATATTACGGAATTGTTACAATCGGTTTGGAGTTGGTTGAATCCGAAAATCGCTGAATCAAACGAGATTAAGCCTTCTTCTTAACGCCCGCTTCATACTTGCAAACGGAGAAAAACAAAGGCGGCACCTTTCGGCGCCGCCTTTGTTTTCTCGACCCCAGGGGAGGGGCGAGCCGCTTTTACACCCGGTTTAGGGAATGTAGTAGCGGAAAGAGGTGAAAAGCATATTGTCGTTGGCCTTCGGAGAATTGCTTGCGGCGCCAGACCAAGCCGACTTTGTGATATATGAGTATTGAATGCCCCAGCGAACGCCGCCCTTCGGTCCGGTATAAACCTTATGCCAGAAACCGATAGTGCCTTCGCTGATTGCCCGGATGTCGCCTGCACAGGTGCCGCCCGTGCTTGGCGTACCGGTCGCTGACGGGGGCTTCTCGCTACTGCATCCGCTGTTGTCGGCAAAAGGCGACCCGTAGCCACCCTTGCCGGTGTTCGAGGTGGTTATCACCGTCGCAATATCAACAGGAGCGCCAGGAGCAGCGCCTGTCAACGTGGTTGTACTGAACTTTACGGATTGATATCCAATATAGCCGGCCCGGCCAGCATATTCCTGGCCTGCGTAGAGATAAACGTCGAGCTTCGGGCTCGGATGAAATTCCAGTTTTCCCAACCACTGCGCGCTCTTGATCAAGGCCAGTGTGCCGTCTGGTCTTGCTGTAGCGTCTGCCAGTTGCGACGACCCATAGCGCCCAATGCCGCTTCCACCGACGAATTTGAGCCCGGCATCCAGCTTCTTTGCGAAGAGCGGAACAGTTGCGCTGGCACCCGCACCGCCGCCCGTGCGTGAATCGTTAAATGCGCCAGTTGCGGTCGGCGCAGTTGCTAACGCATCTTGAGTACAAGACAACGGCGGACCAACGAGGGTTACGGATCCGGCGGTACCGGGTGTTCCGGTGCTCGCCAAGGGACTGACCACCGCGCAAGGGTAGATGCGATTGCGAAATTCGCTGACGATGCCCAACAATTCGTAGTGTCCCCAGCCTGGATCAAGTGCGGCCTTTACGATAAAGTCCGGCGCTTTATTGACCGTATAACCAGTTGGATCAAACGAGTTGAACAAACCACCAGCGTTTCCTGGAGCGTTGAGCCAGAAATTCTGCGATACGGTTCCTGTCGCACTGGTGAACGTAGAGAACCCACGCCCTCCGATGGTTGTCTGCGGTCCTTCGACCGAAGCGGCAATGGCGAATTTGTCGCCGAAGCTCTTCACTGCACGGAATTGGTACTGCCGAGCCCAGGTGAAGCCAACCACGTATTGCGGGTCAATCATCATTGGTAAGGCTTCCTGGCGGTTGACAATGCCTTTTTTGTTCTCCGTAGCGAGCGTCCATTGCTGTCCGCCGGTCAACGAAAAGCCGTTTTCCCACGCGACCTGCGCAAACGCCTGCCGTGTGCGCCACGTGTAGCTATTGCTCTGGCGGTTGTTTGAGGTCACACCGGCGCTCAGGAAGTCGGCTTCGTAATAGCCAGTCAGCTTCGCGTTCGCCAGCTTGCCTTCAGCCAGCAGCGTCAGGCGGCTCTGCCGAGCGGTGAAGTTATTTTCACTTACCCTGCTGAGAGAGTTTCCGGGAAACGGGATACCGGTGAACTGCGTGTTGATATCGCCGCTGATCGCACGGCTCCTATACACTGTGGCGGCTTCAAGAAAGCCACCAGGGGTGAGGGTAATTCCCTTAAAATGAATCGTCGATGGCGATTCTCCCGCGATGATCTTTTTCTGAGTATCCTGCACCGCGCCCTTCAACGAATCCGTTCCCAGCTTAAGGTCAGCAACATCCGAGCTTAGCGTTGTGGTAGTCGTCTTCACGTCAGCCGTGCTGGAGGCCACTTCCGCTACCTTGTTGTTGGCTTCCGCTGCCTTGGCGTCCGCTGCGGCTGCTGCGCTCCGCGCGTCGCCAATCTGAGCGTCGCGCTTCGCCAGCTCGTCCTGTAATTGCCTGATCTGTTGTTGTTGCGCCTCCATGGACTGGCGGAGAGCTTCCACCTGCTCGGCCAGGACTGCGGTCGCGGACTTTGCGGGCTTCTTCGTGGATTTTTTGCCTTTTGCCGTTTGTGACGGTTGCGGATCGTCATTTTTCGGCGTATCCGCAAACGCTATTCCCGACATTAAGAAAAGCGACAAGATCATTGCTGCTAGTTTTCTCATTTCCTCTCTCATTGACCGCTTTTGCGGTCATCCTTCCTTTATTGCTGCTTTTAAGAATGGAACTGCCGGTGAGTCTGCGAGCCTTCGCGCAGGTAAACGTAGAGCCAGCGTCTTACTGGCACGTCAATCGAATGTGAATATCCTGTAACACGAATTGTTACAAGAAAATTCGCTAACGCGCCGGTTTACGGCCGATGTTGGTTAACGACAACATCCAAAGGCGGGTCTTGGCTGGGATGGAGTTAGAGCGACATGCTTTTCAGAAGCCTCTGGCGTGTTTGAATCCATCGTTCGTTTTGCTCCGAAGCTGTCTCAGCGTTCCAGATCGAGGAGGTGCTCACCGCGGCATTCCAATCGTATAGGCGACCACCAGCCGGGTCAAGCGGTACCGGTATTGGGCATCCGTATCGGCGATGTCAGCTTCGGTCTTCTGCAATTCGGCCTGTCCCAGCTCGACAATCGAGCCTAGACCCAGGTCGTAGCGCGACCGCGCGAGGTTCAGGCCAAGATTGGCCTGAGCGCGTAGTTGTTGAGTAACGCCCAATCGTTCGAACGCCTGCTGGGATTGTTGCCACGCAGTTCGAACGTCGCGAGCGATATTATTGCGCGTATCCAGCAATTTCTGCTTCGTTTCTTCGGTCCGCAAATCGGCGGTCTTGGCCCGTGCGCCGTACAAAAATCCGTTAAATACCGGGATATTGATGTTCACACCCACCGCGCCGTACCAATTCGGCAAAGCATCGTTGCGAACCGGCGCTACTCCCACCGTTCCCAAGGCACTGATGGTCGGTCTCCACAGGTCGTGCTCGGCGCTTGCGAATTTTTCCGCCGAGGTCACCTGGTCTTGCAGCGCCAGGATCTCTGGCCGCTGCCGCAAGGCTTCCATAATCAGGGGACTCACGTCCGCGGCCGGTTCCTCCGGGGTGCTGGTACTTTCCACCAAATCGAATTGCTGTTGATCTGGATAACCCAAGATGGCAGACAGCGTAGCCAGCGATGCAGCGTAATTATTTTTCGCTTCAAGCTGTAACAGCTTCGCTCGGGAAAGATCTACATTGGCGAAGCTTAGATCCAAGTCAGATTTCAACTTGGCCTGGGTCAGCGCGCTGATGCGATTTACGATCAACTGCCGCGCCTCAATCGTCTGCTGAGCCACTTGGAGCAGCGCCCTTGTCTCCAGGGCATTGTAAAACGCCTGGTCGACTGCGAGGACAATCTGCGCCGTGGTAGCCGCGGAAGTTTCTTCCTCGGCTTTCGTGGAAGATTGGGCACTGGAGACTAGATTTGCCGTGCGTCCAAAATCGGTAATCAATTGGCTGACCGTCGTTCCGGTCGCCGCGCGCGGAAAAATGATCGGGTTGTTCAACGCGCCCGCGGAAATCCGCGCTCCATCGCTGGCTGTTACGCCAGTCAAGCTGAGATAGGCAGTGGGCAACAGCACCGATCGCTGCTCGCGCACAAGTTGGCCGGCTTCCAGCGCGCGCAATTTGGCCACCGTAATCTGCGGATTATTTTTCAGCGCGAGCGCTTCAGCTTGCTTTCTAGTCAGCGAAATCACGGCCGGTCCCGCGCCTTGCGCCGCTGGAACCGGAGTTTGCGGAAGCGCTGAATACGATAGGGGATTTATGTTTTCTTGCGCTTGTGGAGCGCTGATTGACGTTGGCTGCGATGTTGGCTGTTGCACTGAAACCGGTTGTCTGGACTGCGCGGTACATCGAACCGCGAACCAAAACATCACCACCGCCACGAAGGGCAGCCAGACTAAAATTCTTCGCATCACGCCCGCGCCTCCGTATGTTGTTCCTTGCCATGGACAATCAAGTAGGCGGCCGGGACGAGATAAACGGTGACTACCACTGACACCAGCAATCCACCGATGATCGCGCGCGCCAGCGGAGCGTACTGTTCGCTACCAGCTTCGATACCCAGGGCCATTGGGATCAGCCCTAGCAATGTCGCCAGTGAAGTCATCAGCACCGGACGCAAGCGCAATCGCGACGCCATCGACACCGCTTCTTTCAGCGACTTTCCTTGGCGATGCAAGTGCCGCGCAAATTCCACGATCAAAATACTGTTGGACACTACGATTCCCACCATCATCACCACACCCATTAGCGACATTACGTTCAGCGTGGTGTGTGTCGCCAGCAGAAAGAGCAACACTCCAGCCAGTCCCGGTGGGACCGCCAGCAAGATCACGAATGGATCGATCCACGATGCAAACTGTGCCACCAGCACCAGGTAGACAAGCGCCACTGACAATATCAATCCGATGCCAAAGCTCTTGAAGGAAGCCTCCATTCCCTGAACAGAACCGCGCAACACCGCGCGCGCTCCCTCCGGCATCTTTGTGTTTTTAATAATTTTTTGGATCTGTGGAGTAATCGTTCCGAGGTTTTCCGTTTTTGGCGAAATGTACAGGTCGATCACCCGGAGCAACTGATAGTGGTCCACTTCGGTCGGATATGCGGCGGGTTTTACTTTGACCACGCTGTCCAAAAAAGTAGGCTGAGAAATCTTCGGTCCGCGTAGCGGAATCTGTTTCAAGTCCGTCAGCGTGCTCACCAGATTTTCCGGGTATTGTACGGTCAGCAAGTACGGATTGCCGCTTTTCGGATCGATCCAATAATTCGGCGCAATCATCGCGTTAGACGATAGCGCGGTGATCACGTTGTCCACCACTTCCTTTTGCGACAATCCGAGTTGGCTGGCCTTCTCCCGATCCACTTCCAACTGCAACGCGGGGTAATCGATGTCTTGCGGGATCAAAATATCGCTTACACCTTTTATTTGGCGAATCTGCCCGGCCATTTCCGAGGCGACTGCATAGGTCTGCTGCATATTTCTTCCCACTACCTGCACATCAATCGGAGCCGGAAGACCAAGGTTCAGCACCGCATCCACGAGGCCACCGGACTGAAAATAAGTTGAAAGCTGTGGTAATTCCTTTCCCACCCGAACCCGCACCCGGCGCATGTATTCGTAGCTGCCCACTTTGTGATTTTCCCGCAGGCCCACCAGCATGAATGCGGTGTGCGGCGCGGAATTGGTGGTATATATGGAGGAAAATCCCGGCGTCACTCCGATGTTCGACACAACAATTTGCAGCTCCTCTTTCGGAACTGTGTCCCGAATGATTGCCTCCAGCTTTTTTACATATTCTTCCGTCAGCTCGATGCGTGTACCGGTGGGCGCTTTCACATTGATTACGAACTGTCCGGCATCGGTTCGCGGGAAGAACGCCACTCCCAAGAACGGATAAAGAGAAAAAGAGAGCAGCGAAACTCCTACCAGCCCGAGCACTGTGCCCGCGGGTCGCAACAAGGACACGCTCAGTGTCCGGTCGTACTTTTGCAACATCTCTTCGAAGTAGGAATCGAATTTTCGCGCGACCCAGCCGAACCGCGACTCGATCGAGCCTTCGCCTACTTCTTCGTCAGCCTGGTGTTTCTTGATCAGCTTGGCGCAAAACAGCGGCACCACCGTCATCGCGACGACGTAAGACGCGAACAACGACAGGATCACCGCTGAGGCTAAGGCCACGAACAAAAACCGGCTGACTCCGTATAAGAATACGACTGGGAAAAATACAATGGACGTGGCGATGGTCGCCGCCAACACTGCCAGCGCTACCTCATTTCCGCCCTTTTCTGCCGCTACTTCGGGCGATTCTCCCATTTCCAGATGGCGAAAAATGTTTTCCAGCACGATTACCGAGTTGTCGATCAACCGGGAAAACGCCAAGGCCAACCCGCTCAGGACCATGGTGTTAACCGTGCCACCCCACGATGCAATTGCCAGAAATGCCGCCAACGCGGAAAGCGGAATCGACAGAAACACCGCGGCCGTCGCACGCATGCTTCCCAGAAAAAGCAAAATCATCAATCCCGTAAGCACCAGCCCTATACCGCCCTCGCGCATCAGATTGGCGATGGCCTTTCGAACGAATATCGATTGATCGAAAACCAATCGCGCCTGCAATTGTTTGGGGATATCCACCAGATGTCTTAGTGCCCGCTTGATTCCATCCACCACCGCAATGGTGTTGGTGTCCCCGCCTTGTTTCAGGATTGGCAAGTACACCGATGGCTGGCCATCTACACGCACTACATTCAACTGAATAGCGTGCCCGTCGACCGCTTTTCCCACGTCGCCAACCAACACCGAAGATTGCGCGACCGTTTTAAGCGGCATGGTATTGATGGTGTCCGCGGCCGGCACCTGGCTGTTCGAATACAAGTTATAGTCGAACGGCCCGATCTTCACGTCGCCGGCAGGCAACGTCAAATTGCTCTCGTTGATTTGGCGCACCACGTCCATCGGACTCAGTTGGTGCGCCTGCAACTTCAGCGGATCCACGTAGACCATGATTTGCCGGTATTGGCCGCCGAACGGTTGCGGCACCGAAGCCCCGGGAACATTCGCGATCTGGTTTCTTACGTCGTAGCGTCCCAGATCCTGCAGTTGCGCTTGATTCAGTCCCTCGCCCTTCAGAGTGATCAGGCACACGGGTAAACTCGACGCATCAAATTTCAAAACCACCGGCGGCAGGGTCCCGGGCGGTAACCGCCGAAGATCCGCCATCGCCAGGTTTGAAATCGTGCTTAAGTCCGAATCAGCGTTCGTTCCCGGCTGAAAATAAATCTTGATCAAGCTGACGCCAGGCAGCGATCGCGATTCGATGTGATCGACGCCGCTGGCCAATGTGAAAAAACGCTCGAACTGATTGGTGATATTTGTTTCCACTTGTTGCGGTGGCATGCCGGAATAAAACGTCGCCACAACCACCACGGGAATGTTGATCGGCGGAAACAAGTCCACCGGCATTCGAACCAACGTCACCGTGCCCACAATGGCCACGATCAAGCAGCACACCATGATGAAGAATGGATTGCGAATCGAGAATCCGGACATTAACTCGCGCTCCCGGCAATCGAATTCATGGGCACGGCTTCTTTCGGCTGCACTTTTTCTCCCTCACGGTACTGGCTGCGGTTGCCGATCACTACGCGCTCGCCTTCGTTCAGGCCCGAGACAATTTCTATCCGCGCCTTTCCTTGAATACCCGTAACCACCTTCCGTTGTTCGATCGTGTTCTGAGGCGTCACCAGCAACACCGTTGCTCCGTTGCTGTTCTGCGCCACTGCTTCCAGCGGCACGCTCAGCGCTCTGGGCTTCTCCGCCAGCATCAGTTGCGTTTCCGTGAACATTCCCGGAATCAGTTTTCCTTCGCGATTGTCAAAATCAATTTCCGTTTGCATGGTGCGCGTCTGCATATCCAGCGAATCCGCAAATCGTGATACCTTACCCGTAATGTCCTGATTCAGCGCCTGCACTCTCACCTTTACCGGATCGCCCAGATGAATTTGGGCCGCGAGCGATTCTGGAATCGGCAGCACCAACCGCAATTTCGAAATTTCAGCGATTCGAACCACCGGAATGGCTTGCGTGCTTGAAGAAGTGCCCGCCGCCACTAGGGAACCGGTGTCTGCGTACCGCATCGTGACCACTCCGTTAAACGGAGCCACGATCCGCGTGTAATCCGCCATCGCGCCAAACTGCTTCTCATTTGCCTCGGCCATTTCCAATTGCTGCTGCGCACCCGACAACGCCGCCTGCGCGCTGGCAACCTGTGCCTCAGTCTCAAGGTCCTTGGCTTGCGCATCATCTACTTCTTGTTGCGCCACCAGACCTTTCTGCTGTTCACTGGCCTGCTTCAGGCGCGCATACATGGAGTGCGCGGCGGCATGCGCGGATTCCGCGCGTTGCACGTCTCCCTGCTCCCGCCGAATCTCCTCCCTAGCGCGTCGCACTTGCGCGTCCGCGCCAGTCAGCTGCGCGGCTAATTCCGGAACTTCCAGCATCGCCAGCGTCTGCCCCTGCTTCACGTGGTCGCCCACATCCACATAAATTTTCTTGATGTACCCCGCCACTTTCGCGTGAACATCCACATCCTGAAAAGGCTTGAACTCTCCCGCGATGGTCAGCGTGTTTTCGATCGACCCACGTTCGACCTTTGCGACCGCTACAACCGCCGCATCAGACGCCCCAGAATGTACTGGATCCTCGGCCTCCGTCGACGCGTGCCCGAACCAACGCCATGCGCCGATGCTCATCGCAACGATCCCCGCCAGAATCCATATTGCTTTCTTGCTAAACATTTTGTCGGTCCATTCCATTCGCAGATTTTCCCGCTGCGGCCTGCCTAGAGCCCAGCCAGACACCCGCAGAATTTCTTTCTGAGCCCTCAATATCTGGCTACCCGGTGACTTATCGGACTTTTTCTTTCGCTGATTTGGTGTCGGTCACGAAACGGCGGGCGGTGGTCGAAACCACAAACTCGAGGAGAAACCCGTCTGCGGAGTTGATACGACTTCTTCTTCAACACAATACCGCTCTGTGGAATGCGTTGCGGCCAATCGTGGAATTAGGACCTGCGCGTCCGCCACCTTAGGCAGTAATGCTGTTGCGCTGTCATTTGGCTGCGCCAGTTGTTCCAATTCCGAGGAACCGACGGTTGCCCGATGACTTGCAGGGTGGCAAACCGCAAAATTCTCCGGGGATTTGCTTACACCCAGGAACGGATTATAGAGAAATAGTCCGACGAGTACTAAACAAGTGAGAATCTGCCACACAGGGACAGCTTCTCGATTGCGAGTTGTGCGAAAACCACTCATTTCCCTGAAAACCTACACTTCAACACTAATTTGAGTCCCTGCCGGGGTCAATAGGATGCTTAGTCGTAATTTCCTCTTTTGCGTTAGCGGTGACAGAACAAGGTTACCGCGATAGCTTCAGAGTCTTCATGAGCGACACACGTCATCCCGAGGAGATCCGATAAGAGTGTCCGAACGATCTCAGCGAGAACATTCGCTTCAGCGTGAGTTTTTTCGCTCTGCATTTAGAGTGATGCTGACAAAAAATGAGGAGAGGGGGTCATCGCCAGGGGAGCGATGACCCCCGTGGTAGGTTCGAACACTGAAGGTCAAGCGTGCCGAGTATCCGGAGCGCCGGTCACGTCCGAATAAAGGCCGTATGAATCTTCGGTGACCTGCGGCTGCTGAGTACCGCTTGTCGAGCCGGGCAAAATTCCCATGACGCGGCCGTGCCGCACATCCAGACCCCGCACCCAATAAATAATGTCTTCGGCGATATTCGTCGCGTGATCCGCGATCCGTTCCAGGTGCCGGGTGGCCAGAATAAATTGCATGCTCGGAACGACCTGCGCGGACTGTTTGGTCATTTGTTCCAGCAGTTGTTCAAAGATTCGATCGCGATATTGATCCACCAGATCGTCGCTTTCGAGCACTTGCGTGGCCATCGTGGCATTCCGATAAATCAACGCGCCCAGGCTCTTTGAAACCATCGCGCGCACCGTCACCGTCATTGCCTCCAGCTCTTCCGGAGGCTTCGAACCCGGCGTTTCGCGCAATGTGGTGACACGTTCCGCGAGGTTCACGGCCAAATCTCCAATGCGCTCCAGATCGTTGGTAACTTTCAGAGCCGCTACAATCAACCGCATTTCATCGTCGCTCAATGCGCCGCGCCGCAGCAGCCGAATCGCGTGTTCGTCAATTACAATTTCCATTTCGTTGATGCGTGGCTCCAGCAGAAATACTTCTCCGATCAGCGCCGCGACTTTAGGATCGTCCACGCTCACAATTGCTTCCAGCGCGCGGTTCATTGCGCCTTCCACGGAGCGCGCCATCGAAATTAGATAATTCACCAACGTGTCGTAGAGAACCGTTTCTGTCATTCCAGCTGAGGCCATCGAGCTTCCTCCCGAGCAAGAAACTTTCAGTGCTCATGCCTCACATCGAACCATCTGTCCATTACAGGTACATCAAAGGAAGATGAAGATCACAAGCGGCCGGGCAGAGCTGGCTCGAAGAATAGATATGGTGGTTTTTGCCGAAACTAAAATCCGCTGCACTCGGGAAACTTTTGGGGTTCCGCTGGGGGAGCCGGGTCTGGGTGATTTCAACTACCAATTCAATTCATCAACTTACCGAACCATGGCTGTTGTTGGACGCTCCGCGCGATTTCGAGCGCTCCCCATCGAATATCGGCACGGAGAAGTGGAATTGCGAACCATGGCCTAGTTCGCTTTCCACCCAGATGCGCCCGCCGTAGCCTTCAACCAGATGCTTGGCAATTGCAAGTCCCAGCCCGGTACCGCCTACCTCGCGTGACCGCGCCACATCGACGCGATAAAACCGCTCAAAAATTCTTGGTTGCTCCGTCTGCGGTATGCCGATTCCGGTATCGGAAACCGTAAATACTACTTCGCCCCCGCTCACGCCAGCGCTCACCATGATTTGGCCGCCCGCCGGAGTGTACTGGATTGCATTGTCCAAAAGATTCTGCAGCACTTCCGTTAGTCGGCGGCGGTCACCGGCAATGTCTGGAATTTTGCTGGCTTGATTTACGGAGAGCCGCAAATCCTTGTCGCGCGCTCGCGGCTGCGCAGTCTCGATGCAACTTTCGATGAACGGCCCGACCGGGATTCGCCGTGTTTCAAATTCCAGACGGTCCGCATCCATTTTGGAAAGCATCAGCAGATCTTCGGTTAAGCGCGCAAGCCTTCGCGAATGTTCCACGATAATCTGCAGAAACTTTCCGCGGTTCTGCGGATCATCGATTGCGCCTGCAAGCAGCGTTTCCGCGAATCCCTGAATCGCCGTCAGCGGTGTGCGGAATTCATGCGAAACATTGGCAACGAAGTCCCTCCGCACACGTTCCAGTTTTCGCAAGTCGGTAATGTCGTGCAACACCAGCACGGCACCGTCCGTGCCTGTGGTTCGCACCGACGCCACCGTGGCCGCAAAAAAATGCTGCCGCAGCGTCCCAGTCACAATTTCCGATTCCTCGCGTGGCTCTCCCGCCAGCACTTTTCGCACCGATTCGATCAATTCCGTTTGCCGGACACATTCCACCAATCCACTTCCGGCTTGCGGCGGCACGCTGATACCAAGAATTTCCGCGAAGCTGTGATTCGCAAAGACGACGCGCTCCGCCCCGTTTACTACCAGCACTCCTTCTACCATGCTGCCCAGGATCGCGGAGGACAGGTTTCGCTCTTCCGTTAGAGTACGAATGGTACGATCCAGCCGCGAAGCGGTCTGGTTCAGCGAATTGCTCAACACGTCCAGCGCGTCTCCCGTTCCGTTGGAGACTTGCGCGTGGAAGTCGCCTTCTGCAACACGCTGCGAAAAAGCGGTGAGCCGCTCGATGCGACCGGAGAAATTGCGCGACACCAGTACCACAATCAAGCCGCCAACGAGCAGAATCAACGCGGAGGCAAACCACAGGCTGCGACGAAATGGCCACAGCACCTGACCCACGGTTTCAACCGGGAGTGCGAAGCGCAGAATATAAGTTTTTCCGGAATCTGGCAAAGCTGGTTCACGCACCGCGTAATAAAGCAGATCGCGATTGATGGTGGCGGAGTGCCGGATCGAGCGGCCGCTGCCTTCTGCCATCGCCTGAATAATTTCCGGGCGTCCAGAGTGGTTCTCCATCGTGTGCGGATCGGATTGTGAATCGGCCAGAACTAATCCATCCGCGGTTACGACGGTGACGCGAGCGCCGCTCGCGGCGATGTGCTGCACCCAGCTCTGCAGTGCGGAAATTTCTTCGGGCTTTTCAGGAGGCAGCGAAGAAAATTGCGGGGGACTCGATCGCGCGATTCGAGCAACCGCCAGCAGTTGCTCGAATCCGGTGCGCTCGTAATCGTGCTGCAGCGCTCGATCCGCGAAAAAATCCACGGCCAGCAACACGCACAGCAGCAACAAAAAAAAAGCCACCGCGAGTTTTGTGAAAAGATTACGCCGCACGTGTCTCGAACAGGTAGCCCGCTCCGCGGACGGTTTTCAGGTGAAGCGGATTCTCGGGGTCAGGTTCGATTTTCTCTCGCAGCCTGCGCACGTAAACATCCACGCTGCGCGGCGTGACAAAGCGATCGGTGCCCCATACCGCGTCGAGCAACTGGTCCCGCGTGAAAACGCGGTTCGGCCGCGAAGCTAAATAGTACAGCAAACGGAATTCCAGCGTACTCAGCGGCACGGTTTTCCCCAAGTAGCTCACGCGGTAGGAAGCGGGATCGATGGACAATTTTCCAACTTCGATGGTGCGCGGCGTATCGGCCGGAGGTTCCGCCCGGCGCAGAAGCGCCTTCACCCGAGCAATCAGTTCCCGCGGACTGAACGGTTTGGTTACGTAATCGTCCGCGCCCATTTCCAGGCCCACCACGCGGTCCGCCTCGTCGCCACGCGCCGTCAGCATCAGGATCGGTAATCGGTTCAGGGATTCGTCCTTGCGAATCTCCCGGCAAATATCGAGTCCGGAAAGTTTTGGAAGCATCAGGTCCAGCAGCAGCAAATCGGGCGGAGACTTTTTTAAGGTGTTCAGGCCGGTCGCGCCATCGTTTACTCCGCTAACCTGAAAGCCCTCGTTGGCAAGGTTGTAGCGAACCAGTTCAACGATATCGCGGTCATCTTCAATAATGAGGATGCGTTTCATTCGGTTGGAGCGTACCGATCGCTGGCTGGGCGCGAGTGTATCGCAGCGCGGCGAAATGCGGTAGGCGGCTTTCTTGTCTAGGGTCCCGTGAACGGGTCGTAACATAAGGCTTGGCCAGTGTTACAAGTTCTGCGTAACACCGCGTTTACATCAATGTGAATGGATGGTGAATAAAAATAAGCCGTCGTTTTTTTGAACCCTACTTCAAACCTTCGACAACATATAGATCGGACGCAATTCGTGTGTAAGCATATACGTAGCTCTTGAAATCAGCGGAAAATACCGGAGCCGACAAGTCCTCCGCACGCACTCCATCCGGAACCGGCATCGTGCGGAAGGCTTTGCGTTTACCCGTACTAACCTCCACTTCATAAATTACATTCGGAGTATCCACTCGCGAAACCAGCAAGCTCTTCCCAGCTGGCAGCCAGTCCACAGGCCGCTCTCCAACCGCAGTGCCGGGTACTGAAGTTGCTTCTCCGCCCTCGAGAGGATAAATCGCGATCTTCCCATTCGGATCGACAGCAGCCACCCGCTTGCCGTCCGGTGCTATGGCGCCGTTCAGTCGCGTATCCACGCCCTCAGGGGTGATGGATCTCGGTTTTCCGCCTTCGGCTTCTTGCACCCACAGACGTTGGCCGTTGGCACCTGCAGCGTTGCCTAGCTCCAAAATCCTCCGGCCATCTGGAAAAAATCGGGCCGCCTGCACTTGCACATCGCCAGTGGCGATGGTCCGTGCATCTCCCGCTCCGGTCGGCAATTCCGTTAGCCTGCGCTTCCCGTCCGGCCCCGGGACTAATGCCAAAACTTTCTTGCCGTCACGGCTCAGCTGCGGAGACACTCCATTACCCAGGCGCACCGCGGGCGATCCATCCGTTCCACGCACATAAAACGCCCCAGTTTCCTCTCCCGCTTCGCCGGTCTCATCGAAAGCAACGGTGCGGCCGTCCTCGGTAATATCGCGGACGATCGTCCAGTCGTGCCAGCTCAGGTCGCGTTCTTTATTCGAGTCAGGAGCGAGCCCAATCATTCCGCTGCGCCAATCGTCGCGCGAAAACAACACTCGCCCTTCCTTCGAAATGTCGTGCAGCGTCAGCGTTCCTGTTCCCAGATAGACCAGCCGCTCTTTCTTGCCCGGCGACACCGCGTACAGCGCGCGGCTCGAGCCGGACGTGGTGGCGCTAAACCAGATTTCATTTTGCGCGGGATGCCAGGCCAACCCTTGTGCGCTTACAAAATTCAGCGTGGTGAGCGTCTTCTTCTGTCTACTTTTGTCGACGATCGCGACCGACCCGGCGTCATCCCGCGGATAAGGATGATCCAGAAACGCTACCAGCGAGCCGTCTGGCGAAATACGTGGGTGGCTGATCCAGCCCGCTGATTCATACAAGATTTTTCCAAGTGGATATTCCAGCCGCACTTTTCCGCCCACCCGGCGCACTACTGCAAGCGAACCGTCGGGCCCCCAATCCGCATACTCCACTCCTTCGGCAATCGGGCGCGGCGCGCCTCCCGTCTGCGGTGCGCGCGCGAGCATTCCGGCATATGCGAAACCTAGCGAAGCGGTTGGGTTGGACTGTACGGCCAGCTCCCCATTTGGCGCTACCGCCAGGATACTCGTCGCAGTCATTCCGATCGGCCTCGACTCCACGCTGCCGCTCTGCGCAAAAAAAAGCTCGGGAGGTCTTCCTTCCAGTGACGCGCCATAAATTAGATTCCCGTCGGGAGTGAAACGCGCCCCCAAAATCGTCAGCCTGCTGAATGTGACGCGGTGCAATCTCGGCTGTGCCTCCGGCGCGTTTGGACGCATCCAGCTTCCCGCGATGAGTCCCGCAGCCAGCGTGGCTGTCGCGAGCATCGCCGGACGAATCCACGGGGCGCTGCTCCTCTTCCCCGGGGTCGCTGTAACGGCTCCGGTACCAGAAATCGCTGAGACCGATTCCAGATCAAACGCAACGTCCCGTGCGGATTGAAAACGCTGCCGTGGCTGCTTCTCCATGCAGTGCCGGACGATCCGCTCGAGAGCGGGCGCGATCATGCCGATCCGCGAAGATAATTCTTGCGGTTCTTCATTCAGAATCGCGGTCATGGTTTCGGCGTTGGTGCTGCGTTTGAACGCGCGCTGCCCGCTGATCATTTCGTAAAGAAGGCTGCCGAAACTGAAAATATCCGATAAGTGATCCGCCGGTTCGCCTCTCACCTGCTCCGGCGCCATGTAACCGACCGTACCCAGCACCATTCCCGCAGTGGTGTGCGCCGCCGTCGCTCCGTCCAGTGTGTCTGTCTGTGTTTCCGAGGTCCGCAGCTTGGCCAATCCGAAATCCAAAATCTTCAGCCGCCCATCCTTAGTGACCAAAATGTTTTCCGGCTTCAAGTCGCGGTGCGCGACGCCTTGATCGTGCGCAGCCGCCAGGCCGTTCGCCAATTGCACGCCTAGCTCAACCGCTTTGCGCGTGTTCATTCCCTGCGGAGGAATCCGCTGCCGCAGGGTTTCCCCTTCAATCAGCTCCGTAACGATGTAGTGGATCTTGTCGGCTATGCCGACGTCGAAAACAGAAACGATATTTGGATGATTCAGCGCCGCGATCGCGCGCGCTTCTTGCTCGAACCGCCGCAATCGGTCCGCTTCTGCGGTAAACGATTCATGCAGCACCTTGATCGCGACGTCTCGCCGCAGCCGCGTGTCGTGCGCACGATAAACTTCGCCCATTCCGCCAGCGCCAATCAGCGAAACGATTTTGTAGGGACCAAGCTGGGTATCTGCTGCGAAAGACATCGATGGCAGAGATTATATCTTCGTGCTTGCCTTGTCCAGCAATCTACGCCGGACAATCGCGAGCTGGACAGACGTAGAAGAACTACTCTCCGGAGGCCTTGGTAAAGGCAAGCGAGAGCAGCGTTTTTTGCTCAAGTTCGTGGGCCTTGGCGGAGCCCGTGGCGGGGCTGGCGCTGGAAGATCTTTTGACGGAACGCAAGCTCAGTCCGCGGTCCTGAACCAGTTGCGTCAAGCGCGGCATGACGTAGGAAAATGCGCCCATGTTCCGTGGCTCTTCCTGCACCCAAATAACTTCCCGCGCATTCGGATGTCCGTCGAGCGCGGCAACAATCTCGTTTCGCGGGAGCGGATAGAGTTGATCCAGAAAAAGAATCGCGGTGCTGTTGTCTTTCCGTTTGCGCCGCTCCGCTTTCAGCTCGTGGCCGACTTTGCCGCTGGCAATCAGGATGTGCTTCGCATCCGTGACCTGGCGATCGGGAACGACCTGCAGGAAGTGCGGTTGCGCAAATTCGTCGAGGTTCGAGCTGGCTTCGGGATGGCGGAGCATGCTCTTGGGTGTGAAAACGATCAACGGCTTGCGCCACGGACGGCGCGCCTGGCGGCGCAACATATGGAAATATTGCGCGGCGCTCGATGGCTGGCAAATCTGGATGTTGTCTTCGGCAGCCAGCTGCAAAAATCGTTCAATACGCGCACTGGAATGTTCCGGACCCTGCCCTTCAAATCCATGCGGAAGAAGCAGGACCACCCCAGAGGGTAGGTCCCATTTGTCTTCGCCAGCGCTGATGAATTGATCGATGATGACCTGCGCGCCGTTGACAAAGTCTCCGAACTGCGCCTCCCATAGGACCAGCGCTTCGGGATAGTCGCGGCTGAAGCCATATTCAAATCCAAGGCAACCGGCTTCCGATAAGGAAGAATTATAAATTTCGCAAAAGGGCTGACCGGGAGCGAGATTCGCCAGAGGAACGTAGGTATCTTCGGTTTCCGTGTCGACAAGAACCGCATGGCGCTGGTTGAAGGTGCCACGCTGGGTATCCTGACCAGTCAGTCTCAGCGGTGTACCCTCTTTCAACAACGAGGCGAACGCCAACGATTCGGCGAATCCGTAGTCAATGGCGCGTTTGCCATGGCCCATTTCCGCGCGTTGTTCGAGGAGCTTGACGATTTTCGGGTGAGTGTGGAACCCATCGGGAACTCGAACCAGTAAATCGGTGAGCTCTGCAATATTTTCGATCGACAAACCGGTTTCGACTTCGTATTCCGGTTTGAATTTTCCGCGATGGAATGCCGACCAATATTTGGGCAGCTGACGCAGGTGGGGATTTTTTTTAAGCTGGCCGGCTTTGGTTTGTTCGACTTCGTATTCTGCGCGGACTGCCTCCACGGTTTTCGCGGCGTCTACGCGAACATGTTCTGCATAGATCTTCCAGAGTGGCGGATGGCTCTTGATGCGTTCGTAAAGCCGCGGCTGAGTGATGGTGGGGTCGTCCACTTCGCTGTGACCGTGGCGGCGATAACCGATCAAATCGACGACCACATCACTGGCGAATGTCGCGCGATAGTCCGCGGCAATCTGGCCGACGCGAACGACTGCGTCAGGGTCTTCGGCGTTCACGTGGAAAATGGGCACGTTCTGTCGCTTGGCAAGATCAGCGGCAAATCGCGCGGAGTGTTCCTGCACGGGCCGAGTCGTAAAGCCGATTAAATTGTTGACGACAATGTGAATCGTGCCGCCGACCGTGTAAGCGCGCAAATCCGCAAAATTCAGCGTCTCCGCGAAAATTCCCTGGCCTGCAAACGCTGCATCGCCGTGCATGACGATGGGGACAACTTTGTTCGTATCAAAGCGAGTGGAACCGCCAGCGTAGCGCGTAAGTTTCGCGCGAGCCCGGCCGACTGCCACTGGATCGACTGCTTCCAGGTGGCTCGGATTCGAGACCAGATGGATGCCAATTTCTTTTCCATGCGCAGTCACGTAGTGGCCGGTTGCGCCGATGTGATATTTCACGTCGCCTGCGCCGAGCACGCTGCGCGGATCGACATCCTCAAATCCCGCGACTACTTCGTGCGGCGTTTTGCAGGCGGTGTGAACCATAACGTTGAGGCGGCCCCGGTGGCTCATGGCAACTACGGATTCGATTGCGCCGTGTTCCCCCGCGGCGTCGAGAATGGAATCGAGTAGCGGAATGAGCGAGGTGACACCTTCGAGAGAAAAACGTTTGGTTCCGAGATAGCGCGACTGCAGAACCTGTTCAAACAGATCGGCGCGGACGAGCCGAGTGAGAATGACATGGCGATCGGTTTCGGGGGCCGGCGATTCCATGCGTTCAGCGATCCACCGGCGGCGTTCGGGCTGGACGAGGTGCATGAAGTCGGCGCCGATGGTGCCGGAATAAATTTGCCGTGCGGCGTCGGCGTTGGGACCGGAAAAATCGAGCTCCGGCGATTTCAGCGGCTCGAGAAAACCGAGCGGATCGAGACTAGCTTCGAGATAACCCCAGCGGCGAAAGGACTCAAAGATGCGTTCGCGGTCGGCGGAAGCCGAAGCGACACCATTGCTGGTGCGCTTAGCGGCCTTGGGAGGTTTCGCGGAGCGTTCAGCTTCGAGAGTGGTTCGTTGAGCCATTCATTCAGACCTTGTCCGTACAAATAATTGTGCCACAGATTGAATAGAGGCACCGAAAAGCGAACGCGAACAGATAGTGGGTGTGTCGTAAGGATTTCTGCGCGATTCCCATTTGAAATTGTTTGAGGCGCCTAGCTCTGCGGTACTTTCCGTAAGGTTGGCAAATACAGGACTTACAGGTCGGAGGGAAGACTGAACGGCAGGGCCGAAAACGCGAGATACGAATCATCTTTGGAGAAGATAATAGCTGATTTCGTGTAAATGAAAGCTAATAGCGATTGGGTGACAGACTGAATGGGACGGGTCTGTTCTGACTGGAAAGAGATGAGAATGGAGAATGAATGCGGCCCGAATCGCGCCTATTGATGAATGGCTGAAGGGCAACGAAATGCGAAACCAACTCGTTTTCTTTTCTCTGACGTTCTCTTTGGGGCTGGCCAGTTCAGCACGCGCGCAGCAGACGGGAGCTGCGGTGGGAAGGACACCTGGTTCGGCTGCGCGGACCGGACTGATTATCGTGCGAGAGAAGCCGCCAGAACCAATATGCGATTCGGCAGCGGACAGGTCGATGAATGGGCACGACCTTCAGGCATTGCCAGAGATGCTATTTGAGAGAGGATATTCGCTAACCTGCGTGCGCCGCGCAGACGGAAAAATGGAAGCCCTGAAACAACTGGGCTCGATGATCAATTTCTCCGCCGACGGAACCGAGATGGCTTACTGGATTCCAGAAAGCGGCGAACTGCACGTGCGAGTGATCGCTAGTGCAAGCGATCAACTGGTGGAAGCGCTTCCTGGCGCAAAGTTGCAGGCGCTCTCCTGGTCTAGAAATGGACATAAGCTCGCATATGCAGTGCGGGAAGCGGTTCCTGAAGGTATTCGTGTGATTGATCTGGAAACCGGGAAACGTAGCACATCGAGTGTGAAATATACCGGAGGAAGCGCAACGTTGGATCCGGAATATCTGCTGGCGACCCGCGAGGATGGTGTTCATCGAATTTGGCTTCGCGATGGACATGACGAAATCGTCGCGCGAATGCCCGACGTTGCCAGAGCGAAGTACTCGCAAACCGGCTCGCTCTTGGGGATGCTGATCGATACCGTCAATACGGCGGTGGAAGCGCCCAGCGTAAACGACGAAGTTGAGGATTGTACGGGAGGAACTTTTTCGCTGAGCGTAATGGAGACAGGGAACGGAAGAGTGTTGCACATTCCATTTCCACCTGGCTTTGACAGCGTGCTGGATTACGAGATTTCTCCGCACGATTCCACAATTGCCATAACGTTTGGAACAGCGAGTTGCGACTACCCGGGAGACTTGGCGCGCGTCTACATCGTGTCGCTGCCGCAGATGGAACTGAGTCCGGTCTCGCGCGCCGACGCGTTAGGCATTGAAGCGCACTGGTCACCGGATGGCAAAGCAATCGTCTATCAGGAATATACGGGAAGCGATTCGCCCTTGATGGTCTACGACGTTGCGACCGGACAGACGCATCGATTGACGAGTCCCGGAAAACTGGGGCCGGACCATTTCCTGGGTTGGCGGTAGAAAAGACCGGATCTTCGTTTTCGCTAACATCCGAATATCCAAAATGGAGCTTTCGGTGTGAAACGGATGATCGAAACTGCGATGCATGAGCGATTTGTTTCCGCAGGTCGAGATTCGGCGCGCGCGAAGTGAAGAGGCGGACGCGGCATTTTGCTTGGTTCAAGAATACTTTGCAGCGGTTAGCGTGGTGGCGCGCGAAGATCGCCGCAAATTCATTGAAGAATATTTTGGCGATGGGCGCGGTTTCTGGCTGGCGCGCGTGGGGAATGAACTTGCTGGTTGTGTCGCGTTGCGAAACTTGTCCTTTGAGGGCAAACCCGCGGATGAGGAAGCGAAGTGCGCCGAGATTAAACGAATGTATTTGCGAGAGAAATTTCGTGGGCGACGGATCGCCCAGAAATTATTGGAGGCTGCGGAAGAGTTTGCGCGCAGCGCGGGCTACACATGGATCTACCTGGATACAACGGACGAGATGAAGGCCGCGGCGAAATTGTATGAACGGAGCGGGTACGAGCGGTGCGAAAGGTACAACCAAAACCCGCAGGCGACAATTTTTATGCGAAAACAATTGTGACCTGAAGAAAGCGCAATATTCATAACGATTCGACGAGGGCTTCCAGGTGGCGGGCGACTTCCGTGGCGGGGCTGCCGGGTGGAAAGGTTATTGGTGCGCCGATGTGCACGTTGATTTCACCCAGGCGAGCGAGGCGGCGATGTTCGCGCTTCATTTGCCAGATTCCGTCCAGGCGCATGGGAACGATTGGCAGACCGAGATTTTCCGCGAGCAATCCGATGCCGGATTGAAATGGAGCCATACGGCCGTCGGCGGAGTTGTTGACTTCGCCTTCAGGAAAAATCAAGACGGAATAGCCTCGGTCGGCAGATTCGCCGGCGAAGCGGAAGCTTTGCTGGAAGCCGGAAAATTGCGGAAGCGGAAAAACGTTGAACAGTGCAGTTACCAGAAAATATCCGAGCTGATACGCCCAGCGCTTTGCAAAGAACCATTCGTGTGGCGGAATGCGCATCCGACGCAAGGATTCTCCCCCCATCGCGCTGGCTAGGCGATGACGAAACCGCGCCGGAAGCGCCACCAAGATCAGACCGATATCTGCTCGACGCGTGACGTGATTCGAGATAACGATCGCGGGGCTTTTGAGATTTTGAATGTGGTGGCGGCCAACGACGCGCGGATGCCCAAGGAGCTGGGTGGCCGGCCAGACGAGCGTGTAATAGACGAGAAGGCGCGCGAGGCGGACCGGTTCGCGTTGTGTCCAACGAGGATAGTGATAGTCATAGCGTTGGCCGGGTTGCGTGGACGGCTGTTGCGTTGCGGGTTGTGCGATTAGCTTTTGCAGGTCAGCGACGGACTTCGCTTCGGAGAATGCCGATTCGTTTATGTCGACATTGTAGCGGTGTTCAAGGGAGGAAAGGAGTTCGACGCGGTCGAGGGAGGACAGTGAATTTAGGCTTGTGGAGAGCGGAAATCTCGAGAGCGGATCGGTTTGTGTAGTGGTCGGAGCGGATCCCGCGAGGTCCGAGCTTAAAAAATCCGGCGCTACATTAAGTAGTTCGGCGGCCCGAGCGGCAATGATGGCAAGGCGGGGCTTGCCGGTGGGAGTACGGGGGAAATCGAGCTCGGGCCAGTTGAGCCAAATGCGGATTTGCTGAGAGTCGGCCAGGGCGGCGTTGGCGGACGTAACGGCCGACTCGGCGGCATGTGTGACGGCCATAGCCTTCGTATCGGCGGCCGGATTCGGAAGGAGGACAGCGCAAGGTTCGGAGTTGCCGTTGTGAGCGAGCGGGATCACCACAGCGTCGCGGATGGCTGGCTGCTTTTTTAGAGCGGCTTCGAGGTCTTCGGGATAGATATTGAGGCCGGCAGCGGTGACAATGACATTTTTTTTGCGGCCGCGAAATTTCAGGTTGCCGTTCGAATCGACTTCACCGAGGTCGCCGGTACGCAGCCACCCCTCGTTTTCTTGCGATCCCTCTTGGAGTTTCCCATTTTTCCAGTACCCGGAAGAAACGTTTTCGCCTCGGACCAGGATCTCACCGTCTTCGGCAAGTTTGAATTCGCGGCCGGGAAGGATTTTGCCGACGGAGCCCTCTGCCGCGCTGAACGGATGATTAAGGCTGATGAGTGAGGCGGTTTCCGTCATGCCGTAGCCTTGCACCACGGCGAAGCCCAGGCGCTTGAAAAAGACTTCGGTATTTTGTGCCAGCGCTGCACCGCCTGAGACGAAGGCCCAGAACTTCCAGCCGAACAGACGATGGATGCGGCGGAAGCGCCAGGCACGCTGGAGAAATGATTGCGTTTCCGCTGCGGCATAACTTTTGTCAAACCAATTGCGCCAGCCGCGCGAATCGATTTCGCGTTCGATTACAGAACGTACCAGATCGAGCATCCGCGGCACCGCGATCACCAGCGTCGCGCGCTCGCGTTTGATGGTGCGAAGAATTTCCGCCGGATTGCCGGAATTTTCGAAGACTACCGTGGCACCGAGTAGTGGCGGAACGAAGAGCGCCATGAATTGTCCGAACACGTGACTGAGAGGAACGAGAGAAACGAAACGGAGTGGATGGAGGAAGCGCTCATATTTGAGATAGGGCCGCATGCCACGTTCGATGGGCTCGAGATTGGAGAGAAAATTTCCGTGAGTAAGAACTACGCCGCGCGGCTCGGCGGTAGTGCCAGAGGTGAAGACGATTTCGGCAAGATGCTGGCGCGTGAGCGGTTCGCCGGCTAGGGTTTCATGGATCGACTCGGGTGTTCCACGGGGAACAGGTTGGGATACGAAGACCCGGTGTTGTGTGGCGATGTCGGGCAAATCCTCCAATGCGAGGACTGGAATGGCGGAATCGAGCTGCGGCTTGTTGCGGGCCGCAAGGATCAATTTGACCTGCGAATCGCGTACCACGCGCAATGCGAAATCAGAAGAGGCCCCATCGTCCATGGGAACAGCGACAGCTCCGCAAAGCAGGCAAGCCCAGAAGGCAGCGACCAATTCCGCGGAATTCGTCGCCCACAGAAGAACGCGCTCATTCGTGCGAAGGCCGTGCGATTTCAGGGCATTTGCGAAGAGCAGAGAGTTGGAGGCGAGCCGGTTGTAGGTCCAGGAAATCTTGCGATATCCGTGGGAGTAGACGAGTGCACGGTCACGCTGGAAGCGTTCGAAATCGGCGAAGAGAGAGAGCAGCGATTCGCGCGGCATGGGCGTTATCGATCGGCTAGAGTGGAATCAGGAGCGGGCACGGCATGTCCTGCCCTGAATACATGATACGGCACGCCAGATGCCAGAATGCTATCGGCAACTTGCGGCAGCGTTGGGCATCGAAACAAAGTTGGGAAATGTGTGACAAAAGGGCGAGGAAAAAGCGCGGAGTCTCAGGTAAAATAGTGTGGGCCGGGGGATTATTGTATATCCCCTTGAATTGAGTTTTGGCGGCTGCGGGAGCGAAATGCCAGTACCAATTTCACAAATGTGGACGGTAGCGACGTACCTGCTGAAGCAGAAGGTGGCGGGGCGGAAGAAATATCCGTTCGTGCTGATGCTGGAACCGCTCTTCAAGTGCAATCTGGCATGCGCGGGCTGCGGAAAGATTCAATATCCGGCGCACATTTTGAAGCAAGAGCTTTCCCCAGAAGAGTGCTTCAAAGCGGTGGACGAATGTGGAACACCGATGGTCTCAATCCCCGGCGGCGAACCGCTGATGCATTCGCGGATTGACAAGATTGTCGAAGGGCTGGTAGCGCGCAAAAAATATATCTATCTGTGCACGAATGCACTGCTACTGAAAGAAAAATTGGATTTGTTCAAGCCGAGCAAGTATTTGACGTTCTCGGTGCATGTGGACGGACAAAAGGAACATCACGATTTCTCGGTATGCCGCGAGGGCGGATACGACCAGGCAATCGAAGGGATTCGTGAAGCGATCAACCGCGGTTTCCGGGTCACCACGAACACGACATTGTTTGATGGCGCTGATCCGAAAAGCGTGCGCGCATTTTTCGATGAAATGATGAAGCTTGGCGTCGAAGGAATGATGCTCTCGCCCGGATATTCGTATGAAAAAGCGCCGGACCAGAAGCATTTCTTGGGACGCGCGAGGACCCGAAGGCTATTCCGGGCGATTCTTTCGAACCGTAAGAAGAGCTGGCAATTCAATCAGTCGAAATTGTTTCTGGAATTTTTGATGGGAAAACGCAACTACGCGTGCACGCCCTGGGGCATGCCAACCTACAACGTGTTTGGCTGGCAGAAACCATGCTACTTGCTGCAGGATGGCTACGCGGACACCTTCCAGGAGTTGATGGAATCGGTCGAATGGCAGAATTACGGCACGGAGTCGGGCAATCCGAAGTGCGCGAACTGCATGGTGCACAGCGGCTACGAAGCCTCGGCGGTCGATCATACTTTCAGCGGGCTTGGCGGACTCTGGGCCACCATCAAGGCAGGACTGACGACGACGTACACCGACCTGGATGCGCTGGAAATGTTGAACGAGCCGGTAAAGCCAGTGCATGCGTTTAATCCATTGGTGCAAATTGAGGCGACAAAAACACAGATGGAAGAGACTCGGGCGTGAGCATTCCTACGCATTTCGAACGACAGGATCTGCCGGGCGCCGGCAGTTTTGATCCGGATAAGCTGGAAGTCGCTCCTGGGCGCTCACGCGAGGGAATCGAAGGCTGGATCCCAGAGCTGGCAAACGAACAGGAACTGCGCGAAGCCCTGGAAAAAGCGTTCGATTATCGCGGCGACGTGACGTTGACGCAAAAAGACGGCACGAAAATCGAGGGATATGTTTTCGATCGGGAGAGCGGCGCGACGCTAAGTGCTTCATTTATCAGGATTTTGCCAAAGGATGGCAGCGGAAGATTGAAAATCGCGTACTCGGACATCGCGGCGCTGGCGTTTAGCGGACGGGATCCAGCTGCCGGAAAGAGTTGGGAAGCGTGGGTGAAAAAATATTGGGAAAAGAAAGAAGCTGATGGACAGGGAGCAAGCCTGCACCCTGATATATCCGATTAAAAATGCCTCGCTTTTGCTACTAAGCGTAATAGAATCATAAACATACAAAGCCGACCGCTCAGCTTGGGCGTGGACATGCCGGCACTTTTGTGCTATTCTTACTTTAGCGTTTGTTGCTCTTGTAATACCTTTTGATTCGCTCAGAAGGACTGCAAGGACAAATTTTGCGGTCTTTTTTGTATTCGGAAGGCGTCACGGCGCGGCCCAACCCGGCACTGTCACGAAAACAAGCCGGCGAGACATGCGAAACCGGACCGAGAGAAGCACGCAAAACTAACGATGGTCTCGGAAAACCGAACCACGCATGAGAGGTCACGCAGTGAAGGAACAAGGAACAGTAAAGTGGTTTAACGCTTCAAAGGGCTTCGGATTCATCCAGCGCCAAACGGGAGAGGACGTATTCGTACATTTCTCGGCCATCGCGATGGAAGGCTACAAATCACTGAATGAAGGTCAGGCAGTAGAATTTGAAGTGAAAAAGGGTCCGAAAGGCCTGCAAGCGGAGAACGTGACCAGCCTCTAAATCTCAACGGGCTTCTGAACGCGTGACGGGCGGAAATCGAGTCCATCGAGTTGCCGCCCCTATCCAAGAGTTTGCAAGACATCCTTAACTAACCCCCGGATCGAGTTTCAAGTGGGAGAAAAAATTTAAGTCGAGCGAGCGGCCAAGGAGGAAGACGTGCAAGCAATGCAAGAAGGCCAGACAATTAAGCATGATGTGTATGGATTGGGGATTGTGACTTCTTCGGACGGAGATCGCACGGCCGTGGATTTTGACGATCACGGGCCGAAGCTGTTCGTGACGAGCATTATGACCGCGGAGTTGATTGGTGAAGCGCCCGCGACTCCACCGAAGACGAAGCGCCGCCGTAAGGCTTCGACTGCGGCCAAGGCAGCGAAAGCGGCCAAGAAGGCTGCCGCGGCTGCCAATGCATAAAATTTGTTTCTGACCCTGAAAAAAATTTGGCGCCTGTACCGCTGGTGCAGGCGCTTTTTCTTTATAGAGCCCTACGAATTCTGTCTTTCCGATGCGTGGCCGGGCCAGGAGAGCTCATAGCCGCCTGGTGCGATGGCGAAGTCAGAAGAAGGTTCTACGGTGACCGGCCCGCCCTGTGATAAGTTTCGAGAATGAAAAGAGCCTTGATCATCGCAGGGCTGGTTCTGTTTGTGCTTGGCATCCTTGGGTTGGTTCATCCGCAATTCACTTATCACAAGACCGAAGAAGTGGCGCACATCGGGCCAGTACGTGCAACCGTGAATGAGGAAAAGACGGCCACGGTGCCTACTGCCGCGGCGATCATCCTGCTGATTGCGGGACTTGGGGCGACGGTGGTTGGTGTAAGCCGCGGCAGTTAGAGTCCACTAGAGCACAAAACTCGGATCAAACTACACGCCCTGCCAAGAACCCTGGCAAATGAGAAGTTGTGATCCTCTCAGGCAGGAGCCGGAATCTTCGGTCGCTACGCTTGCCTGCTGCAGACAGGCTGGTCGGCCAGCCACGTTGACGATTTCTCTTTAAGGTTCATTCGTGGAAGTTTGCATTTGCCGAGAACTTCCATACATCGATTAACTGTGGATGGCGGAATCGGCTTGATCGAACGCGTGGTAGGACGAGCGAACGAGTGGCCCGGCTTCGACGTGCTTGAATCCCATTTCTTTCCCCAAAAACTTGTATTCGGAAAATTCATCAGGGTGGACGTAGCGAACGATCGGAAGATGCTCGCGCGTGGGCTGGAGGTATTGGCCGAGGGTAAGAATGTCGGTGCCTTGCGCGGCCAAGTCCTGCATGGTGGAAAGGACTTCGTGTTTTTCTTCGCCGAGGCCCAGCATCAGGCCGGTTTTGGTGGGCACGCCGGGATGAGATTGCTTGGCGCGACGTAGAAGTTCGAGCGAGCGTTCGTAGAGCGCGCCTTTACGCACCTGGCGGTAGAGGCGTGGCACGGTTTCGGTATTGTGATTCAGCACATCGGGACGAACCGCGAGAACGGTGTCGAGAGCGTCCCAATTTCCGCGAAAATCGGGGATGAGAACTTCGACTTTGCAACCGGGCACCCGGCGGCGAATTTCCTGAATGGTGCGAGCGAAAATTTGCGACCCGCCGTCGGGCTGATCGTCGCGATTGACGCTGGTGACCACGGCGTAGCGCAGACCCATACGTGCAACAGCTTCGGCTACGCGAAAAGGCTCGTCTTCATCGGGTGGGCCTACAGGTTTGCCTGAAGGAACAGCGCAGAAACCGCATGCACGCGTGCAGATCTCGCCCAGAATCATAAAGGTGGCCGTGCCATGCTCCCAACATTCGCCCATGTTGGGGCAGCGGGCGGATTCGCAAACGGTGTGGAGATCGAGGGTGCGCATAATGCGCTTGAGGTCCTGGTAGCGTTCGCCGCCAAGGAATTTGACTCGGAGCCAGTCGGGGCGAGGATGCGTTCCTGGCGGGGGTGCCCCGAGATGTTCGGGGGAAGCCAGCGGAGGCTGCGGGTTGGAGATGATGTTAAAGGGAGAAGCCATAGCGGAGTAGAAAGTTTATGTTACTTTCTTTTATGGAAGCGTTCAAACGGGCTTTTGCGGAAGCGCTCAAACGGGCGCTCTCTTTTGAATCGATGCTCCCGCCCCCCTGTTTTTGCTCGAAGAGTGCGCAAGCTGCTGATAAGAAAGCAGATAGCAGTTTTGGTTTGCAGAAGAGTGCGCAAGAGTATGTGAGCAAAGGGGTTAGCAGAATGTGACTGGCGATTCGCGGCTTGTGACTCGTGCATGGGGGAATAACGAACTTAAGGCTGGCCGACGAGGGTTCCAGAGTGGGGGTTGCGGCGGAGAACTCAGAAGAGTGGGCGACAACCTTCACAAATCATGGTAGCACGAATTTATCGGATTGTCAATAGTACCAAAACCTAAATTAGAGCGAACCCGCGCTCCAAAATGGGAAAAGCTGTGAGGTCAACACGAGGTTCTTGTTTCAGGAACTCGGAAAAACGTCCTTTCTGTTCCCTGGGATGACAGAGTGAGGCGGCCAGCCAAAGGCTATAGCGGGAGGCGGTTGATGCGGATGAATTCGCGAAGGACGGTAACGTTAGGGCCGTAAACTCCGATCCGGCCGGCATCCACGGGCAGGCCGAGACTTTCCGCGAGATCGAGATCAACGCCGGCGTCATCAAGTTCAGAAAGGCTGTAGCCTTGTGCGGGTGCGACACGATTGAGGCCTGAAGGATAAACCGGGCGCGGCGGACGATGACGCCGCCAGGGGCGGCGTGCCAGTTCGTAAAATTCCTGCCAATCGCGTTTTTGCCAAGTGGTCATAGCGAAAAAAATTTGCGGTTCGTTATTTGTTGCGTCCACCCGTCGTTCGGGAGCGTCCTCTTTATTTTTACGTCTCGTTCGCAACATTGGATGCTCAACTTTTATAAAAGGTTCGTCAAATGGCATACCGCGAAACCATTGCAGCGGACAGAGAATGCACGGCTTCGGCAAGCGCAACCATACTGCGGAACCCTTAGGCTGACGTTAAAATTACCAGCCCAGTGTTTCCAACACGTAAATAAGGCAAAAGTTTCGGTCTAGTCACCGGTGTTAGAGATTGAAGCGGGCGTTGACCCAGCAAAAATCACACACCGAAGTGTATGGAATTGAGTAGCAAAGCTACCGCCGGGGGCAAATTAGAAAGAGTGAAGAGCGACGCCAGCGGCGAAGACAGCTGAATGGGCAAAATACCTTACCAGCGGTTGCCGCGATCTCCACGGTCGCCGCCACGATCTCCGCGATCATTGCCGCCACGGCCACGGCCCCCACCACCTCCGCCGTGTCCTCCGCGTCCACCACCGAAGCCGCCGCCCCGGCCGCCGCCACCGCCGCGCTGTTCCTGCGGACGGGCTTCATTAACCACGAGGTTACGGCCGCCGAAATTCTGGCCGTTCAGGGAATTGACCGCGCGATCAGCTTCTTCATCGTTGGAAATTTCGACGAAAGCGAAACCACGAGACTGTCCCGTAAAACGATCCCGAATGAGATTGACAGCGGAAGGGTTAACACCAGATTGTGAAAAAAATTCATGCAGCGTATCTTCCGTGGCGGAAAACGGAAGATTTCCAACGTAAAGCTTCTTCACTTACGGACTCCTTTTGCACCGGAACCAAGGTACCTGTCGCGGAGCGCGCTGGAGAGCCAGAGAATCCTTGCGGGCATCCGAAGGTCCGAACCAGTACTTGATTTCAGGGCTCGAAAATACAAAACCCTGAAACCGGGGGACACGAATCGGGCAATCCAGCGGTCAGAGGCATCGTCGCGGAAATTGCCCCTTTTTGCAATGGGGAAGTTAGCTCATGCAACACCTAGGGGAGGCATACTGCATGAATACCGGTATGCAAAATGGTGATAGGATGCGCGCGAATTGGCTGACGGAGGAGGTAGATCAATGCGCGGCACGATGATGGACTACCCGCTGACGTTGAAAGCCATCCTGGAAAGAGCGGGGAAGCAATTTCCAAGGGTGGAGATTGTGTCGCGGCGGCCGGACCGGAGCGCGACGCGCACAAACTATCGGACATTCAGCGAGCGCGCGCGGAGACTAGCGAGTGCGCTCGCCAAGTTGGGATTGAGAAGCGGCGATCGAGTGGGCTCGATGATGTGGAATCACGTTGGCCATCTGGAAGCGTTCTTCGGCGTGCCTTGCGGGGGCGGAATTCTTCATACACTGAATCTGCGCCTGCATCCGCAGGAGATTGCGGGCATCGCCAAACATGCGGAGGACCGATTTTTGTTGATTGACGATGTGCTGCTGCCGGTGTACGAGAAATTCCGAAACGTTGCAGGTTTTGAAAAAGTGATTGTGGTGCCATATGGATGCGGATCGGTGCCGCAAGAATATCTGAATTACGAGGAATTGCTGGCGGGAGCCGATGCGGATTTTGAATTTCCGGAGATTGATGAGAATGACGGCGCAACAATGTGCTTCACGTCCGGAACGACGGGCTATTCGAAGGGCGTGATTTATTCGCATCGCTCGCTGGTTCTTCATTCGCTGGCAGAATGCGCGGTAGACGCGTTCGCGGTGAGCCACCAGGATACGATTTTGCCGATAGCGCCCATGTTTCACGCAAACGCCTGGGGATTACCGTTTTCCTGTGCCATGGCTGGAAGCAAACTTTTGCTGAGCGGGCCGAACGTGGAGCCAGAAGGTTTGTTGGACTGGATGGTGGAAGAGCGGGTGAGTATGTCCACAGGGGTGCCGACAGTGTGGATCGGCGTGCTGGACGCGCTAGAAAAAAATCCGGGGCGCTGGAGATTTGATTGGCCGGTGCGCGTGATTTGCGGAGGAACGGCGCCGCCGCTGGAATTGATTCGCAAACTGGACCGATTCGGAATTCACTTGCTGCACTTGTGGGGAATGACGGAGACGGCGCCGCTGGCGACAACGGGCCGCTTAAAATCGCACATGCGTGACTGGAATGACGAAGCCAAATATCAGGTGCGGGCAAAGCAAGGGTGGCCAGTGCCGTTTGTGGACTTGAGAATTACACGACCAGGGGAAGACGGAGAGAAAGAGGTTGAAGCTCCCTGGAATGGCGAAACCGCCGGGGAACTGGAAGTTCGTGGGCCATGGGTAGCTTCGCATTATTACGAATCGCCGGATCAGGCGCACCGCTGGACGGCGGATGGGTGGTTCAAAACAGGCGATGTCGCGATTGTAGACGAAGATGGAGTGGTGAAGATCGTGGATCGCGCAAAGGACATGGTGAAATCCGGCGGAGAGTGGATCAGTTCGGTGGATCTGGAAAATGCCTTGATGGGACATCCAGCGGTGAAAGAGGCGTGCGTGGTAGGAATACCGCATCCGAAGTGGCAAGAACGGCCGCTGGCCGCGGTGGTTCTTAAGGATGGAAAATGCGCGACCGGTGAAGAGCTACGGGCTTTCCTTGGCACGTTTTTTGCAAAGTGGCAATTGCCGGATGCGTTTGTTTTTGTGGAAGCGATTCCGCGGACGAGCGTCGGGAAATTCAAGAAAATTGCGTTGCGGCAACAGTTCGCCAGATGGAAGTGGGATACGGCCGCAGAATAATTTCCTAAGTGCGGTAGCTGGCGTTGATGCGAACGTATTCTGCGGTGAAGTCGCAGGTCCAGTAACGCGAGCGCGATTTACCGGCGTGCAAATCCACAATAATCGGAACGTGATCGGCGAGCAGGCGGTTCGAAGCGGTGCGTTCGTTGAAGGGGAGCGGCTGGCCTCTGCGGAGGACCTTGATTCCGGCCATGGTGATTTCGACTAGCGCGGGATGAAACTTAATGCCAGAGCGGCCAGCGGCGGCGAAAATGCGTCCCCAGTTGGGATCGCCGCCTGCGAAGGCGGTCTTGACGAGCGGCGAAGTCGCGATGGTCTCGGCAATTTTGCGCGCGGCTGACTCCGTTTTTGCGCCGCGGACTTCAATTTCGATGACGCGTTGCGCTCCTTCACCATCAGCAACAATTTGCTGCGCGAGCGAGCCGCAGACCTCTTCGAGGGCGCCGGAAAACTGGCGATGCGCTTTGCTCCCGTTGGAGATGCCAGAAGCGCCGGCAGCGCCATTGGCCAAGACCAGCAGCGTATCATTGGTGGAAGTGTCGCCATCGATGCTGATGGAGTTGAAGGTGCGTGAGGTAACGTGGCGCAAAGTTTTTTGCAGGAGTGAAGGCGAGATCGCCGCGTCGGTTACCACGAAGGCTAAGGTGGTAGCCATGTTGGGGTGAATCATGCCGGCGCCTTTAGCGCAGCCGAGAACATGGATGCGGTTGCCGGACATCTTGAAAGAGCCGGAGGCGGTCTTGGGGCGTGTGTCGGTGGTGCAGATCGCCAGAGAAAGTTCCGCGAAAGAACGAGCGGAAGGGCGACGATTGCGAGAAAGAGACGGAAGAGCCCGCAGAATTTTTTCCACGGGAAGCTGGACACCGATCACGCCGGTGGAACAGACGAATAATTCATGGGGCGAGAGCAACATACGGCGAGCGGCTTCCTCATTGGTGCGCTGCGCGGCGGCTTCACCCTGTGCGCCGGTGGCACAGTTGGCGTTGCCGGCATTGACGACGACAGCGCGCATACGGCCTTTGGACTCGTGAAGATTTTTCTTTGACAGTGTGACCGGAGCAGCGACCACCAGATTTTGGGTAAAAACGCCGGCAGCGGAGGCGGGCAAGTCACTGGAGATGAGTGCGAGATCGAGCGCGCCCGTTTTCTTCAGGCCGCAAGCCGTGGCTGCGAAGCGGAAGCCTTTGGGGATGGCGGATTCTGGCGGTGGCTGAGTCATTTCGCGTTGGTTTCCTTCGGAAGGCGGCTTTCGAGATCAGCAATGGCCGCGCGGACAGAGTCAGTTGCTGTGCCGCCCGGAACTTTTTTGGCAGCTAGTGCGGCTTCGACGGTAAGTCCGTCCGCGAAGTCTTTATCGAATGCCGAAGAGAGTTTACGCAGCTCGTCCAGCGGTAATTTAGTCCAGTCAATTTTCTGGCGTTCGGCTTCTTTTAAGATTTTGCCGACGAGATCGTGCGCTTGCCGGAACGGAACACCTTTACGAACGAGATAATCAGCGGCTTCGGTGGCAAACAGGCCGGGGTTGGAAGCCGCAGCACACATACGTTCAGCATCGAACTTTGTTGCCGTCAGTGTGCCGGCTGCGACTGCAAGCATGTCAGCAACTTGATCGTGCGCGGCAAAGAGTGATTCCTTGTCTTCTTGCAAATCGCGCTGGTAGCTGGTGGGCAAGCCTTTGAGCGTGGTAAGCAAACTAAAGAGCGCACCGGTAATGCGGCCGGATTTTCCGCGAATGAGTTCCCAGGCGTCAGGATTTTTTTTCTGCGGCATCAGACTGCTGCCAGTGGAATATTCGTCGGGAAGAATGACGTAAGAAAATTCCTGCGAGGCGCAGAGAATGAAGTCTTCAGCGAGACGGGAGAGATGAGTGGCGATACCGGAAAGCGCGAAGAGGTAATCGAGAGCGAAATCGCGGTCGCCCACCGCGTCGAGGCTGTTAGCGGTGATTTTGGAAAAGCCGAGGTCGTGAGCGATGGCGGCGCGATCGATGGCGAAAGCGTTTCCTGCGAGCGCACCCGAGCCCATCGGACAAGCGTCGGCGCTAGCAGCGGCATTTTGCAACCGCTTGACATCGCGGGTGAACGCTTCTGCATGTGCCAAAAGAAAGTGCGAAAGCAGAATCGGCTGAGCGTGCTGCATGTGGGTCATGCCGGCCATAGGAATTGAGACATTTGCCTTCGCTTGTTTCAGGAACGCACCGAGTAGAATTTCGATAGCGCACTGAATTTCGGCAGCAGCATCGATAACGAACAAACGAAAATCGGTGGCAACGAGTTCGTTGCGGCTGCGGCCGGTGTGGAGTTTCCAGCCGAGGGGGCCAAGTTCTTCGACTAGGGCTTTTTCGACGAAATGGTGGACGTCTTCAGCATCGGCGCCGAACGAATCGACCCAGACGGGATCGGATTCGGCGCGAGCGGCAATTTTGTCGAGCGCGGCAAGAGTTTGCTGGACTTCTTCCTGCGTGAAGATGCCGATAGGCTGGAGAGCCTTGGCCCACGCGCGATCGACCGCGATTTCGTAGGGCAAGAGGCGACGATCGAACGCAAACGAACGCTGGAAGGCGTCGAAGCGGGCATCCGGCGCGCGTTCGAAGCGGCCACCCCAGAGTTTGCTGTCTTTGCGATCAGTCATCGAGGTCGTGGTTGCGTTCGCGACTTGCCTACGTTGAGATCCTTCGGCCCGACGAATCGGGCCCCAGGATGACAAGACTACGCGAAACGCGACAGGTCACGAATTGCCGCCTTCGGCTTTCGCCTTGGGACGAACGGTGACCGGAAGAGCGAAGAGATTGATGAAGCCTTCGGCGTCCTTTGGGTTGTAGCGGCCCATGGTGAAGCTGGCCAGGTCCGCGCGATAAAGCGAGAAGGGCGATTTGCGGCTAGTGACGGTGAGAGTGCCTTTCCAAAGTTTCAATCCGACCGAGCCGGTAACGCGCTGCTGGGAGACCTTGAAGAAACCGTCGAGCGCCTGGCGTTGCGTGGAAAACCACACGCCGTTGTAGACAAGTTCGGCATAGCGTACTGCGAGCGATTGCTGGAGATGCGCGGTGTCGCGGTCGATGGTAAGGCGTTCGAGTTCCCGGTGCGCGGTGACGAGCAGCGTGCCGCCGGGAGTTTCGTAGGCGCCGCGCGACTTCATGCCAACGAGACGATTTTCCACGAGATCGGTGCGGCCAACGCCATGACGCGCGGCAATATCGTTTAGGGCGTTGAGCAGATCGATTGGGGGCAGCTTTGCGCCGTTGACGGAAGCAGGAGTGCCGGACTCGAAGCCGATTTCGACTTCTTCCGCTTTGTCGGGCGCTTTTTCAGGAGAGACGGTCCATTGCCACATGGCTTCGCTGGGAGCATTGGCAGGATCTTCGAGCTCGCCGCCTTCGTGGCTCAGATGCCAGATGTTGCGGTCGCGGCTGTAGATGTTTTTTTTGCTTTGCTCGATGGGCACGTTGTGTTTTTCCGCGTAGGCGATGGCATCCTCGCGGGAATCAATATCCCATTCGCGCCAGGGAGCGATGATTTGCAGATTCGGCGCGATTGCTTTGTAGGCTAGTTCGAAGCGCACCTGATCATTCCCTTTGCCTGTGCAACCGTGAGAAAGGCCATCGGCGCCAAGTTGCAACGCTAGTTCGGCCTGGCGCTTGCCAAGTATGGGGCGCGCCATGGATGTGCCGAGCAGGTAGGTGTGTTCGTACACCGCGCCGGCTCGAAGCGTCGGCCAAATGAAATCGCGAATAAATTCTTCGCGGAGATCTTCCACATAGGCGGTGGAAGCACCGGTGGCAAGCGCTTTTTTGCGAGCGGCTTCCAGGTTTTCTTGCTGGCCGACATCGCCGATCATGGCGATCACTTCGCAACCGTAGTTTTCCTTCAGCCACGGAATGATAATGGAAGTGTCCAAACCTCCCGAGTAGGCAAGCACTACTTTTTTTGGCTTAGGTGCAGGGGCTTTCAAGGATTCCTCTTTCTATTTTCTTAATTTTGCGGGCAATTGCGCCATGACAAAACTGTTTTTCCGTTTTTTCTGTTTCTAGCGAAACAGCGTGTGCAGAATCGCTTTTTGGACATACATGCGGTTTTCCGATTGATCGAGAACCACGGATTGCGCGCCATCGAGAATTTCCGGCGTGACTTCGTGGCCGCGATGCGCGGGCAGGCAATGCATGAAGAGGGCGCCGCGTTCGGCAAGAGCCATCAACTTGCGATTGACCTGATATGGCTTGAACACTTCGCTGCGGACTTTTTCTTCGGCTTCAAAACCCATGCTGGTCCAGGAATCGGTGTAAACGGCCTGGACGCCCTCCACCGCTTCGCGCGGATCGGTGAAGAGTTCGATTTTGGCTTTGGCTTCTTTGGCGACCCGGCGCGAGTCGGTGATCACGTCGGCGTCGGGAGCGTAATTCGCGGGAGTGGCGATGCGAAGATGCACGCCCAAACGCGCGGCGAGGTAAATCAGCGAGTGACTTACATTATTTCCGTCACCGACGTAAGCCAACCGGAAACCCTTAAGCGATCCGAATTTTTCTTGCAGCGTAAAATAATCGGCCAGTGCCTGGCAGGGGTGGAATTTGTCGGACAACGCATTGATCACCGGAACGTCGGTGGCGGCGGCCATTTCATCGAGGACATTCTGCTCATATACGCGCGCGACGATGCCCTGGACCCAGCGTTCAAGATTACGCGCCACGTCGGCAATGGATTCGCGCTCACCCAGGCGCGCTTGGGTGTGGTCGAGAAAAACCACCTGACCGCCCATGCTCTGGATGCCAACCTCGAAGGTGACACGCGTGCGCAGCGACGGCTTTTCAAAAATCAGCGCGAGAAATTTGCCGCGCAAGGTTTCTGCGTAGCGAGCGGGATTAGATTTGATGTCCGCAGTGAGCGCGAGGAGTTCGCGCGCGTGCGCGGGACTCCATTCGGCTCCGGTGAGGAGATCGTTCGTCTGTTGAAGCGGGAGTGTCAGTGTTGAAGCTGCCATTTTCACCTCTTGAGATGCGCCTGTGATGCAACCACTTTCACCCGCAACCGCTAAGCGGTCGTTTCACTCGCAACCGCTAAGCGGTCGACGTCGCGGATAGAGCCGACGGCAACGGATCTTTTCTTGCGGAAGAGTCCGTTGCCGGAACCACTCGCGGGGCCTGAGAAAGAACAGTTTCAAAACGTTGCAAAAATTCGCGTACTTGAGCCCGAGTGATGAGAAAGGGCGGAAGGAGGCGAATCGTGAAATCGTGGGTACAGTTGATGAGCAGAGCACGCTTGAGCGCTTCGGCGACGAACGGGGCGCCATCAACGGACAGTTCCACTCCGAACATGCAACCTTCACCACGGACCTCTTTGATGAAATCGAATTTGAGTTTAAGTATTTCGAGGCCGTCACGGAGTTCCTGGCCGCGCGCGAGGACGTTTGCCAAAAGTTTTTGGTCGTCGATAATTTTCAGGAATTCAAGGGCGACAGCGCAAATCATCGGGCCGCCGCCAAAAGTACTACCGTGCATGCCGGGCGTAACCCGAGCTGCTACCGTGTCGTTGGTCAAAATGGCCCCGAGGGGAAGGCCAGCGGCAAGCGGCTTTGCGACAACCGCGATGTCGGGCTTCGAAGGAAATTGTTGATAGGCGAAGCGGCGTCCGGTTCGTCCGAGGCCACATTGAATTTCATCGGCAATCAGCAAAGCGCCGCGCTGCGTGGCGAGAAAGCGAGCGCGTTCCCAAAATTGTTCGCTAACGGAATAGATACCGCCCTCGCCCTGAACGGGTTCCACGATTATGGCGCACACCGTGTCGTCCAATTTATTTTCAAGGTCGGTGACATCGTTAAACGAGATGAATTCAATTCCCGGGACTAGAGGCTCAAAGGGGGCGCGATATTTTTCCGTAGCAGTAACGCTCAGCGCGCCAAAGGTGCGTCCGTGAAAGGAATTTTGCAAAGCGAGAATGCGGGTTTTCGCCGGAGTATTCGAAAAAGCGCCATCCGCGGGTCTTCCGCAAAGGTGCGCCAACTTTAAAGCGCCGTCAATCGCCTCGGTGCCGCTGTTGGCGAAAAAGACTCGATCGAGGCCCGACCATTCCGAAAGTTTGCGAGCGAGTGGCCCCTGGAACTCATTGTGAAAAAGATTAGAGAAATGAATCGCGCGCGCCGATTCGCGGCGAATGGTTTTCAAAATACGCGGATGCGCGTGGCCAACCGCATTGACGGCGATACCGCCCAGAAAATCGAGATACTTTTTGCCAGTGGAATCGAAAACATACGCGCCTTTGCCTCGTGTGAAAAGTATTGGCGAACGTTTGTAAGTCGGCAAGAGAAACCGGTCGGCTTCGCTGAGAGCAGCAGGCAGCGCGGAGTTTCTAGACTTCGGCAACAGCCGTGAAATAGGCCTGGCATGCCGTTTTGTTCGAAGTTTTTTCATCACGCCGCCGACATAGCCGCGGGAGCGGCATTGTTAACGAGTCCACGGATGATTTGTGTGCCAGGAATTCCACGCGACGAAGCGGCAGATTTTGATTCGGGCGCGCGAACCGCGGCGAGAAGGCCATCTTGAATCGCGCCGCCGACGATGTGAACGCTGCCAACGCCGCCTTCCAGGGCGCGCTTGGCAGCTTCGAGTTTCAAAACCATGCCGCCAGAAACAATTTTTCGTTGGACCAGGGTTTCAACGTTGTCGCATGCGATGCCGGCAAGAATTCTTTCGCCGTCAAGGACACCCGCCACGTCGGTGAGGTAGATCAGGCGATCGGCTTGCAGATATTCAGCGCAGGCGGCGGCCATGTGATCGGCATTGATGTTGTAAAGTTCGCCGTCAGGATCAATCCCCAAGCAAGCGGCGACCGGCAGAATGCCTTCGCGCCAGAAGGTCTTAAGCAGGCTGGTGTTCGCTCCGGTGAGATAGCCGACGAACCCGAGACTCCCTTGCACATCGTTGTGCACGAACGGTTCGGCGGTAAAACATTGCGCGTCCGCGGCGGAAATCCCGATGGCGGGCTGGCCGGCGGCAGAAATCGCGGCAGCCAGCTGTTTGTTAAGAAGTCCGGCGAAAACCATTACCGCAACATCGCGCGTTTCACGATCGGTAATGCGGAGGCCGCCCACAAATTTGCTCTCAATGCCCAGCCGCTGCAGCATGCCGGTGAAGATGCGCCCACCGCCGTGAACTACGAGAATTTCGTGGCCTTGTTTGGCAAGCGCTGCGATCTGATGGGCCAGCGCCGCCACCGTTGCTTTTTCTTCGAGTAATGCACCCGCAAATTTGACGACGAGTCTCATAGCAGTCCGATTTGCTCCTCAACTCCAAGAAGATTGTTGAAATTCTGGACAGCCTGGCCGGCCGCGCCTTTACCGAGATTGTCCAGACAACTGACGATTACAAGCCTGCGCCCGGAAGAATCGAGCGCGAATCCGAGATCCGCGAAATTAGTGTGCGCGACATGCCGGAGTTCCGGGAGTGTTCCGGCATTCCAAATGCGCACCATTGGGCGGCCGGCGTAAGCCTTGCGAAAGATCGCTTCGACCGAATCCGGAGACTGCGATTCGCTGAGCGCTATGTAGATAGTGGAAAGAATTCCCCGCGCCAGCGGCAACAAGTGCGTGCTGAACACGATTTGCGATTCCGGTAAGCGGGTGTGCTCCACGATTTCCGGCGTATGACGGTGAGAAAATAAATTATAGGCTTTGAAATTTTCGTCGAGTTCCGCGAATTGTAAATCGCGACGTGGTTCTTTGCCTGCGCCGGTGGCTCCGGACTTGCAATCGCATACAACGGTCGAGGCCGGCGCGATGCAGCCGGCGTTTGCGAGCGGGCGAACAGCAAGGATTACGCTAGTCGCATAGCAGCCGGGATTCGCGACGAGCCGCGCTTTGGCAATTTCGTTTGCATAAAATTCCGGCAAACCATAAACGGCTTCGCTGAGCGATGACGCATGGGGAGCCGGCAGTTTGTACCATTTGCAGAAGGTTTCGGGGTCGCGAAACCGGAAGGCTCCGCTCAGATCAATGACGCGTAGTCCTGCCCCCACGAGTTGCGGCGCCATTTCCGCGGATACTTCGTGCGGTGTGGCAAGAAATGCGGTACCAGCTCCGCTTGAGGAGATCGCATCGAGTGATAGCGCGCGAACGGGGGCCTGGCCCCGGGAACGGAGTTGCGGAAACAGTTCGGTCAAGCAATGTGCGCCCCGCGTATCGCGCACATAAAAGGTGAGCGAGTGTGCTTCCGGATGGCGCAGAAGTATCTTTGCCAGTTCGAAGCCGGTGTATCCGGAAACACCTATGACCGCAATTTTGCGAGGATCTTGCATTTTATGAGGCGCGGCTGCGCAGGGGGCGGCCGACGAACGATTCGATTTTCTGTTGCAGCGATTCGCGCTGGCGTTTGTTGGGCGTAATAATCAGTACGGTGTCGTCTCCTGCGATGGTTCCGGCAATTTCCGGAAATCTTGCGGCGTCCACGGCTGCCGCCAAAGGCTGCGCGCCGCTGGGGGGCGTTTTCAACACCAGCAGATTCTCAGCGGGTCGAATGTCGAGCAGGAATTCGCCTAGTGCTCGCGCCAGCAGCGCTGTGGGCGCGGTTTCTTCAACCAGGGTTGAGGCCGGGCGATAGCCTTCGGGAGTCTTAACCAGTTTCAACTCTTGCAAATCACGGGAAAGGGTAGCCTGGGTGACACGAAGTTTTTGCAAAGAAAGACGCTTGCGCAAATCTTGCTGATTGGCAATGCGCTCTGAAGTTACGAGCCGCAGGATCTGACCGTGCCGGAATGTTTTTGCGCTTCCCATGTCATTGGCCGATATTTCAGCCGTCTGTATAAAAATACAACCGGCTGAATAATATTGTCAATCGGTTTTTACTAGACGAGCTTCCAGATGGCCATCAGAGCAGGCTGACGCCAAGCGCACATCGCGCCGCTGGATGCTGGCTTTTCCGAGCCGGGTATTGTTAACTTTTTTACGAGTCTACGATGATCCCAAGTCCCTGCCAGATTGCGGGCTGCAAAGGCACCGCGCCGACGGCCCTCGAAGAACAAAAGCTCTGCGTGCTGCACTATACGCTGTCCCTGGAATCCAGCTGCTCCGAGATGCGCCGCGAGACCGCACTGGGCAAGGCTCCGCATGAGCGGCAACGCGAAATCATGCGTTTCATCACCGATAGCGGGGAAAAGCTGGCGCGCGTTGCGACCAGCGGTATGCCGCTTACGGACGATCTGAAAGCCCGTATTTTGAGCACTTTTCTAACGCTGATGAATTTGCGTGAAAATCTCGATCGCGCGAATATGCGTTCATCGCCAGGCCGCAGCGGCGCATTCCGCTAGACGCAACCCTTCGCGTTCTGTAATGCTCAATCTCGTAGCCATCAGAGATCCTTCGCGTTTACGCGGCTCTTAAGCTCCGATGTATCGCGCGTAGAGCGACCGCGCGATGGCCGGGTCAGTAGACCCCTTCAGCATGGCTCGGCCATCGCCAAAAACAGTCATCTCATAGGGTGGCACTGCAAATTTCAGCAGGAAGTTGTTTTTCTTAACAGTAATTCCGGCGGCTGAGAGTTTTCGTCCAAGCGCCTCGAGATCCAACGAACGCCGCCGCTCGTGGATCTGAACAGAATTGCGGCCACACAGGGTGATGTGCGGCTGAGAGTGCCCATCCAAGTAAGAATATTCGTGACGCGTACACGCGCGACATTGCGGATTGCGCGAAACGGAGATGGACTGCATCCGGCCGGTCCACACGTCACACGACATGAGGCGGCCGTGCAGCGCTTCCGGGTGGCCGGATAGAATTTTCAGTGCCTCGCCGACTTGCAGGGCAGCGATCAGATTCACCACTGGGCCGAGCACGCCGACGGTGTCACAGGTTTCGTCCAGCATTGAACCCGCGTCCGGGGTTTCCAACAGGCATGCCAGACAGGCGGTCATTCCGGGACGGATGGCAAAGCTCAAACCATAGCTTCCGACTGCGGCGGCATAAGTCCAGGGCACGCCGGTGCTCACCGCAAAATCGTTGATTAGGAAGCGCGTCTCGAAATTGTCGGTGCCGTCGAGGATCAAATCAACACCGCGTACAAGCTCCCCGACATTGTCGGCGGTCACGTCGGCGACGATTCCCTCGATCGCAATTTCAGAATTCAATAAATGAAGTTTGTGTTGTGCTGCGGCGGCTTTTGGAAAAGCGTCGCGGGCGTCATTTTCATCGAATAGCGCTTGCCGTTGCAGGTTCGAAGGTTCGACAAAGTCGCGATCGATAACGCGCAGCCGCCCGACACCAGCACGCGCTAGCAATTGCGCTGCTGAAGCACCAATGGCGCCACAACCAACAATGGCGGCACTCGAGGCCAGCAGGCGGCGTTGACCCTGTTCACCCATGCCTGCGAACAAAATTTGCCGAGAGTATCTCTCAAAAATAGGGTTAATAGGCAGGACGAGTAGCCCCTTCAGGCGTCCAGTGCGCCTTCGTTCCATGATAGCTCGATAGTGGCTGGAAAGGGCGCGAGGCGGGCAACTGGCCTGTGCTACGCTCTCGTCTGAGCGTTTGGGGAGCATGAGGGCGAATTGCGTGAGAAGGCTTTGCGGCGCGGTTTTCGCGGCGTTCCTTTGTGGAGGAGCGCCCGCAAAACTATTCGCGCAACAAACCGCAACACAGGTCGATTCCGCAACAAGTGAAGCGCCGTTGGTAACAAACGTTCGCGTAGTGACGACAGACGGTCAGGATCTAAAGGTTGGCAGGAATGTTGTGACCGTGGAAACCGGCAAGCCATTGGACCGCGAAAAAGTTGCCGCGAGCTTAAAGCTGCTTTATCGAACGGGCGATTTTTCAGACGTTCGGGCGCAATCGCAATCCGTACCAGGTGGAATCGAGGTCGATTTCGTCGTCCAGGAAAATCTCTACTTTAATCAGGTGATTATCCTCGGATTGAAAGCGCCTCCTTCCGAGGCATCGGCAGCCGCAGCCATGCAAGTCACGCTAGGAGACCCATTCCGGCAGGAGATCCTGAACGAAGCGCTGGAGCGCCTGAAAACGCGCCTTCAAGAAGAAGGACTGTATACGGCAAAAGTGAGCACCGAGTTGCGCCCGCATCCCGCCGAACACCAGATGGATGTGATGGTCAATATACAGCCGGGACCGCGCGTTCGTGTCGGCGCCATTCACCTGACGAATAACACCGAATACACTGACACCGAAATTGCCGCCAGGTTTAAGTTAAAGGCCGGCAAGGAGCTTACAAGCGCCAAAATTCAGAACGGCACCAATCGCATTCGAAAATTCCTGATCAAGAAAGGGCGCTTGAGTGGACGGGCCGCGGTGCGACGCGGCGCTTACGACAGCGCGAGAAATACCGTGGACCTTACGCTGGACGTTTCCGAAGGAGCGCGGGTAAGGGTCGAAGCCACCGGCATGCGGCTCTCCACTGGCGAACTCAAGAAGCTGGTTCCCATCTTCCAAGAAGGCGCGGTGGATCCCGACCTGCTGGAAGAAGGTAAGCGCAACATTCAGGAACGGCTGGAACGGGCCGGCTATTTTGATTCGAGCGTAAAATATTCGTCAGCAGTGCGCGAAGTTCAAATCAAGAATTGGCACGGTCAAGAGCAGGTCATCACTTACACGATCGAACGTGGCGACCGGCATAAGTTAATCGGGATCGAAATCAGCGGCAACCATTATTTCGACAGGGAACTGCTGACAAGCCGCTTGCAAGTCTACAAAGCGGCATTTGGATCACCGGGAAAGTTCAGCCGCCGTCTGATCGAATCGGACAGGCAATCCATGGAAAATCTTTATCGCGCCAATGGATTCCCGGCTGCAACAGTGGCCACGCAAATCCAGGACAATTACGGGAAAAAACAAGGCAACCTGCTGGTTCGTTTTGTGGTGTCGGAAGGTGTGCAGACTCGAGTGGAGGACTTGCGGATCGAAGGCAATCAGGCGTTCAGCAAAGACGAACTACTTGGCGTGATCGCGTCTCTGGCGGGACAACCCTATTCGGAATTCAATGTCACCACGGATCGAGCCAACGTGCTGGCGCTGTACTTCAATGAGGGATTTCCAGAAGCTACATTCGAATCGGCAATCGAGCAAACAGAAAAGCCCGCGGCTGCTTCGAATAGCGAAGCCGCGGGCCGGCGCCTTTCGGATCAAGCAAGCGAAACTCGCGCCGCGAAAAAAACGGAGCCCGTTGCTCCGCAAACTGTACGGTTGATCTATCGCATTCATGAGGGACCACAGATCCACGCGAAACGAGTTCTGATCACCGGATACGATCACACCCGGCGGGGCGTAATTCAGCGAGAAGTCCGCGTAAAACCAGCCGAACCTCTGCGCGAAGGACAAGTAGTGGACACGCAACGGCGTCTTTACAATCTTGCGATTTTTAATCGCGTTACCATCGGGCCGCAGAATCCCACGGGAACCGCCACTGACAAAGACGTCGTCGTACTGGTGGAAGAGGCGAAGCGGTACACCGTTGCCTACGGCGGTGGCTTTGAAGTGCAACGCCTTGCCAGCACCACGAACCCGACCGGAGGGGAAGTGCAAGCCGCCCCACGCGGCATTCTGGAAATTACCAAGTTAAACCTCACGGGCCGCGCGGATTCTCTCTCTTTAAAACTTCGCGGCAGCACGCTCGAGGGCCGCGCCTTACTGGGCTATAACGTTCCAAACACTTTCGGCAATTCACATTTCAGTTCCCAGGCCACCGCATACGCCGAAAAAACTCAAGACATCAATACATTCACAGAGTCCCGGTACGAAGGCTCTCTCCAATTGACAGATCAACTCTCTTCGCGCCAGAGCATCCTCTACCGCTACAGCTTTCGAAAGATTCTCGTCTCTAATCTCAACATCCCGCCCCAGGAAATCCCGCTTTTCGAGCAGCCGACTTTGGTTTCGCAATTCGGCGTTTCCTGGGTGCGCGATACCCGCGACAATCCCGCTGACGCCAGCCGAGGCTGGTTAAATAGTGCCGATTTCGGATTTGCCGACACCTACATCGGCTCCAGCGCCAGCTTCTTGCGCTTCCTTTATCAGAATTCTTCCTATCACCCGATCAGACGCCGCTTCAGTTTCGCGCGCTCTTTTCGTTTTGGCGTCATGGATCCTTATCGCGACACCATATCGCTGACTTTTCCGGCACCCACGCAGCTTCCTCTGCCACGCCTGATTCCCCTTCCTGAACGATTCTTCGCCGGGGGAGGCACCTCTTTGCGCGGGTTCGCGCTGAACCAGGCTGGACCGCGCGACACCCTCACCGGTTTCCCGGTCGGCGGAGAGGCCTTGCTGGTTTTCAACCAGGAATTTCGCTTTCCGCTACATCTTCCATACGTTGGCACACGCGTTGGAGGAACCCTGTTTTACGATGGTGGAAATGTGTTCAGTACAATCGATCGTGTCACACTTCGCTGGAGTTCTCCGAAGCCCATCTTCGATCCCGCCAATCCCAAACAATGTCTCTTTAACTGCACGAACGAACTGAATTATTTTTCTCACACGGTTGGCGTTGGCGTTCGCTACGCAACGCCGGTCGGCCCAATTCGCGTCGACCTGGGCTATCAGATGAACCGTCCTTTTTTCGTGATTCCTATTCCTTGTCCCAGCGGCACTACGCCTGCGACTTGCACTACTGGCTCGCTGGGATTTCAATCCACTCAGCTGCCACGCTTGCAGGTATTTTTCAGCTTGGGTTCATCCTTCTAATGAAACCGGCAAACCATTTTCGGAAGATCGTTCTCGCGGTTCTGGTTTGCGCCTTGGTGCAGCAATCCTCGGCCACACAAGAGGTAATTGATCGAATCGTAGCGCGCGTCGAAAACGACGTAATTTTGTTAAGCGACATCCGGCTGCTGTCTCGATACCAATTGCTGGTCGACGGAAAATCAGAAAGTGACGCTGAAATTCTGAATCGCCTGATCGATCAGTGGATTGTGCGCAATGAAGCCACCCTGGCGCGCACGCCGAGACCTTCCGATGCTGATATCGATCGCGGTCTCCGACGCCTCCGGCAGAGTTTTGCATCCCAGGAAGATTATGAAGCGCGACGAAACCTGGCGGCGCTCACTGAAGATGAGGTGCGGCGGATCACCGCCGACCAGCTCTATTTGAATAATTATCTCGATTCCCGCTTCCGCCCTTCCGTGCAAGTCGATGAACAGGCGATCCAGGACTTTTACCAGAACGCGGTATTGCCGCGAGCCAAAGCGCGAGGCCAAAATCCGCCCTCGCTCGAGGCCGCGCACGATTACATTCAAGAAGCTCTGGTACAACAGGGTATCAATCAGCAGGCGGATCGCTGGCTGAATGAAAGTCGCGGGCGCATCCACGTGACCAAGATGCTCGGGGAGCATGCGCCATGAGCGAGCAAACGTCGCGCCGCAAATGGAGATGGCTACGCCACTTCGCATGGGTTCTGGCGGCGAATGTTACGCTCGCGTTGGTTGCTGTGGTGATCTTCTTCGGTAGCGGCTCAGGGAATCCGCTGATTCGCCGCCTTGTCATTCGACGCGTTAATTCGATGACTGGCGGTAGCACCGAAATTCGCAGCCTTTCCATCCAGTGGCTCTCCATGCGGGCTTCGATCAAGGGACTGGTGGTTCATGGTAACGAGCCGCAAGGAACTGAACCCCTCTTCGCGGCCGAGGAAGTACAAGCGGGATTGCGCGTGGATTCATTCTGGGGACGCGAGGTTTCTCTTTCCGACGTAATCGTCCGCGAGCCGCACATTCACATTCGCGTTGACAAGGCCGGAACCACGAATGTTCCCGCCGTACCGCGGAAATCCAGCAAGCCGCTGCGCGAGACCCTGTTCGGCTTGCGTATCCGTTACTTTGAACTCCTCAATGGATGGATTCTTTATAACGACGTGAAGACTCCGCTGGCTCTGGAAGGCAGCGGCCTGCATCTGACGCTGGATGCTGGCGGCAGCATGTCGCAACCGCTTTATGCCGGCAATCTCGCTTGGCAAAAAATCACGTTTACCGACAAACGCTTTCTTCCACTGCCTATAAGCGCATCCGCGAAATTTACGGTTTGGCACAGCGGATTCACCATCGAACAAGGACAATTCGGCGTTGGCACGTCCAAATTCGATCTGCAGGCCGAGATGTCCGACTTCAACACTCCGCAATGGAAATACCGGTATCGCGGCTGGATGAACCTGGCGGACTTCCGCAAGACGCTTCGTGCGCCTATGACGCCTTCGGGGAAAGTGGATCTTCGTGGTGAAGGCACCTTCGCTGGAGGCGAATTAAAGGGTACCGGCAATTACTCGGGTCTTGAGATCGTTTTGACTTACGACATTTTCCATCAGGCAGGATTGCGAAGCACAGGAAGTTATCGCCTCGACAAAAACGGGATCGATATTCCCGATTTCGCCGCATATGCGTTCGGGGGCAGCGTGAAGGGACGGGTAACGATGACTCTTCCCGGCTTGGATTTTCGCGCCCAGACTCAGGTGACTGGCGTCCGTGTTGCTCAGGTTTTGCCCGCAGTCGATCACCGCGGCTTCCCCATTGACCGCCTTCACTGGGACTCAGTCCTGTCTGCTGAAACCGTGGAAACATGGAAAGGTGCTTTCAATCATTTCTCGGTTTCTGGCCAATCCAGATGGACTGCTCCGGATGAAGTTGCTCCGGGCCACATCCCGGTAACCGCGGATTGGAAATTTGTTTACAAACAGGACCCGGAAATTCTCACGCTGGAATGGGCTCAGTTTGATACTCCCTCCAATCACATCCGCGTCAGCGGGGTCATGGGGCACAGCGATTCGATTCTCGAATTGCATATTCAGAGTGGTGAGCTTGACGCGTTTAACGATTTCATTCAGTCCATCGAACAAGTTGTTCCTGGCACTCCTGAAGAATTCGCGCCTCGCATTCGCGGCGCGGCAACATGGGACGGCAAGATGACCGGACCGCTGGGCAGCCCAACTTTTGCCGGGCATGTTCGCGGAGAACGAATCGTCTACGGCAAAACGCGCCTGGATTCGGTCGAAGGAGACATCTCATATTCGGCTTCCGGATTCTCTCTGGCGCGGGGCCAGCTGCGCTACGGTGCCATGCAGGCCAATCTCGAAGGCAATCTGGATCTCGATAAATGGAGCTTCCGTCCAGAGAATAAATGGAACGCTGAAGTCAATCTCGAAAAAGTTCCTATCGCGAGCGTTGTTGCTCTAACAGGTGAATCGTATCCGGTGGAAGGCCTGCTGACCGGCCAATTTCACGGGCGCGGAACACGCGAAGACCCGGCGGTGACCGGCCTCTTCGATTTGGCGGAAGGAAAAGTCTCCGGACTCGAATTCAACCGCTTGCGGGGCCAGTTGAATGCGCAATCCGATGAGGCGCGGATCAGCGATGCCGAATTGCGCATATTCCCCTCTGGAAAAGAAGCGGGTCGCGGCGCCGGCATCATTACCGGTTCGCTTGGTTATCAATTCTCGAACAAAAATATTTCCGCTGAACTGGTCGGCGCCGCGCTGCCGTTGGATAACTTTGAAAAGATTCAGTCAGAGCGCTTCCCCATTTCTGGCCAGCTAACGTTCCGCGTGAAACTTTCGGGGCCATACCAGGCGCCGGTGGGCGACGGCAGCCTGCGGGTGGTGGACTTCCGCGTGGGACAGGAAATCATCGGCAGCTTCAATGGCGATCTCCATTCTGACGGGCGAATAGCAAAACTCGAACTACATTCCGCGATGACCAATGGCGGATTGTCTGGTGGTTACTCCTTGGGTCTCAGCGATCCGTACCCGTTAAATGGTAAAGTCAATCTGCGGAATATCGTGCTGGATCCCTTCCTGCTGGCCGCACTACACGTCCAACATATTACAGGGCACGGCACAGCCGACGGCGATGTGGCTATCGATGGAAACCTGAAGCAGCCGGAAAGCCTGATAGTGGATGCAAACTTCACAAGGCTGCTGCTGAATTACGCGAACGTGCAGCTGGAAAATTCCGGACCGGTTCACTTTCGCTCGTCGAAAGATGAAATCAATATTGAACCGGCCACCTTCCATGGCACGGATACAAATTTGCAGATTGCGGGAAACGTTCGTTTCACCGGACGCCGCACCGTGAATCTGAACTTGAATGGAGCGCTGGATCTGCGGCTCCTTAGCGGACTTGTCCCGGACCTCGATGCGCGGGGTCCCGCGCAGATCAATGCCGCATTTGAAGGCACCCTGGATCGTCCGCGCGTCACCGGAAAAGTGCACATCGAAAATGCCCAAGCGCGTGCAATTGACTTCCCCACCGGATTAAGCGCCATCAAGGGAGACCTGATTTTCGACGCGTCGCGCCTGTTCTTCGAAGGTGTCACCGCACAAGTAGGCGGTGGCGCTCTGACGCTTACGGGCAGCGTGTACTACGCGGATCGCCCGGTACGGTTCGATATTTCCGCGCATACCGACAGCGCGCGGATTCGCTATCCCGAAGGGATGAGCTGGCAGGTTGCTGGTAATCTTCGGCTGACCGGCACTCCCGATGGCGGCGTTCTTTCCGGCCGAGTACAGGTCGAACGAGTAAACCTGACAGGAGGCCTGGAAACTGCTGGAGCAATCCTTGGCGGCAATCAAAACGGAGCAGGGCCGTCCACCGGTTCGACATTCTTGCGCAATTTGCAATTTGACGTGGAAGCTCTCTCCACTCCCGACGCACGCATGGAGTGGCCCAACGCGGAACTGGAGGCCGACGCTAACCTGCGCATCCGCGGCAGTTGGGAGCATCCTATCTTGCTTGGGCACATCCACGTCTTATCGGGCGAGCTGATCTTTCATGGAAGCCGGTATCGTGTAGCGCGCGGTGACTTGAATTTCTCAAATCCATTTCAACTGAATCCCGAAATCAACTTTGAAGCCACCACAACGATTCAGCAGTATGAAATTACGCTGAATTTCAGCGGCCCTGCGAATAAACTGTCGCTCTCCTATCGTTCTGACCCGCCGCTCCCGAGCAACGACATCGTTACGCTGCTGGCACTGGGACAGACCAGCACCGAAGCGGAGGTGCGCAGCGGTGGCACAGGCGCCGGAGCGGCGGGCGTCGGAACTGGCGCTTCCACCTTGCTCTCCGAAGCGATTTCTAGCCAGGTTGGCGGACGCCTGGAACGTCTGTTTGGCATTACTCGGTTTCGCGTGGATCCCGGACTCACGGAAATTGCTTCGACCGGCTCGGAGCAGAACGCCGCCGCTCGCATCACTGTGGAACAGCAAATCGCGAGAAATCTTGTGATCACCTATGTGAGCAATGTCAGCTCGACTCAGCAACAGATCATTCAAGTGGAATACAACGTGAATCGCAACGTATCAGTGGTGGCATTGCGCGACCAGAACGGCACCTTCGGCATCGACGTAAAAATCAAGAAGCGTTTCGACTAGATTTGAGGAGTCACGGAGCCGGCCGATCTTACGGTTGCTGCGAGTCGGCCATTGCTTGTTGTGTTCCAGCGGGCTCGTGCCGTGGATTCACAGCGGGATTGCGGCGACGTGCGTTTACGCCGCGAGCGTTTTCACTGGCGCCGAGATCTTCGCCACCAAGATCCTGCCATGCTAACCGCGCCGCCTGACCGCTGGCATTGCGCGTCGCCTGTTGCGCCTCACGAGTAATCTTAGGCCCTTCCGCCGCTACTTTTTGTCCCAATGGTGACCCATAAAATTCCAGCAGGTCCTTGATTTCATCCTCGGTGAAATGTTTGTCGTAGATTCCCACCAATTCGTTGGTCACCGCATCCGCATCGAATTTTTTCTGAAACCCCGCGAGATAGGCGTCGGTGAAGGCCCGCGCACGGTCGCTGTTCGCGGCAGTGTCCATCACTTTCTGGCGATATTCCTCGGTGGCCGCACTGGCGGAATCCTGAATGGAGTCGCGCGCGCCAATCAGCTCCAGCAGCGAACGAATCTCTTTTTCCTTCACCGGATCAATTGACTTACCAGCCTGCGTTCCACTTTGCTCCGAAGCTTCCACGGAAGTGTTGGACGCTCCCTGAATGGCGACCAGAAATGTTCCAACGTAGATAAGGATTAGCGCGAGTACGGCTTTCATGACTTTCTCCGCAACGGTATTGTTCTGCATCGCCGTCACGCCAATCATTGTCACGAATCGGCACGCTGATGGGAATTTGGACTGAAGTACAGCAGTGTTGGACCGGTGACTGGCCTTGCGACGCTGTCCTTCCGTGCAGGTGGCGCGCTAGACGTTGCAGGTGGATTTTGATCAGCAAATCGTAAATGTATATAAGGATTAGCGGTGATCGGCCTTTGAGAGCCACCAGCCATTGCCGGCGCACCAGCACGTTTCGTCCGGGGACACGTTGCGTCGCAGTGATCTTACATGTTTCATATCTCCGCGTTTGAATGCAGTTGCAAGCTTCGCAGCCATCTCATCGTCCCGGGCGCCAGCGCACGAAATAAATATCGCCTGGCAAATGAACCGCGCCTCATAGCGGTCCGGGGCTGCGCGTTTGACCAGCAGCATGCCTCCGGCACCCGGCGTTCCCACGCGCGTATCCCCGGGAGTAAGCGGAAAAAGTAGCCGCCCATCCATGCGCAGAGCATCCAGCCAGATGTCCAATGGAGCCGTGGCCCCGGCACTTACATAAATCACATCACATTCCGGGAGTTGTCCTTCAGACCCGGAAGCACAACGAAGGATAACGTTCGGCAAGTCCGCGAGATTTTGCGTGGCGCGTTCCGCAAGGTCTTTCTCAATCTCGTAGGCAATAACCGATCCTGTCGGGCCGGTGAGCTTGGCGAGGATTGCCGTGTAGTATCCTGTTCCGGCTCCAATGTGCACTAGCGTTTCGCCTTCCTTGATGTCTAAGACAGCCAGGCAGATCGCGTGCAGCGTCGGTTGCCCGTTGTTAATTCCTCGCTCGCTTGAAATCGCGACGGTCACGTCCTGATAAAGAAAAACCGGATCGTCGCTGGGCGTTTCAACGTAGCCGGCAGCCCCATAAACTTTCCACGGGCCGGGCCCCACGAATCTTTCTCTTGGGGTTGATGCAAATGCACCGGCAAGCCGTGGATGCTTCGCGGCGCCTCCGGCGCTCGAGGTGATCAGGTTTGCAAAAAAATCTCGGTGTGATTGCAATCGATCCACGCGTAAGCCTCGAGACTTGAAATGGGCGTGCCGGACATGGTGTCCTTGCGGTCTCGTTTCAACGATACAAGATTTTGTGTTCAGCTGCTTTTCTCCGATGCTGATTAGGCTTTCTTGCGGTGCGTTTGCTACGATGCAGCCCCATGAATGTCGATGAGCAGACAAAGCCATCTGTGGCGTCGCTATCCGTAAAAGCAGGTGCGCAAGAGATTGCCCAGCGCGAAGCTGGCCTGCATAAACGACTTTCTTCGCGGCAGGTTGCGATGATCGGGCTCGGTTGCACCATCGGCACCGGATTGTTTCTCGGCAGCGCCATCAGCGTGAAGCTCGCGGGGCCGGCGGTGATTCTGAGCTTCGCAGCGGGAGCGGTGATCGCTCTTACAGTGATGTGGGCGCTGGCCGAAATGGCGGTGGAACACCCCGCGGCCGGCTCCTTTGGGTTATACGCGGAAATGTATCTGCACCCATGGGCGGGATTTGCGGTTCGCTATACGTATTGGCTGTGCCTCGTTATGATCGTCGGCAGCGAAGTTGTCGCAGCCGCGATCTACTGCAGGTTCTGGCTGCCCACCGCGCCGGCGTGGATTTGGATCGCTGGTTTTTCGGCCATTTTGGTAGTGATCAACACGCTGAGCGTCGAGGATTTTGGCTCGATCGAATATTGGTTCGCGATGATTAAAGTCCTGACGATTATCGCGTTCCTGGTTCTTGGCGCGATGGTCCTGTTTGGCATTGGCTTTCCCCGCATCGGCTTGACCAACTTCACGGCGCACGGTGGTTTTTCGCCAAACGGTTTGCGTGGGATTGGACTCGGCGTGGTCATGGCCATCTTCAGTTTTCTTGGATTGGAAATTGTCGGCGTCACAGCGGGCGAAGCTGCCGACGCAAAATCTGCCGTGCCTCGCGCGTTGCGGCGCACTCTTGGGAGTCTGGCTCTTTTTTATCTTGGCGGGTTGGCGCTTGTGGTGGGTATCGTGCCTTGGACCGAAATCGGCCTGGGCCAAAGCCCGTTTGTGCGCGTGTTCGAACGTGCCGGCATTCCCGCCGCCAGCCATATCATGAATTTTGTCGTGCTTTCCGCGGCGCTCTCCAGCGCTCTCTGCAATCTCTATTTTACGGCCCGCCTGTTGTTTTCCCTGGCTCGCGGCGGATTCGCTCCCGCTGGGCTGGGAAAGCTCAGTAAAAAGGGGATGCCGGTCGCGGCCGTTCTCACTTCAAGCATTGGCATGGCTGTTGCGCTGGTGCTGGCGCGCATATTCCAAGAAACCGCTTTCTTGTTTCTGATCGGCGTGGCCTTTTTTGGCGGCCCGTTTATTTGGCTGATGACGCTGGTAACGCACGTTGCTTTTCGACTGCGCGTCGCAAAAGAGAATCGTGAGATTGCGCGAATCGCGCCGCTAGGAATCTGGGGTTCCATTCTAGGCATTCTGGCGCTACTGGCGGTCCTCGCTTCTACCTGGTGGATTCCGGATTTCCACGTGGCGCTGCTTTCAGGCCCGCCGTGGCTGGCATTCCTGACCGTGTGTTATTTTATTTGGAGAAAGTTCCACGCGCAGAAAGCCCCTGCCGGAGCTGCACTTCATGGATGAACTTCTCAACTGGCGCAGGGAATTCCCGATTTTGGGGCGCACTACCTACCTGATCAGCAATTCGCTCGGTGCGATGCCGCGGGGAGTTTACGATGGCCTGCACTCCTATGCCGACGCGTGGAGCGAACGAGGAGTGCGTGCCTGGGAAGATTCCTGGTGGGATCTGCCTGCGCGCGTCGCCGATCAGGTTTCCCCTTTAATCGGCGCCGGACCGGGTGAAATTTCCCTGCATCAGAACGTCACCACCACGCAGGCGGTTATCACTTCTTGTTTTGATTTTCGCGGCCCGCGCAACAAAGTGGTGATGATCGACCTGGAATTTCCATCGGTGCAGTATTTTTATCAGGAACACCGGCGCCTCGGCGCTCGCGTCGAGTTCGTCCCTAGCGGGAATTCCGTCCGCTTTGATCTGGAATCTCTTCTCGCCGCCATCGACGAAACCACGTTATTGGTTCCCATTTCGCTGGTGCTTTTCCGCAGCTCTTTCATCGTCAACGCCAAAGCCATTATCGAGAAAGCTCATCGGGTCGGCGCGCATGTGATTCTTGATGCGTTTCAGGCCGCTGGGACGCTGCCCTTTGATGTCCGCGAACTCGGCGCTGACTTTGCCGTTGGCGGCGTTCTGAAATGGCTTTGTGGCGGGCCAGGCGTGGCTTATCTTTACGTGCGTGAAGACCTGCGCAACAAGTTGCGGCCCGCCCTGACTGGTTGGCTCGCGCATCGCCGTCCTTTTCAATTCGAACCAGGCGAAATTGATCCGCGCGAAGACTCGTACCGTTTCTTAAACGGCACACCGCACATCCCTGCTTTGTATGCTTGCCGGCCCGGCCTTGAAATCGTAAACAAAATCGGCGTGCATGCCATTCGAAAGAAATCTGTCGGTATGACCACGCGCCTTCTCGAAAGCGTTCGTTCCCGCGGGTGGCAAGTCAACACGGCCGAGGACCCTGAGGAGCGCGGCGGAACGGTTTCCATTGACTGTCCTCACGCTTATGAAGTCTGCCGCGAACTGCTGGCGCGAGACGTTCTTGTGGACTATCGTCCGCAAGCCGGGATTCGCATCTCGCCCCATTTTTATAACCAGGATTCAGAATGTGACTTCGCAATTTCGCAAATCGCGGAAATCCTGAATACTCGCGCTTGGGAAAAACATGCCCTGGCCACGAGCCAGGCCTGAGCCGATGATCAGCTCTGCGGCCGCACCCGATCACTCGGCATTCCAACTTTCCATAATTGTGCCTTCCTTTAATGAAGAACTTCGCTTGCCGGCATCGCTCGATCGGATCGCGGCCTACGTCAACTCGTCGACACGCAGCTCCGAGGTGTTGATCGTGGATGACGGCTCGACGGATCGAACCGCCGAAGTGGCGGCGTCTTTCGCGAATTGCATTCCCAATTTGCGCGTCCTGAAAAATGGCGAAAACCGCGGCAAAGGTTATAGCGTGCGCCATGGCATGCTCGAAGCGCGAGGGGAAAACGTGCTTTTCACGGACGCCGATCTCTCCGCACCCATCGAAGAAACCGACAAACTCTTGTCCGCTCTGCAGCAATATGATGTGGCCATTGGCTCTCGCGCCATGAATCGTGACTTGATTGAGGTTCACGAATCGGCCTTTCGCGAATTCGCGGGGATTATTTTCAACCGTATTGTGCGTATCGTCTTGTGGTTGCCATTCGTGGACACGCAATGCGGATTCAAAGCGTTCCGCCGCGAACGTTGCCGCATTATTTTCGAGCAGCAACGCATTGAGCGCTTCGGTTTTGATCCGGAGCTCCTATATCTGGCGCGGCACCACGGACTACAATCCACCGAAATTCCGGTGCGTTGGTCGCATTCTCCCGCGACGAAAATCAACATGATGCGGGATAGTGTTCTGATGTTCCTGGACGTGTTTGCGATTCGCTGGAACGCGCTCCTGGGCCGCTACCCGCGAAGGAGACCGAATTAACTTTATGATATAAAGTACTTGACACTGATGCGCCTTTCCGCTAACCTTCCTTTCATGGCGCTCCTCGATCCGATTCGTTCTTCCCGCGCTCCCATTCCCATCGACGCCCGCGCCGCCGATCATCTTCGTTATATTCGCGAAACCATGGAGCGCGCCGGTGAATTCACCGCCGTGCCCGGATGGGGTGGGGTGGCCATGGGAGTTACTGCTCTGGTCGCCGCGTATTCCGCTTCGCGCCAACTGACACCTCACCGCTGGCTTTCCGTCTGGCTGATCGAATCGTTTGTCGCCGTGGCCATTGCTGCGCCCTCTTCCGTCACAAAAGCGCATCGCGCCAATGCCAGGCTCCTCTCGGGTCCCGGACGTAAATTTCTCTTGAGCTTCGCGCCTCCCGTGGTGGTCGGTGGACTGCTCACTTTTGCGCTCGCGAATGCCGGGCTTCACGCTCTTCTTCCGGGAGTGTGGCTGCTACTTTACGGAACCGCGATCGTAACTGCCGGATCGTTTTCTGTACGCGTCGTTCCCATCATGGGGCTTTGCTTGATGCTCCTAGGCGCCACAGCGCTTTTTGTTCCGCGCCATATGGGCGATCTGTTCATGGCCTTCGGTTTCGGGTTCGTCCAGATCGGATTCGGGATCTGGATCGCTTTGCGGTATGGAGGCTGACAAATTTTCGCATGGCAAAATCAACTACAGTCAGGCATGAGCATACAGCGCGAGAGCGATCCGGCGCATTCGGCGACAAGGGACCAAACCGCGAGGCCGTCTCTCCAGATCTGGATCGCCTGATCCATGAACGCATTCGGCTCGGTATCGTCAGCGCGCTGGCGGTCAATCGTTCACTGACCTTTAACGAATTGAAAGCGCTGTTGAAAACCACCGACGGTAATTTAAGCGTCCATGCGCGCCGGCTGGAGGAAGCCGACTACATCATTTGCAATAAGTCTTTCGACGGCCGCTTGCCCAAAACGGAATACCGGCTTACTTCTGCGGGCCGTAGAGCTCTCGAGCGTTACCTCAATCACATGGAGGCGTTGATTCGCGCTACGCGCGAGGCTTAGCGAAAAATTTTTGCCTACGTACTTTACTCTACAAAGTCATTTACGCAATCCCCGCGGCATAGACGGAATAGGAAATCAATATGACCGTTCAACACGCCATCTTGCAGCACATTCTCAACGCGCCGCCAGTGCCACCCGCTCCACCGATTCACGTCGCCATCATTACCGATGGCAACGGTCGCTGGGCCACTTCTCGCGGCTTGCCCCGTTCTGCGGGGCATCGCGCAGGGGCGGAAACCAGCCGCTCCATCATCGAAGCCGCTGCCAGGCTCGGCATTCATACCCTGACGCTTTTCGCTCTTTCATCGGCGAATTGGAAGCGTCCTGCCGCCGAGGTCAATGGCATCCTTCGCCTGCTCCACGAATACCTGCTGACGGAAACCACACGGTGTGTTGAAAATGGCGTTCGCATCAGCATCATCGGGCGACGGGATCGAATTTCAGCGACGCTTCGGCAGACCATTGTCGATGCCGAATCCGCTACGGCTCGGGGTAAGCGCCTTCACCTTCGTCTCGCCATCGATTATTCCGCGCGCGAGTCCATCTATCTTGCCGCTCGCCGCTATTACAAAGCTACGGAGCTCTCTGTGGAATCGTTTTCCGCGGTCCTTTCGGAAATTTCCCGCGGTGATGCCAGTGATGTCGATCTGCTGATCCGAACCGGCGGCGAGCAGCGCCTCTCCGATTTTCTCCTATGGGAAAGTGCTTTCGCTGAATTGGTATTTTTGGAAAAGCGCTGGCCGGATTTTACGGTCACCGATCTTCGCTCCGCGCTTGAGGAGTTTTCCCGTCGCGAACGAACTCGTGGCGCTCTGCCCCACGAATTCGCCGCCGAAAGTTTCTGAGCTCAACCAAAAACGAGCCGGTATAGCAGTCCCTTTCGCCCGCCTTGAACGGCGGCGTAACCCATCAAGGTCACGCCTGAGCCTCAAATATAACCCGAACGTTTCGCTAGCATTACGGGCACCGAATCGGTGGCATGTCACCCTGACGTTTCGCCCCACTCCGTCGTCTATACCTCAGGAGACGCGGATGGGTACTATGCGACTTGCGCTGCCTTGGGAGGCTAGAATCTCTCACCAGCCGCGCTACCGGGAAATACGCCACGGAGACATGCAATTGACGCCATCCGAATTCACGCAGCGTCCCTCCTCGCCTGCTGGCGGATTGTCCTCACAACTGATGGACGATGCTGCTCTCGCATCCGCCTGCCAAGCGGGTGACCTTCGCGGCTTCGAACGTCTTTATCATCTCCACGCCTCGCGCATGAAAAGCATCGCCCGCAGCTTGCTTGGTACTACCAGCGACGCCGAAGACGCCGTGCAAGACACTTTTCTAAAAATCCAACGCAGTATCGGCACCTTTCGCGGTCAATCCAGTTTCGCCACCTGGTCCTTCCGCATTTTGATCAATACGTGCTATGACGCGCGTCGCAGCCGCCTGCGCAAGAAAGAAGTTGCGCACGAAGAATCCGGCCCCGCCGAAGCTCCAACGCATCCCGAACCTCGGGCCGCGTCAGCGCATCCTTCCCTTAAAATCGCTCTGGAACACGCGCTTTCTCGGTTGACTCGGCACCAGCGCGACGTTTTTCTGCTGTACGAAGTCGAAGGCTTTCGCCACTCCGAAATCGCTTCGATCCTGGAAATTAGCGAAACTGCGAGCAAAAACACGCTCTTCCAGGCGAAGAAAACTCTTCGCCAAATTCTCGAAGCGCCCCGCAGTAGCGCTGCGGAGGGCCGGTAAAGCCATGACTATGTCTTGCCAGGACCGCGAACAAATTTTCCTCGATGGAACTCCACAACAATGGGCAGCGTTCGAAGCTCATGCTGCGTCCTGTATTGCCTGTGGCGAAGAACTTCGCGCATGGAAAAATCTTTCTATCGCCGCCAAGGATGTTCGCCAGGAATGGGATTCTCCGTCCCTGTGGCCACGCATCGAACAAGCGCTTTCTCGTCAGACCGCCGCGGCAAGCAATTCCCCTTGGCGGCGGATCTTTGGTTGGTGGAATTTAGGTTTGCTGCAGTGGCAAATGGCCGCAGCCGTCTTGCTGCTCCTCGCGCTGACAGGCTCCGCGGTCTGGTTTGTTGCCAACCGCCAGCCCGGCCGCGGAGTTCCGCAAAATCAGGCATTGCTGAACGACCGCGCGGTAAATGAAGTCGAACGCGCCGAAGCCGCCTATGAACGTGCTATTGACAAGCTCGATGCCCAGGCGCGGCCGCAGCTGCAAAATTCTTCAGCTCCGCTGATGGCCAACTATCGCGAAAAACTTCTGGTGCTCGATAGCGCCATCGCCGATTTGAAATCGCAAGCGGGCATCAATCCCGCAAACGGCCATCTGCGCCGCCAGCTGCTTGCCATGTATCAAGCTAAACAAGACACCCTCGAACAGGTTTTGGAGGCAAAACAGTGAATCGCCCAGCCTATGGTAACTTCCCGAAGCAGCCGCGCAGCGTAGCTTGGCTCTTCTCCCCAATTCTATTTCTGGCGCTGCTTGTCGCCACCGGCTTGCCCGCTTTCGCAACCGATCCGGCACAAGAAGAAGTCACCCGCGACTTCGAGAAGACTTTCACGCTCTCCGGAAACCAGGGACTCAGCCTCGATCATCGCTTCGGGCAAGTTCGCATTCATGGCGGCGCGGGTCACGAACTCAAAATCTCCGCAAAGATTCGCGTACAGGATCGCAACACCGCGGAGGCACAGGACTTCTCGCAAAAAATCCAGATCGAAGTTCGCGAAGCGGGCGATGGAGTTCACGTCCGCACTATTTATCCGGAAAGCAGATTCCCGGTCATCCGTATCGGCGGCCATACTTCCTACTCTGTGGACTATGACATCTCGATGCCGGTGGATGCTCCGCTCTGGCTCCACAACGATTTTGGCAACACGGACGTTTCCGGCGTAAACGGCTGGTCGCAGATCGAAAATGGCCACGGCGTTTTGACCGTTCGCGATGCAGGCGCCGCCAAACTCGTGAATTCCTTTGGCCGCATCGAGCTTTCTAATGCTTCCGGCAACTGCTCCATCACCAACAACAACGGCGCTGTGAGCGCTTCGAACGTTAAGGGAACGCTCGAAGTGCATAACCGCTTCGGCGAAATCAACGCTTCGCAAGTTGGCGCTGGCGCCACGATCTCCGGCGGCAACGGCGCAATCACTCTTTCCGGCGCTGGCGGCAATTCCTCCATCAGCAATTCTTTCGGCGAAGTTACGGTTCGCAATGTTACAGGCACCCTTGCCATTTCGAATAGCAATGGCAAAATTGATGTCTCCGATGTGAGCGGCAACTCCGATTTGAAAACCAGTTTTGGCTCGATCGATGCTACGCGCATCGGAGGGACACTCACCGTGCACAATAATAACGGCGCGGTGAGCCTCATCGAAGCCCGGGGCTTCGTTTCCGCAACCACCAGTTTCGGCTCGGTAACCGCTAGCCATCTCTCCAGCGGAGCCAACGTGGTTACTGGCAATGGCGCGATCGAACTATCGGACATCCAGGGTGATGTCTACTCCAAGACTTCTTTCGGCTCCGTCCATGCAGAAAATGTAAAAGGAAAATTCACCGCCCAGGATTCCAATGGCGCCGTCACCGCCAAATTCATTCAAGATGACGTCAGTGTCGACACTTCCTTTTCCGGCGTAACGCTGGAAAGCGTCGGCGGAAAAATTCGCGTCAATAATCAGAACGGCGCAATCGATGTCACCGCTGCTTCCGGCTCCGCCTGCAAAGACATCGCTCTCAAGACTTCTTTTTCTCACATGGCTGTTCGCATCCCGGCGAACGCCGGCTACAAAGTGACCGCTCAAACTTCCTTCGGCCATATCAATACGGAGTTGCCGGTCACGGCTACCGGTGCGATGGGCAGCGGCTCACTGACCGGCACCATTGGGAACGGCGCGTGCCTGCTCGATTTAACCAATTCCAACGGCAACATTGACATTTCGCGCGCGCCTTAAAAGACGGAATAAACTGCCTTAGAGCTATTTCCTTCGTGCCATCGCAAATGCTTTTCGAATCACTCGCGTCGCCGTGGGCGTCAATGCGAACTTTTCCAACTCGCTCTCGCTAGCCCAAGCCACATCAGTCACGTCTCCTCCAGCGACCACCGATCCGGAAATCCGCTCGCACAAATAATCCACGATCACAAAATGAAATCGCGGGCGGCTTCTTTCTTCAATCGTTGTCCAGGTCTCGTCCGCTCCACGTCCGAAATTGATTCGATCGAATGCTTCGATCATGTGCAGCACGCGCACCTCAAGCCCGGTCTCTTCCTTTAGCTCCCGCATAGTGCCCTCCACCAGTGTTTCTCCCAGCTCCAGCGTTCCTCCTGGAATGGACCATTGCCCGATCAACGGCTCATTGCCGCGTCGAATTAACAATGCCCGGTCCTCATCGATCACCACTCCGCCGATCCCGACGATTGGCCGCTCCGGATATTCCCGCCACGAACTCATTCGACCCGCTCTCCCATATCGATTCGATGAAAGCGTCGTTCTATTTGTACGCTAATGTAGGATTCACCCATCTTGACTTTGACTTCCTGCTCTGCGGTATATAATACGATGGTCGGTGGCGGTAGCGATTCTCCCTTGGTTCCGCCCCGCGAATATTTTTACGGAGGATCGTCCCGTGATTCGCTGCCCCGATTGTGGCGCCGAAATAGATGTGGATGAGGACGAAGTCGAGGAGGGCGAAATCTTGAGCTGCCCAGAGTGTGAATCTGAATTGGAAGTTACCCAGACGCATCCCGTCCATCTAAATCCCATCTCTGACGACCTTGATGAAGAAGATGATGAGGAAGAGGAAGATGAAGAAGAAGTCGAGGAGGACGAAGACGAAGAGGACGATGAGCTTGAGGAAGATGAAGAAGAAAACGAAGAGTAGCCTGTACATCAAATCTAGCCTCTTCGGCATCGCATGATCGTGAAATTCCTCTCCTTAAAATTTTTCAATGCCGGCCTTGCCAGGCTGGTATCCACTCTTACTGTCCCGATCGCGGTTCTGCTTTTCTCCTCTGCCGCTGTTGTTCTGGCGCAAGATTCCGCTCAGTCGCCTGTCCCTCCGCCCCCTGCGCCATCTGCCGAATCATCCTCAAAACCGAATTCCAACCAGTCCACGTCACGGCACTCCAACGATTTTCTGGTGCGGGGCACAGTCTTTACGCAAGATGGCTTTGCCTTGCCAGGCGCGGAGCTTCGCATTCGCCGCTCAGCTGAAAAAAAATACCGCTGGCAAACCGTTTCCAATTCTCGCGGCGATTTTGCCGTGCGAGTCAAGATGGGGACGGATTACGAAGTCACCGTCCGGGCCAAGGGCTTTAGTGAACAATCTCTGCCAGTGGATGCTAAAACTGGTGATCGCTTCAAAGATCTGGTGTTCCGGCTGCAGCATCAGGAAGGCAAAAAATCTTGACCGCCGCCTCTCGCAAATTCTTTGCGGTTGTTTTAGTCCCGTTTTTCTTTGCGCTGGTGGTGTCCGCTCAGAATCCCAAGCACACGGCTCAACTCAAAACCGTTCGGGGCGTCGTGTTGGACAAATCCGATACTCCTGTGCGTGCCGCCGTTGTTTTTCTGAAGAATACTCACTCCAATCAGGTGCGCAGCAACATCACCAATGACCAGGGCGATTATCGCTTCAGCGGACTCGATCCCAATGTCGAGTACGAACTCTATGCGGAAAAAGATGCCGCGAAGTCACAGACGCGTAACGTTTCCAGTTTTGACAGCCGCCTGGATATCGTCCTCAATCTGAAATTGGAAAAGAAAAAAAGTTAGTCGCCGCTCCCGCGACGGTTCACTCGCGCCTGCCGCACTCCAAATTCAAGGCACCAACATCTGCAATCCTTTGTGAACAACTTGTATTTCTACCGGCGTTTCCCCCAATAGTTCGCCGTCTCCATGAAAACTCGTTCCACGTGGTGCACTCAGCCTGATGGTTGCGGCTCGCAATCGCACGACTCGCCGAGTGCTCAGTTCTCCTGTAGCGAGTAATCGTGGAATCAACGCGAGCACCTCTCTCCGGCGCATCATTTCTATCATCACCACGTCCAACATTCCGTCATCAACCAGCGCTTGCGGAGCCAATCGCAGGCCCCCACCATAGGTCGGCGTATTCAGCACAGCCGCGATCAGCACCTTCTTGGCAATCTTTGGCAGGCCGCTGTCCGGAACCGTCGCTTCCACCTCTATCCCGCAAAATCCTCGCAGCGCCGCGATGGCCGATGCCATATAACGCAGTCTCCCGCGCCACGTCAGAAATCTTCCGCTCGCATATTTCACTGCCTCTGCATCCAAACCCATTCCTCCCCCGCCCAGATATAAAGAATGATGCAGCGCCTCGCCTCTGGCGGTTCGAACGCGCACCACGTCCACTGCGCGACAGTTTCCTCGCACGATCACTTCCACCGCTTTTTCTGGATCCCTATGAATTCCTAGCGCCGCCGCAAAATCATTTCCACCACCGGCCGGAATCACCCCGACGCGCACTTCACGGCCAACGGCTTCGCTGGCCACCACCTGAAGTGTCCCGTCCCCACCCACCGCGATCAGCGTCGTGCAACCTGCATCGACCGCGGCACGCACATTTCTTCGCAATTCTTCGGCTGAATCGGGCTCGACAATTTTCGCTGGATAATTTCGCCGCGCGAACCCTGCGGATACTTCGGCGACCTTCCGTCCCGCGCAACCGCCACCCGCGGCCGGGTTCACGAAAACGGTTGCGGGCACAACGGATTGCATTCCGCCCTCGAGCAGATCATTCAGCTTATCTTGAACTGGAATTCAGGACTTTCTGCCCGGGCAGTCTGGCATACCCGTCCGGCAAGGGGCAAGCCGAAATCACACTCTTAACTTTTTGGGTTCGCCTGGAATCCCGCCAGCTCTAGGCTCTTCGCTACTTCCTGATTTTTGCCGAACTGCTCCCAAATGAATCCGGTTCGCGCGTTTTCCGCCATCAACAGCGTGATTCCCGCGTCGATTCCTAGGACATCTGAACTCGCCCAGCCCGTCAGCGGATTGAAAGCGTCGACAAAGCCGTATTTCTTCCAGGCGCGCTTTCCGAATGTTTCCCGAATGTTTTGCAGCACCAGTACGCATTCTTTTGGCATGAATACCAGCGAACCTCCGGCCGCGCACGGCACAATGCTTCCGTCCAGTCTGCCCATCGCCGGTGGTCCGCCCCATACCGCATACCCGTGCTCCGAATCCGACGACGTAATTCCCCAAAGATTTTCCGAATAATCCGGAAATCTTTGCGCCAGCTCCAGACACCACAATTTGTGAATCTTCGTCGCCACGATCGAGTTCGCGAAATAATCGGTATATTTATCATGCTGCCCGCGAAAATTAAACCAGGCATGCGAATACTGATGCGCGAAAAGTGGGGCATGCGCTCCCACGTAGGCAATTTGATCGAATTCGAATCGCGGTCTCTGCCACTCATTCCATACCGCTGGCGGCAGCGGATGGGTACGCGACGCGAACCCGAGTAAATACATCATCATCAATTCGCTGTAGGTGTCCCATCTCGATTTCAGAAATCCCTGTTCCGGCACCCATCCCATCGACAGCGTTTGCCCGCCGTGCAAAATCCAGGTCCAATCAATTCGCTCGTAAAATTCCGTCACCAGTCCCTGAATCTCTTTGTCGTCAAAATATCCCTTGCAAGTAAGCGCCCCGCAAAGAAACAAGCACGTGTCAATCGGCGAAATTTCCGAATTCAGAATGCGCTGTCCGGTTTCTCCACTCACGAAGTGGTACAGGAAACCATGCTGGTGTTGCACATTCTTAAGGGCGAAGCTCAGTGTAGCCCGCACCCGATCTCGCACCGCCGCGTCTTCTTCCCATCCTCTTCGTGCAGCGACGCACAGCGCCGTCAAACCAAATCCGGTTGCGGCCACGCTCGATGCGTTCCGGGGACTTCCGCCGTCAGCCGATCCGCGATCTTCGATTTGTCCGGTTTTGGTGTTGGCTTGTTCCCAAAAATACAGAAAAGATGCTTGCTCGACTTCATCAAGAAAAACATCTTCGTCCGCCGTAAAGCGATAGAGCGAGGGATCGAACGAGAAGAGCTTTGCCGGCAGCCCCGGCGTGGGATCTCGGGGCACCAGCTTCTCGGCTTCTTGAACGGCGGTTTGCCCGAATGGCGGGACCGGATACGACGGAAAAGCCAGGGGCGCCGCAGCTCCTAGCAGGCCCTGTTTCAACCACTCACGCCTGCTGAGTTTACGTCGGCTCACGCCGCAAGCCTCGGGTCCGGCCGCTGGCTGGGCCATGAATCCTGGATGATCTTTCGCCCATACGGCGCGTCATTTTACCTTTCGAGCTTTGCGCTTTCCAGCCTTGCCCTGACCAGGCCGCCCTTATCGACCCTCTATCACCGTCGCTGTTAACCATTTTCGGGTTGGTTTCGCGCTTTTTTGGGTTTCCCTAGTTTGTCTGGTGCCGGCGGGGGGAATCGAACCCACGGCCTAGGGATTATGAGACCCTCGCTCTTCCACTGAGCTACGCCGGCAAAAATGCAGTCTTTCATCCTACGAAGACCCTTCCAATCCAGTCAAGTCCCGTGACGCACCTGCCCTCAGCGAATCAACTAAGTCTTGGTTTTTCGCTTTCCAGCTGTTTAACAAGTCAAACCACGGCTCGGCGATGCCAGACAGTTTTAGTACTACTGTACTGTTGCGAAACACATTTCGGGGCCCTACCATTCTCGTGTCGACAAGGTTTCCGACCCGCCTCATCGGGTACAGCTCGGTGCCACGGGCTTGGAAGCTTTTCGATAAAAAAGTATAGGTCCGTCCGTCGGACCTCTTGACATTGGTGTCCAAACAGGTACATTACCTCCGGGATAGTTGTGTTCCTCGGAGGAACAATGTCAAAGAAACTGACGGTTGTCGCGGCGATGGTCATCCTCGTCGGCGCGATGGGTCTGAAGACCGCTGTCGCTGGTAGCGGTAGTGGCTCAGTAATCATGGCGAACGGCGGGGCACCTGCACCACCGACGCCGTGGAAAAATGGTGGAGCACCTGCGCCGCCAACACCTTGGAAGAACGGTGGAGCACCTGCGCCTCCGACTCCTTGGAAAAACGGCGGAGCGCCTGCGCCCCCAACGCCCTGGAAGTAGGGTCCTGATTTCAGAATAATCTGAGATCTTTGGCCAGGGGCGTGGAAAGAAACGACGTGCCTGGTCCGCTCGAATTTTTTGTTTGGTGTACTTGCTTCGTCCTCGAAGTAGCTGTGGTAGTGTGCGCGATTCGCGCAAAAGTCTTCCGCCGTTTCCTGCCGCTGAATCTCTACATGGCTGCCTCCGCTCTCGGAGATGTTCTCCGTTTCAGGATCCTTTTCCATTACGGCTTCACTTCCAAGGAATACATCTATTTTTATTACTATTCAGACGCTCTGCTTACGATTGCGTTGTACCTCGCACTCATCAGTCTATTCGTTCACGTTTTCAGGGAACTCCGCGCTGAAAAATATGTGCTCTTCGGAGCTTGTCTGCTCATGGCGGGAACCGCTCTGTTTTCCTATTTGGTGATTCAGGAATCTTCCACCAAGCTGGTCAGCCGCTTTGTTGTCGAGCTCTCGCAGAATCTCTACTTTGTAGGCTTGGTCCTCACTTATGTTCTCTGGGGCGCAATACTCAAGCTACGCGAAACCCGCGCTCAGCTTGTCCAGCTTGTACTGTCGCTTGGAATCTATTTCAGCTTGTTCGCGGCGAACTATGCCATTCGAAATCTTTATCCGCCTTTGAGCCCACTGGCCATAGCGCTACTTCAATTCCTGGGCTGTTTCCTGCCTCTGGCGTGGGCTTATGCCTTCTATCGCTTGCCCAAAGATGCGCGTTTGGCTCCTTCAACGCTGGCGGTGATCCCGCGATGATGGCTTCAGTCATTCTTATCTGTTCGGTGGTCCTGCTGCTGCAGTTTTTTATTTCCTACTGCCGCTCACTGATCGCCGCTTCCGCCAAGGAACCGCTTCCGCTTGAAGTGCAGGAGGTCACCGGCATTTCTCGCGTCGCTTCACCCGACGACTTCTCGCGCGTCGTACAAATTCTTCACCTCTGTCCCGATCGTCCCGAAGATCGCACTTCACTGCGCGCCGTCGGCGCCTATTACCACTTCCTGGGCTTTGTTCGCTCTACCATTGCTTTGGCGGCGCCCCGGCTCAAGTCCTGGACAGACACTGAGCGCGCTCAATGCACTTATTTCGCCGCCGTAGCCCTGGGCCGCCGCATCGCCTTCAGCCGCGACCTCCTCGCGCAGCAGATGTTGCCTTAGCAGATTCTTCCTCGTTCTTCTTTAGCAACTGCCATCCTGTTTTTCTGCGTTGACTTTTTCTCTCTGTGCTATTCTGTCCGCTGATTCACTCCTCGCCGGAGTGGAAGCGTCCGCAGCGCAAAAACACCGGTGAACACAACATGCTTGCAGTGTGGCTCGATACTCCCTTTGGGAGTTCGTGTCTGTACTTTTTGTGACTCGCATCTTTCCGACGCCGACGCTTCGTCGTTCTCCGCGCCTCAATCCGGCGCTAATCCTTCGCCGAATCAGCCCGCCGATTCTGTCTGGCGCGGCGAACTCGCCAATCGCGTGGCTTCCTATCGGGCGCGGCGAAGAAGAAATTCTCCCGCCGATAGCCAGCCCCAGCTGCCGTTCGAACAATACGCTGTCGCTGCGCTCGTTTCGCCCACAGTTTCCGCCGCCGTCGCTGAACCTCCAGCTCCCGGCACACCTCCCAACGACGATTTTTCGTTCACCATTGCCATCGGCCGGAACGCAAGTCGCCCTTGCGACGATGGGCAAATGTTCATCGACGTTTCCGTCCCTCCGGCGCAAACCGGAACTCCAGAATCCGTTTCCGATCCGCCTGAGTCCGCCGCTACTCAGCATTCCGGCCTTTATCCGGTCGCGTCCATCGATGAACGGCGTATCGCCGGATTGATCGACGCGGCGTGCCTGCTTTTCCCGTGGGGCGGCTTCCTGGCGCTACTCGGGTCGCTGACCGGTCATTTCGCCTTCAGTAAGCTCAGCGCCACCATTTATTTCGCTTCGTTTGCGTTGGTGTACGTTCAATATTTCGCGCTGTTCACGGTCTTCGGCGGCACCACTCCGGGCATGATGCTGCGTGGACTCCGCGTGGTGGATTTCTCCGGTGAAGAACCGTCGCCCCGCCAATTCCTGCTTCGCGCTGCCGGCTATATGCTCTCCGCAGGCACATTTTTCTTGGGATTCCTGTGGTCTCAATGGGATGAGGACGAACTTACCTGGCACGACCGCATCTCGCGCACCTATCTAAGTTCCGCGCCCAGCATTGCTGACTCTGAATTCACCGGCGTTGCTCACACTCATTAACTGTAAACCCTGACGCTCAAATTTTCCGCTTATACACGTACGCGCTGTATTTCGATATCGGACGATAACCCTCGGCATCTTCATCCCAGTGGTACGTTGTCGCCGTCCCCACGTCAGCGATGCCTACGATTCGATATCCCTCATTGATGTATTTCTCCGCCCAAAACAGGATCGCGGTATCCGAGTTTGGTTTTCGCAGCCACGAGGCCGGAATCACCACTTTCACTAAGTATTCCGGCTTCGCCTTTTCGATTTCACTAATCATTTCCTGCTGCATTCGCGAAGCATATCTCTGCTCTTCCATGAGCCCATAGGTATAGATATATCCCGTCGCTGAATGTCGATTCGCATAAAAGTAAATCTCCGGCTCGGATCCCAGCACCGCCACTCGCGCGTCCGCTTCGGAATGTTCCCGAATGTATTTGCCAATCTCGACCGCTTCCGGAAATGGATTCCCTCCATATTCCAGCCGCACAACCTTCTCCGGGCTCAATTCAAAAAATATCGCCCGCTGCGCGTACACCGTTTGCGCAAATCCCAAGGCGAAAATCGCGGCCACAACGACGCTGAGCTTCTCTTGCCTAAGTCTCTGGCCCAGTTGCTCGCTGCACCATTTCATTGCCTTCCCAGCCAGCAGACAAATTGCCGGAAGCAGCAAAATAAAATAGTGATCCCGGTAATACAGGCCCGCGCTTACTCCCACGAATGACCAAATGAGTAAACCGATTTTGAAACTCAATGCCGCGTCTGTTCCTCGCTCGTACAACACCGTCAGAAGTCCGATTGCCGCGAAGCACCACACCACTGGCGCACCAAAAAATAATTGCGGCATGATGTTCCACAAATACTTGAGACCCTGCGCCAATCCGGTTGACGTGCCATACTGGCTCGCATAAGCAACCGTCCAGAACCAGAACCTGCCGAATACTCCCGTACGATAAAGCACCGCGCACGTCAGTAAGTATGGGATCGCCGCTCCCGCAAAATACCAACAGAGCCGCACCGTGATCCTCTTACTTCGCGACGATTGCGTCCATCCACGCCAAACGACTTCCTGCGCGCCGAAAATTACGAACACGATTCCCGGCTGCTTCATCAAAAAAGCCAGCCCCATGCAAAGCCCCGCCGCAAAGTGGGCGACCAGATTTTTCGACTCTCTTGCCGACAGCAGAAATAGCAGTCCCGCCATCGCCATGAACACCACAAAATGCGTTGCGTGCGCCGCCAATCCCAGCACTGCCTCACTCGTCGAAAGCAGTGCGTAACTCGCCGCTGCTGTGGCCCCCGCCAAGTCTCCGTACAATCGGCGTCCAATAAAAAATACCAATAGCGTTGTGCAGCCGTTCACCAGCAGCAAACCGACGTGAATCCCTCGCGCCGTCTCTCCAAATCCATACAAAATTACCGCATACGCCAGATACGTTCCCGGCAATTTCATGTTGTACGCAAGTTGGTAAGGAGGAATTCCCTGCAGAATCAGTTGGCCCGCGTAAGCGTATTCGCCTTCGTCGCGCTCCAGTGGCATATCTCGTAGCCGCCACCGAATCGCCCCGAAGAGCATAATCGCGGCCAGCACTATCGCAAACGCCAGCCAGCGTGAACCCCGTATCTCGGGCCGCCTTCCCGTCAATTTTGTACTGCTATTTTTCACGCGTCAGCTGGCTCGGCGAACTTGATTACTAACTTATTGTGTCTGTCTCTTGGCCAGCATAGCACTCGCGGCGAACCCGAGTTCGCGCAACCGCTCTTGCCGTTCCAATCCGTAAATCTTTCTTATTTCTAAAACGCCGAGACCTCTTTTACTGCGATCCCCACATTTTCAAAACATGGCTTGTCTACGGGCCCCAGTTTGTCAACAGCACCTCACACTTAGGCAGGAGCTTCTTCCTAAGGTTTCTTCCACGGGAATCTACATATCTGGCGCCTCGCTCCGGCCTCTTCGTGATAGGGTTAAAGGATCAACAATGTCTGGCGCCGCACTGCAATTGACGCTTTTCCATTTTCTCCACACGCGCAAGCTCCTGTCTCCAGCAAAAGCTCGGGCCGCACTTGGCATCCTTCTACTCGCAAGCCTTCCCGCAAGCTTGCTCGCCCCACGTGGCCGCGCGCGCCAGTCCGATCCCGCGAAGACGCCTGTCGTGGTGCAACCGGGCGCGCCGGGAAAATCGAGCCGAACGCTGCCGCCATCCACGAAAGCGACTTTGCCGCCACAGTCTCAGGCGGACGTGGAGTTCATGCAGGGCATGATCATGCATCATGCGCAGGCGGTGGAGATGACAGCTTTAATTCCATCACACACCGAAAACAAGGATCTGCGGTCTTTGGGTGCGAGAATCAGCAGTTCGCAATCGGACGAGATCAAGTTCATGAAGCGCTGGCTGACGGTGCGCGGTGAATCCACCTCCATGCCCTCATCCATGATCGCGTCGGCAAAGGCCACGATGCCCGGAATGTCGGACACAAACATGCACCATAGCATGCCCCTGATGCCCGGTATGCTCACCGCCGTCCAAATGGAAGCGCTGCGTAACGCCAAGGGCGGTGAGTTTGACCAACTCTTCTTGACAGGTATGATTCAGCACCACAACGGCGCCTTGACCATGGTGAAAGATTTGTTCGATACAGCGGGCGCGGGTCAGGACGCCGAGATGTTCGGCTTTGCGACGGATGTGGACGCAGGACAACGCGCTGAGATCAGGATTATGCAGTCCATGTTGGAGAAAAATTCGTCTGGGGAGAAACGATGAATCGAGTACAAACAGTTGCCTTTCGCGCGTTTGCAGTGGCCGTCGCGCTAATTATTTGGTGTTGCAGTTCGAACCGAGTGCAGGCGCAAGCGCAGACGCCGCCTCCCTCGGCATCCGCGCAGCAAACAAACGCCCAGGATGCCAAGCAACCGCCGAAGGATGCGGCGAAGGAATCTGAATCTGAGGAGGACAAGAATCCTTTCGCCCCGGCTCCTGCTCCGCCCCTGCCTCCGGGTATGACCGGGTCAGATGTGAATGATGCCCGATATAAGCTGGCGCCCGGGCTGTATGACGCGGGCGAAACCTCCATGGGCTTGAAGCACCTTTTACTCTTCAAAAAGCCTGAAGCGTTTCAGTTGGGATCGACCGATCCCGACGATCCGAAAGTACAGAAGACGCTTGGACAGCTCGGAATCGGCATGGCGGCAAAGATGCCTAAGCCTCTGCAGTTAGTGATCGCGCAGCTTGCCTTCGCGAACTCGGACCTGGCGTTCCAGGGCAACCATCTTTTCCAGGGAAATTTTTATGGCGTGAACATCTACGACATCACCGATCCGTCCAAAGCCGCGTTGCTGACTACGATGGTATGCCCCGGTGGGCAAGGCGATGTGTCGGTGTACCGAAACCTTTTGTTCATGTCCGTCGAAATGCCCAATGGACGCGTGGATTGCGGCGTACAGGGATTTCCGCCGGAGCCTCCGCCGGCTGCTGGCCATGAAAAAGAACGTCGTCTTCCGGCAGCGCAAAAAGATCGTTTTCGGGGCGTCAGGATCTTCGACATTTCCGATATCAAGAATCCGAAGCAACTAGCCGCGGTGCAGACCTGCCGCGGATCGCACACCCATACGCTGGTGGTCAATCCGAACGACAAAGACAACGTTTATATATACGTCTCGGGCGTCTCGTTCGTGCGTCAACAGGAAGAACTTGCCGGGTGTTCCGGCGAAAAACCAGATAAGGATCCGAACACGGCACTGTTTCGCATCGACGTGATCCAGGTTCCCCTTGCCGCGCCGCAGGACGCAAAGGTCGTTTCTAGCCCGCGCCTGTTTATGGATCCGCGCACTGGTGCGCTCAACGGCCTCAGCAATGGCGGCAGCCACGGCAAGGGCAACGAAAAACCGGAAGACACCGATCAGTGCCACGACATCACGGTGTACTCATCGATTGGTTTGGCTGCGGGCGCGTGCTCTGGAAATGGAATTGTGCTGGATATCAAGGATCCGGTCCATCCAAAGCGCCTGGATGCTGTGAACGATCCGAACTATTCCTACTGGCATTCAGCTTCGTTTTCGAACGATGGCAGCAAAGTGGTGTTCACCGATGAATGGGGCGGTGGACTCGGAGCGCGCTGCCGTCCGAACGATCCCAATAAGTGGGGCGCGGACGCAATTTTCCACTTGAAGGACAACAAGCTGAGCATGGCCAGTTATTACAAGCTGCCGGCGGCGCAAGGCGACTCCGAAAATTGTGTCGCGCACAACGGCTCGCTCATCCCGGTTCCTGGCCGCGATATCGAAGTGCAGGGCTGGTATCAGGGCGGCATTTCCGTCGTCGATTTCACTGACGCGGCGCACCCTTTCGAAATTGCCTACTTCGATCGCGGTCCGATTGATCCTAAGACTCTCATATTAGGCGGCGAATGGTCGGCCTACTGGTACAACGGCAACATCTATGGCTCGGAAATTGCCCGCGGACTCGACATTCTTCAGCTGACGCCGACCAAGTTCCTCACGCAAAACGAAATCGATGCGGCCAAGACGGTTCACGTTTCTGAGTTGAACGTGCAGAACCAGCAGAAGATCCAATGGCCCTCGCAACTAATCGTCGCCAAAGCCTACGTCGATCAGTTGGAGAGGTCGCAGACGCTGCCCGCGAACAAGATCGCGGAGTTGCGAAAGGCGATCCAAGACGCGGAAAGCTCCAAAATGAACAAGGGCAAGGTAAAGAAGCTGGCGAAGATGGCTCCTTCACTCGACAAAATCGGTGATGCGGCCAGTCCGGCAGATGCCAACCGCTTGCATGCTTTGGCGGAAATCCTGAAGCATCCCGCGGCATGATTGTGTAGCGAAAAGGCCCGGAACGTTTCTAACGATCAGCCGCGTTCTTTTTTGCCGATCCGGCCGCTTTTTTCGACCCGCTAAGAATGCGCGCCACCGAAATGGCCGAAAGAAATGACGCTCGCAGCGGCTCGTCAGGCGCAAACGAATTCGCAATATTCAGGATGCACGATTCAGCGCGCTGGCGATGCGTTTCTGCTTTCTTGTGTTCTTGCATGCCACCGTACAACTGCCACGCGGTAGCATGGGCCTGCCATCCGGGCACCAGCATCTCGAATTTGTCGACGATATTCACTGCGTTCTGAATCGATTCCAGTGCTCCCTTAGGGTCCTTCTCGGCCATCGCAACTCGCGTTTTCAACTCCCAGGCCAACGCCTGCAGGTAGGGGTCGGCGCTCGATTGCAGGGATTGCAATAAATGATCGGCAGCCGCGCGGGCGTTCGCGATATCTCCGGACAGCAACCAGGCGTTCCCCAATTCTACTTCGGCCCTCAATCGCCAGCCCCAGTGCAAGAAGAATTTTATGCTCAACTCCGGCTCATATGCCTGTTTGAATTGTTCAATCGCTCGCGCATATTCCTGCCGATCGAGTTCCATTTGTCCTGTGGCAATGCGGTCGATCGTCTGCAGCGGTCCCGCAAGGTACGCTAGCTTGGGCGCGGAAATTGCTTTGCAAATTTGCAGTGCGCCCTCGAAATCAAAAACCATTGTGCGAACCCACGCTTCGCGGAAATCAAACATCCAGGGCGCGCTTCCGTTCTTTTCTGCCAATTCCCGGGAGGCTCGTGTGATTCGCAACACTTCCCCCAATTGGCCCGTGCGCAGGAGCACCTGCGTCTTTCCCAAAAGCGCAATATATTCCACGATCGCGCTGCTCTCATGATCCTCTCGGGAGAGGCCCGCTTCGAAAATCTCCAGTGCTTCGCGGTACTTGCCCTGCAGCGTCACAACGTGTCCATAGACCATTCGCTGATAGGAACGCGGACCCAAATCGCCCAGACGCTGCAGTGTCTCGTACGCTGAAACACAGAGTTCGACGTCTTTCCCGCGCCAATCGTCAAAGACCAGGCGGAAAGCCGCCGCCAACATTTGCGTGCGTGCGAAAAGCAGGGGGTCATCCAGGGTCGCGCTCACGCTTAGCGCCTGATCCATCGCGGCTAGACCTTGTTCGGAGTTAATGAAACCCAGCGGATTCATCGCGCGAGTCAATGCCCGTACTTGCGCTGTTTTCAGCCCAGCCGCTTCCGCCCGTGACGCCGCGGCGCTATAGGCTCGGGCCGACTCCGCCAAGGATCCCAGCGCAAACTGCGCATCGCCAATCAGCTCCAGAATTTCGACCTCGATTTCTGCGGACAGTGCTCGATTGAGTTTTGTCTTCAGTTCGAGCGCATGATTCAAGATTTCGATCGCATCCCGGTAAGCAAATCGCCCGGAAGCATTCCGCGCGCCAAGCATCAGGTAGCGGATGGCCTGCTCATATTCATGCCCTTCCTCGAAATGCTGCGCAAGTTCCGTCGCTAATTCTTGTTCACACGGAATGCAAAGCGCTTCCAGCCTATGGCCCAGAACTTGATGCAGTTTTGACCGGCTTACCTCGGAAAGGCGGCGATATAAAACTTCCCGGTACAGCGAATGTCTGAATTCGTAATAAGCGGAAAACTCTCCGCTGGCCAAAACGTGAATTCCCGCCGCCTTGATGAAATGCTCTCTCCCTGCCAGCTTTTCACAGATCGCTTCAATGTCGTCGGGTTCCATTCCTGCTGCCGTGGTAATCGCCCATACCGAAAAACGGTCGCCGGCAACGCTGGCGCACCGCAAAATATCCTGTTCCCTCGCGTCCAGTTGTTCGAACTGCACCTCGATCAATTGTTGCAGCGTCTCTGGGACCGTCGGCTCAAGGTCTTCCATTGGCGTCGTCAACTTCGCGACTCCGTCGGCTCTTACAATCAGTCCCTTCTTCACCATGTCCTGGACGATAGTCGCCATGAACAGGGCATTGCCACCCGAATGGCGATAGATCAGATTTGCCAGGCCAGTCGTGGAACTGCCGCTGCCAAATTCCAAAGTCAGGTATTCAGCCACATCGGATTCTTCCAGCCGCTCCAAACCAATTTCGTGACCTAAATTGTGGATCAGCAAATCCTGCTTGAGTGCTTTCAGCCGGCTTTGCGAAAGAATGACTTCCGCCGGACGGTAAGTTCCCAGCAGCAACAGCTTTGCCGGCCCGCGACGCCGGGCCAGCGCGGAGATAAAGTCCAGCGTGGAAGGATCCACCCAATGCAGGTCCTCCAGACACAGCACCAGCGGGTTCTGTGCCGCGATGCTTTCCAACGCTTCGCAAATTTCGCGCACCATACGCTCGCGCGTAGCGCCGATGATTTCTTTCTGCAGGGCCTCTCGCTGCCCGGCTTTCACCAATGTGGGGAACTGTACCAACCACGTTGGCGCTTCTTTCGCGAAAATCTGAAAAGCTGAACCCTCGCCCGCGTCGCCCAGCAACGGCCCTAGAGCATCCAGAATCGGGTAATAGGCTTCCTTCCCGCCGAACCCTTCCACGCACTGTCCGCTTACAAAATGCACATTGGCATCAAAGCCTGCGGTCTTGCAAAACGCTTCGACGAGTGTGGTCTTTCCAATTCCTGCTTCGCCAGTGATGAACACGATCTGCCGCTGGCTGTTCATTACCTTCTTGAGGGCCGCTCCCAATTCGGCGAGCGCTGCCTCGCGTCCCACAATGTTTTTGATTCCTTCGCTGGCCGCATCTACTAGTCCGGAACCCATTTCGTCCCGCACCGCTGCGATAAATTGATATCCGCGACGAGGAAAAGTCGCGACAAACGCTGGTTTGTCGGAGCGGTCCCCTAGAACTTTGCGGATCGCCAGCACATACTTCTTGATGATTTCGGGATTGACGTATATTTCCGGCCACAATGCTTCCAAAATCTCATCTTGCGTTACCAGCCGGTTGGCGTGTTCCACCAAATATCGCAGCACATCAAATGCTTTTGGAGGCAACGACAGCCGCTCTTCTCCTCGCCAAAGACAGTGGTTCACCGTATCTAACCGGAATGTATCGAATACCTTCATCCATTTACCGTGAGACCTAGCCAGTTTCACTGAACAGATAGAGCTGCAGAATACCTTCAGTCTACGGCAGGATTCCGGCTTTTCACTATCGCAGAAAGAAGCGCGTTTGTGGACTCGGCTGCCACCGAAGCCGATGCTGTCGGCGGAGCCGTGAGTCCCGGGCCTCCCGGACCAAAGCGCCGTCGCCGCAGTCCAAAAAGCCGGACTATTACATTGCGCTCCCTCTGGCTTGGGAGTACTTTCTCTCCGTCAATTCCTGGCAGGAATCGAGGTACGCGCTTGCCACTCTCCGCCGTCGACGCCATAAATCCTGCTTTTCGCCATGCTAAGCAGCAGCTCATCCAGCCATTTCGTTTCGGCCAATGGGTGCGCCTGGCCTTCGTCGGCTTGCTGGCCGGCGAAATGGGCTCCGGCGGAGGATGTAACTTCAGCGTTACGTCAACTCACCAGGGCCGGGGATCGGAGCACCTTTTAAGCGCGGACTTCCCTCCTGGCCTTACGCAGCACCCGGCGCTATTGATTGGATCGATTGCACTCTTGGTCGTTGTGGGATTCGGCTTGTTCGCGCTTTTCCTATACATCAACAGCGTAATGCGATTCATTCTGTTCGACAGCGTCGTCGCCAGGAAATGCCACATCCGCAAAGGATGGGCCGATCGGCGGCAACATGGCCGCCGTTTTTTTGTATGGCAGATCTTGTTTACACTGGCGAGTCTCGCGGGATTTGCAATCCTGATTGGCGTTCCGCTGGCGCTTGCCTGGACCTTTGGATGGCTGGGAAACCCAAGCGAACATGTACTGCCGCTCGTGCTGGGCGGTATCGCGTTGTTCTTCCTTTTAATCGTGCTGGCGGCGCTGTTGGCCGTGGTCCACGTCATGACCAAAGACTTTGTCGTGCCTCAAATGGCCCTTGAAAACATCAGCGCCCTGGAAGGATGGCGTAGATTATGGCCGTGGCTCAAAGCGGAGAAAGGCGGGTATTCCGGATACGTCGGAATGAAAATAGTGCTGGCAATCGCCGCCGGCATCGCATTCGCCATCATTGCAATGGTTGCGCTCTTGGTGCTGCTCATTCCTCTCGGAGGTTTCGGAGCCGTTGCCGTGCTGGGCGGTAAGGCAGTCGGCTTAACATGGAATTTCTATACCATCGCCTTGGCAGTTCTTGTGGGTTGCATCGCGCTAGCAATCTTAATGTTTGCGATTTCGTTGCTTTCCGTTCCTGTTATCGTGTTTTTTCCGGCGTATTCCGTTTATTTCTTCGCGGCCCGATATGTTCCCTTGGCGGCACTCCTCTGGCCTCCGCCGCCCGCCTCATTCCAGCCACCCTTGCCATTCACGCCACCGGCCCTCACCTAGCGCCTGCGTGTGTGAATGCGTGTTCGCGTTGAGGCAATACCCGCTTGGTGGCTCGACCTATGATGGCGTACTGTTATACTCTACCATTTCTTATTGACAATAGCGTATATACAACATATTGTCGACAGCTTATAAGTCGGCTATGTCTCCGTTCCGAAATTAATCGAGGTGCGTCTACCATGGCTCGCTCGGCCCTTGCCCTTCGCACTCGTGTCGCTGCCTCCGTCCCTCCCTCCATTTCTCCTTCACCCCAGCCGGAGGTTCTTTGCCCGATTTGTATGAACTTCGCTTCTCAGCGCGTTCTGGAAACTTTCTACGGCTACGTTCTGCACGAATGTTCTGGCTGCCGACTGCAGTTCTGGAACCCGCGCAAGATGCCGGATGCGCGCTGGTATTCCGCGATGTATGGCGGGCGCAATTCTCGCGTCCTTCCCCTCGAATCGGGTCACCACTTCTTCCTTGCCGACGCTCTTGCTCCTCGCTGTGGCCGCCTCCTCGACGTCGGCTGCGGCACCGGTAATTTTCTGCGTGCTGCCGCCGACTCTGGCTACCTTGCCGCTGGCATCGAACTCGATCCCGCGGCGGCTGCTTTTGCGAGGCGCTTTTGCCCCCGCAGCCGCCTTTTCGCGCTTCCGCTGGAATCTTTCCGCTCGCAACATCCCAATGAAGTCTTCGATGTCGTCACCTTTTTCGAAGTGCTCGAACATCAAGCCGATCCCAACGTCTTTCTATCGGAAATTCGTTCCTGTCTGCGTCCGCGCGGCTTCATTGCACTCAGCGTTCCGAATCGCGATCGCTGGCAGACTTCTATGGATCCCCTGGACTATCCGCCAAATCATTTTCTTCGCTGGAATTCCCAGTCTCTGCGGAATGCGATGAAAGCACATGGCTTTTCCGTGCTCTCTATCAAGAAAGAAACCCCCGCGCTGGCTTACGTCGCCCAGCAAATCAACGGTAAGTTCCGTTCTGGCATTTCGCGCTTATTGGCTCCCGGCTTGCCCTCTCCTTTTCGCGATGAAATCCAGCAAGATACCGGGCAACAAACCCAACGCCACCCCGCACCGCTCTCTCTGCGGACACACATGGTTCAACTTCTCGGTCGCGCCAAATATGCTTCGTGTTTTCCGATAGCGCTGGCTGCGATTCCCTTTGTAAAATGGCGTGGACTGGTGGGTCCGTATTTGTACTGCCTGGCGCGCAAACTCGACTAATCTTGCAGCAGGCGAGACCATCGGTCCAGGGGTCTCGCAATTTGCAGCTTAGTGTCCTCATTGATACTTACAATCACGAACGGCTGATTGAAGCCGCGATTACCAGTGTCCTCGAACAGGATTTCCCCGCTTTCGAACGCGAAGTCATTGTTGTCGACGATGGCTCGACGGATCGCACCTCCGAGATCGTGGCTCGCTTCGAACCGCAAGTGCGCCTCATCAGAAAAAAAAATGGCGGGCAAGCCTCCGCGTTCAATGCCGGAATTCCGGAATGTCGCGGCGACGTGATCGTTTTTTTGGATGGAGACGACTGGTGGGCCCCGGGCAAACTCCGCAAAATCGCGCACGTTTTTTCCCAGGATTTCTCTCTCGGTATGGTTGGCCATGCCTTCATCGAATCTTCCGATGACGGCGCACAAAAAATAATTGCTGTGGGAGAAAAAATAAAATTTCAGCTGAACAATTTCTCGGCTGCAAATTTTTTCCGGTTGAGCCGCTGTTATTTTGGAACCAGCAGGCTGGCCTTGCGCGCGGCGCTCGCGCGAAAAATTCTGCCCGTCCCGGAAGCATTGGCATTCGAAGCCGACGAATTTCTTTTCACCATGGCTGCGGCGTTTGCGCCTTCCGTAATTTTGCCGGATCCCCTGACCCACTATCGCGTGCACGCTGGCAATCTCTTTCTGGCCGCCGGGGCCAGCGAAGCCGGAGAGCGCCGCAAAGCGCGGGTGATTGGGGAATTGGCCGGGGCGCTGCGCTTTTCGCTACCCACCACCGGTGTGCCGCGCCCCGTCGTGGACGCGATCCTGGAAATAGTGGATGCGGAAGCGGCGCAGCTCCGGCTGAAAGTGGATGGCGGGTGGCCGTGGGAAACCTTCCAGGCCGAGCGCACCATTTATCGCGTGCAACACGCGGATGCGCCCGCAAAGAGCAAGCTCTTCCGCACGCTCTCGATGGCGCCGGCATTGGCGCTTCCGCCGCGATGGTTTTACCGGGGGCGGCGGTGGCTTGGCTCGCTAGGCTGGTACAAGCGGGTGCGGGCGTCAGCGCTGCCGGTGCCTGGATTCGCGAAAATTGCCATGGAGGAAACGGAGTCGGCGGTCACCCCGCGCGCGAAAGGCTGAAAATTTTCGCTGGATGCGAATGGAAGTTTGATGGCGCGGGGACGGGCGCAGGCTTATATTCTTTGGTAATCTAGAGCAGCCAACGAAGTGACGGGTTTGTCCAGCCGCGCCCGCGAAAGATCGAAACATTCATGTCGACTACCGTAGATCCAGCAGTGGCGGCGCGGGCCGCCGCGCCGGCGCCAACCACGGCAACCGTACGAATCGAGCCGCCGCGCGGATGGCTGGAACTGCGTTTGCACGAAGTGTGGATGTATCGCGAGCTGCTGTATTTTTTTGTTTGGCGGGACCTGAAGCTGAGGTACAAGCAGACGGCGGTGGGGGCGACGTGGGTGGTACTGCAACCGCTGATGAGCATGGGCGTTTTCACTTTATTTTTCGGCAAGCTGGCGAAACTTCCTTCGGACGGATTGCCCTACCCCGTTTTCTATTTTGCGGCGCTGGCTCCGTGGACGTATTTTGCGACCGCGCTGACGAAAACGACGAACGTGGTGGTGGGAAACCAGCATTTGATTACGAAGGTTTATTTTCCACGATTGATTCTTCCCCTCTCGGCAATCCTATCCGGGCTGGTGGATTTTGTAATTGCGTTCGTGGTGCTGGTGGCTCTGGTGCTGGGGTACGGGTTGCGACCAGGCGTTGCGGTCGCGTGGTTGCCATTCTTGCTTTTGCTGACAGTGGCGACAGCGCTGGGGGCCGGGTTGTGGTTTGCGGCGCTGAATGCGTTGTACCGGGACGTGGGGTATGTGATGGGTTTCCTGGTGCAGTTCTGGATGATGGCCTCGCCGGTGGCATATCCAAGCAGCCTGGTGCCGGAGAGATGGCGCTGGCTGTACGGGTTGAATCCGATGGCCGGTGTGATTGAGGGTTTCCGGTGGGCGCTGACGGGACATGGGCAGCCACCGAATGAGCTGATGCTGGCTTCGTCGGTGGCGGTGCTGGCGATCCTGGTGGGCGGGCTGATGTTTTTCCAGCGAATGGAAGGGACAGTAGCCGAT
>DATDFA010000049.1:0-68555 GCA_036522855.1 Candidatus Acidiferrum sp. | reverse complement strand
TAACGGACAGCGCCCTGCGGCGCTCAAGAGCGCCAGAGATTTTCTGAGCCGCTGATTTCTCAGCGGTTCCCCTGCGGCAACTTCCGGCGCTCTGCAGCACCCATTCTGGGGTGACGTGTTATAGCCCACCCCATGCCGAAGGCATGGCTCTTCGGGCGCTCTCCGGCGCTCTCCGTTATCCCCGCTTCAAATGCACGCCGAGATACAACGCTAGGCCCATACCAACGATGAAAATTGACCACCATAACAAGGACTTCCAAATCTCGGGTGGGCCCGTGGAAATACCCAAGCGTCTCAGCGGGTCCGTTGCTTGGATTATTTCGAATTTGCGCCTTTGCTCCTCAGGTGTGGGCCAGAACATCTGTACGAGAGGCTTGATCAAAAGCCGTCCCAAAAACTCTCCAATAGGGTCTCCCTTCTTCATCAAAAACTCTTTGACGGCGTTTCCCTTCTTCATGACTTCCTCCCTGGAGCAGTCATCGGCAATTTATCGCCGATCCGATCACCGCTCCGGCCGTGGCGGCGCCAGCGACTGCAAGGACATAACCACCTCCTTTGGCCACAGTTAACACTGGTCCGGCAACACTTGCCGGTGCGGCCGATCCTTCGAACAATCCTCTGGCCCCGACTTCGGTAGCAGGCCCTGGAGATCAGTTTACAAGTGCCCAGCAGGCAGCCGCTTATGGTTCAATCTACGCGTATTGGAGTGCGCCCGATAATGGCGAATATGCAGGCGAGGTTTACCAGAACGCGAACGGGACCTATTCATTTGACGTCGGTCGCCCAAGCGAGCCGAACCCTCCGGATTTCTCGGTAATCAATCCAGGCGCAATCCCCGATGGCACGTCCTTTTCCGGTTTCTACCACACGCACGGAGACGATCCATCGGCTCTGGGATATTTTACTCCCGACGATAATACGACAAATGGTCGATACGCCAATTCTCCCCTGTTTCCCAATTACCAAGGAATGTCTGTTAGTCTCCCCAATGGAGACATCTTGTGGAGGTCAAATACCGGTCTGCAAAGCACTCTTTGTACGGGATGCGTTGGCCCGTAGGCTGAATTCCTCAGCACTTCAGAGCCTTCGCTAAATGGCACTAACTTTGCAGCGGAATTGGAGAATTTGCATGGTTCCGAAAAAAATATGGGTCAGATCTGCCCTATTTGTGACAGTACTGTTCTTTTTTTGTTCGAACGTTCTAAGTCAAACAGAAATCTCTGCGAGCTTGATACAACTAATCGCGAATCCCGAAAAATATGATGGGCGACAACTTGAGGTGATAGGCTTTCTTAGGCTCGAATTCGAAGGGGATAGAATATATCTACATGAAGACGATTATAAATACAACATCGGTGACAACGGCATCCGGATCGGCCTTACAAAGAAGCAGAGACAGGACTTTGAAAACAGAAACATGCACTATGTTTTTCTCGTGGGCACATTCAAGGCTGGGAAGGGGGGAACGTCAAATGCAAATGGCAGCATCGTGAATATCACTAAAATTGAAATCTGGCCGCTCAAGTGACCGAGCCGGGATTTTGTACCAGGAGCACTGAGAGAGTTTACATCACAGCCGTCTCGGGGGGCAAACAGCGGTTCCACTCTCGGATCGACCCTCTTGCCTTGGGAGTCCGTTTTGTATCCGTCCTGTTCGACTTTTGAGGCCTGCCGGCGCAACCTCCCCAGCTCCGCAAAGGCAGCTTGGCGGGTTCGGTAATCCTCTTGGAAACGTTCCACCTGTACTCCGTTTTCTGAGCTCTCGCGAGCAAATGAGACTTCGACCCCGCCTCTTTTCATTGTCCTACCACTGCCGAGCCATCGGAACTTGAAGTGACTGGGTGCAGATTTTTGAGGCATTGCCTGCGAAATAGCAGTGGGAGTGAGCAAAAAAAGGGATGCGTACGGTAGAAGATGCGTGAGATTGAATCGCGCAACCATGAATTATATTCGCGGCTCGATGAGTGGCAGCGTCGTAGACCCTGGCTTCCCCGAATCCAGCCTACAAACGGCGGAGTGCATTGGCATTTGATCGTAATCGATGCCCCAATAAAAGTCGACGTTTTGGCAACTTTGCCCGTGGGGTCGGTGCGAGCTTCGACCCTAAGGTGCCTTTAGTCACGCCGTTGTGGCAAGACCATCCTTGGGGGCCTCGAGGTACAGGAATACTCATGATCGTAAAATCTTGGGTGGATTCAACTGCGAGATGAAGAAAGTGCGGGAGGCGGATTTGGAAAAGGAGCGGCCTCCGCAGGATAACGGAGGCCGGCGTTAACGAGTGGCGATAATGTTCACGGCTCGAGATTGCGCGGATCCAAATTGCCGGATCGAGCAGAGAAGAGCCGGGCAGCGAAGGAACCGGGCATCGCGAACCGGGCCAGGTTAGCGGCCAATACGCCAGACGATGCCGCTCTGCAGACGGAAATTGTTCTGCGAAGCGCCACCGAAGTGGGTGTAGAGGTAGTCGACCTGAACGGCGCGCAAGGAGACGTGGCGAGTCAGCGTCACGTCAGCGCCGCCGCCGATAGCTGATGCAAAGGCATTGGTCGAGTCCGAGCCGAAACCGGAGACTCCCGCGGAGAAACGTTCACCGCCGAACAAGCCCTGAACGAACGGAAAGACCCGTCCCTGAGCATGAAAGTAAAACCGCGGGCCGAAAAGATAGTTCATTTCATGCGCCGAAGCGCCGGACGGCAGGCCGGTGACTTTGCAAGCGCCGAACTCACCAACAACACCCAGCCAAGAGTTGAGATAGGCGGCTCCAGAGCCGGATCCACCCTGGCAGTTGATGCCAGAGGCTCCGTTGCCCGGATTGAACCGGACATATTGATAGTTGCCGGCGATTTCAAATCCCCGAGTCTCCTGGGCTTGGGCAGACGCCGTTGCAGCTAGAGCAAATACTAAAAGAATCAGTAATTTACGCATACTTTTCCCCTCCGAAAAGGTTTGGTTAGTGTGTGGTACCAGTACTATTGTGGGTAGAGAAGGCGGATGGGGCAAGAAGGGGAAGGTACGTGGTTTCCTGAGCGGAACCTGTGCGATGGGACGGGGGATTGGGGGGATTCCAAAGCGACACAGCGAGAAAGGCGGGCGCTGGAATGAACCGTCCTTAGCCTTTAATGTGCGGCTACGGTGCGACTGAAGTCGCGCCCTCCCAAGAGAGGAAGCTAGAAACCGCCGCCGCCACCGCCGCCGAAACCGCCTCCAGAGGAGCCGCCTCCACCAAAGCCGGAGCCTCCGGAAGAACGAGGAGCGGAGGCAAAGGTAGACGCGGCTTGGGTGGACATGGAATTGAGACTATTGACGAAGCCGTAGGCGAAGAAGGGTGGGCCAAAGCTGCCGCCCTGGTACCACTGTGGCGGCTGAGTGTAAATGTTGGCGAAGGCTTTGCTCCAGTTTTTCTCGACGCCGAGGGCCATGGCGAAGGGGAGAAATTTTTCAAACATCTCGGGAGTCTTGATCATGCGATTGAAGCGGTCGGACTCGACATGAGCGAGAAAATCTTCGAAACCGAGGACTCCTTCGAGGGCGCGGGTGCCGTTGGTGGTGCGCGCAGGCATGAACCAGCCGAAAGCGCAGATGACCAGGCCGCTTAAGACTCCAGCGATGATGAAAGGTGGAGGGGCCATGCCAAGGTTGCGTGCGATTGCGGCGCCGCCCGAGACGGAGAGCGCAGCCAAAACGATGCCAGCAGCGAGATAGTTGGCGCGAACGCTGTCGGGGCGGCGATTGTAATATCCAGCGGAAACGAGCGAGCCGAGAATGTCGCCCTTGATATTGGGAAGCGACTTGTAAAACTGATTGTGCAGGCTGGACATAGGGACCGTTTCATCGACGGAGCCGGAGTTGAAAATGCCGTCGAGGAGAGCTTGTTCGTGGGGCTTGAGAGCGGCCCATTCGTTGCGAGATTTTTTCAGGATGAAGGTGTAGTCGGTGTTTTTGTACAAGCCCATCAGGTGGTCGGTGGCTTGTTCCTGAATGACAAGGTAGCCCCGAACGGCGAGATCGACGATGGCTGCGGTGATGTCGCGCATGTCGGCGGAATTGTCGACCAAAGTGCCGACTTCGCTGGGCGTGAGTTTGTCAGGAGGTTCGTATTGCGCGGCGATAGGACGGAGACGGGGATCGCGGCCGCGGGTCCACCAGAGATAGAGCATAAAGGCGGCGACGATGAACGGGAGGCCGAGCGGCCAATTGCTGCGAAGGAAGAGGCCGAGCCTGTCGGCGGCAGTGGGTTCGCGAACTGCGCCTTTGTCGAATGCGACAGCGACAGTGATGCCTTCGTGATAGGCCAGAGGAGCCGTGGTGTGAACTTCGACGCCGTTACCTTCGACTTCGGCGGTGGCGGCGTGTCCGGTGGCATGGTAGGAACCTGTGAAAACGTTGGTGCGGATATTTTTTGCTTCGGCAGGGAGGGAGATGCTCGCGGAGGCTGAGTTGATGGGCACGTCCCATTCGTCACCGGTGATGTTCCAGTAGAGTTCGTCGTGATCTTCGAAGAATTTAAGGGCGTCGGAAACGGTGTACTGAATATTGATGGTCTGGACGGAATTGTCAGCGTTATCGACAAAAATTTTAAGTTTGAGGTAGTGGCGGACGCGGGAGGATTCGTACTTGAGATCGTGGCCGGAAGCGTCGGTGACGCGCGACACTTTGAGGAAGAGGGAGTAGTTCATTTGCTGCGGGGTGACGTATTCGACGGGAATTTCGCGATAGAGGCCGTGCCAGGGCCCGCCGAGAAAATGTACGGTGATGGACTCAGTTACATTGATGGTGCTGTCGGGGAGGACGGCGATCTGGGATTGGAAATTTTCGATGCGGAGTTGTTTGGCGAGGGAAACCGGGACGTAAAGGAGGTAAAGGAAGCACAGGAGATAAAGGAAAAAGCGTGGGCGAGGGGGAGGGGTTTTGCTCGACGAAGGAAATCGAAGCGAGATTCGTTGCTCTCGGAGCGGAATCTTCGATCGTTTCGGTCGGAAGGACGAGTTAAACAGCAACGGTGCCGCGATTGGGAATCGCATGCTGTGGCGAGGCATCAGGCCGTGGGAGCGGCAGGGGTGTTGAAGCTGACTTTGGGAGCTTCGCGTTCGGCGGTGGCGCTGACTTCGAAAAATTCGCGAGGTTTGAAGCCGAGCATGCCGGCGAAAATGTTGGTGGGGAACTGTTGAATTTTGGTGTTGAGGTCGCGGACGACGGCGTTGTAGTAGCGGCGTGCGTTCTGCACGGTGTCTTCGATTTGCGTGAGCGAGTTTTGCAGGGAAGTGAAACTTTCGATGGCGCGAAGTTGAGGGTAGGCTTCGGAGAGCGCGAAGAGACTTTTGAGCGCGCCGGTAAGCTGATTTTCGGCTTGCGCTTTATCGACGGGGCCGGTGGCGGTCATGGCGCGATTGCGGGCATTGATGACGGCTTCGAGGGTCCCTTTTTCGTGGCCTGCGTAGCCTTTGACGGTCTCCACGAGGTTGGGGATGAGGTCGTAACGGCGCTTGAGTTGCACGTCGATGTCGGCCCAGGCATTGTCGACTTGAACCTTCAGGCGGACGAGGCCGTTGTACATCCCAATGGCCATGAGGATGAGCAGAACTACGGCAATCAGCAGGACCCAGCCGATCATGTGGACCTCACGAGAAAGCGTGGAAAGCTCTCTTCGCACTATACGGTGCGAGGCGCAGGAGTGTAAAGCGGACAGAAGCTTGGTGTGAATTATATTCGAATTGAATAAGGGGAAAGTCAGTTCGCGGGGCGCAAACGTTTGGCATCTGCGAAAGCTTGTTTGGCTTCGGCGGCACGGCCGGCTTTTTGTAAGGCAAGAGCCAAATTTGTACGGAGGTCGGCGTCTTCGGGAGAAAGGTCGACGGCTTTGGCGTAGGCGTCGCAAGCTTCAGGGTAGCGGGACAGCTCGTAAAACGCGGTGGCAAGGTTTGATTGCGCTTTCAGGTTGCGCGGGTCAGCGCTGAGGATGGACTGAAATTCGGCGATGGCGGATGCTCTACGGTGCTGCAGAAGTATTGAGATGGCGTGGTTTGTTCTAGCGTCAACATAGTCCGGTTTTTTGGCGAGCGCTTTGGAAAAATCTGTTTCGGCTGCGTTCAGGCGCATGTTCGCCATTTCCAGCAAGCCGGTGGTATTTAGTAGTTCAGGGCTGTCCGGATGAGCGAGCAGGGAATCGGCGACCGGCTTTAGCGCATCTCGACCGCGGCCCGTGTCCAACATCAAATTACCCCACAACGCGGTGGCTTCTGGAAAATCAGGCTTGGCAGCAAGAACTTGTGTGATTAAGGCTAACGCTTCTGCTTTGCGATTTTCGTCAGAGAGCGCGGTGGCGCGGGTGTAACTGCTCCAGGCATCTTCGGCTTTTGGCTCGCCTCCAGCGCGAGTGACCAGAGGCTCAGCGTCTTTTTTCCTTCCCAGCTTTACGAGATCGGCGCCCAAGCTTGCGGAAATTGCCGCATCGCCGGGAGCTAACTGGTGTGCACGCTGCAGGACTTCAGCGGACTCGGCGATTTTGCCCAGATGTTCAAGAGAAGTTGCGAGGTTGAACATGATTTCGGCGCGGTCAGGGCGAAGAAGCAAGCTCTTGCGGAATGCAGCCGCGGCGTCTTCCCACGACTCTTTTTTTGTCAGGGCGTTGCCAAGAGCGGCGAACATGTCTCCGTCGTCAGGGCTGACCGAAACACCTTTTCGTAGCACCTTCAAAGCATCGTCTGGGCGAGAGTGCATGAGGAGCAAGGTACCGAGGTTGAGGTATGCGTCCGAAGTGCGCGAGTCTTTTTGAATGGCGGTAAAGTAGGCTTGGATAGCTTGATCGGGTCGCTTGAGACCGTCCAAGGCGAGACCAAGTGTGACGAAAAATTGTGCCGGAACATTATTGGGATTGGTCCAGGCGGCAAAGGCGTGGTCGGTTGCGGCGCGAGCATCGGCGAAGCGATTGTCGCGGCAATAGAGGGCGGCGAGATTGTTCCACGCCATGGCAATGCTCGGTTTGTAGTTAGCACCGGTACTTGCGGCGCGAGATTGCAGCTGGTCGTAGATCGGAAAAAGTTTCAGATATGTTTGCTCAGACTCCGCTAGGGAGCCCTGGTCACCCAAAGCCTCCGCAAGTGCGAACAAAACGGTGGGATCGCCGGGCTGCAAAACCGCCGCCTGGCGGAAATCCGCAATCGCTCCTTCCATATCGCCGGCTTGGTATTTCTGCGAGCCGATTTGCATCAGGCGATTGACTTCCGTTTTTTGCGCCGCAAGGGGTCCGGCTGCCAATAACAAGTGACAAATCAACGCAATCGAAAGAAGGAATGATCGAGGCACGGGCTGTTGCATTTGGACTCCGACGGTGTTTTGACGGCCAGAGTTATGCCACAGCATAGCATAGGTAGTTTGTGGCTACGTTATATGGTTGGTATAAGTGGCGAATGTAGTCTATGCTTGGCGCCGCGGTAGTGTAGGTTCCCTTACGTTATGCTCTTTAAAACGCTTAGCGCTTCGGTTTATGGGATTGATGCCTACCTCGTTGAGGTGGAGGTGGATGTCGGTTCGGCGGACATGAATCAATTCAATGTGGTGGGCTTGCCGGATAATGCGGTGAAGGAGAGCCGGGAGCGGATCAAGGCGGCGCTTAAAAATTGTGGATTCGAATTTCCTTATGGGCAGGGAGTGACGATTAATCTGGCGCCGGCGGATATTCGGAAAGAGGGCTCCGCGTTTGATTTGCCGATGGCGCTGGGACTGACCGGCTGCATGGGGCAGTTTTTTGGCAAGCCGCTGGACAAGATGATGTTTCTGGGCGAACTGTCGCTGGATGGTACGGTGCGATCGGTGCGCGGCGCATTGTCGGCAACGTTGGCGGCGCGGGAAAGCGGACTGAAGTCGATTGCGGTGCCCCATGCGAACGCTTGCGAGGCGGCGGTGGTGGAAGGCATTGATGTGTTTGCGGTGAAGTCGCTGCCACAAACGGTGGACCTGGTGAATTCGCCGGAATCCTTTACGCCGATCAAAGTGGATGCGCGTCAGTTGTTGAGTGAAGCTTCGCAATACAGCGTGGACTTGCGTGATGTGCATGGCCAGCTTTCCGCGAAGCGGGCGCTGGAAGTGGCCTGCGCCGGCGGGCACAACATATTGTTTATCGGGCCCCCTGGGGCAGGCAAAACGATGCTGGCGAAAAGGATACCGACGATTCTGCCCCCGATGTCGTTGGAGGAAGCAATTGAAACGACGCGAATTCACAGCGTCGCGGGAACGCTAGAGGACCATCGCGGACTTGTGGGCACGCGGCCATATCGTTCGCCACACCACACTATCAGCGATGCTGGACTGATTGGAGGAGGAGCAGTGCCGCGTCCGGGAGAAGTATCGCTGGGGCACAACGGCGTGTTGTTTCTGGATGAGTTGCCGGAGTTTCAGCGCAACGTTTTGGAAGTGATGAGGCAACCGCTGGAGGATGGATCGGTGACGATTTCGCGGGCCGCGGTTTCGGTGACGTTTCCTTCGCGCTTCATGCTGGCAGCGGCGATGAATCCGTGTCCTTGCGGATATTTTGGCGACCCGACTCGGGAATGCCACTGTACTCCGCCGATGATTCAGCGATACGTAGCGAAAATATCGGGACCACTGCTGGATCGGATCGACATTCAGATCGAAGTGCCGTCGGTGAAATATAAGGAGCTGAGAGCACCGGCATCGATTGAGGATTCAGCCGCGGTGCGGGAGCGGGTGATCGAAGCGCGTAAGAGGCAGCAGGCGCGATTTGCCGGGGAGAAGAACACTTATGCGAACGCGCAGATGGCGCCGAAAATGATCCGCAAGCATTGCGCGATTTCGGCCGAGGGAGAAAAATTATTGGAGAACGCGGTTTCGCGGCTAGGGCTTTCGGCACGCGCACACGACCGCATATTGAAAGTGGCGCGAACGATTGCGGACCTGGATTCTGCGGATTCCATCGAGCCAAAACATCTGAGCGAAGCGATTCAATATAGGACGTTGGACCGGTCGTACTGGGCATAGGATACAGCTTTCAGTTGAGTGCTTGGGTCTTTTGGGCGCCCTTCGCAGCTCAGGGTAACCTTCGTAGTTCGGAGTAAACATGCCGCGTGTATGCGGAAAGAGTTCATTCCGTGGCAGATGCGGCGAAAAATGGTAGATGGTAATACCAGCTCTCCATTGACGCAATGCTCTGCAGTGTGTTACCCATACAACGTTTCAAAATAGAGGGTGTTAGATAGATTGTAGCCGCGGTGAGCGAACGACTCATGGCGCCAGACGACAAGCACTTGGAAGTTGTCCTAGACACGCAAGTGGAAAGCGTGAATCTGGCGGAAGAGATGTGTCTTCGGGTGGCGGAGTCGGCTGGGTTTGACGAAGAAATGTGCTATCGCATTGGGATGAGCGTGCGCGAAGGTGTGATCAACGCTTTCCATTATGGAAACCAAGAACGCCCCGACAAGAAGATCCATCTGGCGGTGGATTTGACGCCTGAGAAGATGGTGATTCACGTCATGGATGAGGGGAAAGGCTTCAAGCTCAAGGATGTGCCGGACCCTTTGGCCGAAGAGAACATTTTGAGCACATCGGGACGCGGCATCTTCCTGATGCGGGCGTTCATGGATGAATTCGATGTGGTGCCGGGGACGACTGGCGGAGCAGAGATCGTAATGTCCAAGAGGCTTCCTGGCGCGGGAAATGGCAATGAGAACGGGCATTCCAGCGGTTCGGGGTAGCGGCAAAGCCCCGCAGAAAGAAACTTAAGTGTGCGCGATGTCGCTTCACGCTACCTACCGGGATTCCGGAGAAGTTACTGTCGTTGACTTGGGCGGACGCATCGTGCTGGGCGATGGGAGCGCGTTGCTGCGCAAGACCATCGTGCAACTGCTTTCGGATAATCGCACGAAAATTCTGATCAACCTCGCCGATGTCAATTACATTGATAGCTCCGGAATCGGAGAATTGGTGCACGCGTATACGTCGGTGAAGACGCGCGGTGGAGAGCTGAAGCTGCTTCACTTGACAAAAAAGGTGCGCGACCTGTTGCAAATCACCAAGCTCTATACCGTGTTTGACGTCTATTCAGACGAAGCAGGCGCAGTGCGCAGCTTCCAAATCAAGTAAAACTATCGAGGCGGTTTGCAAGCAGTGGTCGGTTTGAAGTTTGGAACCGTCTGTCACGATCGCAAAATTCAAGCTCACATGCCACTATTTCGCAAAGTTTCTGGACTGGCGCGCGGATTTGTGCCAGCATAACGCCGCGTTCAAGAAGGAAGTTTTCCACCGGCCCAGTGGGCGATTTGGCAACGAGACCGTGCCGGCTCGAAAACGCCATTCTCAAGCGCGAATTCAGAGCAGGGGAATGCCGTGAGCAAAGAGCAAGGTGTAGTGAAGTGGTTCAACGCTTCGAAAGGTTTTGGCTTTATTCAACGCCAATCGGGCGAGGATGTATTCGTCCATTTTTCCGCCATTCAAAGCGACGGTTACAAGTCGCTGAATGAAGGACAAAAGGTCGAGTTCGAAGTCAAGCAAGGCCCGAAGGGTCTGCAGGCGGAGAACGTCGTTCCACAAAGCTGACAGTCCCGTTTCTGCGACTTTGCAGGAAATCATATGGCCCCTCGCCACGCGAGGGGCTTTTTATTTGGCGCGATTTCCAAATCGGCGGGAAATCAGGCACGCTTATTTGAATGAGCGATCTTTTCTTGCCCACGGGCGAAACCGGGTGGATCAGCGAACGAGCGCGCGCGCTGGGCTTTGACGCCTGCGGAGTTGCGCCAGCGGAGAAATTTCCCGAGCTAGAGCACTTTTCCGAGTGGGTTGAGCGCGGCTACGCGGGAGAGATGGAATATCTGAAAGATCCGCGGCGAGAGGATCCTCGCACGCCGGTACCCGGAGCGCGAAGCTTGATTGTTTGCGCGCTGAACTACAATTCAAGCCAACCGTATTCAACCGAAGTTAAAGCTCGGGCAATTGCCGACGAACCGCCGCGCGGATGGATTTCGCGGTACGCGTGGGGCGACGAATACCACGAAGTGTTGTGGGGCAAGCTGAATTTGCTGGCGACGGAAATGCGAGGGCATTTTGCGGAACCCTTCGAAGTGCGGGCGTACGCGGATACGGGCCCGATTCACGAGCGCGCCGCGGCGAAATATGCGGGACTGGGCTGGCTAGCGAAAAATACATTGCTGATCAATCAGTCGCTGGGGTCATGGCTATTTCTAGGCGTGATTGTAACGAGTCTGCCGTTGACGCCATCACTCGGCGCCGCCGAAGGGCCGCCGCCGGACCGATGCGGAACGTGCCGGCGATGCCTGGATGCGTGCCCGACGCAAGCGATTGTTGAGCCATATGTGCTGGACGCGAGCCGGTGCATCGCTTACCTGACCATCGAGCTTCGCGGATCGATTCCGAAGGAGTTTCGCGAGCCGATGGGCCGGCACGTGTTCGGGTGCGATATTTGTCAGGATGTCTGCCCATGGAACCGAAAGTCTCGCAGGACGGATGCGGCGGAATTTCGGCCACGAGCTATTGACGGAAGCGACGGGACGGCGGAGACGCTGTTTCTGCCGGACCTGCTGAGAATCGCAAACCTGTCGCAGGAGGAGTTTCGCGAGAAATTCCGCGGCAGCCCAATCAAACGGACCAAATGGCAGGGGTTGGTGCGCAATGCGTGTATCGCGCTGGGGAATTCGAGGTTTGAAGGGCTGTCTGCCCGCTATCGAGAAGCACTGAGGACGCTCGAAAAGCTTTCGCGATCGAGTGATTCTGTAATCTCGGAATCTGCCCGGTGGGCGCTCTCTCGCATCCAACAAGTGGAGAGATAAAGCGTCCTGGCTTGCATCCCGCCGGAGTTGAGTGTCAGAAGCACAGGGAAGTATAATTTGTGACGCATCCTCATCGGCCCGCCGCGCCAGGGAGTTCCTTATCAAGCAAAGGGATTTCTTGCTGCTGTAGCGTTGCCGGCGACCGCTCTTCTGGAAGCTAACAATCCGGCAAACCGTTTCCAGTTGCCGGGCGGCCCTGCGAATTTCAAAACAAATATCACACCGGAGGACTTATCTATGGCATTCACAGTGCCCCCTTTGCCGTACTCGTTTGACGCACTCGAGCCGTACATCGACGCAAAAACGATGGAAATTCACCACGATAAGCATCATGGAGCTTATGTCACGAACGTGAACAAGGCCCTTGAAGGCCATGCGGACCTGCAATCCAAGTCGATTGACGATCTGCTAAAAAACCTGGATGCAATTCCCGAATCCATTCGTACCGCGGTTCGCAATAATGGCGGCGGACACTGGAACCATACGCTATTCTGGACGTTGATGAAAAAGGGCGGCGGCGAGCCGAAAGGCGATCTTGCGACGGCCATTGCATCGACGTTTGGTTCGTTCAAAGCCTTTCAGGAAAAATTTGCGGCGGCAGGCGCGGCCAGATTTGGTTCTGGCTGGGCCTGGTTGATCGTGAAGGACGGAAAACTGACAATTGATTCGACGGCCAATCAAGACACGCCATATCTGCTAGGTGGGAAGGCTGTGCTTGGGTTGGACGTCTGGGAACATGCCTACTACTTAAAATATCAAAACGTCCGGCCGGAATACATCAAGCAGTGGTGGAATGTGGTGAACTGGGAGAGAGCGGCGGAGTTATACGGCGCGGCGAAGAAGTAAACTCTGCGTGCAGTCCGCAGAGAGGATCACCCAGGCATAAATCAAAAGCCCGTGGCTTGTCGCCACGGGCTTTTTTCTATCGCAGTAAATGAAAGATTGCGAATAATTTACTGGACAACATTTTGGCGCCCGGACAACGCCATCAATGGCGCTCCCGCGGGCCTGCGGTAACTCATGACGCCCGAAACAAACGAGCGTGCTTCGCGTGTAGCCACTGGCACCGGGATGGGAATGTTGCTGGCGGAAATCTGAGCGGCTTCGCGCACCAGTTCCATTCGTCCGCGCACGCGGAACTTTGCCAAGAGCGACGAAACGTGGAACTTCACGGTACGTTCGGACAAGTTCAGCGAAACAGCGATTTCTTTGTTGGCGAGACTACGAACCACCCCGTTGAGGACCTCTTCTTCGCGGCGCGTCAACTTAACGTGCGTTTTGACGGCGCGACCGGCTTCCAGGAGCTTTTGAGCCTTTTCGGTCAGGTCTTCCAAGTGCCGGGTGTCTGCTTCGACGAGGACAACGTAATCCGAGGGCGCTTGGTTGCGGACCATGCAATGCATGGCCAACAGACCAGCGGCTTGCTCGACTGGAAAGCGCCCTTCCCCGTCGGTTTCGACGTGGAAATGCGCTACTCCAGTATTTCTTTCGTAGAAAAAATACTTTTCGCGTGCGATCGCAGGCTGGTTGGAGCGCACGGAATGCACCTGCGCACTTCTGCGGATCACTCTCAATGTAACCTCTCCGTTCGCAAACCCGATAAATCGGGTTGCTTTTGTAAATGTAGCTGCACCTCGGAACGAGGCTAACGTGAATCACCACGAGAACGGCACCCGGCCGGACCGAGGGAGGAGGTCCAGACCATGAAGGGCCTGAGAACGGTTGGGCCGAGGCGCGAGAAGGAGTAGCTGAGCAAGTCCGCCTGCGAACGCAATACCGAACTGCGGCGTAAGCGGTGCAACTGAATGACCAAAAATGACGTACCAGAACTGCCGAAAAACGGTAGAGATATGCCCTTTCGTACCATGTCTCCTGTAGGGCCGCTGAGTAGGAATTTCACAGCGCTAGAAATTTTTCCCTACAGGGGCTGTGGAAAATTCCAATGTTAGAGGCGAAATTCAACGGCCAATAATATTGGTTTGCTGAGGCGAAATTAATTCGTAACGAATTCCCCGCCACCGAATTTTGTTGGTGACCGCCGAGGTAATGAAGTTGACGCAATACAAATAAGGAACGAAAACGCCCAGCAACAAATGGATCCAAGACTGTTGCTGAATTTGTGTTTTCAGAGCGGGAAGCATCTCCTGGACGGCCGTCACGCGCAGCGCTCCGCGAATCGAAGCCAGCAGCAGCGGCAAAAAAGTGAGCGCGGCCACCTGCATCGAAGGTCTTCCAGCAAAAAAGTCGCTGAGTGTGACAAACATGCCGAACAGGATTGTTATGCAGAATAAAAAATGGGTAGCAAAAGCGATGGTCCAAAGCCTCCGCGAATATACGCGAGTGATTACGATCTGGCGATTGGTGAATTCCATGAGTCCGAAGAAATCGGTTTCCACGTAGGAAACGGTCAAGCATTCCGGAAGAAAAACGATTGGCCGGCCGGCGCGCCGGAGAGCGGCGGTCATTGAATAATCATCGCTGACGGAATTTTGCCATTCCTCGAGCACGCCGCTTTGTTCAAATACGCTTCTGCGGATTGCGGTGCCACCGCCCCAGCAGAAATTGTTTGCGGTGTTTTCGCCGAGCATGGTGATCAGAGGAGCATTCCAGGACACCAGGAGCAGAGTGGCAAGATCATTTTTATTCGCGATGAGCCAGCGCATGGTAGTGGCCGCGCCGATTCGCGAGTCGGTTAGGGGAGCGGTCAGGCGGCGCAGCCAGGAATGACCGGGGCACCCGTCCGAATCAGTGAAGACCAGTACCTCAAAATCCTGCGGCAACTGTTGAATCGCAGCGCGAAGATTGTTGACCTTTTCTCCAGAATTCTGCGGAGGGCCGGCGATGATGAGGTGCGCCTTGCCCCGCGCCTGGGCCACAACGCGTTTCACGATACCGGCGGCGGGGTCGGATTCGGCCGCGAGAATGAAAAAAATTTCGTAGTTCTGGTGATCGAACTCGCAAAGAGCGGTGAGGTTGCGTTCGAGTCCCGGCTCGACTCCCTTGCACGGACAAAGAACTGCCGTGCGCGGAGAATAAAAACCGGGGTCGGTTGCGGCGCGACGGCGGACGTAGGCAAGCCACGTCACGCCCTGATAGGCAAGATACAAGCCGACGAGGACTTGCAAAAAGCCGAGAACAATAAACAAATTTTCCATCTGATTGGAGAATAACAAACGAGTTGTGCTCGCGCAGCAGCGATATGAACGGTAGAATCGCAGCGGTAAACGGCAGCTTTGCGAAGCGAATGGCTGCCATCGAAAAGGAGAACCGAATGCAGGGGCGAGTGGATTCATCCATGGTAACAACCGCGATGGAAGTGCCGGGGCATCGGATCGTGCGGAACTTCGGAGTGGTGCGCGGAATTATTGTGCGGTCGCGAAGCGTGATCGGAAACCTGGGCGCGGCTCTGCAGACGATCGTGGGAGGCAATATCACGATTCTGACTGACCTGTGCGAAAAGACCCGCGAAGACGCGTACGAGCTGCTGTTGCTGCACGCCGCGCAGCATGGCGCCAATGCGGTAGTAGGATTTCGCTACGATGCCACGGAAGTGATGCAGGGTGTGACGGAAGTGCTGGCTTACGGCACCGCGGTGCTGGCGGAACCGATTTCGTAAAAAGCTTGGCTGACTATTTCCCCGCCGAGTGCATGACGTCGTCCGCGACGGCCGTGGCAACTTCTTCGAGATTCGCGAGAGCGCGGCTAGCGGCGAGCCTGGCTTTTTCCAGGAAGGCCGAATCGAGCATAAAAGCGGAGCGGTCGACAAACGGGTGATTCGCGGCCTCGTAGGGCTTGCGCGGACGGCGAGTCGCGGCGGCGCGGCGAAGCAGCTCTTCGTACATGCGCAGATCGGATTGAAAATCGAGTGCATCGCCGGCGGTCCAATTCTGCTGGCGAGCCAATGCGGTGAGAAATTTTCGGCGAAAGGTTTCGGCGCCCTTTCGGATAACCACGCGCTGCTTCCCTTTTCCCGAGGCAATGGTGTCCGTCGAGGCAACTTCCAGAGCGCGGACGCAAGCAGCGAGCAGAGCTTCGCGCTGAAGGATCGCGAGCAAGTCACGATAGAGCGAGGCATGCACCTGAAGGGCGTGGCGGCCATTGTCTACGACGTAGGAATCCACGAACCGGGGAATGACACGCTCGCGCAACAAGGCTTGCACAAGATTCTGCGCCAAAACCGTTGAGGGCTCCGCCGCTGTGTTCGTTGCTCGAGCCATGTTCTTTGGCAATGTTAGCAGGAGTTTCGCTGTTCACCGCTATTGGCGGGGCGTTGAAAGAAATTATTGGAAGCGGGTAGTGCGGAAAAGGATGAACGCGGTGATAACGAGAGAAAGCAAGAGTGCGACCGACAGCACGATCAAAGCAGGCCAGTTGAATGAAATTTGTGGTGTGCGCGCAACGCTAGCCAGATAGATGAAAATTCCGGAGGCCACAGCCACCAGGAGCCAATCCACCCAGGAACGCGACGGCGCCGCCGCACCCGGGGTAGCTGATGCGCCGGTCATGCCCGCGTTGAGAAATTCTTCGGAAATTCCATAGCGCAGCGCCTCGCGCCCGGCCGCAACGCGCCACTCGATATGCTCGGACCGGGTGACGGACGCCAAGGCGATTGCGCCGGCGCCGGCGGCCATCAGCAGGGAGCCGCCGATGACTCTGGCGTAATGGCCGGCCGCCATTCCGTGCAATTCGCCAAAGACGAATAAGCCCCAAAGCAGTCCCCACAATTGGTTGGTATTAGAGAGAGGAATGCCGCGGCTAATGCCGAGGTATTTTGCCGCGTACTGTTGGAAAAGGTCGCCAATCACCCAGACGAAACCGCCGAGCATCAGCCAGAAGAGGAGATCTTTGGCCGCGATTAATTGTTGCCACAATGCTGTGACGCCGCCGGATTCGGTGAGAGCCAGGGTCAACATGGTTCCGAGTTCGCCGATCGTAAAGAAGGCAACGAATGAAAGCGGATTCATGCCGGTGAGGTAGGCCTTGCGGTAGGGGATGTACATAGTGCCCCATAAAGCGCCGGCTGCGAGCGCTGCGATCATTCCGCGGGCAGCCGTCGCACTACCGCTCTGCGTGGACGAGGCTGTCGCAAGTAATGTGGCTCCTCCAAACATAACGGCCGCACCGACTACAACCGAAAGCCATCGGATGCTTCCAGAGCTGCGCAATTCACGGAACAGCAGCCAGCCCCAAAAAATTCCCAGCAAACTGTTTAGGTTCCACAAAGGAAAGGCGATGCTCAAACCGATATTTCGAATCGCGAAAATTGTGAGCGTATTTGCGACAGCCCATAAGCATCCTGCCAGCACACCCCAGAGAATGAGGTGCGGGGCCTGGCGCACGTCGAGACTCATCTGCGCGGTACCGCGGATGAGCGCGGGCAAACTCCACCGCGCGAGAAAAACGCCGCTGACCATGAGCAGGGAAACGATTACCGGCGAGATCCCGATGCTGACCAGCTTGGTAGGGGCTTCGGCCGCGCCCAGCCAGGCGCCGGCGCTGAATCCGCAAAGAAGACCGGCAAATTGCAACTGGCGGAGGCGCTTGCTTTGGAGTGCTTCGCGCTCCGGGTTCGAAGCGACCTCGGAAGTCAGCGGATCCAATGGAGCACCCAAAGGCCGGCAAGCAGAACAATTGCCGGGATCCAAAAATGGATGTCGGTGAGGACCGCCCGAGCGAGGTTCCGCGGCTTCGATTGGTTCGAATGGGATTTCATTTTGGCGAGCGAAACGTATCACAGTTTCGCTGCGGCCGGCCAAACATCTTCAGTGCCCCGGAACAATTCCGTGCGGCACCAAGTGCGGGAAAACGTAGGCATACAGCATCACAATCGTTCCAACGATTGCGGCCAGCGACACGGAATGCCAGAACACGAACCTGAAAATACTGCCCTCGGAACCAACCTGATTGGTGGCGGCAGTCGCGATACAAATGGACTGCGCGTCAATCATTTTTCCCATCACGCCGCCGGCGCTGTTCGAAGCACACATGAGAATGGGACTTAGGTTCAATTGCTCCGCGGTAATGCGCTGCAAGCCGCCGAAGAGAGCATTCGACGACGTGTCGCTACCGGTTAGAGCCACACCCAGCCAACCGATGTAGGTGCCGAAAAATGGGAAGAGCCAGCCGGTTCGCGTGAAGGCGAGGCCGAGGACGGCGTCCATTCCCGAATATCGCGTGACGTATCCCAATCCAAGCATGCAGGACATAGCGATCACGGCGAAGCGCATGCGGTAGACGGTTTTTCTGAAAATGCGGAAGAGGTCGCGTGGCTTCAAACCGAGGATGGTTCCCGCCAGGAGCGCCGCAAGAAAACAGCCCGAGCCGGTTGACGTGAGCCAATTGAAGTCAAACTTTGCGCTTTCGGCTCCCGCTTTTGCCACCACCGGTTGCGCACGGAAAACGACTTTATGAAGATATGGAAAATCCCAGCCGCCTCGGCTGAACGCCGGAGTAGTGGCCTTGTTCATGGCGGTTTTGATAGAGGGCAGTCCCCAGCACAAAACGAAAATGGAAAGAATGGCGAAAGGCATCCACGCGCGCGCGACTTGTCCGGAAGTGTGTTTTACCGCAGTGTCCGTTGCGTGTGGGCGGTCGACGCTCCATTTGTCGCCCATGGTATCGCGAACCGAAGTCTCTTGAACCGCGTTCGAATCGGCGCTGCGCTCCTCCGCAAAGCGCCAAATCCGTTTCGGCCGCCAAAAGCGCAAAAAGACGACCGTGAGAACGAGAGAAAAAACACCCGCCGCGATATCCACCAGATTGCTGTCCACATGGTTCGACCAGAAGAATTGCATGCCGGCAAATGAAATTCCGACGACCAAAATCGCGGGCAGCACTTCGAAAGTTTCTTCCCAACTAACCATGGTTCTGACCAGCCAAAAGGGAACTATGACGGCCGTAAAGGGGAGGATTCTGCCGATCATTTTATTGAGGTCGCCATCGGGAAGAGCACTCACCAAGGCCAGGGTATGGACAGGTGTTCCGATCGCGCCCCACGCAACGGGTGCGGTGTTTGCGATCAAATTCAATACGGCGGCTTGGAATGGCCGGAAGCCCAGCCCGATCATAAAGGCGCCGGCGATAGCGACAGGCGCACCGAATCCCGCTGACCCTTCGATGAAGGACCCGAAACAGAACGCCACTAACAATAATTGCAAGCGGCGGTCAGGCGTGATTGCTGCGACTGACTCCTTCATGATTTCAAACTGGCCGGTTTCGACAGAAATGTCGTAGAGAAAGACGGCGGCTACCACGATCCAGACGATTTTCAAGGCTCCGAATCCAACGCCGTAAAAAAAACTCGCGGTGGCTAACTTTAGGGGCATTCCAAAAACGACAAAAGCGCAGAGCACAGCGGTGGCCGCGCCTGCGATGGCACAGATATGAGGGCGTACCTTAAAGCCCGCCAATAACCCCAGCAGAACCAGGATGGGAAGGGCTGCAACCAGTGTTGAGAGCCACCAATGGCCAAAGGGGTCGTAATTCTGAGTCCAAGTCAAAGCGAGCCTCGCAGACTGCGGCCTTGTGACCGCTCAAGATTCGTCCAATTGGGTCTGCCTGGCCGGGCGATCCGAATTCCCCTGTATCCGGGTCGTCTCAGGCTGAAATGCAAGCGTAGTTGAGTTACTTTGCCACGGCTGAAAAGTCAAGGGAAAGAGTGCGATCAGGCGGGCCGGCAAAGATCTCTAGCGTACTTAGTCGTCTGAAGTGGAAAACGAAATAGCACGAGTGGACTCGCGAATGACGAGTTCGGGCGCGACACGGTGATGGGTGATGTTCCAGTCGCGTTTTTCCTGCGCGGCGTCGATGCCTTCCATGATGATGTTGACCGCCAGGTTGCCCATGGCTTCGAGCGGTTGACGAACCGTGGTCAGCGATGGCGCGGACAGCGCGGACAGCGCAACATCGTCGAATCCGATCACCGAGCATTGTTCGGGAACTTTCACACCAGCCTTGGTGAGTGCGCGAATCGCTCCCAGCGCCGTCAAATCATCGAACGCCAGTAAAGCGGTAAATTTGCGGCGCCGTTGCAGCAACTCCTCGGTCAGACGCAGCCCGCCTTCGAATCCGGAATTGGGATCGAACTCCTCGGGAAGTTGCATGGCCAATGTTTGGTCAATTTCAAGGCCGGCGGAGTGTGCGAACTTCTGAATGCCCTTCCAGCGCGGGGCTGAATCGATAAGCGTTTTAGGGCCGCGAATGAACGCAATCTTACGATGACCCAGTTTATGCAAATGCTCGAGCGCAAGCCGCGCGCCCGCTTCATTGTCAACCATGACAGAACTGACGGTGTCGCCGGGAAGCTCCCAACCGATGGTAGCGGCGGGAATGTTGCGCCTGGAAAAATCGGCAAGCAGGTGAATGTCAACGAAAAGCCAGTTGGCGACAACGATCAGCGCTTCGACATGGCGATCCAAGAGCATTTCCAGATAGCGTTCGAAGCGATTGCGCTGATTGTGAGCATCGGCAAAAATGGGCACATACGAGCCCTGAAAAAGAGAATTTTCGATGCCGCGCAGGATCGGCAGGCAAAAAGGATCCGTAATGTCGAAGAACATCACGCCGACGCTATTGGTGCGCTTGCTGCGCAGAAAGCGGGCCATGGCGTTGGGGCGGTAGCCAAGCTTGCGCGCGGACTCCTCGATTTTTTTCTTGGTAGCCGGCGCGATATAGCGGGCGAGGGGCGCATTATTTAGAACGATGGAAACCGTAGCGGGAGAGAAGCCGCTTAGATTGGCGACGTCCCGCATGGTCACGGCGTCGGACTTACTGGATGAGCGTTTCACGATATTTTGCGTGGCAGCATCATCCGGCAAGTCCTTGCTCGATTGCAATGGCGGGCTTTTCACGGGCATCTACTCCGAGGGAACTTCAAAAGATAATTGCTCGCGGAACCCACGTGTTTTCCAGGCTCCGAAGGCGATTCCCAAGGCCATCCAAATGGTGCCGAGAATTTTGGCGGGGACGCTGAGGCTCCACCAAAGAGCCAAACAGATGAAAAAACCCAGGATTGGAGGCGCAGAGTAGGACATTTTTTTTTGCACGCCACGCACAAAATAATGCATAAAAGCCGCTGCGTTGACTCCCATGAAAGCGATGAGGGCGCCAAAATTCAGCAACTCAATTCCGCGTCCGTAGGTTAGAAAAAAGGATCCGATCAGGACGATGACACCGATGAAAATGACGTTATTTTGCGGTACCCGATGTTTCCGGTCTACTTTGCCAAAGAAGGACTTTGGCAGTGCGTTGCTTCGGCCCATGCCATAGAGCAGGCGAGCGGCGCCAATCTGCGCACCCATTCCGGAACCAAAATTTGCGATCAGCAGAGTGAGGCCGACGATTTTAAAGAGCGGAGCCCAGGTAAGCGCAGCGGCGTAGACGTAGGCGGTATCCTGGTCCGGGAAAGGCCGTGAAGCCGGCCATACGAGTTGCGCGACGTAGACTTCCGCGGCGGAGAGCAGGCCAATGACGAGGCAGGTGCCGACCGTAGCGAGCATGATATTGCGCTTGGGATTTTCCGCTTCTTCAGAAAGAGTGGAGATGGCGTCGAAGCCGATATAGGTCAGCACCGCCAGTGACGTACAGCCGAACAGATTGCCAACCGTGAAAGTCTGCGGGTCATAGAATGGTCTGGTGAAAAATCCCGGATCACTATGTGGATGGCCGAAAATGTAGCGAATCGCGGTAACGAAAACCAATACGACTACTCCGCTCATCGCCGCGGCCATAGCGGTATTCACGCGTGCCGAAGTTTTGATCCCCTGGAGGTTCAAGAGAGTAAAGACAACAGCGAAGAATATTTTCCAACCCCAAATGGGCAGGCCGGGAGCGAACTCGTGCGCCTGTCCTGCGCACCAGATGGTGCAAATCAGCGGATTTACAATGTAATCCATGACCATGCTCCATCCGGTGATGTATCCGGCGGAGGGATGGATCTCTTGTGCGACATAGGTGAACGCGGAGCCGGCGCTGGGATAAATTCGAGCCATGCGGCCGTAGCTGATTGCAGTCGAGAGCATGGCCACCATGGCGATTAGAATCGCAGTAACTACGTGGCCGCGCCCACGATCGCTGAGCGCGCCAAAGGCAGACATAGGCGCCACCGGCTGGAGCACGATCATGCCGTACAGGATTAAGTCCCATAGCGTCAACGCTCGCCGCAAACGCGGCACACCCAAGGCGGCATCGATGCTCACAGGGAACTCCCCATTCGCGCACCCACCCTTCGCCAGTCTTTGGATTGAAACGATTTAATCCCGATGATTGTGCGGAATTTAGGGTTCCCATGCAACTGCATTTTTTGCTTTTTGAGGTGGCCAGGAGGCCATTTTTTCAACTGTTCGTTGTGCCAGTTTCGGTCCAAGAAACATACAGCGAAATCCCGGAACGCAGTTTTTCGCGAGGCAGTCTAATTTAATGGGAGCTCCCAGCTCCCAATGGGCTTTTTATGGGCGACGGACCCGTCAACTCGGAACGATGGGAGGCCACACCTGTATTTTGGCATGTGGTAGCTTTGCTGTTGATTCTGCTGTTTGCGCTATGGTTGCGCCCGATTCCGCTGCAGGCCGATCCGTCGTTTCAGGGCTATTTGCAAGTTGTCACCGGGGTGCTGGCATTTGTTTTTTCCGCGGTGACTTTAGTTCGTTTCCAAGGCACACAGGACCGCATCTCACTCATCTTAGGGGCAGGATTTCTGTTGTCTGGGGCGGTGTTGGCCGGTTCCAGCGTGCTATTTTTTCAGCTTCCCACCGAGCATCAACTGCGAATCCACTGGGCGCCGGTAGCCTTATGGGCGGGGCGATTAATTCTGGCGTTACTGCTGGTAGTAGCGCTGCTGGTGGAACATTTTCTACCGCGTTCGCGCCGTCCGAAGATCGAAATCGCGGGCGCTTTGCTGAGCGTGGTGGTGCTCACGTACTTGGTGACAGCCGCGCTTCGGAAATTACCGACGGAAGTATCGCCATATCCGGGCGCTCTGCTCCCTTCGCCCCAGCAGTTGTTTCCGGGTGCAATTTTTCTAATTGCGGTCATCTGGTATCGCCGCAGACTCAACAACGTATTTACGGCCTTTGACCGCTCTATTTATGTCGCCTCGTGGATGAATTTTGCCTCGCAACTGGCGGCCTCGCAATCGCAGCGTTTATTGGACGCGCCATTTGTTGTTTCGCAGGGCTTCAGCGTGATGGGGTATGCCATCGCCCTGGGTGGCGCGCTGCTAGATAATGCGCGGCTCTTCGAACAGGTGCGCCATCTCGCGGTCAGCGACCCCCTGACCGGGCTGGCGAACTATCGAAAGCTGCTTGATGTGCTTGAAAGCGAAACGGAACGCACCAACCGCAGCAACCGGCCGTTTTCGGTGTTGCTGCTGGACCTCGATGGCCTGAAAAAAATTAATGATACCTACGGGCACCTGGTTGGAAGCCGGGCCCTGTGCCGAGTCGCGGATATTCTGCGTATTCATTGCCGATCGATTGATACCGCTGCGCGCTATGGCGGGGACGAATTTGCGCTGGTGTTGCCGGAATCGGAAGAAACGGAAGCGGAAAGCGCGGCAGGCCGCATACGCCACGTGATGGAAATCGATCCGGAAAAGCCGGCGCTTTCAGCCAGCATTGGAATCAGCGTTTATCGAGGGCATGGAGAGCGCATCGAGAAATTGCTTTCCGAAGCTGACGCTCATCTTTATCAGGAAAAATCGAAGCGTAGCCGAAACGCTACAACCGCACCGCGTCGCCGGCATACGCGCCCCGGCACGGTATAAGCGCGTCCTAACTCTCTGAGTCTTAGCTATGGTTTTGCAGCCGGCGTAAATGGCGCAAGTTGTTCGGAGATTTTCGCTTTGTCGCCGACGACCACGATGGTCATTTCATCGGGCTTGATGTATTCAGCCGTTTCCTTTTGCACGTCCGCGGGCGTGACGGCATTCACTTTTTGAACGTAATTTTTCAGGTAGTCTTCTCCCAAGCCCTGAAAGTCGACGTAACGGAGCTGCGCGATCAACGCGCCGCGCGACGAATTCTGGATGACGAATAGTCCCGACATGTAGCTCTGGATGCCTTTCAACTCCGCTTCGGTTGGAGCTTCCTTCGAGAGGCGCTCGATTTCGGCAAAGATTTCTTTTAGCGATGGGCCGGTGAATTGCGTGGTTACATCGGCTGACTCCGCCCAATAGGCATCGTGGTAGCGTCGTGAAATCTCGCTTCTGGGCGAATAGGTATACCCCTTCTGCTCGCGAATATTCGAAGTGATCCGTGAACCGAACGAGCCGCCCAGAAGCGCGTTGGTAACGGCGAGAGGAATCGCGTCCGGACTGGTTGGCTCGGGAACAGGAATGCCTACTAGTAGAGTGGATTGTGCAGCACCGGGGCGATCGGTGACGTCAAGAACGTGTTGCGGCTTGACCTTAGGCAGATTGATCAGCGGAGCCGGACCCTTAGTCCAGGCGGCGAAATTCGCGGCGATGGCCTTCTTCATCTCGGCGGAATCGAATCTTCCCGCGACGTACAGGTGCGAGCGCGCCGCGCCAAAATTTGCTTCGTAAAATTTCTTGATGTCGGCGACGGTGGTCTTGTTGATGCTTTCCGGGGTCGCGAAAACCGTCCCATAAGGGTGGTCGCCATACAGAATTTTTCTGAAGCGCTCCAGGGCCATGCCCTGCGGAACGGCTTTTGCAATGGTCAACTGGCGTAATGAATCGTTCTTCAAGCGCGGCAATTCCGACTCTGGAAAGCGTGGATGTTGTGCAACGTCGGCGAGCAAAGCTGCCGCGCGCGGACCGAATTCGCTCAGCACATCGGTGTCCACGTCGCTCTCGTCAGGGCCAATGGTGATGCTGATCGCGCCGCCCATTCGCGCGGATTCCTCCGCAACTTGTTTGGAAGTCTTGCTGGCGGTCCCTTCCTTCATGAGTTTTCCAACCAAATCCGCAAGGCCGGGCATGTCGGCCGGTTCGTTCAGGTTTCCGGCGCGAATCGCCAAACTCAGCGTGACCTTCGGCAAATTTCCGTAGGGGACCAGAGTGACTTTCATCCCGTTTGGAAGAGCATAGGTCTCATTCGCAGGAACAGTGAACGGCTTTGGCGGTCCACCGGACGGAGGCGTCTGTTTTTGTTGCGCGAAGCAGGTGACAGTGCAGACCGTGGAAGCGGCTGCGAGGGCGACGAGTATCACGTTGTTTCTCAAATGGGTTCTCATGTTCAGTCCTCGATTCATGTCAACGGTCCTAATTCTTGGTCGCCGGCGCGGTGGGCGCTTCGGCCGGTTTAGTTTCCAGTACGAGAATTGTGCGATTTTCCGGGCGCAGATATTCCTGGGCTGTCTTCTGAATCAATGCGGGCGTCACTTTATCGAATTCGGTGACCAATGAGTTGATGCGCCCGGGATTGTCGTCAAAAAGCGCGAAGCTGGCCAGCATATCCGCCAATCCGAACCCGCCGAGCTGGCCCATGCTGTCGTACAGGCCGGACCGCAGCTTTACGCGTGCACGATCTAATGTTTCTTTGTCTACCGGTTTAGTGCGAAGGGACTCGATCGAGCCGTCCCAGGCCTTGACAATACTGTCCGAGGCGGTTGCGGGATCGAATCTCAAGTCGGCCATGAAAACCATTGGCCCTTTGTAATTGAACATGTTGCCCAGATAATTGATTCCACCCTCGATACCAGCGGTTAAGCCCTGTTTCTGCACCAGTTCCTGATATTCCAGGCTGTCGTCGCCTTCAATCAAAATCTGATCGATCAGGCCCATCGCATAATATTCCGGAGTGTTGCGTTCCGGCATGTGATAGGCGATAGCGATTGCGGGCCGCTTCGCCAGGGGGTCCACTTTCGTTGCGCGTTTTTCTTTTTCCTGTTTGGGTTCAGTCAAATCCGGGACAGCGGGGAGTTGCGACTGTTTGATTCCGCCGAAATATTTCTCCACCATCTGCCGGGCTTGTGCCGGTTCGAAGTCACCGATGATCGCCAGCGCGGCATTGTTTGGAGCATAGTAGGTTTTGAAGAACGACTGCACATCGGCCAGAGTCGCTGCTTCGATATCTTTTAAGTCGCCATAGAAATTGTGAGCGTTGTACCAATTGGTGTTGGCGTATTGCGGCATGTCCAGCCAGGGAAATCCGCCATAAGGCCGGTTGATCACGTTCACTTTCACTTCATTGCCGACGACGCCCTGCTGATTTTTGAGATTGTCTTCGGTCACGGCAAGGCCGTTCATGCGGTCGGCTTCGGCCCACAGCGCGGTTTCGAGCTTGTTCGAAGGAAGAATTTCGAAGTAATTGGTGAAGTCGAAGCGAGTGGAGCCATTCAGGACTCCTCCGTTCTGCTGCACCAGCTTTATGAATTCCATTTTTCCCAAGTTCTGCGAGCCCTGGAACATCATGTGTTCGAACAGATGCGCGAATCCCGTGCGGTCTTTCGGCTCGACGCGAAAACCGATGCGATAGTAGACCGCTACGCAAACCGTGGGCGCCGTATGGTCAGGCGAGAGGACCACGCGCAAGCCATTCGGCAGCTTGTAATACTCGACCGGGACTTTTAGTTCCGAGGCAGGCGGAGCAGCGATGGCGGCAGACAGGCTGATAGCAAAAACCGCCGTCAGGGCGAAGATCCATCGGACTGTACTTCTAACTCGTCTTGACATGACTCCTCCGTGGGGGAACACCTTGTGGCAAGGGAATTCGGGCACACACACTCTGACACTCTCTAAAGACGTACGCCATCGGAATAAGTTTCGCAGCCTGAGTGTTTATCGCACGCAGCATGGTTCGCGTCTTAAGTAAGTTTTCAGAACACTGATCGGCGCCGCGTAGTGCGCTTATTCTCCAGCAGGAACCGCGGTTCGGGTTTGCCGTTAGCGAACAACTGGGCGGCAACGTACTCGCCGACCGCCGGACCGTGTTTGAAGCCATGCCCTGAGCCTCCTCCAGCGAACCAAGCGTTGGAGAGGGACGGATGGCGATCGATTAAAAAATCGCCGTTCGAGGTGTTTTCGTACTGGCAGACGCGAGTCTCAGCGATCGGCGAATTCGCGAGGGCAGGGAAGCGGTGCGCCAGCAAGCGTTGAATCTCTTCGACTTCGCTTGCCGTGACGATTCTCGATTGCGTGTCCGGGTCAACCAACTCTCCGTGTTTATCAAGCGCGATTTTGAAACCGCGGCTTTCCAGGTCGGGCATGCCATAGCACTGGTCGTTTTTGACCAACCATGTCGGTAACGCGGGCGGCGAGAAACGCGCATCACCCGCCGGAATTGCAAAATAGAAGACCGTTTGCCGTGTCGGGAAAATTTTGTTGCGTAAGACTTCGGGGAAAAGTTTTGCCAGCCAAGCCCCGCAGGCAAAAATATATTGTTCCGCGAGGAATTTTTCACCGGTGGCGCTTACGACGTTTTGCAAGGCGCCAGTTCCACTTGGTTCGGCTATTCGTGCAAGCCGGAACTCGACGCCCCTTCGAACAGCTTCCGCGGCGGCGACCGCGACCGCTCTGCGCGCCATTAAAACGCCGCTTTCCGGCTCGTAAATTCCGCTGGCGATGCCGTTCAGATTGATTTGCGGATAGCGCTCGAGCAAGAGGGTGTGCCCGAATTCTTCGAAGGGCACATGATTGCGTATTAAAACTTCCTTGGTCGCGGCCATCTGGATATTTTCTGTTTCGGCCAGCCAGAGCACGCCCGTTTTGCGGAACAAGGTTTCTTCGCCGGCCGCTGCAAACAATTCTTTCCATTGAACCAGCGATCGCAGCGACCATTGCGTGTAAATTTCGTCGGAGCCGTAGCCCATGCGAATGATGCGCGATTCGTCGCCAGAGCTGGAGCGCGAATGGCCGGGTCCGTAGGCGTCGAGCAACAACACGCACTTGCCGCGCTTCGCAAGATGCAAGGCGATCCATACGCCGAAGACTCCCGCGCCTACCACCGCTACATCGTAAGTTTTCGCCGCCATCGCCCGCTCATCCTATCGCAAGCCGGTTCGCGAGCACAGTGCGCGATTAGCGGTGGCACAGGCAATCACCCGTGTTCTTTCGAGTTTTTGTGGTGGCGGCTTTATCCCGCCGTATTGGTTCACGTCCGTTTTATGGAAGACTTGGCGTGGTGTTGTTGTGTCGGATGCCGAGGCTTCGTCCTTCTTTTGCACCCTAAAATTTACAAGTTAGAACTCTTCGCAAACGCAGCCAGCTTTTCCGCCCAGTGGGCGAGGCGAGTCAACGATTTGGTGTCGGTAGGATCGAGATGCAGGGGCGTTACGCTTACATCGCCCGCGAACACCGCCGCATAGTCAGTGTCGGGCTCGATGTCCTGGTCGATTTTCTGTTCGAAGATCCAGTAATAGTCGCGGCCCTTGGGATCTTTGCCGTGGCTTAACTGATTGCGCGTGATTTTTTTCGATTGCCGCGTGAAGCGCACGCCGCCGCTCCAGGGTTGCGGCACATTGATGTTGAGCAACACCTGATCGGGCAATCCTTCTTGCAAAATGATTTCCGCGGCGGAACGCGCGATGCGAGCGGCATTGGCAAAATTCTGTTCGCTCTTGCGCGCGCACAGCGACATGGCGATTGCCGGAATGTGATGCAGCGCCGCCTCGCGCGCGGCTCCCACGGTTCCGGAGTAATACACGTTCTCGCCCATGTTTGCGCCGTGATTGATTCCAGAAATCACCAAGTCCGGTTTTTCCGGGAGCAGTTTGTGTAACGCTACAATCACCGCGTCCGCCGGAGTTCCCTCTACGCCCCAGTGTCGATCCTGTTTGGGATGCACCACGATGGGCCGCCGCAGCGTCAATGATTGCGCCGTGCCGCTCTGCTCCGCGAACGGCGCGACAACGCTGATCGCGGCAAAGTCCTGCAAAGCTTCCACCAGCACGCGAAGTCCCTCCGCGCCGTAGCCGTCATCGTTGGTGAGCAAAATGTGTGGCTTGTTCAATCCCGTTGGCCGAAGCAATCAGCGTTGCAACAAAAGAGGGGGAAAGGCGGCTGCTCTCGGTTTAGTGGTCGGGGCGCCCGGATTTGAACCGGGGACCTCACGCACCCCAAGCGTGCGCGCTACCAGACTGCGCTACGCCCCGACGACCACCTAGTTTACCGTGTTCATCGGCGTTCGAGAAGCGCCAAGAAAGCGCGCAGCGAATCGCGCATGTCCAGCAGCATTTTGCGATTCAAAAGCTGCGTTGCGCCGTAGCCGGAGGGAATTGCGGCGCCGGTTTCGGATTCAATGGCGGCACCGCCTTCGCGTAAATGTCTGCGCGCGCCGGCAATCGTAAATCCTTCATCGTAGAGCAGACGCTTGATTTTCAGGATCAGGTCAACGTCTTCTTGGCGATAGGAGCGCCGGCCGTTCGCGCCTTTTTCCGGTTCAAGCATCGGGAATTCGGTTTCCCAGTAGCGCAGGACAAAGGCTTTGACCCCGGTCATTCGGCTGACCGCGCCGATGCTGTAAAACTCGCTTTCGATATCGGGAGAAGTTTGCGTGCCAGCGCCATTGTTTGCCATTTTATTTTGTCCAGCCTCAATCGAAGCCGATTCTAACAATTTGCGCCGTAATTCTGTAGCGGCGGGTTTCATCCCGCCGTGTTTTCTTAAGCACACAGCAGGTTCAGACAGAGCAGCGGACTTGAAGCCGCTGCTACATGAATCACTCGTCAGATTGTGAATCCCTGGCGCCTTTCTCGCGTTTGCGGAGGCGCTGGACCCAGCGTACCGGCGTGCCGATAAATCCAAATGACTCGCGCAACTGATTTTCCAGGAATCGCTGATACGCAAAGTGCAGCGGCTGCCGCTGGTTGGTGAACATCAAAAAGGTGGGCGGCGCAGTTTTGGCTTGCGTAATGTAATAGATACGGATCGGGCGTGACTTTGGCAGCGTTCCGCGCTGCAGATCGATTGATTTCAACCAGCGATTTAGTTCTGGCGTGGAGATTTTTTCCTTGCGGGCCGCCGCTACTTGATCGATCAGCGGAAAAAGTTTGTCAGCGCGCTCACCGGTCTTTGCGGAAAGAAAAACAATCGGCGCATAGCTTAGAAATTTCAGTTTCTTGCGAATGAGCTCTTCGTAGTCGGAAAGCAATTTGCCTTTGTCAATGATTTCCGTCGCCGGTTTTCGATCGGCAGCGCGCCGCGCTTTGCCGCGGGCAGAAGTGCCTTCACGATTTGCCGCCGTTTGCGCCGCCGCAATCGCCAAATCCCATTTGTTTACAACAATGATCACGCTTCGGCCGGACTCCTCAGCGTAACTCGCGATGGTGGCGTCGCCTTGGGTCACGCCCATTTCGCCGTCGACGATCAGCAGTGCGACGTCGGCCCGTTCAAGCCCGCGCCGAGCCATCACCACGCTCAATTTTTCGGCGACCAGATTCGTTTTTCCCTTGCGGCGAATCCCGGCTGTATCGACGAAACGATAGTGATGCCCGTCGCGCCGGACATCGGTATCCACAGAATCGATCGTTGTACCTGGAATGGGAGACACGATGGAGCGTTCCTCGCCGGCCATGCGATTCAACAGAGTCGATTTGCCGACGTTGGGCCGCCCGATAATGGCAATTTCGGTGACGTCTTCCAGCGATTCGCCGGCGTGGACGGTGTCCCGCGCCGAAGTCACTTGCAGCGCGTAGTCGAGCAGATCGTCCACGCCGGTGCCATGCTCGGCGGCAATCGGGAAAATTTTGGTGCCAAATTTGTGGAATTCCGCGGCGTGCGCTGCCTGCCCGACCGCATCCACCTTGTTTACGGCGATCACGAACGGCTTGCCCGTGCCGCGAAGTAACTGCGTTAGTTCCTGATCCAGGGGAGTAATTCCTGTCTGATTATCGACCACCAGGACCAGCAGTGCAGCTTTTTCAAAGGCCACACGCGCCTGTCGCAAGATTTCAGTGGGAATTAGCGCTTTGTCGTCGGGAATAATTCCGCCGGTGTCGACAATCTCCAATTCCTTGCCGCGCCATTCCGCCTTGCCATAAATGCGGTCGCGCGTAATTCCGGGCTCATTGGTCACGATTGAGCGACGGGTGCCGGTCAGCCGGTTGAACAAGGTGGACTTGCCCACGTTGGGGCGCCCGACAATCACCAGGGATGGAAGTTTTTCAGCCATTTTTGAGCAGACTAGTTCGGCGACTCAGCACGCGCCGTAAGTATTTGGAAACGTTAATTGTAGCAGATGCGGTGGCGGTCCATCGCAGATGCGCCAAGCTGGTGGGCAGAGTGTTGGTTTGTCGGGGAGACTCTTGGCGACTATAGGACCCCACCCCTATTTTTTGTAACTGCAGATTACAAGGGACTTAGAGGACGCGAAATTTGTAAGTGCAGATTCTAAAGGAGATAGCTTGATGCCTGCTGATCCTAAAGAGGTTAGCGACGGGAGGGATCAGAACAGAAGCAGCGGCTTGAGTTAGAGCGAAACGATTCAGTTTTCAAAGAGCGAGACGCACCAGTCCGGCTGGCCTGCAAAGCAAAAAGCGATGATCGCACGAAATCGGTAAAATATCAATACAATATTATAACGGATTATTTACCGTTCGAACAGAGTGTCAGGTGAACCTTGTGACGGATAGGGGACGGAGGCGGCGCGAGCAGGTCAGCAGGGAGGAAGAATGAAAGTACCGCAGGAATCGCAAGCCTCGGAAGAGTTTGGAAGAAGGCTGCAACGTCATTTCAGGGGATGGTAATCCCGGGTGCGCGGAGATAGAACAGTGCGTCGAGGGTCTGCTTGACGGGCTTAGTGCGCGCGGAATAATGTATTTGCACAGCAAGGCTTGCAAGAGCTGCCTGGCAAGGGGTGCGGGCTGGCGATTCTCTGGGGGAGTCATGAAAACAGAAAAATCTGAGGGGATGGTGACGATGGTGTGTGTCCGCACGTTCAAGACGATTTTGATCGTTTGCCTGGCAGCGATCTTTTTGTTTTATGCGGGCGCTGCAAACGCGCAGACCTTCCGCGGAACGATTCTCGGTACAGTGACTGATTCCTCTGGCGCAGCGATTGCCGGCGCGGCCGTGGCGGTGAAGAACGTGAACACTGGGCTGTCGCGTACGGTCAGCACGAGCGAAGACGGAACGTATTCGGTGCCGGAACTGCCGATAGGCACCTACACGGTGACGGTGGAGAAAACAGGATTCAAGCAGGGAGTGGTCACCGGCATTCAGGTGGAAGTATCGAGTGAGCGGCGCGCCGACGTGGCACTGCAGGCGGGTGACGTGGCCACCAAGGTGGAGATCTTCGCCGATACGCTGCCTCAGGTGGAATCTACAACGAATGTCCTCGGTGGCATCGTCGAATCGAAGGTGGTGACCAATTTACCCGTGAATGGCCGCGACTATCAAAAATTGATTTACCTGGTACCAGGCGTGGCAGGATCGCCGGACCAGATTACGGATTCTCCCGGGTCCTTCGGCGTATTTTCAGTAAACGGCGCTCGCGGGCGTTCCAACAATTTTCTGCTCGATGGCACGGACATGAACGACGGATACCGCAATGACCCGGCGATCAATGAAGCCGGCGTGTTCGGCACGCCGGCAACGATTCTGCCGCTGGAGGCCATAGCCGAGCTCCGCGTTCTCTCGAACTCCGAAGCCGAATACGGCCGCAGCGCCGGCGGCGTGATCAATATCGTGACCAAGAGCGGTACCAACAGTTTCCACGGTTCCGGCTTCGATTTTTTCCGCAATAATGCCCTCGATGCGCGCAATTATTTCAATGAGATAGGCCAGCCGCAGAATCCTTTTCACAACAATCAGTTTGGCGGCTCGCTTGGCGGCCCTATCTTGAAAGATAAGACGTTCTTCTTTGTGGACTACGAGGGCATGAGAGAAAAGGGGGCGGAAAGCAGCACTGCGTGTGTTCCTACCGCACAAGACATTGCGACGGCGACGGCGAACAACGGCGGTGTCGTTAATCCGCTGATAGCGAACCTGTTGGCCACAAACCCTTGGCCCGCACCTGGCAAGAATCAGACGTGTATTGGGGACGGCTCAGACGGACAGACGGTCTCCCCAGATGGTGAAAATATTTCGTTAGCGACGCCATTTTCCAACCGAGTGGACAGCGCAATCGTCAAGATTGACCACAGCTTTAACGCTAGCAATTTGCTGACTGGCCGCTACTACATCGGCGACAGCGATCAGAGCTTTCCTCTGGCCTTGGTGGGGGGCGGGTTACTCCCCAACTTCAACACGGCGACGCCGACTCGCGTGCAACTGGTTTCTTTGTCTTACGTGAGCACTATCACGCCAACCGTGGTGAATGAAGCGCGCCTGGGGTGGAACCGATTCGCGGAGGGATTCTTTCCGCAGGACCGGAGTTTCGATCCTTCGACAATCGGGTTCAATACCGGAGTAACCAAGTTCAATTTTGGATTGCCAAAAATTAGTGTCAGCGGATTGGCGCCTCTGGGAGCAGACAACGGCGATCCGCGGCAGCGTGTCGATACCAATTGGCATTACATTGACGGCGTTTCATGGAAAGCCGGCAAACATGACATCAAGTTCGGCTACGAGTATCGACGGACATCGGTTTCGCAGATTTTCAATCGCGGATTCCGCGGCAAGCTCGCATTCGACTCGCTCGACGCGTTTATCGCGGGGACACCCGACACCAGCATTTTCTCCTCTGCGCAGGCGTCGGGAGACACGGACCGCAATACCTTTGAAAATTCATATGCCGGATATTTTCAAGACAGCATTCGCCTAACGCGTAAATTGGTGCTTAACTTTGGCTTGCGTTACGACTACTTCGGTATTGTGCAGGAAAAGCATGGGTTGTTTACCAATGTAGATCCGACAACCGGACTCACGTCTGAAGTGGCGAACGGAAGGCTTTATCAGCCGGACTACAACAACTGGGCGCCGCGCGCGAGCTTTGCCTGGGATGTCACCGGAAAAGGGAAGACGGTGGTTCGCGCCGGATTTGGGATTTTCTACGATGCCTTCTCGCAAGACATGTTCATCGGCCACCTGCCTTTTAACAGTATCTTTGATCCGGGGCCGGCGTACTCGGGAGTAGACCCACGAGCGCCGATCCTTTTCGGAACTCCGACTGGAGCGCCGCTGGCCGTCGGTTCGCCAATTTTTCCGAATATCGCGCCGATGAGCGACGCTTTCGGCGTGGACCAGAAAATCCGGTCGCCGTACATGGAAAATTTCAATCTTAATTTTCAGCAGGAGCTGGCCCGGAATGTTGTCCTGCAAGTTGGATATGTTGGGTCCAGCGGCCACAAACTATTCCGTTTCCGTGACATCAACCAGCCGGACCAAGCTACAATTAGCGCCTGCGACCTAGGAACGCTACCCGCTTGCGCAGGTGCGCCCACAATTCATGACGGCAGCGTGCCCAGAGTCTTCCAGCTGGCGCCATTTTTCTCGCCTTCGTTTTACATCAACTACGAAGAGAGTTCCGCTAACTCAAACTACAACGCTCTGCAGACTAGTCTGCGCGTCAACGGTTGGCACGGAGTGACCTCTACCCTGAATTACACATGGTCGCATTCGATTGACGACGCAAGCGATGGAGAGGACTTCGTTCCCAACGCAGCCCAGCCAAATGACAGCAGTGCGCCGATTCGTTTCAATCGCGGGAATTCGAATTTTGACATTCGCAAACGGCTGACATGGAATTTTATTTATGAATTTCCAAACCCGGCAGGGATGAAGAAACTTACGAACGGTTGGGGCGTCAACGGAATCGTTACTGTTCAGTCTGGGCAGCCTTTCCATCTTAATTACAACTTCGAAGACGATTATGACGGTAGCGGCGAATTCTTTGGCCGCCCCGATGTAGTGGCGCCGATCCATTACTCAAGCGATCCGCGCAACTTCCTCGATCTCACCTCGTTCGCGGTTCCGTGCACTCCGGATCCGGTGACATTTGATAGCACGGCAAGCACCTGCGTACCCGGAACACGGCACTTCGGTAACGAGGGCCGCAACTCGCTTGTCGGTCCGCATTTCCGGCAATTTGACTTTTCTATCTTCAAGAACACGGCAATCACAGAGCGGCTGAAGCTGGAGCTACGGTTTGAAGCCTACAACCTGTTGAACCATCCAAACTTTGCAAACCCCTATCTACCGGCCTTTATCGCTGATGCGGCGGCAAACGGAATCGCCAACAATCAGAGCAATGTCGTGAATCCTGGTTCAAACCCGTGCCCGACCGTTACTGCCGGCCGAAGTTGTGGAACGCTCGGCTTATCAGCGACGGGAGACGTAGGCATTGGTTATCCCTTCCTGGGCAGTGGCGGACCGCGCACCCTGCAGATTGCAGCGAAGTTTACGTTCTAAACCAAACGAAAACAGACAGTTAGAACGGCCTCCCAGACGTCCGGGAGGCCGTCTTTCTTTTGTCGCGGGATTACAGGCAGACGGGTGTGAGGATTCTGGTAGAGTGCAGGCCAAGCGGGGCCCGACAAGATCCGGCAAGAGAGGTACCGCGAGTCCAGAATGATTCGGACAAGGTGGCTGTGCGATTGGCCAAGCGCGCAGTGTAATTTTTTCGATGGGAATGCGTACTATTTATGGACGTCCAGAAAACAGGCCGGATGCCAGACCGCATGAACGTCGCGGAAACAAGGGACTCGGGCGCCATCGTCGCTCGGGCTAGGGCAGGGGATGCCGAGGCCTGGGGCGACTTGTACCGGGAATATGCTCCGGCGATTTTCCGTTTTTGCCGGCGGGCGCTGCCGACCCGCGAAGACGCGGAAGATGCAACGATGGAAGTCTTCATGAAGATTCGAGACAAGTTGGATCAATACGATACAACGCGGCCATTTACGGCATGGCTTTATCGAGTGGCCGCAAACCACTGCTGGGATATGCTGCGGCGCCGTAAGATTCGTCAGGACAAGGAAACGGATGACCTCGAGGCGCTTCCACTTGAGCATCCCGATCCCAATCAGCTGGAGCAACTGATCGAAAAGCGGACCAGCGAAGAAGTTCGCAAAGCTCTGGATAAGCTTGGAGCCCGGGCGCGCATGGCGTTGGTGTTGCGGTATTACTCGGATATGAGTTACGACGAAATTGCCGATTCGCTTGGGGTGCGCCGCGCCTTTGTGGGCGTGGTGCTGCTACGAGCGCGGCATGAGCTGCGCCAGGCGCTGGGAAGTACAGGCGTGATGGCGGCGGGAGGTGCCCGATGAGCTCGCCACCTAATCATCAGGACGATCAAAGGAGCGGCGGAGGGCAGGAGCATCTCGATGAGATGACCTGCATGCTGTATCTGGAACGTCAACTGGAGCGTGCGCGAGCGCTGGAAGTTTCGGCTCACACGCAAAGTTGCGATGTGTGCCGTACGCTGCTGCGCGCGATGGAGAGGGAATCGCGGCTGCTGACGCGCGCCATGCTGGAAGAGGAAGAGCCGTTGCCCGCGCGGGTCGCAGCTTTCCAGGAACGTGTGCAGCGGTCGATGCAATGGGTGTGGATGGTGATCTTTGGTCTGGCCGCTACCGCCGTGTATGCGATCTATACCGGTTATGTGGAACCGTGGGAGCAGAGGCTGGAGACCGCGGGTTTTGGAGGCACAAATCTTTTGAGCTTACTGATTTTTCAAAGCGCCTTCTGGAAAGGATGGCAGTCGATGATTTCATTCGTGGAGCTGCTTGCGCTGCTGACAGCGGGAGGACTTGCGTTGCTGTTTTTGCGGCGAAGATTCAGGAGCGGTTCAGCCGTCGCGCTGGTGCTGAGCACGTTTTGCGTTGCTTTTGCATTGCCCGCGCCTGCTGCCGCGACAGAGGTTCGCAAAGGACAAACAGCGGAAGTGCGCAAGGATGAGACGATCAAGGGCAACGTGTACCTGTCTGGCGAGCGCGTGACAGTGGAAGGCACGGTCGACGGGGACGTATATAGCGCGGGGAAAGATATCGAAATCGATGGGCACATTACCGGTGACTTGATCAGCGCGGGACGCACGGTTTGGATCCGCGGGCAAGTGGATGGAAACGTCCGCTCTGCCGGCAACACGATCAACGTGATCGGAAAAGTGGCAAAGAACGTGACCTTTTTTGGAGATACGGTCAGGATTGATGAAAAGGGCGCGGTGGAAGGCAGTGCGATGATGTTCGGAAGCGACCTGACGGTCGAGGGACGACTGGGACGGGACCTCGTTTTTATGGGCGACCGCGTCACGGTCGACGGAAGTGTTGGTGGCTCGATTGACGAGAAGGGCGCAAATTTGGAAATTGGATCGACAGCTCAGGTCGATGGAAAGATCCGCTTTACGGGCGAACACGAACCGTCAGTGTCAAGCGGAGCCAAGCTCGCGTCGCCGGTAGAATTCACAAAACACGTGCACAAGAAGGAAGAGTTTGGCCAGACCTCGGTATTCTGGGCCTGTGTATTGGCCGCCGCGTTCATGGTGTATGGGATGATGCTGTTCCTGATTGTAAATAGCTTCGCGAAAGAAGCGACACACTCTGCCGAGAATATCGGCGCATCGTTAGGGCTGGGTCTGCTGATATTTTTCGGCGTTTTGATTGGGTCGGTGTTGGCGATGGTTACGATGATTGGATTGTTTGTGGGATTCTCCACATTGTTTGTATGGATCATCGCGGTGTATGCGGCACAGCCTGTGGTTGGAGCGCGGCTGGGGCAGTGGATCTTGGGACGGACGGAAGAAACTTGGCCGCTGATCGGGCGAATGATCATCGGCATCGTCATCATCCGTGTGGCGACACTGCTTCCTCACGGCTGGATCATAAAATTGGGAGTCACGTTCTGGGGGCTTGGCGCGATTTCGCTGGCACTATACAGACGGTTTCAGCCGCCAGTTGCTCCGCAAGAGGCTAATGTGCCGCCGAGCGCGCCGGTGGGACCACCCTTGGCACCAGCAGTTTAACCACAACGATTGCGAAAAATGGGAATGGCGCTGCGAGTCCGGTTCGGACCGAGAGCTTGATCCGAACCGGGATTTACTGCAAAGGCTTAGTGTGCGCGAACGCTTTGCGCGGAAAATTGCGGAGCCACCGGCGGGCCAACAAACAGCGCTGTAGTTGAGAACGTGGCGCCAGCCGAAAGGCTCGCCAAATTCGAAACTCCATCAAGACTCAGCCGGCCGCTGGTGGTTTGAAATTGCTGTGGCACAGTGATGCCGAAAAAAGGCGGAAACGTTGTGGCGCTGAAGGTGGGAGAGGAGACACTTCCCAAGGTCGCGGTAATTCGTGTGAAGCGCAGAGCTAAATCCTTGGCGGTGGCGGAACCCGGGGTGACGCCGGATTGCGCAGTAAAGGTTAACGCCGGAAATGCCACTGTCTGGCCGGGCTGAATCGCAGCCACACTGGTTGAGTTTTCGAAGCTGCTGCCGATGGGGACCTGTAATCCTTTCGAAACGATCTGGAATGGATTGGGACTGGTCAAAGTCACCAGTACTTGATCTCCGAGATGGACCTGCGAGCTCAAAATGCTGCCGTTGCCGGCGAAAACGCTATCGGTGACGACGACTGTGAATTGATTGGTGACCGAGTTTGGAACGCCGGTTACGACCCCTTCGACGATGTCAGAGGAAAACGCCAGAGGTTGAAAAAAAGTCAGGGTAAGGGTGCCATCGGCGTTGAGGATGGTATCCACAATGGCGACCGTATTTGCCAAGACGCAGCCATTGAAGGTCTGTGTGCTGCAATCGCTGCTGAATTGCGTGGACGAATTCGCCGTGGCGGTGATGGTGCCGCGGGTGGACGTCTGAAGGGTCAAGGTCGAACCGCTCACGCTGGTGACCAGACCCATCACGTCGTCCACGTGCGAAAGTTCTCCCGATCCTAGATCGGTCTGCGTTGAGGAGGGCGGAAGGGTGTTGGCGGTAAACGCGCCGGCGGCAGCGAGATTGACAGCGGAAATTGTCTGGCCAGTGAAGGTGAGAGCGCTCGCGAGATTGGCGTTCAGGGCAATGCCTGTTTGCTGATTTGCGGCGAAGGTCAGATTCGTGGAGATGGTTGCCGATCCGCCTGTGCCGCCCACGGACGCCAAAGTGCCGGCCGTACATCCCGGGACTCCGGGGTTCACTTGCGTGCAGAAGGTGAGGCTTGGATCGGAGAAGAATACCTGCACCTGCGTATAAGTGCCGGCGGGGACCGAGACTTGCGCGGCAAGCAGTGTGGAATCGCTGGTAACGCGATTGAATTCGGCGACATAGGAATTGGAATTCAGTGTCACGTTTACGGCAGTGCCGGTGGCCGGGGTCAAGGTGATGCCGGTAATCGTTGCACGAAACGCTTGGATCGAAAGCGCGAGGGTCGGATCTGGCGGCGTAGCTGTCAGAACGAAGGAAACAGTGGCATTGCCACCCCCACAATTTGAGACGCAGCCTCCGTGAGGTACACCGCTGCACGATGCAAGCACCAGGGACGCGAAAACCAGAAGAGCGGCTGCCGAAGCTTGGCGGAACATTGAGACACCCCACTTGACCGAGGGATATGCTTCGCCGATGACCCGAACTGCGAAGCAGAGCGACTTCTCCAGGTCGAATTTAACGCGGTGCCAGCCCCTGAAGAATTCCAAAGGGCAGCAGGGTGTTCAAGTGCTAAACCTGAACGAATGGGCAACGGAACACCACCCATATTGAAGCGACGCGTGGGCCCAGCGCGGAGCGTCGCTTTGTACGGTATGCTATCGTTTTCTGTTCGGTGCAGTGGAATTCCCGGAAGGCGGCTGGATTGGCAAAGCGGGTGTCCAAAGCGACGCAAAGGGTTTCGAAGACTGCCAGACCGAGCGGTACGGCGGGAAGTCTCGAGCGGCGTTACGTTTCGTTAGACGAAGAAGAAGCCGAGTCCGCACCGGGGATAAAGTCGCGAATCGAAAATCGTGTTGAAGCGAGTCCTCCGGGTACCACGCCGGTCGACATGGCGGAAGTGTTCGGGCCAGGCGGTCTGCTGGAACGGTCGATGATCGGCGGATACGAGCATCGCGCGGCGCAACTGGAAATGGCGGAAATGGTTCATGAAGCGTTTCAGACGCGCCATCATGTGATTGTGGAAGCGGGCACTGGAACGGGGAAAACGCTGGCGTACCTGTTGCCTACGATTTGTAGCGGACGACGAGTCGTGATTTCGACAGCGACCAAGTCGCTGCAAGAGCAGCTCTACCAGAAAGACATCCCATTTTTGAAAAAGCATTTTGCGCCCAACCTGAAAGTTGCCGTGATGAAAGGCCGGGCGAATTTCGTGTGCCGTTCGAAGCTGAATCAGATGGCGGATTCACCGATGTTGAAGGGCATGGAGGAGCTGGACGCCTTCCGGCAAATGCGCGAATGGGCAAAGGTGACAGAAACCGGGGATCGCGCGGAACTGACATTTTTGCCGGATGATTCCGAGCTTTGGGCCAGGCTGGATGCGCGGCGCGACACCTGTACGGGACAAAAATGTTCCGAGTTCAACGAATGTTTTGTGACCGCGATGCATGCGCGAGCGCGCGACGCCGACCTGATCATCGTGAACCATCATCTGTTTTTTGCGGACTTAGCATTGAAGCACGATGATTTTGGCAGCATCCTGCCGGAATATTCCGCGGTGGTATTCGATGAAGCGCATGAAATTGAAGATGTGGCCAGCGACTATTTCGGGAGGCAAATTTCGAATTATCGTTTTGAAGAGCTGGCGCGGGATGCGGATCAGACGCTACGCGTGCTGAAACTCGGTTCGCCGGCGTTGTTGCGGCGGACGCAGCGGTTGCGCGAACGGAGCCGCGCCTTTTTTGAGTCGTTTCCTCTCCGGGATGGACGCTTCCCATTTTCGCGCAACGAGCGGGAAGCCTTTATTGAACAGAATCACGAGGCATACACCGGTCTGAGCGACGCGCTCAAGAGCGTGGAGACCGAGTTTGCCGCCTTAGCGCAAAAACCGGAGGAGCTGACGCGGCTGGGGAGGCGAAGCTTCGAATTGCGGCAAGAGCTAAATTTCCTGTTCGAATCGAACGAAAAGAATTTTGTTTATTGGTATGAGCGGAGAAATAAGGGAGTGTTTCTTGCCGCGACTCCGATCGACGTGAGCCAGATTCTAAGAGAAAGGCTGTTTGAACAGTTCGATACCGTGGTCCTGACTTCGGCGACCCTGACCGTCGGAAACCGCTTCGATTACATTCGCCAGCGTCTGGGGCTTGATAACGCGAAGGAGCGAACATTGCCGCCGGAGTTTCATTACGGCGAGCAAGCGCTGTTTTATTTGCCTCAGCGCATGCCGGATGTACGGGACGCGGGATTTGCCTCACGTGCCGCTGACGAAATCTTGCGATTGCTGGAACTGAGCGAAGGCCGCGCGTTCTGTCTGTTCACGAGTTACGCGCAGATGAAGGATCTGTATGAACGAGTGAACGTTCGGTCTGGCTACCCGCTGATGTTGCAGGGCACTGCGCCGCGATCGGTGCTTCTGGAGAGATTCAAAACCACGCCGAACGCGGTGTTATTTGCGACCGCAAGCTTCTGGCAGGGCGTGGACGTTCCGGGCGAACAGCTTTCCTGCGTGATTGTGGACCGACTGCCGTTTGCGGTACCGAGCGACCCGATTGTGGCAGCGCGCGTACGAGCGCTTGATGAAGAAGGCCGCAATGCGTTTGCAGAGTATCAGGTGCCGCAGGCGGTGCTGGCGCTAAAACAGGGATTTGGCCGGTTGATTCGCGCGAAAACTGATCGCGGTGTGCTGTCGCTGCTGGATAACCGCATCCAGCGCATGGCGTATGGTAAAATTTTTATGGAATCGCTTCCGCGGTATGCGACGACGAACGAACTGGGCGCGGTTGAGCGGTTCCTAGAAGCGGCAAAACCCGCCTAAGCTGGCAGAGGCAAACACAAGACCATGTTTGAGGTGAGTGTAGAAGAGACATTTTCGTCGGGGCATGCACTCCGGGGATACCGGGGGAAGTGTGAAAATGTGCACGGCCACAACTACCGAGTGCGCATTAGCCTCGGCGGGCCGCAGCTGGACAACATTGGACTGTTGGTGGATTTTACAGAGTTGAAACGCGTGCTGCGCGGGATCATTGCGGGGCTGGACCACCAATTCCTGAATGACCTGGAGCCTTTCAAGGCGGTAAATCCATCGGCTGAAAATATGGCGAAATATTTTTATGACGAGACCGACCGCCAACTGACATCTTTGCCGCCGGGAGCGGGCATCACGGAAGTCACCGTGTGGGAGACTGACACGGCCAGTGCGCAATTTCGGCCCGCGAAATAAGATAGAGCAGACAAGACAGACTGAAGCGATCAGCGATGTTCATCACGGAAATATTCAAATCGGTGCAAGGCGAGGGGACTCGCGCGGGATTGCCGTGTGTTTTTGTGCGGCTGACGGGCTGCAATCTGCGCTGCGTTTGGTGCGACACCGCTTATGCCTTCCATGGCGGAAAAAAAATGAGCGTGGAAGATGTGCTGGCGCGGGTTGATGAACTTAGCGGACGCGCGACAGATCAGACCGGAGTCCTCTCTGCAGTGCCGCTGGTCGAGCTAACCGGCGGTGAGCCGCTGCTGCAGGAGGAAATCTATCCGCTGGCGGAGGCGCTGCTCTCTCGCGGATACACGGTGATGATTGAAACCAGCGGCGAACGTTTTGTGGGCCGGCTGCCAAAAGAAGTGATCAAGATCGTCGATGTGAAGTGCCCGGACTCAGGCGAAGCCGAAACTTTCGATCGGCGGAATCTAGAAGCAATCGATAGCAAAGACGAAATCAAATTCGTGTTATCCACGCGACGCGACTATGAATTCGCGCGCGATTTTACATCTGAAAACCGGCTGGCGGCCCGCGTGAAGCAGGTGCTCTTTTCTCCTGCCTTTGCGGACCCGAACGGCAAGTGGCCGGGTATGGAACCGCGCACACTTGTGGAGTGGATTCTAGCGGATGGGTTGCCGGTGCGTTTGGGGTTGCAATTGCACAAATTCATCTGGCATCCCGCGACGCAGGGAGTTTAGGCAATGGCGGACGCGCGAAAAGCGGTAGTGCTGCTAAGCGGTGGCATGGATTCGTGCGTCTGTGCGGCCATCGCGTGCAAGCAACACGCTGTTTCGAGCATCGCGCTGCTTCACGCCAGCTACGGCCAGCGTACCGAATTGCGCGAGGCGCGCGCATTCCGCGAAATTGCTGATTTCTACGGCATTGCGCAGCGATTAGAGGTGCGGCTGGAACACTTCCGCGCCATTGGTGGCTCGGCATTAACGGATAACAAGATCGCAGTGCCGGAAAATGGACTCGGAATGCACGATCCATCAGGCAGCGAAATTCCGGTAACCTACGTCCCGTTTCGTAATGCTCATTTTCTCTCTATAGGAGTGAGCTGGGCCGAGGCAATTGGCGCCAGCACGATTTATATTGGGGCGGTTGCGGAAGACAGTTCCGGCTACCCTGACTGCCGCCCGGAATACTACCAAGTTTTTCAAGAATTGATCCGAGTCGGCACGCGGCCGGAGACTGAGATCGAAATCGCGACGCCGGTCATTGCCTTGAAGAAACGCGAAATCATTCGCAGAGGCATGGAGTTAGGCGCTCCGTTGCATTTGACCTGGTCCTGCTATCAAAATGAAGAAGAGGCTTGCGGCGCTTGCGACAGCTGTCTGCTGCGTCTGCGGGCATTTTCGGAAGCTGGAATCGCCGACCCGATCTCTTACCGGAGTACCGCCGGGGCGCGGCAGTAGAAGCGCTCGCTCCGAGCTTGGAATTGCCGAAGGATAGGTGATAATAGGCGCACGCGTCTCGGAACGCCCGGGTAATTCATTTTGGATAATAGGCTTTCGGGTGAGTGTTGGGTCAGGTCAGTGGCAGGGGCAAGTCACGCAAAGGAGAATCACGTATGAAGAAATTTGCATACTCGCAGGCGTTTACCCTGCTGGCGTTCGTGCTGTTCTTTGCGGTGATGGCGCCCCGCGCGGCGGCACAGGAGGGATCGATCTCCGGGCAGATATTGGACGTCGTAGCCAAGCCTTGGGCTGACGTTCCGGTCGAGATAGTTAGCGATCAGGGCACCAAGACCGACACAAAAACGGATAAAAACGGGAAATACGTGTTCAATAACCTGCGGCCTGGTGAGTATACGCTCAGCCTTAATTTGCCGGGACAAAAAGAACCATATGTTGCAGGGAAAGTGAAAGTAGGGGGCGGGCAGACCGTTCCCGTGGATTTGAACTTCAAAGACATCGTCGGAAAACAAGGCGCCCAATACGAAGAAGCCAAGAAAAAACAGGAAGAAGAAAAGCAAAAATTTCAGGGCATGAAGCAGCATTTTGATGCGGGAGTTGCGGCGCTCGATCAAGCCAGACAAGCCAAAGCGGACATGATGAAGGCGCCGGCCGATCAACGGGAGTCTCTGAAGGCGAATGTGACCACGCTGAACGAGAAAGCGGTTTCGGAACTCGAGGCGGCGAAAAGTGCTTCGAACGAGAAGGATCCCAATTTACAACTGATCTTGGCGCGCCTCGGAGACTCATATGACGCCGCTGGCCGCACGGACGACGCGATCGCGGCGTATAAGCGCGCAATAGAAATCAAGCCAACGGCGAGCTACTACAACAACCTCGGTGGAATTTTGGGCCGAGCAGGAAAGATTGATGAAGCGACCGTGGCATTTCAGAAGTGCGCGGACCTCGATCCTCCGAATGCCGCGCAGGCCTGGCTCAACTATGGAATCGTGTTGTCAAACGTCAGCCGTTACAAAGAAGCGATGGAACCGTTGAAGAAAGCGACGGAGTTGGATCCCAAGAATGCCAAGGCTTGGTATTTGCTGGCATCTGCGATGGTTTCCGATCCCAGCATTTACAAACAGACCGGCGGGAAAATTGAGGTCACGCCTTTGCCTGGCACCGTCGAGGCTTATCAGAAAGCAATTGAGCTCGACTCCAACGGCCCCTGGGGCCAGCAGGCCAAGCAGGGGCTTGAGCAGTTAAATCAAATGACTGGCGGCGGCATCAGTACACAGGTTGGGGGCGGGAAGAAAAAGAAACCTTGAGGTTCAAGTTCAGGATTACTCTGAAAGGACTAATCAGTTCTTCGGGCCCGGCTTCGCGATTGCAAAGGTAAAAACGAGGGTGCAAAAAAGGGCCATGGTTTCGTTCGCTGATCGAGCAATCGTTGCGTCAAATGTTCTGATCCGTTTTTTGGATCAGGAATCCGTGTTGCTTAATCTGAACAGCGAAAGATATTTCGGCCTAGATTCAGTAGGGACGCGCATGTGGCAGGTGGTAACCTCGGCGCCAACGATTGAAGCGGCCTATTGTCTGCTCACCGAAGAATTCGATGTCGATCCCGATACTTTGCGGTCCAATCTTTCCGAGCTTCTCGGTCATCTCGTCGAAAATGGATTGATCGCCACGCAACCCGCCGATGTGGGCACGCCTTCGGCGGTTTAGCGCGCTGCCGCGGCCCGCAAAAGGATTGTTCTTGCGGGTTGTGGCCTTGCTTCCTTTCCTTACCATTTATTTGCGGATATGTGGTTTTCGATCCACGCACCGGATCCTGCAGAAATTTATTGGGCCGCCGAAAAAAACTCTATCCGAAGCGGAGGCCCAATCACGGACCGCTTTGACGTCTCGTATGATTCTGGCGGCAGCTCGCAACTCTCCCATTCCTTCAACCTGCCTGGAGCGGTCACTTGCATTGTGGTGGCTGTTAATCCGCCAGGGCGTCGCGACCCAGTTCCGTATCGGCGTGCGGAAAGACGGAGAAAAATTTGCGGCACACGCCTGGGTCGAACGTAACGGCGTCGCTCTCGGTGAGCCCGAAGCATCTCATCTGCATTACCGCGCCTTTGCCGAAGAATTATCCGGAGATATTTCGTGAGCGGCTTCGCAGGGATCGTTCGCATCGCACCAAGCCCTGAATCTGACGACTCAGACCGTTCCGCGATGGAATGCATGGCTCGCGCGATTGCGTTTCGCGGCCCCGATTTTCAGCAGCAAACTCGCCAGCCAGGCGTTTCATTTGCGTTTTCACTTTTGGTGACCGGGCCAGCGCCCCAATCGGATTCGTTGCCAGTCACACTCGACGGCAAGGTTTGGCTAATCGGCGACGTTCGGCTTGACCGGCGACGGGAGTTACTCGATAGCTTGAAGCTTCAAGGCCAACTTCCCAGAACCGATATAACCGACGAAGAAATCGTATTGCTGGCATGGAAATTGTGGCGCGAAGCAGGAATTCGGCGAATTTTCTTCGAAGACATGCACGGGGACTTCGGTTTTGCACTTTGGGAACCTGGTACCAGAGAGCTTCATTGCTTCCGCGATGCGATGGGTGGCCGGGCTTTCTACTATTGCGCTAAGGAAGGGGTCCTGTCGTTCAGCAACACGCTGGATGCTCTTCATCATGCGCCTGGCGCCACATCCGAATTGGATCGAGAATTTGTCGGCGATTTCCTTCTGCATTCCTGGTGCCCGCGACCGGAGCACACCGTCTACAAATCCATTCGCAGATTGCCTGCGGGACATTGGCTGTCATTTTCGCCGAACGGCACATCAGTGCGTCGGTTCCAGGAGTTGCCCATCGAAGAGCCGCTCTTCTTGCAGCGGCAGGAAGAATACGTCGAACTTTATCGCGACCTGCTTCGCAGCGCTGTCGCAGACCGCTTGCCGCGTAGTTCGGCCGCAATCTTCCTAAGCGGTGGCATGGACTCAAGCACTATCGCAGCAACGGTGTGCTCGCTACGTAAACAGGCGGGCGCCGGGAATGGCCTTCACGCGGTTTCCGCCGACATGCAGCCCCTCTTCGACGACGAAGAAGGTCAGTGGGCAGCCAAGGTCGCCGAGCACTTGGGCATCGATTTCCAATTGAGTCATCACGGTCACTGCATCCCTTTCTCTGGATTCGGGGGTGCGCCAAATCTTCTTCCTGAACCGCTCGCCAATCCGTTCCGCGCTACTTATCTCCACCTGTACAGCCAGTGCACCGAAAATTCCCGCGTCGTTTTCATGGGCTATGGCGGCGACGACATCCTGACTGGTCAGACCGGGGCGTACCTTGCGTATCTTGCTGGGCAGGGAAAGTTGCGAACAGCAGCGGCGTCGTTAACGAAATACATAATTAGCAACCGCAGCTTGCCACCGCTTCGTACTGGCGCTCAGGCGTGGTTTCGCAGGCGGATTGGCTTGGTAGAGCCCGAACTGCGGTTTCCATCGTGGCTCGAGCCTCGGTTTGAGCAGGAATTTGACTTCAGAAGGCGTTGGGAGGAACTTCAGCTTGCCGAACAACCCAAACATCCCATCCATCCATCTGGCTATCGGGGGCTTACGGGAACGTTCTGGCCTCAGGCACTCGATAATGAAGATGCAGCATTCATCGGCTTACCGCTCGAAGTCCGCACGCCGCTCTTCGACTATCGGCTTTTGCGCTTCCTTCTACGGCTACCTTCTTTGCCCTGGTGCGTGAATAAAAAAATTATGAGGACAGCGATGCAAGACGAACTACCGGTTGCAACCTTGCGGCGCCGGAAGAGTCCTCTGGTTCATGATCCCTTATTACTTCAGATAAAGAAGGGTCTGTGGCATTTCGATGTGCCATTGAAACCGTCACCGGAGATCCGGGAATTCGTAAACTGGGCGGAATTCTCAAGGCATGTACAGGATTCCCCCGACAGCGCCGGGTGGTCGCACGTTCCTCCAATCGCGCTTAACTTATGGCTGAAAGGTATTGAAACACACTGAGGATTTCAGTAGATTGGTTGCGGAGACACGTTTATGGAGAATGCGCCGGAAACAAAGGTTAAGCGGGAGTATCACCGGCCAAAGCTGCAAGTTTATGGCGACCTCACGCAAATGACGAACGCTGCAACGATCAAGACCACCAAGAGCGACCACAGTGGTGGTAAGTTCAAAACGACCTGAGACCACTTTGCCCGAATAGAAGACTTGCTCTCCCTGCCCCGTGACTCATCTTTATTGCATATATGGGCTGCACTTGGAATCGCAAACGGAAATTGAAGGTCTCAGTCCCGCACTTCCCAGCAAATCATTATTAAACTCCGACCGGATCGAAATTAGTGTAGGCGCACCTCCGAATTGGGTCGAAGCCGCGTTGAGATTACCGGCTGAAATCATCTACTTCTCTCGGATGACCAGCACGCCAGGCGAACCAGCATTCGAATTGGCGAAACTTGGCGAAAGCAACTCCTTTCGATTTGCTTATGCGGATGGCACGCGGTTTGTGCTCGACACGCAAACTCAACGAATTTGGGGCTCGTCTCCGCCTCCTCTCACGCAAGAAGATCTATTCACTTATTTAGCAGGGCCTGTTCTGGGTTTTGTATTGCGGGAGCGCGGCATATTGGCGCTGCATGCCAGCTCGTTTTCGAACGGAGGATTTGCCTTCGCTTTGTGCGGCGGACAGGGAGCAGGCAAATCCACCGCGGCGGCGGCGCTCGCAATCCGCGGCGTTTCGATTTTATGTGAAGACATTACCGCGCTACGCGAGAAAGCAGGCATTTTCTGCGCCTCTCCAGGATATCCTCGGGTAAATCTATGGCCTGAATCAGCGACGAACCTCTTCGGCTCTCGAATGGCGCTCCCCAGGATCACGCCTAATTGGGAAAAGCGCTTTTTGGCTCTCGATGGCGGGGCTGGCAAATTCGCAAATAGCGAGCGGCAACTTGCCGGCGTGTATATATTGGAAGAGCGGAGTGATGATGGCGTGCCACGGATTGAAGAAGTCCCGGCGCGAGACGCCACGATGTTACTGGTGCAGAATACCTACATGAACTATCTGCTCGGCAAGGAACAACGGGCCGAGGAGTTTGCAGCGCTCGCGCGGCTGGCCTCCCGTGTCCGGATTTGCAAGCTCCTCTCTCCTCGTGACCCGGCAAAAATTGGAGCAATGTGCGGGTTGTTGGAGAGCGACTCAGCGAGTCTTGCGGCAAACCTAAGCGCCTCGCCAGAGAGCCAGCGGTCATGAGTCACACTGAATATTCGCTCGATCAGTTTGCCGCAATGTTTTCCGACCGGGTCCGCATGGATGCTTACTCGGCTGCGATTGCGAAATCCGTGCGGCCCAACGACGCGGTAGTTGATCTTGGGTGTGGCCCGGGCGTTTTTGCGCTTCTTGCATGTCGAGCCGGCGCTCGCCGGGTTTACGCGATTGATACCAATGGCGTGGTGGATTTCGGCCGCCATCTAGCGGTAGCTAACGGATTCGGCGATCGCATTCATTTTCTTCGCGGCGACTCGCGTCAAATCCACCTTCCCGAGCGGGTCGACGTCATCGTTTCCGATATTCGCGGCGTGCTGCCGCTCCATTCTCGAGCCATCGAAACGCTCGCAGATGCCCGAGAGCGATTTCTGGCCGAAGGTGGCCGGCTACTTCCTTCGAAAGACAGCCTCTTCGCGGCGATTGTTGAATTGCACGAGCCTTATGCCCGCATTTGGGAAGCGTGGCAAGCGTGTCCTCCGCTCGACCTAAGCTCCGGACTCTCTTTGGTGTTGAATGGAATCTATCGGCGCCAAATGAAACCTGAGAATTTGGTTTCAGAAGCACGTCCGTGGCACATTCTAGATTACGCAAATGGGACCAAGACGTCGGCGCAAGCTTCATTAGAATTGCCAATCACCCGACACGCTGTCGGCCACGGTATTGGCATCTGGTTCGAGACTAATCTCATAGATGACATTGGTTATTCGACCGGGCCGCACAGTGGAGAAACTGTTTACGGGCAGATCTTCCTGCCTTGGCTTCAACCGGTTCCTCTACGGGAAGGCGAAACCTGCGAAGTCGATTTACGCGCCCACCTTGTGGGAAACGATTATGTGTGGCAGTGGGAAACGAACCTTGCGGCCGCTGGAGAGCGAACGCAGGTTCGCTTTGTTCAATCCACATTTTATGGCAGTCTCTTCCCGCCATCGCTGCTGCGGAAGCGCGCGGTGGATTTTGTCCCGGTGCTCAACGAAGCCGGCCAGGCCGAGCGCTGGCTACTCCAGGCCATAGATGGCATGCGGCCACTTCAAGAAATCTCGGCCGAAGCAGCGCGGCTTTTTCCTTATGTGTTTCGCACCGCCGAGGATGCCTTTAACCGCGCCGCTGAAATCGTGGAAAACTTTTCACGCTAGAATTCCGGGCTGCCTTCTCGCGTACACTAGATCTAATCCGGAGTTCGAACTTGCCCACAGTATCGCCATATGGAACTGATTTTCTCAGCCGCGAATGGCCTCTGCTGATCGAATCTTGTTCGTTTGCACGCAATCCGGAAAAAATAGCGAGACTCGCTGAAGAAATTCGTGACTCCGAATCGCTGCTCCTCTTGGCAGAAGAGCATGGTGTTCTCGGTCACCTTACGTCGTCTCTTGCCTCGGCTCCGGCCTCAGCAACCCTGTTTGATGCCCTTCGCGCTCGCCGCCGCGTGCAACTTCTGTTTACGCTCACTATGACCGCGGAGCTTTTTCGAATGCTCAAACTTTTTTGCAACTCGGCGACGGAGACTGTCGTTGTAAAGGGTCCGGTGCTCTCGCAGAGGGGTTATGGCGATCCCGCCGCGCGACAATACGTCGATCTCGATCTGCTCGTCCGTCATTCCGATATTCGGAGGGCCGCCGAAATTCTAATTGCCGCCGGCTACGAGTCGCGCGTGCCCGAAGTGGCTATCCGCAGCGGGAAAATTCCCGGCGAGTATCTTTTCCGCCGACCCGGCACGATGGTTATTTTTGAACTGCACACCGAACACAGTTTCCGCTATTTTCCTTTGCCGCTGCCAATTGAAGACTATTTCCAGAATAAAACTTTCCTGTCGCTTGACAATCAGTCGATTCCGGCACTTTCTTCCGAGCACGAATTTGTGCTCATTTGCATCCACGGCGCCAAGCATTTCTGGGAACGACTGATGTGGATTTCCGACGTTGCTGCCATGGTCCACAATCACCCGTCCCTTGATTGGCCGCTCATACGCCAATACGCGGCCGAGGTGGGCGCAGGACGCATGCTTCGTGTCGCGCTGCTCCTTGCGGAACAGTTGCTGGGCGTGGCAGTTCCCGCGCCGATGAAAATTGAAGTTGCCCGCGATTCGGCATGTGCGCGGCTTGTCCGGGAGATCGAGACGTGGCTTCCCTATGGAGGTTACGCCACTCCACGCTTGATGCAGCGCGCTCGGTTTCGCCTGCGGATGTGTGAAGATTTGCTTGCCGGCGCGGCTTACCTTGCTCGGCTTTCGTTTTCTCCCACGGAAGAGGATTGGGTCACGGATGCCGCGCGTCGCTCCGACACAGGAGAAATCCTGCGCCGTCCCTTTCGTCTCGCGAAGAAATATCGCCGCAACCCGGATTCCTAACCTACTTCGAATCTTTCGATTTCTTCAGCTGGTCGATTCCCTGGCCTTATGCCCACGCCTCAGTACCTTGCCACAACTAAAAAAGGCCTCCCAGATTTCTCTGGAAGGCCTTTCTACAAAAATGGCTGGTCATGAAAAACTGCTGCTTAGATCTTTGTCCGCATCTCTATCTTGTGAACCGTCTTGCTCTTCATGGCGGGAATCTCAACGTTTAGCGTCAAAGCGCTCTTGTTCCGCAGAACGCCGAGCTTCGCTGTCTTGCCTTCGCCCGCAGCGGATAGTTTCGACCGCAACTCCGCGGTGCCATGAATTCTTTCGCCGTTGAGCGAAGTGATCACGTCTCCGGCTTTAACGCCGGCCTTCTCGGCGGCAGATCCCGGAGTCACCTCGCGCACCAGAATACCTTCGCCGTCCGGTGCGCCAAAATACGAACCGAGCTGCCCGCTGAGATCTTCTGCGTCGATTCCCAGCCGCGGCCGGTTCATCATTAAATTGCCATTGTCCCACTCAATGCTGGGAATTCCCGGCATCGGCGCGACTTCAGGAATTTCCGGCATCCGGAAATTAAATACTTGAGGAGTCGCGCTCATCCATTGTTTGTGGTTGTCTTGCATTTTGCCGAGTGTGGCGTTGATAGTCTCCGACCGGCCATCCCTCCATACTGTCAGTGGCAACGTGCGGCCCGCCGGCGTTTCTCGAATCATCCGCCGGAACTGCACGGTGCCCTCCACTCGCTGCCCATTGATCTCGGTGACCACGTCTCCATCTTTTAAGCCCGCTTTCGCGGCCGGTCCATCGTCCAATACTTTTTCGATGAATACTCCGCGTTCCGCGGGAAGTTTCAGCTCTTTCGCTTTCTCGGAGGTAACTTCTCGAGTTTCCACTCCGAGCCAGCTTCCACCTTCGTCGCCAACCGCAAACACCACATCTTGATCTCGCTCCACGTTCGGCTCACCGGACACCACCGTGCCTTCTTGCGGAGTTCGCATGATTCTCACGCGTGCCGTTGCATTCGGTGCTCCGGACGGAGGAGGTGGCGGCGGAGCCTCTTGAACTGCCGTTTGCAACGCGTCCTGCTGTTTGGAAGTTCCCGGCAAAGCTATTAACCCCAAGCCAAGGGCCGCCGCACCGGCTGCCACTAAGATATTCTTCGTGTTCATGAAATGTCCCCCTTACTGCGGTTAGACGCGCACGATTTCAAACCCGCTTTTCAAAACTCGCGCTTCAAACAGTCGTTCGCAGCGCAACGACCCGAATACCTCCATTGATCGTGCGCAGGGTAATCGGCGCTCCACCTTGCCCTAATTTTCCGTGCAGCTCGCGTGGTTTCAGCGATCCCTGCATTTGCACCGGCAGTTCCGACAGAAAATTTCCGTTTAGGCAGCGCGCTTCCAGGTCCGCCTGCGAATCTGCCGGCAGTGCCAGGACCACCGAACCGTTCATTGTTTCCGCAAGTGTGCCGCTGGGGCCGTGCACACGGGAAAGTTCCAATCTTACATTTCCATTCGTCGTTCGCGCATGAACCATGCTCTCCGCACCGTAAACCTCGATGCTTCCGTTTACCGTGCGGAGTTCTTCTACGTCGTCAACGCCCGCAATCCGCAGCGTCCCGTTCACGGTTCCCAGACGTTCGAGTTTTGCGCTATGTGGAACGTGGATCGTGTATTCAACCACCACTTCCACCCCCTCGTTTTGAGGATAGCGCGTCGCAATGGACACTGCGCCCGTGTTCGCGTTCACATCGATCGACACTCGCTCCAGGTCAGATTCCCTGAGCTTTGCGGTCTTCACAGCGTGCACTTCAACTACGTCCTTGTCCCATCCCTGTACTTCCACGGTTCCGTTCACGTTTTGCAATTCAAACGTGCCGCCCGGCTGCAAAGGATAGGACTGATTGAATTCTTTGCTGATGGCGAAGCCAGGAACCGCGGCTACCGCCAGTGCACACACTAACACCGCCGTCGCAACGATCATTTTGCGCAGTTTCATGAATATTCCCCTTCGAGGACTCACCTCACGATTGACTTCGTTCAACCGTGCTGTGCTTCCATCTTTTCCTGAAGAACAACCTTACCCCGGTTCGAAACTTCCTTACTTATTGTTAAAGCCCACATCTACCGCAGATGAAATTCAAACGAAACCGTCGAAACAACTTCTACCGGCTTCCCGTCCATCCAAACCGGCTTTCCACGCCATTGCTTCACCGCCGCAATCGCTGCGTCGGCCAGCACCGTATCGCCCTCGATCAGTTTCTGCACTTCAATTTTTCCGTCCTGGGTCATGCGCACTTGCAGCCGTACTTTGCCTTCGATTCCTGATTTCCGTGCAATCTCAGGGTATGCCGGGCGCGGAGCCGAAATGATTCGTTTCTGAAAGTCCTCGCCGTCTTCACGGAGCGCGCCAAGAACGTGGACTTCAAATTTGTCCATCCAGGTTCCAGCTCTGGAGTCGCGCTCTTTGGATGTGGAGACTAGTTCGGGAATCGGTGGAAGCACCGCCGTGCCGAGTCCGTCGTCTGACTTCATTCCCAGATCGCGATCCATGCGCGCTTTCTGGTCACGCATCATCGAATCCCACAACGCCGTTTCCGACTCCAGATATTGCAATTTGATCTTTCCGCCGCTCGTCTTCAGTCGCAACACGGGTCCACCGCCATTCAATGTGGCCACGGCTCTTAATGGACTGTTCCATTGCGCGGGTTTTGCAATCTCCAGGGCCAGCGCCGGATCAGCCTCGATGCGGTGATCGCCGCCATGTTCGACGATGGCTTCTATATTGGCCGCAAGGTTGCGCGGAAGAAATACGACTATATCTCCCTGTCCGGAAATCAGCTGCGAAGCTCCGCTGAGGCTGACGGCAGTCGCTGCGCCGCTGCTTGCACCGCTGCCACGAGCGCTGCCTTTGCCCGCTCCGCGTCCCGTCACTTCGGGATTGATCCACGCGGTGATGGTGCCAGAACCGGTCTCGGCTCTGACCGAACCCGATACTCGCGTCAAACAAATACTGCCGCCACTGGATTCCACGTCCATTGGGCCCGAGACGTACATCACGCGGATTCCTCCGCCGCCGGTCAGAGCGTGAACTGAACCACGGACTTCGCCAAAGTCAATTTGCCCGCCGCCAGTCTTTACCGCGACGAAGCTCCCGGCTTTCCCAACCGTGATGTTTCCGCCTTCGGTCGTAAGCTCTGCTTTGCCGCCGATCCCTGCCGAGCGAATGTGGCCTCCGCCAGAATGCAAATTCGCTTCCCCCTGGATGTAGCCGGTATTGATATGGCCGCCCGCGGTAAACGCGTTCAAATCCCCTTCAGCGGCCTCCACCCTGATGTGGCCACCTTCGGTCTTCAACCGCGCTGCTGCGGCGTGCCAGGAACCATGCGCATGATGAGCATCATGTTTTTCTGAATCTTCGACCCGATTCGTTGACAAGCGCCCAGTAACGATGTTTCCACCTTCGGTCACCAGTGTCGCTGCTCCGCCTACATCTCCGGTCAAGATGTCGCCTGCGCCGGTATTAATGTCCAGGCTGAAGCTCGCTGGCACCGTAACTTCAAAATGGACCCAGAACTGCGCGGCGTTGCCGGCTCGCGCAAGTTGTTGCGGCAAATTTCCGCTGATCTCAATTCCGGCGGCTGAGCTCTTGGCGCTCAAAACATAATGTCCCAGCAGTTGTGAAGCGAGCGGCTCGCGTGCATCCGTTTCGATGTGTACCGAATACTTGACTGCCGGCGTTTCACCCTTTTCCAGCGGAATGATACGTACCGAGCCGAGGTCCGTGTTCAACCGCAGCATCAGATTTTCGCTGGTAGTTAGGACTCCTGTTAGGTCCTTCGAGAAATGCTGTCCGCCGGGTTCACTCCCTCGCTCCGGTTCGATAATAATCGCGTGAGGATCTTTCTCTGCGAGCATGAACGGCGCAAACAGCAGCGCAGCCAGGATCGCTGCGCCCGCGAGACCGCTGATGCGAGAAATAGATCGAAAACTCATCGTTCCTGGCAAAGCGTGTTCAACCGCGAAAACTGTTTCACGCGCTTCCCCTTGTTGTCTTCTGACTTCCGGATTCCGTTCCTGGAAAGTTATTGCACATCCGGTGGGCCGATCTGGCGCAGCGCTGCGGAGCTTCTCAGGCGGACATAACGGTTCGGATCACGGTGCTGCAAATCTTCTAGCGCGCGTATCACGCGTCGCACGGATGGATCGGAGCCGGAGAGCGCAACCGCAGAAGCCTTCGGCGCGACCGTTGAATCCGAATTAAAGCCTTCGGGCGCTTCAGGCGCCATTTGCGCTTCCGACGACGATTCCATTTCCAGCGAGCGCACCAACAGATTCACCGCTTCGACGCGCACGCCGGGATTTGCATCCCGGTTCAGCGATTCCAGCAGGGCGTCGCGAACATCTTCCTGGCTCGCTACATCTCGTAGCGCTTCCAGCGCTTTCATTCGCACCGCCGGATTCTGATCCCGTCGAGCGGCCTCCAGCAATGCGCTGCGAATCTCTGCGTCGTGAATTCTCGCCTTCAGCGCATCCAGACAATCCAGCCGCACTCCGGCATCGAATCGTTCGCTGTTCCTCACGACATAAGTCAGCACCCGCCGCATATCGGTGTCATCCACGTTTCCAGAAAGAACCATTGGCTGTTCGGCACGCAATTGCACTTGCAGCATTCCCGGTGCGGCATCGCTCGGAGCAAAACTAATTGCCGCCACTCCCATTTTCGCAAGTTGTTCGTCAGAAATTCTCGGCGCCGCGGACACATTCATCGTGGTGCCTCTAATATTCGAGTTGTCGGTCGGCAGCCACTGCAATAATTGCACGCCAAGGATTGCACCCGCAGTCAGCAATCCTGCCGCGCTCCAACCCGGTCGCAATGCCATCCATCGCCGTACAAATCCAAACGGCTGCCATTTTTCCGGTTCCGCGGGCGCCGCTATTTCGTCCAACGACTCCGCAAGTTCGCTACGGCATTGCGCCAACAGCGTCCCTGTATGGTCCAGTTCATCCGCCGCTTGCGGCACCGTTAAAGCGTGCTCTTGAAACGCTCCTTCTTCAGCCAGCAGCGCGCGGCAATCCGCGCAGCCCGACAAATGATTTTCAATCGCAGCGCGTTCTTCCGCTGTCACCTCATCGCACGCCAGGAAAACCAGCAACGGCCCGGCCTCTGAACAATCCATCGTGCGTTCCGGGATCATCGCAGCTCTCCCAACTCCTGCCGCAGTTTGCGAGTCGCGCGAAACAGCGAATTCTTCACCGTTTCTTCCGTGGTTCCAAGCGCGTCCCCAATCGCTCGCAACTTTAATCCTTGATAGTGCTTCATTTCAAATACCACGCGTTCGCGCGGAGATAGCCGGTCCATCGCTTTGCCGATCCGGGTACGAATCTCTTTTCCCATCAATCGCCGTTCTGGATCAAGCCCCGGCCGATGCTCGCGCTGAAATTCAAAAAAATCGTGCGAACCTTCTTCCTGCCGGTTCAAATGTATTTCGGGAGCTTGATCTTCCGGGCGTGCCTGACGCCGTCGCAGGTGATCCAGGCACACGTTGGTCACGATGCGGTATAGCCAGGTATAAAAACTGCATTCGAAGCGGAAGCGGTGCAGATTCCGGTAAACCTTCAGGAAAGCTTCTTGGTAAACGTCCCTGGCGTCTTCGGGGCGCTTCATCAGGTTCAACGCCAGCCTGAGCACGTCACGATCGAACCGGCGCACCAACTCCTCAAAAGCCGGGCGATTTCCGGCCTGCGCCTCGATGACGAGGGACCGTTCGTCAAGTTGCGGCAAAGAGCTCACCGTGGCCAGCGCGACGTCGGTTCCGCCGGACCTGCCTGCGTTATTCGCCAAAGCCAACGCCCATTGAAGAAGCGGCATGTTCGCTTTCTGTTCGCATCAGGCTACGTTATCGACTGAAATTCATCCACTTATGCAAACGAAGTTCGTCAGCCAAACACGCAGCGCTGCGGTGTCATCCAATTTGGACGCACCACCGCGCCTCAGGTAAGCAGCCACCTCTCTACCATTACAACGAAGTAGCGAGGCGATTTGTTTCTGAGTCCAAATCTTTTCCGCCTTCAAACTGCCTGGTTTCTCGCTCTTATGGAAGCTTTTGCAGCATTCCATCGCTAGTTGTTCCGTAACCTGCGGCTCCATCCTTCGCCGTCAGCCATGCCACAATTGGCCAAGCCAACACAATTCCCAGCGCCGCAGCGCACATCGCACCTTGCGCCTGGTAAAACCTGTTCGGCTGCGAAAACATTTCCACACAGCCAGCAAGCAGCGCCGGAATCGCCAGCGCCAGAAAATATCCCACTAGATTGAGCCGCGCCACGCGCGAAATGCCGAACACCACGAGCGCCAAATATACCGCGCTTCCCATCCATTGCTTTAGAAAATCTCCCGTACTTCCCGAGTCGGCTATCATCGTCAGCGTAGCCAGCACGAAAAGCAATCCGCGAATCGCCGGCGATTTGCAATGCGCCACGATGAACGCTGCAATCACAGCGATCATACCCGCGAAAACCAGGCCGTGCCGCGCCGCCCCCGCCGAAATCGAAATTCCCGGCAGGAACGAATCAAAATCCAGTCCAAACGCGGCAGACGCCTCTCGGTGTATTGTTGGCCATCTTTCGGCTGCCCACGCCGTGAATCGCCCGAGCGCCACAAGCGCGCCCGTTGCTCCCATTCCTATCAGTAGCGCATCGCGATAATAATATTTCGGCATCTTATGCCATCCGGGTAGCTCCACTTCACCAAACGCCTGGCGAAGGAAAAACCATCCTGTTCCAAATAGCAGAACTACAGCTCCCACCGTAAAAAACGCTCCAATCAACGCTCCAATTCCGAATATTCCATACATGAATTTCAACGGCATGGCCGTGTTGTAACGGATCATCGCTTGCGTAAAACCATTGCCGAAAGCAATGACGCCTGCGTAGCCCAATAGTCCGGCAAATCCCCATCGCAAGAATCGTCGCCACGGCACTTCTCGCATCAGCGGCGACCGGATCTCGCGCAGAAAATAAATCAGTATCCCCAATCCCAGTCCGACGTAAAAGCATATGACGAACACCGTGTGCAGCGTTCGAAGCACGGACTCTCTTTCTTGTGTACGCCGCCACTCATCGGGAACCTTGATATAGGAACGAAAATTCGTTACCTCATCTCCCAGTAATGCAATCTCCACCCGCTCGTACGCGTGTTTCGTCGTATCGGCCGCATCCGCTGCCCCGGCTTGATCCAAGGGAGCATTCTCCTGCCAGATCAGTACCCGATCCAGCCTCTGCGGTCTTTTGTCGGATTTGGAGTCAACCAGCGTCCAACTCGACAGATCGATTTTCTTCACGTTGTGCAGAAAGGCCGTCGCTTTTGCAACCGCTCCGTCTTCTGAAAGAGAAGCGCCAGCCGCCTTCTCCGCCAATTTGTGGGTTTCGCTTTCCAGCGTACCGTCCGGCCGCAACTGCACGGCATACTCCTCGGCCTCTCCATCGCGGAAAAATCGCACTCGCCATAGCGCTCCCGGAATTCGCTTATCGTAAATCTCGTTCAGCGCGCGCACTCCAATTTTTTCCCTCAAGTATTCGCTTGCTATTGCATCCGTGTTGTCCGCGAATACGGTTACAGAATGGTATGTTTGCGGATCAACTCCTCGCGCTCGCAAATCTTCGCTTGCCAGGCGCGTTGCTTCCCTCCGGTCGACGGAAAGCTTCAGGTAGCTGCCGAGCCGTTCCGGCTTCACCTTCCAAGCGGCTAGCCCTCCCAAAGCCACGCACACGATCAGCAGTCCCATCATCGCTGTGGAAAGCGCCCCGGTCGGCGCCACCATAGCTTCGCGCTCTTTTTCGGCTTTGCGTGGGGCCGCTTCCCGATCGGGTGTCGCGTTAATCAGGTTCGTGTCGTCCTCGAACGTGCCTCGCTGTATCCGCCAGTACACTGCCGCCGCAAATGGAAACAGCACTGCTAGGCCGACCACCACTCCGGAAATTTTAAAATACGGACTGTTCGAACGGATCAGCAGCAATCCCACCAGCGCCGCGTCCACCGTGTAGTGCCAGATCAATGTGGCGACAATTCCCCAGTACAGCATCACAATTCCCACCGCCACGCCAATCAATCCAACTTCCAGTCCGCGAATGTACGGCGGTTCATTCGGATATGCCGTGTGTAGAAATCCCCACATAAACGCCGGCAAAATCACCGCAATCACTTTGGACTTGGTTACTTTCTGCAAGTAGGGAATCGCGAACAAACGAAACAGAAACTCTTCGCTCGTAGCTGCCAACAACCCGATCGCCAGCCCGCCAATCCACGGTATCGATGTGTTCAGTGAATCGTCATATTTCAGCTCTTGCGGCGCCCACGCGCCAAAATGATTGGCGATCAGGTAAAACGCCACCAGAAAACCCATTTGCGCCGCGGCCAGCGACAATCCCACGATAGTCGCCGAAAAAAATTCCTTCGTGCGCACTCCTCTCCAGCTGAACGCATTTTTCAATCGCAAAAATTGTGGTTTCGCTTCCCGATAAACCGGCTCGCCACCGGGAAGCACCAGCGCCACAGTCAACGCCGAACCAATCCCGAAAAGGATCGCGCTCAAGATTTGACTGATTACAAAACTTCCGTATGCTTCCGTGGTTTTGTATCCGGTTACCTCCAGCGGCCACCTGTTCAGTTGCATCGCAGTGAGCAGAATAGTGACCACTACACCGAGCTGTATCGCCAGTCGCCAGCTCGTTTTTCCCTGCCGTGTCAGTTGAATGCCCAGCCACAGCGCTCCGCCGAGCAGCAGCAAATACGGCACGACCGCGACCGTGTTGTAAAACTCATTTGTCGAGCGCAAATGTCGGTAGTCTCGTTCCCACTGCTCCGGAACTTTCAGTGCTTCGCTGGCCTGGCCGATCTCGCCTCCGTGTAATTCAATTCGCAGCCGCTCCGGCGCGTCCTTCACGCGAAACCCATGCTTCTCCCAGGTAAATGACCAGTCTGTTCTGTTCGGCTTTTTTGTCGAATTGGCCTCTTCGGAAAGAAAATCCCAATCCGTCGCGGACTTCCCGAGCTTCGCCAGCAAGAATTCCTGCGCCGTTTTCTGCGCCGACGCGCGATCCGGTTGCGCACCCTTTTGCGCTTCTGGAACCACATGCGCGTAACCGGTAACATTTCCCTTCGGATTCACGCTGACCCTGAATTCCTCTTCCTGCTCTGGCTTGAAAAAACGCACGTCCCAATTCCAGACATTCACTTCCGATTCCATCAGCTGATTCGCTTCTTTCAACCCGACCTTCCGCTCCAGAAATGTTTTCGCGTTGTCGTTCACGCCGAACACGATCGCAGAACGGTATCCCTCCGCGTTGTGCCCCATCGACTCCACAAAATTCCGCGCTTGCGCGAGCGCTTCACCACGCGTCGCTTTAAAATTGACCGATGCCTCGGGGAATGCTTCAAAAAAATGCGCGCGTGCGTACCACAACCCGGCTATCCCGGCAACTACCCATAGAACCAGCGCCCGCTTTTCTCTGCCGCTCAATCGCACATTGGCCACCGACGCCCCCCATTTTTCATCGCGCTTCCACGCCTTCACTCTAACTTAAAACTGACCACTTACAACTGCATCTGCCGCCTGGTTTCTTCATCGCGATTCTCTTGGAAGCTCATGACGATGGACGTAGAAAGGTTCGGATCGTTTGCTTTCGTGGGCGTATCGAAACCGTGGCGCGAATCGAATCGCTGGCCCGCGAACGTGCTCCCGATTACTGAAAAAAGCCAAATTCGGCTAACCGCCGCGTTCCTTGCGCCCGATCACCGCCGAAGCATCCGTCAACACCACTGTGAACCCGGATTTACTTCTACGCTGCTGAGATTTTTGCTCACAGGCCACTGACCACCATCCACCGCGCAGGTTTTTTGCCCTTCCTTCGCTTCTTGGCTATAACAGTCCCTATGCCCGACGGTCTGCAGACCAATGTCCACATGATCAAAGGAGTCGGCCCTCAGCGCGCCGAACTGCTGGCCAAGCGCGGCATCCATACTCTTGAGGATCTCCTTAACTATCTGCCTTTCCGATACGAAGACCGTCTTCATTTTTCACAAATCAAAGACGTTCGCCCCAATAATATCTTCACGTTGAAGGTTCGTGTTGCCAGCGGCCAGGCCGTTCGCGGCATGCGTGGACGCGACGCCATCTATCACCTTCTCGTACAGGACGATACCGGCTCGCTGCCTTGCAAGTTTTTCCACGGCGGCTATCTTGAGGGCCGGCTCAAGCCTGGACAGCTCCTCGTGCTTCACGGCAAAGCGGAAGTAGACCGGCTCCGGCCCGCGCGCATCGAAATGATCAATCCGCAATTTGAGCTGTTGAGTGGAGAGGGCCAGGACTCTACGGAAGTCGGCCGCATCGTTCCCATCTACGAAGCCATCGGAACTTTCGGAACCCGCGCCATCCGCCGTGCCACTTACGCCGCATTGCAGCAAGTCGATGCGCGTCTTCCTGATCTCTTGCCGGCTTCCATTCGCGCTCGATTCGGATTTCCTTCGCGCCGTGACGCCATCATCTATACGCACTTTCCTCCCGCCGGGGAATCTGTCGATGTACTCAATCAGTTTCGCTCTCCGGCGCAGCAGCGGCTGATCTTTGAAGAATTTTTCTTCTACCAGCTAAGCCTCGCTCTCAATCGTAAAATCACGCGCAAAGCCGACGCCATCGCCTTCCAGCTTCGCGAAGACCACATCCGCGAAGCCTTGAAAAAAATGCTTCCGTTCAAACCGACTGCCGCGCAAAAGCGAGTCCTCGGGGAAATCGCCGCTGACCTTGAAAAACCGGTGCCAATGAATCGCCTGCTGCAAGGCGATGTCGGCAGCGGCAAGACGATCGTTGCCCTTCAAGCCGCTGTCATCTCCATTGAAAACGGTTGCCAGGCCGCCCTTATGGCCCCTACCGAAATTCTCGCGGTGCAGCATTTTCTTTCCGCGCGTCGCATCCTCGAAAAATCGGGGTACAAAGTCGAACTTCTGGTCAGCGGCATGAAGCATTCCGAAAAATCCGCTGCGCTTCAGCGCATCGCTAATGGCGAAGCGCAACTCGTCGTTGGCACTCATGCTCTCATCGAAGAGAAAGTGGCCTTCGCGCGGCTGGGCTTCGTCGCCATTGATGAGCAACACCGTTTCGGCGTAATGCAACGGAAGAAACTCATGGACAAGGCCGCGTCGCGCGGCCATTCCCCGCATGTCCTCGTGCTGACTGCCACTCCGATTCCTCGCACCCTTTCGCTTACGCTTTACGGCGACTTGGATGCTTCGGTCCTCGATGAGCTCCCGCCAGGTCGCACGCCTATCGAAACGCGCACCACCAGCGAACAGCACCTTGTCGGTGTCTGGGAATTTCTGCGTCGCGAAGTTGCCGCAGGGCATCAAGGCTACATCGTCTATCCGGTCATCGAAGAATCGAAACTCGAATTGAAAGCCGCCATCGAAGAATTCGAACGTCTCTCCAAGCAAGTCTTTCCTAAACTTAAGCTCGGTCTTCTTCACGGCCGCCTCTCCAGTGAAGAAAAAGATGCTGTTATGCAATCGTTCCGAAAAAATGAAATCCAAATTCTCGTCTCCACTACGGTCATCGAAGTCGGTGTCGACGTTCCCAACGCGACCGTCATGGTCATCGAACACGCTGAACGGTTTGGTCTTTCCCAGTTGCATCAACTGCGCGGGCGCATCGGCCGTGGCGCTCAGAAATCCCATTGCATTCTCGTCGCTCCCTTTCGAATGACCGACGACGCTCGCGCACGACTCGAAACCATGGTTCGAACCGCCAACGGATTCGAGATCGCCGAAACCGATCTCCAGTTGCGCGGTCCAGGAGAGTTCTTCGGCACTCGCCAGTCCGGTGAAATGGGTTTTAACGTCGCCAATCCGCTGCGCGACCGCGAATTTCTGGAAACCGCCCGCACGGAGGCCTTCGCCCTCGCCGAAGACCATCAACGCAGGAACGAACTACTCCAGACACTCCGCGCGCTCCCCCCGCAATGGCAGCGCCGCTATCACCTTGCGCAGATCGGCTAGCCAATCCGTTGAAAGAACTCTCGGCACGGGGCGGCTTATACTGATCCGCGGACGGCCACGCCCATCGAGCGAGACTCGTTTCCCGGATAACGGCACTTTAGCCGTGCTATATCTGGCTTAATATGAAGGGGCTTTAGCGCTGAGGTCACATCCTTACACATCTAAATGCGTATCATCGCTGGAACATTTCGCTCACGCCGGTTGAAATCGCTCAAAGGACTTTCGCTGCGCCCCACCAGCGACATGATGCGCGAAACTCTCTTCAATATTCTTGGCCCGCGTATAGAAGGCTCGCGTTTTCTCGATCTTTTCGCGGGAACAGGAGCCGTTGGAATTGAAGCTATCAGCCGCGGAGCCGCTTTCGCCCTGTTTGTCGAAAATCACTCTGCTGCTCTCCGCCTGATTCGCGAAAATCTGGCTGCGCTCGAAATTCAATCCCAAGCCCGGATCATCAATTCGCCTGCCGGCACGGCGATTGCGAAATTGCAAGCCGAACGCGCTGATGCTTTCGATTTCATTTTTCTCGATCCGCCCTATGGGAACGAGAAGGATTACGAAGCAACGCTCCGCGCGCTGGAAAAGTCTTCATTACTCACGGATTCGGCAGTCGTTGTCGCTGAACATCACAAAAAATTCGACCTACCAAAACCACTCGGCCGTCTCGAACAATTCCGCACCTTACGTCAAGGCGACGCGGCCCTAAGTTTCTATAAAATCGCTGAAACTTGACGCACTGGTCCATGGCGCCCGCACATTTTTACGCACGTTGACCTAACCACGTCATTCAGAGCGGAGCGCCTCTCTGCCACGGCGAAAATTTGGCTCGGCTGGAGGGATGCCGTCATTCCGAGCGCCGCGAGGGATCTCTCTTTTTGTAGGGCGGGTTTGTCCCGCCGCCTTTCTTGCTCCGCACCAAAACCAACGAACGGTTTCTGCTGGTAAAGAACTCCTTGCCACCGAACAACTTTTCCGCCCGCCTCATCATCTATTTCCAGGTCGTGCGTCAGCTCGCCCCGCCGAATTTTGCGGCTGTCTAGCCGAAAACACAGGTTATAATGAAAAATTCCATGTCGGCGTTCGAATCCAACAATCCGTTTGACCTTCTCGGTCAGGCACCTCCGCCACCTGCGGTTTCTCAGTTGCCCGGTTCGAACGAACCGCAGCTCGATCTCGGCTGGGGACAATTTCATCAGGGCATCGCCGCCAATTTCGCGGAATTATTTCGCCGCGCGAAGGTATCGAAAAATCTTCTGTCCGCAAGTATTTTCAAAGACGCCTGGATCGAGCGCCGGCTGCCGCGCCGCGCGATCTTCGCGGCCGCTCTTTGCCACATTGCGTTTATCGCCATGCCTTTTCCGCAAATTTCCGGGCCGGAAATAAATCCAGCGTTCGCGAACGCCCAAGTTACCTGGTCCGGACAAATTGAGGATTTCCCGTTGTTGGAAATTCCCGCGGCAAAACCGAAATCCGTTGCGCGCGCCACGCAGGCGCAGCCGGCCGCATCCGCAAGTGCGGACGCATTCCATCCGCGCCAGAGAATTTTCACTGATCCCGTGCATCCCACGCATCCGCGGCAAACTTTGATTAATCCTTCCGCTCCGCCAATCGCGCCAAGAATTCTTCCGGTTCTTCCGAACATGGTACAGCTCGCGCAATCGGCTGCTCCCGCGCGTCCGCGTCTTGAAATCAGCCAAGAAACTCTGCGGAAACTGCGCCCGCGCGAAAAGCGCATCACGGTCAGTTCGAATGCTCTTGCGCCCGAGTTGCAGCCGAGCGATCGCGCGGCGGATTTGACTCTTACCGCCACAAATTCCGGACCGGAGCGGCCGAAATTGCAAATCAATGCGGGCGTTGCGCCGCGTGCTTCGCAAAGGAAACAGGATGGCGACTCCGATTCGGCGCCCGACGTCGCCGCGCAGCTGACTTCGCCAACTGGTTCCGGGCAAGCGCTGATCGCGCTTTCCGCAAATCCTGGACCGCCGGCACCGGTTGCGCCGCCCGCGGGAAATCTCGCCGCTCGCGTCAGCATTTCGCCAGAAGGAAAAAGATCAGACCCGTCCGGCGCCCCGCCGGGCGCGAGGTCGAGCGGCGGTGGAAACGCCGCAAATTCCGGTGGCGGGGGTACAAATTCCACCGGCGTAAGTATTTCGGGCGGAGCGCCACGGAGCGCGAATATTACTTCTGGAATTGGCGCGGGGAAAATTGCGATGCCGTCTTCGCGGCCGCTTTATACGCGCGCGGAGGCGGATCGCGCCGCTGACGAACCGAATGAGAAAACCGGTCCGCCGAATTTCGCATTGCTTGCTCCCGGAGCGAAACCGGAAACTGTTTTTGCGCGGCGGCGAGTTTACTCGATGAATGTGAACATGCCCAATTTGAACAGCGCGACTGGAAGCTGGATTCTGAATTTTACGGCGATGCGGAGCCCATCCGCGGGCCCGCACGCGGATTCGTCAGGCGAAATCGCGGAGCCGACGCCGGTGCATAAAGTGGATCCGAAATATCCGCCGACACTGATTGCGGATCACGTTGAAGGCGAAGTGATTTTGTACGCCGTGATTCGCCGCGACGGTTCCGTGGACGGCATACAGGTGGTGCATGGCATCGATACGCAACTGGATGCCAACGCGGTGCGCGCTCTGGCTCAATGGAAATTCCGTCCCGCGGAACGCCAGGGCGAACCGGTCGATCTCGAAGCTATCGTACACATTCCTTTTCACGCGCCAGAAGAACCGTAAAGCGAATCGAAATGTTTTTCCGCCAGCTTTACCAGCGTGTACAGCGCGTGGTTTATCGGCGTGGAAATATTCAATTCCTTGCCGCGGCGGACGATGAAACCGTTCAGCGAATCGATTTCGGTTTTCTTGCCGCGCACCATGTCTTGCGCGGTGGAGCTGCGGGTGGCGGCCATGGATTCGGCAACTTTGTAGGCGCCGGCAATCGCGGTTTGCGGATTCTCGAAGACCGGCAAGAAAATTCCGGCGGCCTTGGCAACGGCCAGCACTTCGTAAATCACGCTCTGCAGCAATTCCTTAGCATCTTCACTCGCCAGGATGTCTCCGTACGTGGCGTTGCCCAGCGCGGAAATCGCGTTCAGTGCGCAATTCCAAACCAGTTTGGTCCAGAGTTCACCGGCTAAATTTTCGGAAATGCGGCAAGGGACACCGCCGCGAGAAAAAACCGACGCAATTCTGGCGGTGATTTCATTTTCCGGGCCGAGCACCAGGTCGCCGCGTCCAACATGCTTGACCGTCCCCGGCGCAGGAACGGAAGCTGCGACGTAAACGGCAGCGGCGAAGGCCTTCAATCCTGAAGCGGATGCGATCTGTTCCGCGTTGTCGACGCCATTCTGCATGCTGATGATGACCGCGCGCGGCGAGATGACGGTTGCAAGCTGCTTCGCCGTTGCGGCAGTGTCCGTTGTTTTCACGCAGAACAAAACAATTTCCGCGTTGCGCAGGGCGGAGAGGTCCGCCGATGCTTCAACTTGCACACGTTCTTGAAACTGCACCGTATCGAGGAACAATCCCTTTTGTTTTACGGCGTCAACAAACGCTGGACGCCCGACAAAAATTACCGGAGCGCCAGCGCGAGCGAGCATTCCTCCGAAATAGCCGCCGACAGCTCCCGCACCGACAACGGCGATTTTCGGCCAGTCGTTCGCGGTCATCGCGGTCCCTTGGGTAGCGATGATTGGAAAACAAACGGAGCCGGACGCCGGCCACCACTACACACGCAAGAAGGGAAACAGCGGGATAAACCCGCCGCTGCAAAGGCAATAGAGCGGGTGACTTCCGAAGAAGGCGCCCGGCTTAGAAGGCGGCCGCTGCACCAATCGGTTTGCGGATGTTTCATACGGTGACGACCGAGATGAGGCGATCGATGTCGCGCTCGCTGTTATACACATAGGGCGAGACGCGGATTTTTCCTTCGCGCAAGCTAGTGATGACATTTTCCTTTCGCAATTTGTCGTAGAAGTCCCTGGTTTTCTCCGGAGTACGCGCCTGGAAACAACCATAAGGGCCGCGCTGTTTATGATCCAAGGGACTGGCGATAACGAAGCGATCCTGCGGCAAGCGCGAGAAAAGCAAATCGATCAATTTGTGATTGTGCGCAACGACGTTTTCCGGGCCTATACGCAGAACGAGATCAAGGCTCGCGTCCAAGGCGGCCAGATTGTAGTAATTTGCAGTTTCCGCGGCATCCCAGCGCCGCGCGGCCTGAGCGGGTTTCGGATCGGCGAAATTCAGCGCAGCGAAATTTTCCGCGCCTTCGGCCGCCATCCAGTAAAAAGGGCCAGGACGCATTTTCGAAATGTGCTCTCTTTTAGCCCAGAAAAATCCAGTACCGAACGGACCCAGGAGCCACTTGTATCCCGCGGAAATCATGAAGTCCACGCCCATCTGGTTTACGTCAATGGGAACCGCGCCACTACACTGGCTGGCATCGAGCAGCAACAACGCGCCCTGCTCATGGCAGGCCGCCGCGAGTTTTGCCGCGTCCAGCATTACAGCGTTGTCAAAGCGCACGAGGCTGACGGAGACAAGACGCGTCCGCGGAGTCAGGGCAGCGATGAAATCATCGGCGGAGAGGAAGCGGTCGCGCGGCGAAATGATCTTGAGCGCGATGCCTTCGCGCTCTTCCATAGGTTTCCAAGTGGTGTATTGCAGAGGGAACTCACCGCTGGCGGTGAGCACTTCATCGCCGGGCTTCCAAGACAATCCGTAGGCGACGGCGAGCATGCCGGCACTGGCGCCAGAGGTCAGCGCGATTTCTTCCGGTTTACCGGCGATGAGTTTTGCGATGGATGCGCGAATTCTATTTGGCACATCGAAGTAAGCGGTGTCCGGAATGTTATGAGGGGATTTCTTCCACTCGATGGCGGTCTGAACCGCCTTGATCGCGGCCTTGGGGATAGGGCTCTGGCCCGCCAGATTCAAATAAGTGGCGCCTTCAAATTCGTGCCATTCTTGGCGCCAGTCAATCCTGCCCTTAGCGGGATTTGGTGAAGTGGTTGCGGTCGCCATGGTTTATGCTCCTTGCTGTAACGGTGATCCTTGTATGGTTCCGTTGGCGAGAGAAGCGGGCAAGAGCCAAATTGGGAAAATGGGCAGAAGGCAAGTGGGCAAGAATGAGCCGCATCTTTCAGGAGCGAAGGGGTGGGGTCCCCCCTCCCCGGTTTTGTGATAAGTATTCATTCTAAAAGGGTTGCAGAGGGCAATTTGCGTAAGTATGGATTCTAAAGGACTTAGGTCGAGCAGGTCCTTTTCCGATTGACCATTCTCGTTTTTCCTCCGGTTGATTCATGCTTCTCCTGTAATTCCTTCGCGCGGGAGGTGAAATCGGAGGGTGCGAAGGGATGAGCTCAGGCGGAAGGGTATCATGAGGGTACTGATCATCAAACCATTAAGCAGGGAATAGGGAAAAATGGCATGCGAACGGGTGTTCGCGGGATTGAATGGGGTTCGAATGGCGACTCTTGCTTACAACCCATTGCACAAATGGCTCGAATCCGTGAAGCCTAATTCTGACCATCTCGCTTTTGTGGTTCAACT
>DATDFA010000048.1:0-57070 GCA_036522855.1 Candidatus Acidiferrum sp. | reverse complement strand
AATAAGTTCCCGAATTCCAGAGGGAGAGGCGTCCTCGTTTGCGTACAGTGAGTCAACAGGAGGACACGGCATAAGGAAGAGGCCGACCAAAACGAGATATGGGTAGAAATGAGCCGATAGGACTGGTTAGTTCTAGTACCTTTACGCTTCAGGGAGGAAAAAGGCACACAAGCTGGATCGGTGTGAATTCGGGGAAAAGTCAAAGACCCCACGTGAAAAACCGTCACGTGGGGCACCCAAACCTCGGAAAGGGTTCAAGAGGGCTTACCTTGGTTGATTTCCTGCCCGTAAAACACTCGACATGTATACCATTCGAATAAGTAATATATTGCAGACACTTTGGGTGCCCCAGGCGTCGGAGCTACGTGGGTCTTGGGGTTGAACTATGCCGAAAGGTTTGAAGCGTTACTACGGACGCGGCAATCTGCACTTTGCTACCTTCAGTTGCTATCAGAGACTGCCGCTGTTGGGGACGGCGCATGCTAGAAATCTTTTCTTGCAAGCATTAGCCGCGATTCGGGCGCGTTACGACTTCCTGCTGGTTGGATATGTAGTGATGCCCGAACATGTCCACCTTCTCATTGGCGAATCGGCTAAAGGGAATCCTTCGGTTGTGTTAAGAGTGTTGAAGCAGCGCGTGTCTCGCGACCTGAGAAATACGAAGAACATAGAGGTTGCGGAACAAAAGGATCTGTCGTCCAGAGGGGATCGAGTGCTGCCGTGCTTTTGGCAAGATAGATTTTATGACTTCAATGTGTACAGCGACAAAAAGAAGAAAGAAAAACTCGAATACATGCACGGAAATCCCGTGAAACGAGGTCTGGTGGGACATCCAAGTGAGTGGGTTTGGAGTAGTTATTCGTTTTATTCGGGAGAGGGAACGGGAATAGTGGGGATTGATTCGGTGTGAATTCGAGGAGAAAGTCAAAGACCCCACGTGAAAAACCGTCACGTGAGGCACCCGCGCGAAGTTGTTGTCTATTTTGCGAAGCGGCGGATGGTGAAGGAGATGGGCAGACCGATGATGACCATGTGGACGGCATAGCCGAGAAGCAAATCTTTGAGTTGATACGGACCGCGGGCGTGGAGCGCGGAGAGCGGCAACACGATGAGATTCATCACGGATTCAACGGCCATTCCATAAAACAAACCGCAGACCAAAGGATGTTCGATCAAGAAGCGCAGCTTACGGCTTGCGACGTAGTAGATGGCAGTGACCGAAGTGGCGATGAAGAAATGCAACAGGATGCCGAGAACGTAGGTGGCGGAGCCTCCATGGAAGGCATTCCGACCGAGGAGGCCTGCCGCGATGACTAGTGGAACGCGACGTCCGAACAGGATGAGGGCTTGGGTCAGGTCGAGGGTTCCAGCGATAAGGCCGCCCGCGGCAATCGGCAGGAACGCGCCTGGTTTACCGGAATGCGTACCGGAGAGTGTGGCTGATGAGACATTTGCAAGTGGACGGGCTGTGGAGTCTCCGCTCATGCGTCGTTTAGACGCGGGAGGTGCGGAAGGGAAAGGCGCAGAGGGATTAACCGGAGACGAATAGAGCAGCCCTGTTTTATGTATTAGCCGCTTAAAAGGCTAAAGGGCACGGAAGCCCGTGCCCTTTTCGCGGCTGCAATAGGTCTGGCGATGGCGAACAGCGGCATAAAGCCGCTGATGGGTCAGAACCAGGCATAGTTACACAGAATTAGGCTTCCTGGTTGCACCAGGGTGAGGGTGAGCGAGGCTGGCTAGCAACAGCGTGGCGCGAGCGAAAAAACGCCAGGCCGACGATCGCCAAGAGCGAGGCCGCGAGCAGCGAACGGACGCTCGGCTCAGGAGTTGCGGTCGTATCGCCGGATCCAGAACCGGAACCTAACGGAACGTCGATGGTGGCGGTGCCGAAGGTGGTTCCGGTGAGATCGGGGACGCCGAACGCACTGGAAAGAGTAGCTGCGCCTTGCGCGTTAATCGTGAGTACTCCGCCCGCGCCGATATCGAATAGCGTGACTCCGTTCATTTGAGTATTGCCGAAATGAACGTTGCCGCTGACAGTCCCCGCGGACGTATTGATTACCAGGTTGCGGAAAGTAACGTTGGTGGAAGCTCCGGTAATCGAGAAGCCAGAGCCATCGGAATTGAACATGTCCCCGCCTGAGCCGATGGTGCCATTGGTGATCGGGAAGGTGAGGGTCATGGTGGTGGCGTCAAATGTGGCTTGTCCGAGGGCGCTGAGGGATAGACCCAGACCAGTAAGCGAAGTGACCGCGGAAGAGTCGAGCACCACAGTGGTGTCGCCGGAGATGGAGTCGGCGCGAGTCGATGCGGGTGTAAAGAGCAACAGTAAGGCCGCACACAGCATGAGTGGTACATAGAACGATTTATGCATTCAGTCCCCTGAGAATGAGTTAATGGTCAAGCACTACCAGTCTGGGAGGCGAGCACGCTGAGAGGGCGAAGAGTACTCTGAGGCTTGATCAGGGTAAGAAGAAGGAGCAGGGGCGTCAAGGGGCAGAAGGCTGTAGACTGTAAATTATACAAAATGAATATGGTTAGGAGATATTTGGCGTGGACAGGCTGCTTTTAAAGTAGCAGGATTTCAAGGGCCAGCCATACGGAGTGCGTTGATTTTTGGGCGAGTGCCGCTTTAGCGAGCTTCCACACGCCAAGTATCGCCGCCGCGAAGGAGCTTGGCGAGATCGCCTTGGCCGCGTTTGGATTTTACGTCGGCAACTTGCTGGTTTACGACATCTTCGTAGCGGGGAAGGTCGTCCCATGCGCGCAAGACACCGATGGGCGTGGGGAAGCCTTCGCGATGCTCCATGTGAGAGAGGAGAAAAGCGTACGAGGGCCGCGGATGATGAGCATCGTGGACGACGAGGTCGGACTCGGTGATGCCATTACCCAGCTGAACGACTTCGATGTCGCCGTCGGACTTTCGCCGGATGCCCTTGTCGCGGTTCTTGCCAAAGACGAGGGGCTTGCCGTGGTCGAGTTGGATAACGTGCTCGCTGCGGGCGTCTTTTTCAGTGATGCCGGTCCAGGCGCCGTCGTTGAAGATATTGCAATTTTGCAGGATTTCGACGAAAGCGGAACCCTTGTGAGCGGCAGCTTGTTTGAGGGTATCTTTCAGATGAGCTTGAAACACATCCACGGAACGAGCGACGAAAGTGGCTTCGGCGCCGATGGCGAGCGAGATGGGATTGAAGGGGCGGTCGAGGGAACCGTAAGGAGTGGACTTGGCTTTTTTGCCCAGCTCGGAGGTGGGCGAATACTGGCCCTTGGTCAAACCGTAGATGCGGTTGTTAAAGAGAAGAACCTTAAGGCCGACATTGCGCCGCAGCATGTGGATGGTGTGGTTGCCGCCGATGGAAAGGGCGTCTCCGTCACCGGTGGCGACCCAAACTTCGAGATCGGGCCGGATGGCCTTCAGGCCAGTGGCGACAGCCGGGGCGCGGCCATGGATGGTGTGGAATCCAAAAGTGTTCATGTAATAAGGAAAACGAGAAGAGCAGCCGATGCCAGAAACGACGACGAAGTTTTCGCGTTTGATGCCGAGTTCTGGGAAGACAGACTGAACGGCGGATAGAATTGCGTAGTCGCCGCAGCCGGGGCACCAGCGGACTTCCTGGTCAGTTTGGAAGTCTTTTTTTGTGAGGACGGGAAATGTTGCCGTGGTCATATGTGCTCCGGGAAGTGCTAAGTAATAAGTGCTAAGTTCCGCTCCGACCGGTTCGTCGTTTACCGTTGGCCGATCACCGTTGGAAAGCGCCGTTAAGTTGTGACGTTTCCACGACGCCTTATTCGACCTGCGCCTCCGGGTTAGTCAAACCTTGGAGCAGATTCCTCGACTGCGCTTCGCTCCGCTCGGCATGACTAGTTCTGGCGACACAGCGGTCAACCCACAAGCTCGGCGATTTTTTGCTCGAGCTCAGACTGTTTGAACGGGCGGCCCTGGATCTTGTTAAGGCCGATAGCGTCCACCAGATATTTTGCGCGGAGCAGCCATAAGAGCTGGCCCATGTTGAGTTCGGGTACCAGGACAGTTTTGTAGCGCTTCAGGACTTCGCCCAAATTTGTGGGCAGGGGGTTGAGATGGCGCAAATGAACGTGGCCGATGCGATGACCCAATTCGCGCTGAGATTTTACGGCGGCGGTGATGGCGCCATGCGTTGAGCCCCATGCTACGATGAGCAAATCGCCGTCGGGATCGCCTGCCGGGACGGCATCCGGAATGTCCTGAGCGACTGCCTCGACTTTAGCGGCGCGGATGCGAACCATGTTTTCGTGATTCAGGGGTTCGTAGTTAATATTGCCGGTCACGTCCTGCTTTTCGAGACCGCCGATGCGGTGTTCGAGTCCGGGAGTGCCAGGAACGGCCCAGGGACGCGCGAGAGTGTCCGGGTTGCGTCGATAGGGTTTGAAGTCCACGGGATCGGTGGCAAATTTTACTTTGAACTCGGGAATGGAATCGACATCTGGGATGCGCCAGGGCTCGGCTCCGTTGGCGAGATAACCGTCACTCAGAATGATGACCGGGACCATGTATTTGACCGCGATGCGCGAAGCTTCGAGCGCGGCCCAGAAACAGTCACTGGGCGTGGCTGGAGCAATGACGGGAATGGGAGCTTCGGAATTGCGGCCGAAGAGAGCTTGCAGCAAATCGGCTTGTTCAGTTTTGGTGGGGAGGCCGGTGGAGGGACCGCCGCGCTGAATATCGCAGATGACCAGCGGAATCTCGACCGCAACTGCGAGGCCCATGGCTTCGGTTTTGAGCGCCATGCCGGGCCCGGAAGTTGTAGTGATTGCCAGCGCGCCGGCATAGGCCGCGCCGATAGCGGAAGTAATGGCGGCGATTTCGTCTTCCGCCTGAAAGGTGATGACGCCAAAATCCTTATATTGAGAAAGTTCGTGAAGAATGTCGGAAGCGGGCGTAATGGGATAGCTGCCCTGGAAAAGTTTCAGACCGGATTTCTGCGAAGCGGTAATGAAGCCTAGCGCGAGAGCCTGATTTCCGCTCATGTTGCGATACAGACCAGGTTCCAGCTGTGCGGGCGGAATTTCATAGCTAATCTGGAATGCCTCGGTCGCTTCGCAATAAGAGTAGCCGGCTTTCATGGCCAGCTTGTTGGCTTCGACAAGAAGCGGTTTTTTGCCAAACTTGTCTTCGATCCAGCGAACGGTGCCGTCCATCGAGCGGTTGTACAGCCAATAACACATACCGAGCGCGAAGAAATTTTTGCAGCGGCTGACGGACTTGGCATCGAGGCCGAGATGTTCGAGCGCGACTTTGGTGAGGCGTTCGAGTTCAACGGAGAACAGTCGGTATTTATCGAGCGAATGGTCTTCCAAAGGATTGGAAGTCATTTGGGCTTTGCGAAGGTCAGTCTCCGCGAATGCATCGGAGTTGACGATCAGGATTCCGTTGGCCTTGAGGTCGGCGATGTTCATTTTCAGGGCGGCGGGATTCATGACAATCAGGACGTCGACAGCGTCGCCCGGCGTATAAATTTCATTCGATGAAAAATGGAGTTGATAGCCGCTGACTCCGGGGAGCGTGCCGGCGGGTGCGCGAATCTCAGCGGGAAAGTCGGGGAAAGTGGCGATGTCGTTTCCGTAGAGAGCCACCGTATTGGTGAACTGGCTGCCGGTAACCTGCATGCCGTCGCCGGAGTCGCCCGCAAAACGGATGACGGCGCGGTCGATGACCTCGCGCTTATGCTTAGGCAGCGGAATATCGGTGGTGGTGGCCATGCTTGGTTGCAACTCCCTTAGCAATCATCGTGTGCGCCTCCCGGTAAATCCCGAAAGGAGGCGGCTCGAAGAGGCGGCTGTGGAAAAAAGAAAGGGCAGCCGAACTCGGGCGGAACAGCGCGCAGGTTGTAAGCTGAAGCGGACCGCCAGGAGCCTAGACAAAAATTGTAGCACAGCGGGGCGAAGCCGGCGCGAAAGTGCGGGGAAGTCAACAGCGCGTTCGATCCGGGGAAGGGCAAATACGAACAAGAGTACCAGAAGGCAAAGTACAAGCACTGAATTAGTGTCCGTTAAAGGGGTGAATCCGGAGGCCGGGCGGGGAAATCTCGCGCAGCCCGATCCGCGGCTTCATAGAATTTCTGGCGCGACATGAAGAGTGCAATGAGTATCGCAATGGGGATAGCTAACCCAAAAAGACTGAAATAGCGGCCGAAATGCAGCATCTGATCCATACCCGGAGTCATGCTGGGCAAATTCATGTCCGATACGACCGACTGCATCATTTTTTCGTAGGAAGGGCTGAAAGCGGAGGATAACGCGTTAGCGCAGACGAGCAGTTGGCTTGCGTAGGCGAGAGGGTAGCTCCAGCGTTTTAGCATCAGAAGACCGATCCCGGTAACGATGAGCAGTACGAAATTCAGAAAATAAATTCCGTTGGCGGCCGGGCCGCGAAACAAATGGCCGAAAAAGTAGGCCGGCAAATGAAAAGGCAGGAAAGGCAGCAAAGGAAGAAAAAGCACAAACGATGCCAGGTACCAGCCGACAATACGGACGGCAAGCGGACATTCCGGATTGTTCAACACGGAAAAGGTAGTCCTAGGGAGGGGTGATTGCGCCGCAGCTGAGGCCCGAAATTGCGCTACGACGGATGGCCGAGTAAAGAGAATCAGCCACCAAAGCGAAATCGCGATGGGGATGCCGTAGATAATCGTAAGGACGAATAGCAACAATTGTTGAGAGATTCTGGGGTCGAGAGGAGCCGAGGCGAAAAAAATGGTTACAACGATGATCACGATGCCCATCGCTCCGAAGAACAGCAAACAGCCAGCGATGATCAGGAGAGAGAGACGGGCCCAGTTCCGCAGGCGGATCGCGTGTATCCCTGTGACCGCGACAAAAATTCCGCAGAGAGACAGAAAGAGCCAAGTTCCGTACAAAATAGGACGCATCATCGCGGGTAGCGGAATGCTTCCGGTCACAGGGATTGTTGAAAATAAAATCAATGCGGCGAGAGAAAACAGAGTTGCCAAGACACCGCCGACAATGGCGACGATTCCCGCGACGAGGATAGAAGAGGAAGCGCGTTCCGTGACAGGCATGTACAAGTTTTACCGCAGCGGGCGCAGTAGCAGAAAAAGCAAATTGGGACGGGTGCGCCTATTGACATTTCGCTTTCTTTTCGCCTAAAGTCGTTAGCGTAACTGTTCTTTCGGAGTTGCGAGGCAGCGACAAGAGCTCAGCAGATTGCCGATGCCACTGGAGGCACCCATGGCCCTCACCAAACGACAGAAAGAAGTCCTAGATTATTTGGTTTCATTTGAAACGAAACACGGCTATGCGCCGAGCTTCGAAGAAATCGGCAAGGGAATGAAGCTGACTTCCCTGGCCACGGTGCACAAGCACGTAACCACGCTGGAGAAAAAGGGATTCATCCGGCGCGGTTACAACCAGAGCCGTTCGATTGAGATTGTGCAGTTGCCGAGGTCCGTGAAAGATCAAGTAATGGAGCGAAAGATTCAGGAGCTACCGCTGCTGGGCAGGATCGCTGCTGGCCGCCCGCTGGAAGCAGTCGAAGAGCGGGAGACATTTTCTCTGGGAGACTTTGCGCGCGGTGGGAACTCGTTCGTGCTGCAGGTGAAAGGCAGTTCCATGATTGAAGATCACATCATGGACGGTGACTTTGTGGTCTGCGAACAGACTCAGGTGGCAAACGCGGGCGATATCGTGGTGGCGTTGGTGCGGGGCGATGAAGCCACGCTGAAACGTTTCTATCGAGAAGGACCGGGGAAAATTCGTTTGCAGCCGGCGAACTCCGAGATGGGGCCTATTATTGAGTCGGCCAGCGACGTGAAGATTCAAGGCCGGGTGATCGGCGTGCTGAGAAAATACTGAAGGAAAGACGCAACGAAATAAGAAAGGGAAGAAGTAACGGAATAAACCGGCCGTTGGTCAAAGTTTCGTGCCAGAGTCAAATTTCTCGCCTAGACTTTCTGTCATTACTGTTAAGTTTGCATTGCCGCCTAATCTGTTCATTGGTTCCACTCAGTCACAACAAAATTGGCCTCTGTCCGGCAAGCGCGAGTGCGCGAGCTATCTGTTTCGCGTACACGGATGAGGTTTAGCCTTCCGGTTCAGTGCTGCTAAACTAGTCGACCAAGCGGGCCATGGAGATAAATGTGATGAGCGCAGAAAGCAGGGCGGCGAGTGAATTGTAAATCCGCGGCAGTGCGCAGGCTGAGAGAAACACTCGCGCTGGTGGCCGCGCTTGCACTGCTTTCGGCAATTCCCGAAAGAACCGAAGCCTATTCGGTGATGTCGCACCAAGCGATCATTGACGTGGTGTGGGAATCGAGCATGAAGCCGGCGCTGCGTAAGCGGTTTCCAAACGCGTCGGAGGACGACATCAACCGCGGTCAGGCTTATGCATACGGCGGCGCGATCATCCAGGATCTCGGCTATTATCCTGGTGGCAATCCGTTCTTTAGCGACGTGACGCACTATGTGCGGAGCGCCGATTTTGTGTTTGCGTTGCTGCGCGATTCGCAGGACATCTACGAATATTCATTCGCGCTGGGAGCGATGGCGCACTATGCGGCCGACAACAATGGGCACCGTACAGGCACCAATCGAGCGGTGCCGGTCTTATACCCGAAATTGCAGCACAGGTTTGGAGATTTCGTGACCTATGAAGACGACAAGTTGGCACACATTAAGACCGAATTTGGATTCGACGTCCTGGAAGTGGCGAAGGAGCGATACGCGCCGGAAAGTTATCACGATTACATCGGATTTGAAGTATCGCCGCGCGTGCTGGACCAGGCATTCCAAGAAACATACGGCCTGGATTTAAAAAAAGTCTTACATAATCAGGACCACGTTTTCGGTTCCTACCGATATGCAGTGAGCAACCTATTGCCCAAGGCAACTCGGATTGCCTGGCACCTGAAAAGGGATGAAATTCAAAAGGACGAGCCGGGAATCACCAAAAGCAAATTTCTTTACAATTTGCGCCGATCGAATTACGAGAAGGAATGGGGCAAGGACTACGACAAGCCGAAATTCAGCGATAAGGTTCTGGCGTTCATTTACAAGCTGCTGCCAAAAATTGGTCCGCTTCGTGTATTGCAATTCAAGACGCCCACTCCGGCAACAGAACAAATGTTTGAAGCCAGTTTCAACGAGACACTAGATGAATATCGGCTGTTGCTGAAGCAAGAGCGCGAGACGCAGAGCCCCACAATGGCCAATGACAACTTTGATCTGGGGCAGGTCAGTGGTCCGGGTAAGTACCACTTGTGCGACACGACGCATGCCAGGCTGCTTGATAAACTTGCGGAGCAGAAATTTGCTGGAATGACGCCGGAGATCCGAGCCGAGTTGCTGGACTTCTTCAATGTGAATAAGAGCATTTTCGAAACCAAGAAGGACAAGAAACTGTGGGCCAAGGTACCCGCCGAACTGGAACAACTGAAGAGCGCTCCGGTGGAACAAAAGGCCGCGGGAGCAGGCGAATGAGACGAACGGCCGACGAGATTCCTGGCTGCCGCCGTATGCAAATGGCAAATTTCGTTTATCAGAAAGCGGTGGGTCGGTTTGAATTTTGGCCTGTCTTGTCACGATCAAGAGAATTCAAACCGCCCTATTAGCTATCGGAATGTAGTGGGTCGGTTTGAATTTTAGCTTGTGCTGTCACCATCAAGAAAATTCAAAGTGCCCACTAGCTATCAGAAAAACTGCTGTAGCACCGCCTGGCCGGCGTGAAAGAATGTCGGTTGCGCGACGAACGCAAGCATTGCCATGCTCAAACAAAAGCCAATTCGGAAAGTGCTGGTGGCGAATCGCAGCGAAATCGCGATACGAATTTTTCGTGCCGCGAACGAGCTAGGATTGCGGACCGTCGCTGTGTATTCGCAGGAGGACCGGCTGGCGCTGCATCGGTTCAAGGCGGACGAGGCGTATCTGATCGGCGAGGGCAAGGGACCTGTCGAGGCGTATTTGGATATTCAGGCGATCGTGGCGCTGGCCAAGGCTAAGGGAGTGGACGCGATTCATCCGGGATATGGATTTTTGTCGGAGAATCCGGCGCTGGCGCGAGCGTGCGCGAAAGCGGGAATTCTCTTTATCGGGCCGACGGCGGAACTGCTGGAAGTGTTGGGCGACAAAACAGCCGCGCGATCGCTGGCTGTTTCCGCGGGCGTTCCGGTGTTGCCGGGGACGGAAAAGCCGGTAAAGAGGGCGGCAGAAGCAAAAAAGACAGCCGCGGAGATTGGCTATCCGGTGATGGTGAAGGCCGCGATGGGCGGCGGCGGACGCGGGATGCGGGTGGTGCGCGACGAGTCGGAGTTGGAATCACGGCTGGAAGAAGCGCAAAGTGAGGCGCGGTCTAGCTTTGGCGATGCCAGCGTGTTTCTGGAAAGGTTTTTGGCCCGCGCGCGGCACCTGGAGGTGCAGGTTCTCGCCGACACGCACGGAAACGTGCTGCACTTGCACGAACGCGATTGTTCGGTGCAGCGGCGTCATCAAAAGGTGGTGGAAGTCGCACCGGCTGCGAACTTGCCAGACAGTGTACGCAAAGAATTGTGCGACGCCGCGGTACAGTTGGCACGAAAGGCGAAATACCGCAATGCCGGCACGGTGGAGTTTCTGTACAACGTGGATTCTGGCAAGTGGTACTTCATCGAAGTGAATCCGCGGATTCAAGTGGAGCACACAGTCACCGAGATGGTGACGGGAATCGATCTGGTGCGGGCGCAAATCCTGGTGGCGCAGGGATACTCGTTGCACGACGAAACGATGCGGCTGCCGCGTCAGGAAAGCGTGCCGCTATACGGGTCGGCGCTGCAGTGCCGTGTGACGACGGAAGATCCGGAAAATAATTTCGCGCCAGACTACGGGAAGATTTCCACGTATCGTTCGCCGGCGGGATTTGGGATTCGATTGGATGGCGGCACCGCGTATGCGGGAGCGTCGCTGGCGGCTTATTACGATTCTCTGTTGGTGAAGGTGACGGCTTGGGGAACAAACTTACCGGAAGCCTGCCAACGGATGGACCGTGCACTGCGCGAATTTCGCATTCGCGGCGTGAAGACCAATATTCCATTTGTTGAAAACGTGGCGAATCACGCGAAGTTCCGCGCGGGCGGAGTGACAACCTCGTTTCTGGATGAACATCCGGAGTTGTTCAAGTTTGCAAAGCGCGGCGATCGCGCGACAAAGCTGCTGACTTATGTGGGCGAAGTGATTTTGAATGGAAATCCCGAAGTGAAAGGGAAGCAGGTTCCCAGAAGCTGCGAAGCGGCGCCAATTCCGGTTGCGCCAGCGACGGAGCCGGCAGCGGGTACGCGGCAGCTATTACAGAAACTCGGACCGAAACAATTTGCGGAGTGGACGAAAAACGAAAAGCGGCTGCTGATCACGGATACCACATTCCGCGACGCGCATCAGTCATTAATGGCGACTCGCGTTCGAACCTACGACTTGCTGGCGACGGCCCGGGCGGTGGCGGCGCGATTGGGGAATCTCTTCAGCATCGAAATGTGGGGCGGCGCGACGTTCGATACAGCGCTGCGTTTTTTGCACGAGGATCCGTGGCAGCGGCTGCGGGAATTGCGCGAGGCCATTCCCAATATTTGTTTTCAGATGCTGCTACGGGGGGCGAACGCGGTGGGCTACGCGTCGTACCCAGATAGTGTGATTCGAGAATTTGTGCGCGAGGCGTATACACAGGGGATGGATATTTTTCGCGTGTTTGATTCGCTGAATTCGATCGAGAACATGCGCGTTTCGCTGGATGCAGTGCTGGAAACCGGCGGTGTATGCGAAGCGGCGATTTGTTATACGGGAGACATTCTCGACAGCAGAAGGCCGAAATATTCTCTGAAATATTATGTCGGGCTGGCAAAGCAGCTGGAAAAACTGGGAGCGCACTTTCTGGCGATCAAGGATATGGCCGGATTGTGCAAGCCGTATGCGGCGTTCGAATTGGTGAAAAAGCTGAAGGAAGCGGTGGCGCTGCCGATCCATTTTCATACCCATGACACGAGCGGGATCAATGCGTCGTCAGTTTTGAAAGCCGCGGAAGCGGGAGTGGATGTTGCGGATGGCGCAATGGCTTCGATGAGCGGTGGAACGAGCCAGCCGAATCTGAATGCGATGGTGGCAGCTCTACGAAACACTCCGCGGGATACCGGGCTCGATCTCGAAACCCTGAACGAATGTTCGGATTATTGGGAAACCGTGCGGACATATTACTTGCCGTTTGATTCGGCGCCGAAATCGGGGAATGCTCGCCTGTACGAACACGAGATACCAGGCGGGCAATACACAAACTTGCGCGAACAAGCCGCGGGCATGGGATTGGGGCATCGTTGGGCGGAAGTCGAGAGGATGTACGCCGAAGTGAATCAATTATTCGGCGACATTGTGAAAGTGACGCCATCAAGCAAGGTTGTTGGCGACATGACTTTATTTCTGATGGCCAAAGAAATGACGACCGCAGAAGTGTTGAAGCTCGACGAAAAACACGACGTGGCGTTTCCGAACTCGGTGGTGGAGATGTTTTCGGGCGTGCTAGGCGTTCCGCCGGACGGCTGGCCGAAGAAAGTGCAAAAAATAATTTTGCGCGGGGGCACGCCGGTGAAGGGACGTCCCGGGGCAAGGATGCCGCCGGTTGATTTCCCTGCCGAGAAAGAACTGCTGGAAAAGAGAACTGGGCATCCGGTTTCGAATGAGGAGCTGCTGAGTTATTTGTTGTACCCGGAAGTCTTTCTGAAATTCGACAAATTCCGGCAGACACACTCGGATGTGAGCGTTCTGCCCACGCCGGCATTTTTTTACGGACTGAAGGCAGGGGAGGAGATTACCGTTGAGATTGAAGCCGGTAAAACGCTGATCATCAAATTCATGACCGCCAGCGATGCTCATCCCGACGGAACGCGCACGTTATTTTTTGATTTGAATGGCCAGCCACGGGAAGTAAAGGTGCGCGATAAATCGCTGCGGGTGGTGGAGCGCGCACATCCAAAAGCCGATCCCGCGGATGCCGGACAAGTAGGCGCGACGACCGCGGGGATCATCACGGGAATCGCGGTGCAATTGAACCAAAGCGTGGAACGCGGTGCTAAACTAATGACGCTGGAAGCCATGAAAATGCAATCCAACATCTACTCGCCAATTGCCGGCCGCGTGACAAGATTGTTGGTGGCGCCGGGGCAAAATGTAGAAGCGAAAGACCTCCTCGTGGTCATCGCGTCCTGAGCGATGAGCCCGCCGTGAGCGACGGACAAGTTTTCAGACACGAAAAATTCCGGTCGAAGTTCCTGCGCAACCAGAGAAGCGTGTTGGTATATCTTCCGCCGGGCTACCACGATCAGCCACAACGGCGTTTTCCTGTGCTGTACCTCCAGGACGGACAGAATCTCTTTGATGGCTCGACGTCTTACATACAAGGGCAGGATTGGCACGTTGGACAAACCGCGGATGCAGAAATTCAAGCGGGCCGAGTCGAACCGCTGATCATCGTGGGGATTTACAACACAGGAAAAACGCGAATCCGGGAATATACGCCGACCAGCGTGCCGCGACTCGGCGGCGGGCGCGCGGACCGTTACGGGAAATTTCTGCTCGAAGAAGTAATGCCATTTGTGCACCGGGAGTATCGGGCGGAATCCGGCGCAATGCAGACGGGGATAGGCGGGTCGTCGCTAGGCGGACTGGTGTCCTTATATTTGGGATTGTCGCGGACGGATGTTTTCGGAAAGATTGCGGCGTTGTCGCCGTCGGTGTGGTGGAATCAGCGAGTCATTCACAAATTCGCGGCCAGCATGCCTGTGCAGTCGCGCCCACGAATCTGGCTGGATATTGGAACGCGCGAAGGCCCGCGCATCGTCGAAGATGTGGAGCGTTATCGCGATATCTTGTTGCGGCGTGGCTGGGAGTACGAGCACGATCTTCATTATGAACGGATAGAAGGCGCCGAGCACAATGAGCTGGCGTGGGCGCAGCGTGTCGCGCCGTTTCTGCGGTTTCTTTACCCGGCCCGCTAGAGCCGAGGTATACTTCGCGGCCACCGTTGTGGAGGTTCACGTTGGCGGACCAGCGGCAACTTACCATTCTTTGCGTCAGCTCTTACGAAAAGGGCCAGGAATTTCTGCGCACCTGCAAGGCCATCGGGTGCCGCGTCTATTTGCTAACCGTGGAGAAACTGCGCAATGGCGACTGGCCGAGAGAAGCGATCGACGAAATGTTTTTGATGCCGGAGGAACTGCCGCTCTCCGCGCTCTTGAATGCGGTGAGCTTCGCCGCCCGCACACGAAAGATCGACCGCATCGTGGCGCTGGACGAATTCGACATGGAAAACGTGTCGGCGATTCGCGAACATTTGCGAATTCCGGGCATGGGGCTGACCACGGTAAGGTATTTCCGCGACAAACTTGCGATGCGTGCACGCGCAAAAGAAGCAGGAGTCAATGTGCCCGAATTTGTACACGTGCTGAATCACGATGAACTTCGCGAATTCATGGCACGTGTTCCCGCACCCTGGCTGCTGAAGCCGCGTTCCCAGGCTTCCGGAATCGGCATGAAGAAGATTCATCGGCCGGACGAATTGTGGCCCTGGCTCGACAAACTTGGCGACGAACAATCACATTTTCTGCTGGAAGAGTTTGTGCCGGGGAATGTTTTTCACGTTGACGGCGTGGTAAGCGAAAAGCAGGTGCTGTTTGCCGACGCGCATGCCTACGGCGCGCCGCCGTTGGACGTATCGCATGCCGGCGGCGTGTTTACGACACGAACTGTCGAACGTGACTCCGAGGACGCGAAGGCGTTGCGGGTGATCAATCAACGGCTCGTTGACGCGTTGGGATTGCAGCGCGGAGTGACGCACGCGGAATTCCTAAAAGCACATTCCGACGGGCGCATCTACTTCATTGAAATTGCGGCGCGCGTAGGCGGCGCTTACATTTCCGACGTGGTGGACGCGGCCAGCGGCGTGAATCTGTGGCGCGAATGGGCAAAGCTGGAAGTCGGGGCAGGAAAGGAACCTTACGCGCTGCCGGCGACGCGTCAGGATTATGCAGGGGTGATCGTTTCGCTGGCGAGACAGGAGGAGCCGGACACCACGGCTTACAATGACGCGGAGATTGTTTATCGCGTGAAGAAATACCATCACGCGGGATTTGTAGTGAAGTCGCCGAATGCGGCGCGAGTGAAAGAACTGCTCGATAGCTATTCGCAGCGCTTTGTCACCGATTTTCTTGCTTTCCAACCCGTGCCGGACAAACCGACGTCGTGATGCGGATTTAGCAAACGTGAGTGCGCCCGTGTAAAAAACAGCTCCCTGCTCCCCCTTGTGGGTAGGATCGGAAATGACAAAAGAGGGCCAAGCGGATCACGCAGCGAGAGTTTGCCCCCCGGGCAGTAACGGGACTGCCCATCAGGGCAGTTACTTTCTCGCACCCGGCCCTGATACGTTGTTTGCAGTGCTTCCCGCACGGGACTAAAGTCTCTAATCACCCCGGCAAGAATCTGATTGGGGTGCTCTGTCCCTTGGGAGGTTCCATGTGGGGGAACGTTAAAAGGCCGGAAACGCCGCCAGTCGCGCAACCGGAGCCGAAAAATTTTGCGACAAATCCGTTGCCGAAGTCCGCTCCGGCGACTTGGGAGGGAAATACTGCGATGAGTACAGATGCCATGCGTCCACTGGGTGCGACCGGCGACCGCGCAACAGCGCGGCTCGGGTCCAGCCTGCACGTGAAAGGCGAGATCACTGGGAGCGAAGATCTTCTGATCGACGGCTCGGTGGAAGGGTTGATCCAACTGGATGAGCGCAAGCTCACGGTAGGAGCGACTGCAAAAGTAACCGCCGACATTATCGCCCGCGAGGTGGTGGTGTATGGAACGGTGAAGGGGAACCTTCGCGCCAAGGATCGTATCGAGATCAAGAAAGACGGTTCGGTAAACGGCGACCTGACTACTGCACGCATCATGATTGAGGATGGTGCGTACTTCAAAGGCTCCATCGAAATCGACAAGAGTTCAGAGAAGGAAACCACCAGCGCGTTCGCCAAGTCGTCCAGTGCGGCACCGGCGACTGCGGGCCCAAAGAGCATTTAAGCTGCAGCTGATTTTGTACTAGCCTTGAGTTAGAGTCACGACGGCGCGGATTTATGGTCCGCGCCGTTTTTCTTTGCCTGAGCTTCGCCCGTGCCGTCACATTATATATATTGATAGTTAATCAAAGACTGGATACAGTATGGGTACCGTACCCTGGGTAAAAACCTTTGCCTTGCATACTCTGAGCTTGCACTGGCCGAGGCGCCTGGAGCTTGGGAGCGTTGCACCCGGACGGACGAAGAGCACCGCACATGGCAAAGCGCTCAATCTGGCGAACTAACTTGAGTTTTTGTGCGACTTTGGCCGCTGTTTTGGGTGCAGGCTGCGGCGGCGGAAACACGGGAGAGTTGTCGCCGCCCCCTCCCATGCCGGATTTTGCGTTGAGCGTCTCTCCTTCCGCCACCACCATCGCTCAAGGTGCCACCAGCTCCGGAATCCAAGTCAGCGTGCAATCGCTTAACGAGTTTTCCGGGAGCGTGCAGATCGTTCTCAGCGGTATTCCTCCCGGGATTAGCGCGAATCCGCAAAGCCCATTTATGGTGCAAAGCGGCAGCAGCGCGACGCTTTTGATTGGCGCATCAGCGGCTGCGGCGACGGGCAACACGTCCATCTTGGTGCAAGGCGCCAGCGGCAATCTTTCGCATTCGACGAGCATTTCGCTGACAGTGCAAAGCAGCGTATCGGCCGTGGTGTCCCGCACCACGTATTCGCGCACCGATTCGCAAGCAGCGCTTGATGATCCCGCCGGTGAACCGCATCACCGCCATATGGCGTATGTTCCAGGCAGTCGACATTTGTTCGTTGCGAACCGTGCACGGAATCGGGTGGAAGTATTTTCAACCCAGGACGGCTTGCGACTCGGTTCCGTTGACGTTGCCGGTGCCAGCAGCGTCGATCTTGCAGCTGATGGCCAGAGCGTTTGGGTTGGCACCGTCACGGAGCAGATTGCCGCGATCGATACTGCCAGGCTTCAACGCACAAAAACTTTTCAACTCACGGGACTCGTGCCCATTCCCAATACTAATTTTGACCGCCCGGAAGAGGTGGTCGCTCTCTCTGGCGGAAAATTGCTGGTGCGGTTTCGCCAGGCGAACGCGGCCGAGTCGCTTCTGGCCTTATGGGACCCAATCAATAATTCGCTCACGGATCTGACTCCGCTGGCTCCACAGGTTTTTCAAAATGGGGTTGGAGTCCTGGCTCGTTCCGGCGATCACACGCGAGTCCTGGTCGCTTCGAATGACGGCAGCGGCAACGCGATCGTGCTTGATGGAAACGGGGCTCTACTGACTGACACAAAATCGATTGGAGCTGGCGCTCTCAAATATGCGGCAGGGAACTCGGACGGATCGCGGTTTGTGGAGGTGCTCGACAATGGAAACGACGAGCAATTGGTTTTGCTCGATTCCTCACTGAACATCCTTTCTACCAGTGCCATTTCCTTCGTTCGAGGAGTTGCCTTTTCACGCGACGGCCAGTCGCTCATTGTATCGGTTTCGGAGAACGGAATTCCTCTTCTCTCGGTCCTATCTGCGGCGGATCTACATTCGCTTGGCGCCGTAGCGGATTCTGCGATTCAGGGTATTCGTTCAGAAGTGGAAGACGTTGATGAGGCCGCGATGGTGTTCGGTCTGAGCAACCGCGGGATCAGTTTTGTGGATGCGTCGCAGCTGGGAACGATTTCCGCGCCGGCTCCCACTCTCTCGATAGTTCCAGCGGTGACGCCGAGCGCCGGCCCGAACATCGGCGGCACATCGGTTACATTTTCCGGGCAGAATCTCAGGCCGAATCCAGCGCTCCATTTTGGAGGCCAGACCGCCGCGGTCAGCGCCAGCAGCGCTTCGCAAATTCAGGCAACTTCGCCGGCCAGCACCGCAAACGGCGCCGTCAATGTGAATGCTTATTTTCCAGATGGCGCGATTGCTCTTGCTCCCGACGCGTTCTGTTATGGCGTGCAAATTCTGGAAATTCTACCCAACGCCGGCAGTAGCGCAGGCGGCGACACCGTTGCGATCTATGGCTATGGCTTTGGCGAAGATATCGGCAAGATCAGCGTGAAGTTTGGGTCAGCCAGCGCACCGATTCAAAAGCTTGAGGATGTGCAGTCCCTCATTACGTCTCTTGGGCTGGACAGCACATATCCTTTTCCGCTTCAACGGCTCACGGTGAGTGCGCCGGCCGGCTCGATAGGCAAGAGCAGCATCTCGATCAATTCACCGGCAGGGTCGGCAATGGCGAGCCAGGCATTTCAATATTTGCGGCCTGCCCAGGTCTTTGCGAGAGCCGGTTTCTACAAATTCATTCTGTACGATCAAAAGCGCCAGTGGGTATATCTGAGCAACATCGATCGTCTGGACGTTTTCGATCTGAGCGCGGGAATGTTTCGGTCTGGAATCTTGCCGCCAGGAGGGCCGCCGCCCAACGCGCTGATTCGTCAAGCGGCGCTGACGCCGGACGCTTCAGAATTGCTTGTCGCGGATTTTGGGGCGCAAAGCATTTACTTGATCGACCCAGACACCGCGGCAGGAACCGGCGTCAACGTTGGAAGCGTGCCGGGCGATGCCAATTCCGGGCCGGTTCGGATTGCGGCAACTTCCGCGCAGACCGTGTTTGTCGGACTGGCAGGGTATAGCGGTAACAGTTCGCCGTGCAGCACCTGCTTGCAGCAAATGGACCTTACGGCATCGCCAGTGAGTGTCCAGACCGCGCCGCAGACGGATGTTTCGGCATTGATTAGCGCGCCACTCGTAGACGCGAGTGGTGACGGGGGCGTTGCATTTTTTTCTTTTGCGTCTGCGCCCGGCCAGCCGATGGCCGGCTGGAACGCAGCCAACTCCGGGCAGTTTCTGACAGCGCAAACAAACATTCCGACAACGGATATCGCCTCGGCGTCCGACGGCACATCCTTCGCATCGCAAAATTCCGGAGTCACAGAAATTCGCAATGCCAACCTTGAATTGCAATCCGTCACCGCAGAATCCGAACTCGAGGGCATTCAGCAACGAACCAACGTTCCCGGAATCGCGTTGCATCCGAGTGGCGCCCTGGTTTACGTTCCTTTTCTCACGGGACCAGCACCTGTCGCGGCCCCATTCACTGGATTGGTGGGCGGTGTCGATATTCTGGATGCGCACACCGGGCGTCTGCGTTTGCGCGTGATGTTGCCAGAACCTCTGGCTATGCTCGCCGCCGACGTCGACGGTCTGCATGGGCGTTTTCTTGCAATCGATGAAAACGGCCAGCGAATTTTCGCCATCACTGCGTCGGGCCTGACTGTCGTTCAGCTTGCGCGCGTACCACTGGGCATCGGTTCGATCACTCCCGCGAGCGGTTCGTTGTCCGGAGGCGCGAACCTTACGATTCGCGGCAGCGGTTTTTTGAACGGCGCAACCGCGGTAATCGGCGGTAAAGCTGTAGCGGTAACGTTTGTAGATACGAATACATTGAAGTTCGCTGCGCCCACGCTTTCTGCCGGTGGGCAGCGGCTGGTCATCACCAATCCCGACGGTGAAACCGTTTCGTTAGACGCCGCATTTACCGCCAACTGACTTCCGCCTGAGATAATTCACATCACACGCCCGCCTCTAACTTTTCACTGGCGCAGCTCATCCAAACCACAGTAGAAATGAAGAGGTCTGGTATCGCGAGGGAACATGGAAACGCGAAAATTAGGCCACTCCGATCTGCAACTGACGCCGGTGGGATTTGGAGCATGGGCCATCGGTGGCGGCGGGTGGGAATTTGCCTGGGGAGAACAAGAAGACTCCGATTCGATCGCGGCGATCGAGCGCGCGCTGGAATTGGGCGTCAACTGGATTGACACCGCAGCGGTTTACGGCACCGGTCACTCGGAAGAAATTGTAGCCACCGCCCTGAAACGGTGGAAAGGCAAACGGCCTTACATTTTCACAAAATGTTCTCTTCGCTGGGACGAAAATCGAAAAGTCTATCCGGAACATTCCGCCAAGTCGATTCGTGAGGAATGCGAAGAAAGTTTGCGGCGGCTGCACACGAACGTAATCGATCTCTATCAGATGCACTGGCCACCCGCGGATAGTGGGCCGAAGCTGGAAGAAGCATGGCAGGCGATGAGCGATCTGCAAAAAGAAGGTAAAGTGCGCTGGATCGGCGTTTCGAATTTCTCTCCCGGGCAGATTGAGCGCGCCGCGAAGATCGCGCCGGTCACTTCGAATCAGCCGCCGTATTCGATCGTACGGCGCAAAGTTGAAGAAGAAATTTTGCCGTACTGCTTGAAGCATGGCATCGGCGTGATCAGTTACGCGCCGATGGCTTCCGGTCTTCTTACCGGGGCGATGACGCGAGAGCGCGCAGCGGCATTGCCCGCGGACGACTTTCGCAGCCGCAATCCTGAATTCAAGGAGCCGAAACTCTCAAAAAATATCGAACTGGTCGAGCGGCTTCGCAGAGTAGGAGCGCGCCACGGGCGGAGCCCCGGTGAAGTTGCAATTGCCTGGGTATTGCGCCAACCGGCCATCACTGGCGCTATCGTCGGTTCGCGCAATGCGAAGCAAGCCGAGGGCGTGATGCGAGCGGGCGAACTAAAATTGAGCGCCGAAGAAATTGCGGAGATCGAAGGAGCCGCCGCGGCGGCCACAGGTCGCTAGAAGCAGTCGGGAGAAACGCAAATGGATCTCGGACTGAAAGGCAAACTTGCGGTAGTGTCCGGATCGACCGCAGGGATTGGATTCGCAATCGTCAGAACCCTTGCACGTGAAGGGGCGCGGATCGTAATTAACGGGAGGACCGAGAAACGCGTTTCTGCCGCGGCGGAAACGATTCGCATGGAGCTGCGCGGCGCGGAAGTGCAAGAAGTCGCCGCCGACCTGGGTACTTTAGCGGGCGTCAAGACATTCATCGAGCAGGTTCCCGCCGCGGATATTCTCGTCAATAATCTGGGCATTTTTGAAATTAAGCCTTTCCTGGAAATTTCCGATGAGGATTGGCTTCGACTTTATGAAGTGAACGTGCTCAGCGGAGTGCGGCTGACACGTCATTACCTGCCCGAGATGCTGCGAAAAAATTGGGGGCGGGTGATTTTCATTTCCAGTGAATCGGGCCAGCAGATTCCCAGCGAGATGGTTCATTACGGCATGACCAAGACCGCGCAAATCGCGATTGCGCGCGGCGTCGCCGAATCCATCGCCGGCACCAACGTGACCGTAAACTCGATTCTGGTCGGGCCAACTGCATCCGAAGGAGTCGGCGATTTTGTTCAGTCAATGGCGCTGCAGCAAGGCATCGCGAAAGAACAGGTGGCAAAAGAATTTTTCGAAAAGGCGCGCCCTAGTTCCTTGTTGAAGCGTTTTGAAACAACGGAAGAAGTCGCCGCAGTGGCAGCTTTCCTTGCCAGCACGCAAGCCACCGGCATCACTGGCGCAGCAGTGCGCGCAGACGGCGGCGTGGTTCGAAGCATTTTGTAATCCGCGCGTTCAGACGCGCTGGTAATCGGCGCGCCAGTTCTGCACCATTTGTTTGATCGCCTTGCGATTATTCAAGCTTCCATCCAACACTTTGCGCGCCAGAGCGGGCAACTCCGCATCGCTCGCGAACCTCAGCGATACCATCTGATTGATTGTGAATTCGTCGATCCGTGGTTTCAGATCCTCCGGTAACAATCGTTCGTAGCGCATCCGCTCTTCCAGCCGAATCACGCGATCCTGCACGCCGAGAGCAAAAATTCGCGCTAGAAACGCCAGCACCAACAGCGCAATCGCCGCCAGTAAGCCTATGATTCCCGCGAACGCGAAATACGACGACCAGACCGGATATCTAGACAACGAATAAGCATGGAATATTACGTTCGCGACCAAAACCGGAATCACAAAAAAATGAAACATGGGCACAAATTTCGCGTGGTTGGAAAAATTCTGTTCGTTCATCGAATCTCCTCTGGGAAGGAATAGTTCGGTTGAATATCCACCGGGATATCGGACACCCGATTGAATGCGTTCCTTAGATGATCGGGGAGAACCGCATACTTTGCAAACCATGCCGCAGTGCGGGCACGATTGCCCGTGGCTTCCTGCTCCAACAATTCCTTTGCCAGCGCGCCCAAAGTAGCAGGCATTTTATCGAGCATCACGGCATATTTGCCGCTGGCCGCATCGCGAGTTACCGCGCCTTGCTCCATCAGGTAATTGAATTCCATCATTTCACCACGCCCGTGCGGCTCGGCGATGCCAAACCTGATGGTGCGGAAATTTCCGGCAACATACGAGATGTAATCTTCGTCGAGCTGTTCCTTGGCGATGGCTCCGTGATCGGCGAGCCACTTCAGGCAAAACATTCCGACGACATCGGCCTTGGCCTCTTCCAACGCCGCAAAATCTCCGCCAATGGCTTCACGGATATCTTTATTACCCGCAGAGGTCCGTGAATAATCGGGGCCGAGCTCGTGCGAAATTTCGTGCGCCAGCGTCGCGGCAAGATAACCGTTTCCGCTCGCGCGCCCCGCTTGATCGTCGCGGAGCAATCGCTTGGCGATAGGCAATATCACCACGTTCACGCGCGCATCCATGAAATTCTTGAAGAAGATCTTCTTGCTGCCCTTGGCTTGGTGCACCCGCGCGTCATTCGGCAAATTGTCCGCTACCGATTGATAGCCATGCAGCAAATCACCGGTGCGAAAAGGCGCGTCCATCACTTCCATCGGGGTTACATGGCCACGCTTCGAGGGCAGATCCTTTTTTGAAAGCGGCAAGGATTCCTGCAAATCCGGGACATACTTCTGAAATACCGCCAGTTTTTTGCTTTCCTCTTCGTTTCGAACCAGCACAGCCGCCCCGTAAGAAGTCCTCACTCCCAGCAAGTTGTCGAGATAACTCTCATAAGGCGCCAGAATCAGATCAAACTTGGGTTCCTTCAGATCGAGCCACGCCAGATCACTGGCGTAATAATCGTCGCTGAGCAGCGCGTCCGCTCGCATATTCAGAAATTTCGCGAACTGCGCATCGTCGCTGAGCTTTGCGGCCTGCCGTAAGTCTTCCGCGGCCGGTTTTAGAAAGTCCGCGAACTCAATGTGATACGGCACGGCGACTAGCCTTTCGCCATCCCGTTTTAGCACCGATTGTTCGCTGTAAACTGCGCTTCTTTGTTCGGGATGGGCGGTAACATATTTTTCAATTTCGGCTTGCGTCAGGCCGGCAGCATAGAGAGCGCGTCCCGGTGGCGCAGATTCTTTCCCTACAAACGGACGCAGCTCATCGATCAGGTCATACCGGCTGCCGTTGATCTTCATGAAACGCAGCACTTTCTTGTCCAGAGGATCCGCGCTCTTTTCCAATCGCACGTAAAGTTTCAAACCCTCGGGATCGCTCTGCCGCCAATAAATTTGCTCGATGCGATTTGCCGCATCCACAAGTTTCGAAACCATTTGCTGTTCGCGATCGCTGAGGCCGCTGCGACTAAACGGCATATCAATGGGCTGGAACTTGGCCAGCCGCGCGTCAAGATCCGGCGGCACGCCGAGGGGCGCGGCGATACTCGTTGGGACGGGCGAGGCTGCAGCTCTGGCGATTTTGCTGTGGGCACGAATTCGGAAGAGAAATGGCGAAATTAAAATGAACAAGATGAGCGGCGCCAGGGATTTCAAGCGTTGAAGATACATAGACGAATTGTAGCAAAGGCGCGCGTCGTTTTCGTTAAGGGCGAACTCAAATGCAGAAACGTTTTCCGCTTCGGAGCATCCAACAGCAAATGAACTCAGGAGAACGTCCGATGGCTAAAGCATTGTGGAGTGGAAAAGTGATCGCCGAGAGCAATGATTGCGTGGTCGTAGAAGGGAATCAATACTTCCCCACTGAAGCCGTGAAGAAGGAATATATAAAGGACAGCTCTCATACATCGATTTGCCCATGGAAAGGAACGGCCCACTACTACCATCTCGATGTGGACGGCATGCGTAACGAAAACGCCGCGTGGTTTTATCCCGATCCTAAGCCCGCTGCAAAAGAAATCGCCGGACGCATCGCCTTCTGGAAAGGTGTTCGCGTAGAACCATAATTTGCGCTCCCGTTTCGAGCGAACTTTTTCTGAAACGGAATTCTCTTATTTCGCAATTTCGTTCTTGAAAACGCTTCCGCCTTTCATCACGAATCTTACATTACCAAGTTCTCTTACGTTCTTCAGCGGATCGCCGCTGACCGCGATAATATCCGCATAAGCGCCCGGCCCGATTACGCCCAATTCGCCTTTTTCGTCCAGCAACTCCGCAGCTCGTGATGTCGCCGCGCGAATCGCTTCCATCGGCGTTAATCCAAATTGCGTCAGGTAGGGAAACTCCTGCGCCTCCGGTTCCGTCCATTCGATTCCGCCAATGTCGGTGCCGTAGACAATTTTCACTCCGGCTTTGACCGCTTTCTGGACTGAAGCCCCATGTACTTCCGCGCGTTTCCGATCGCGCTTTCCTTCCGGGGTATTCTCAGCGGCCCAGTCGCCGTAATAAGGAGCCAGAGTCGGGCAGTACCATGTTCCCTGCTTCACCATCTGCGCGATTTGCGCATCGGTGATTTCCAGGCCGTGCTCGATGGAATCGCAGCCGCCATCCAGGGCGCGCTGCAAACCAATTCCGTTGTAGGCGTGACAGGCTACCTTTTTCCCCCAGCCATGCGCTTCGTCAACAATCGCTTTCAGCTCCTCCACCGTCAGCGTGGGCTGAGATACCAAATTTCCGTGCCTATCGACCCACGAACGATGGGTCATATAAACTTTCAGCCAGTCCGCGCCGTGATCCAGTTGTTCCCGCGCCGCCTTTCGCGCCTCGACCGGCCCATCGATAATCTGAGCGCCTTTTGGCATCTGCAATTCCGGCGCATAGCCTTCCAGGTTGTAGCCACCTGTAGATGAGATCGCGCGCGTTGCCACAAATAACCGCGGTCCGGGAATGGTGCCCTCCGCGATCGCTTGTTTGATTTCCACATCGCCGTACCCGGCGCCTTCGGTTTCCAGGTCGCGCAGCGTAGTAAATCCCTGTTCCAACGCGCGGCGGCAGGCAAAGGTGGCTCTTGCCGCCCGCAGTGCGATTCCCGCCTTCAAGATGTTGGCATCATAGCCGCCATTTTCGGGTTTTTCTCCCCACAAAAAAATATGCGTGTGAGCGTCAATCAGTCCCGGCAATACCGTCGCAGCGGACAGATCAATCACCTTGGCATCGGCAGGAATGGCCGCCGCGGCATCGGTAATTTGCTCGATTCGTTCGCCGCGAATAAAAACCAATTGATTCTTGCGAACGGTTTCACTAGTGCCGTCAATCAATCCGCCAGCGCGAATGACGGTTAAGGTTTTTGCGACAGGCGCGGATGCCGTTTGCCCATTGGCGCGGAATGTCATCAGCAACACGGCGAAAGCAATCATCACAAGCTTGCGCATTTCAGCCTCCGAAGACGAGCGGCGGTAGCATGCGGCAAGTTTGCGCAGGAATGCAAATTATTTTAGGAATGGTTTTGAGGCGGCGCTAAGGATCTGCCGCCGATTGGCTACGTCCCTAGCAGATTGTCGTGGATTCGTTCGTAGCCATACTCGTCAGCCCACAGCGCCAGTGGAATCGCCGCAAGATCATCCACGGCGGGGACCGCGTGACCGTCCTTGGTTAAATCAACGCTGCGGATACAATGGCGGCAGGTGTCGCAGGCTTCCACGCGAATGTGCGGAAATTTTTCGGCCACAAACACCGGCAGCGATTCTTCACGCGACTCACCGCAATACGCGCAATAAATTCTGCGGAATTCCCATTCAGTCGCGCAAAACGCGCACAGCAAGAATCGTTTGCCGCCGTCGCCTTCGACACGGAGAACGCCCGCCACCGGCCGCGCCGCACATACCGGACATAGATTTCCGGCCGTGCCAAGAGGTGGAATGGCCTTCTGCTCCGCCAGCAGGGCCGCATAGGGATCAATCAACACCCGGCCCAGCAATTCTTCGCGCGAATCTTCCGCCGATTTATCGGTTCCACCCTGCAGCACATAGCGTTGCAGTGAAAAGACCCAATGCTCCTGTGACCCGTGGAGAAAATCACTGATGTACGAGGCCAGCGGAGCGGGAGATTGGGGCACCAGTTCCTTGAGCGCGTCTTCCAGGTATGGCAGCACCAGACCGACGTCCAGTTCGTCGCGCAGATTTCCCTGGGTAGTCGCACGCTGTAGCATTCTCTGAAAATCATCGGACAGCCATTGCTGCACGCGGCAGATGCGCTCATAAAATGTCAGGATTTCCGCGGCGAACGGGTAGGAGTCTTTTAAGTTTTTCGCGCGCCCGATCCGCGCGTCGTAATTCGGGGTCATTTTCGCGGCGCGTTCGAACGCCGTACGATGTCTTCGTACCAGCCCGGATGATAGCGCTTGGCGAAATGCAGAGAAACGTCGCCGCGAATGACCGAGCCGAAGGCGCCGCGCTCCGCGAACACGCTCATATAGATGTGAATCATGAAGTTTGCGATCGTGAACAGCGCCGCCACCGGATGTAAAAACACGGAAAGATAGCGGAGCCAACGAAAATTCCAGGAGATCGATTCCGGCAGCCACAATACGATTCCGGTGAGCAGCAGCACAATCGTGGCGTAAAAAAAACTCCAGAACAGAGCTTTTTGCCCCGCATTGTAGCGACCCGCCGGCGGCATCTTGTCATCCTCATTCCGGATGTAATGTCCCAGGGAACTCCACCACCGCTTGTCGACGTCCGCAGTATGCATTTGCGGGGCCCAGTAGCCGTACATGCGCACGACGGAATAAAAGAAAAGCAAGCCGACCCAAGGATGCAGCGTCCGCGAAATCTGCCCGCCGCCCGTGATCGCGGCCATCCAGTAGAGCCATGGGGACCAGAACGCCAAACCGGTGAGCAACAAATAAATATAAGAGAGGGATGCAATCCAATGATTGAACCGTTCCGCAAATGGATACCGCAAGACTCGCCCGTGAGGAAGAATTTGATCGGAATAAGCGCTCATGGCTGCTCTCCCTCGTGCGGTTGTTTTTCTTCGATCTCCCGTTCTTTCGGGCCGTACCGGAGATAGTGCGCGAACAAGCCAATCAGTCCGCCGACCATCGCGATATTCCCGAGCCACTTCAGCGGTCCTTTCCAAAGCTTCACGCTCAGCGGAATGCGCGGATTTTTCGGCAACCCGCCATAAATTTCCGGCTGCGTGATGTCATGTAGCACATAAATCACGCCCGTGCCGCCCACACCCGCGGGGTCGTAAACTCCCGCTTTCGGAAAATCGTAATGCTCGCGCAACTGTTTCGCGCGCGCTTCCGCCAGCAGCGACATGTCATCTTTGCTGCCAAAATGGAGACATCCGGTCGGGCACGCCTTGATGCACGCCGGTTCAAGCCCCTGGCTCACGCGATCCGTGCACAGCGTGCATTTATAAACCCGCTTGGTCTCTTTATTGAACTTCGGAATATTGAACGGGCAGCCGGTGATGCAATATCCGCATCCGATGCATTTATCCTGCTGAAAATCGACGATGCCATTGGTGTACTGGATAATCGCGCCGTCAGCAGGACAAGCCTCCAGACAACCCGGTTCGGCACAGTGCATGCATTGATTCTTGCGCATCAGCCACATCAGGGAGCCGTCTTCTCGTTCATGCTCGTTGAACAAAATCAAGTTCCAGTAATCCCAGCGCGTTTCCGGCATGGTCTGGTAGGTATTCTCGAACTTGGTCGGCGAAAACGGCATGTCGTTCCATTCGACGCACGCCACTTCGCAAGCTTTGCAGCCGATGCACGTCGTAGTGTCGATTAGTTTGGCGACCGTGTATTGCCGCTGCGTATCCTGGCCGGGCACACTGCCGGCGTGGCCCGAAATCTTTTGTACGCGTAACGTAGCCTGGCTCATGGCATGCCTTACACTTTCTCAAGCTTCACGAGGAAGCCCTTGAATTCGGGTGTCCACGCATTCGGATCTATAACCGTGGGCGATAGCAGATTCGCCAGATTCTTGGCCGTTTTTCCTTCGTCCTCGGCGATGCCGCGATAGCCCCAGTGGATGGGAATGCCGATCTGGTAGGTTTTCTTATTATTGATTTGCATCGACTTGATGCGCTTGGTCACCATTGCTTTTGCTTCATAGGTCGCGCGTGCGCTGGTAACACGAAGCATTTCGCCGCCGCTAATGCCCATTTCCTGCGCCAACTCGGCCGGCACTTCGATGAAAGGTTCAGGAACCAGTTGCACGTTCATGGGATTGTTCTTCGTCCAGTAGTGATAGTGCTCGGTAAGCCGATAAGTGGTGCAGACAATGTTGAAGTCTTTGGCTGTTCCGTATTTGTCCGCAGCGGTATTAAATCTTTTGACGATAGGACTCTTTGAGCGTTCGGGATGCAGCAGGTTCTCCACCGGGCTCTCAGCCGGTTCGTAATGTTCCGGGAAAGGCCCGTCAGCGATGGCTCCGATGGGAACGAAAAGCCGGCCCACTCCTTCAGGGTTCATGATGAATGGGCCCATGTGATCTTTCGGGTGAGAATCGGCTTTGAAGTCGGGTACATCGTTGCCAGCCCACTTGCCGGTGCCTTCGTTAAACCAAACTTGTTTGCGTGATGGATCCCATGGTTTTCCGTCCAGGTCGCAGGAAGCGCGGTTGTACATCACGCGGCGATTCGCCGGCCACGAGAATCCCCAGTTCGGATAAATGCCGAGACCGGAAGGATCGTCGGTACCGCGGCGCGCCATCATATTTCCTGCCTCGGTAAAAGACCCGCAGTAGAGCCAATTGCCCGAAGATGTGGTCCCATCGTCTTTAAGCCAACTGTAGCCAGGTAACAGTTGTCCGACTTTGACTTCCTGATTGGTCTGCGGGTCTTTTAGGTCAGCAAAAGCTTTGCCGTTAATTTCTTTGGCCACTTCTGTGAGCGCGGGATTCAGCGGGTCTGTGTAGTTCCAGCTAGCGTGCAGAATCGGATCCGGAAACTTGCCGCCTTCTTTCTGATAAAGCTCGCGCACCTTAATAAAAATTCGCGCCAAAATTTCCTGGTCAAGTTTGGCATCGCCCGGGACTGGAAGCGCCGCGTTTTTCCACTGCAGCCAACGCGCCGAGTTGACAAAGGTGCCGTCTTTTTCCGCGAAGCCAGCGCATGGCAGGCGGTACACGGTGGTTTGGATCTTGCTCATTTCCTCTTGCGTAGTGCCCGGAGCGCGCCAAAATTCGCTGGTCTCGTCAGGATAAATTTCTCCCACCACCAACCAGTCGGATTTTTTCAGCGCATCGATGTTTTTTCTGGAATCGGGACCAATGGCTACGCCGTTCATGCCGAACGACAGCATGCCTTTGACATTTCCGCGGTACATGTCGTCCCAGATGTATGCCCAGGAATAATTGCGGTCCGCTTTGGGCAGATAGTGGAAGGCCCATTCGTTTTGCTTTGTCGCGGCATCGCCATACATGGCTTTCATAAAACTGACCGCGAATTTCGGCGTATTGGACCAGTAATTGTAAGAATCCCAGATGTGTGGTTTAGAGGCTTTCGGAGTGATGCGTTCGATATATTTTGCGAAGGAGCTATCCGTGGGCGTGGGAATTTTCAAATATCCGGGCAGAATTTCGAAGATTCCCGCCATGTCCGTGGCGCCCTGGATATTGGAGTGCCCGCGCAGAGCATTTACACCCCCTCCAGCGCGGCCCACATTGCCGAGCAGAAGCTGCAGCATGGCCGCGGCGCGAATGTTTTGTGTCCCAAAGCTATGCTGCGTCCAGCCCACCGCATAAATAATGGTGGCGACTTTTTTCATGTCGCCATCTTTTCGCACGGAAGTAAAAAGGTCCGCGATTTTCAGGAACTGATCTTTCGGCACCCCGGTAATTCGTTCGACCATTTCGGGCGTGTAGCGTGAATATTGCTTTCGCAGTAATTGAAATACGGTTCGCTGATTCTGAAGCGTCAAGTCATACGCGACATTTTCAGGAAGTTTCGGAGTTGCGGGCTGGCCTGGTCCCGGCGCTGCGGTCTTGCCGCTGGCGTCCTGATAATTCCACGATGCCTTGTCGTAGGTCTGATGCGCTTCGTCGAAGCCCGAATACAGGCCGTCCTCGGGGAGCTTGAAACCGTCTTTGATGAGGAACGCAGCGTTGGTGTAGTTAATGAGATAGTCTTTCGCGATGCGGTTATTCTCGATCGCGTAATGAATCATTCCGCCCAGGAACGCAATGTCCGTTCCCGCGCGAATCTGGCTGAAGACATCCGCGACCGCTGCGGTGCGCGTGAATCGGGGATCGACGACAATCAGTTTGGCGTTACGGTTGCGCTTGGCTTCAATCACCCACTTGAAGCCGCAGGGGTGATTTTCCGCGGGATTGCCGCCCATGATCAACATCATGTCCGAGTTCTTGATGTCGATCCATCCATTGGTCATCGCCCCGCGTCCGAATGTTGGTCCCAAACTTGAGACCGTGGGGCCGTGTCAAACTCTGGCCTGATTTTCGATATGCACGACCCCCATGGCGCGCATCGTTTTCACTACCAGATAATTAAATTCGTTGGTGTCGGTGCAGCCGCCGGCCCAAGCGATGGATTCCAGGCGGTTGACGGTATTTCCCTGAGCGTCTTTCTCGATGAACGTATCGTCGCGAGTTTTCTTGATTTTGGCCGCGATTTCATTCAGAGCATCTTCCCACGCGATGTCTTGCCAATCCGTGCCTCCGGGTCGCCGCACCTGCGGCTTCACCAACCGACGATCGTTCAATATGTCTTGTTCGAGCGAAGAACCCTTGGGGCATAGCGTCCCGCGATTGATCGGATGATCCGGATCACCCTCCACGTGCACCACTTGCGGCGTTACATTTTTCGCGCGATCGCCAATCGTATAGATGATTACCCCACAACTTACCGCGCAGTAGGGGCACGTCGAGCGTGTCTCATTCGCTCGCTCAATTTTTAGCTCGCGCAGTTGTGCGAATGCCGGCTTCAAATCGAAGCCAAACACTGCCGCGGCCGCTCCTCCAACTGCACTTATTTTCAGGAAATCCCGACGAGTGGACGCCATCGTGCCTCCTCGCGTAAAAAGTGGAGACCATCGCTTGTAGACCTAAACTAATAGTCCTGAACGTTAGAGAATGCAAGCGGAACCTTTGTCACCGAACGGTAATCATGAAGCGCAGTACATAAAAGTCTGTAAACCGTCCGGGAGAAGGCAGTACTCGCGCTCGTTCGAACCGCTTATTTAGTTTGAATTGTTCGGGGTATCTCGAATTGTTACGCCGCTTCGCTACCCGGAGGAGGAATGGCTGTATCCGTATTGTCCGCGGAATTGGGGTCACGATACCGCACCAGCAGAAGCGTCAAATCGTCGGCTTGCCGTGCACCTCTGGCAAAATTTTCCACCGATTCCAGCACTGTCTTTTGTATTTCATCCAGGTCCGCGCTGGTTCTTCCTTCTAACACTTCTCGCAGCTTCGGCACACCAAACATTTGTTCGTCCGGATCCATCGCTTCGGTCACGCCATCACTGAAAAGCACCAGCGTATCTCCCGGCTGCAATTTTATGCAGGCTGCGGTGTACACGGCATCCGGCACCAGTCCGACCGGGTAGGATCCTTCTGTGAAGGCTTCTTCAACTTTATTGTCGCGAATCAGCATGGGCGAGGGGTGGCCGGCATTGATGAATTCCAAATGCCCATCGAGATCCAGAATGCCAAAAAACATCGTGGCGTAGCGCCCGACTTCCGAGTGATCGCACAAAAAGCGATTTACGTGATTGAATACTCGCGCCGGGTCGGTTCCCAGTGTCATTCCGGAGAGCGCGCCCTGCAGCATCGTGGTCACAATCGCCGCTCCCAGGCCTTTACCGGAAACATCGGCGAGCAGAAATGCCGTACGCCCCTCGCCAATCGGAAACACGTCGAAATAATCGCCTCCAACAGCCAGGCAGGGAAAATTGCAACCCGCTACGTCCAGATGCGGAAACTCGCGAAAATCGCGCGGCAGCAGGGCCTGCTGAATATCGCGCGCGATGTTGATTTCCTGTTCCATGCGCTGGCGCTCGCGCTCCCGTTCCACGAGCCGCGCGTTATCCAAGATGCTCGCCGCGTCCGCCGCCAGGGCATCCAAAATTTGACGGTCCAATTTAGAGAACGCGGCGGGCCGTCGTGAATCCATGTACAAGACACCAAGAAACTCGCCACGCCGCAAATTGATTACGGATTCCTGCGAGTTGGCGCGCATCACGGAAAACAGCGGGATCACCACGACCGCGCGCAAACGCTGCGCCACCACGCTCTGCGCGGACTGCAGGTCCATCTCCGCTTGCGCCAAGTCTTCCGTAATGACAGGGGAGTGTTGTTTCAATGCCAGTTGAATCGCAGTCTGGCTAGGCGCAACGCTTTCCGGGGGCAAACGCAATCCCCCGTTGCGCCGCGCCAGCCGCACTTTCAAGGCACCGTCCGCCGCATTTTCCAGAAGTAAACCGCGATCCGCGTCCAGCACGGCGACGGCGTGATCCAACATTTTTGCCAGCACCGAATCGAGCGGCAGCTGCGAGTGCAAGAGGGAACTTGCTTCCAGCAGCATGTTCAGTTTTCGCAGGCCGCCTGACGCGGGCTCTGAACTTGTGATGTGCTCGATTCGCGTAAGCAAATTGGGAATGGATTCCTGGCCGGCATCCGCCGCGGAACGAAAGATAATTTCGTAGGAATCTTCCAGACCAAACGTAATGATGTCGCCGTCTTCCAGCGCGCGGCTGTCAACCTTCTCGTTGTTGACGAAGACTCCGCGGCGCTGGCCGCGATCTTCAATGTACAGGCGGTTCGCTTCCATCACGATGGCCGCGCATTGCCGCGAAATGCGGCGATCATTCAGTTGCAAGTGATTGCCAGTTTCAGCGCCGCGCCCCATCATGTAGGGCGTTTGTGAAACGCGCGCGTAACGGCGTGCGCCGTCCGGAGAAATCACCTCCAGCACGGCTTCCGTGGTGGCTAGAGTCTCGGCCATGGTTATCTCAAGCCGCAGATTGTAGCACGCACAGCGATTGCAACGCGCACATCAGCATGTCTAATGTGCTTGCAGCGCGTTGTCGAAGCCGACAAAATACTTTGACCAAGCTGAGAGAGGTCTTTTGCAAATGCCGGAGCGCGGTCTAACACACCCGGGGCATGCCGCCAGTGTCATTATTTTCTTGTGCGTAAGTTTTTGTTCGCCGTCCCAGGCGCAAAAATGCACGGTAACGCCCGCGCAAGTCAAACTTGGCGAAACGCTCCGCATTACCTGTCCACCGGAATTTACTTCCGTAAAATTGAACGACCGGACGGCAAGACTTTATCCGCAAGCAAATGGAAAAATGTTCGGGCTGCTGCCGATTTCCGTCAAAGACCGACCCGGAACATTTTCAATAATCGTCGCGAGCGGCGCCAGCGACAAAACGCAAACTTTACCGGTGGTGATTCGCAAAACCATTTTCCCTTCGCAAAATGTGAAACTCGCTCCCGAAATCGAGGCGCTACATTCCACACCGGAAGAAATGGCGCTGCTGGCAAGTTTTCGCGACAGTATTTCCGAAACTCGTTCCTGGGTTGATCCGCTTGCTGCTCCGGTTTCCGGTTGCATGACTTCACCTTTCGGAGTAAGGCGCCTGCACAACGGAAAGCCGACCGGCGAATATCATGGCGGTGTAGACCAGCGTACGCCCGACGGCGAACCGATTCGCGCGGTAGCCGCCGGCACGGTGACGTTTGCAAAGCCATTCAACGTGCTCGGCAATGCGGTTGGAATCGATCACGGGCAGGGCCTGGAATCGATGTACTTGCACATGTCGCGACTGGTTGTTGGGCCGGGCGCTGCCGTGAAGCGCGGCGATATTCTTGGCTATGCCGGCTCGACAGGCCGTTCGACCGGGCCGCATCTGCACTGGGTGCTCTACGTGGACGGGATCAACGTGAATCCGGCACAATGGATCAAATTGCAGCCGTGTTCGCGCACCGCGAAAAAACGCTGAGGTTCTTCTTTTTGTTTGCTTCGCTTTTTCCTTAATGCTTGCCGCTTTCTATTTGAATCGAAACGTTCATCACCAACAAGCTTTAGCGCGAAGCTGCAGCCAAACGGCGGGTGACGTAGTCATTCACGTATGTCGTGAAGGCTTCGTTGATGCGCTGAGCCACCGGGCCAGGCGCGCAGGCGAATTTGTGGCCGGCGATTTCGCCAACGCCAATCACATTGCGATTGGTGGAAGAAATGAAAACTTCGTCGGCGGAATACAAGTCTTCCAGTTTTAGAGTCTGTTCCTTTATGGCTGCTCCGGCTTCGCCGGCAATTTCAAAAAGGATGCTTCGCGTGACTCCTTCCAGGCAGCCGGAGCTTAGTGGCGGAGTGAGAACGTGGTCGCCCTTGACGACGAAAATATTCGCGGCGGTACACTCGGCGATTTCGCCGCGTTCATTGAGCATGATGACTTCGTCGAAGCCGTCTTTTTGCGCTTCAGCCACCGACCAGACATTGTTGAGCCAGGAAATCGTTTTCACTCCGGTGAGCGCTGCAGCGGCGTGGCGGCCATGTTCGCGGATCGTGAGACGAACCGGTTCGCGATATTCGGGAAGGGACGCAGTGCAAATGATGAGATCGACCGCGGGTTGCACTTCGTCGCTGCGCCAGAAGGTGACTTGATTATAGACGAGGTAAATACGCGCGCAGCCGTCGAAAACTTTATTAGCGCGAATCACTTCCTGGAGTTGCACGCGAACACGCGGGCCCGGATAAGGCATCGGCACGCGTACGATGGCGGCGTCTTTTTCCAGACGGCGCCAGTGGCGTTCAAAGGCGAAAGCTTCGCCACGAGCGATGCGCAGAGTGGTAAAGAGTCCCCAACCGTTAATGAGGCCCGCCTGTCCGGGAGAGAGGCGGACTTTTTCGATGGGGAGAAGTTGGTCGTTGTGAAAGACATTGCGATGAATCAATTGCCGGACCTCATGGGTGCGCGCCTCGCGGGGATGGAGAGTATTGTAGCGGAGAATGGCAAGTGGCGAAAAGCAATCTGGAAGCTGGGTAGCGGTTAGTTTGAATTTTGGCCTACTGTCACGATTAATAAAATTCAAACTGAACCACTGCCGGAAACTGAAACATGGAAAGAGGGAAATGGAAATTGGGATGGAAGCAGAGCGGGACGCCCGTAGCGTCATTGGGTCTGATCGGAATCCACAATTTCACTCCTATGGTTCCAAGCCCGATCGTCTCGTCCTTGGTTTACCCAGGCACCTGGCCGAGAGGAGTGGGAATTTCTGCTACGATTGGGCCGTCGAACTCAAAGGCAAATGGGAGAGGGGAAGTGAGGGAAAACAAGTGGGCGTGGTAGCGGGAGTGGATGTTGGAGGAACGGCGGTCAACTACACGCTGGTGGATGAGCAGGAAAAATTTTTGGTGGAGGGGTTGTGCGAGCATCCCTCGCTGGCGAAGCAGGGACCGGAAATTTGCCTGCAGCAGATTGCGGATGGTTTGAAGATTGCCGCCGACCGCGCGGGCGTGCAAATGGCGGACGTGGTGGCGGTGGGGTTGGACACGCCCGGGCCAGCGAGTGCGGCGGGATTGCTGAGCGCACGCGGTTCGACAAATTTTGTGCATGCGAATTGGGCGAGCTTCGATATTCGCGAAGGTCTGGCGCACAAACTGGGGAAGCCGGTTTCGTATTTGAACGATGCGAATGCGGCGGCACTTTGGGGGCATTACGCGATTTTTGGCGCGACCAGCCAAGAGACATCTATCTCAATCATTGTCGGTACGGGAAATGGCGGCGGGATCATTCTGGATGGGAATGTAGTGAAAGGCAAAAATGGTTTCGGCGGAGAGCTGGGCCACGTCCTGATTCCGTATCAAAGTATTGCGGGGACGAAAGGCATCGGTGCGCAATGCAATTGCGGACGGGTCGGCGATTTGGAGTCATTGTGTTCGTTGACAGCGATCGAGCGAAATCTGCTGCCGTATTTTTTGCCGAAGTATCCGGGGCATGAGCTGGGGAAGATGGACGCGCATCAAGCGGCAAAACAGGTGCGCGGGCTCGCCGACAAAGGCGACGCGCTGTGCAGAGAAATTTTTCGAGTGCAGGCTCACGCTCTGGGATTATTTTTTGACGAGATGGTGAACACGTTCGACCCCGATGCGCTGATCGTCGGAGGCGGTGCGCTGGAGGCGAGCGTGAATTTTCAGAAATGGTTTATGGACGAGATTCGGACAGGAATGCCGGAACAGCGGGAAGAGCAAGCGGGCATTCCGATTTACGTGATACCGAATGGCGATACGGCGGGAGCACGAGGAGCGGCGATCGAAGCGCTGAAGCTGGCCAGGCAAAGCGGGTTAATGTAGGAAAAAGGAAATACGACGCAAAGAAATCAGAATATAAAGGTCGAAGGTACAAACTAAAAATTAAAAGGACGCTCGTTCAGGAAATTCCGCCTCTATTTTTCTAGAGCGGGACGTGGTGTCTTGCTTTCGGGATGGATTTGTCGCTGTAGAGGGCGCGGTCGGCGGACGCGAGGAGTTCATCGAAGGTTTGGCCGTCAATGGGATAGACGGCGACGCCGGTGCTAACCGATAGCGGAGGATCTTCGCTGTCCAGGCGTAAGCGAGCGGAGATACGCTGAGCGATGCGCACTGCCGACTCGGCATTGGTCTCGGGAAGAATGACTACAAATTCGTCTCCACCGTAGCGGGCAGCGAGGTCAATCTCGCGAGAATGCAGGCGGAGAATATTTGCGAGGCGGCAGAGAGCTCGGCTTCCCACCAAGTGCCCATACTGGTCGTTAATTTTCTTCAAATGATCAAGGTCCAACAGAAGAATCGCGAAAGAACTACGCGAGCGCGCATAGCGCTTGATTTCGGCCTCAAGCGTTTCCACGAGGCGGCGATAGTTAGCCAGGCCGGTGAGCGGATCGCTGCCGGCCAATTGCCGGACGTGATCTTCGGCGCGTTTGTGCTCGGTGGATTCGGCGGCAAGCACCATCGAGGTGACTGAGGCGATGGCCATGAAGGATTGCAGAAGCAGCAGCGAAGTATTTTGCGAGCTGCGCACAAACGGACCAAATCCATGAACCGTGCCCCAGGTAGCCACAATGGCCAGGAGGCAGATCGCGGTGGCGGCTTTTCTGCGACCGAAGCGAAAAGCGGCCCAGATGAGAAAAGGAAAACAGAGATATTCCAACGGATAATTCTTGTGAAAGCCGGTGCTGAAAACAAACCAGGCCGTGGACGAGAGCCCGAAACCTAGAAAAGCAAGCTCCAGAATTTGTTTGCGGGTCCACTGCAAGGCGGGATTTTCGATCCAGAGTAGGATAAATGGCGTAACGATGAGGGTTCCTACTCCGTCGCCGAGCCACCAGGTAATCCAAATAGAGAGAGAACGCGAAGAGTCCGCGAGTCCCGCGAGGATAAGTGTTGCGGAACCAATGGAGGCGCTGATGGCCGTGCTGACAATACCAGCGAGAAGAGCGAATTTGAAAATATTTTGCGATTTCTGGAAGGCGTTGCGACCTTCAGCAAAACGACTGACCAGATAGCAGGCGGTGAGAGCTTCAAGGGTGTTACCTGTTGCAATGCCCGCCGATGTAAGCGCAGTTCCGGCGGTGGCGAAATTCACAAGAAAAGCTCCCGCAAAAATCGCGGGCCAGACGCGGTAGCCGAAGAGCAGCAGGGCGGCAAGGGCAATACCAGTGCATGGCCAGACGGCGGAGTCGCTGGCATTTAAGAAGGCCAGCTTGAGGGCGAGTTTTCCTGAAATGAAATACACCAAGGTCAGGGCCGCGAAGAGGGCTGGATTTTTCGCTTTGAGAAGGCGAGACATGGTCGATCACGAACGGACGCGCCGTGGAAAATGGGACTTACTCAGTAGCCCGGCCTAAGCCAAGCTACACGGCACACGGCTTGGCTGAACATGCCTATTTTAGCGTACGCCGAAGTACAAAAGACGCAGGGTGAGGGGATTTTGCAGTTTCGGTTAATAGGACGAACGTGATGCAGGCCGCTTGACGGCCACAATGACGACACGCGTACTGGGTAAAATTAAGATAAAGAGCAGGACAACAAAGAGGCTAGACAAAATAAAAGGCGGGCAGAAGACTCTGCCCGCCTCTCGTGTGGGCCTGGCTCGTGGCCATGGCTGTTTGTGTATTCGGTTTACTTACCGGAACTGGAAGCCGAGGACGACTGCTGGCCTTGGCCGTTCGCCTTGGGGATGCTCACGTAGCCACTGACGGTGTCCTTGCCCATCTTGTTGATTACCAGCTCTTCGGGAATCTTCGTGCCGCTCAGATAGAAGAAGATCGGTTCATTCATGTTGCGGTTCTTCTTTTCAATCTTGCGGTCCTCGGCCGTCATGGCAACACTGTATTGTGAGCGCTTCTCATTGACGCCTTTGAGTTCCACGGTCAAGTTGCCGACCTTCTGGGGCTTGTTCTTGCCAGCAATGGTGAATTCGACGTAGTCGCGTTCGCCGAGGCGGCGCAGCTGGTCGATCTCATCATGGTTGCGCGCGATGAGCGTGCCCATCTCGCTGCGAGCCATCTTCAAGTCTTCACGAGTAGTGTCGAGGTCCGTTCGAACACCGCCGACTTTGGTGTCTACGTTCTTCAAGTCATCGCTGGCGGCTTTAGTGGCCAGTTCGGTATGGACGCTGGTGTCCAGTGCGGAAAGCTTGGTGGTTGTGTCTTCCACCGCTTTCGCGGCTTCGGCGCGCGCCTTTTTCAGTTGACCTTGAGTAATCTTGAGCTTGTCAGTCACCACCTTCAGGTCGCCCTGCAGATCGGCATTGGTCTTTTCATCCTGAACAACGCGATCCTTAAGCGAGGTCATGTCCTGCTCAACGCCCTGCTTCAGGGTGCTGACCTGAGTAGCAACTTGCTGTTGGGTGGCATCAAGCTTGGAAGATGCATTCCAGCCGAAAGCCAAGCCGCCAACCGCAACTAAACCAAGAACGATGATTGCCGGCAGCTGCCAAGAAGCGCCACTTCTGTTTTCCACCACGTATTCGTCGCTCATGCGGGTAATTCTCCTCTTCTGGGTAGAGCCGCTTGGCGGCCGTAAACCCAACTGCAATGTCCGTCGAAATCGCCTACTGATACCAGGAAAGGTGCATGTGCGGAGCCAAAACCATCGAAGCCGGAGAGAAGGATCAATCAGGTAATAAACCTATGTAGCAGCTAGGGTTAAGAACCAGCGGCGGAAAAGCGGACGCGACGCCAGCGGGTACTAGTCCTAGCAATCTTTACGCTCGCGTAATGTGGAGTTGCAAAATTTGCGTTTTTTGCCGGACCACACGGCGGCTAAAGCGCAAGTGAAGGGTCAAGGACGCTAAGATCAGAGCGCAGCTGGGAGGGATTGAGGTATTGAATCGCGTGCAGGCCCAGAGAGCGGGCGGCTTGGACATGCTCTAGTATGTCGTCGATAAAGATCGCTCGCTCAGCGGGCGTTTTGACGGCTTTTAGCGCCGCTTGAAAGATCACGGGAGAGGGCTTACTGGCGCGGACCGCGCAAGAGTAAATTCGAGCGGGAGATGGAAAAAACTTGAAGAAGGAGAATGTGGATTCAAGCTGAACAACGTGGATCGGGTCGGTGTTTGAGAGCAGCGCCAGTTTGTATTTCCGAGCCAGGGCATCGAAGAGATCGTCGGATTGCAAGGGGACCGGATCCAGCGTGCGGTTCCACGCGTCGCGAAATTCGTCGAACTTCAGCGGACTGCCCAGGCGTTTAGTGATGTGGAGATACCAATCGTGGGGGGAGATGCGGCCTTCCTGCCAATCGTGCCAGCTGGGGTCTTTTTCAATAGCGGACCAAAGCTCTTCAGGAGAGAGTGAAATACCGTGCGAAAGACCTTCCATGGCGCGTGCGATATCGAGTTTCACCAGGACGCGGCCAATATCGAAAATGACAGCCCGTAACCGAGGGTTGGCCATGGGCTAGTCTTGTGCGGGACCCGCAATAGGCGCGGCCGTGGGCGCTGATCCGGACTTTTTGCTTTTTAGCACGCCGATAATGGCAGGAAGAATCGAAAGCAGGACGACCACGGCAATCACGTAGTGAATATATTTGTCGATGTGCGGAACCGAGCGGCCGAGTGTGTAGCCGCCAAGAATCGTGGCGCCGACCCACAGGATACCGCCGAAAATATCGAAAATCAGGTAGCGGGTATAAGGCATCTGGGCCGCGCCGGCTACCGGCGGGCAGAACGTCCGAACGATAGGAGCAAAGCGCGCGAGTACGACTGCCCGACCACCATATTTTTCATAGAAGTCATGTGCGCGCTGCAAATGGCTGCGGCGGAAAAAAAAAGATTCTTCGCGCTTATAGAGTGCTGCACCCGCCGAACGGCCAATCCAGTAACCGAGTTGATCGCCGACGATTGCGCAGAGCATCACTGGAAGCAGCCACTTGAGCACCAGCGCAGGCAGCGGGACGGCAGCGAAGGCCGCAAAGATCCCCGCGGTAATCAACAGGGAATCGCCCGGTAGAAAGAAGCCGACAAAAAGCCCGGTCTCCACGAAGACGATTCCGCAGATGAGCGCTGGACCGCCCGCCTGAATGAGTCCTTTTAATCCTTCAGGATCGAAAAGCGACTGGAGAAAATGGAAAAAAGATTGAAGCACGCGACCTGATTCCTTCTCGCTAGCGGCTGTTCAGCATCCAAGCCAGCCACTGAGAGCGCCGGCGTGATGAACCGCGCGCGGCTAGTTGAAAAAATGCCTACTCCCATACGGTAGCAGAAAACGGTGGGGTCTCCGCCAGCTTCAAAAAAGAGAAGTAGCAAAGTGGAAATGGGCAGGCGATAGAAAGAGCGAGGCATCAGCGAAGCGCCTCGGTGAGCCACACCTGCGAAAGAGAAGCGTCACCGAGAACCGCGGCGGACTGCTCGGCGAGGTTAAGAAGTTTCTGGATGCGCGGAAGAGCCATGCGCGCTGCTGCTGCACCAGCCTCAATGGCTTCGCCGGCTTTTTCGAAGTCGTCCCAAGCGAGCGAGTTGACATCGGGGCGGATGACGAGGTCAGCATGGCGCTCCCAGATATCAAGCTGATGCTTTTGCGCGGCGCTGACGGCGCGCGCGACGACCTGGAACATATTCTTGGGTGCGTTGCGGTGACCGTCCTGGACGCCAACTGAGACTCCGAGAACGATGGTTCCGCCAAGCTGGCGAGCGGCAAGAGTAGGGACTGGAGCGACGAGGCTGCCATCGGCGAGGCAGCGAGTGCCGATCTGGATAGGTTCGAATAAGCCCGGGAAAGCGCAGCTGGCGCGAATCGCTTCGACGAGCGGGCCTCGCTCGAATATTACGGGTTCGCCGCTGGCAAGGTCGGTGGCGACAACGGCAAGCGGAATTTTCATGTCCTCAAACTGTTTGCTGTCGAAAACGCGTTCGATCAGATCGGCTAAGCGATAATTGCTGGCCAAGCCGAGGCGCGACACGCTCCAGCGCGCAATATCGCGAAAACGAATGGTGCGGCTCACGGCAAGGATGCGCGCCAGGGGAGCGCCACTGGCATAGGCTGCCCCAAAAACACTGCCCACGCTGGTGCCCGCAATATGCGAGATGGGAATGTGATTCTGCTCAAGGACCTGCAACACTCCAAGATGCGCGAAGCCGCGCGCGAATCCGCCACCCAGGGCCAGCGCGATGCCGGGTTTGGCGGCGTTGCGAACTTCCGCGGATTTGCGATCTTCGACCACGATGCAAGTTTGGCAATTGCGACTGCATTCACCCAATGGGCTGAGCGTCCCGAATTTCTAGTACCAATGGTCATGTTCCAGAAGCGCACTAAAGCGATGCCCTAAGGTCAAACAGTACGAAAATACTATCCGCGTATCCCCGCTGTACCATTGGCGCGAACCGGCGCAGACCTCATTCTCAATCCCGTAGCCAAGCAGTCCTCTGAGGGAGGCTCAATGGACGCCGCATATCAGCCGTGGATCGGGCAGGCCGTAGTTCTGCAGGTAACGCTGGGCGAGGTGAAAGTCCCGCTGCGCGGAAGGCTACTGAAGGATGACGGTGAAACGCTTCGGATGAGGATTGGCGACGGCTGGGACGTGGACATCTATAAGACGATGGTGCTGGCGGTGGAAGAAGACGCCATGGCGTTGATTCCGGCTTGAATTGGGTCCCGCGTAAGGAGGCGGCCATGAAGAACGGCGAAATTCGTTACGTTACCCAGGAACGAGCTGCCGCGCTGTTGGGTATTCCGGAAAAAGAACTCTCGAGGATTTCGCAAGAGTCGGGACTAGGTCATACCGAGCGAGCCGGTGGCCACGAACAGATTTTTTTCACTTACGAAGAGCTGCGACAAATTTGCCAGATGACGGCTCACGTTCATTAACAACAAGTTTCCCCCAGGCCCCCCTCAGTCGTACCCCCACCCCGGGTCGCTTACCCCCAGCGATCCGGGGTTTTTCTTTTGACACCGGAAGGATTCGCGAAGAGACTGGTGCGCTTGCGTTAGGGCAAATGCATCAGGAATGAGGGTGAGGTGCGACTTGAGAATGGAAATTGCAAAGCGGGCGCTGGGCGTGTCATTGGCGCTGTGGCTGTTTTCAGGGAGTCCGCTGGCCGCGGATGGCCCGGAAGTTCTGTTTGATGTGGTGATTCTGCATGGCCGGGTGATGGATCCCGAGACGAATTTGGATGCGGTGAGGAATGTCGGAATCGCCGGCGGAAAGATCCGCGAGATTTCGGAACGCGAGCTTCACGGGAAAGAAATGATCGAGGCGCGAGGATTGGTCGTGGCACCGGGCTTCATTGATCTTCACGAACATGGGCAGAGCCCGAGGAATTATCAGTTTCAGGCACGCGATGGCGTGACCACGTCCCTGGAACTGGAATTGGGAACGGATGATGTGGACAAGTGGTATGCGGGGCGAGAGGGAAAAGCTCTGGTCAATTTTGGCGTCAGTGCCGGCCACATCCCGGTCCGCATGAAGGTGATGAACGATCCAGGGGCATTGTTGCCTACGGGAGATGCGGCACATCGCGAGGCGACCACGGAAGAGCTAAAGAAAATTGACCAGGATATTGCAAGGGGTCTGCAACGCGGGGCGCTGGCTGTAGGAATGGGGATCAATTACACGCCGGCCGCGACGCACGATGAAATTCTAGATGTGTTTCGAACGGCCGCGGCTGCGCACGCCTCTGTGCATGTGCATTTGCGTCATGCGGGATTGAAAGAGCCGACGACGGGCCTGGTGGGATTGCAGGAAGTGATTGCTGATGCGGCAGCGACCGGAGCGCCGCTGCACGTCGTGCACGTTACCAGCATGGGCCTGCGGAACACACCGACACTGATCGCGGTAATAAAAGGCGCGCGCGAACACGGCGTGGATGTGACGACCGAGTGCTATCCGTATACAGCCGGTAGCACGGCACTCGAATCGGCAATCTTCGATGAAGGCTGGCAGGAACGACAGGGAATTACCTACAAAGATGTGCAGTGGACAAAGACCGGCGAGCGGCTGACGGCGGAAACTTTTGCCAAGTACCGTAAAGAGGGCGGCGTAGTGGTGCTGTTTTCCATTCCGGAGGAAGCAGCGAGGACTGCGGTCAGTGATCCCTCGGTGATGATCGCAAGTGACGGGATGCCGCTCACGGGCGCCAAGGTGCACCCACGGGGGCAAGCTACGTTTTCGCGCGTGCTGGGACACTATGTGCGCGAAGAAAAGGCGTTGGACTTGATGAGCGCGTTGCGAAAAATGACGCTGATGCCGGCGCAGCGTTTGGAGAAACGCGCGCCGCTTTTTCACGGCAAAGGACGAATACAGGTTGGAGCGGATGCGGATATAACGGTTTTTGATCCTGAAACAGTGAAAGACAAAGCGACTTTCGAAGAGCCGCTGCAATTTTCGCAAGGGATTCCGTTTGTTCTGGTGAATGGCGTCGCGCTCGTGAGGAATGGGCAGTCAGTGGACGACGTTTTTCCGGGGCGCGCGGCGCGGGCGCCGTTCCAATGATTTCGAAAGAGCGGCACGAGCAGCTTCAGTTTCCGGCAAACTTAAGTCGCTAAAATGGCACACCCTTCTCCGGTAGAGCCACATATAAGGCCAAAGTCGTCCCGTCACGCTGTCGCCGCCGGATTTCTCGGCTGGACACTCGATGCGTTTGATTTCTTTGTGGTGGTGTTTTTATTTGACACGTTGGCCCATCAATTTGGCGTCACGAAAAGAGAAATTGTACTAACGACGACGGCGACGCTGGCAATGCGTCCGGTAGGCGCCCTGCTCTTTGGGCTGCTTTCCGACCGCTATGGGCGGCGCATCCCATTGATGGCCAACGTAATCTATTTTTCGATTATCGAGCTGGCGTGCGGGTTCGCGCCGAATTTCACGGTCTTCCTGGTCTTGCGTGCGCTGTTTGGAATTGGCATGGGCGGCGAATGGGGAGTCGGAGCTTCGTTGGCGATGGAATCAGCCCCCCCGAAATTACGCGGAATTTTGAGCGGCATCTTGCAAAGCGGCTATTCGATCGGATATTTGCTCGCGGCGATCGCCGCGCGATTTCTATTGCCTGTTTGGGGATGGCGGCCGATGTTCTGGATTGGTGCGCTGCCTGCGTTGCTTGCACTATATATAAGGGCCAAGGTGCCGGAATCGGAGGCATGGAAGCAGCATCGGGTAGCTTCGACCGGTCAGGTGTTGCGAGTAGCGGCGAGCCAATGGCGTCGGTTTCTGTACTTAGTGCTGCTGATGACATTCATGATGTTCTTGTCGCACGGAACACAGGATCTGTATCCAGACTTTTTGCAGGAAGTTCATAAAGTTTCAGCGGCTGGCAGCGCGAACATCGCCATGATTTACAACGTCGGCGCAGTGGTCGGAGCAGTTTTGTTCGGTATGTTGTCGCAAGCCGCGGGCCGACGAAAAGGGATGCTGGCAGCGTTGGCCCTTTCGTTACTGGTAATTCCAGTGTGGGCGTTCAGCGGGTCGGTGACAGCGCTGGTCGTCGGGGCGTTCGTCATGCAGATGGGAGTGCAGGGTGCATGGGGAGTGATTCCAGTTCATTTGAATGAATTGTCGGCGGACGCTGCCCGTGGACTGATGCCGGGCCTCGCTTATCAGCTCGGAATCTTATTTGCCTCGCCGACAAACAGCATGGAATTTGCGCTGCATCACCGGTTTGGGTATCAGTGGGCGCTGGCGGGATTCGAGATTGTGACCATTGTCGCGCTGGCGATACTGTTGTTGTCCGGAAGCGAAGCACATAATCGCGAATTTTTGCGCGAGACGGTTAAGGGATAATTTACTCTCGCTTCTCGACAAACAAGTATAGGCCTCTTGACATGGTATAAAGGTTCCAGAACGATTCCATGAGGCCCAGAAATCAATCGCTCGATGTTCTGCGTGCGCTGGCCGTTTTTCTCACCATGGGAATCCATTTCCCTGTTTTCGCCACCCTTCATCGCGCCGGGTGGATCGGGGTAGACCTGTTTTTTGTTTTGAGCGGCTACCTGATCTCAGGACTTCTCTTCCAGGAATTTCACGACACGGGTGGAATCCGCATCGGACGCTTCATCCTTCGCCGGGGATTTAAGATTTGGCCTCCCTTCTACGCGCTAATCCTAGGAACCATGGCGCTGCTGATGGTCGTCCGAGTGAAGTTCTCGATCGCGGCGATCGCTCTAAACGCTTTCTTTCTGCAAAATTATTTCTATTTCGATCCACGCTTCAAGAATCTGCTGCTTTACCACACCTGGTCGCTCGCGGTCGAAGAACATTTTTACCTCGCGCTGCCTCTTCTTCTGGCTGGGATGATCCTGCTCGCAAAATTTACGCGCAGTTCTCAGCCGTTCCGGTGGATTCCCGGAATCTCCGCCGGCGTTCTGGTTCTATGTACGATATTGCGCCGCTATGACGTTTTCCATGCCCCATTCGCTGCAACTCACCTGAATATGGACTTTCTGTTTGCGGGAGTCGCTCTGGGTTATCTACGGCATTTTAGGTTCGAAGCGTTTCGCAGGATGGCGGCCTGGCCAGTGATCATCGTGGTGGTCTTATGCTGTTTCCCGCCTTTTGTTTTTGAGTCGAATTCGCGATGGTTCCAGTTTTTCGGCGTGACCTTGCTGATTATTGGCTTTACTTTTTTGGTCGCTTGGGCAGTTTCTCGCGACCCGGCAGGATTATTCGGCCAACGAGCTGCGGAGGCTTTAGCCACGGTCGGCCGGTACTCCTACTCGATCTATTTGTGGCATGTCATGCTCGCCAAGCTGCTATTCACCGTGCCGAGTCCGAGTGTGTGGCGCTTTCTGATTTACGTAGTCATTTCCATCGCCGTGGGCGTGGTCGCTTCGGAAATGATCGAAAGACCTTTTCTGGTATTGCGGAAAAAGTGGTTTCCGGAATCAAGCAACTCAGCTCGTTCGGCCGTTCCCAATGCCATCAGCCTGGAGAGCGAAGTCGTTCGCGCTAACTGAATGGTTCTCCGAAAATGTCCTGGGCCGGATTCAAATGGCGGAGAGGGTGGGATTCGAACCCACGGTACGGTTTCCCGCACGCTCGCTTTCGAGGCGAGTGCTTTCAACCGCTCAGCCACCTCTCCGCAGTCGGGAAAATTAGATTAGCAGACGAATTAGCGGAGCGGCAATGTCACGGAGTAATTGCGTTGCGGCGCCGAAACTGCTGAAACCGCAAAAATCGCGAAGTTCAGCGTCGCACGGCGAAAAATGCTTGCAGTAGCGCGATGCTCTCGTCGGCTAACACCGCCGGTGTGACTTCCACACGATGGTTCAACTTCGGATGCGACAGCACTTCGAAGCAGCTGCGCACAGCGCCGCCTTTCAAATCGTCCGCGCCGTACACCACACGCGACACACGGGCCTGGATAATTGCTCCGGCGCACATGGCGCACGGTTCTATCGTGACATAGAGGATCGCCCCCATCAGGCGGTAGTTGCCACAGGACCGAGCCGCTTCGCGCAGCGCGATGATTTCCGCGTGGGCCGTCGGATCGCAATCGCGAATCGTGCGATTGTTTCCACGCGCCAAAATCTGGCCATCTTTTACGAGCACTGCCCCGATAGGAACTTCACCTGCTTGCGCGGCGGCGCGCGCTTCGTCCAGAGCCATTTTCATGTAGTCCATGTCGTTCATAACCGTATTCTGTTTAGCGCCATCATTCGGAGCCCGCCTGCCGCAGGCTGCCTCTGCAGCAGAACCTGCTCGTTCGTCCTGCCGCCCCAAGAGGCAAATTCTTTACTTTTCGAAGGACGGCGTCGAAGGATCGCGACCGGCTACACGAAGGATAGCATCGCAGCGATGGCAAGGGCTTGAGATTGACGGTGAGCCGCCGAGTGCAGCCTCAGGCAGCTTGACATTGCGCGCATGCGTTAAGAAACTAATGCGCGATAGAAATAAATTTTTACGACGAGCAAATCGCGTTGCGAGTCTTCGCCACCCATGAACCGTGACTCGCGTGCGGACGGAGCTGAATGGAAATTCGCCGAGATCCCATAACACAGAGTTGGGTAGTCGTCGGGCATCGCGAGCCGGTCGGGGCCGGCGCGTGTCCTTTCGAACGCCCCGCGCTCGATAGGCTGCAGACGATCCTCACCAGCCCGGCCGAAGGCGCCTGGCAAGTGCGCGTGCTGGCGCATCCTGATCCGCTCTATCGGATTGAAGGCGAACCAAGCAGGCAACCTGACGGCATGTACGATCGGATGGGATCCATGGGCGCGCACGAAATTGTCGTGGAGACTCCCGACCACAACAAAAGGCTTTCGCAATTGAGCGACGAAGAAATCGACCGCGTGCTGAATGTGTGGATGGCGCGAGTGGCCGACTTAAAAAAAGATCTTCGTCTGAAATACGTCAGCGTGTTCAAGAATCAAGGGGAAGCGGCCGGGGAAGAATGGGCCCATGCGCACTCTGAAGTGACCGGCACCATTTTTGTGCCGAGGCGGATCAAGTATGAATTGCGGGCAGCGCGCGAATGGTTCAAGGAAAAAGAGCGTTGCGTTTTTTGCGATATCGTCCGGCAGGAAGAGAAAAGCGGCAAGCGCATCGTTGACGTGCAAGGCGACTACTATGCGCTAAGTCCTTACGCGTCGCGTGTGCCATTCGAAGTATGGATTTTACATCGCCGGCACAATCATCTTTTCGAACAACCCAAGGCGGGCTCCAATCGCCGTCAGCTTGCCGCGCTGCTGGGGCGGGTATTACGCCGGCTGGAAAAAGTCGCTCCGGCGTACCACATGGTCGTGCACACCGCGCCCAGTACGCGCAGCAAAAAAGGCGAGCTTGCGGGATATTGGAAAACGCTGGCCGAGGATTTCCACTGGCACATCGAAATTCTTCCAATCGTGGAAACGAAGACCAAGTCTTACAGCATCAAGGAAACGTATTTTAATGCCGTGTTGCCGGAGCAAGCTGCGGAACAGCTCCGTGCAATCGATCCAAACTCATGAGCGCCTACGCATGAGCAGTGCCGGTTGGCGGCGACAGCGCGGCGGAGTCATTTCAACGCTGGTGTCGCTGCTGTTTCTCGTGCTGTTGCTGGGAGCAATTTACTTGGCGCGGCATCCGCTGTTGCGTTTTGCAGGCGAAAGTCTGGTCGTCGAAGATCCACTGCAAAAGTCAGACGCGATCATTATCTTGAGCGACGACAATTTCTACGCGGACCGCGCAACGCGCGCTGCGGAGCTGTTTCGTCAGAATCTTGCGCCAATTGTTGTAGCCAGCGGAGTGCGTCTGCGGCCGAATGCCGGAATCGCCGAACTGATGACGCACGACTTGATCGAGCGCGGTGTTCCCAGAGACCGGATTGTTCCTTTTCCGCAGGACGCCGATAACACGAAAGAAGAAGCAAGGGCGTTGCGCAACCTGGTTCAGGAAAAGAATTGGAAAAGCGTAATCGTGGTGACGTCGAATTATCATACGCGCCGAGCCAAGTATATTTTTGGGAAGATTTTTGCGAACGGCGCAATGGTTCGAATGGCCAGCGCGCGTGACGCGGACTATGATCCCGAACACTGGTGGGAGCAGCGCAGGTCGGAAAAGCGTTTTTTCCACGAAGTCGTGGGCTACCTTGTCGCAAAGTGGGAGCTCTAACAGACAACCTTCTCTGGCAGAACAATAGCTTGGCCTGCTTGGGTGTAACCGACGAAAGCCTAAGTCACGAGTACGGGGTATTGCCTTACAAAACACCCAGCCATGCGTTTTTGGCATTCTTCTTTACATACGCTAAACCCTGTACTATCTTGAAGTTTCTGAGTCGCGCCGCCCTCCAGCCCAACGACTTCGAAAATCCAACCATGTGCGCCGAGGTGTCTGATGTGGAGGAAAGAAGATAAGGCAGAAGGGAAGCCGCAGAGTGCCTCGCAACCGCAGAGCGCGCCGATCTCCGGGTCGCAGCCGCCGAGCGCCATAAGCGGGGGGCCAGCGACTCCCACGACACCCGCCGTCAGTCCAGCACCGGCTTCGTTGCCAGTATCGCCGCGCGCCGCTGCGTGTATCACACAAGGGATTCGAATCAAGGGCGAGATCACAGGCAAGGAAGATTTGTTCATTGACGGCAGCCTGGAGGGAAAGCTGGATTTGGGCAATGCGAGCGTTACGGTTGGACCGAACGGAAAAGTGAAAGCTGATATCTCGGCGCGCGAGGTAATCGTTCGCGGGAATGTCGACGGCAAAATCGAAGGTACGGAGCGCGTGCAGTTATGGAATTCGGGCCGAGTGACTGGCGAAGTTCGCACCGAACGTCTGGCAATTGAAGATGGGGCGTTGCTGCGCGGAAAAGTGGAAGCTGGAAAAGCGCATTCGGGCAGCGTCGAAGGCCGTTCGAAAGCCGCGGTCGCCGAATCCACCGGCACCGGGAAGAGCAACAGCGCGGCGGCAAACTCGCGGAGCGCGGTGATTTAAGCCATGGGACTCCTGAACAAATTGGGAATCGGCACTGGCGGTAACGCCAGCCGCAACGTTTCGCGGCAAGCGCCGTCGACTGGTTCGAATGCGCAGCAACGCGGAACGACAACGCCGTCAGTCGCGGTCGGTCCGCAGCGTTCGCCATCTGTATCGGAAAGCAATCGCGTATCGAATGGCTTGAAGGAATTCCTGTGGAACCTGGATGGACTGGGCCGCGGTACGCTGCTGGACCTGGGGCCGGCCTGGCAAACCACCCTGAACTTTTTCATCGAACGCGGGTTTCGAGTCACCTCTGACGACTTGCTGCATTCATGGAAAGATTTCTTGGCCGAGGAAGAGCAGCGTCTGAAAAAAGCCGTCAGTTCAACCGAAACGATTGACCTGACTCCGGCGGGGCGCGCTGCGCGCTTTGTACAGGCCAACCTGCAGTATTCGGCATCGTCCTTCGATGCCGTCTTGCTCTGGGACAACCTGGATTATCTGGAGCCTGCGGTCGCCAAACAAACTGTCGCCTGCCTCACCGAAGTGTTGCGACCGGGCGGAATCGTGTTTGCCATGTTTCACAGCAAGAAGCCCGAAGGTTTTCAGCGTTATCGTGTGGCCGATTCGAATACCCTGCAGGTGATTGGCGCAACGCCGCTTTGCCCGGCGCAGCGTGTTTATCAGAATCGCGAAATTCAGGATTTGTTTGGACGGTTTCGTACCGTGAAATCATTTGTGGGCCGCGACCAGTTGCGCGAATCTCTCTTCGTGAAATAGCGAAATCTGCTTTTCCTCACTATAAATTTGCCCGGATTTTTCTTTCCGATTTCGCTTGTATTGCGCTTTGCATCGGCGTAAACGATTCGAGTGAGCTCATCGGGCCACGGAAAGAGGCGGTATGACTCCACCGGGCTTAGAGCGCATCACTAGCTGATCACACCGCGCATGCGGTGCGTGTCGTTCGCGAAACTTGCCCAGTACGGCGCGGGCTCCGCGGACGATAAAGCGAAAATAAGAACGGGGAACCTGGCGGTTCCCCGTTTTTGCTCATAAGCCGTCTTGCTCCTGAGAATGAACGCCTATTCTGTTTCGAAAAGAACGATCAAAATGGTAGCGATTTTTTCGGGCCGTTCGTCCCGCTAAGAGCAGCTCTCCGCGATTATTGCGTTTGGCTGTGCTGCTTGGTGGTGTGGTGGCGTTTCACGTGGTGCGCATTTTTGCTGCGCTTCCGGTGACGCCGCACGTGATGTGTAGTCGAAGCTGAAGTCGAAGCTTTCGTTCCGGTTTCAGACGTGGCCCGCGGTTCACTTCCGGTTCCTTGTGAAGCAAAAACAACCAACGGCATCGCCGCCAGCAATACGGCAAACAAAATCTTTTTCACTTCGTTTCCTCCCTCGAAATTCCCCTGCATCCGGGAGCCTACACCAATGCAAGGAAATGTCTAGATTCGTTTGCGCGAGGCGTGCAGAAAAGTTCACTCAATTGATCGCTTCGCCTGCCCGGGAGAGCGGGTTTCGAATGACGGTATGCCGTTGCGTGGGCTCGGCAACCATCCCTTGGTCGTGGGCAAATCTCGGAGTCCGGCGACTCAGCCGCCGAATTTCAGAGTTTCCAGAAACCGAATCGCGTCTCGCTGGTTGGCAATGATTTGTGCTTGCCAAATGATAGCGACCGACATCAGCCCCATTAGAAAGACACAAAATGCCAGCGCGAGATTTGTGTGGGTTTCAGCTGCGGGAAGACGAAGGGTGCGAACTAACCAAGCCATCGAAAATCTCCTAGTACCTCTAGTGCTGCGGCGCTGCGAACCTTGCTGAGAGAACTCCTGGGATGAGAGCAATCTAGGTTCCACCGCAAAATGATCGCGAATCAGTTCGCGTAACAAAAAACTAGAGGAAATCTTCGATTCATGCGAAGTCCGCTCGACCACGTGTCACCCGCAGGTCAGTGAACTCTACTGCTTGTGGCGGATAAATTTCCCTTTAGCTGACAGTGATAGAGAAAAGACATTTGATCGGAGGCCCAGCTTAGTTCTATAGGTACCATCAAAATCGCGATTTTTTTGGGCCTGAACCCTACCTTCCGGCGAGAACCGCTTCCAAAAGCCTTTCCCAAACATCGGCCGCATGCAAATTGAGAGCATTTCTCGGTCGATGGCTGCTATCCGGTCGTGGACTCGAGTTGGCAACCGTGGTCTCCCTTGGACCGTCGGCCGAATCGTCAATTGAGACCGTGGAGCGATCGAGATTGGGCGCGACCTGGCGTTCCGTCAGAAACAAGGTTCGGTCGCAGGAGGCCACCAGAGATTTCAGGCGAGGATCGGCATTGATTGCGAGCGCGCCATCATCCGGCGTAACGGCAATGCCTACGCGAAGTGCATGCGCCCGCAAGGCGCGGTCATAGAGACTGCCAAGTTCGCGAATACACTTCGCCAGATCGGCGCCGCAGGAGAGTGACCAAAAAGCGCCAAGGCTTTGCAGTGTCAGACCCCGTAGCTTCGATTCCTCGCTGAATCTCGCAATATCGGCGTCGGAGGCTCCCGCAAAGAAAAAGAGTTCGTCGAAATCACGCATGCGGATCTGTTCGGCCTCGCCGGAGGGCAATCCGGTGTTCTGGCTCAGTTCCCGCAGCGAGAGGCTACGTAGCGAAACGGTGGAGATGCCCAAATCGCTGGAAAGTTCGTCAAGCGCTTCTGCGGCGGCCGGCTGCGGCTTTGCGACGGGGATGCAGGTGAAGCGGCCAAGTCGAATGGTATTGCCGGCTTTCAGGTGAAAGTAATCTTCCGGCAGATAAACGCCGCAGCCGCTCTCGCCAATATAAGGATCATTCTGCCCCAGCCGTCTCCGCGGTTCATCCAGTTGAGCGCGCGTCCGGTCAGTCAGCCAGATACACGGAATTTGCGACTGAGCCAGCTCCGCAAGGAATTGGTCGAAGCGGTGCAGCACCTTCCCGCGCTGCGAGAAAAACCAGTCTGCTGTGATGTAGAGCGTTTGCGTCCGCCGAAGCATGCTGCAGTCAGTATAACTAAGTATAAGTGGGTATAACGGGGCCTGCTTTTGCCACTTAGCGGTCGTCAATCAAATTTTTCTAAGTTTTTTATTGACACGCCCTTAATACGGCTGTATACATCGCGCAAAAGAGTTACGCCTGTGGTGGGCGTCGATCATTGCGGACAATGCAAGCGTTGAGCTTTGGTTCGCTGCGAAGCTCTAGGTATGGTGCGGCCGCGCTCCGCTTGTTCGCCAACTGGAGGCATCGATGGTTGGTCGCATGCGCAGTTTGGGTTCTTCCTTTCGAAGTTTTTCGCACTCTACCTCGCGAGTGGTATCGTTCGTCGCATTGTTGGCAATGGCTTTATTCCTAGCCCCTCATTTACTGTGCGGGCAGTCGGCCAGCTCGACGACCATCGCCGGTGTGGTCACCGACGCATCCGGCGCAGTGATCGCTGACGCCACGGTCAAACTCACGGACAAAGCTACAAATATTCCACGCTCAATCAATACGAACGACCAGGGTCGTTATTTCTTCGCCGACGTAATTTCTGGCGACTACGAAATTGAGGTTAATAAGACTGGGTTCCGTGTCACCAAGACTGCCGTCACCGCCAAGGTCGGCATTGCTCTGACGGTCGACCTGAAGCTTGAGCTGGGTGCCATTACCGAAACCGTCGAAGTCACCACCACGAACAGCGAACTGCAAACCATGAATGCTACCGTTGGCAACACCCTGAGTGGCGATGCGCTAACGAACTTGCCATCCATTAACCGCGACGTCTCCACGTTCGTTACCTTGCAGCCGGGCGTCTCTCCAGATGGCAGCGTGGCGGGCGCGGTCGTTGACCAAAGCAGCTTCAGTCTCGATGGCGGCCAAAATACAAATGACATGGACGGTAGCATGCAGGTTTACACACCGAGCTTCGCCGACGATCCAACCGGTGGCGTCGTCCATACCAATTTTGGCTCCAACGGCCCTACTGGTGTTATGCCAACGCCTATCGACAGCGTTGAGGAATTCAAGGTGAATACCGCCAACCAAACTGCGGATTTCAACAGTTCGGCGGGAGCCCAAGTTCAGGTCGTTACCAGACGCGGCACCAATGCCTGGCATGGCTCTGCTTACGAGTATTATCTTGACAACAACTTTAGCGCGAACACGTGGGACAACAATTTCACTGGAACGCCTCTTCCCAGTTATCACTACAACCGCTTCGGCGCAGCGGGTGGCGGCCCCATCCTTCAGAAGAACGTTCTCGGAGGAAAGACCTATTTCTTCGCCAACTACGAAGGCTTCCGCTGGAACAACTCTCAAACCTTTGAGCGGGCGGTTCCCAGCGATAACATGCGCGCCGGTATCCTCACCTTTGGTGGGGTAGATTACAATTTGAACACCGGAACCAACTGCGGTCCAAGTGGAACCGTCGCTTGCGATCCTCGTGGCATCGGGATCAATCCCTTGGTCCAACAGATGTGGAATACCTTTGAGCCTGCCGGGAATGATCCGGGTTGCGGTGCCTTGGTCGGTAGTCGCTGCGATGGGGTTAACACAATAGGATTCAAGGCTAACGTGAACCTTCCCCAGACATCCAATTTCGGAGTGGTCCGCTTGGACCACGACTTTGGCTCAAAATGGCATTTCACTACCAGCTATCGATACTATAAAATACTTCTTGCGACTACCAGCCAGGTAGATATCGGAGGCTTTTTCCCGGGAGACACACTGGGCACGCCTTCGGCTCTGTCTGTGCGTCCGCAACAGCCCTGGTATTACGTGGCTGGATTGACCACCAATATTACCTCCCATACTACAAACGACTTCCACTTCAGCTACCTCCGCAACTTCTGGTCCTGGTCCAATCCTGGCGGTATTCCGCAGTTTTCCGACCTCGGCGGTGCTCTCGAGCCGTACGGCGAGTCCAACACGACGGTTCTCAGCCCTTACAACGTGAACACCCAGAACGTCCGCACCCGTTTCTGGGACGGACATGACTACTTCTTTCGTGATGATGTCACGATCTTGAAGGGAAACCATCTCTTCACTTTCGGCGGCGCCTACCAGCGCAACTGGGACTGGCACCAGCGCTCGGACAACGGAGGTGGCATCAATTTTCAGCCCACTTATCAGCTCGGCGAGCAGGGCGGCGGTGGCCTCGTGGACTTCTCGGCAACCACCCCAACAGGTGTAGACCCGGGCACGTGGGCACGTACCGCTTCGGCCGTTCTCGGTGTCGTTACCGACTCGCAAATCGCCTATACCCGGTCCGGTCCAAACCTAGCGCTGAATCCTCCGCTGACTCACGCCTTCGACCAGAGTACGATTCCTTATTACAATGTCTATTTCAGCGATTCCTGGCATATGAAGCCGTCTTTCACGCTCACTTACGGCTTGGGCTGGACGCTCGAGATGCCTCCAACTGAGGCACAAGGCAAGCAGATTGAACTCGTTGATTCCAGCGGTCAGCAACTGGACATCCTATCCTACCTGAAGCAGCGTGAATCGGCAGCTTTGGCTGGCCAGGTCTACAACCCTGAGGTTGGCTTTGCCCTCGTTGGCAACACCGGGGCGGGCCAGAAGTATCCTTATGACCCCTTCTACGGTTCGTTCAGCCCCCGGATTGCCGCAGCTTGGAATCCCAACTACTCAGACGGAGTCTTGGGTAAGGTGTTCGGCGGTAACAAGAGCGTCATCCGTGGCGGCTACAGCCGAGTTTATGGACGCCTGAACGGCGTGGACCTAGTCCTTGTACCGCTGCTGGGCACAGGACTTATTCAGGCTGTTCAGTGCCGCCAGAACTTTATGACCGGTGTGTGCGGGCCGGCCAATCCCACGGTTGCCAATGCTTTCCGTGTCGGCGTCGACGGCAACAGCGCCCCGATCCCGGCCGCGACCCCAACGCTTCCTCAGCCGACCATTCCGGGCGTTAACAGCGTCTCAGCGGGCGCGGGGGAAGCTCTCGATCCACATTTCCGCCCCAACGTTGTAGACTCGTTCGACTTCACCATCCAGCGGCAATTGACCAACAAGGTTTTGCTGGAAGTGGGCTACATTGGGCGCAGAATTACCCATGAGTATCAACCCATCAACATCAACGCGGTACCTTACATGATGACACTCGGCGGACAATCCTTTGCAAAGGCTTATGCTGCTGTGGAGACGGCTATGGGCTGCGCCACATCTTTTGCTGCTTGCAAGGCCGCCACCACCGCTACAACCGCCGTCACTCCGCAGCCGTTCTTCGAAGCCGCTATGAATCCAGCCTACTGCGTTGGTTTCGCCAGCTGTACGGCTGCCGTCGTAGCGAATGAATTCGGCAACTTCCAGAATCAAAGCGTCTGGACTTTATGGAGCGACCTCGACAACGGCGGGTTCAATTTCCCGCGCACTATGCTGAACACGCCTATCGACTGCGTGACTGGTACGGAGATCGGGTGCGGCGGTCAGATGTCCTCCGGCGTTGGTGTCAATGCCAGCGTTGGACACGGGAACTACAACGGCGCATTCGTCTCATTAAAGGCGACCAACTGGCACGGAATCACACTCCAGGAAAACTTCACTTGGAGTAGGGCTCTGGGTACGGGCGCGCTCGTTCAGGCCACCAGCGAATACACCGTGAACGATCCCTTCGACCTGCACAATGGCTACGGACTGCAGGCCTTTGATCGCAAATTCGTTTTCAACAGTGTCGCCCTGATCGAGGACCCTTGGTACAAGGGGCAGCACGGCATTATCGGGCACATCGCGGGCGGTTGGTCCTTGTCGCCCATTCTTGCCATTGGCAGCGGCGTACCGCTCGGCTGCGGCACAAATCAGGGCGACGAATCAGCTGGCCAAGGCTTCGGTTCGGCTGACAGCTCCAACTTCTTCACCAACGAAAACTGTATTCTCACCAAAGCGGCCTCCGGAGGCTCGGCTTCGCTCCACCCTGCCGGTGATGGACAGTTCAACATCTTTTCCAATTCTGACGCCTTGTTGAGCACCCTTCGTCCGGCGATTCTGGGTCTTGACAGCAACACGGGTGGCCTTGGCGTGTTCCGCGGACTGATGTATTGGAACGTGGACATGAGGTTGGTAAAGGACATTCGTGTGGCGGAACGAGTCAACCTTCGGTTCGAGTACGTCGTTACCAACCTGTTCAATCACCCCGTCTTCGCGGATCCCGAGGCGGGACAACCTGAGACTGCCCTGGGCGTTGATCCGACCGACCCCGGATCGTTTGGG
>DATDFA010000047.1:0-61998 GCA_036522855.1 Candidatus Acidiferrum sp. | reverse complement strand
GTACTGCTGAGTGGCCACCGGGCGTGGTTGGAGCCTTGGTCGAGTCTCACTATGTCATTGCGTATACGCTTCCGGAGTCACCAGAAGGTAGTTGCCATAAGATTTCTATAAAGGTGAACCGACGTAATGCTATCGTCGTTGCCCGCAGTGAGTACTGCAATACGAAGCATTCGGCTTCGGACCCGGTAAACGGAACAAAGCTCGGCACTCAGCTGGAGAACGATCTGGCTACGCCGAAGGACAACAGCGTCAATGTCTCACTTTTGGCAATTCCCTCTTCACGAACAGTGATGCCGCTCGTGTTGACATCGCTCTCGATTGGCCGTGGGAATCGCTGAAAGGCCAAATAAGGACGAGAGGAGTTTTAGGTCTGGTGTTCAGGAAAGACGGAACTCTCGTAACACGGTTTAAAGACGGAACTCTCGTAACACGGTTTAGTGATATAGCTGATAGGGACGGCATTCCACAGATAGAACGGCATCGCACCGAACAGCAAATCCCAGGATACGTTGAGAATCGGTATGAGACGCAACTTACGCTTCCTCCAGGTGAATATGATCTTCGGGTCGCGCTTGGTGACGGTACGAGGTTTGGCCGTGCCGAAATTCCCTTCACGGTCGATAGCTACCATAGAAATGGACTCGCTATGAGCCAGGTTTCCCTCTGCAAGCAAATAACGGACGTGGCGGCTAATTCATCCCAGAACCGATCCACATTCAAATTACCTGGAGCATGGGATCAAAAACTACCTGGGGACTACAAGCCGCTGGTGAGCCGAGACATTGAATTCAAGCCGACCGGCAACGCGCACTTCAAAAAACGCGGCACTTTGTACACTTACTTTGAAATTTATGAACCGTTGCTCAGTCCAGCGACAGTCCAGTTCGCGATGCGGGTCGTCGATTCGAAAACAGGCGAAGTAATAAGCGACTCGCAGCCCATTAGCGCCGCCCCTTACAAGAAAACAGGAAGCTCGATCATTCCCGTCGGACGGGGACTGGACATTAGCAAATTGCCGAAGGGTTCGTACCGGTTGGACGTTCAGGCCACCGACTCGACGGGAAAAAGCACACCGTGGCGCACGGCGAACTTCACGGTCGAGTAAGGGCTGTAGCCCCAAACGACTCTCAAAGAGACGGGGTCATTCGTTAACCTAGCCGGCCGTTTTATCTGCGGTACCGCCACAATCTTCTTGAGAATGAAACGGAGAAGGACAAACAGCTCCGCGCCGGAGCGGCGTCTTCATCTTTTGACCAAGACCATTTGCCATCCAGTAGGATTAATCGGAATTGTCATCCTGGTGCCAGGGGCAGCGCGTTCAAATTCAGCGGCGAATTCCTGAAAGTGAAATTCCTTGTATTGCGGATGTTGCCAATCCCGGTAAATTCCTATGGGTAGCAGCGCGAGAATCGCCAGCGCGTAATAACGCGTGAACCTGGCACGTCCCGGACCAGTCCACAACCAGATCACGGACGCCAAAAAAGCGAGCATCGGAAAAAAATAGTAACGGTTGCCAAGGCCAGGAAATTGCATCAATTCCCACTGCGGACTGCTACTGGTTGGAATAACCAAGGGATTGCGAAGGGCTAGTACCAGCAGTGCCGCCGCGAAGATCAGAAAAACCTTCAAGTCTTTGGGACCGCGAAGAAGCGCGTAAATCACGATCGGCAGTCCAAGCGCCAGGGCGGCCACCTCAATGGAGAAAAAGGTTCGTCGATCGGCGAAGAGATAGAGGAGCAGCAGGGACTTCATGCTAAGTACGGGAGCATAGAACACCTGGCCGCCGACAATACCGATCAGCCGGGGAAGCGTCGCGCCATTCGGTGCGGATGGGCGGGAATTAGAAATCAGCATGACCAGGCATTGCAATAACGATCCAGGAAGTAATGCAATCAGGAAGCGGTTGTAGCGCGAGTCATGCCGTAACCATCGCAGACTGGCAGCCAGCGGAAACAGGAAGATGCCGAGTACACCGGCAAGGGTCGCACTAGCTAAAATAAGGGAGTCAAACACTCGCCATCCCCACCCGTTTTCTGGACGGCCGAACAGAATCAGGCAACCGACCAGCGACAGATGCCACTGCAGGTTCGTGGTGTTGGCGTGAAGCTCATAGCAATTCGGAAGCGTGAGGTAAAGCAGGCTGCCGATAAGTCTTATTTTGAAGGGAATTGCGCTAAACCGAGAAGACAAGAACACGTGAATCGGCAGAATATGAACGAAAATCGCGCACAAACTCATAATCAGTGGCGCTACGGCCAAGGGGAACAACAATGTTGCCAGTCCAATCAGACGGGAGACCGTATTCAAGTAGCCCCCCACTGGGATGAGCAAACATCGCCAACCTAAACTATAAGCGTCGGCATACCAGTATTTGCCGTCCTCGGCCCAAAATTGTGCATTGAGAATCGCATCGGGGCGGCGGGAGAAAAGGATAAGAAAGGCAACCAGAAACACCAGGGAATGGAAAGCGATGGTTTTGATGCGCGCAAGCTGGAGATCGGGCTCGAACCTCGCGGCGACCGTAGAAAGTGAAGGCTGACTCGCGGCCATAACTCACAGTATCGAGCGGCAGATTTGTGGTCAACGGACAGACTGCCCCCTTGCTCACAAACAAATACTGGTTCCGTTCTTAGCTGTACTCGTTCTTTAGCTGTACTGGGGGGGATAATCTGCAGAAGTTCGCGACTTTCTTTTTCAGTTTTTGCTTCCGAGATCCTCGGTTGCGAGTGATCGACGATGACTATTTGCAAGATCCTCAAGGAAACCCGAGCGACACCCGCCAGTAAACTTGGTCAGCGAGTTCTGGTTGCGCGCTTTGCCGTGGTGCGAGGAGGAAAGAGGACGTCAATCAGAATCAAAATCGCGCCGATGGTGATCGCGGAATCCGCAACGTTGAACGCGGGATAACGATAGGAGCCGAGCAACACTTCAAAGAAATCAGTAACCGCGCCATGAAGAACGCGGTCGGTGAGATTGCCAGCGGCGCCACCGAGAAGCAAGGCCAGACCGGCAGCCGCACGTGACGAAACTCCATCTGCCGCCACCAGGTACCATGTGATTATGGCGATCACCGCGAGCGAACCGATGATCAATATATAGCGGACCCAATGCGAATTGCTGTCGGCAAAAATGCTGAAGGCGATGCCTGGGTTCTTGCTGTGTACCAGATAAATAAAATTGTGAACGAGTGTGTGGCGCCAGCCTTCACTGGTTTTCGCTTCAATCGCGGCTTTGCAGAGGCGATCGAGAAAGACAGTCAGCAACGTAAGAACCAGCCAGCGCAGGCGCGATGGATGAATCATGGCCGGTTCATGACCTCCCGCGTTTAAACACCGACACCGATAACGACGCGGTGTTGCGGAAGACCTGGCTGCAGAGGGCGAACGCTGCGCCACAAAACAGATCTGGGCGGCGTATCAAGATGCGGCGCTTTCGATTTCCGCGAGCGCTTCCGAGCAGCGCTCGCAGACGGTCGGGTAACGTTGATTCTCACCGACGTGAATGGAATAGTTCCAGCACCGCTCGCATTTCTTCCCTTCCGCTTTATGGATAGAGACTTCCAGCGAAGGAATCGCTTCTGATTTGTAATCCGGTATCCCGGCGCTGACAAAGTCAACCTGAGAAACGATAAAGAGGCCAGGTAAATGCGCCGAATGATTTTTCAGTTTGGCTTTTAATTCTGGATTGCCATTGAGAAGAACCCTGGCTTCGAGGCCGGAGTTGATTTTCTTCTCGTTGCGCGCGGCTTCAAGGGCCTTGAGGACTTCTCCGCGCACTTTCGCGAGCAGATTCCAGGCCGCAGTATCGGAGGGCTTGATCCCGGTCCGCAACTCGGCCTGATCAGGAAAGAGACTGATATGAACGCTTGACGGTTCACCAGAAGTTTTTGGCAAATACTTCCAGATTTCTTCGGCGGTAAAAACAAGAATTGGCGCGGCGATTCGAATCAGCGCGCTGGTGATTTTGTAAATAGCGGTTTGCGCGGAGCGTCGTGCGGGATTATTGGCGGCCTTGGTGTAAAGGCGATCCTTCAATACGTCGTAATAGAAAGCGCTGAGGTCCACGACGCAGTAATCATGGATGGCGTGATACACGCGATGAAATTCGTAAGCGGCGTACCAGTCGCGGCATTTTGCCACCAGGTCGGCGGTACGGTCGAGCATCCAGCGATCCATCTCTTCCAACTGGCCGTTGCCCCGCACGTGGCGCGAAGGATCGAAATCATTGAGGTTGCCGAGCGCGAAACGAAAGGTGTTGCGAATTTTGCGATAGGCTTCGCTGAGCTGGGTCAAGACGCGTTCGCTCATTTTCACGTCAGCCTGATATTCCACGGAAGTGACCCACAAGCGAAGCAAATCGGCTCCCCACTTGTCGCAGATTTCCGAGGGCTCGATTACGTTGCCGAGCGATTTGGACATCGGGCGGCCTTGCTCATCGAGCGTCCACCCGTGGGTCACGACGCTGCGATAAGGCGCGGCATGGCGAACGCCGGTAGCGACCAGCAACGAGCTGTGAAACCAGCCGCGATATTGATCCGGCCCTTCCAGATAAACGTCGGCCGGCCACTCTTTGCCATGCAAAACAGCGAGGTTCGATGAGCCCGAATCGAACCAGACGTCAAGGATGTCGTTTTCTTTGCGAAATTTAGACGCGCCGCAAGGACACTTCGTACCCGGTGGCAAGAGTTCTTCTGGCGAATATCGATACCAAGCGTCGGCGCCCTCTTTTTTGAACCATTCGATGACATTGCGCAGCGCCTTGTAGTCCTGAAACCGCTGACCACAGGAGTCGCAAAAAAAAACGATGATCGGCACGCCCCAGAAACGCTGACGCGAAACACACCAATCCGGGCGTTTTTCAATCATTTCGTAAATGCGGTCTTCTCCCCATCCGGGAATCCATTTGACATTGTGGATTTCGGAGAGGGCCTCGGTACGCAACGATTTTTGGCTGTCGGTAGGGATGGCATCCATGCCGATGAACCATTGTTCCGTGGCGCGAAAAATCACTGGATTGTGGCAGCGCCAACAATGCGGGTAGCTGTGCTTGTAGGGATGATGGCCCAGCAACGCGCCGCGATCCGCGAGGAGTTTTACGATAACCGGATTTGCGGTGAAAACGTCTTTGCCTTTGTATTCCGGCAATCCCTCGGTATAAACACCCTTGTCGTCGAGAGGAGCATAAATTTCGAGTCCGTATTTCTGGCCGGAGTTGAAATCGTCTACACCATGGCCAGGAGCGGTGTGAACGATACCGCTGCCTTGATCGAGCGTAACGTACTCCGCGAGCAAGCCCGGCACCTGAATCGCGACAAAAGGATGCTGAAAGTGCATACCTTCGAAATCCCGGCCTTTATAGGTAGCCAGAACTTCGGCTTCCTTGATGTCACATTCGGATTGGAGCGCAGCGATGCGATCGGTGGCGAGCAACAGCTTGCCTTTTTCCGTTTTGACAACGGCATATTCATAATCCGGATGGAATGCCAGGGCGCGGTTGTGGGGAATGGTCCATGGAGTTGTGGTCCAAATCACGGCCGAAACATCAGTGCCAATGTTAGCGGCGCTGTTTTTACCGCCAGCTACAACCGCAAATTTTACCCAGATTGACGGGCTGACATGATCTTCGTATTCGACCTCGGCTTCAGCCAGCGCAGTGGAATCGAACAGGCACCAATAAACGGGCTTGCGCCCACGATATACGTAGCCCTTCTCCATAAAATCGAGAAAGGCGTTGGCGATGGTGGATTCATAGTCGAAGCTCATTGTGAGATATGGATCGTTCCAGCGGCCGAACACTCCAAGACGTTTAAAATCTTTCTTGTGCTGCTCAACGTAACGGGTGGCGAAATCGCGGCAAAGCTTGCGAAATTCAGCGGGGGCAACTTTCCCTTTGCCGCCAAGTTCTTTTTCTACCTGAGTTTCGATAGGCAGCCCGTGGCAGTCCCAGCCAGGAACGTAAGGAGCGTAGTGGCCCGCCATGCTCTTGGTCTTGACGATCAAGTCCTTCAAGATTTTGTTCAGGCCGGTGCCAAGATGAATCGTGCCGGTAGGGTAAGGCGGACCGTCATGCAAGACAAAGAGCGGCTTACCAGCCCGTGCGTCCAGAATCTGCTGATAGAGATTGGCTTCCTGCCAAGCCTGGAGCTGTTTCGGCTCATTCAAGGGGAGGCTTGCCTTCATCGGGAATTCAGTTTTAGGTAAATTCAGGGTCTTCTTGAGTTCGAGTGGTTCAGACATGGATTCCGTGAGTGCAATTCCCTTCTAAGCCCTAGTTTTCGCCTGTGGCACGGCGGGAAACATCGGAAGGTGATAGAACTACGTATGTTACAATGAATGAAGTATGGTGTCAGCCGGAGGGGATTGGCAACCTATCGAGGCTGTAACGAATCGTATCGGATGGTGCATCCTAAACTGTCCGACTGCGTCTAACTACAAGGGCGGAGAATCTTGCCGGGAACAATGCTCAACCTAGGACCACCGCAACGGCCAAACGTTGAGGGTTCGGCCACGAATCGCACATCGCCTCCCGTGCCTAGGTTTGGCCGGCCGCCGATGTTGATGCCGGATAATTTTTGGTCCAACCTGAAGCAATTTCTTTTTGAACGCCCAGTAAAAATTCGCGGTGACGTGAAGTCAGATCTGATGCCAACAGAATATGGCGGCGGATTCTGGGAAAACGTCGGAGAATTTTTCAGCGGCCGGAAAGCCCCGAAAGGACACACTGACAGCAGGCTTTCGACCGGTTGGGTGGAAGGATTCGGTGGATTTGGAACCCGCCTGAAAGAGCTATTCTCTCCGCCCAAACAAGCACCGTTACCATTTGAAGTAAAGCCGGTTAGAGTGAAAGAGATCTGGTCGAAAGACGAGAACTTCGGCTGGACACAGGCGATTTCCATTGGTCTGCACGTAGCGCTGATTGCATTGGTGGTGGTACCGCTCTTCACGCGCGTTCTGCCCTCAACGCAGGCTAAGAACAAAACAGACGTCACGCCGCTTGATATTTCGCCCTACTTGGCAAAGATTCCTGCCGGAGCGAAACCAGCAGGCGGAGGTGGTGGAGCGAACGACCATACGACCGCTCCGGTGAACCGCGGCAAACTCCCTAAATTCCAGATGACGCAATTCACGCCACCGCAGGTAAAAATCCAAAATCCAAGTCCCAAGCTCCCGATGGACCCCTCTCTGCTGGGACCGCCGGATTTGAGAGTTTCCAATATTAACGCTCCGACTTTTGGCGACCCACTGGCCAACGGAGCGAGCGAATCGCTTGGGCATGGCAACGGGACGGGTATTGGGAGTGGTTCGGGCGGCGGCCTTGGCCCAGGCGAAGGCGGCGGGACCGGTGGCGGAGCTTTTCGTGCCGGCATCAACGGTGTTGGTATGCCGAGTTGCATTTACTGCCCTGACCCGCAATATTCCGACGAAGCACGCAAGGCAAAATATCAAGGCGTAGTTGTGTTGATGGTAGTTATCACATTGGATGGACGGGCAACGAACATTCAAGTAGTGAAAAGCCCTGGCTTAGGTCTGGACGAAAAAGCGATTGAAGCTGTGCGGCAATGGAAATTCCGGCCGGCAGTCGGCCCGAGCGGAAAGACCGTTCCAACCCAGGTACCGATTGAAGTGACCTTCCGTCTTTTCTAGCCTGAAATCTAAAGCAACCTTTCGAAGGCAAAGCGGCTCCCAGTGTGCAACGGAGCCGCTTTTTGTTTTTGCCCGGTGTAGGATTGCAGCGGCGGAGGTCGAGGATGCGTCAACCGGCCCTGGATTTCGATCCTACTCGTAACAGTTCCCTTTTGAAGCGAATCCGCGAAAATCTGGAAAGTGTGTGGATGACGCGGCGCGTCACTATGGCAAGGACAGAAGCGTTTGATGGAGTGCCAATTCATCTTTTGGAGCCGCGGCGGGAGCAGATGGAGCTAAGCGCACAGGCTGGCTCAACGCTATTGCACGGGCTTTTTTTCGCAGCGCTTCTTTACGCAACGATTCATCCGATCAGCAAGATGCCCGCGAACTCAGTAGAGATCCCTTTTCCTCCTGGAAAATTAACGTACGCCGCGCCGCGGCAAATACCCGCGGCCGAAACCTACTCGCTCGGCAAGAGAGGTAGCGGAGGCGGTCACAATCCTTTGCCGCCGACGACCGGTGAACTGGCCCGCTTATCGACGAGCGCCTTCGCGGCTCCCAGGCTCCCGGGCAGCCGGCCGCATCCACTTCCCGTACCGGCGACGGTTTTTGATGCAAACGCCCCGGAATTGGCGGCGCCAGTAAAAAATCTCGGTTTGCCTTGGATGAAGAATCCAAACAATTCCGAAGGAACCGGAACGGCTGGTATAGGAAACGGTCCTGGCTCGACGATGGGAGACAGGGATGGGAATGGCTCGGGAGTAGGAAACAGTCTTCTGCCGTATGCTGGCGTCGCTGCGCCGGTAATCTGCAAGTATTGTCCCGATCCTGCCTACTCTGACGAGGCTCGAAAAGCGAAAATGCAAGGCCGGGTAACGATGCGCGTGCTGGTCGGCGCTGATGGACGCGCAAAAGACGTGCAAGTGACCAGTGGAATTGGGCTTGGTCTGGACGAAAATGCGGTACGCGCCGTGCGCAGCTGGCAGTTTATTCCCGCCAGAGACGTCGAGCGACGTCCCGTGGCGAGTTGGATTACGATCGAAACGGTTTTCAGATTGTTCTAGAGAAGTTCCGTTTCATCCTTGATGTTAGAAACATGCCACCGGCCGCACTACATGTCACCCGGGGGTGAAGATTAGGCATTCAGCCGCGAATGAAAAACGGACGTTTCTTGTGATTCTGCTACGATGGCGGACATGAGAACACTTTTGATTTTAGCGGGGCTTTTGTGCCTTGTGGCTACTTCTCGCGTGGACGCCCAATCCTCCACCGGATCGCTCGAGTTCACAGCAAAAATCACTCCAACCGCGGCGAAATCGGAGCCGGTGCGCGATTTCACATTTTATGTGCTCACGAAAAGCTATGACGAGATCGTTAGAGACCTAGAGCAACGTGAAGGGCCTCCATCCCGCGAGAAATTTATCGACGAGCTAAAAGTATCTGCGGAGCTGATTGATTGGCTGCATAAACACGATGTCATGGATATTACGCTGCCCGGCTTCGACAAACTGTTGACTCCGGACGATGTTCTGCATGTGCCGGAATTTCTGCTGGCGTATCAACGGTCGAATAGCGGCGGCGTAACAAACGGCATTCCCAAACCAAAATTTCGCGACGCAGACAAAACGGAAAATCCGGAACGCTACGAAAAGCAGAAACAGGAGTACTTAACGGCGCTTAAGAAATTCATTCAGGCGCACCCGGAGACGGTCTCTGGGATGGAGCTGGAACTGGATGGAGTGAATCCTGCGCGAAAATGGGCGGAGGCGCAAAACGCGTATCGGAAGCGAGTGCAGCAGATTGCTCCTGCACAAGCGCAAACCGAATATCTTGCGGCGAAAACAGACACGGACCTCGAAGGGAGCGGCCACATCAGTGGTCTGCCCACCGGCAACTATTGGATCAGCACTCTCGGGCTAACCGCCGCGGCCGGAGATGCGCGCCTGCGCTGGGACGTGCCGATAAAGGTAGAATCCGGCTACACGCTGCGAATCGAGTTGACGAACCTCAACGCAACCGACAATCTATCTTCCAAGACAAAGTAGCGCGAATTTGTTTTTGGCTGCCGCTTACCTTCTGCAGACTACTTTTGCGGCGGATCTGGAAGATCAGACGGAGAGATGGGCACACCGCTTCATTGGATTGCGTTCAACGTACTCGTACTCATCGCCGTATCCCTGGATCTCGGCGTATTTCACCGTAAAGCACACAAAATCAGCCTGCGAGAAGCGCTGATCTGGAGCCTCGTGTGGGTGGCGCTGGCCTGCACCTTCGGCTTAAGCATTTGGTACTTTTACGGCAGGCAGTTAGCGCTGGAATTTTTTACCGGCTACGTCATTGAAAAAGCGCTGAGCGTGGACAATCTTTTTGTGTTCCTGGTGGTTTTTCGCATTTTCGCAGTCAAAGATGAATATCAACAGCGCGTTCTGGGGTACGGAATCCTGGGCGCACTGCTAATGCGCGGCGTGATGATCGCGCTTGGCGCGGCACTGATCAATCGCTTCGGTTGGATCATGTACGTCTTCGGCGCTTTTATTATCTATGCCGGAGCGCACATGCTGTTTGCACCAGGCGCGGAAAGCCATCCGGAAAAGAACTTTCTGGTGCGATATTTCAGCAAACATTTGCGGCTCACGAAGGAATATCGTGGAGCGAAATTCTTTACGCGCGAAGATGGGCTGCTTTTCGCTACCCCGCTGTTTCTGGTTCTGTTGATCGTTGAAATCACCGACGTCACTTTCGCGGTGGATTCAATTCCCGCGGTTTTCGGAATCACTCGGAATGCATTCATCGTTTTTACTTCGAACGTGTTCGCAATTCTCGGATTGCGCGCGCTTTACTTCCTGCTGGCCGGGGTCCTGGAAAAATTTGAATATCTGAAAGTTGGCTTGGCGCTGGTGCTGATCTTTGTCGGCGCGAAGATGATCGCTGAGCCTTGGCTGCATATTTCGACCGCGATATCGCTGCTCATAGTGATGGGAACGTTGATCGTCGCGATCATTGTTTCCTCGCTGGCAAAGAAAACGATCGAGCATTAGCCGCGAGAGAGAGCACCAGGTGGTTGGCTTATGGCCCGCATAAGAGACGAATGGATTGCTGGACTAGCATCGAGCGACGCGCTGGCGCGCGCAGATAGCGCATCCGCGATCTACGCTACGGGGCGAGGACGAGCGGATCAGGCACTCCAGCACTGGCGCCAGGAAGAAGAGTTTGCGCGATTGGTTGGCAGAGATCCTAAAGTCACGGTGGGACTAGCGGTCCGGCCGGAAACCTTTGCGGAGATCCGCGAGGCAAATGGCTCGCCGCGCCTGGCTGACGTCCCCGCGGAACAGGATGCTTCTGAATTTGAGCTGCACTTCGCAGGAGACGTCTCCTTGGACGTGCTAACGTCGCGCCAACCGGAAGGATCGGGAGCGATTGCAAAATTTCTTCGGAAATTCGGCCAGGGCGTGCAACAAGTGGAATTTCGCTGCACTGATGTGGACCAAGCCACACAGATTTTGCGGGAACGTTTTGGAATAAAGCCGGTATACCCGGAGACCCGGCCCGGTGCCGACGGAACGCGAGTCAATTTTTTCCTGGTAACAGTGTCTGGCGGAGAGAAAATCCTGATCGAATTGTATGAGTCGGCCGTCACACGGTCCGAATGAGTGAGGCTCAGGCAAAGGCGCTCGTAAATCGCGCTCCTGGGTAACACAATTACTCTGTTTGCGTGTGCAGTTCTTTCCAAGCGCGCAGTACTTCAGCAACCGTCCAGGCTTGCGCGATGCATCCGCGAGGATGGTGCGGCGCGTCGCCGTCAAAAATCTCCGCCAGCGTGCCAAGGCCGCAGAAATCGATCGCCTTGGCAAGCGGCTCCAGAAAACGAAGCGCGACGGCCCGGTCTTTGTAGACCCGATAATGCGCTAGCGCGAATGGCCCCAGCAGCCAGCCCCAAACCGTGCCTTGGTGATATGCGGAGTCGCGCTCTCGCTGCCCACCGGCGTACCCCCCCGCGTAACCAGGTTCGCATGGCGCAAGGCTGCGCAGACCCATTGGCGTTAACAACTGAGATGCGCAGGCATCGACGACGGCCTTTTGCTGCTCGAAAGGAAGCGGGATACCGCCAAGTGAAACGGCAAAGATCTGGTTCGGGCGCATGGTTGAATCGCTGCCTACACCGGGCGCATCCAGCACATCAAAACAACAATTTCGCTCTGCGTTCCAAAATTTTCCGAAACTGGATCTCGCTTTCTGCAATAGTGGAGCGTAAATGTCGGCGTTTGAGCCGAGCACTTTCGCAAACTGTATCATGGTCTCCAGCGCGTTGATCCACAGCGCGTTAATTTCGATGGGTTTTCCCGTGCGGGGAGTCACGACCCAGTCTCCGATTTTTGCATCCATCCAGGTCAGCTGTAAGCCCGGGCCTCCGCCATATAACAGACCGTCCGCAGGATCGACGTGTATGTTGTAGCGAGTGCCTTTCACATGTGCAGTTACAATCTCGCGGAGGATAGGAAAAATCTTTTTCAGCGTGACCAAATCCTGCGTAGTGTCAAAATATTGCCGAAGCGCTTCGAAATACCACAGCGTTGCATCCATCGTGTTGTACTCGGGCGCCGCACCGGAGTCCGGGAAATTGTTCGGGAGCATTCCGTCATCCACAAAGCGCGAGAAAGCGAGCAGGATCTGCTTCGCGACGTCTGAGCGTCCGGTTGCGAGCGCGAGCCCCGGTAAAGCAGTCATCGTGTCGCGTCCCCAATCGGAAAACCAGTGATAGCCGGCGACGATTGATTTTCCCGTTGCCTGCCCCGGTACTGGACGCCTCACAATAAACTGGTCAGCAGCTAAAATCAGTTGAGAAAACCACCACGGCACCGTTTCGCCAGATGGGTCTTTGCGCAAAGCTTTCGCGGCAGTCAAAATCTCTGATTCGCGCTTCGTTTGTTCTATAAGCGCAACGGCTCCGTCCAGTCTTACGTCTTTCTCCGTCGAGAAAATGATGGTGACTGGCCCGCCCATTTCCAGTTGCGCATGAAATTGCGCAGTAAACAGCTGGTCTTCGCGATCATCGAGCCTGCGCTCGTTTTCGCGGGCAAAGAAAAAATCGCGATACCAGATATGCCGCGCTTCACCGATTGCATTGCCGGATTTGATGTAAAAAGGCCGCGCCCCATCGAAAGCCGTGACGCAAATGCCGTTTTCGCGGGACTCGACAAGCATTCGCCAGTCGCCTGCATGGGTCGTTCCGTGAAAGTCGCGATAATTTACGAGAACTTTCAAGTCGAGGGCAAGGGGCGACGCGCTGTCCAGGAGCGAATAACGAACATAAGTAGTGTTTTCGCCGTAGCGCATCCAGACACGCTTTTCAATTCGCGCACCGCCGATTTGATAGGTCCAAACCGGAGTTGCTCCCTCTAATCGAAAACTTTGGATGGTAAGGTACCCGCGAGGGGCGACTGCGCCACTGGCCCAGCGGTGCGTAGCTAACTCAAAAGCCTGTCCGTCAATACTTACAAGCTCGTCAATCCCGCCGACGAGCAGTGTTCGACCGGTAGGAGGATTTAAAGCGGCAATCAGAAGTCCGTGGTAACGGCGCGTAGCCGAGCCGGCGATGGTTCCCGAGGCAAAGCCACCGATACCATTGGTCACCAGCCACTCGCGTTTTTCAGCAGCGACCAAGTCATGGCAAACCTCTGTGCCGAAGGAAATGAACGGTTCGTTGTCCACTGTTCCGTCAAATCGTTTTCGGGCAGTTCGCAAATGCTTGGTTTTGGATGCCTTTGGCATTCGCGGCTTTGGCGAGTGGGGCATCCAGCAGTTTACTCTCCGCTCTGCTCAAGAAGTTTTGCGACCAGTCCCGTCCAACCAGTTTGGTGGTTCGCACCGATTCCCGCGCCATTGTCGCCATGAAAATATTCGTGAAACAAAATCAGATCTCGCCAATGGGGATCACTTTGAAAATTTTCCTGTGCTCCCGCAACCGGGCGCCGGCCATCCGTCCCGCGAATAAAAATATGACCGAGGCGGCGCGAGATTTCGCTGGCAACCTGCCACAAATCCGAGTTTGTGCTCGAACGCGACGGACACGGCACCTGAAAATCTTCACCGTAATAATGGTGAAATTTCTGCAGCGATTCAATCAACAGATAATTGACAGGCATCCAGATCGGACCGCGCCAGTTGGAGTTGCCACCGAAAATGCCGGTCGACGATTCGGCTGGTTCATAATCAACGCGGCTCACGTTTCCGTTTACAAACAGTTCGTATGGGTGATCGAGGTGATAGCGCGAAAGGGCGCGAACCCCATAAGGCGAGAGGAACTCGGTCTCATCCAGCATGCGCGACAAGACGCGCTTGAGCTGTTTGCGGCCGACCAGCGAGAGCAGACGTCGGACTCCTCGCGCCGATCGCTGCGTCATTTCGATATGCTCTGGCACGTCAGGATGGTTGTCAATGAACCACTGCATTCGCCTTTTGAAGCCTGGAAGACGATCGACGATTTCCGGTTCGAGCGTTTCCACGGCGAAAAGTGGAATCAAACCGACCATCGAGCGAATTTTCAAAAAGTGATCTTCCCCGTTCGGCAGATGAAGGACATCATAATAAAAGCCGTCTTCTTCATCCCACAGCGAAACGCCCTCCGAGCCAAAATCGTTCATGGCCTGAGCGATATAGACAAAGTGCTCGAAGAATTTGCTCGCAACATCTTCGTAGGCAGGGTCATCCTTCGCGAGTTCCAGCGCAATGGCCAACATGTTCAGGCAATACATCCCCATCCAGCTCGTGCCGTCGGATTGTTCCAGATGCCCCCCGGTTGGCAGCGGAGCCGAGCGGTCAAAGACTCCTATATTGTCGAGCCCTAGAAAGCCGCCCTGAAAAATATTTGCCCCATCGGGATCTTTTCGGTTTACCCACCAAGTAAAATTCAAAAGCAATTTGTGAAATACTTTTTCCAAAAATCCGCGATCGGCTACGCCGCGGACGCGCCGCTCAATTTTATAAACGCGCCACGCGGCCCATGCGTGCACCGGTGGATTCACGTCGCCAAAGGCCCACTCATAGGCGGGAAGCTGGCCATTAGGATGCATATACCATTCGCGCAGCAATAGGATGAGTTGCTCCTTAGCGAAGTCGGGATCAACGATGGCCAAAGGAATGCAATGAAACGCCAAATCCCAAGCGGCGTACCAGGGATATTCCCATTTATCCGGCATGGAAATGATGTCGTCGTTGTACAGATGCGTCCAATCTTTGTTTCTTCCGTGCAGCCGTTCTTTAGGCGGAGGAGGTCCGGCGGGATCGCCCTCGAGCCAAGTCTTCACGTCATAGTGGTAAAACTGCTTCGACCAAAGCATGCCGGCGTAGGCCTGCCGCATTACATTTTTTGCGTCATCGGAAAGTTGTTGCGGGATGCGCGACGCATAAAACTCATCTGCCTCAGACTTGCGAATTTCAAAAAGCCTGTCGAAGCCTTTCCCAAAATCGTTGGTTCCGGGAACTTCCTGAGCGCGCTCCTGATGCCCAGGGGACGAGATCGTCCCCATGACCATGGCGTTTGTTTCCATGGAGCCCAGCGGTTCGAGGTCCGTCAAACGCAGTTTCAGGGTTTCGGACTGGCCGGGGCCCAGATCGAGAACATACCGAGCAGCCATTTTTGTTCCGGTCTGATCCGGATTGATTGCGGATTTGTTTTGCCGAATGACATACTCGTGAAATCCGTCTTTGACGTACGGCGAGCGGTTGTGTCCATTGAAAAGGCGCGCGTTGTTGGTCTCGTTCTCCGTAAAAATCAGCTCTGGCTTCCCGTCCGCAAGCAGCCACCGCTTGCCGTATTGCCAGTGCTGCAGCTCGGCGGACAAAATTCCGTCCAGCGGCGTTGCCCTTCTTATCAAAGGACGCCGCAAATCTTTTCCCCAGGACCAGGTGTTGCGAAACCATAACGTCGGCAACAGATGGAGCGTGGCTGTTTCTGGACCACGGTTCGAAGCGGTGATGCGGATAAAAATGTCCTCGTCGCTTCCCTTGGCATACTCCGCAAAAATATCGAAGTAGCGACTCTCGTGGAAGACGCCTGTGTCGTATAGCTCAAATTCAGGATCGCTACGCCCACGGCGCCGATTCTCGTCCACCAATTCCTGATAGGGAAATTCTGCCTGCGGGTACTTGTAAAGCATCTGCATGTAGCTGTGAGTGGGAGTGGAATCGAGATAAAAATAATATTCCTTTACATCTTCACCGTGGTTGCCTTGATTCCCCGTGAGACCGAATAGCCGTTCTTTCAAGATAGGATCGCGCCCGTTCCACATGGCGATAGCAAAGCAGATCATTTGGTGGCGATCGCTGATTCCGGCGATGCCGTCTTCTCCCCAACGATACGCGCGAGAGCGAGCATGATCGTGCGGGAAAAATTCCCACGCGGTTCCCCCAGGGCTATAATCTTCGCGCACTGTTCCCCATTGCCGCTCTGACAAATACGGCCCCCACCGTTTCCAATATTCCTTGCGCGTTCGATTGTTTTCTAGGCGAATATCTTCGGTAGTCTGAAGCCTAGGCATGAACAAGAACCTCGATGATCCATTTTTATTAGCTGTCAATAACGGTAGCAGCTTAACAGGAGCGCCTCCCAAGCTGTACCGTATTGCTCGGCAGCTTGGTGTCTAAGCAAACGCATAAGATGCCGCGCGCGTATCGGGGTTACGTTAATTTCGAGTGGTAGACGGAAACCCGCCGGCCATGTATCTAATCATTCCAGAACTCCGTCAAACTGTGGACAGCTCGGGAGCTAGCGAAAATACGTGAGGCACAAAGCCATGAAGAACTTAACGAAGTTCGCATCCTTGACAATTACGGCCTTGAGCCTCGCTTGCAGCGGCAAAGCCCAATCGGAATCCGACGCTCTGCGCCGCTGGAATGAGTCCGCGGATTCGCTTCTGCGCCGAGTTTCCCCGAGTGTGGTGCAAATTATGGTTACCGGGTACGGCGCCGTTTCGGAAAGCGAACGCGGAAATGCCGGAGTCGTGATCGGAAGACAAAAAGCAATTGGTTCTGGATTCGTGATTGATCCAAGCGGCTACATCTTGACGAACGCGCACGTTGTGAGCGGCGCGCAGCGAGTGCAAGTCGCACTGGCCGGCGAAAACGACGACGGTTCGATTGCTTCGGCGTTGGCGTCAAGAGTCACTGTGATGAACGCGCGCATCGTGGGCGTCGCCCGCGAAGTCGATCTCGCGCTGTTAAAAGTTGACGGCATAAAACTAAAAGCTCTGTCCTTCGCCAATTACCAGAATTTGCATCAAGGCGAAACGGTGTTCGCGTTTGGCAGTCCACAAGGACTCCGCAACAGCGTCACCCACGGCATCATCTCCGCCGTCGCTCGCCAAACCGATCCTGATTCGCCGATGGTTTATGTGCAGACAGACGCCCCCATCAATCCGGGGAATTCTGGCGGTCCACTGGTGAATGCCAGCGGTGAAGTCGTGGGAGTCAACACATTCATATTGTCGCAATCTGGCGGAGCTGAAGGACTGGGCTTCGCGATTCCCTGCGGAGTGCTGCAGGTAGTCTATGGGCAACTGCGTAAGTTTGGCCACCTGCACCGCCCGGAAATTGGTGTGCAGTTGCAAACTATATCGCCAGAAATGGCGCAGGGACTGAAGCTGGCGCGCAACTATGGCGTGATCATTTCAGACGTCACTCCCGGGGGACCCGCCGAAGCGGCAGGCGTACGCATCGGCGACGTCTTGCTGGCTGTTGATGAGAGGAACGTCGATAACCTGCCTTACGTTGCGTTTCACATACTGTCTCGCGCGGCGGGACAGAAAGTACACTTCGAACTCTTGCGCGGCTCCGCTCAGATCGGTGTTGACATCACGCTCACAGAACGCCCGCACGAAATGGATCAGGTTTCTGCCCTCGCGGATCCGCAAAAAAACCTGGTGCCGCAGCTCGGCATCCTTGGGGTCGAAATCGACAAAAAAATCGCATCGATGATAGAAAATCTGCGCGACCCATACGGAATCATTGTCGCTGCCCGTGCGGCCGGCAGTGCCGGGGAAATTCCGCTAACGACTGGAGATGTGATCCGGACTCTGAATGGCGAGCCGATGACTACGCTGGACCGTTTGCGCACCGCCTTGAAGGCGTTGCCCTCCGGTGCGCCGATCGTTTTGCAGATCCAGCGAGAAGGAAAATTACAGTTTGTAACTTTCCCGCTCGAATAAATCGCCTGATTGAATAAATGCCGCCTCAGAGGGATAAAAGTTCGTTCACCGCTCGATACGCCTGATCCATCGCAACATCGGTATATGCCGTAGCGCCGGAATCGCTGTTGGCGATTGCGATTCTTCCGAATCTTTTGCGGCCAAGAATGTGTGGTGCCTGCCCAACGGGCCATTCCGGGTCAAACAATGGATTGTATTCGTATCCGTAGCCGTGCGGCCAGCGGTTGACGGTAATCGCCGCGATGTCGCGAGCTGGATCGAATCCGCCAAGGCCGAGTGTCCGCGCCAGTTGGTCACGGATCTTCCGCTCGAACAATTCGAACGGCGTCACCAGAAGCTCCATGCGGCCCGCCTTGTGTTGCTCACGCGCGGGCAGCCCGGGCTTGCACGGTGCCCGGCTCAAGTGCAGCAGAATTGGCTCCTCCGGCGTTCTGGGGCTGTGGTAATCGCCAATATCTATGGGCCAATTTAGGTTCACGGAATTCCAGTAGGCTCCCGGCGCATGAATGTTCGAAACGCCCAGTTTCTGGAACGATTTCCAGTCACGCAGTCCAACGCTCGCGTAAACGAGCGGAATCTTTACCAGATAGTGCAATGCTTCTTTTTGTTTTTCGGGCAAATCCGGGCACAGAAACGGGATTGCCATATTCCAGCAAGCCAGCACGCACGCACCTGCTCGCACTGCAGACACTTCTTTTCCGCTGGCGTAGCAAACTTCAACTTCGGGAGCAGCGCTCACCTCTGCGACGTTGCGAACGCGCACCACGGTGCTATTGAGGCGTATGCGAATCGGGGCCTGATCTGTATCGAGCCGATCGTAGTGAACCTGCGCTCCGACCACATCCTCGACAGAATTTCCGGGAATAGCGCGCGGTATGAGCGCGCGAACCAGCAATCGGGCTATCGATGCGTTCCCATCGGGAAAATGGAATCGAGCAGAACCGCCGTTCACATACCCGGCGGCCGAATAGCTCATGTGCGGCGCCGCTCCGGGTTCAAGTGCTAAGCCTTGAAATCCCGGCAAGCCGAGCGCCCAACAATCCAGCGCGGATTCGGCATCGATTCCAACGCCCCATTCGCCATTGGTACGTGTCTGATAAAACGCGATCACGCCAGGATCAGTTTTCGCGATATTCAGTAGAAAATCCTTATAACTGATGCGCGAGAGTCGATCCTTCTTTTCGGTCGAGGTCAGTCCTGGGAGATAATCGACTTTCGCTTCTTCCAATCGAAGAATATCCCGGCGCACATTTTCGCTGAGCGGCGCCCTGATTAAGAATTCCTGCAATTTGGAAGGACCCGAAGCAGCGTTGGAAGTTTCTTCTTCGCCGCCGCCTAGCCCGGCGACCAGGCGGTCCGCGCCAAATGTCTCCTTGTCGAAGAACACCCCCGATCCCAGTCCAAGAGACCGATAGAGACCGTGGTCGGTGCACTTTTTATCCAGCGCGGCGGCATCAATCCCGATCTGGCTCATCAGGCCCGTAGCTTCTGGGCTGTAAGGCGTCGGACTATCGATCAGCATCGTGCCGCCGTTTAGGAGTTGCAGCTTCCCGCCCAGATGAAATTCGTTTCGCTTCGCGTGTCCGCCGAAATCGTCATGATTTTCCAGAATAAGAATTTTTGTGTTAGCGCCGGCGCGCTCACGATAGAAATGTGCGGCAGCCAGACCACTGATTCCGCTTCCCACGATGATCAGGTCATATTTTTCCGTCAGCTGCTTTGGAGCTGCAGCTTTTTCCCAGAAAGTTCCATCGCGGAGGCTATGGGCGATTTCGAATGAACCGCTGTGGCTCCCACGAAGACCAGTCGCTACCGGCGGATTGTAACCTGGATGATTTTGTGGCTCGTCGGCGGCGATAGAACCCGTCCGAATTGAGCTGGGCACGAAGGCGGCACCCACGGTCATGGCCGCACCGTTCAGGAAATCGCGCCGAGGAATGTTGCGGCACATTCCGAGTTCGCGGTCGGTTCGTTCGCTAAGATTTTTCTTGGGCATATTTTCGAAGTTCAATTCATCGCGCGCTAAGACTCGATAAGGGTGACTACGCTGAATGTAGTTCTTCAACCGCCCGCCATGCCTGATCCATGGCCTGATCGGTGTAAGCCGCGGCTCCGGCGTCGGAATTCGCGATCGCTATGCGGCCAAAGCGTTTGCGACCGATTTCACAAGGGCTCTCGCCCTCCGGCCATTCCGGATCAAACAGGTAGTTGTATTCGTAGGCGTATCCATGCGGCCAGCGATTGACCGTAATCGCGGAAATATCCCTTGCCGGATCGAATCCGCCGTCACCAAGAACGCGCGCGAACTGGTCGCGAATATTACGCTCAAATGTCTCGAACGAGGTCGATAGCAAATCGCCGCGACCGGCGCGATGTTGATCCCGTTCCGGCAAGCCCGGGAGACAAGGGGTTCGCTCCATGCGAACCAAGATCGGCTCATCCGGATTTGTCGGCGAAACATACCCTCCAATATCCACTGCGAGATCGAGATTCATCTGGTAATGATACATTCCGGGGCAGGTCACGCTATGAACGCCAAGCTTTTCGAATGATTTCCAGTTCCGAATGGCCACAGATGTGTACACCAGCGGAATCTTGACGCCGTATCGCAGTGCCTCTTTCTGCTTCTCGGGCAAGTCCGGACAAAGATACGGAATCATCATGTTCCAGCACGCCATGATGACGTTCCTTCCGTGAACCGTGAATAACTCTGCCCCACGAGTGTAGGTTATGTCTGCCTGCTTAGCGTCCGCAGGATTGCCGCTGTGGCGTGCGGATACAACAATACTGCTCAGCCGAATCCGGACTGGAGACCCGGCCGTGTCCAGTTGCGCATAATCGAATTTCGCCATGACTATGTCTTCGGCATCGTGACCCGCCGCTACCGCCGGAATCATTTTGCGCACCAGCATTCGCGCGATCGTGGCGTTTCCATCCGGATAATGAAATTCGTACGGCTCCTTCGGTGAAGCAAAACCCATCGGCGTGTAACCCATGCGCGGATGGGGCCCCGGCTCCAGCCCCAAGCCCTTGAATCCCGGCTGCTGCAACACCCAGCAGTCCAAAGCCGACACCGCATCGATTCCTACGCCAAAAAGCCCGTGCGTCCGAGTCTGGTAGTACGGAATTGCGCCCAAAGGGATCTTCACCACATTCAACAAGTAATTCTTGTAGCTAATGCGCGAAAGTTTGTCCTTCTTCTGGTCCGAAGTCAGATCCGGAAAATAATCGACCGATTCCGTTTCGAGCCGCAGAACATCTCGCTGTACTCCTGGCGCGAGAGGCGTCTTTGCCAGGAATCTTTCCCATTCCTCCGCGCTGCCTTTCCCCGCTCCGCCTCTTGGCGCATGCGTGATCAGACGGTCGGAGCCAAACGTCTGCTTGTCAAAGAAGACTGCGTACCCAAGTTTTTCGTAAACGTTTCCACGGTAGCACTTTCTGGCGAGACTGGCTGGATCGATTCCCAGTTCATCCATCAAACCGCGTGAAATTTTGCTGTACGGAAAAGGCGACTCGATGGCCCACGTGCCGCCGTTAGCTAGCAACATTCGGCCACTCGCCCTGAATTCGTTGCGCTTTGCATGGCCGCCAAAATCATCATGGTTGTCAAGAATCAAAATTCGCGCGTCGGGATTTCTCGCGCGCCAGAAATACGCTGCTGCCAGCCCGCTGATGCCGCCGCCAACGATTACCAGATCGTAGTTCTCGTTCGTGTCCCTGGCTGCCGCGCCCTTCGGGGGGAATTTCCCATCACGTACAGCATGAGCTGCTTCGAAGGAGCCGGGATGGCTTCCGCGCAGCCCAGTTAGCGCAGGCGGGTAGTACCCGGCTCGATTCTGCCCGGCCGCCGCGGTGCCGGATGGGCCGAGCGCCTCCCACGCAACGTCAGGCAGCAGGGACCCAGCCACCGCGCCACCGGTTCCCACGGCCACTCCATTCAGAAAATCTCGCCGGGTGATGGTGCGATCCATCCCCAGCTTTCGGTCGTTGCTATCGCTCATCGGCCCTCTTACCTTTTCTGCGTTTCTTCACCAAACCATCCAGCTTCGAATATTCCGCAGTCCTAGTGTTCGCTACCTTACTATAAATCAGCAACCTTGCATAAGACCCGCCTCCCAAGATCAGGAGATCCGCCTCCCTGGCGGCTAAGCGATTTCAATCTTCGCGATGATTGAACTTTACCGAAATCAGGCATCATTATGCTTTGTTGGTTTGACTTGCTTCGCAGCGCGAAACTAAAATAACCAAGCTCATGGCAGCCTCCAATCCTTTTCTTGGCTCGACGATTTCTCATTACCGCATCGTGGAAAAACTCGGTGGCGGGGGCATGGGGGTGGTTTACAAGGCCGAGGATACTCGACTGGGCCGTGCTGTCGCTCTGAAGTTCCTTCCCGAAGAACTTTCTCAAAATCCCCAAGCCCTAACCCGGTTTCGCCGCGAGGCTCAAGCAGCCTCGACACTGAATCATCCCAACATTTGTACAATCTACGACGTAGGCGAACATGAAGGCCGCGCTTTCATCGCCATGGAGTGTTTGGAAGGCGTTACTCTGAAACACAAGATTTCCGGTCGCTTGCTGGACACAGAACTTCTTCTTACCCTGGCCATCGAAATTGCCGACGCCCTCGACGCCGCTCATGGCAAAGGCATCATTCATCGCGACATCAAGCCGGCCAACGTTTTTATCACTTCGCGAGGTCACTCCAAGATTCTCGATTTTGGCCTAGCCAAAGTTCTGTCCTTAAGCGCATCGGAGGGCTCGACGCACGCTCTCGATCCCGCAACAAAAGTTACTGTGGACTCTCCCAATGGCGAACTCACTAGTCCCGGCAGTTCGCTCGGTACTATCTCCTATATGTCGCCGGAGCAGGCCCGCGGAGAAGACCTCGACGCGCGAACAGATCTCTTTTCTTTCGGCGTTCTGCTTTATGAAGCCGCCGCGGGAGCGCAACCCTTCGCTGGAAATACATCCGCGGTAATTTTTCACCGTATTCTCAACGAAGCGCCGGAGCCAATTTCAAAACACAATCCAAAAGTTCCCGCGGAGCTTGAACGGATCGTCGGCAAAGCGCTCGAAAAAGATCGCGACCTTCGAAGCCAGACCGCTGCTGAGCTTCGCGCCGACTTGAAACGCCTTAAGCGCGATCTCGATTCTTCCGGACGCATCGATTCCGCGATTCGGGCCTCTGAATCCGGCCCAGCCGCGGGATCGGTAGCATCTCGCGCGCCGGCCCGGCAGGCGCCCAAAAAGAAAACCGTAGCCGTTCTCTACTTCGAAAACCTAAGTGGCGCGAAGGAAGATGAATACTTTCGCGACGGGATGACCGAAGACATTGTCACCGAATTATCCAAAATCGCGCGCCTTGAGATTTATCCTCGCTCGGAAATGTTGCAGTTTCGCGACAAGCCGGTCACCGCTCCCGAGGTAGGTGAAAAGCTTGGCGCCATGTACGTCCTCGAAGGCTCGATTCGCCGCGCTGGAAATCGTCTCCGCATTACTACGCAGTTGGTTGAAAGCTCCACGCGCCATTCCGTCTGGGCCGAACGTTACGATCGGCACATGGAAGACGTCTTCGCGATTCAAGAAGAAATCTCCCTCAGCATCGCTAAGGCGCTCGAAATCACGCTCTCGCCTCAAGAAGAAAAAGTGATCGCGCGCAAGTCGACCGTAAATCCGCAGGCGTACGACTTCTTTCTACGCGGCAGAAATTATCTTCGTCAGCGGCAATTCGAATACGCCCTCGCGATGTATGAGGAAGCCATCAAGCAGGATCCGAATTTTGCCCTGGCGTTTGCCGGCGTCGCTCATGTTTGGGGCGGCATGCATGAATTTCGCAGCCCTTCCACGGAATTTATCCAGAAAGGACTCGCTGCATGCGCGAAGGCGGAGTGGCTCGCTCCCGATTTGCCCGATGTGCTCTCAGCGCGGGCGCGCATTGAATACGCCCAGCACCATTATGACAATGCGATTTCGCTAGCCCGGCAGGCTGTGGCTCAGCAGCCAGAGTGTGAAGGCGCGCACGACGTGCTCGGACGGGCTTATTTTTCCGCGGGTCGTTACGAAGACGGCGCGGCCCTGGCCGACAGCGCCCTGGAAATCGTCAGCAATGACTACAACGCGCTCGTTCCACTGATCAATTCACTCGAAAAGGTCGGCCGCGTTGCCGACGCGGAACGTCTGCGTCGTCGCGAACGTGAGGTCCTGGAGAGCCAACTCCAACGCTTCCCCGATGATGTTCGCGCTCGCATTCTCCTGGCTTCGGACCAGGCCAGCGCCGGCGAAACCGACTCTGCAATCATGCACGTAAAAATCGCAGTCGCGATGCGGCCTAATGATGCCAACGTTCTCTACAATGCGGCCTGCACCTACGGCATCCTGGGTATGAAGGTCGACGCGTTGGACACTTTCCGGCGTTCCGTAAGCGCCGGTTATTCCAATCTCGATTGGTGCCTTAAAGACCCGGACCTCAAAATTCTCTACGATGAGCCGGAATTCCAGAATCTTATAACCAACCGCGACGCTAACAACAACGTCTGAACTTTTTCTCCAGGCGCCTGGTAATGTGCGTTTAACCAACTCAAAAAAATTGAAGGCGCACCGGCATTGCGCCTTTGCGCCCTCTTCAATCGATCCGAGAAATTTTGATTTCCCGGATCAATCTGCTTGCAGATTATCCCGCTTCGCGCCCCTTGGAATCGGGCGATTCCTGTAGGATCCGCGGCGACATTCACGTACGCAATAATCCTTTTTATTTGACGAAATTTGGCTGGGAGGCCTGGACTCGAACCAGGATAGCCAGATTCAGAATCTGGAGTCCTGCCAATTGGACGACCTCCCAACAGGTGTGCGCGAGAATCTTGGGGTCACACGGGGTTTCTTCAGTTTGTGCTCACAACCAGAAAAAGAAACGAGCAACAAAAACGAATCGCAGCACATTCCCGAATTCGGGACAGCTACGATTCAACTCTTTCAGATTAAACGGCTTTCGCCACTCCGTCAACCTGCTCGCATGGGCTTTTCCGGCGCTTTTTCGTCCCCGGTGGTTACTAACACCATCTCGCCCCTCGCGCACAGTTCGAATTCCTGATCGCCCCAAACAATTCGATTCGAAAAGAAACTTCCCACATATACTGCAAATTGGAACAGGTCCCGCAAAGGCAGAAGCCACCATTTTCTGAGCGTGGTCCTATCGCGCATTCCCCAAATTCCCAAGATGCACGCCAGCGCACATCGCAGCACCACGTACGCGCACAAGAAAAATACCGCTCCTCCGACCGTTCGACTTGCCACCGCTCCAATAATCGCTAGCGGTAATCCTTGGGTGAAAATCAATCCCAGATACGACACCGGCCTGCACAGCCGTATTGTTCGCGCCCATCGCACCTGATGTTCCCAAAATTTTGCAAATGTCAGCGCCGGATACATCGTCTCCACGATCTCGCGCGAAATCTTCACCCGTCCACCCGCTTTTGCTACCCGGTTTCCAATCTCATAGTCATCCGCCAGAAAGTTTGCCAACGCTTCGTATCCCCCGATTTTAGAAAGCCAGGGTTTTGTCGTCGCCACCGATGCACCCAATGCGAAAGTGACTCCTTCCATCCACTCCGCGACCAATACGCCCGCAAAAAAATCTGTCGCCGCACCCAACGCTTCCATTTCCGCCCAACGATTTTTTTCGACCACTCCTCGATATAAGCAGCTCACCGCGCCCGTTTCCGCCTTTTCGAACTGGGCGGCAAGCTCCCGCAAATAATTCGGCCCCACACGCACGTCGCCATCGCTCTGCATCAGCAAGTCGTATTTCGCCTCGCGCGCCAACAGCGCCAGGCTATTCACTTTGCCATTCGAACCCAGCCACGGGGCACTCGAAAGCAATCTGATTACGCGCTTCGGAAATTCCGCCTCTAATCGCCGAATCAGGGGCACCGCCGCGTCGTTTGGATCATTTACGCAAAATAAGATTTCGTATTCCGGATAATCCTGAATGCAGAAACTCCTGAAGTTTTCGTACGACGCAAAATCCACGCCGCGCACTGGTTTCAAAATGCTCACCGGGGGAGTGAAAGAGCTGAGCGATTTCTTACGCTTGTCCGAAAAAAATCGTACCGCCGCCAGCGTCGCTAGCGCATAGTACGCCAACGGCACACACGCGATTAGCAGTGCTGCGTAGCGCCCATACTGCAGCGCCAAATTGCCCGGCGGCTCAGCAAACGCTGCCACTAGCTTTTTTCGCCTTCCTGCCGGAGTACAATTCGCCCACCCCGGACGAGTTGATAGCGGCGGTCGCGCCAAACCGCCCGTTTGCTCAAATAACTCGCGCACCACACAGCGAATCCGAGCAAATCGCGCAAAGGATAAAGCCAAACTTCGCTTCGCGCGCGAGGATCGCGCACGACTCCCCAACCAATCACCCATGATTCCACTAAGCGATTCAGAATCGCAGCAAGGAGTAGCACGGCACCAGCCAACACATGCCCGCTCAACATGCCCGCCAAAATTCCCAGGATCCCGTAGGGCATCGCAAAAACAAGTCCCGTTCCCAAGTGTCCCTTCGGCCGTGACCACCGCGTTCCCTTTGCCCATCGCACTTGCCTGTCCCACATTTTCTTGAATGTCATCGGCGAAACCACGTGATCAATAACATGCCGCGAAAGCACCACCCGGTATCCCGCCTTCTCGATAAAATTGCCGGTCACGAAATCATTGGAAAAATATTCGCCGGTTATCGAATAACCGCCGATTTTTGCGATAGAGTCCTTTCGTGTAACAATTGTCGGTCCGAGACCAAATTTCATCCCTTCCAAAAGATTCGCCGTCACCACTCCCGCAGTCATCTCCACCGACATCCCGATTGCATCCATCCCGGACCAGAACGCTCCCGCATTCTTGCCGCGATATACACAGGTCACACTCCCAACCGCGGGATCAAGCATTGGTGGCACCACTTCACGAAGATAATCCGGCCCAACCTCTACGTCGCTATCGCTGGTTACCAGGATATTGTGCGCTGCAACCTCGCTCATGCGGGAAAACGCGCAGGCCGGCGGATTGGGCAGCTCCGGCTTTCCGGTCACTAAGATCGAGCATTTGATCTTTGGGTATCGTGCGGCCACTTCTCGAACAATTGGCAACGCGGTGTCGCTTTCCTCGTCGGCTGCAAAAAGTATTTCGTAGTCCGGATAATCCTGCCGAAAGAAACTTTCAATGTTTTCTTTCATGCGCGTTTCGGCGCCATGAACGGGTTTCAGTAGCGATACCGGTGGCAGCATACCAACCCCTTCCGCGAAACGTCTCTGCTCTTCACTCTCACGGTGGAACTTCGCCGCTCCCGCGAGCGTCAAAATCACGAAGATGGATGAGGACAGCACACCGATGCATGCAATAATCAGCGCGCCAACACCAATTGCATGAATCACCGCGCTCATCTATCCTCTCGCATGATCAACATCATTTTGTGTCGCATGCACTTCGTGCTCGCAAAGGAGGTTTCGAAAATAGCGAGTGGCGTCGGCCGGAAGATCCGAAATCACATCATCTGCTCCCGCATCTCGAAGCGCCGCGACAAACCGTGGTAATGCATAGCCAACGCATTTCATTCCCGCCGCCCTTGCCGCCTGAACTCCTGCAACCGAATCTTCCACCACCACAGCGTTTTTCGCCGGCACTCCCAGCTTGGCTGCCGTCAGCAAAAAAATATCGGGCGCCGGTTTTGGCAAACTTACGTCTTCGCCCGCAACAATAGCCGAGAAATATCCCTTAATCGCGAACTTTTCCAGGGCTTCATGCGTTCGCACACGCTGCGCCGAAGTCGCCACCGCACATAAGATTCCGTCAGCATTCAGCTGCGCCAGGACTCGGGGGATTCCAGGTTTTGTTTTTAATTCTTTGGCAGCGATCGCGTAGAGTTCGTCTTTACGGCGCCCCATTCGTTCGATGTCCAAAGGCTCTAAATGGCCAAGATAGTGTCGCAGAATTTCGCGCCGCGGATGCCCCGCATAAAGAAAATCCAAGTTAAGCGTCGCCGGATCGAGTCCCTCTTCGATGAGCAAAGTCTTCCAGGCTGTTTCGTGAATGGGATGGCTGTCGGCCACCACGCCGTCCAAGTCAAAAATGACGGCCTTCAGCATGGCCCCGTTGGCAATTTCGAATTTAATTTTCGCTGAACACTGCGACTAACCATTGGTCTGCATCATGCGCTGCCGGATTGCTAAGAAAATGGCATGCGTCGCGCAAAGATGTGAATCTTCAATCAATTGCATGCTATCCGACGGCACAACCAGACAAAGATCTGCAAGATCTTTGGCGCGCCCGCCTCCCGTTCCAGTCAGCACAAGCGTCTCGGCTCCGATTTTCCGCGCCGCTTGCAATCCACGAATCACGTTCTCCGAATTCCCACTGCCGGAGATCGCCAGCACGATATCGCCTTTCTGCGCCAAACTCTCTACCTGCTCCGCGAAAATCGCATCATAGGCTTTATCATTTGCCCAGGCCGTAATTAATGAAACATTGTCCGTCAGCGCGATGCTTTTCAACCTCTTTCGGTTCCCGGCGATCGTTCCCTTACCGATATCGCACGCTAAGTGTGATGCCAAAGCGGCGCTTCCTCCGTTGCCAAAAAGGAATAGTGTGCGCCCCTCCTCGTAACCGCGCCAGATTACTTCCGCCATTCGATCCAGAACCGCGTGATCGAGCCGTGCCAAAACCTCTTGCGTCGCCAATAAGTAATCTTTGGCCATTACCGACGGGGCAGCTATCATGGAGGACGTTTTCATCTCTGCCAAAGGAATCACCATTAAGAATCGATTCTAGAAATTATATACTGGCGATAAAACGGTCACAACGCCAACAAATCACGAGCAGTGCGTCGTTTGAATTTCGTCGATCGTGACAAACGGCGTTTAACATTCAAACTGACCATTTCCAAATCGCGGTCTGCGACCACAATGTCATAACGGTCGCGTCAGCTGATTGCTCGCCCATTCCGGCCATCGTTGTGCACCACCTCCGAGCCATCGGTTGTCAGCGTCACGGGCATTTCTCGAAGCGCTTTCAGCGCCTCTCGCACCTGGCTCTGCTTCTCTACTTCGCAACTCAACAACAGAAAACCACCGGCGCCTGCTCCCAAAAGTTTTCCGCCGTCGGCTCCCGCTTCACGCGCGAGACGATAATTCGATTCCACAACATCATTTGTGATCCCGTTCGCAAGTCCGCGCTTCAATTGCCAGCCTCGATCCAGAATATCTCCAAATGAGTCCAAACTATCCTTCTCCAGCGATGCCCGCAGCGCTTCAGCCAGTTCAACCATTTCTTGTACTTTGCGAAATTTCTCCTTATCGGCCATGTTGCGCCCCTGTTCGGTCAAAATAGACGCTGCAGGCCTTTCTTGCCCGATGTAAAAAAACATAAGCCGCCGGGAAAGTTTTTCGCGTGTCTCTTCAGAACACTTTATCCTGTGCACTTCCACATTTCCGTTTGGCTGAAACTGAATGAAGTTCAGCCCGCCATACGCAGCTGCGAATTGATCCTGCTTGCCAATCGGCGCAGCCACACGCTCCAGTTCAATCTCGCACGCTGCCGTCGCCAACTCATGGGGCGTGGGACTCTTCCCATCCCGCATATATAGCGCATGCAATAAACCTACCGTAAACGCGCTGCTCGACCCCATTCCCGTTCCCGCGGGAACGTCGGCAAAACTTGCGATTTCCATCCCTCGTTCGATCCCAACCAGGCTCAAACACTCCCGCACCAGCGGATGCTCGATCTCCGAAGCGTTTACGACGTCCTCGGTCCGAGAATATTTGATTCGAATCTTGTCGTGAAAGTAGGGATGCAAAGCGATGTACATCGCCTTATCGATCGTCGAGCTTAATACCGCTCCACCGCTTCGCCGGTAAAAATCCGGCAGGTCGCTGCCACCGCCGGCAAAGCTGACTCGAAATGGCGTCCTCGTCAGGATCATTTCAATTTCTCTTCCAGCGCCGCCAATCCCGCGGGACTACCCATGTCGTAAAATGGCACGCGGGTTATCCACGCGCGCATCTCGCCCCTCGCGATCAATTGAGGATAAATCTCTTCCTCCAGCGAACATTTCCGCTCGGCTGGCAGGCTTGCCAAAATCTCTTTCTTCAAAAGGATCACGCCAGCGTCTATGTGGTTCAGTCCTTCCGGATCGCGCTTCCGGTAGGCGGTAACAACGCCGTCCGAGCCGACTCCCAGATTTCCTGGCAACCCGCTCGCTGAAACACTCGCCGAGGCCGCTGATGGCTTCTCGTAGGCCACAATCATCGCCGCGCACTCCGCTTGGGCAAAATCCCTCACCAACTTCTGATAATCAATCGCCAAGTACGTGTCCCCATTCACCAGCACGAACCAATCTTGCAGCTTGGCCTCGGCATACTTCAAAGCACCGCCCGTCCCTAGCGCTGTTGGCTCATACGAATACGCCACACGGATGCGAAACTTTTGGCTATCGCCGAAGTACTCTTCAATCTGTTCTCCCAAGTACCCTACCAACAGGAGCGCCCGGTCTATGCCGCCATCTCGCAACAATTCCAATTGCCACTGCAGAAACGGCTTCCCTGCTACCAAAATCATCGGCTTCGGAATCGTTTCGGTAATCGGGCGCATCCTCGTCCCTAACCCGCCCGCCAAAATCACGGCCTGACTTTTATTTGCCACACCTTGCATCTCCGACATTCTTTGGCCGTTTCTTATGAAGAGGATTGCCTGCGGTCCCGCGCTCGCGTCTGAGAGTGACCTTTAATGTCAGAATGGTATGCTAATTTACACTTTTCTGCGCCGTTGGCGCTCCCATTTCAAGCACGATTCCAACCGCCCATAGGCGCCCAGCGCGCTCAAACCGCTGTCGCTTGTCAAATATCCGGTCTTTGATTCTGCAGGTTAGCGTCTACTGGCTTGAGCCTTGCCGCATTATCCGGCCGCCACCAACGCCACGCCGATGCAAACCAGAATCACGCCCGTCCATCGCGCAGCGTTCACATCTTCTTTCAAAATATATTTTGCTCCGAGTGTTCCTACCACATAGCTCAGTGCCGATGCTGGAATCACAAAACTAATCGGCTCCCAGGACAACAAGACCAGCAGCGCATAAAACGAAAGCGCCATCAGTGGAATTGCCACCCAGAACCATCCATTGCAAACCGCCCGCCACAGAAAAATCAGCAGCGCCTTCGGCCGCAAACGCGCCGGCTCTCCGGTAGCCTTCATCCCGTAGGTCATCGCAATCTCGCCGAAGGTGCTTCCGCAGATCAGCACTGCCAGCAATAGAATCGTGCCCGTCATACCGACACCTTTTGCATCGCGGGGGCCGCGGCGGTCGTGCTCGGCTTCGTCTGCCCCACCAGCAGCACGCCAACGCAGATCAGCACCACTCCTATCCACCGTTTCGGCGAAACACTTTCGTGCAAAAACACCACCGCCAGCAGGGTCAAGATCGCATATCCAAACGCGCCCGCGGGCATCACGTAGCTGTAGTCCGCCCAGCTCAGCACTGTCATGTAGCTGGCCATGAATCCAATCAGAAACAATATCCCCAGCCAGATCGTACCGCTGGTCACCGTCATCCAAAACGCGTGCGAAAGCCCGCGCCCTGAAATTTGCACCGCACCGATTTCCGTCATGCCGTGCTTCAGCAGCAGGTCCCCCGCGTTGGCGCACACCACCATTGCTAGGACCATCACCAGCGTCTTGATCCGAATCCTTCTCTCGCTTGCCATCGAAATTATTTTACTTCGATCGTCTTAGTCGTTGCCCGTTGCCGCCGGCGTGCCGGGCACCGAAATCATCGTCTTATTGATGTCCCCACCCTGCCGCACCCACTTCCAGCGTTCGGCGCGCAACTTCAAGAAGCTCGTCGCCTCATGGTACAGGCGCTTCCGTTCATGACTGTCCCACAGTGCCTCTCGCACAATTCGCCATGCAACTCGCGGCCGGAAATAATATTCATCGTAGAACCGGTTTACGCCCTCCATCATGTCCGCCTTCGACAAATGCGGATACTCGATGTGAGGCAGTTGGTGCCCGCCGGAATCCGCCAGCGCCTCGACACGAAGGAAACCATCCTTGGACATCTGGTCGTGCAGTTCGGTACCCGGCATGGCGTGCGCCAACGAAACCTGGATCGTCTCGCAATCCAATTCCTTCGCAAACTCAATGGTGTTGTTGATTGTCTCTTTCGTTTCGCCCGGCAATCCGATGATGAAATCGCCGTGCACTTTGATTCCCACCTTTTTGCAGTTCCTCATGAACTCGCGAGCCATCTCAGTCGTCGCGCCCTTCTTGATATTCTTCAGAATCTGCGCATCGCCGGATTCGAATCCCACGATGAAGAGACGCGCTCCGCCGTCTGCCATCGCCTTTAACTCTTCGTACTTGCTGTGGCAACGCGCTGTGCACGACCACTGAAATTTTAGCTGCTTGAATTTTTGGCTCAGTTCGATCGCGCGGTCACGCCGGATGTTGAAAGTATCATCGTCGAAAAAAATCTCTTTCATCTGCGGGAAGTATTCCAGCGTGTTCTTTACTTCCTGTACCACGTTATCCACGGACCGCGTCCGCCACGCATGACCGGAAATCGTCTGCGGCCACATGCAGAACGTGCACATCGCCGGACATCCGCGAGTCGTATAGAAAGAAACAAACGGGTGCAGCAAGAACGGCACGTTGTACCGCTCGATCTGCAAATCTCTCTTGTAAATATCCGTCGCGTAGGGCAGCGCATCCAGCTCCGCGGTATGCAGCTGCGGCCTCGCCGTATTCATCACAATCTTGCCGTCTTTGCGGAAGCACGCCCCGGCAATCGTCTCCAGCGGTTTGCCATGCGCAAATTCGGCCACCGAGTGGTCGAATTCTCCGCGCACCACGAAATCAATGTCCGTACTCGCGTTCAGCGTTTCTTCCGGCTTGATGTGTCCGTGCGGGCCCACGAAAGCAATCTTCAGTTCTGGATTCGCTTCCTTGATTTTTCGGATCAGTTTGATGTCACTGTAGAAACCAACCGTGGAGGTATACAGCACCAAAAATTCGTAGCTCTTGCAAATCTCGATCGTCTGTTTCCAATCAATCTTGTGCGGAGAAGCATCCACCAATCGGCTTCCGGGAATCAGCCCCGCCGGATACGCCAGCCATACCGGATACCAATACGACTCAATCTCGCGCGTCGCGGGCCACCGCGAACTCGCCCCGCCATCAAAATTCTCAAAGCTCGGCGGATTTAACAAAACAGTCTTCATAACATCAGGCATTCATCACCCTCAGGATCCCAAGATTTGTATTTGCAAACCGTGAGATACGAAAAATTCCACAATGCAAATTGAACTTAGAAATCTGACCCGAACAGCGCGTCCCGCCAAGCTCTACCTTAAAGGCCGCGCCCTTCTACACTATCCAGTGTACCCGACATAACAATCTCTCCCAACACGAAATCTCATTCATTTTCCATGGTTATACGTGTTTCGCATCCCTCGCCTACCAAACATCAATGTCCGTAAATGTTCGTACTATCTTTATCCTTTTTTCTTATCGTTATGTGATGCGTCCCCCGCTTCATCCGATGCACCTTAATGCCTTCCACAACCCTAGTCCTTTCAGTCGCATGCGGCCCCTCAGGGCTCTCCGCGCCAGCGGCACGGTTCCGGCTGACCTCATGAAATACATCGCTGCCGTAGAAATTCTAGTCGCTAAGCCGCTGGATAGCTCTGCTGCGCTCCTACGCATAATCAAACAAGCTCATAAAGCCAAAATCCATGTGCAACTGCTGATGGCAATGAAAGAGCGTCAGCCCGGGATTGTCAGCTACAAAGTCCATTTCCACTTCCTGGTAACCGCCCACCATCACCACGTCCTTCATCACACCGCTTGTCGCTTTTCCGGCAAATTTCGTCAGCTCGAAACTGTGCCGATGCAAATGAACCGGATGAATATCGTCGCTGCCATTTCGCATCCGCAGCCGATATCGTCGTCCCAGCTGTAGATGAACTTTCGCAGCCGGTTTCTCCATCGAAAACGCCACATCATTAATCGTCCACCGGTTAAATCCGTTGTCTGCTGCATTCCGTTTCGCAAACGTCATCTCGATCACCTGATCCGCTTCCGCTGCCTTTTCGGCTTTTCCAAATCGCAAATAATTCCAATGGAACATAGGCGGTTTAACCCACAGCGCCTTGCCAGCATGCTCCGCATACTCCACCACGATCCCCATTCCATGCCCGCGGTCGTCATCCGCCAAATCGCCCATCACCCACACGCCCGGGTGTTTCATCTCTACGATCGCAGAAATCCGTTCCGCCGTTCCCAGCCACAGCACTGGCACCTCTGCTTGCACCGGTGTCCGATTTCCATCCAGCGCCACCACCTTGAACGTATGCCCCGGTAGCGCCAGGCTGCGAATCTCCGTAGCACTGCCATTCACAACATGAAACAGCACCCGCTCACCTTGTTTCACGCGAATCGGTTCGCCATGCCCCAGCATTTTTCCGTTAATCGTGAAATACCGGTAGCTCACCTCATAGCCATGCGGCGTTCCTTTCGCCAACGACGCCTTCATGGCGCGTTCGCCGGATTCCTTTAATTCTTTCTCTGACTCCGCTGGTGCCAGAAAATCCTGAGGCATGTCGCCCCCTCGGCTCAATGACGGCTCGAATTCCTTCAGCACCAGAAACACTTCGCGATCGAATTTTCCTTGCTCATTCTTCGGCTCGATATATACCGCCCCCACCTGCCCGCTGTATTGCCCTGCATGCAAATCCGCTCCTGCGTGATTGTGTGTGTGATAAAAACGCAGCCCAGCGGGCTTCGGCGTAAACACCAGCCGCCGCATTCCGTGCGCCGCAATAAACGGTGTTCCCTCCTCCTCCGCTCCATCCACATCCGTGGACACGAATTGCCCGTGCCAGTGCAACTGCTCCGGCGTATCGGTATCGTTATGCACATCAACCACCACTGGCTGACCTTCCTTAAATCGCAGCAGCGGCCCCGGAAACTGCCCGTTGTAAGTTATCGCCGAAACAATCTGCTTTTTCCCGATCTCTACGGCTGCCGCGCCAATCCGCAGGGTATAATCCGCCGCGCCTCGCTCCGCCTGCGAAACGTTGGCCTCACCGGTCTTCGGCAAATCCAGAATATCGCCCAGCCGGCCATTTCCTCTTCCGGCTAGTCCTGCAGCAGCAATCACCCCGACATTTTTCAAAAATTCCCGGCGGGAACTACCTTGCGGTTTCATCGAGGAGCCTCACTTTTGGGCCGGATACTCCTATGGTAACGCGTTCTCTTTCCTCTTCGCGGTCGTATTGGCGGATCTTAGGGGAATTGGCGCCTTCATTCGACGCTGCAACTCTCCAACGTTTCCACGATCTGCTTTGCCCAATCCAGGTGCTGCGGTTTCATCAGCACTGACCGCAAGCAGGTTACGGTTTCTGCGGGCGATTCTCGCCGCTCGTCACTCGCCACTCGACACTTTGTTCTCCAAAACCTGGCTGGCAATTCCGCCAGCGCCAAATGCAATCCTGCCCGTGCGGTCGCGGCAAACGTTCTTCGCGATTTTGCCGAGATTTCCTCCGGCGAATCGCCCTTAGGTACAAACACAAGGATGTCCAGCTCAGGCTCAAATGCGGGAATAAATTTCCCGCCGCTCTCAAGCCGGCGAAAAAATCGCAACGCCGCTTCCCGGCCCCGCTCCAGCCCGCGCGCGAATTCTCCTTCGTGAATCAGCGGCAACAACTTCTGCGTCGCCCACAACGCCGCGGCCGCCGCTCCCGGCCGTGAACATTCCAGACTGATTTCTCCCAGATGCAATTCCGCGGAGCTGAAATACGTGTACGGCGAGTCGTGTTTGTACAACTGCCCCACGCCCGGATCGCGAAACAGTACACAACCGCATCCATACGGCTGCAGTCCGTGCTTGTGCGGATCAATCACAATCGAATCCGCTTCCCCAATACGCGCGAAACTACGCGCCGCGTTTTCGCCCAGATTCGACGCCAGCGCAAAATACCCTCCGTACGCAGCATCCGCATGTACGCGAAATCCAAACTTCTTCTGCAACTCCAGGATTTCCGGCAAAGGATCGACGGAACCGGTCGCCGTCGTCCCCATCGTCACGACCACGGTTCCCACGTCGCCGCGCTCGACGCGCTTCGCCAGCGCATCCGCGTCCATTCTTCCAGACCGGTTGCAGTCAACCTTTTCGAAGGGTAGCTGCAGCACGCGGGAAACGCGTGAGTGCGTGTAGTGCGCCTGCTCGCTCGCGAGGATCGTCTTGCCAGAGCGCAGCTGCCCGGCAACCCAAAGCGCCTCCAGATTCGCCATCGTTCCGCCGCCGCACAAATGCCCTAGAAATTCCTTCCAGCCAAACATTGCGGCAATCTCCGCTACCGCTTCCTGCTCAAGAGCAGACGTCGCTCGTCCTCCATCCAACGCGTGATTGTTCGGGTTGATATACATCGCCAGCGAATAGGCCAGCCGCGCCACCGGATGTGGTGGCTTCAGCATTTGTCCCGCATACATGGGATGGAAATACGGGTAGTTGTCTCGCAGTTTTTCCGCCAGGGTCAGCAGCACTTCTTCGATTCGTTCGCTGCCGGAATAATTCGGGGCGAAATCCGGCAATTCCACAAAACCCGCATCCAGCTTTTCCAGGGAGCGGGCAAGAATTTTCAGCGACTCGCGATCCAGCGCCATATCGGAAGTCGTTTCCCCCTCGTCCTTCTCAGCCGTTCTTGTCATTCCCAGCGAAGCGGGGAATTTGCTCTTTCCGCTCGTTATTGCAAAACCTTATCTATCTGCCCGGCAGTCTTTAACAAATCCAGTTGCGCCTGTTGTCGCTGGAATGTCGCGTCCAGCAGCGCCATCCATTTTTCATTTTCGTCCAGGCGCGCTTTCTCCACCACTTGCAAGCCCACCTTCCCTTCCTCAAATCGCGCTTGCAGTTGCGCCAAATCCTGCTGGACCAGTTGCAATTCCAGGCGCGCCACCTCTTTGCCGGCATCGGTTTCGCGTACGTGTCGCGTCATTCGTCGCACGTCAGCGCTTACCTGGCCCTGTTTGCTGGACAAAGCAGCTTTGGCCGCCAGCAGATTCGATTGCGCCAGCGCCACATTCGCCTTAATGCTCGGACTGAAAATCGGCACTTGTGCCTGAATCCCGAGGTTGTAATTGTTCCGCTGAAAATGATTGAAGAAGAGAGAGTAGTTATTGAAATTCGCCAGCAGGCTGTACACGCTCACCAGCTCCAGCGTCGGCCAGTAGCCGCGCTTTTCACCGGTCAGCCGGAATTCCTTTGCCTGCACATCCGATTGCGCCAAACGCAAATCGGTGTTGTTCTGCATCGCGGATGCAATCAGATTCGCTCCTTCCTGTTCCGCTGCCCCCGGCAGATCTTCGGGAATCACTTCGATGTGCTGCTCCAGCGCCAGACCGCATTGGCTGCGCAAAAATATTTCCAGTTCGTCGTCGCGCCCCTGCAGTTGCAGCAGCCGCTGCGTAATTTGCGCCCGTGTCAACCGCGCGCGCGTCACTTCCACGGGCAACTCATACCCTTCGTTGGCTCGCTGCTGCACCACGCCAAGAATTTTTTCCGCGCTATCCTGCTCTTTTTGCAGCAACTCCGCCGAGTGCCGTACCTTTACCAATTCCAGGTATGCGGAAGCAGTCCGCGCAATCACCGAATTGCGTGCATCCTCTAAAAGCGCTTTCTGCGCTTTCGCTTGTTCCTGTTGCTCTCTCCCTTGGCCGCGCAGCGGTTCGTTAAAAACCTGCTCCGTGTAAGTTACATTAAAAACCGAAGGCGCGCGGCCGCCGGGAGTTTCCGGAATACCATAGGTATAGCCGGCACCAGAACCCGCGTAAACATTGGGCATGAATTGCGCCTTATTAATCATCGCGGCGCGGTCCGCGACGCTGGCCTGAATTTTTGCCACCTGAATATCTTGGCTGTTTTGCAGCGCCAGCTCGATCGCCCGCTTCAGCGTCAGCGCGACCGGTTGCGGTGCGCCAGGTTGGGGCGCAGCGGATTCTTGCGCCGAAGCGAACGACCCAAGCAAGATTGTGGCAACAGTTACTACTGGCAGACGCCATATTCGGCTCACTTTGTCGCTCCTTGTGCAGCAGCGGGTTTATCCCGCCGTCGTAGTTTAAAGACGCTGTTATCTCATTCGTAACGCAGCGATTCGATCGGCTGCAATTTTGCCGCCTGGCTGGCCGGCAAATAGCCGAAGAACAATCCCGTCGAACAAGAAACGACAAAGGCCAGTATTACGCTGGCGCCGGACACCGGTACCCGGAGGTTTCCCGGCAAAAAAAATTGCACGGTCACTGGAATTGCCAGCCCGATCAAAATGCCGACCACCGCACCGCCTCCGCTGATCAAGAACGCTTCGATCAGGAATTGATAAAGAATTTCGCGCCGTGCCGCGCCAATCGCTTTTCTGATTCCGATTTCCCGGGTGCGCTCTCGCACCGTCACCAGCATGATATTCATGATCCCTACGCCGCTGATCAGCAACGCGATCAATGCGATCACGATCAGAACGATCGTCAGCGCAAAGGAAATATTCTTTGCCGCCACCAGAATCGACGCCAGCGTTTGCACGTTGTATTCAGCTTCCGGTGGATGGCGGCTCTTCAAAATCTGCGCCACTTGCCGCTTCACCGCGGGCACGTCATCTGCGCTTGCCGCCTGCGCGTCAAGGACGCGAATCACGTCAACGCCCGTGTAATACTTCATCAAACTAAACGGAATCAGCACCGATTCTTCTTGAACGTCGGAAAGACCGAACGTTTCCACTCGCTCGACAAACACGCCGACCACCGTAAATGTCAGTTCGCCCATTCGCACGCTGCGCCCAATAGCATCCTCTGGGCCGAAAAGTTTTGCCGCCAGTTGCTTGGTGATCAGGCACACCTTGTCGCGCGTCTCCATGTCCGTGGTATCGAAATACCTGCCGCGCAAAATCACCAATCTCCGAATTTCCTGGTAGCCCTGGGTCACGCCAATCAAATTCACAGGGCGCTCGACTCCATGCGCGGTCACCGCCATGGGCAGTTCACGCACGCCGGCGACTTGCACCACCTGCGGCACCGTGGAACGAATAGCGTCCATGTCATCCAGGGTCAATTCATGACTAAGGGGCTGCGCTTTGTCCGGAGTCTTGACCATTTCTACCCATACAAGGTTCGAGCCGGTCGCTTCAATCTGCGACAGCACAAATTTCTTGCTGGTGAGCGCCACGGTCACTACCAAAACAATCGATGCGCTGCCGATGATTACCCCCAATGAAGTGAGCACGGCCCGGAGTTTGTTGGCGCGGAGAGCGTCCAGCGCGACGCTAAACGTTTCATGGAGATCCATCATAACGGATCAATTATGCTGCAAATGATGCAGCGCTTCTTTTGCAAAACGATTCTTGGGTTCCAGGTTCAGCGCTTCCTGGTATTCCATCTTGGCGGCCGTGACATTGTTCTGATTTTCCTGAATCTGTCCGAGCCAGTAATGCGTCATGGCCTTCGATGGATAGTTGTTGCGTTTGGGCGCGTTCTGCAGATATTCGCTGAACAATCTGGCCGCTTCCGTCTGATTTTGCTTTTCCAGAACCATTGCAACGGCTCGAAAAAACTCGCCGCGCGGATCGGACGGCGCTAGCCTCTCGCCTTCTGTTACAACGAGCCGCAATGCGTCCGGCTGGCCATGTTTCATGTAGTGATCGCCGATGTCGTAAATCAAATCCGTGGATTTCGGATGGAGCGCCAGCGACTTTCGGAATTCCATGTCGGCCGTGGTGAAGTCCTTTTTTTGCCGCCTGCAGTTCCCCTCGGCATATCTGCCCTCCGCGGCATCGAGCGCGGCCAGCCTTTCGATTTCCGGTCTGGCTTTGTCTTCCCCGCCTCCGGCTATCCCCGGCGCGCTGCAATCAAATTCGATCAATGCCTGCATCGCGGAAAAGTTGCGCTCGTCCAATCGCACCGCTGTTTCAAATTCCTTGCGCGCTTTTTTCGCCAGCGATAGCGCTCCAAGCCATCCGGAACGATCGGCTTTTTCGCCATACGCGTGGCCCAGCAGCTCGTGATATCCCGAATTTTTAGGTTCCGACGAGACGGCCGCTTCCGCTGCTTGGATGGCGCGATCAAACTCTTCGTTTTCGAAATAGCAGCGCGCCAGCAAGTGTTGCGCGGCCGCGTCGCGTGGAGAAGACGTGATTTCGCGATTCAGAATTTCAATCGCTTTGGAATAATCACCGGCGGCGAATGCGTTTTTCGCCGCTTCTGGAACTCGCGACTCCGCCAGCACACTGACGCCAGGGAAAAAAGATGCAACAAAAAGCACGGCCAGAAATCGCTTACTGCGCATCGAGGTGTCCCTGCCCCGCGGCTGACTCGGTCCTGATAATTTTCACTCGCATCCCATCCGTCAATTCCACATCGCCGGGCAAAGCGATTAAGTCTTTCGCGTCCAGGCCGCCGATCACTTCGTAATGTACCGAATCCGCGATTCCCAGTTGAATTTCGCGTTTCTCCAGCACTTTCTTGCCAACTCCCAGACCGCTGTTCTTCACTACAAACACGTAGCGTTTGCCGTTTTCCGACGCCACCGTGCCGCGCGGTATTACCAGAACATTCGTGCGCTGTTCAGAATGGATGCGCACACTGACGTTTACGTTGGGTAGCAGTTCGAGCTTATCGTTGTTGACAGAGCACAGAAGCTCGCCGACACTGCGCGTGCCGCGCGGCACAACCTGTTTAGGAATGATTTCGGTTTCTCCGTCCCAGGTTCGTTCCGGCAAAGCGTCCCAGGTTATCCGCACCGGCTCGTTCGGGCGCAGCGAACCAATCTCCGGCTCGTCCACAAATGCGCGGACGCGAACTTTGTGCAGGTCAGCCATTTCGGCAAGAAGGTCGCCGGCTTTTACGAAATCCCCCTGACGGATCGGCAGCGAATAGAGCGTGCCATCAGCTGGCGCGGTGATGTGTCCGTCGCGGACTTTTGCTTCGAGCGCGGCGACTTCATTTTGGGCTTGCTGCACCTGCAGACTTCCACGCGCACTGTCGAGATGCAAGCCTCGGTCAAATTCCTGCTTGGCGGCGGCAAACCGGGTAACTTCGGCTTCCGCTTTGGCAAGCTCAAGTTCATTCGAAGCGAGCTCGTCTTTCGTGGCGGCCTGTTGTGCGAGCAGGCGCTGCAACGCATCATGATTGCGCTGCAAGCGATCGCGCTCGGCAATCGCTTTGGCCAGGTCGCCGCTCACGCGAGCGGCCTCATCGGTACGGCCGCCCGAACTGGCCGCACGAAAATCGTCCTGCACCTTCAAAAGGCGCGCTCGCGCCTGTGCCAGCAAAGCGGCTGCGTCTTTCACATTAAGTTCCAGGAGCAGTTGTCCTTTTTTGACTTGCTGACCTTCGAGCACTGCGACTCTCTCGACGAACGTATCCAGCTGAGCGCGGACAATAAACGGTGAAATCGGTTCGACTTTGCCGTTGCTGCTGACCGACGAAACGATATTTTCGCGCGCCGGCATTACCGCGGCAAGTTTCACAACGGGCTGGCGCCCGCTAAGCAGGAAGAGCACGTATGCCAAAATTGCGGCGGCCAAAAGAAAGAGCAGGATGCGGTTGCGAAGTCTGCGGTCCATGATCCTCTTATGCCCGGTCCTAATGACGGCGCAATTTTCCAGCAGCAAATACCGCTAAAAATAAGATTCGTAACATAATATTCAGATCATTCTCAGCGCAAGAAGCGAGCCGAAGAATACTATCTTAACAAGAGCGCCAGAGCTTGTACCACCGGAAGGAATGGCTACGGCGAGGAAAAGCGTAATGCCGGGTCGCGGTGAAGATTGGTGTGTTTCTCGCTTCGCACAACCCCGAGGACGGCACGGAGCGAACTAAGGTAATCTTCTTGCTGTTCCGAATCGCCGGTGCGGCAGCGGCGGCGCGGGAGACAAAAGAGATCCCGAGCGCGGGGACTTCGATCGTTCGGAATGACCGCCACAAATCCAGGCAGTGGCGTCAAGCGCTCGAAATAGGACAAGACGTGATTGAAGCGTTGAATCTGAGCAAGCGGTTTCAAGACAAGAAGCGCGGAGAAGTGCGCGCCGTGGACGGCGTGAGTTTCGTGTGCCGGCCGGGAGAGATTTACGGACTATTGGGGGCGAACGGCGCCGGCAAAACGACCACGCTTCGAATGTTGGCTACCATTCTGGAACCGACCGGCGGAACAGCCAGACTATGCGGCCATGATGTTGTCGAGCAACCGGAAAAAGTTCGCGCGAATTGCGGATTCCTTTCCACCGCGACCTCGCTATATCCGCGGCTGACGGCCCAGGAGATGGTGGAATATTTCGGAAAGCTGAACGGGATGGACTCCGCTACGCTGAAAAAACGCATCGACGACATTTTCGACCGCCTGGCGATGAACGATTTCCGCGACCGGCGATGCGACAAGCTCTCCACGGGAATGAAACAAAAGACTTCCATTGCGCGGACCCTGGTGCACGATCCGCCGGTAATGATTTTCGACGAGCCAACACTGGGACTGGACATCATGACGGCGCGCACGATCATTGAATTTATCCGCGAATGCCGCGATCTTGGTAAAACGGTGATTTTTTCAACGCATGTGATGAGCGAAGTAGAAAAACTGTGCGATGTCGTGGGAGTCATTCAGGGAGGTAAACTTCTCGCCGAAGGGACACTGCGACAACTGCGCGAACAGCACGGCGAAAACGATCTGGAAGAATTGTTCGTCAAAATTGTCGCGCCGCATTACCAGACGGAGACAGTCTGACATGGGAATGAGAAATGTCTGGATTGTTTACCGCAAGGAATTGACAGAAGCGCTGCGCGATCGCCGAACCCTGATCACTACGTTTCTGGTGCCGCTGCTTCTGATTCCGGTGATGGGAACCGGATTTACCGCGGTGATGTCCGCGGTCATTGGAAACGCTAAAAAGGAAAAACCGAAAGTGATGATCGTGGGTGGAGCGGATTCGCCGGCGGTTCTGGCAGCGCTGCGGAAATATCCGAAGATCAACGTTGTTCCGGTGACTGCCGACTGGCGAAACAAGGTTGTCGAAAAAGAAATTCGCGCCGCGATCGAAATACCCGACCGATTTGAGAGCAATCTAAGTGACGGCCAGGGCGGTCCGGTAAAAATCGATTTCTATGGTGGTCAGATCAAATCCGAACTGGCAGCACGCGAGATCGAGAGCTATTTGAGGGAGTACCGCGACGACATCGCCGCAAAACGGCTAGGAGCAAACCATTTACCCGCGGACCTGCTTAAGCCGTTTCTGATAAGAAGAGAAAGCATTGCATCACCGGAGAAGGAGGCCGGCGCCGTCCTGGGAGGCATTATCGCTTATGCTCTGATCTTGATGTGCTTGAATGGCGCAATGAGTCCGGCTATCGACTTGACCGCGGGAGAAAAGGAACGCGGCACGATGGAAACGATTCTATCCAGCCCGGTTTCCCGCACGCATCTTGTATTGGGCAAATTTCTGCTTGTGCTAACCGCTTCGCTGGTCACAGCAATGTTGCTGATGATATCCGTGAGCGTTTCCACAACCGTGCTGCAGAAATCGCATGCGCTGGACCAACTGGCCGATGAAGGAGAACCGCCTCCGCAGCTCACATTGAAGCCGGTGGCGATGGCCTCAGTGATGATTATGGCGATTCCGCTGGCGATTTTGTTTTCTGCCGGATTGATTGCCATTGCTCTTTTTGCGAAGAGCCACAAAGAAGCCCAGACCTACATAGCACCGCTCATGTTCCTGGTGTTGATTCCGGCAGTTGCGGCCATGCTGCCGGGAGTAGATTTGACGCCAAAACTGGCGATTGTTCCGCTGCTAAATCTGAGTTTGCTTTGTAAAGAACTGGTTACCGGCGACTATCATTGGAATTATATTGTGCTGATTTTCGCTTCGACGTGCGTCTATGCAGCCGGGGCCTTATACCTGGCGGTAAAAATGTTTCAACGCGAGTCGGTCTTGTTCCGCTCGTGATAGAGAGTCTACCAATCGTCGCGAGCGGGCCGATCGCGGGTTTGCGCGGTCCGCTTCAATCAAGAGATTCCTTCCGCAAAGTAAGGCGACTTCGATTCACTCGCTCGAAATGACTGGACCAGCGGGCATTCGCGTCTGGCATCCGCGTACAGATAACGCTTGCCCGTTTCATTTTATTAGAAACATTGTACGTTCCGAATTCGTACCTTAAGGCATGAAACGCCCCATACGGATCGCTCTGATCTTATTGTTGTTTCCTCCGCTACTTTCCGTCATCGCCGGATGGATCGGCGCGCCCGGATTTTTGCACCCCGAAAAGCGCGCCTTGACTCCGGATATGGTGCGGGATGCGGATGTGACGTTTGCGCAGATCGGAGCTCGCCGCGAAGAATTCGATGTGCGCGGCCCGGATGGCGTAACACTGCGCGGATGGAAGGTACGCGCGGCAACACCAAACGGCGCATGGGTGCTGGTGCTCCACGGAGTCGCCGACAACCGTTACGGAGTGACCGGACATGCTCGGCTCTTGCTACAAGGGGGCTACAACGTGGTAATGATGGACTCGCGCGCGCATGGCTTAAGCGGTGGCGAGATCGCAACTTACGGCTGGCTGGAACGCGAAGATGTGAGTGCGGAAATTGACGAATTGGAGCAAACGGAACATCCAGAACATCTCTACGCGCTGGGAATTTCCATGAGAGCGGGAATCGCACTGCAAGCCGCTGCACGCGACGCGCGAATCGAAGCGACGGTGGCAGAGGCTCCTTTTGCGACGATTCAGGAAGCGGCATATGACTATGCGGGATTGCAACGCTGGCCGCTGCTGGGCAAAACGTTTTTCGCTCCGGGAGCGTGGGTGGTCGTTTATCGAGGTGGTCATCTGGCGGGCTTCCAGCCAAGCGAAGTTTCTCCAGTAAGGGCCGTCGCGAAACGGGCCTTTCCGTTACTTCTGATTTGCGACGGAGCCGACGTTGTGCTTCCCTGCCGCCATTCCGAAATGATTCTGCGCGCGGCAGCGGGGCCCAAAGAGCTGTGGCGTGTATCGGGTGCGTTGCACACTGGGGCACTGGGGGCGGAAACGAACGAATTCCGGCGTCGGGTGGTGTCTTTTTTCGATCAGCAGCACGCTATAAGGAACGAGCATGCTCTTCGCGAGATTCGCACGCCTGGCTAAGACGGCGAACCGTTTCGCGCATGCGGACCGCGAGAGCTGCGATGGTTTCCAGGCGTCTCACGCCAGGCGCGGAGAACACGGCATTATTTTGTCTCCGGGTCTCGGCCAGCAGAAGCTCGGCATTGCCGAGAATGCCGGTCAGCGGATTGTTCAGTTCGTGGCGAAGCATTTCGCCGAAGCTTTGCGATTGCGTGGGCTGTTCGACGCCGTTCGGAGCGCAGAATTCCGGAATGAGCCGTCGTGCAGAATGCAGATGCTTCTCGAAACAGGCTGAAATTTCGGGACGACCCAATTCGCCTCCAGTAACGAAAGGAACGAAGTCCGCCGCGCCTGCGGCAACGAGCGCGGCAAGGCTGGCGGGCGGAGCTTGATCGCCGAGTACAACGACCGGTGCGAAACCAGCGAGGGTAGCCACCATATCCGCCAGAGGAAGCGGACGGGCGCCGGACGTTTCGGGCGCGTCCGGCAAAAACGACCCTTGTAAGATAATCAAGTCGGGCGAAAGATCGGCAACCGTTAGCCGAGCAGCGGCAAAGCTTGCGACCGCCGAGACGCGGCATGTTGCGTCGTCATGCGCGAGAGCGCCCCGCACAACTGAACAGATCTCTTCGTCTTGGGCAATCAAAAGAATGGTGGATTCGACAGTAGTTGGCATAGTTCTATCCATGGGGAATCAGATTTTTGACGGCGAGATCGTCGGCCAGGTCTGCCGGCTGCAACGAAGTGCCGGGCGGCGCCGGCGCGAGAACGACGGCAAGCTTTTCCGCGAACTCTTCCAGGCGAAAAGGCTTGGCAATGTGCGGTAAGCGATGTTTGCGGAGGAATTCCCGCGTAGCGAGGCTCAAGACATCGCCCGTAACGAACAAGAATTTGACTGCAAGCAGGCAACCGGCTTCAGCGAGTGCGCGATAAAAATGCTGGCCATCGAGACCTGGCATTTTCATATCACAAATGATCAGCGCGTAGTCGCGATTGAGCGCGGAGACCATAGCGCGACGCGCATCATGCAACACGTCGGAAGAGTAGCCGAGATCGCAAAGCATGTCCGCGATCAGCTGCGCGACCGTTGGCTCGTCTTCAACCACCAGCACCCGGCCCATCTTTGAGGAAGGAAGAGGGGACGAAAGCGCGGCCGCTATGACGGGCATGACCACTTCGGGCAGGGTATTTGCCGCGGGAAGATCGATTGAAAAAGTGGCCCCTTCGCCCGGAGCGCTCCGCACTCTGATATTCCCGTGATTTTGGCGCACCAGGCCCATGACAATGGAAAGACCGAGGCCAGTCCCGATTCCCGCTGGTTTAGTGGTGAAGAACGGATCGAAAATTCGCTGCTGGTCGGCTTCGGGAATGCCGGGTCCGGAATCGGCGACTTCGACGATAACCCGGCCGTTTACGGCCGCCCGTGTGCGAACGAAGACCGAGCCTGGCGGCGTTTTCGTAAGCACCGCGTGGCGAGCGTTGGATATCAGGTTTGTCAGAATCTGGTGCAATTGGTCTCCGTCGCAAAGTACCGCCGGAAGAGACGAAGAGAGATCCAACTCCAGCCGAATTTTTTCCGAGGCCAGCTGAAAACGCAATAGTTCGACGGTGCGCCGAACAAGAGGATTTAGCTCCACGGGGCGGCGTTCAGCGGAAGACTCGCGGGTAGCGCCCAAAAGCTGGCGAAGAATCGAAGAGGCGCGGTCAGCCTCAGAAAAGATGCGCTCAATGTCTTCGCGATGCCGGGAGTTGCCGGCGTGGCGAAGGAGGCGCTGAGCATAGCCAAGAATGGTAGTAAGCGGATTACTGAGTTCATGGGCAACACTGCCCAGTTTTTCGCCGAGTGATGCAAGCCGTTCGGACTTGTGAAGCTTGGACTGGAATGATTGTTGAGCGGTAAGGTCGCGATAAATTTCCATGCGGCCCAAGCGCGCGCCGCCGGGGTCAAGAACGGGACGCGAAATGCGCTCGACCAGCCGGGAAGCAGGCTGCACGATGTGCACCTCTTCGCGAAGACTGGGTTCGACGCCGCGCGCTGCATCCCACCAGCGCGCGGCAAACTGCGGCGGGTCGGCGACATGAGGCGCGATCAAGCTCACCAGGGCGCGCATCCCGGTTGCGTTTTGCAGGTCTTCTGTGTCCAGGCCAAATAATTGCGAGAAACGCTGATTCGTGGCGCGCAAAGTTTCGTTTTCGTCAAAAAGAAGTACGCCTTGATCAATCCATTCGATGAGACTGTGTAGTTCGGCGGTAGCGCGCAATGCAGGCAGATCTTCCTTCGCAAGCGTGCCCTTGAGTATCAGCGTAAATCCTCCGGCGGGCAGCGGCGCCGCGCACACCTGCACTGTTTGCCCCGATTTAAGTCCCATCGAGATGCCGCAGGAAGCAAATCCGTCGGACTCCTTAACCTTGTTCATCCAGGCAGACAGACGCGGCAATTCTGCGGATTTGAAAACCTGCCCCACCGAGGGCAGTAGATGGCGCTCCTCGCCGGTCAATTTCAGTCGCTCTGATATAGCCGTCGCGGATGGCGGGAGAAAGTGCTTTGCGGCAGCGCTTGCCTTTGTGATTTCCATTCTGCTGTTGAGCAAAAAAACAGGATCAGAAATGTTTTGCATCAGAAATTCTGCATCATCGACGGCGCTTTGCGCAGAATGTTGATTCGCGGACATCGCGATAGCAGCGGAGGCCAGACTGGCACGGATTTCCAGGCACTCCAGATGAGCGAGCGTTGCGGACGAGCCTTGGTAACCGACAACCAGAACGCCTTGAGTGTCGCTAAAAGAGATTAGTGGAACAGCGACAACACGTGATATTTCTGCGTGAGCCCAGCGTGCAGGCATGCGACTGCCGACAGTCGATCGGGTTTCCAACGCTTTGCGCCAGATACTGGAGATCGGCTCGCTTGTCGCAGACCGTGCCAGGAAGTTATCTCCGGCATGCCAGCGAAAGTCGAGTTCCGAAGCCCCCGGATGCCGCAAAATCCCCAGCGTAGCGAAGCGCGCGGAGCGCGCACTTCCGCCAGCCAATCGGAGACTGCTGTTGGTGACGTCTTGCAGAATCTGGTGGAGAGGAATTGCTTGCGAAATTTCGCTCCAGATCTTGTGCGTTTCGGCCAGGTCCACAGCTCTGGCCTGAGCGATGGCGGACTCGCTCCGAAAATCTGCAGCGAGTGCCATCTCGCCGGCCACGAGCTCAATTTCTTCGCGAGGAAGTTTCGCGGATGCGTTACGCGACGCGGCCAGGATAGCGCCACGAAAATCTTGACCGACACCAATCGGAACCCAGAGAGCCCGCCGCATTCCAGCAGTCGCGTCCATGCGGATGGCCCCCGAACGCGAATTCAATTCCTGCTCGAGAGCCACGCCGCCAGTAAGCAGCGCCTGCGGGAACGGTGCGGGCTGTTGGCTGGTGCTCGACTCAACGGAGTCACTTTCCCGGCCGTTGTCCCAAACGTGGCTGGTGAATGAATCGTCCGCTCCCGAATCATCGTTAAGCCAAATCCCGACGCGCTCAGCTCTTCCGTGAACGAGCGGTTCGAGAGTGGAATAAGCCTGCTGGCAGAGTTCTTCCAGCGTGGCACCCTGCAGAGCTGCATGAGAAATACCGCGAGGTTGTTGCGCAATGGCCGCCCGATTCGCCGATTTGCGCCAGAATCCCATGCAGAGGCAATCTCCAGGAGCAGCAGCGTGAATTGCGCGTGAAAAGATTGCGTGCTCCCGCAGACAGAAAGCAGCCGCAGGCCCAACTGCTTACGTGGAATCAATGAAGAATCAGTGGGTTACAAGGTAGGAACGAAAGGATCGGTGCGGGCACAATTTCATGTCGAAACTTGCCTCTCATTGCCGTCCCGTAATGGAAAGAGATTCTGTCGCGCCCGATGGGAATCTATTGCTCGACCGGAACGACGTTGTATTGTTTGAGCTTCCGATAGAGAGTGGTTTTGCCGATCCCCAGAATTTTAGAAGCGGCGACCTTGTCACCATTGGTTTCGCGAAGCGTGCGAATGATGGCGCGGCGCTCGAGTTCTTCGAGCGGAATAATCTCATCTTTTTGTGGAAGCGCGGCTACCGGCGGATGGTGGAGATTTGAGGGCAAGTCGGCGACATGGATTAGCGGACTCGAACTGGACGCCAGCGACCGCGCAATGGCATTTTCAAGTTCGCGAACGTTTCCGGGCCAATCATAGGCCATGAGCGTGCGCATGGCTTCCTCGGAAATCATGGATGGAGCCTCGTCGGCGTGAGCATACTTTTCCAGAAACGCCGTAACCAAAGCGGGAATGTCCGTCTTCCGCTCGCGCAGGGGCGGCAGCTTAATCTGAACGACGTTCAGCCGGAAATATAGGTCCTGGCGAAACGCTCCGTTTCGGATGGCGGTCTCGAGATCGCGATTGGTAGCCGCGATCACGCGAACGTCGATTTGCCGGCGCTCCGTGGCTCCTACCGGCTTCACCTCGCGTTCCTGGAGGACACGCAAAAGTTTTGCCTGCATGTCCAACGGCATTTCGCCAATTTCATCCAGGAACAAGGTGCCGCCGTGCGCAGCTTCAAGCAGTCCCTGCTTCGATTGCATGGCTCCCGTGAAAGCGCCCCGGATATAGCCGAAAAGTTCCGACTCGATCAGTGTAGGAGTAATTGCGGAACAGTCCACCGGAACGAAGGGTCGATTTTTTCGCGGGCTGGATGAATGCACGGCGCGCGCGACCAGTTCCTTGCCGGTACCGCTTTCCCCCAGGATCAGCACCGAATAATTTCGCGGTCCTACCTTCTCAATCATGCGATAGACGCGGCGCATTTTTTCCGATGCGCCAACAAAGCTACCGAAAGCCACCCGCGCGTTCAATTGTTCGCGCAGCACGCGATTCTCCTGCTGAAGGTCCACGGCCTGGATGGCGCGGTCGAGTCGTGTGCGAAGCTCCTCGATACGAAACGGCTTGGTGACATAATCGCGCGCGCCGATACGCGTTGCCTCGATGGCAGAGTCAATGGTTCCATACTGCGTCAGAACAATAACGGAAACATGAGGATAGAGTTCGCTCACGCGCTTCAGCAGCTCTAGCCCGCTGATACCCGGCAACTTGAGGTCGACCAGGAGTATGTCCACGGCGTTCTGTTCGAGGACTTCGAGAGCCTGCTCTGCGGAAGGCACAGTGGAAGCGCGCAAACCGGCTTGGGTGGCGACCGTTGCGCACAACTCGCGAGTGGTCTCTTCGTCGTCCACGATAAGAATGCTCATGGGGACGGCGGAGCGCCGCGGAATAGTTTCTTCAGGGAACGTAGCGTGCGTCATAAGCTCTGTACCATACACAGAGAGCACGCAGTGTTCCAAAAGCGAAAGTTTAGCGAACCGTTCATAATCGAAACACTTACCTATAACATCACTACTCCTAGTTTCAAAGTGGAATTTTCGGCGATGGGAACTTCAGGGGCCTAGCTACGCGACTGCAAGCGTCCGCCTAGCGCACCAAAACGGGAAATTACGAGTTCCATTTTGGGAATCGCCGCAAGCCCACTTCAGGGCTTTGCGTTCGAATCCGCAACAAATCGAAGCAGGCCTTCGGATTGAGATGCGACGACCAATCCGTTCTTGGCGGGAACCGTCATGAGGACTGTTCCCTGCTCTCTGCCCCAATCGACCCATTGCCAAGTTTTGCCCGAGTCGCCCGAGCGATAGATTCCACCGTTATTCATGGCTAAAAACCAGAGCTGCCCCGCCATACTCAGTGGCCGCGAAGCAATCGCCGGGAGTCCATTGGCGAGCAATCGCCAGGGGCCGCCCGCCGAAGACAAGAACACTCCATTCTGTGTGCCGAGAAGGCGCGTCACCGTTCCAGTCTGCCAAATTTCCTGAATCCAAAGCAGCCGCCCGGCGCCTTCCGGCGCGGCGGTGGCCTTCCAAACGGCCGCAGTAGCGTCGCTCGCCCACGGTGAGCCGTCGGCAATCGCGAGGAGAGAATTTTGCGCCCCTGCGGAGAGATAACCGATGGTACGCGGCAAATTTTTCGCAACCACCCGCCGAAACTCGGATTTGTGCAGCACCCAAAGTCCATCCTGCGTCGCCACAAAGAGCCTTTGTGAAACTTCGAGAACGAAATTCACCTTCGGAAAGAGCGGTCGAGTTTTCTGTCTGGAACCGGCCGCTGCGTGAGCGCCGACAGGGCTTCGCGAGCGCCGGCCAGGGGCCATCTCGTGAAACGGCACAGCTTGCCAAACTTTTTTCGCCGGGTCGAATCGTGCAAGGCCGCCCTCCGCGTAAGAAAGCCACCAGTTGGATGAAGAACCATAAAGATTCGCCGGGGACCTTTTGGAATTGACGGTTGCCGAAATAACGCCTGAAATTTCCAGCCACGACCCGCCACTATCGCGCGTTTCAAACAGCTTTCCGGGAAGTCCCTCAATTCGAACGAGAAGATGGGATGGATTGCTTGCATCCGCCGCGACCGACGCTATTACCCGATGCGAAAAACCTTCATTCGATTCTACGAAAGCGTTCCCACCGTCGTCGCTGCGAAGCACGCCTTGCGCTTCCATACCCGCCAGGATTCGCGTGCCCGCCGTTACAGGCAAAAGAAGAATCGCGTTCGCGATCGTTTCTCGCGGGGTTATCCGACTCCAGTTTTCGCCGGAATCCGACGTCCGCCAAAGGCCTTCCGTCGTGCCCGCATAAAGAACCCTCGGATCCTTCGAATCCTGCGCGATTTGCTGCGTGCGCCTGCTAGCGTAGGGAATACTTTGCAGTTTGGTCCAGGAATCGCCGGCGTCTTCGCTGCGATAAATGCCGGAGCAGGCAGTCGAGAAAATACGTTGGGGATTTTTCGCGTCAATCAGGAAACTCATAATGTCCGAATCATCGATCATCCCGGACGCGATCGATCTCCATGTTTTGCCGCCATCCATTGTCTTCCACGGAAGATGATACGTGCCAACGTAAATGATTTGCGGATTACCGGGATCGATGGCCAAAGAATCTACATTTTGCAATTCAGGATCGTCGGCGGACGAGATGCGTTGCCAAGTCCGCGCATCATCGGTCGAGCGAAACGTGCCCGTACGAGTTCCCGCTACCCAAACGCGCGGATCGGATTCGGAATGTTCCAACACGCGAACCGCTTCGCCCTGCAATCCGGCGAGTTTCCAATGGCGCGCTCCGTCCAGGCTTTCGAAGACTCCGCCGCCTTGCGCGAAATCAAGAAACCATACCGCTGCAAGAAGACGGTTCTTTTCTGACCGGTCGGCGATCATTCTTTGCACGACGCCATCAAGCCGGCTTCCGGCTCGCCCGCGCAATTCCCAATGGCCACCCTGATCGGTGGAAGCGAAAACGTGCCCGTCGGCGGTGCCAAGATAAACCGTCCCATCCGTGGAATCGGAGAGCGAAATGACGTTGCCGCCTCGCGGGCCGAGACGCTGCCAGCGTTGCGCCACGGCCGGAACAGCAATCAGCAACAATATGAATGCCGGCGCGCTTCGGCGGAGCAGAATGCGAAGTGCAATTCTCCGGAGAGCAAAAAATAAAACGGGCCCGGTGGAATTCTCTCCGCCGGGCCCGTTAGTGGATTTGTTCACCAAGACCGTCAGGCTGAGGAGGACGAGTTCCGCAACAAGCGGCTCGTCCTCGCTCTAGCCAAGTGCTTTAGTACGTTGCGCCTTCCGGCACGACGATGAAGTCCACGCGGCGGTTGGCCTTTTCCTGTCCCTTTTCGATTGAAGCCTCGCCGGTGCGCGTGGAGATTCGCGAAGCGTCGACGCCTTTCTCGACGATGTACTTCTTCGCGAGATCGGCGCGGGTCTGGGCCAGCTTGGCGGCCTTGGGCTCCTTCTTGTCAGCAAAGCCGACGATCACCAGCTTGGCATTAGGATCGTTCTTCAGACGAAGAGCGACGTCATCGCCGACGCGCTTGCAGGCATTATCAAAGCGCGAAGCGCCCGCTTTGTTGTAGCCGCAATCGCCAGCCTTGGCCGCCTGTGGCGGAGGAGGTGGCTGCTGAACGTCGACATTGGTCGAAGCATCGGCTGTGCCGCCTCGCCCATCGCTTACCGAACACTTCACGGTATAGCTGCCGGGAGCAAGGCCAGTGGAATCGAACTCCGCTTTCGGGCCGTTGCCGGTGACTTGGCCGCCCGTAGCTGAATAGCTGTAGGTAAGAGGATCGCCATCTGGATCGCTGGCGGTTGCCGTGATGCCCGTGCGTTCGCCCGGCATAATCGGGCTGCGGTCGGTAGCACAAGAAATTGTTGGAGGCTGATTAGGCTTCTTGTTCACAGCGATATCCGCCGCGCAAGTGGCGGTTCCGCCCTTGCCGTCATCCACTTTCGCGGTGACCGTATATGTTCCTTCCGCAAGTCCTGCGGTATTGAAGCGCGCATCCGGCCCAGTCCCTTCGACCGTGCCGCCCGAAGCGGTGTAGCTATAAGTAATGGTGTCATTGTCGGGATCGCTGGCATTCACGTGCACCGTAACGACATCGTTAGAACCGGCAAAGACGGAAGTCGGACTGGCGGAGCAAGCTGCGACCGGAGGATGATTCGGCGGGGGTGGAGGATTCGGAATGCCGAACCGGAGCACAATTCCCGTGCCAAGACGCAGATTGTTCTGCCGAGCCTCAGGATTGAGGCTTGGGCCGCTGAAGTTCGTCATCAGATAGTCAATCTGCGCGAAACGCCACGCGAGATACTTATTGAATACCACGTCGACTCCACCACCTGCGGCCAAGGCGAACGCAGTTTGATTCGAAGCGCCGGTTAGCGGTCCGCCCGCGCGCGCGCCGCCGAAAAGAAATTCAGCGAAGGGTACGAAATGATCGAATCTGCGCATATTCAGGCGAGGACCAAACAGAAAAGTAGTGAGTCCGCCGTCATTCTTCACACCGTTCACATCGCGCGTAAACGTATAGCCAGCTAATTCAGCGGTCAAACCGAGATAGCGAGTCGGGTTGAAGGTGAATCCGCCATATCCTCCGTGATTGTTGAAATTTCCAAATCCGCTGCCGGGATTAAAATTAACATAGCTATAACCCGCACTGATTTCGTATCGGGGCAGAAGCTGTCCTGGCGCACTGTCGTCTGTGGCGGACTTTTTGCTCGAGGCCTGCGGCCCCGGAAATGGCGTGGCCTTCGGAACTGCGGGCAATGCAAAAACACCACGAGTCGACCGCGATACGCTAGCCGGCGCTGCCGGAGCATTCGCAGTCGTCGCGGTTGCCGGCTGAACTGCGCTGTCGTCCTTTTGCTGCGCAAAAACCGGAAGCGCGAAGACAAGCGCTGCCACCGCTGCTGCTGTACACCACTTACGCATAAACATCCTCCATAAATTCGTCGTGAGACTTTCCACTCATTGCCGCGTTCACCCCCGCAAACTGCGCGCAGAGCGTGGCTGCGCAGTTCGATCTTTGTCCTCGAAAAGCCAGGGCTTACGCATCCCTCCTCCGTCTGAAAATTCATGGGGAGGGATTCATGGCAAAAGACAAAGCGCGGTATTCCTAGCCTATGTCAAGCCACGAAGATTCTGCAAGCGAATCCTTCCCGGAGAAGCGAATAATTTGACCCAGAAACGGCGGAACATTCGTTGGTAAACTAACTCCTCGATGACCAAAGTTATGGCGAACGAACTCACTACCATTGACCTGCTCTGGACGGGGCGGCCACGATCCATCGCGGCGCTGCTGATCCAGTCAGCCGGCAAGAGCGCGCTGGTGGATCCGGGTCCGCAATCCACGCTGGAGACTCTTCGCGCGGAAATACTCAAGCGCGGACAGAATTTTCAGACCCTCGATGCCCTCTTGCTGACACACATCCATCTCGATCACGCGGGCGCTACCGGTTCGATCATCCGGGAAAATCCAAATCTAAAGGTATACGTGCACGAAGTAGGAGCGCCGCACATGGTCGACCCTTCGCGCTTGCTGGCTAGCGCTGGCCGGCTCTACGGAGAAGAATTGCAGACGTTGTACGGAGAGACCCTGCCCGTCCCAAAAGAAAATCTCAAATCTCTGCGCGGCGGGGAAAGGATTCAAGTCGGCGAATCGCAATTGGATGCGTTCTACACGCCGGGACATGCGTCGCATCATTTGACCTATTGGGATCGTGACTCGCGCACAGCTTTTGTCGGAGATACGGCGGGAATTCGCGTGCAAAACGAAGCGTTTCTTTTGCCGGCGACACCGCCCCCGGACATTGATGTCGACATCTGGAATCAATCGCTCGACACCATCAATTCATGGAAACCGGAACGATTGTTTTTGACGCACTTCGGATTCATTGAAGACCCCGCCCATCACATTCGCCGGTACAAGGAGCGGTTGCGGGAGTGGACTCTGCTTACGCGAAAACTTCTGGAGAGCGGAATGGAAACAATGGAGGCGGAAGAAGCATTCGTGGACGAGATTGCTTCCGGAATCAAGTCCGTGTTGCCGTCGGCTGCCGCCGATCACTACATTTTTAATGGTGGGCTACGGCTCTCGTGGCTCGGGCTGATGCGCTACGTTCGCAAACAGGCTCAGCTCGGAGCTTTCGAGAGCCGGCGCAACTGATGGGCGCGATTAGAAACTTGCATTCAGCAGATCGACAAGCGCAAATCAGGATTTGCTGTCTTCTGTAACCGCTGGTGTGTTGTCGGGAGGGATGACTGGAGTTTCTGTCGAAGTCAACGCCACGAATCTCGCGGTCAGGCCGTCCACCAGAAGATCAACCAGTTTTTGCGCGCAAGTGCCGTCCGGGTCGCGATCGGGATTGTATTGAGCTACATCGAGACCGAGCAATGACTTCTGGCTGAGCACTTCGCGAAACGAAAGACGAACGTCCTCGAAACTGAGCCCGCCGCTTCCCGGCACACTCACTGCTTGAAATTCTTCCTGAGCGATGACGTCGGTATCCACGTGAAAAATGAAATCGCGCGATTCAGTGTGCAGATGAGCGAGAGCCTCGCGCGCGCTTGCCGCTGCGCCTTTTTTCTGAATATCCGAGGCCGAAACGTGACGCAGCGGGGACTTTGAAAGAAATTCCTGTTCGGGCGGATCAAGTCGCTCGATGCCAAAAAGCAGAACGTCTGGCTCGCGAACCAGCGGTGTTTCACCCCAGAACCGGACCAATTCAGGCGCGCCGCGCCCAATCACGCTGGCCACGACCATCCCGTCGATGCGGCCGGATGGGGTAGAGGCCGGAGTATTGAGATCGGCGTCGCGGTCCATCCAAAACAGATTAAGATGTTTGTAGTAGCGGCGTGCGCCGGTCAGCAGCCCGATCACTTGCGCACAGTCGCCGCTGAGCACCAGGACCAGCGCCCCGCTTTTGACGGCAACCTCGGCCTGAACTTTCAGGTCGTTCAAGCCTGCGACAATTGCCGGAAGATTGCGCGCGCGGCGATGCTCCTCGTCGTCCGCGAATAACCGCGGTGGACAATCGCCCATGTCCGTTACTTCGTAGCCGATGTTCTTGAGTTTTTCGACCAGGCCCGCAGCCCGAAGACTCTGCGGCGCTTTTTCCGTGCCCGGAAGAAATCCAGCCGCGCTGGAGCCGGCGCCAATCAAGGCAATCTTCTTCGGCTGACGGACAATTTTGACCGCCAAGTTTGTCTCCTGAAGTTTCTGAAAATCCAGCACTCAAACGACGTGCCGCCCTTGCAACTGGTAAGACCGGCTACCTACCCCGTGAAAAACAAAAATTAACGACGAGGCGCTGCGGCGATCGTCGCCAGTTCGGGCGGCAGCGTGAATCGTACATCTTCACGAATCAAGTCCAGATCGCGCTGATCGGTGAAACCATGTTCCGCAAGGCGCTGGCTTACTTGTTCAACCAAAACTTCAGGCGCCGATGCGCCCGCGGTCAAGCCAACGCTTTTCACTCCTTCTAGCCATGCGGGGTCGATGTCCGACGCGGAGTCGATCAGTTCGGATTTGACGCCGCGACGCTGCGCGACTTCGACCAGCCGGTTAGAATTTGAGCTATTCTGCGAGCCCACTACCAGAATCAGATCGATGTCCTGAGCAACCTGTTCCACGGCTTCCTGACGATTTTGCGTCGCGTAACAAATGTCGTCGCTCTTTGGACCAACAATCTTGGGGAATTTCTGGCGGAGACGGGCGACGATTTCCTGAGTGTCGTACAGGCTAAGGGTAGTTTGCGTCAAGAATGCAAGCTTTTCAGGATTGCTGACTTCGAGTTTGTCCACCGCTTCGACCGAATCGACCACAATCGTGCGGTCCGGTGCTTCGCCGGAAGTGCCGATGATTTCCTGATGGTCTTTGTGGCCGATCAGGATGATTGTGCGATCCTCTCGCGCAAACTTGAGCGCTTCGAAGTGAACCTTTGTAACCAGCGGGCAGGTGGCATCGATAACTTTCAGAGAGCGCGCTTTGGCTTCATCGCGGACACCGGGCGGAACGCCGTGGGCGCTGAAAACAAGCACCGCGCCGTAGGGAACTTCATCGATCGACTCGACGAAAATAGCTCCGCGCCGCCGCAATTGTTCCACAACGTACGTGTTATGAACGATTTCGTGGTGTACATAAACCGGCGCGCCATATGCTTCCAGCGCCAGCTCGACGATGTCTACCGCGCGGACAACTCCCGCACAGAACCCTCTCGGCCTCACTCGTAGTAGTATTTTCCCCTTCGGTTCCGTCATCATGCTCCCGTGATTGCTAAGGTGCTCAGTGCTAAAACTCTATCATAACCCAGAGCTGAGAAAAGCTGGCAGCCGTTTTCGTTGCCGTACTGAATTGCGTGAGGCTGTTGCATGGGGCTTCGGTAGGCGGCGCATGCCATACTCCACGGGGTACGAATGAAACACCGAGCAAAATATGATGCAAAATCGCGCACAGCGTCAACGCGGGAACGCCGCGGGATGGCATCCGCTTTAGCCGGAATTGGCCGCGAGTTCCATGCACGCGGGTGGGCGTTGGGGACCAGCGGAAATTACAGCGCGGTGCTTAGGGTTGAGCCGCTGCGGTTGCTGATCACTTCTTCGGGTTTAGATAAGTCCGCGCTGACGGAAGGCGACTTTCTTGAAATCGGTCGCACAGGCGCGGCTGGGCTGGCAAAAGGCAAACCGTCGGCGGAAACGTTTTTGCATCTGGCCGTGGCCGGTGCGCGAAAAGTAGGATGCGTTTTGCATACGCATTCCGTGTGGAGCACGCTGCTTTCGGAGAAGTTCGTAAACCAGGGCGGTTTCGCGATTTCCGGTTATGAAATGCTGAAGGGACTGGAAGGTGTTCAAACGCACGACCATCGCGAGTGGATCCCAATTTTTGCGAATGCTCAGGATGTTCGGGCCCTTGCGGAAAAAGTCTCGGAGGAGTTGAAGCGAGACAGCGAAGCTCATGGGTTCCTTCTAAGCGGCCACGGGCTATATACTTGGGGTAGTAACATCGCGCAAGCGCGGCGGCATGTGGAGATTTTCGAGTTTTTATTTGAAGTGATGGGACGCAAGGAATTTGGGTAAGTTTCCAGCATCAAAGAGAATAGCCAGCGACAGTAGAGGTCAAACGTGGCAACGGTTCACATCCCCAGCGAAAAACGCACGCTAACGCAGCAGGAAGAGATCCGCGCGTATCTTGGCGGAATCGGAATTGTCTACGAACGATGGAAACCTGCTCATGAAATTGCGGAAGGCGCAAACGCTGAAGAAGTGCTGGCAGCGTATGCACCGGAAATTGCGCGGCTCAAGGCCGAAGGCGGATACGTCACCGCGGACGTAATCGACGTACTCCCGACAACGCAGGGACTAGATGCCATGCTCGCCCGTTTCAATAGTGAGCACTGGCATGACGAAGATGAAGTGCGCTTCATTATCGAGGGACGCGGACTTTTTCATATTCGCCCACGCGAGGGAAATGTAGTTTCGATCACCGTGGAGGCGGGGGATTTATTGCGCGTGCCACGCGGAACTTGGCATTGGTTCGATCTTTGCCAGGAAAAAAGAATTCGCGCGATTCGACTGTTTCAAGATACCTCGGGCTGGACTCCGCACTACACGGAGAGCGGCGTGGATCGCGGCTACGAGCCGGTATGCTTCGGCCCTTCCTACATCCCGCCGCGTGGTGCGTTGAGCTAACAGTTGGCGTCACCGTTCGACTTCGCGGCAATTAACGCGATCCTTCTCGATGTCGAAGGCACTACCACCCCCATAGACTTCGTTTACAAGACACTCTTCCCTTTTGCCAGTGCGCACGTTGAAGATTTTTTGCGCCGGCATTTTCAGGAAACCGAAACTTCGAACTTGATCGCGCAATTACAAGACGCCAGCAAATCCGATTGCGCAAACGGCGCGCCAAGCTGGACGGAAAGCGGCAGCGGACAAACCATCGGGAACGTGGCGGCGTATGTTCGCCGGCTGATTGCACGCGACAGCAAAATCACTCCTCTGAAAACGCTGCAAGGAAAAATCTGGGAAGAAGGATTTCGCGGCGGCGACCTAAAAGGAGAAGTTTATCCCGACGTTGCGCTCGCGTTCGCGCGCTGGAAAGCGCGAGGAAAACTTATTGCGATTTTTTCGTCAGGCAGCGTCCTTGCACAAAGACTTCTCTTCGCTTATTCGACGGCCGGAAATCTCTCTTCTTTCCTGGACGCGTACTTCGACACAACGATCGGCCCAAAACGCGAGGCGGGCAGCTACAAAAAAATAGCCGCGGCGTTGCAATTGCCTCCGATACAGATTTTGTTTATTTCCGACGTGGAAGCGGAACTTGACGCAGCGGGGATCGCGGGCATGAAGACGGCGCTTTCACTGCGGCCGGGGATCGTTGCGCCGGAAAAGGCAAAGCACGCGACCATCAGCAATTTTGTATAGCGATTTCTCCGGAACTGTTTGCCGAGCTCTCGCGGATCCCATACTGCTTGCCCTCGGGGCGCGACGGCGCTATCGTGCGTTTCATGAATGACCACGGACAAGTCGTCGTCGTAACGGGATCGAACAGCGGTTTCGGGCGGCTGATTTCGGAAACGCTGGCGCGCGAGGGATTCGTCGTTTTCGCGACGATGCGCGCGCTGAACGGGCGCAATGCGGCGGCCGCCGCAGAATTGCGCGAACTCGCGCGGAAAAATTCGAAGTCGTTGCACGTTCTGGAAATGGATGTCACCAGCGATGCGTCGGTTGAGAAGTGCATTGGCGAAGTGTTGCGGCAGGGGGGGCGGATCGACGCACTGGTGAATAACGCGGGATTCGGCTATGGCGGACTGACCGAAACTTTCACCATGCCGCAGATGCAAAAAATTTTTGACACCAACGTGTTCGGCGCAATGCGCACGATTCGTATGGTGCTTCCACAGATGCACAAACAAGGCGGCGGATTGCTGCTGCAAGTGAGCAGCGGCGGGGGCCGCGTGGTAGTTCCCGGTATGGGGCTTTATTGCGCGAGCAAATTTGCCTTGGAAGCCCTGACGGAATCTTTTCACTACGATCTTGCGGGGCAAGGAATTGATTGCGTAAGCATCGCTCCGGGCGCTTATCCGACGGGGATCGCACAAAAAATTGCAGGCGGAGACGATCCTGCACGCGCCGACGTTTACGGGCCGATTCGCGATGTGCCTCAACGCGTGATCGACCAGGTCGCCGCGTCCCAAGCGAATCCGCAAGAAATCGCGGACAAAGTTCTGGAAATTATTCGGACTGCCGCGGGGCAGCGCGCGTTGCGGTACCGCGTGGGCGGCGGAGCTCCGGGAGTGGAAGCAATCAATCAAGTATGCGAGCAAGTGCAGCAGCAGGTTCTGGCGGCATTTGGCATCAGCGAAGAAACAAAATTTCGCGGTAAAGCCGCGGCAGCCGACTGACCGTATCCAAGCCGCAGCCCTTTGGTGGATGGCCATTTTATTCGCCCTGCGCCACTTTACTTCGCCGCGCTTGTGGCTCAATCTTTTGAGCCTATGCTTCTCACAAACGAAGTTGCATTGATAACCGGGTCGGGCCGAGGAATCGGTCGAGCGATGGCGCAGCTGTTCGCAAGAGAAGGAGCGGCGATATTTTTGACTGCGCGCACCGAAAAAGAATTGCGCGCGACGGCCGGTGAGATCACGAAAGCGGGCGGACGAGCGGAATATTTCGCCGGCGATCTCGGAAACGATGGCGATTGCCGCGGTGCGTTTGAAAAAGCGGTCGCGGCGTTTGGGCGGGTGGATATTCTGGTGAACAATGGCGGGCACTACGGCCCGGTCGCTCCGGTGGAGGAATATCCGATGGAAGAATTCGACCGCGTGGTGGCGGTGCATCTGCGCGCGGCATTTTTGTTGAGCCAACTGGCGCTGCCCGGGATGTACGAACGCAAGCACGGAGTGATCTTGAATATTTCGAGCATTTCCGCGAAAGCGGCGTATAGCTGGGGCTCCGCGTATGCGGCGGCGAAGGCTGGGTTGCTGGGACTGACTCGATACAATGCGGCGGAGGCTGCGCGGAAGGGTGTGCGCGTGAATGCGATTTGCCCAGGTCCAGTGACGGAAACGGAGATGAGCAAGGAACTGGGTGCCGTGCTGGCGGAGAAATTGAATGTCAGCAAAGAGGAACAGTTGAAGGGATTCCTGGAGTCGATTTTGCAAGGGCGTGGTCAAACGGCGAACGAGATTGCCGAGGCGGCGTTGTTCTTGTGTTCGGAGAAAGCCAGCGCGATTACCGGGCAGGCGATCAATGTGGATGGCGGCTTGGTTTTTTGTTAAGTTCACAGTTTACAACTGGCCGTTTTGTCGTTCGCTTTCGTTGAAAGTTGGCGTTGCGCTTCCTTTCGCGTGGCCTACCCCCTCCCCGTGTTTTTGCGTAAGTATGAGGAATAAAGGAGTTAGCGGCGACGGTTTTCGTAAGTATGAGATCTAAAGGACTTAGCGAGTCTGAAGGACTTACGAAAACGCTGATCCGCCGTTCTGGCCTAATCGGCTGGTTCGGACTTGCCGTTTACTTTTGGATTACTCCTCCCCCACCCCTTTTTCTGTAACTGCAGATTCTAAAGAGCTTAGCGATCGGACGTTTTGGTAGCGTGGCGAGGCTGCATTGGGAAGAGATCCTTTGACTCGCTTCACTCGCTCAG
>DATDFA010000046.1:0-47005 GCA_036522855.1 Candidatus Acidiferrum sp. | reverse complement strand
CTGACGTTGCTGTTTTCTTCGAATTATCCAGGAGCGCACGCTCCGCTCTGGCACTATTTCGGCGCCTCGCTCGATCATTCCGTACTCGCGCTCTGCTTCGTCACGTTTCTGATTGGAGATTCTGCAGCCGTATGGTCACTGCGCTCGCGGTGGCCAAGACAAGAGAGTCAGCCCTAATCGCCCTTCACTTACCGCTTAATGCTTTCGAAGCGCACCCAAAGCACGTTGTCAAAAGCGTTCGCCGTCTGTTGCGCTAGGCCTTAGGCTTCAGCACCGCCGTGTTTCGTTCGTCACCGGCAATCGCGCGATAAAATTTCCGCAGGTCTTCCACTTTTTCCATCGGCACGCTGAGTTCCTTGATCTCGAGCGTTCTCGTGTACTTCAACTTGTTGCCCGCGGCTTCCGTCTTGCTGTGGTAACTCGCAAAGCTGTAGTCCAGGTCTATCGGCGGCGGCAGGTCATCCACTTCATATTCCGCCGGCATGGTGATCTCAAATACGTCGGTGTCGTGCCGCGGGCCATCGAAAACTACGGGCAATTGTCTCGGCTCTTTGGTTTCGAGAAAGCCGCTCCCCTTAATCCCAATCAGGCGAGGCCGCACCAGCAGCAAGTCTCCTGCCGTTTTCGCATAGCGCTTCACCGCCACCGAGTAGCTCAGCCGGAACGGCTGGCTTGTATCTTGCAGGTTCGTCATTCCAGCCTTGGTAACGGCAAAATTGGCCAGCGATTGAGCCAACAGCGCTTCGATGACCTTTACACGGTCTTTGTCCATCGCAACGGTTTTCATACGGGCTCGTTCCGAGGCAGCCAAGTCGCCCATTCGGCTCTCTTCGAAGTTGCTGGAAAGGTTCCCTTGCGCATCCAAAGTTGCCGATGCCGTCCGGAAGACTCCGTTCATGCGAGCTTCCAGCTTTGGCAATTGGTACAGCTCGCCTCCGTCAGGACCCACCAGCAAACCGTCGTTCTCTTGCAATGCCCCGCTCAATTGGCCGAAGGGAATTAACTCATCCGTTGGATCGAAAAACAGCAACTTCCCAAGCTTCGGATGCTGCACCGTCGCCACCAGGCGGGAATCGTTCACGCCCTCGGGCAGCTTGATCGCGATAATCACATGATCAAACGCGCTGACTTGCGCCGGCGTTGTCTTGTCCACAGAGCCACGCTCGGAATTGATGATCACGTAGTAGGAGTCCACACCGGCTTCCTTCAACATCGCTCCCATCAAGGTCGCTTTGTCCTTGCAATCGCCGTATCGATGCTGAAAAATCTCTCCGGCTGCGTGAGGCTGTATCCCGCCAATGCCGAGTTCGATTGCCACGTATCGCACTTCCTGCTGGACGAACTTGGCGACGGTCGCCATTCTGTCGGCCGGCGTAGCGGCATTCGCGGTCAGCGCAATCACTTTCTGTTTTATCTCGCTTGTTGCATCCCGGCGCCCTTGGGCCAGTGCCGTGTACCAGAGTCCCATCTGCCGCCAATCCTTGAAGCTACGGTCGCCCGAACCTCCGCCTGGTGGGTAGAACGTCACAATCATTTCGCCTGCGACTCCGGGCCAGGGCGGCATTTGCTCTTCCTGTCGAATAGCCTTCACATCGCTCACCGCCCACTGCCATTGGTTCCCGCCCGGCTGCGTGGGTTTTACTTCAGAGTGATTTCGCCAAGTGACGCTGTATTCCCATCCGGCTGGGAGCTGCAGCGTGAATTTTGCATCCTTCACCGGATCGGATCCCTGAAAGTCCCACGAGTCCTGCAACACCAGGGGCGATTCCTCGACCTCATACTCGAAGCCCACAATATTTCCCGGGTCGGCGGCGGGTATTTCGAACATCTTGTCTTTAACATCGGATATCAGCTCGCTACCGGTTATCTTCGGGAGCGAAATTTCTATCGCGTCCTTATCCTTTACTTCATAATCTTTTCCCTGCACCGGAATACACCAGCCGTGCATGCTTGTCACTTTTCTGTGCTGATTAAAGGGCACAAAGACTGTCCCGTGATCCCGCCCATTCGGCCGCAGAATCTTGTACACTTTGCGCACCGTGCGCTTTATTTTGTCGGCGGACTGTACGTTCAACACTTCTTCGGAATAAAGCAGCACAGCGTCCGTCTTCTCGTCATGCGCCGGAACCGTAGCGTTCACCAGGTTGTGCATCCACGATGGAGCGTCAGCCGCCGCCGGGTTGGGCGATAGGAAACCTGCGACAAACAACAATCCACCGATTGCTTTCGCATTTCTCATGCTTATTTCTCCGCGACCGAACGGCTGGGCTGCAGCACCACTTGCTCTTCGTCACCTGTCCTTACCGCCTGGAAAAAACTCCTCAGAGTGGGGTAGTTTTCTTTTGGCACCATCATCAGGTCGCTTCGCAACGTTCGCGTTAGATGGACACTCCCTCCTCGCTCTTCCGCTTTCATCACATAGGCAGCCGCCTTCGCATCCTGGTCGACAGGCTTGGCCAGCGAACCCAGCTTCCACCCCAGCGGCAGATCGATCGTGATGTCGTCCAGCTTCGTATAGGGATAGTGAAAATAAACGGTGTGAACGCGGCCGGCGCTCTCGAACACACCCTTCTCCGGCGCGGCGAACAATCCCACGGGCAACAGCGCGCGCTTACCCGCGCCGGACACCCATCCGGGAACCTTCAACGTGTATTCGGTCACCAGCGATGGTGCGGAACTCTTCCAGTCCGGCTGATTCGCCAGCTCCACCTCAATTCCCACCGGCACCATCTCTTTCACCATGTCCTCAAGAAGCTTTTTCCTGGTGGTGTCGTCTTCGTTGCGCTCGTCGAGGCGTAATTCCTGCGCTTCGCTTCCGTAGTAAGTGACCATCAATTTTCCCTGGAGCGTCCCTTCCAGATCGAGCTTTAGGCCCGCTTTGCGTTCGATTTTTGTGGCATTGCTATCCGCCAGCGGTGCCTGTACCCAGCTTCCTCCATCTTTTGTTAGTTTTAGCCCTGGCGCCATCGTTTCCCACCACGGAAGCATTCCGTAGGGTGTGAACGCCATTCCCGGATCGAAGTACATCTCTTTCCCGTTCACGATTACCTGCACCAGATTGTCGTCCAGGTCCCGCGGGTTCATCACGGCGTTGTTGAAGAAGGTTACATTGCGGCGCGACACTAGGACCGGCGCAGCCTCGAATCCCGCCGCTCTCGCCATGCCCAGAAACACCCACGTGATCTGCCTGCCGTCTCCATAACCACGCTTCCACACGTCTTCCACGTTGTTTACTTCCTTCTGCTTCTCGCGTTTCAGTTCCTGTGCGGTCTTTTCTTTTTCGAAAGTGGTGTTCCGCAGTTGCTGCACTCGCGTGTAGATCTTCTGCAACTTCGCTTCGGGCGAATCTCCGGCGGCCACGGTTTGCGCAACAGCCTGTTCCATGGCCTTCTTCTTGTTCACAAAATCTTCGATCTTGCCGTACTGTTTTTTCGCGTAATCTTTCCAGAATTTCGCGGGATCCTTTTCGGCTGACATCTCGTCGCTATAGATGAAATCGACGCGGTATTTCAGCGTGGTCTCCGGTGGCATGTAGTCTTCCACCTGGAACGCCGGAATATTCGTCGCCTCCATTTTGATCGTTCCGTGCTCATCCTTAGGCGGCTGGCTACCCTGCGGAAGCCCTAGCGGCCAACTCGACCGAAGCAAAAACTCCGGGTTGGGTTTCAAGGAGAACTTGGCATACTTTGTAAACAGCTCGTCACTCAATATCCACCGCGAGTCGTACACCCAGCCCTCCGCAAAATCTATGGTATAGCGATACTCAACAATGCTTCCGGCTTGAACATCGGGCAGCGTGAACGTTTTTGCCAGGTACTTTACGCCCTTTGCCTTCACGATCGTTTGCTCCACCACTTTTCCGTCAAACGGCACTACCGAACCGTTCGGCCGTATCGATCTTCCTTTTAGGCCGTGTACGTTTCCCGAATCCTTGAAAAAGGGGATCTCCACGTTCGCATATTTGCGCCCTTCGTCAGTCAGGATTTTGATCCGGATGTAATTATCTTCGTGCGGCGCGCGGCCATCATCTCGATTCACCTCTCGATATAGGATTACCGCCGGCGCGCCCGGCGCTTCTGGCACGCTAGTCATCTTCAATTCTTCCGGCGTAACCGGCTTCCAGTCATCCGCGCTGACCCGGCTGGTGTTCCACAAGCTCGCCGCAAGCACTGCCACACCAAACGTGCACACCGTCGCAACTCGCCGCTTGTTCACTGGGTTTCTCCTGGGGTTTCGGCTTCCGCGCACACCCGGCCCGGAGACACACTTAGATTCGGAGAGCGGCTCGTCGAAGCTGGGTTCGGCATCGTACTTAGTGATAAGCTGAGTACCTGATATCGCGAGAAACTATCCTGTTAATAAGCGGCTGTCAAGAGAACCTAGGGCCAGCTTTTTCCATCGGGTTCTTTTTTGCAATGTCGCGCTTCCACAGACCCCTCCTCCTGCGGCATAATCCCCGCGCACCTTTATCCATATCATTCCGCTGACTCTTGGAGGATTCGTGACCAATCGTCCCTGGAGTTCTACCGCGCCTCCCGGCGAATTCCGCACTTACATCTCCACCGAAGAATCCCTCGCCGAATTCACCATTCGCGCCGTCATTCTGGGCGCGCTCTTTGGACTCCTCTTCGGCGCCGTCACCGTCTACGTCGGCCTCCGCGCCGGCCTCACCGTCTCCGCGTCAATTCCCATCTCTGTCCTCTCCATCAGCATCCTGCGCGCTTTCGGACGCTCCACTATTCTTGAAAACAACATCGTGCAAACCACCGGTTCCGCAGGCGAATCCCTCGCCGCTGGCGTCATGTTCACCATTCCCGCGCTGATCTTTCTCGGGTTCGGTAAAGAGTTCACATTCTGGCGCATTTTCCCGCTCGCACTTCTAGGTGGATGGCTCGGCGTCCTCTTTATGGTCCCTATTCGCCGCCAACTCATCGTCAAAGAGCACGGCAATCTCTCATTTCCCGAAGGCACCGCCTGCGCTGACGTTCTCGTCGCCGGTGAACGCGGTGGCTCCTTCGCCGGACGAGTCTTTTGGGGTCTCGGCCTTGGCGGCATCTACACCTTCTTCATGAACACCGTGCAAGCCTGGACCTCACAGCCTGAAGCTCGCCCCAACTGGTATCCCGGCGCATCCTTCCGCGCCGCCATCACTTCCGAATATCTCGGCGTCGGATACATCATCGGCCCGCGCGTATCCGGAATCCTCTTCGCCGGAGGCATCGTCTCCTGGCTTGTCATGATGCCCGCCATAAAGTTCTACGGGCAGCTCGCGGGCAACACTCCGATCTATCCGTCCACAATTCCCATTCCGCAGATGACGCCCGATCAGATCTGGAGCAGTTACATTCGTCCTATGGGTGCGGGCGCGGTCGCCGCTGCAGGACTCATCACTCTTCTCCGCACCATGCCCACCATCATTTCCGCTTTGCGTGCCGGACTCAAAGACGTTCGCGCACAAGGCGCGGCCAGCTCCGAAAATGTCGCTGGTTCAAGAATCGAGCGCGACATCCCCATGCGCACCGTCGTCCTCGGCTCCATTGTCATCGTCGCCATGCTTTGGGTACTTCTCACGTTCCACCCGATCTCCGGCGCTGCCACTCACTGGTACCAGAATCTTTTCGCCGCCGTCTTCGTCGTCGTATTCGGTTTTCTCTTCGTCACCGTCGCTGGACGCATCAGCGGCCTCCTCGGTAACTCTTCCAATCCCATCAGCGGCATGAGCATCGCCACTCTCATGGCTACGTGCGCCATCTTCTTCCTCGCCGGATGGACCGCCGCCAACTATGCCGTCCTCGCCCTGATGATTGGCGGAGTCGTCTGCATCGCCGCCGCCATCGCCGGCGCCACCTCGCAAGATTTAAAGACTGGCTACCTCGTCGGCGCCACACCGCGTCTTCAGCAACTGGGCCTTCTCGTCGGTGTCACCGTCTCCACCATCGCCATTGGCGCGACCCTCAACCTCATGAACAAGGGCCTCGAGCGATACATCCCCACTCAGATTCCTCTCGCCATTCAATCGCTCCCTAGCGGCGTAAAAATCGAAAGTGATTCCTTCGAACACCAGGGCCAAAAATATCTCCTCATTAACTCGCTGGGCTCGCACGAAATCCCCGATGGCGAGTATCTCTACGACCCCACAACACAAAAAATCGAAATGCAATGGGCGCAAGGCATCGGTAGCGCGGCTGCTCCCGCGCCGCAAGCTCGTCTCATGGCTACCGTCATCAACGGCATCCTCAATCAGCGTTTACCCTGGCGCTTGGTATTAATGGGAGTCTGCCTGGTCGTTGCCGTGGAAATTCTCGGCGTACGTTCTCTCGCCTTCGCTACAGGCTCCTATCTTTCCATCGCAACTACCGGCGCGATGTTTGCCGGCGGATTGGTCCGTCTGCTCGTCGAAGCCACCACCAAGAAGAAAGACGAATCCGAAGCCAGCCCCGGTGCTCTCTTCTCCTCCGGCCTTATCGCAGCCGGCGGAGTGTTCGGCTTACTCGCAATCATTCTTCGCGTCGTAGCCGATGCCGCCAAACCCCACTCTTTTCTTGCGAGACTACCCGATTGGCTCTCCTTTGGTCCCAGGCGCTGGTCCTCCATAGCCGCTCCCACTGATCTCCCCATGCCCACCCACGCTCAGTCCCTCTTTGGCGTCTTCATGTTTCTCCTGCTGTGCGCGTCCCTTTTCCACTTCGCCCGCAAAAAACTCGACTAACCTCCACCTTCGTCATTCCGAACGGCGCATCCCGTTCGTCATTCCGAGCGTAGCGAGGAATCTCTCTTCGATCCCAGCGCTGGGCTCGATCCTTACCTCTTGTCGTTCGATCTTGCCTTCCTGTATCGACCTCAGCCTTTACTCCCGCGCCATCCCCTCGTAAACTGATCTCACCATGGCCTCGCGCTCTGGCGTCCGCACCCACCGAATTAGTTTCGATTTCTACATCACTCCGGGTGTGCAACTCCTCATCGTCGCGAATGTCGCGGTCTTCATACTTGAAGCTTTCGTTCGATACTTCGGCGGTATCAGCGGCTATAACACCCTGTTGAAATGGTTCGGACTTGTTCCCGCCGGCGTCATTCCACTTCTCCGCATCTGGCAGCCCTTCACTTATCTTTTTCTTCACGACATCACCAGCATCTGGCACTTGGTCGTCAACATGTTCATGCTGTGGATGTTTGGCCGCGAAGTCGAACTAGTCTGGGGCCGCAACCGTTTCCTGCGTTATTACTTTCTTACCGGCGTCGGGGCAGGAGTCCTTAACGTCATCGTCAAAACCGTTCCGATGCTCTGGGGGCGCGAAAACTCTTACACTCCAACGATCGGCGCTTCTGGCGCCATTTTCGGCATCTTGATTGCCTGCGCCATTCTTTTTCCCGACCGTCGCGCCTACGTTATCCCGATTCCGATTCCCATAAAAATGAAATGGATTGTGGCTGGAATGGCCGCGATCACTTTTCTCGGCACCTTCGGCCTTGGCGATGACGCCGTAAGCCACATCTCCCACCTCGGCGGCATGCTCATCGGGTATCTTTATCTTCGCCGCGACTCCTACCTCTTCCGCATCCGCAACGAAGTCTCCGACTGGAAATATCAGCGTAATCGCAAAAAGTTCGACGTCTATATCAACAAAAATAAGAACGAGCCTCCGTCCCGTCCCGACCGCTGGGTCAACTAACTGTTTTTTGCTTTTCTCTGCGATGGAGCGGCGGGTTCATCCCGCTGTTTTGTTGCGCTGGGAAAATGTAAAAGGGAGCCCGTTGTCATACCGAGACCATCCGATAAGGATGGCCTAAGGATCTCAGCTTAAGAATTCGCCCTCACGTATAGTACACAACCGGCGCCGTTATCTCTGCGCCTCCTCCGTGTGCTCTGTGCCTCTCCTTTATCTTTTCCTCGCGTCACGCCTCAAACGTCCACCTCCCGCCTGCCATCGTTCGCTCCACCGGAATGGTCACCAGCGTCAACGCATCCTCCTTGAACGGATCGCGTGCCAGCACCACCAGATCCCCCACTTTTCCCGCTTCCAGCGATCCCTTCAAATTCTCTTCGTATGAAGCATACGCGCCGTTCATCGTCCCTACGCGAATCGCTTCTTCCACGGTAATCTTCTGTTTCGCTCCCCAAACATTCCCTTTCATGTCCGTCCGCGTCACTTCCGATTGCAGTGCCATCATCGGAATAAATTCTCCCGGCGGATAATCCGAAGCCTGCGTTGCGCGAATCCCGGCATCTAAAAAACTCCGCAACGCAAACATATGATTCAGCCGTTCCGCTCCGTAATACTTCATCTTCTCCCCGTGGTAATAAACGTAGGTCGAAAACGGTGTGGGAATCGCGCCCAGCGCTTTCATCCGCGCGATCAAATCATCGTTCACCACCGTGCAGTGCTCCAGCCGGAATCGCGGATCATGCCGCGGATTTTCCCGCTGCAATCTTTCGTACACGCGCAGCGTCGTATCAATCCCCACATCTCCATTCGCATGCGTCCCAATCTGCCAGCCCGCCAGATGCGCTTTTTTCCCGTACGTGTACAGCTCCTCTTCCGTCATCACCGAAATCCCAAAATCATTCGGCCGCCCTTCATATGCCTTGGACAAACGCGCGGTACGCTCTGAAATCGATCCGTCGCACACCAATTTCATCGCGCCCACACGTACCCATTCATCGCCCAACCCGGTCCGCACTCCGGCGTCAATCATCGAATCGATGTGCCGGTAGTTGATGAAGCAGTAAGCGCGATACAGCAAATCACCCGACTCGCGAGCGTCCTGGTACGCCAGCAAATCCGTTGGCGTCCCCTGCGCCTCCGTAGCCGACGTAATCCCTGTCTTTGCCATCATTTTCGAAATCAGCTTCACGCCTTCGCGATGATCCTCGCGCGTCAACTTTTCCGGAATCACTTTGTCGAGCAGCCCTCGCGCACTCTCCGCCACCCGTCCACTCAATTTTCCTGTCGCGGCGTCGTGATCGATTTTTCCGCCCGGTGGATCAGGCGTCTTGTCATCGATTCCTGCTCTTGCAAGCGCCATCGAATTGCAATAAGCCGTGTGCCCGCCGCGATGTTCAATTTGCACCGGATGATCGGGCACCGCCACATTCAGGTCATCAATCTTCAGCGGCCGTCCATCCGAAGTTTTCGTGTCGTCATATTTAAATCCCAGCACCCACTCGCCCGCCGGAGTTTTCGCCGCCTTTTCCCGCAGCGCCGCTTGTATCGCCGCAATCGAACGCAAGTCGCAATCCACCATTCGCAGGTGCATCACGCCGGCGTATGCCGGATGCGAATGCGCGTCGATAAATCCTGGCAGAACGGTCTTTCCGGCCAGATCGACCTTCTTGGCCGTCGCGGAACTAAAATTCAAAACGTCCCTATCGTCTCCAACCGCTAGAATCCGGCCTCGCGCAATCGCTAACGCCTGCGCGCGTGGCTCCAGCGGATTCATCGTCACGATATTTCCGTTATGCAAAATCAGTTCAGGCTTTTCCGCTTCCATCGGAAACAGCGAAACTGCAGCTAGCGATCCCAAAAATTCGCGGCGATTCGGATTCGTTGTTGTCATCTTTCCTTTTCCAATCGGCAAACCGACCGAAACCTGCCGGAGTTCTTACCTCTTTAGCGTGCGAATATACGCGACCAGCTCCTTGATCTGTTCCGCCTTCAAGCTCTTTCCGTAAGCTGGCATCTTGCCTTTACCACTGCCGATAATCGCGCTGAGTTCGCCGTCGCTCTGCTTTTGCACCTCAGCCGACCCTAGATCCCGCTGCTTGTTCGCCTTGGCGACCGGCGTTTCGCCTTTGCCATCGGCGCCATGACAAACGGCGCATTTCGTTTTGAAAACCGCTTCTCCCGGAGTCTGTGCGGATATTGATTTGGCACAAAAACCCATCACCGCCACTCCCAGAATTGCCAGCAACCTCGTACCTGCCTTTTGTAACTGCATCTCGAGAGTCCCCCTTTAGCCTTCTTAGACTTCTACCCTTCTCCGTCCATCCTTCTTGCGAATCGGTAGGTTCCGGGTCCCCTGAGCGGTCGAATGGACAACAATCGCCAGCTTATATATCGCTGGTTCAATTCGCAGTCAAATAATTCCGCGCTATGACCTCCGAAAAACAACTCGAATCGCACACGGTCATCTATTGACGAGCATTGATATAATACTTTTTAGGCAAACCCTGTTTACGGTCGCCCCGGCATTCCGGCGATGCGTGCCGTATCCACGTGCCGCGCCTGAACCCAGTCTTCTCTGGCAGCGTCCAAAGCGCGCATCTCGGGCTGCGGCTATCGCTAAATGGCCGCTTTCCCAGGTAAGCTCTTTATTTTGATACGATTGCGCACTCTTGTGCTGCACAAAAACCTTATCTTGCTTGTTTTCAGTTACTTCCACACTCTTTAGGCAAAAACACAGGGGAGCAGAACTCCCGCTCAGCCGCTTCGTCGCCACTCGCCAAAAAAGAGCACTATATTGCCTCTTTCCCGCTCAAGACGACGGCCTCGATCTTCCGCCAATCACATGAAATTTCATGAAGTTCGTCGTTCCGCGCACGCCCATCGGCGTTCCCGCCACAATTGCGATCACGTCGCCCTGTCGTACCAACTTTTCTTCCAGCAGTCGCTTCTCGGAAATTTCCGCCAACTGATCCACCTTGCGTAAATCCGGAATCGCAAGCGGCGCCACTCCCCACACCAGCGCCAGCCTCCGTCGCGTTTCCGCTTCTGGAGAAAACGCGGCAATGGGCACCAGCGGCCGGTACCGGGAAATCAATCGCGCGGTGAATCCGCTGTGCGTGAACACCACAATCCACTTCATGTGCAATTCGCGCGAAGCATGACACACCAGTTCCGCCACCGTCTCCGCGATTTTAAGTTTTTCCCGCGTTCCCGCAGGCCGCGAAAATTCCGTTATGCTGCCTTCCGCTTCTTCGATGATTCGCGCCATCATGCTGGCGGCTTCCACCGGATATTTTCCGCTGGCCGTTTCCGCCGAAAGCATCACCGCGTCCGAACCGTCATAAATCGCGTTTGCCACATCCGAAGCCTCCGCGCGCGTCGGGCGCGGATTTTCTGTCATGGATTCCAGCATCTGTGTAGCGGTAATCACCGGGCGGCGAAATTCTCTGGCGCGCGCGATAATGCTTTTTTGCGCCACCGGCACACGCTCTGGATTCATCTCCACGCCCAGATCTCCTCGGGCCACCATCACCCCGTCCGAGACCCGCAAAATTCCTTCCAGGTTTTCGATTGCTTCGGGCTTTTCCAGCTTTGCGATCACCGGAGTTTCTTTCCCTGCGCGGCGAATCAGGTTCTTCGCAAGCACGACATCTTCCGGGCGCCGCACAAAACTGACCGCGATGTAATCCACTGCCTGCGCCAGCGCGAATTTCAAATCCGCTTTGTCTTTGGAAGTAAGCGCGGGTACGCGCAGTTTTATTCCCGGTAAATTGATTCCCTTGTGTTCGCCAAGCGCTCCGCCATTCACTACCCGGCAATACACTTCTTTCAGCCGCACCGATTCCACGCGCAATTCAATCAAGCCATCGGAAAGCAGGATGCGGTCGCCGCGATGCACTTCCCTTGGCAGCGGAAGAAAGGTGGTGTTCACACGCGTCGAATCGCCCAGAATCCTTGCGGTGGTGATTGTGAATTTCTGCCCAGCGCGCAACGTCACTGGCTTGCCGGCGGCAAGCGCGCCAGTGCGTATCTTCGGCCCCTGCAAATCCGCCAGAATGGCAATCGTCTTTCCTAATTTATTTGCCGTCGCGCGCAGCATCTGCATGCAATCCAAGTGTTCGGAATGGCTGCCGTGAGAAAAATTCAAACGCGCGACATCCATTCCCGCTTCCAGCAGCCGCTTCAGGATGCGTGGCTCGCGCGATGCCGGCCCAATAGTGCAAACGATTTTGGAGTGTCGAAAAGTCATTTGCAGACACAGAATGACAACGGACAGAGCCTTTCTTTAACCCTGCATTCCGCGGCGCAGTGAAGCGTTCAGCGCCTTTGCCGGTTATCGCGAAGTTGCGAACTCATTCGCCAGCCGCACCATCAAGCTCACGCCTTTCGCAAACGCCGCTGCCGGGATGCGCTCATCATCGCCATGCATGCGTTTGATGTCCTCATCCGTCAGCGGAAACGGCACCAGTCCGTAAGACTGCACATTGTGCAATCGCAATTGCGCGGAATCCGTCGCCCACGTCGATTGGAACGGCAGCACCGGCGCACCATTAAATTCCTCGGCCGAGGCCTTCACGATCGCCGCATAAAAATCCGTCTCCAGCGAAGAATCCGGCGCCGCCAGTCCCGCGTCGGGCTGTACTTCCAATTTCACCTGCGGATCGTTCACCAGCTTATTCAAGTCCGCAAGCAATGCGGTGATCGTGTTTCCCGGCAGCAGCCGTATATTCAGCGTGGCGCGCGCTTCGGATGGAATTACGTTCGCGCGCACGCCTGCCGTTAGCATCGTAGGCGAAATCGTGTCGCGCAGCATCGCGTTCCACATTGGATTGGCATCTGAAATCACGCGTGCCGCGTGTTCACCGCGATCCGAAGTGTCCAGCGAACGAATCCATTTTGCAATTTCATCGTCCTGCAGCGGCGCAATGCCTTCGAAATATCGGCGGACAATCGTGGTGAAATGCAACGGAGCGACGTAGTTGCCGATTTTTTCAACCGCCGCGGAGAGATGCGTCACCGCGTTATCCTTCAGAGGGATGGACGCATGCCCACCAGTTCCTCTAGCGATCACCGTAACGTTTACAGCCACTTTCTCGCTTGCTTGTACCGCCACATATTGCACTTTGCCGTTCTTCACAAAAACGTTGCCACCCTCGTTGATCGAGTATTTCGCGGCGATTCGGTCCCAATATTTCGCGATGAGCATACGGATGCTGGCGTCGCCTCCGCCTTCTTCGCTGGCGGTTGCCAGGAAAATCACATCGCGATTCAATCGTGCGTTCGCGCGCTTCAGCGCAATGAATGCGGCCAGATTCGCCGCCAACATTCCTTTGTCGTCGACCGCGCCGCGACCATAGATGTAGCCGTCTTTCGGAACCGCTCCGAAAGGATCAACGGTCCATTTTGCGCGCTCCACGCCCACCACATCCATATGCGCGACCAGCAACAAGGCTTTCGATGGATCCGCAAATGTCGTGCTATTCAGACGGGCCACGAGCGCGCTGCGGCCTGGCGTCATCGGCAACAATTCCGATTTGATTCCTTCTTTCGATAGAACGGCGGCAATGTATTTCGCGGCCTCTTCTTCATTTCCAGGAGGATTCGTGGTGTTGATTTTGATCAGGTCGGCGAGCCATCCGGTCGCTTCCCGCGCCAGCGCAGAAGTGTCAGCCAGCGGTGCAGCCGGTTGCGCGGCCGTCGGAGGCGCCATTCCCGGCACTTGCGCGCCGGCTGGCAGACTACAAATCGCCAGTCCCAGCGCACAAATCAACAAATTCTTCACACTTCGGATGCAAATCACGTAGTTTCTCCCTCGACCGGCCGGAATCGCACCGTGGCCCCAATGATTTAGCAAACTTTTTGCCTTAATTCTGCTTCATACTAACATGCCATTAGAGAGCGCCCAGCTGCCGGCCTCGCTGTGCGTTCCTAAGTTCCACGGTCGCGCTTTGCAATGCGCGAAGAGGAAGGGGGCGGCGTCGGGCGCGCCGCACGCGGAATTTATTGCCAGAGATATTTGGGGGATGGAATGAACGGGAATCTTGGACACAGTTTTCGTCGTCTGCTTCTAGCCGCAGCGCTCGGAGCGTTTTGTGCGACTTTTGCTTCGGCACAAGCGCCCACCGGGCCGGCACCCGGCGGCCCGCCTCAGCAAACGCCGCCTCCGGCACAGACACCTCCGGGGGAAAAGCCGCAGCAGGGCGGCCTCTCGATCGCCGTCGAAGTTCCAGTCGTAACCATGGATGTTGTCGCCACCACCAATCACGGGGACATCATTACCGGACTGAAGCGAGAAAATTTTCGTCTCGCCGAAGACGGCGTTCCACAGACGGTGACCAACTTTGACCCGACGGATGCTCCCATCACCATGGTCGTGGTTATGGAATTCAGCGCCCGATATGGCGGATGGTTTTCCTACGTCGCTAAATATTGGACGAGCGCCCTTTTCCCGAATTTGAAGCCGCAGGATTATGTCGCTCTCGTGACATTTGACATGAAGCCAAAACTCGAGGTGGACTTCACACAAAATAAACAAGAAGTTGAGAACGCTCTCTATCACCTTTATTTTCCGGGCTTCAGCGAATCGAATGTGTACGACGCGCTTCTGGACACCGTGGATCGCCTGAAAGATGTGCCAGGAAAGAAATCCATTCTGCTGGTCGCAACCGGGCGCGACACATTCTCCAAGCACACTTACGACCAGACCATGAAAGCGCTGCGCCAGACTGACGTGCCCATTTTCATCGTGGGTATGAGCAAAGCAATTCAGAACGCGCGGGACATGCGTTTCCCGATGGCCAGCGATATTGACCTATTGCAGGACGAGAACCAGATGAAAACCTTTGCGAAGGAAACCGGAGGTTTCGCCTGGTTTCCCCAATTCACCGGCGAGATTCCGGGAATTTTCCAGCAAGTCGCTTCGTTTTTGCGCAACCAGTACAGTCTCAGCTACAGTCCGACGAATCGCAACCGCGATGGGAAATTTCGCAAAGTGAAGGTTGACTTGGTCGCGCCGGATGGCTCGCCACTTACGGTTACCGATCAAAAAGGCAAAAAACAAAAATACGTTGTGTACGCCCGCGAAGGTTACGTCGCGCCCCAAGGCGCCGTCGACTGACAAGCATCGCAGCGAGACTCCTCGTTTCACTCGGAAGACGAACAGCGTTTTGCAGAGTCAGTAGCCGCGAGAAAAATCGACGCGATTCGACAATTCTTTTCCGCTGAACCATTCGTCGAGCAATTTCAGGAATAGTTCCGTCTGGCGCAGCCACAATCGTTCGCTAATGGCGCTGGTGTGCGGCGTAATAAAAAGATTCGGCGTCCGCCACAACGGCGAATCCGCCGGCAAAGGCTCCGGGCTGGTGACGTCGAGAGCCGCGCCACTCAATTTGCCGCTCCGTAAGGCATCGGTCAACGCGGATTCATCGAGTAGCGATCCGCGCGCCACATTGACCAACCGGGCTGTTCGCTTCATGCGCCTAAGCTGCTCCGCGCCGATCAGATGTTTCGTTTCAGGCGTTTCGGGTGCGCAGAGCACGACGTAGTCTGAGGCTGTCAGTGCCTCATTCAAGTCCGCAACAGGCAGTATTTTTTCCGCGTGCGTCATGTCGCCTTTGCCTGATCGCGTCACTCCCCACACCCGCATGTCAAACGCCCTCGCTCGCCGCGCCAGTTCGCGGCCAATCGAGCCGAAGCCGACAATCAGCAGTACGCTGCCGTTGACTTCAGTCAGATGTTGCGGCTTGTCCCACAATTCCTGTACCGACCATTTCGCGGCGTCCTGACAACGCACTGAGTCCGGAAAATTTCGCGCCAACGCCAAAAGCAGTCCTATGGTGTGTTCCGCCATCGGCACGGAAAATATGCCGCTGGCATTGGTCACGGTGATCCCAGACTGCCGCAATTCCGGATACATCAATTGCGCCACTCCCGCCGCGGTCGAATGAATCCATTTCAGCGAGCGCGCATGAACCAACTGCTCCGCGCGCAGGGAATAGCCGACGAAAATATTCGTCTCCGGCAATTCCTGCGGCAGCGTGTCGTAGTTGGGCAGGTGCAGCACGCGCATCCGCGGATAGCGAGCGCGAATGGATTCCGCGAGCAGTGGCTTCGGCCGCCACTCCGTGAACGGGTGCCACACACAAATCACAAGTTTTGTTTCGGCGGGCGCTGCTCTCATTGTTGTGATTGGCGCATGAAGTTTATGTTGGGAACCTTTCCGGCAGAGGGCGGATCTGAGATGGCCTAATCCTGATCGCAAAAAGACATTACGTCGTCGTGATGCGCAAATCAGTGCCGGTCATGTCGGTGGGCTGCTTCCGCCCGAGGATTCCGAGCAGCGTCGGAGCGATATCGCGCAGCGCGCCGCCCGGCTTCAATTGGAGCTTTTCGTTTTCGGTCACCAGAATCAACGGAACCGGATTCGTCGTGTGATACGTATGGGGGCCGCCGGTGTTGGGATCGATCATGGTTTCGGCATTGCCGTGATCGGCGGTAATCACCCAGGCGCCGCCGCGCGGCTTCAGGGTCTGAAAGATTGTGCCGAGTCCGGCATCCACCGCTTCGACTGCCTTGATCGCGGCTTCCAATTTTCCGGAATGGCCCACCATGTCGGCGTTCGCATAGTTCATGATGATGGCATCGAAATCGCTTTTCTCTATCGCGTTCACGACCGTATCCGTGATTCCTTGCGCGGACATTTCCGGTTTCAAATCGTAGGTAGCGACTTTGGGCGATGGCACGAGAATGCGCTCTTCGCCAAGAAACGGTTTCTCGACTCCGCCATTGAAAAAGTAAGTTACGTGCGCGTATTTTTCCGTTTCGGCGGTGCGTAAATTCTTGTAATTCAGATCGGCAAATACCTGCGCAAGAATATGTTCGAGTTTGTCCGGCTTGAGCACGGATTGCAGCCAGGGCCAGTTTTTGTCGTACTGCGTCATGGCTACGTAAAACAAATTCTTTGGCCGCTTGGAGTCGCTGAATTTATCGAAATTCGGCGCAGCCAGCGCATATGTCATTTGCCGGGCGCGATCCGCGCGGAAGTTAAAGAAGATGACGGCATCGTCGTCACGAATCGTGCCCACGGGCACGGCGGACTGGCCATGCCGCACTTCCTGGGTGATCACAACTGGCTCGACAAATTCATCCGTAACTCCGCGTTCGTAACTTTCTTGAAGCGCGGCGACAGGGTTGTGGTTCTGGCGCATCGCTTCGCCGTGCACGAGCGCGTTGTATGCGAGCTGAATGCGCTCCCAGCGGTTGTCGCGGTCCATCGCGTAGTAGCGGCCGACGACCGTGGCAATTTTGCCGACGCTGAGTTCACGCATTTTCTTCTGGAGCTGTTGCACAAAGTCGCGACCACTATGCGGCGGAGTGTCGCGACCGTCCATGAAGCAATGCACAAAAACATTTTCTACTTTTTGCTGCTTGGCCATTTCCAGCAACGCAAAAAGATGCTGGATATGCGAATGCACGCCGCCGTCGCTCAGTAAACCCAGAAAATGCAATTGTCGCCGGCGTCCGCGCTCCATTGCTTTTTGAAATAAGGGCACCTGCTCCAGCGTTTTGTTAGCGATCATCAGATCGATTTTGGTGATGTCCATGTGAACGATACGTCCCGCACCGATATTCATGTGGCCAACTTCGCTGTTCCCCATTTGCCCTTCGGGCAGTCCTACAGCCGGGCCGGAGGTCTGGATGATCGTGTTCGGAAAATCCTTGATCAGGCGGTCGTAGTGCGGCTTGCGCGCAAGTGCGATGGCGTTGCCTTTCGTTTCCGCACGATAGCCCCATCCGTCCAGAACGGTCAGTACAATCGGTTTCGGTCGTTTGGTCATTTTTCCTCGGAGAAATTCCTTACGACAGAGAAAATCCGTTCAAGGCAGAAAGCAGGCGCTCCACTTCTTCGGCAGTGTTGTAATGCACGAGGCCGACGCGGAGGACGCCGCCGGATTTTTCGACGCCCAGACGTTCGGTCAGGTTCAGCGCGTAGAAGTTTCCGTCCCAGGTGAAGATTCCGCGTTCACCAAGAAAAGTTGCGGCATCGGTGGGAGTGCCTTTGGCAAGACGGAAAGAAACCGTCGAGCAGCGTTCGGCGAATCGGTTGGGATCGGTGATGCCAAAAAATCGCAGCCCGGGAATCGCGAGCAAGCCTTCGATCAATTTTGAAACGAGCGAGCGTTCGTACGCGACCGTCGACCAATACGCTGCGAGCAGGGCGGCGCGGCGATTCTCCACCGACGGATCGCAACGACGCCCGAGTTCGGCGATGTAATCCACGGCAGCGTGAATTCCGGCAATCAATTCCTGCACCTGCGTGCCGGTTTCCCAGCACTCGGGAATCGTGTCCGTTGCGGGGCGAACTTTGTACGGCTTAAATCGCTCCAGATGTTCCTTTTTCCCGCACAAGACGCCCATGTGCGGACCGAAGAATTTGTATGGCGAGCACACCAGGAAATCGCAGTCGAGCGATTTCACGTCGATCGGTCCGTGCGGCGCATAGTGAACTGCGTCAATGAAAACCATCGCGCCAGAGGCGTGAGCTATCTTGGTGATTTCCGCCACGGGATTGATGGTGCCAACGGCGTTGGATGCGTAGCCGACAGCCACAAGCCTTGTCTTAGCGTTCAGTTTGCTTTTCAGATCGTCCAGGTCGAGCGTGCAATCCGATTCGCGAATATCCACCGTGCGAATCACGACTCCCCTTTCTTCCAGAACTTTCCAGGGAGAATAGTTGGCATCGTGATCGAGAATCGTGAGCAGAATTTCATCGCCGGGTTTGAGATCGCGGCCAATCGCGCGGGCCAGGCTGAGCGTGATGGTGGTCATGTTCTGGCCGAAGATCACTTCTTCCGGCGAACAATTGAAGAGATCGGCCATCGCAGCTCGCGAGGCGGAAATCATTTCGCTGGTGCGGCGGCTGGTAAGAAAGGCGCCGTAGGTATTGGCATTAGCTTCGAGAAAGTATTGGTGCACGGCATCGATCACCTGACGCGGCACTTGGGTGCCAGCGGGCCCGTCGAGAAACGCGGCTTGCTGGCCGTTCACTTTTAGCTGCAAAGAGGGAAATTGCTCGCGGACCCAAGCAATGTCGAACCGTTTGGAAATAATTTCGTGTTGTGTCAGCGCGCCCATCGTGCTCCTCGTGCGAAAGAGAAACCGTTAGTTTCTCACAGTCGCGCGAACGGGAAAACTCCGCGGCATGCTAGCATCGCAAGATAAGTTCACACATGCCGCGTCGGCGCCGGCTACAAATCAAACGAGCGTCTCTTGACAGGACTCGCTTCGCGCCACGATTTATCCCAGGAAGACCATGCCAGAAAATGTAGCGATGTCGGAACGGACGCGGGTTATGCGCGAGCCGCAACGCGCGGTGTATGACCGCCAAGCGATTAATAAAATATTGGATGAAGGATTCGTGTGCCATGTCGGATTCACCGCGGACCGGCAAACCTTTGTGATACCCACCATGTACGCGCGCGTTGACGATGCAATTTACTTTCATGGGTCTGCGGCAAGCCGCATGCTACGGGGAGTCAGCGCTGGACTGAATGTCTGCGTCACGGTGACGCTGGCAGATGGACTTGTGCTGGCGCGCTCGGTATTCAATCATTCGATGAATTACCGCTCGGTGGTTGCGCTCGGGAATGCCGCGATTGTGGAAGAAGCAGAAGAAAAACTAAAGGCGTTGCGTGCGTTTACGGAGAAAATTCTGCCCGGCCGCTGGAACGATGCGCGGCAGCCGAACGAAAAGGAGTTGAAGGCGACCAGCATTTTGCGCTTGCCGCTGAGCGAAGTGTCGGCAAAAGTTCGCGTGGGCGGCGTGGAGGACGATGCGGAAGACTATGAATTAAACGTATGGGCAGGAGTCATTCCACTGCGGTTAGTGGCCGACGCGCCAATTCGTGATGAACGCTGCGATCTGGCGATTCAGACGCCGGCATATGCGCTGAGATTTCTTGGTTGAGTTTGCGCACCTTATTGTTTTCATCGACGCAGCAGGAATCCCCGCAGACACTTCAGTTGAGATTCTTCGCGCATGCTTATCGAATCCGCTCAGAACGACAATCGGGGTTTTGGTTTGCGCTAGTCAAGCCGGCCGGACCGCGCGCAGAAAATCCGCGAGCAAACCGTAAGCGGTGGCGTCAATTCCCGGATTGTGCTCGACCAGCGACAGCCCGAAGACGTCCAAATCAAAATGAATCGCCGAGCTTGAGCCTTCGAGGTTAGCCAGCGGATCGCTGGCTAGGAGCAGTTCCGGCCGGACAAGGCAATCGACGCCTGTGCCGCGACGCTCCGCCCGGCAAACCAATTTGTAGCGCATACCGGCGGCGCGCACGCTACGGATTTTCTCCTCACTGAGGTCGCGAATGCCCGTGCGCTGGACTTGATCGAGCTTCACGGGAATTCCCATCAATACAATGGTCAGCGCCACAACTTTCACCGCGGCGTCCCATCCGTCCAGGTCATTCGAAGGATCGGTCTCCGCGATGCCCAGAGCCTGCGCTCGGCGAATCGCTTCATCAAAGGACAATCCTTTTTCGACTTCGGTAAGCACGACATTGGTGGTGGAATTCAATACTCCGGAAAATCCTCGCAACTCGGTCGCGGGCAGACCCGAAGCGAACATGGAAAAAATCGGAACACCGTCCATGACCGTCGACTCACAAAGAAATTTCTTGCCGTGTTCGTGCGCCAACGTCATCAATTCTTCGTAAGCGTGAACGACCGGCCCTTTATTGGCCGAGATCGCATGCGCTCCGTGACGCAGCGCCGCTTTCAGATGATCGGTTGCGGGCTGGCCGCTTTGCGGATCAAGCGAACTGGTTTCGAAAAAGACATCGGCGCGCGATTGATCGAGCCATTCCGCCACATTTTGTGAAGCTGGCAGCGATGACGTGCGTGGCGCCGGCCAATGTCCATTGAGCAATGCGATAGGATTCAGTCCATCGGGGTCGGCGACCCAGCCCGCACGACGCGTGGCGATACCGGTGAGGCGCCAGCGAACGTCATAGCGCCGGCGCATTTCCGTTTCCTTGGCAATCAGCAAACGCAGAAGCGCGCGGCCGACATTTCCAAAGCCAACGATGGCGATATTATAGAGAGGAATGTCAGCCTCTTTTTTGCGGAAGTGTGGCTAGCGAATAGCCGAGTCCAATTTTTGCGCCACGGAAAGAATGTGCGCGGCTTCCGCTTGCAAGACGCTCGCCGTGATCACGATTCCATCGTCGGCTTGTTTCCATTGCTTCTGTTCGATGGCTTCACGCACCACTGGCAGGGTCTTCGCTTCGTAACCGGTATATTGTCCAGGAGCGTCGACAAAATGCTTGAACCACGAGCGGCCGGGCAAACCTTGCTCCAGCGTTAGTTTGTGTTCGCTTTCCATCAGGGCCTGATTCACTTCGGCGAGCGAGGCCTTGGCGATCGCGGCTCCTCCATTAGCGGTGGCGTGTTCCAGCACCTTGCGATACTCGACGCTGGCTCGCGCTAGTGCGTCGGTGGCATTGTCCAGCGGCGCAAAATTCAGAAACGGCGGGACGGCTTCCTTCTCGGGAGGAACAGACTTCACGCGTGGATCGGTCATGGCGGCAAAGACGCCCTCTTGCAGTTCGAGATTGCGCTCGATAATTTCGTCACGCGATTTTTGCGCCAGAGTCTTGAGTTCTTTGACATAGGTTTGAATGGTGTCGGAAAAATTGCCGTATTCGAACGGCAACAAATCCGCATCGGCAAGGCGCATCACGGCAGTGCCCGCGGTTTGCGCCAGGGCGCGGCCATAGACAAAATCGGTGTCGCTGAAATGGGTGAACCAGTAAAAGTCGTCGTAAATGGAGTGGTAGATGCCGCCGCCATCTTCGCCTCCGAAGCCCAGATTCAACGCGGCGATGCCGTCATGCTGCAGAAATGATCCGTAATCCGAGCCGGAACCGAGCGCGCCAATGCGTAGATCGGCTCGAGCGCGGGCTTCCTGACGTTCCGTAATTTCTTCCGGACGCCCAATTTGCCGGAGCTGCGCGCGCTTCCAGACGGAAAGTTTGGTTTCGGGGTCCTGAACGTCGCGGGCAACATCGTTGATGAATTTTTCCAGGGTGTGCGAGCCTTCCGCGCCGAAATATCCACGCGCATTCACGTCCGAATTGATGTATACCACCGCGTGGGCCTTCAATTCGTCGGCATGTTCCTCGGCGAATTCCGTTGAGCCTATGAGGCCGGGTTCTTCGGCATCCCACGCGCAAAAAATAATTGTGCGTTTGGGTTTCCATCCGGCTTTGACCAGTTCGCCCATCGCACGGGCTTCTTCCATCACCGCAATTAAGCCGGAAATGGGATCCTGCGCGCCGTTCACCCACGCATCGTGGTGATTTCCGCGAATGATCCACTGGTCCGCGTTTGTGCTGCCGGGAATTTTCCCGATCACGTCATAAATCGTCTTCAAACCCCATTCCGATTTCACTTTCAAATGAACTTTTGCCGGGCCGGGCCCGACGTGATAGGTCATGCCAAGACCGCCACGCCACGCCCGCGGCGCGATCGCGCCGGTGACCGCGGCGAGCAGAGGTTCGGCATCGCCGTAGGAAATCGGCAGCACGGGAATTTTTGTAATGACCGGAACATCTTTCAGGTCCAGGCGTTTGGCATTCTTGGTTGCACCGACTCCAGGCGTCAGCGGATCGCCGGGATAAATAGGATCATCGGCGACACTGCCACGCTGCACACCATCGCGCGGACGCCACGCGCCCGCCGGAAAAGTTTCACCCTGTTTGAAGCCGTCTTCGTTGGGGTCGGAATAAATCAGGCAGCCAACCGCGCCATGTTCGGCCGCGACTTTTGGCTTGATGCCGCGCCAGGAGTGGCCATATTTCGCTATGACGATCGCGCCCTTTACCGAGACGCCGAGACGATCGAGCTGCTCGTAATCTTCGGGAATTCCGTAGTTCACAAAAACCAACGGAGCAGTAACGTCGCCGTCGATCGAATAAGCATGATAGGTCGGCAATTGTTCGGTTTGCTGATTCGAAGTCGGGTCCTCCGGGACCGCGGGTTCTCGCAATTTCGCGACAAATTTCGGAGCGCCCGCAACCAGCTCCACAGCGCGTTCCTTTGGCGTTGGATACAAAATGTCAAATGTCTCGATGTGCGTATCAAGTCCGAACTCTTTGAATTTTGCCGCCAGCCATTCCGCGTTATCTTTGTCGTAAGGTGTGCCAACATTATGCGGGCGAGCGGAAAGCCGCTGCATGTAATCGCGCATCAGTTGTGGACTAGGAATGGCTTTGAATTTTTCTTCCCACTGCCGTTGCGTGCGAGAAGATTCCGCGGAGAACCCGGAGAGTACCGGCTCGTCCGCGATCGTAATACTGCGAAGCGGAATGAACAACAGGAAAGCAAGAAACAAAAACAAAACGACAGCGCGAGGCTTCATCAATCCCCCCTGAACGGACACGGTATTTTGCCTGAAGCGGAACAAATGCAAAAGACAAAAACAGTTGTTACGCAAATCAGGAAGTCAGGAATCCTTGCCGGATTTTTTATGCGTGGTGTTCAGAATTTCGTCAGGAATGCGCAGGCGCTCGACCGGCCGGTCATTTAAAATGTGCTCTTCGATAATTTCGTCCACGTCCTCGGGACGCACGCCGCCATAGAATACGGCTTCGGGATACACCGCAACAGTGGGCCCAAGTTCACACTGATCGAGGCAGCCGGACTTATTTGCGCGCACCAGTCTTATGTCTCGCTGCGCCAGCTTGGTCTTGAACAAGCGCTGCAATTCGCCTTGGCCCGTGGGATCGCAACATCCACGCGGATGGCCAGGTTCACGCTGATTCATGCAAATAAAGATGTGTTTTTTGAACTTTGGCATTTTCTCGCGCCGCTGCTCTCAAGATACCCGGCCGTGGCGACAAGCACAAATGGCGGGAATGTTCGCAAGCTCCCGCTTACAAATCCGGCTGGCTGCGCGCCTTCATCTGCCGCGGGCAAAATTCCACGCGAAACGATAACGAGTTTGCCCGGTTTTGCATTTCCTTCCGGGCGTTTGCCCGGCAATGGAAAATCACTCGTTCGGATTCCGGGTCGATGGCCGGTTCGCCATTCAGTAGCCGGGGAAAATGCATTTCGGTACGAACCACATCGGTGTCGCCGTCTTCAATGTATTTCACCGCGGTCAGGTCCAATATGCCGCCGTTCTCCAGTTCCAGAAAAACAGTATCGTGCAAATCCTCTTTCGCGTCGCGCAGAATTCGCAACGGTTCGTCGCCTTCCACCGTCAATACGTAGTCGGGTAGCGAATTCGCATCTACGCCGGCGACCGCGCCCTTGGCACCCGCCCGCGCCTCAACACGTTTCGCTTCTGCAAGGCGAATGGTCTTTGCGGACCACCACAACACGGTGACTGCCGGCAGCGGATGACCTCGCGTGAGAGTTATCCCTGGCACAACCGCGGTGTTGCGGGTGTTAACCTGGGAATCGCCGATGATACCGGCTTGCGAATCGGTACGCCGCTGCGTGAAATTCGATTCCAAAGAAAATTTTGCCGGACTCCACGGAGAATTTTGCAGAATGCGGAAGACGTCGGACAGCGTCCACTGCTCGGGAGCTTTATCCCAGGGAAGGCCAGCGGCAGCAGTGGCGAAGACGAGTAAGAAAAAGATAAAGAGTCTACGACGTATTGACATGGCTAGGCACACCCCATTCTAATGCCGGCGGATGCGGCGAGCCGGAAAAGAATCGCGGTGTGTCTAATGCTTGCGCGGCGCATTCACCGGCGCGGCCCACATGTCGGCAGCCGCAACGAATTCGATCGGTAAGTTTTTAATGAAGGTGCGCAGCCAGCGGGCACATTCCTCCATCCCGGCCTGCTCGGAGGCGATGTGCCCCAACAGGATCAGAGCTTTCTGGCGGCCTTCAGTATACGCGTCGGTAATATACTCGACCGTTTCCCATTCGGGAGTTTCCCCGGCGATCAGCACCTGCACATCGGGGATTTCCAACGCTCCAGTTTCGCGATGAAAACCAGCGGCACCTGGACTGAAAGCGATGCGCGTGACTTTCATTTTGCGATCGCCCGCGATGCGCGGAACAGCCGAATGTAGCTTGACGCGCAGCTCTTCCGCTAATTTTTCGACAGTGGTTTCTGGAATCGTGAACAGGTATTGGTTTGCGGGATCTTGATATTTGCCCCAGCCGAGTGCGTGAACATTCCCCGATTCAATTCCATCCGGCTGGCGGCGATGCCAGTAATCGTGAAACCGCCAGACCACCAGGTGATGTTGCGCGATGAAGTCGCGCTTTTCTTTTAAGACCACATCATTTTCGCCTTGCGGAAGCTGTGCGGGGTTGTCCATGTGATCGTAGAACGTCGGTTCGTGGGTGATGACCAGATTCTGTCCGTTTGCCGCAGCGCGTTGCAGCACATCGAGGGTCGCCATCATGGTCACCGCGATTCCGGTAACTATCGTTTGCGGATCGCCCGCTTTGAAGGTGTCCACGGTTGGCTCCTGCCAAAGAACGCCCACGTGGGATTTAATTTGTTCGATTACATCATTCGCAGAAAGGCCGGGACCCGAAGAAACAGCGCCTGCCGCCTCTTGCCCATAAGCGGGAAATGCGAAAGAAAAGATTGCCGCCATGCCGTACAGGAGTTTCATCCGTCCTCGCAGGTAACTTAGAAGTGGAGCAACGTGAGTTTACAACGAACGGCAGGGGATCAATGAACAGGACTGCCGCAAGCTAAGGCCTAGCCGGATCTTCGCGCAAAATGAGTTCGAGGGTGGAACAGAAATGCATTGCATCCGCCTCACTGAAAATGAGCGGTGGACGAAGTTTGACTACATTATGATGCGGCCCGTCGGTCCCGGTAAGGATCCTCTCGTCCCGCAACCGATTGACAACGTAAGAAGCCTGCAGCGGTGCCGGTTCGCGTGTCTCGCGCGAAAGGACCAAGTCCAGACCTAGAAACAGACCCGAACCGCGTACATCGCCAATGAGCGAGTACTTTCGTTGCAAGTCTTTCAGCGCTGCGATCCAAGATCGTCCAACCCGCAGAGCGTTTTCTTGCAAGCGCTCGTCCTGTAGGACATCGAGCACGGCCAAGCCAACCGCGCACGCGACCGGATTGCCTCCGAAGGTGCTGAAAAATTCCATTCCATTGTTGAAGGATTCCGCGATTTCGCGAGTTGTGACGACAGCGGCCAGTGGAAATGCGTTTCCGATGGGTTTTCCAAGCACCACGATATCGGGAACGGCATTTTGCGTTTCGAATCCCCAGAAATGCGTGCCAAGCCTGCCGAAACCGACCTGAACTTCGTCGGCGATGCAAACACCTCCTGCCTTACGGACGTGCGCGTAGGCTTGCTCGAGATAGTCGCTGGGGAAAACGATTTGGCCGCCCACGCTGGGACAAGTCTCTGCAATTAACGCCGGCCGGCTCCGACGGGCTTGCAACTCCTTGCAAATTGCTTCGATGTACCGCGCATATTTCGCCCCCAGTTGTGGCTCTCCGCGGCGATGAATTCCACGATAGTCATCCGGCAAGGGCGCGACGTGCACCCACGGTTTTTTCCCGCTTCCGCCAGGCCCGCCAAATTTATGAGGACTTATGTCAATCAAAGTGCTGGTGTGGCCGTGGTACGCATGTTCCAACACGATCACGTTTTCGCTACGAGTATAGGTTCGCGCGAGGCGCAATGCGAGTTCGTTTGCTTCGCTGCCGGAATTCACGAAGTAACAAATTTCCAGCGGCTTCGGCAAAAGATTCGCCAGCCGCTCCGCGTAACGCAGCACATTTTCATGCAGGTACCGGGTATTGGTATTCAGCAAAGCGAGTTGTTGCTGCGCAGCATGAACCACTCGCGGATGCGAATGTCCAACCAGTGGCACGTTGTTGTACACATCCAGAAATGCCTGGCCGGTTTCGTCGTAAAGATACTGCCGCCAGCCGCGCACAATCTTCAGCGGGTTTTCGTACGACACACTTAAATTAGCGCCAAGCAGTTCCCTGCGGCGCAAAAAACTCTGTTTCGCTGAACTCTCAACCGGCGGAATTTTGTCGCGCGGAATGCCCAGCAACAGATTGGGATCCGGAGAAAGTGCGGTCCATATGGCGCGTTCGGATGCACGCGCGACGCCGGGGAAGTCCGCGCCGCGATCCAACAAATCGAGAACCACTTGAAAGTGTAAATGCGGTGGCCAGCCACCGTTTTCGTGCAGCGTTCCTACGTGCGCGAAAACTTCGCCTTTGGAAATAGCCTGGCCAGGCTTCAACTCGCGCAGCGTGCCGCTGCTCAGATGGCCGTAAAGAGTGAAGAATTCCGCAGAATTCGAAGCATTGGAAGCTCCTTCGCCCGCCGTGGCGTGGCGCAGGATAACCAGTGGACCGTAGTCTAGCGCGGCGGTGTTTTCCGCAAGGAGATGCACTACACCATCAAGTGGAGCGCAGATGGGCTTTCCAGGCTCCACGAACAAATCGATTCCCAGGTGAACGGTCCTCCGCTCGTTGGAGGGTGTATCAGCGCCAAACAAGGGCGCGTTGTAAAGCAAACGCGCCTCGTCGTAACGGCCGACTCCAATCGAAACATGCGAGGATTCCATCTTTTCGAATAGTATTCGCGTGAGCGCGTGTAGCTCGGTGTTCGCCGGATCGGCGCCCAGCATATTGCTCCCGACACTCAGGTCGAAAACGGCCAGCGAAGCCGTCCGTAAGTCCGCATCAATCACTCGAGCGCTTTCGTTGCACCGTTCGCGTAGCCAATGCGCGATCTTCTTTTCTTTCGGAACCGGGCTAAGCCCGCAGGCGTCGCGAAAAACGTAGTGCGCGAATCGTGGATGAATTTTTGCCAGTGACTCAAGCGCATCCCATGCGCGGTCTTCGCTGACAACTACATAATCGTCGCCGGACTTCTGCAATTTGCGGATCGCAGAGTTGACTACGCTGACTGCCAGCCGCATTCCGATCAAGGGAAACATTGCAGCAATTTCGGTTTCGTTTAAAGGATAGGCGCGGTGAAATCCGGCGATGATGTCCCTGGCTACTGCGAGTGGATCATTTTTTCCAAGAATGGCATACGCCGAAGCGATAGCCGGCTCGCTGGCGATCCAGCCATGGTGCATGTCGCCAAAATCGATTAGACCTGCCACGCGCCGCGGGGTTGGCAATGCAGCGGTCACTAGCACATTGTGGTCGTTTGCATCGCCGTAAATGACGCCCTTTCGCAAGCCGTTCCGCGATGGTTCGATCCATTCGCGATACAGCGACAGAAAATATTCCACAAGCACACGCCGTTGCGGATCGGCGATCTTTTGCAAATGCTCGCGAATCCAGGTTGCGCGCGACGAATCCCATTTCAACTCGCGCTGCGCCGCGGCATGCGAGAAATCGCTGAGCGCGGCGTCCATCTCGCCCAGAAATCTTCCCAAGTCGGCCAGCAGAGCCGGCGCGTGCGGATTTGCGTTCGCAAATCGCTCTCCCGGAATAAAGTCCAGCATCCAAATCAGACGTGCTGTACCGGTGGAGTCCGTGCACCGTGCCATGAAGGCGCCACGAGTATTTCGCTGTACGCGAGGCAGCGGAAGATGCGGTGAGTTTTGGGCGATGTGTGCTAAAGCTGCGCACTGCATGTCAATCAATGAGTCCTGACGGGCGGGGTGCATGCACTTCAGCACAAATTCGCGACCATCGTTTGTGCGCAAGTGAAAATTGCAGTCGTATTCGCCGGGCAGACTGGCGGCGCTTGCGGTTAAGCCATAGAGTTCGTGCGCCAAGCGCTCCGCATCGCCGCTGGTGACGGCAACAGCCGCGCTCTCTTCCAGGAACATGTTCAGAATGTTATCGGCAAGCGGCCAGCGCGTCCATTCGAGCCGCAAAAAAAGCGCCCCAGGCAATCTGGAACGCTTTTTTACATTCCCTGTCGCTCTACTGATTTTCAGCGAACCGTCACTGGGCCATTTACGGTCGAAACGTGAACCACGGTCGGCCCCGCGCCAAATTCCACGCGCTTGTGCTCTTCGTCCCACGTCTTTCGGCCTTCGTTACACACGTCCGCGCGGCAACTAAAAGGACCATTGCCGTCGGACTCCAAGACCACGCCGGATTGATATCCGGATGGAACACGCAGGGTCACCGGACCATTGGTTGCGTGAGCTTCTAATCCCGCGCCGCTCCAATTCTGTCCGTCCAGGTCAATCGAGATCGGGCCGTTCTGGGTTGTCACGTTTTGTTTTCCGCCATTCTGCTCCAGTGATACCGGACCATTCTCCGCGGAGAGATCCAACTCGCCCGTGCAGCCACGCACCGTGATCGGACCATTCACTGCGCGCACTTTCAAGTTGCCATTCACCTGATACAGGCCCATTGGGCCGTTCTTTACGTGAAGATCCATCGCCGCGGCCCGAGGCGCTTTTACCAGCAGATGCGCAGTCCATTGCTCGTGCGTTGTCGGGCCGCTAACGCTCAATTGGCCATTCGAAAATGTCATCTTGATCTCGCTGAGCGTATTTTCCGCATCGCTTCCCTGCTCGACAGCCTTGCACAGCGTTACTGAGTAAGTGTCCTGGTCCCAGCCTTGTACCTGCAATCCGCCATTGGACTCGGCATTGACCCGTAGCGTCGGCGCTTCGGCTTTGGTGATCGTTTTTTCCTCCGAACGAATCACTGCGTCGTGATGGTCAAATCGAATATGCAAGTCCGAGCAGTTCGCGACGGGCAGGTCATCATGACGCGCGGAAATCATGATGGAAAGTGTGCCTTTGGATTCATCCAAATTGAACCGATGCGAAATCGCGCGCGGCGCCGCAGTCACCAGGACCGCGGTCCAAACCGTAAACCCAAGAGCCGACAACAGTGTGCGTGAAACCATGAACCTCACCTCCAGCCTAATAGACGATACAAAAGAGGTACGGTCAGGGCCTTTGGAAAAGAAAGTTGAACTAATTTCGAAATGCGGAAAAGTCCTCGTCGTCGCCAATGGGCGGCCCATCAGGCGGTTCGGCGGGCGCTGTGAGTTTCAGTTTTGTTAGATCTTTCTGAAACTGTTCGATTTGCCAGGCTGCGTAAGCCAAATGCGCCTGCTGTGCCGGGTCGCCAGTGGCCTTGTTGGCGGTGAGCCATCCTTTTAATTGTTCGGCTTCCCGGGAGGCGACGGCCCGCACCTGGGTGGTCGAGCGGTCATTTATCGCGAGGCTCAGGAGGTCGTATAACACCACGCTATCCACGGTTCGCGCGACTTCACCCGCATAGCCGGCAGGATGCGGCGTTTTCCAGGTTGCGGCGACGATCGCGTCAAGCACTTCCTGCAAGCCCGGATTCGCGGCATCGCGTGCATGGAACTCTACCAGGCGTGCTGCCCGCTCAGGATTAAACAAAAATTGCAGCGTTTGTTCCGCCGCTTCTTCCGCAGGCGCCAGCGCATCGAACGCCGGGCTGGTGTGAACCTTGAAGTGCTCGCGCCCACGTTCGTAGTCCGGCGGCCGCGGCGGAATCATCTTCAACAAGGGCTCGGGCAGGGCAAGCGCCGAAGCTTTCAGCGTGGCCAGCACCGCGGTTAGCGCTCGCCGCTGTTCGCCCGGTGCGACAATTTTTGTCGGAGTCTGGCCATCTCCGCGCACTGCAAAGGTGTAGTCCATTCCACCTACGAATTTTGCCGCCGCTTCTACCTGATATCTGTGCAGCATGTACACCGGCACCAGAGCATCTTCGATCGTCGCCAGCGGCGCGCCTTCCCGGATATTCTTCTCGCCAAAGTTTTTCAGGGCTGTTGCTCGCACTTGCATCAGGCGGTTGAGTTCATCCACCGCATTCGAACCCGAATCCCACAAATGCGCCAGGCTGCTGGAGCTTCCCGCTGGCCGGGCGTCCTGATCGGTTAAATACCGCAAACCTCGTCCATAACCAGCCATCAGAATTTTATTCAATGCCGTACGCTCGTCCGTTCCCTCTGGAAAATCCTGATACCCAAACGCGATGGAGACTTTGTCCCATTCGCCGATTCCTGTTGCGTAGGCGTCGGACAAGTCAATGGTTCCATCCGCCGCAAGTTTGGCAACGGGCGGCGGATAATCCATCACCGATGAACGATTCACGGTGCTCGCCGAATAGTTATGCATCAATCCCAGTGTGTGTCCAACTTCGTGCGCGGCCAATTGCCGCAACCGCGCCAGCGCCATTTCGCGCATCTTTGGCGAAACTGGTTTGCCGGTTTCGTATGGCGCCAGCAAGCCTTCCGCAATCAGATAATCCTGCCGGACCCGCAGTGAGCCCAGGGTTACATGACCTTTGATAATTTCTCCGGTACGCGGATCGATCACTCCGGCCCCATAGGACCATCCGCGAGTCGCGCGATGCACCCACTGGATCACGTTGTAGCGCAAGTCCATCATGTCCACATCTTCAGGCAACAACTCGACGCGAAATGCATTCCTGTAGCCTGCGGATTCGAACGCCTGATTCCACCATCGAGCGCCTTCGAGCAGCGCCGACCGAATCGGCTCTGGCGCGCCGCGGTCCAGGTAATAGATAATCGGCTGGACCGGGTCGCTCAACGCTGCGCTTGGGTCCTTTTTCTCCAGCCGGTGCCGTGCGGTGAATCGTTTGAAAATCGGCTCGCTGACCGGCGTCGCGTAATCCATATACGAAATTCCGAAAAAACTGGACCGCGAATCGTACGCGCGCGGCTTGTAGCCTGGCGGCGGCAACTGCACAAAGGAATGATGCTCGCGTACGGTAAGGGAGGACGGATCGGGAGTTACGTCCTTCACCCATTTTCCAGGTTCATCGCTGCCGAATGTCAGCGTGGCCTCAACTTCCGTGTTTAACGGAAAATTTTTGGTGTTCGACAGATAGATGGCACTACGCGTGACGTCAAGTTTGTAGGCTCCTTGTTTTGTGCGCTTCAACGCGGCCGTTACTCCGTGCGCGTCGCGCAAATAGAAATCGGTTGCGTCCACCAGAACGTGCCCGTTTTCTTCCGCGGCCGCAGTGAATCCCCAAATCACAGACTCAGCGAACGAATCGCGCACCGCGCGCTTTTCATTCGCATCATCGCTTACCGCTCGAAAATTAAGGTTTTCCTGGACCAGCAACACTTTCGGCCCGCTGCGTTCGAACCGCACCACGCGGGTTTCCCCCAATTGCCCGCGATCCAGCCCAATATCATTCGAACCAACTCCGGCCGGCAGCGAACTCTGATACAAAAATTCCGTGTCCCACTTATCGACCTCAAGCCACAGTTTTCCGGCCTTCGAATCCCAATACAAATTGAAGTAGCCGGCGCGCTTCTGTGTGTCCTTTGTTTTTTCCGCGATGCTCACGCCTTGCGCCGCAGCTCTCCCTGCAAACTGCAAAAATCCCGCCACAATCGGCAAAATCGCCAGGGTGAATATCGTGCCGCGCATCCGTTTCGTCATGTTCAAAACCTCCATCGGGAACAGATGTTTTACACCATTACCCAACCCTGCGGGCAATAATCAGCTCTGCTATAATCGCGCTGAAACGCGAGTCTCTTTTCGTGAGCAAACTCCGCATCTCCGTCGTGCAGTACCTCAACACCGCGCCGCTGGTTCGCGGGTTCACCCACGGGCCGTTACAGGGCAAATTCGAGCTTTCGTTCACTGTACCGTCGCAATGCGCCGAAGCCCTGCGTTCAAATGCCGCCGATGTGGCCATTATTCCCGCAATCGAGCTTCAGCGAATTCCCAATCTTTCCGTCCTTCCCGATCTTTCCATCGCGTCCAAGGAACGCGTGCGCAGCCTGCTGATCATTTCCAAATCGCCCATTCGCGAAGCCCGTAGCATCGCGCTGGACAGCAGTTCGCGCAGTACCCAAGCCTTGACAAAAATTCTTTGCGACGCCCGTTGGCTGATTGCGCCCGAATTTTCCGAAACATTTCCGGACCTGGCCGCGATGCTGGAGAGTTCCGATGCCGCGCTGCTGATTGGTGATCCGGCGCTGCGCCTGGCCATTGCCGCCGAACAGCACGTAACTCCTGGCCGCGACGGCGCTCTGGTTTGTACAGGCGCGCAAGCCGGGCTTCCGCAATTTTCTAAACTTTATTTGTATGATGTGGTTCACGAATGGTGGCAGTTGACAGAACGTCCTGCTGTTCTTGCCGTTTGGGCGGCCCGCAAAGAAATTGTGACGCCCGATTTGGCCGCTGACTTCAGCGCGTCTCTCGCTTACGGTCTGGCGCATCTTCCGGAAATCTGCGCTGAAGCCGCTCGCGAACTCGACCTACCGGAGAAAGAACTGTCGCTTTATCTCCGCACCAATATTGATTACTCGCTCGACGCCGAAAATCTTAAGGGCCTCAATGAGTATTTTGATCATGCCGCCCGCCTCAATCTGATCCCGCAACGTAATGCCGTCTCGATCTACGGTGGCGCCGCTATGCCTGCGTGCTGATTCAATCCTTCTGTCTCGGTGGCAATTCCTTCTTCCTCCCCATCTTCGTTTCGAGTTCTTCCAAAGTCCGCGGCCAATCTTCCCGCAGCAGCCGCGAAAACGCACGATCCGCCAACAATTTCCCGCCCGTCTGGCAGGTGGCGCAATAATTCGTCTCGTTCGCCGCGTACTTGATTCGCTGAATCTTGCTTCCACATCGCGGACAAGCCTGCTTATACTTGCCGTGCGCAGCCATCTCGGGACGAAACGCCGTCACTTTTTCTGGAAATTTGCCACCCGTCTCAGCGCGCAGGCGTGCGATCCACTGTGTCAACGTGGTGCGGGTCGCTTCGAACAGTCGCGTCGTCTGTTCATCGCTCATCTTTTGCGTCAGCGTGGTGGGCGACATCTTGGCTGCCCACAAAATCTCATCCGAATAAGCATTCCCGATCCCGCTGAACCATTGCGGATCGGTCAGCGCTCTCTTCAGTGTGTGATTTTCGGAGCGCAGCGCCGCCGCAAATTCCGCCAGGCTACATTCCAGCACTTCCACACCGCCCGGATCGAGTTCCCGCAATCCGCCTTCACCGCTCGCCAGATGTAAGGATGCTCGCTTCTGTGAACCCGCCTCCGTCCATACCAGCGTCCCATTTGGAAATTCGAACGCCGCCAGATTCTGCCGCCCGGAAAGCCGCACTGCCTTTCCGCCAGCTTTGTCGAACCAATGCAGCCTCCCGGCAATCATCAGATGCAAGACCAGCCAAGTTTCGCCTTCCACCTCAATACAAATCCTCTTTCCTAAACGCCGCAGCGCGACAACCTGCCTTCCTTCCGTACTCGATAGCGACGGTTCCACCGTTCGTAGCAGAAACGGACTCACAATTCGCACGCGCGCGAGCCGCTGCCCAAGAATCCTCTTTTCCAGTGCCTCAATGTAAATCGTAATGTCCGGCAGCTCCGGCATCGTTCTCACCAGATTGATTATTTTTTGACAAGCTGTCTCGCGGCTATTTGTAGTTGGCGCTATGCCGCAAAGTTTGTAGCCTGGCTACGAACACTCTGCGGAGTCTATACCACGATGCTTGGAAGGATTTTGAATTTATTCCTACATCGCCAGGAAGCGATAGGTTTTGCATCGGCGTGGGAACTGTATGTTGGTACGTGTTGCGGTATGATACGGGGCGAAGTCTCCAGCTAGACCATAGATCCGGAGGGCCAGTCATGGCTCACCGCTTCACCATCGGTGTCGAAGAAGAATTCCAAATCATAGATCCGGCTACATGCGAGTTGCGTTCGCACGTAATGCAGCTGGTGAACGAGATTTCGCCATCCATCCAGGATCAGGTGAAACATGAAATGCACCAGTCGATTGTGGAAACGGGAACGAAGATTTGCGAGAACGTAGGCGAGCTGCGGATCGAGATGCACCGAACGCGTGGCGAACTGATTGCCGCGGCGGAACGAGCTGGATTGCAAGTAGCGGCTGCGGGAACACATCCGTTTTCCAGTTGGATCGATCAGGTGATTTCGCCGGGCGAGCGCTACGAGCATATCGTGGAAGAGCTGCAGCAACTGGCACGTTCGCTGCTGATTTTCGGGATGCACATCCACGTGGCCATGCCGGACAAGCAGACGACCATCGATTTGATGAACATGGTGCGCTACTTTTTGCCGCACCTGTTGTCGCTCTCGACCAGTTCGCCCTTCTGGATGGGGCGCAACACCGGGCTGAAGTCTTATCGCACGACGGTGTTTCGCCGGTTCCCGCGGACCGGGTTGCCGGAGCATTTTGGTTCGTGGAGCGAATACGAAAATTTCACGAATTTGCTGATCCAACTGAATTGCATCGATAATCCAAAAAAAATCTGGTGGGACGTGCGGCCCCATCCAGTGTTTGGAACGCTGGAATTTCGCATGTGCGATGTGACCACTAAGGTCGAAGAGGCGTGCGCGATTGCCGCGCTGACCCAGGCGATTATCGTGAAGTTACACAGGCTCTATACCAATAACCAAAGTTGGCGAATTTACGAGCGCGCCTTGATTGAAGAAAATAAGTGGCGGGCGGCTCGCTACGGCATCGAAGGAAAGATGATCGACTTCGGCAAAGAAGAAGAAGTGCCGATGAAGCGGCTGATCCCGGAATTGCTGGAGCTGGTGGATGACGTGGTGGACGATTTGGGCAGCCGGAGCGCGGTCAACTACATCCACACCATTTTGAATGAAGGCACGAGCGCCGAGCGGCAGTTGCGAGTATTCGAGCAAACAGGCGATTTGCGAGCGGTGGTCCAGCACGTGGTGGCGGAAACGCGCGCAGGTACGATGGAGCCCAAGGCCTCTTCTTCGCACGCGGTCAATTAGAATTGGCAATCAGGCCGCAAAAATTGCCTTTTGGCGAGCATAAGCGCGGCACAAGGATTGCATTGCCTCCTTCGTGCTCCAGGGAATCTAAGACGGCAGTGCCATGGGAGCGCAATCATGAAGATCGTTGGATTGCTTTGCGGGCGTGAGTATTCTTTTCCGCCGGCCTTTATCGCACTGGTGAATCAGTTGGGCGCAAAGGACGGCGTGGCGGCCGAATCCGTGAAGCTCGGCGGCACCAAAATGGGCGAGCCTGCGCGGTACAGCGTCATCGTGGACCGCATTTCGCATGAGGTGGAATATTACCGCGGTTATTTGAAGCATGCGGCGCTGGAAGGAACTTATGTAATCAACAACCCATTCTGGTGGACGGCGGATGATAAATTTTTTAACTACTCGGTGGCAGCAAAATTGGGCCTGGCGATTCCGAAAACCGTGCTGCTCCCGCAAAAAGGGTATCCGGCGAGTGTGGACATTACGGGAGAGTCGCTGCACAACCTGGAGTACCCAATTGACTGGGATGGGTTGCTGGATTTTGTCGGCCGGCCCGCAATCTTGAAACCGTTTTCCGGCGGCGGATGGAAGCATGTTTACAAGGTGCACGATAAAAAGGAATTGCTGGAAGCCTTCGACCAGACATCGCCTTATTGCATGACGCTGCAGGAATTCATTGATTTCGATAAGTATGTGCGGTGTTTTACGTTTGGAAAAAACGATATTGTGCCAGTGCACTACGATCCCAGGGAGCGGCGCTATCTGGTGGACCACGATTATTTGACGCCGGCGTTAGGCGCTCGAGTGGTGAAAGATGCGCAGACCATCAATCAGGCGCTGGGCTACGAAATGAATACCATCGAATTTGCGGTAAAGAATGAAATTCCCTATGCGATTGATTTCCTGAATCCCGCGCCGGACTTCGAGCGCGACCGAATCACCGAATTCTATTTCGGCATGGTGGTAAACAAAATGGCTCGGCTCGTGATTGATCGTGCATTGCAAGGAGCGCCCTCGAATCCGTGGCCGCGTTGGGAAGAAATGCTGGGCATCGGGGCGGCGGCGGGGTTCACGGGAGCGCCGCGCGCGGTGGTGCAAAAGGCTACGGCAAGTGTGACCACTACGATTCCGAAAAGTACCGTTGCGAGCGTTGGTACTTCGAACCTCAGTACAGGAGCTGGTGGAGCTAAGACCAAATGAGCATGGGAGCAGCGCCGACCTCGCCACTGGACAGCGTTTCGAACTCCGCAGCGGAGCATTGGGACAGGCTACTGAAAGCGGAGCTGCGGAAGTCACCGAAATTTATCGAAGAATTCTACAGCGAGCTGCGTGCCAAGAAGTTGACCTTTGGCGGCCGCGTGCATTGTCCCTTTCTGCGGCCGTTTTTTCTATCGCCTGAACATGAACATCGCGTGCGGGCGGTTGCCGAGACCATGGCCGAGCTGGCGGAACGCGTGGCCGACATGGCGTTGCAGGACGTGGCGCTCCTTGGACAATTGCGCTTACGCGACCAGGAATTGCGGTTGATTCGGTTAGGCAAGATTGCCGGGCCGGCGAGCACCGCTTCGCGCCTCGATGCATTTCTGTTGCCGGATTCGCTGAAATTCGCAGAGTACAACGGAGAGTCGCCGGCTGGTGCGGGATTTACGGAAACGCTGGCCGAAATTTTTCGCGAATTGCCGGTGATGAAGACGTTCGCGAAGACGCATCAGATCCACAGTTACCCGCTGAGCGCCAAAATTCTGGACGCGCTGGTGATGAGTTATCTGGATTGGGGCGGAACATCAAAACGCCCGCAAATTCTGATTACTGATTGGCGGGAAGTGCCGACATGGAGCGAGTTTGAAATATTGAAAGCGCGGTTTGAAAAAATGGGTGTGCCGGTGGAGTTAGCCGATCCGCGCGATTTGCAATTCGACGGAAAACAACTGACCGCGAACGGAAAAAAGATTGATCTGGTGTACCGGCGCGTGCTGATGAACGACCTTGTTGCTCGCGCGGCGGATTGCAAGGCTCTATTGGACGCGGTGGCTGCGAATGCGGTCTGTATGACGAATCATTTCCGCTGCAAGATTCCGCACGTTAAAGCTTTTTTTGCCGTGTTGACCGACGAACGAAACGATACGCTGTTTTCCTTTAGCGAACGGGAGTTGATTCGCAAGCATGTGCCGTGGACGCGCGTGGTGGCGGACGTGCGGACTTCCCATTATGGGGCGGCTGTGGAATTACTGGAATTTATCCGGCGCGAACGACGGAATCTGGTGATGAAGCCAAGCGACGAATACGGCGGCACCGGCGTGACGCTGGGCTGGGAAACCGACGAGGCGGCGTGGGATGCGACGATTGAAAAAGCGATCATCGCAATGCAAACGCCGAACGGAGGGTGCTGGATTGTGCAGGAGAAGATTCCGATCCGGCGCGAGGTATTTCCCTGGATTCAAGCGAATGGCGAAGTGGAATTTCGCGACATGCTGGTGGATTTCGCACCCTATCTTTTCCGCGGAAAGATGAACGGATTTTTAACTCGGCTGAGCGCGACCGGGCTGGCGAATGTGACCAGTGGCGGCGGGCAGGTACCGTCGTTTCGGGTGAGCGCGCGCAGTTGACCGCCGAGAAAAAAGTCTTTGCGAACTCGTGGAATTTTCTCAAATCCCCTGTAAAATAATTGTAATGTTCCTCGGAGATACCCAACCTGACGACCTGATGCCGGGCGCGAAAAACGCCGTGGAAACTTGCCTTGCTGTGCAGCCTGGCGAGCACGTGGCACTGATCGCGGATGCGGAGAGCGGTGCGGTGGCTGCCAGTCTGGCGACGGCGTTAAAAGAAAATCGTGCGACAACTGCGGAATTGCTGTTGGAAGATTTTGGTCCGCGGCCGATGCGGGCGGCTCCGGAAGCGGTTCTTGACGCTCTGGAAACCGCGGACGTGGGCATCCTGGCAATGAATCCGCAACCGGGAGAATTGACAGCGCGTATGGCCATCGTGCGGGTGGTGGAGCGCCGGCGCATCCGCTACGCGCACATGGTGGGTGTGACGCCGCAGATTATGCAGCAAGGCATGCGCACCGATTACAAGCTGGTGGACCGGCTGAGCGATAAATTGCGCGAGAGGATGCTGCGTGCGGAAACGCTTACCGTTAAAACAGAAGCGGGCACGGAATTTGCCGCGCATTTCGACAAAAATTTGGACTGGGTAAAGACCAGTGGATTGATCAGCCGGCGATATTGGTCAAATTTGCCGGCGGGCGAAGTTTTTACGACGCCTGCCACGGTGGATGGCACGTTTGTGTGCGACGCAACGGCCGGCGACCACTTCAACGGAAAATATGGAGATTTGCAGTCCACGCCAATGAAATTAAAGATCTCGCGCGGCCGGCTGGTGCGCGTCGAATGCGCGCGCAAGGACCTGCAAAAAGAGTTTTGGGAATATTGCCACACGGATGAAAACAGCGACCGCGTGGGCGAACTGGCGTTTGGCACGAATCTTGGACTCTCTGAAATGATCGGAATTTTGCTGCAAGACGAAAAATTTCCCGGAGTGCACCTCGCGTTTGGCGATCCCTATGGAAGCCAGACCCACGCGAATTGGAAATCAAAAACCCACGTGGACGTACTGACGCGGAATTGCGATGTGTGGATCGACAGCGATCAGATTATTGCCAAGGGACATTACCAGATGGACTGTTTGGGTCTCGCCTGAAGCTTTTTCCGCGCTAGCGAAATACCGTCATATTCATACAGGGATTTGCCGACTTGCTGGCCCCGGCGTGCCAGCGTTACGTTGAAAGCACGCACCCGGCCGCGTGAAAGAGAGAGACGATCATGCCGGAACCAGAAACGGTGGAAAGAGCAGAACGCGACAAAGAACAAGGAAAATCGGCGTCGACGCAGGCAGGCGAGTTTGTGCGCGAAGAAATGCATCATGTGCGCGAAGGGAAACACGGAGCCAGGTCGCCGCAGCAAGCCATTGCAATCGGACTATCGAAAGCGCGCCGCGCGGGCGTGAAGCTGGGTGCGCCAAAGGCTGGCCGCGCCAGCGCGAAAATCCGCCGCCAGGCAAAACGCGATTTGGCCAAGGGACGATCCAGGCACAGAAAGGTTTCGCCGAGGCGGTCGCGCGCAACTTCTGGCGCGTTGAAAAGGGAAAGTAGATCGAGTACGTCAAGATCGGCGCTTGCCCGCCAGACACGAAGTGCGGCGAGAAGGCGCGGACGCTCTTCGTTGCACAGCGCCGCCATGAAGGCCGTTCGTACAAAAGGCAGAAAAGGTTTGCAACGCGCGGCGCGCAAAGCGGCGCACACCCGTTACGGCCGCTGATTTGCTGGAAAATGTCACTCGCTGTCTTGCGTCGCGGCGCTACTTTGCGTCGTGGTAGATGATGCCAAGCGTGTACCTGGTACCACGCCTCACCTCGCTGACACCGTGTTTTAGCGCCACCCGAAAAAAGCCGCGAGCGCCCTTTGCCGGCTTGTAACGCGTGGTGAAAACGATTCCGTGGCCTTGGTCGGCAGTAACTACTCGGACCCGAGATTGCGCGCGCGGAACATTTTCCATTAACACGAATTCACCGCCGTCCCAATCGGGTCCCTGTTGACCAAGCATTACCACTAATTGCAGCGGAAAAGCGATTTCCCCGTAAATATCCTGATGCAGGCAGTTATAGCCGCCCGCCTCATAGTGCAGCGTCAGGGGCGTGGGAAGTTTTTGTCCGGCTCGTTTGCACCGGTCCAGAAACTCGTCGTGCGTCGGCGGGTAAGCAGGTGTCTTGCCGCCCAGCGCTAGCCGCCATTCATTCGCGATCTTCGCGAGATGAGGATATGTGGATTCTCTTAATTCCTTGACGACCTTCGGCAGGGGGTTGCAAAAGTATTTGTAATCTCCTTTGCCAAAACGGAATCGCTCCATCACCACCGTGCTCCGGAAATTTTTCTCGTCTGGATAAAGGGAAATTAGCTCGGCGCATTCCTCCGCCGTGAGGATTGGGCCGGTCAATCCAAAGCCCGAAGCGAACAGCGTCGAATTTAGAGCGCCCCAATCGAAATTCGCGACGCGATCTTTTACAAGCTTCTCCATCGCTCCGAATATGTCGCGAAGTCACGCGCAAATCTATCCGAAAAGTCCGTTCAAACCTGCCAAACGAAATAACCCAGACATGGCGATTAGCTTCTCCAATGCTCTCGGATTGGCCACACTAGCGTAGGGTCGCGCTTTAGAACAGCCGGGAAACATATTCGCGCATTTGGTGCTTCCAGTAGGGCCAATCGTGCCCGCCCATCGGCCCCCAATTGTCCAGCGAATGGCGTATTCCCTTACTGGAAAGCACTTCAGAGAGCCGATACGTCGGCCCGGAATTTTCCCACTGGCCGGTGCCAGTGGAAAGATGAATGTCGCACGACGACAACTGACCATAGACCCATGGATCACTGAGATTGGCAAGATAGTCCACCGGATTGTTGAAATAAAAGTTATCGTCAAACATTCCGTCCATGAAGTTTTTCAGATCATAAACGCCCGACAATGCGAAGCACCGCTTGATCACGTCGGGGTGTTTAAACAGCGAGTTTGCCGCGTGATAGGCGCCGAACGACGCACCCATGGTGGAAATGGCGATACTGGGCGACTGACAATTGTCCCAGATGAACGGCACCACCTCTTCGCGAAGATAAGAATCGAACATGGACTGCACATAGCTGCGATGAAACGGGTGCGCGCCTTTGTTGTAAAAGCTAAGACCATTGATGGAATTGATCGTGAAGAATTTCAGTTTGCCGGCTTCGATGAAATCCGCTAGAGAACTAATCAGAGATTGCCCCTCGAGTTCCCATTCGTCGCCCGCGCTGGTTGGAAATCCGAGAAGCGGCGAACCCCAATGGCCATAGACCACGACGCCGAGTTCCATTCCCAGACGGTCCGAATACCAATGGTGAAATTCACGTTTCATCAAAGCCACCCTCGCGGACATACGAGTTCGAAGATACGAGCTTGAAAATCAAGGAAGCGAGAGTATGCCAGCGGCCCGCCATCCGTCGCAACTCGGAAGCAAATCAAGCCAGACTGGCAATCGGTCTGCGAATCGCTATAATTCCCTCCTTAGGCTCATCAGACCAAAGGAGCAAGACCATGGCAACCGCACCGCACACCACCCGGCCCACACCGGAACACATTTTCAATGCGCTGAACGCGTTTCAAATCACCGCGGCCCTGAAGTCCGCAATTGAGATGGATCTTTTCACGATGATCGGAGAAGGCGTGAATCAAGCCGGAACATTGGCCAAACGGACCGCCGCCGCGGAGCGCGGCGTTCGCATCCTGGCTGACTACCTGACGGTTCAGGGTTTCCTTACCAAAGAGGGAGATCGGTATGCCCTCACTCCAGATACGGCTGTGTTTTTGGACCGCAAATCGCCGGCCTATATGGGATCGATGACAGGATTTCTGGCGACCGAACGACATAAGCAGACCCTCGAGCACCTGACGGAAGCTGTGCGCAAGGGCGGAAGCGTTGCCCCCGAACGTGACAACACCAAGCCGCACGAGGAAATGTGGGTAGCGTTTGCAAAATCCATGGCTCCGTTAACCGGCCCAAGCGCAGGCTTTATGGCGCAGCTCGCCGGGATGAGCGAACAAAAGCCCAGCAAGATTCTGGACGTAGCTGCCAGTCACGGAATGTTCGGCATCACCTTCGCAAAACAGAATCCGAACGCGCGAATTTTCTCCCTCGATTGGCCAGCGGTCTTGGAAGTGACAAAAGAAAACGCGAGCGCCGCGGGCGTTTCAAACCAGCTCACGCTACTGCCCGGAAGTGTGTTTGAAGCCAACTTGGGCGGCGATTACGACCTGGTGTTGCTGACCAACATCCTGCATCATTTCGACAAGCCAACGATTGAATCGGTGCTTCGCCGCATCCACGCAGCGCTCAAACCCGGTGGCCGGGCCATCACCCTGGAATTTGTACCAAACGAGGATCGCGTTTCGCCGCCGACCGCTGCGGCATTCAGTTTGATCATGCTGACCGGAACCGAAGCCGGAGACGCTTACACTTTCTCCGAATACGAAACGATGTTCCGTAACGCCGGATTCGCGAAGAACACATTGCATCAGATTCCTTCGAGCCCGCAGCAAGTGGTGCTTTCGGAAAAAACGTAATGAAACGCAAGCCCAAGCCGATGAAGCGCAAAAAAGCGCCGAGTGAGAGCGGCGGGGCGTCGCTGCGCGAGCATTTGGTTCAACTACTTACTGGAGGCGAAGCGCACGCTTCATTTTCCGACGCCATAGCGAATTTCCCTGCCGATAAGCGCGGAGCACTAGCCAACGGACTGCCCCACTCCGCTTGGCAATTACTGGAACATATACGAATCGCACAGTGGGACATACTCGAATTCAGTCGTGATCCCAAGCATGTGTCCCCGGAATTTCCCGATGGCTATTGGCCGAAGACTCCGGAGCCTCCAAGCGATGCTGTCTGGGAAAAAAGTGTGAACGCGGTGGAGCGCGACTTGCAAGCGATGGTCGCACTGATTAAGGATCCACATTCGGATTTGCATGCCAAATTTTTATGGGGCGCCGGTCAGACGCTGCTTCGCGAGGCGTTGCTGGTCGCCGACCACAACGCTTATCACGTGGCGCAGATCGTGGACCTGCGGCGAGCGTTGCAAATCTGGGACAAGTCATAGCGAATAATGGGTCAAACAAAACCGCGGCAAATTAGCTATGGGTCTTCCTGGAACGTGGCAAGCAGTCTTCGAAATTCAAATGACCGACTACTAAAAATTACGGCCTGGGGATCGCGATCGACTTTGCGGTAGGATGGCTGTCTGAAAATCACCGAAAAACCGGAGGCCCCGTGATCGCACTCGAAAATATTTCGCTGCTTGCGAACAAGCTTGGAAATGGCCGTCGCGATTTTTTGCGCGGAATGGTGGGTGCGAGCGCCTTCGTCCTGGCAGCGCGATATTTGCCGCACCAGGTGTTCGCCGCTGCAGGCGCACTGAGCACGCCCACTGGCGTGGCTGACGTCGGACTGAAAGGACCGCTGTCCCCAACCGTATATTTGGCAATCGATACCGACGGCACCACCTACATCGTGGCCCACCGTTCCGAAATGGGCAGCGGAAGCAAGACCGCATTGCCCAGAATTGTAGCCGACGAACTGGACGCCGACTGGGGCCGCGTGAAAATCGTTCAAGCCATCGGCGACGAAAAATTTGGCGATCAGGATACCGATGGATCACATTCAGTCCGCAGCTTTTTCGACACTTTGCGGGAGACAGGCGCCTCGGCGCGATTGATGCTCCTCCGCGCGGCTGCTCAACAGTGGGACGTGCCAGAAAATGAGTGCTCCACCGGTGTGCATGAAGTCCTGCATGCCAAGTCCGGAAAGAAAATTGGCTACGGCGAACTTGCGACCGCGGCGGCAAAGCTTCCGGTCCCCAAAAAGGAAGAATTGAAGCTGAAGCCGCGCAACGAGTGGCGTTACATGGGCAAGGGCGTCGCAAGCTACGACCTGAAGGACATGATCACTGGCAAAGCGACTTATGGCATCGATACGCACATGGACGGAATGCTCTACGCCAATGTAGCGCACCCGCCAGTGTATGGCGCGACGGTAAAATCCGTGGATGACAAAGCCACTCTCGCAGTTCCGGGAGTGCGGCAGACCGCAACCATCGATCCTTTCAAGCCGCCGATACTGTTCCAGGCGCACGGTGGTGTCGGCGTGCTAGCCGCCAATAGCTGGGCGGCGATCCAAGGAAAGAAAAAACTCAAAATTGAATGGACTGGCAGCGAGCACGGTAACTATTCATCGGACACCTATAAAGCGGAATTGCAGGCGGCTTCGCGGAAGCCGGGAAAAGTCGTGCGAGAAATTGGCAACGTGGACCGAGCTTTTGCGAGCGGCGGGAAAATTGTAGAAGCGGAATACTACGCGCCCATGCTGGCGCATGCTTCGATGGAACCGCCCGCCGCCCTCGCGCATTACAAGGACGGCAAAGTGCAAGTGTGGGCCGCGACGCAAAATCCGCAAGGCGCACGCGACGCCGTGGCCGCGGCGGTGGGAGCTAAGAAAGAAGATGTCACCGTAAACGTGACGTTGCTCGGCGGCGGCTTCGGCCGCAAGTCATTTCCGGATTACGCCGTCGAGGCTGCGGTGCTATCAAAAAAATCCGGCAAGCCTGTGAAAGTGGTCTGGAGCCGTGAAGACGACATTCAGTTTGACGTCTACCACAGCGTAGCCGCGATGTATCTGAAAGCTTCTCTGAGCGCGGATGGCAAGCCCACAGCCTGGCTGCAACGCAGCACCTTTCCGCCCATTGCTTCAACTTTCGACGCCAGCGCGCTCACTGCCGACGCCGGCGAAATCGGCCTTGGCTGGAGCGATCTGCCATACGCAATCCCCAATCATCGCGCGGAGAATGGCGAAGCGAAAAGTCATGTTCGCATCGGATGGCTCCGCAGCGTTTGCAATATTTTTCACGCATATGCGGAACATTCCTTTGCAGATGAACTGGCTCACGCTGCGGGAATAGATCCGCGCGATTATGTGCTTGCGCTCCTGGGTCCGGATCGAATTGTTCCGAAAACCGAATTGCCCAAGGATTACACCAACTATGACGGCGATTACGATCAATATCCGATCGATACGGCCCGTTTCCGCCGCGTCCTCGAAATCGCCACCGAAAAATCCGGCTGGGGTAAAAAGAAAAACGGCAACGGTTTCGGAATGGGGCTCGCCATTCATCGCAGCTTTCTCACCTACGTTGCGGCCGTGGTTCAGGTGGAGATGGATAAGGACGCCAAAGTGAAAATCGGCCGCGTGGACTACGCGGTCGACGCGGGAACCATCGTCAACCCGGAAATGGCGATGCAGCAGTTCGAAGGCGCCGCAACGTTCACCACCAGCCTCGCGTTTTACGGCGAAATCACGGCCAAGAATGGAATGATTCAGCAATCCAACTTTGACGGCTATCCGATGGCCCGAATGAATACTGCGCCGCGCGAAACTCATGTGCATCTGGTTCCCAGCGAAGCGCCTCCCGCGGGAATCGGCGAACCAGGCGTTCCTCCGTTTACGCCTGCGCTCTGCAACGCCGTTTTTGCCGCCACCGGCAAGCGCGTGCGCGATTTGCCCTTCAGCAAGCTGGGGCTTGCCTAGCTACCGCTGGTTCTCGTCCGCATATTCCAATTTGTAGAGCGGTTCCAGTCCGGTGCGCTTCAGCAACTCCTGCACCTCAGCCGGACCGATTCGCGGCCCGGGCCGATGGTCGGCATTCGCAAACGAATACGCCGCCACTGCCATCACTGCGGTTTGCAGCCGCACCATCCTCGGATCCACTCGCTCAAACGTATCAATAATAGTGTGATGGCGCGCGTCATAGTCCTGCGGATCCACCATCAGCGAATAAATTGGCATTCCCGCCACAATAAAGGTCTCCTGATCGGAATCGAAGTCCGCGTCCAACGAAACGCGATCCGCCCCAAGCGGCGCCAGCGGTTTCAACAGCTCGCGCGATGCCGCCTCCAGATCCTTGCGCCCGTGAATCTTGAATCCCAGCGGCGGATGCGCGCCGCAATCAATATTAAAAACCGCGCGCGTGTCGTCCAGTTCGGATTTATGCCGTTCAATGTAAGCTCGCGACCCGTTCGATAGCTCTTCTTCACCCGAAACAAATACAAACCGAATCGTATGCTTCGGACGAATCCCCATCCGTTTGAAAATCCGCGCCGCCTCCAGAATCACCGCCACGCCTGCTCCGTTATCGTTCGCTCCCTGCGCCGGGTCCCAGTCGTCAAAGTGCGCCATCGTCACCACCATTTCGCGCGTGTCTTCGCCCGGCAAATCCGCCACCACGTTTCGTTCGGTGCCTGGGCTGCTCGCGAATGAATTCTGCACGTCCAGCCGAATTTTTACTGTTCCCTTCGCCAGCAATCTTCGCAACAACGCCGCATCCTCGTTCGCGATCGAAAGCACCGGCAACGCCGCTCGCGGATAAAATCCGAACGCAGACGTGTACACCATCCGGTCCGGCTTGTCCGACACAATCATCATCGCGGCCGCTCCCGCCTTCGCCAGTTGTTTCGATAGCACCTCTCTCGTCCCCACATACGCCGTGGATAATCCGTTGCTTCGCAAATCCACAATCACCGCGCTGCCCTTCAGAGTGCTCAAATCGCTCACGTGCTCGCCCGCGGCCGATCCGTAGTCGCTCACCGCCACTTCGATCGGTCCTGGCGTTCCCGGCACCCAGCCGTACGATCCAATCACCAGCGCGCGCCGCACTGGAGCGATCACCTCCCCCGTCGTCGCGCCGTGCTGCCAGACCGAAGGCAGTTTGTACTCTTCCGTATGCGCGTTTTCAAATCCGGCATCCTTCAGCGTCTTCAAAATCAATTCCGCAGCTTCGCGCGATCCCTGGCTCCCTGTGATTCGCCCGCCGATGCTGTCGGTCAGCGTCTCCAGAAATTCCATCGCGCCATTGCTGGTAAGTGAGTGCCCGACAATACGCGGAATCGTTTCGTCGGAAGTTGCCGCCTTGGCCGGAGCAGGCGCAGTTCCCTGCGCAAGAGCTGACACCGCACCCAACAGAAAACACAACAAAGAATGTACGAGAAAACGCATCGC
>DATDFA010000045.1:0-4412 GCA_036522855.1 Candidatus Acidiferrum sp. | reverse complement strand
TTGGAGCGCGCTCTTTCAATATGTATAACAATGTCACTTCAAAATAAGTTCGTGAATATATTCTCTGCGCAGAACTTTTCTGTATTCATTCCGGCCCACTCTGGCCTTGTTCTGAAACTCGGTGCTACCGATTACTTTCTTGGCCACTTCTTCTTCCTCGACGCCTCTATCTAAAGCCGCCATGTTTTTATAAGTGATCCACAGAATGATATCGGGGTGATCCGGTGATGGTGGAGTGGAACTGAAGACCTTGTAATCGATGATTATCCCGGCTTTCTTGGTGGCTTCCATGGTCGGCTTCCATGTTGAATTTAGCCAATCGATGTACTCTTCAAAATGGCCGTACTCAACTCCTATTTCTTGTACGAGAGTGACCGGGCCCTCAGTATATTTGCGCTCATCCTTGGAACCTGCACTAACATTCTGGGCAGGTACATTAAGCCAAAGCGAGGAAGCTGCGAGACAGATGGATAAGATAATAGTCTTAATCATTTTCTCTTCTCCTGTTTCCTGTTGTGATATATCTCCATTCGGTTAAAGAATCGTTGTGTGTTGAACGTGGGCGAAAAGATGGCAGTAATTCCCTCGATCCCGAACTGCCGGGCTTCGGCTTCTCGTCTGCAATCGTGGGCCTGTGGCGCAGTTGGGAGGGCGTTTCCGTTGCCTGGAAGAGGTCGTCGGTTCAGTCCCGACCAGGTCCATCAAATCTCTGCCGTCCATGCCAGGTGCCAATCTCGATTCCATTCGCTTCTTCTCTCTTGTACGCCCTGTCAGCCACAGCGTCATCGCAACGCCAGTACGTTCTTGGCGATGCCCCTGCTCGCGGAACATATGCGCGAAAAACCAAATGTTTGCAGGAAAAGTGACATGCAGCGTCCGAAATGAGACAAGCGGTCAGAGTTGGCCGTCAAATACTGTTGCCACGGGTCCGCTCACCGGTTTGATCAGCTAGCTCGTTCATTCGTTCTTGTGCCGGCTGGAGAACTCCACGTTCGATCTGGTGTACAAGTTCGGTAATCGCGGCATTCATTTGTACCGGCACTCCGGACGCGTGGCCTAACGTCACCACATAGCCGTTGATAAAGTCGATCTCCGTCTTACGGCCGCGCTCCAGGTCCTGGAGCATGGAGGGTTTGATGTCTCCGTAGAAAGCAATTACAGCCTCGGCCCACGATTCGTAGTGTTCCTCTGCGGCAAGATTGCTCGGCCATCCGGGCGGAATCGGGTCCACGGCCAGACGCTCCAGCCGAGTGCCAATCGCAAGTGCGACGGATAACGCTTCCTCGTACGTCCGTCGGAAGACCCTCTTGCCTGCCTCCGTTTCCATGTACTGACGCATGGTTTGCGAACAGAGCGCACCGAGGGTTGTAACCGAGCAATTGATCAGGAGTTTCGACCAGATGGCACCAGTCAGGTTTGAAGATACCTTAACCTCGATCGCTTGACCTAGGGCGCGCGCAACGCGCTCGACGCGCTCACTGACACCACCAGCAAGTTCGCCTATCAGTAGATGCCCTGCATTCTTCTGCTCGTAGACGCCGGGTTCTACCATCGTGGCACCAAGATTTGAGAATCCGCCAAGGATTTTATCTTCACCTAGACGGTCCCCAAGCACGCGTGCAACGCCGCCATTCTGTATAGGCAATATGACTCCTTGGGGGGCAAGTAGGCCCACCACATGGGGCGCGATTTCCAGGGCGTCCTGCGCTTTGGTGGCCAGCAGGATCACGTCAAACTGGTCTCCCTTTCCATAGTCGTCAACTGCGGCAACGTCGATAGCGTCTGCCCTCACCTCTCCTCCGATGCCGGACACTCGCAGGCCCGATCTGCGCAATGCCTCCGCAGAATCGGTATTGCGAGCCGCAAGCCGGACGGGCAGTCCAGCGCGGAGGGCGCGCGCGGCGATTGTTCCACCCAACGCGCCGATGCCCACTATGAGTATTTGCATTTTGGAGCCTCCAAGATCCCCGCGATGAGGCCCTCCTTGCGTCGCCTCAGGCCTTGACGATGAGGTCGATCTCGACGCAGGCCCCAAGTGGTAGCGCGGCAGCCGCGATCGTCGTGCGGGCGGGAAAAGGCTGACTGAAATATTTTGCGTAGATGCCATTCATCGCGGCGAAGTCAGTCATGTTCGTGAGAAATACACCGGCGCGCACGACATCATCAAAACTCTTGCTGGCCGCCTTCAGAACCGCCGAGAGATTCCGGAAGACGCGCTCCGTCTCGGGCACAATCCCCCCCTCGACCACCTTGCCGGTGGCTGGGTCTTGGGCTACCTGTCCGCTGAAGAAGAGGAAACCATCGATTTTGACCGCCTGGGAAAATGGGCCGACCGGCGGCGCGAGTTCAGGCGAGGTAATTGCTGTTTTGCTCATAGCAAACTCCTGTGGATACTGGGTTAGCGGGTATGGAACATACGCCGCGAAGAACCAGCATTAACAGGAAAAGTGACATGCGGCGTCCGAAATGAGACAAGCGGTAAGAGCTGGCCGTCGAAGGTTCGCTATAATCCGTGCCGGAGAGTGGACACACCCATTGCTGCAGGCCGCACCAGATATGGGACGGACGAGATGGATCTTGATTCTGTGTGCGTGGACGACTGTAGGGCTGTTGTTTGTCGTGCGCAGGATCGTACTGGTGAAGGTACAGGGTAGCCACGTCAGCTGGGTGATCGTGGGTGCGCCCGAATTTGTCTACTGGTACGTATGGGCGGCGTACACACCGCTTGTGATTGCTCTGGCCAAACGGTTCCCGTTGACGGGGCCGAGGTTTGTACCTCATATAGCGATCCACACAATCACGTCCTTTCTGATGGCTCCTCTGGGAGCGATCACCGAATACTTTCTCAGCCGTGTACTTCTGCAGTCAGTTTTTCGCATAACTGATCCTGGTGCGCTGCGCCTTCTCCCGACGTTCGCAGTCAGTGTTCTGTCTATGACCTTTACTGGCGTGCTTACGTACTGGTTAGTTGTGGGACTGTATCAGTCGATCCACTTTTACCAGGCCGCTATGGAGCGGCAGACCAGAGCAGCGCAACTGGAGACGCAGCTCTCCCATGCCGAACTTGAGAACCTTAAGAGCCAGTTACATCCGCATTTCTTGTTCAACAGCCTTCACACAATTGGAGTCCTGATGCAGGAAAACGTCGATGCTGCGAGCCATCTCCTAGTCTGCCTCGGCGACTTGCTCCGCATGGCCCTCGAACGGCGGGAGAACGAGATCACCTTGCAGAGCGAGCTCGAGTTCGTCGGCAAGTACCTGGAGATCGAGCAGACACGCTTTCATGATCGGTTGAAAGTTCACATGGACGTGCCACCTGACCTTCTCGCAGTCTATGTACCGAGCCTGGCGCTTCAGCCACTGGTTGAGAATGCCATCAAGCACGGCATCAGCGTCGACTCCGCCGCAGGCCGGCTAGAGATCGCTGCCAAACGCCTCAACGGCAGAGTTTGGCTCTGCGTCCGCGACGATGGCCCGGGTCCGGCAGCGGGATCACGCCTGCGATTCGGCGTCGGACTCACCAATGTCCAGTCACGCTTGAAACAGCTGTACGGGGACGGGTCATCGCTGGAACTTACCGGGCGCGGCGATCGAGGTTGTGAGGCCATCATCACCATTCCACTGCGGAGTTCGCATGAAGACCAGAGTCCTCATCGTCGATGACGAGCCGATCGCCCGCCGCGGTATCCGTCGCTATCTGGCCAGACACAACGACATCGAAGTTGTAGGTGAGGCGGCGAACGGAATAAGTGCGGTGGAGCAGATCAATGAACTTCATCCCGACATCGTTTTTCTCGATGTGCAGATGCCTGATCTGGATGGTTTTGGAGTCATCGAAAATGTGGAGCTATCGACCAGCCCCGCTCCCGTTTATATCTTCGTCACAGCTCACGATGCGCACGCCATTCGTGCCTTCGAAGTGCACGTTGTTGACTACCTCTTGAAACCGTATGATAAGGAGCGATTTGCCAAGGCTCTGGTTCACGCACTCCAAGTCCTCGAACAGCGCGGGAAAGCAAATCAAGGTCTCGAACCACTGCTTCAATCCATCCGTAGTCTCCGCCCCTTGGAACGGTTTGTGGTGAAGGACAAGAAGCGGATTTTCTTTGTTCCCGTTTCCAACGTTTTGTGGATCGAAGCCACGGGAAACTATGTTCGGATCCACACCGCCAAAGAGCGTCACCTGTTGAGGGAAACGCTTACACACCTGGAAGAGAAGCTGGCGCCACACCACTTCATCCGCGTGCGGAAATCGGCCATCGTGAACAGTGCCTGCATTGACGAGATTCGTCCGATGTTCGATGGGGTTTACGACATCGTACTGGCAGGAGGAACGGTGGTAACGTCGAGCCGCCCTGGCCGGTGCCGGGATAATTCGTTGCGGCAATCAGCGAAGGGCTGTTGGAAACGAC
>DATDFA010000044.1:0-16547 GCA_036522855.1 Candidatus Acidiferrum sp. | reverse complement strand
GGTCACTAGGAACAGACGGGTCCGGCCAAGCACTCTGCCCCGCCGGGCCCAGTCTTTCGATTGCACTCTGTGTGCGGAGATGGCTACGAGCAAATCAGGCTGAAGAACATGGGGAATACAGAGACGGACGGGACTTCTTCTGAACGAACAATTCGAACACTGCCTCTCTCCTGCCTGCGATCGAGCCGTTCGAACCATAGCCTTTTGATGTACTTAATTTTATTGACATAGTGCCAAATCTGTGCGATCATCTGCTGTTCTTTACGGGGCCGGCGGGACTGGCTCCGCTCGCTCTTTGACAATTGAATCTGCCGATCTGGCCCCGTTCCTGGTCGCCGACCTCCGTTCGCTATCTCCTTTAGAATCTGCAGTTACAAAAAAAAGGCAGGGGGTGCCGCCGGTTTATCGGGAGCCTCGCATTTGGTTTGTGAAATCACCGGTTCAGGGATATTACCCTCTGTCGTCGGCTGACCGTAAACTGTCTACGGTGTGAATCTTCTAAGTCCTTTAGATCTCATACTTACGAAAACTGCCTCCGCTAACTCCTTTGTTTCTCATACTTGCACAAAAAGGCGGGAGGGGGGTGCCGCCTGTCTGCCGCACGCTCCGGTTCCTGTCGGAGCCGACTCATCGCTCACTCCGGAATATCGGGCGTGGAGATAGGGGATGTGTCGCGACCTAAAACGAGACGCCACACGGTAAACCGCGGACGCAAGCTCTTCACGCCGATTGTGCTTGAATATCTTCTTCTTCCATGACGGCGACTCTCGGGTTTGCAAAGGTCGCTGGAAAGGTCACCGACACCTTCGTTCCTTTTTCGCTCGATTGAATGTCCAGAACGCCACCCAACTGGCGAACACGCTCGCGCATCCCGGTAATCCCAACTCCCGAGCGTTGCGCGCGAACTCCAGCCAGCTTTTCCGGTGTCATTCCCTTGCCTTCGTCCTCAATCACCATCGCAACGCCGACCTCATCTCGCGAGAGTACGATCGTCGCGGTCTTGCTTTCCGAATGACGATGAATATTTGTCAGACTCTCCTGCACAATCCGGAATACCGCCAATTCCAGCTCGTTGCTGAGTCTGCCGAAACCATCAGAAATATCGAACTGTACTTTCAGATCGCTGCGTTCCGCTAAACCCTGTATGTACCACTCGATCGCTCGCGATAATCCGGTTTCATCCAAAAGCGGCGGATGCAACAAGTAAGACAAAGTGCGCGTCTCTCTGCTCAGTTGCGCAATCAAATCCTGACTCTCTTGCAGGACTTTGCTTACGCGTGGGTCCAGTTCGGCGTGCGATTCCATACTGGAAAAATTCATCGCCAATACGGTGACGATTTGACCCACGCTGTCATGCAGTTCTCGCGCGATTCGGCGCCGTTCTTCGTCTTGGGTGCGCAGCAGACGGCTTGATAATTCCCGCAATTGATCGGATTGTTGCAACACTTCGGCATTCCGTTGTTCGAGTTCCTGTGTGCGAATCCGCACTTTCGTTTCCAGGTCCTCGGCCAGCAGGCGAAGCTGTTCCCGGCTCTCGCGCAGTTCTCGCTCCGCGCGTTTTTGCTCGCTAATGTCGCGCGCAACCTTTGAAGCGCCAATTACTCTGCCGAATCCGTCCTTCACCGGCGAGATCGTCAAGGAAACCACTTTCTGGGTGCCGTCCTTGCTCATCCGCATGGTCTCGAAATGATCAACCCGTTCCCCCTTCTTCAACTTCTCGATAATTCTTGCTTCTTCTTGTCGATATTCCGGGGGGATGATCAATGTAATGTGCTTGCCGATCGCTTCTTCGGCCGTATAGCCAAATATCCTTTCGGCGCCCTTGTTCCAGCTCGTAATCACTCCATCCAGGTTCTTGCTGATGATAGCGTCGTCGGACGAACCCACGATCGCCGCCATCAAATGAACGGCGATTGGCCCCGACTCAAAAAGTGCCTTCTCAAAACTTCTGCCTGCTACTGAAGCACTTGGAGAGCCGGAGGATTCAGGATCTTTCCGTTCGACCAGGTCGACAGCAGTCGCCATCTTCATTTTGGCCTGATCACCGTCGTTCGGTACAAACCTGTCCCTTACCACTTCATCGATTGTCGTGACCAGACTGCCCGTGACATCCATCTTGGAGACAAACCCGCTAGCGCCCACCGCCGCAGCCTGCTTCCCTACCAGGCCCGCATCATTTTGGCTGATGATTACGACCTGGCATTTTGGCACCAGGCGCCTGATTCTCTTGGTAGCTTCAAAGCCATCCATGCCAGGCATAGAAACGTCCATGACCGCCACATCAGGATGCAAGCTCTTGGCTTTATCGATGGCATCCAATCCATTCTCAGCTTCGCCACAGACCGTCCAATCGGGCCGTGCCGACAACAAGAGACGCAGTCCTCTCCTGATCGCCTCGTTATCATCAACGACTAGAATCCGCAAAGGATCTCCCCGGTATGCTTGGACCTGGCCCGACGGAAGGCTGATTTGAGACAAAAACCAAAGTAGTGTCTCTTGAAGGGCGTTCTTGTTGCCATACACTTTTATCGTTACTTGTGGGCTGACTCATCCCGTGTAGGTGTTTCGCTCTGTTGCCATTCTGTATCGCATTTTCGGGGGGTTTTTTTATTATCGCGATTAGCTGAGTGGCTCAGGTAAATCGGAATACCGGGCGAGAGAACCTCTAAACGAAGAAAAAGCCGACCAGTCGGAGCTGGCCGGCCCGGAATGCTGTTGCGCCCATAGGTAAATACCTGTAGGCGAGTGCGTTATACGGCAGGCCGCCGGATCAGGGGTTTGCGAACCGGCGGAGGAATCATGGTGGCCATTTTGCGGATCATCGCCAGCACCAACCGCTTGTCGCCGTCGGATAGCGTCGAGCTGTAGCGCTTGATTTCGACCAGGAAACGAATCTCGTCCTGCGAAAGTTCGCCCAACATTTTCTGCGTTTCCTTGTCGCGAGGGGTTTCCGTCCCGGGGAAAAAGTCCGCCAGCGAAATATCCATAGCTTCGGCGATTTTCGCCAAGGTTTCGAGCGAAGGCACGGTGTGCCCATTCTCCACGCGCGACAGGTAGCAACGAAGCAAGCCTGTCCGGCGTTCAATATCGCCCTGGGATAGCCCGCGCTGGCCACGATAAGTCTTGATTACTTCGCCGATGTTTACCTGCGGTTTTTCTTTTGGCATCGTTCCCCCGTATGCGCCCGCTCCGGGCTTCTGGCTTGAGGGGGTAGCTTAGTCACTAACAGCAGAAGTGGCAAGGAGGAATTCCACGAATTGTGACGAATGTGCTTCCTAAGAAACAACATCAGAAAGCTTCAAGCGATTCCTTTTGAATCTGTCAAATCGCAGCTGCTTACTGCGCCGTCGGCGTGATCGTGACAGGTTGCTGCAGACGGAATTCCAACAACGTCTCGCTTGGCACTTTTACCTGCTGCCCTTTGGTCAGAATCTGGACTCCGGCTCCCGCGCCGCCGCCCGCCGCCGCGCCGATTGCCGCACCTTTGCCGCCGGCTGCGATCCCGCCAATGATCGCTCCGAGCACCGCTCCCCCGCCCACTTTCTTCGCGCTGTCCGCGCCGCGGCTCTTCCCTTGCAAATTGTAATCGCTGCTCAGTACCGGATAATCCCGGCCGTCAATTACCAGCCGGGTGAGCTCCAGCTGCAGCTCTGATTTCCCGGAAAACTTTCCGCCTTCGTCGGAGCTTGCCAGCCGCCCGTAAGCATCCGTTCCCTTGCGGGCGACGAGCACTCCATTGAGATTCAAATCGGTTTCCAGGCTGGCATGAAAAATATCGCCGACACGATTCTTTGACGAATCCACTCCATCAATCATTCGAACGAGGATCGGCTGCCCCGCCGGCAAAGTGATGTCGCCACCGTTGTAAGCCGCTTGGTTATTGGGAGGAGGAGAGCCCGCATCGGCCGGTGGATTATCCGGCTGCCGGTTGTTCGAAGGGGGTGGTGGCGGCGGTGGAGCGGACTCCGGCGCGCGACCGCCTGAACCGCGGGTGAAAGTTAGGGCCACAATGTCATTGGTCGGAAATGTCTGCACATCGCCATTCACTTGGAATCGCAAAATTGCCTGAGTCCCGCCAAGATATTTGCCCTGAAGCACGCGGCCATCCTTCAACTCCAGGGTGTCGGCGAATCCGAATCCGGCGAAAAGCAAAGTTACGGCCGCCACCGTCCACAATTTCGTCACCGTTTGTCTCGCCATTTTGCCCTCTTTCCTCGAGCTTTCCCCGATGAATCGCTGGAACCGTGAATACAAAAGCTTTGCAAAGTTGGATGGCGCACGAACCGTGCAGGTTGCGCGCGCACATTGCGCAGAAGTCACTGTGCCGCGTCGTAAAAAGTTTTGCTGATTTCGGCCATCAGCGCAGCGCTATCTTTCCGTTCCGGAAGCCCTCGCACCAGAATTACCAAAATAAATGGGCACTTCGCAAACACAATCGCAGCGTCGTGATGAATTTTGGTAATCTCTCCGGTCTTGTGGGCCACGCGAATGCCCTGTGGCAATCCCGCCGGAATTCCTTCGTTGAATCTTTGGCGCTCCAGAATGGCGATCATTTCGCGAGAGCTTTCCGGGTCCACCGCTTTCTCTTCGGCGATTGCTTGCAGCAAAATTCCCAACCCCCGCGCAGTGGTGGTGTTGTTCAATCCTTTTTCAAAGGCTTTGCCGTCTTCGACGCCGCGCAAGACATTGACGCCATCGGCGTGAAGACCGCGAACGGTGGCACGAATATTTTCCACGCCGAGTTTTTCGATGAGCAAATTCGTGGCTAAATTACTGCTCGCCGTAATCATCAGTTCGCAAAGCTGGCGAAGCGTTCGCGTCTGACCTTCCGCTTTGTAAATTTCCGGCTCGGAGTCGTCGGCCACATTCAGAGTGTAGACAGAGCCATCGACGATGCTGTGAAATTCATTTTTGACCCGCAACGTGTCGCTCAGTTTCAGCTTGCCTTGCCGCACCTGGTGAAACAGTTCGATCATTACCGGAACCTTCATGGTGCTCGCGGCGTGAAACGTTTCGTCGGCGAGCGAATTCCATTGCGCGTCTCCGTCCAGCGTTTTGAAATACACGCCGACATCCGCGCCGCTCTTCACTATCAGCGCTTGAATCGCGGCCTCGGCGTCTGCCAGTTTCGCGTCCTGCGCGCGCGCCGTCGCGCACGAGCCCAGACACAAAACCAGAGACGCGGCAACGAAGGTTAGCCCACTAAAGTTTTTGTGACGGAAGGAACTTTTCATCGTGGCGCATTGTGCACGATGCTCGAAGACAATGCAACGGCGACCAGGGCTGCGGCACGCCAATCGAAGCTCTGATCGCAATGCGTCGGCAGGACGGTGATAAGGAAACCTGGTTATTCCTTGGCAGCGGGGACAGGTACGACGCCTGCTTCGATATTAAACCCGCCGACCTGAATGACCGGGCGGTCGCCGTGCAGCGCAGCGGTGTCGAAGGTTGCGGAGACGATGCGCTCTTCGCCGGGCAACAATGAAAAATAGTTGTCTTGCCAGAAAACAGGAACCACGTCAGCGTCATTCTTTCTGTCGGCGAGACGGAGCCGTATTTGAAATGCGACGCTTGAGGAAGGATTTTTCACGCGGACGCGCGCTTTGCCGGTTGTAGCTCCAGCGGCTTGCTCTAGCATTGCGCTGCTTTGCAATTTGATTTGCGGCAAGGAATTCAGCCCGTTCAAATCGCCGAATTCGGCTTGGGGCGTGTACACCGTATCCTGCTTGTGGGCCCAGTCGAGCGTGTCCTCTTTGGCGGACAGCCAATAAAAATTATCGCTGACGTTTTTTCCCCGAGCATCGCGCAAATCCAATTTCACGAAAAAAGTCATCGTTAGCCCATCAGCTTTCGGCAAATCGAATGCTTTGACCGCGGCATCGGCCGGAACATCGACGATTTCTTGCTTGTCTGCAAGAAGTTTCGCGTCAATGGAATAAATTCGCGCGCGGACTTTCATTCCCTTGCGTTCCTGATAGGTATCATTCACGACCGCGACGCTCCGATCGTCGTAGCCATACTGCACATGCAGCGGCTCCATGGCCTTCTTGGTTCCGAAATATCCGCCACCCGGCACCAGATAGTAGTCATATAAATGCCAGATCAAGGAAGGCCACGCATTGTTCAGCATCCATTGAATCACTCCGGTAGAAACGTATTTGTTGCGGCCGTAGCTCTCGAACATGGCGCGTTCGCCGTCGTAAGCAACCGCCTGCGCCTTGCGTTCGTAATCTTCCAACGAAGTAGCGGTTCCGTAGCGTTTGTTCAATCCATCAGTGAACACATTCACAGTAGTGAAACGTTCGCCGCCGGCGTGATAATTCCATACGTCATCCATTGGCCAGAGATGTTCCTTGGGAATAAATCTCTTCACGCTTTCCAGCGTGGGAATCGCCGGCCCAGGACTGGTTTCCGTGTTGTATCCATATGCGCCTCCAGCCTGAGTATCGGCCAGCCAATACACCGGCGGCACATATTCGTAGGGGCCGGTCATTTTCACGCCGGAGTTTCCAGTCACGGTCGTTGGTGTCGCACTGGCGGAGGAAACGGAAGGATTCGGCCAGTCGGCGTCATGCAAAATGGACAAATACATTTTTTCCACGTCGGCGGGCGGCGGACCGTCGCTGCCGTACAGCCAGACAAAGACGCTGGCATGATTGCGCAGCCGTCGCGCCTGATCGGCCATCGAAGCGGCGGCAATCTTGCGCGTCTCGTCGGTCCATTTGGACCATAATTCCCAGGCATCGCAGCAGGTCCAGCCCGGCATCACGAGGATGCCCATTTGGTCTGTTTTGTTGAAGAATTCGTCGCGGTCGATGCGCCCTTCCAATCGAATGGTGTTCAAGCCCATATCTTTCACGTAGCGAAGATCGGCATCCAGCTTTTTTGACATTGGGCGAAGAAACATGTCGGGGGCCCAGGCTGCGCCGCGAATCAAAATGCGGCGACCGTTAATTTTGAAAAGGCGATGGCCTTTGTCGGTCAGTTCGCTGGTGACTTGCCGGACGCCGAAAGCGACAGTCGCCGAATCGGAAATCTCGTGGTCGGTAACAAATTGCAAGTGTGCTTTGTAGAGATACGGCGTCCCGATGGTGTAAGGCCACCACAATTTCGGCTTGGAAAATTTCAGTTCCGGGAATTGTGCAGGATCGAAGCGCACGTTTTTTGTTTCTCCGGCTGCCAGCTCAACTGGCTGTTTCACAGTCTTTCCATCCACTTCCACGGAAAGGGCGCCCTTCACGCCAGCACTGGAATCGTTTCGCAAATCGGCGGAGATGGCCAGATCGGCGGCGCTAAAATCCTCATTCAATGCGGATTCTACGAATGGATTTCGAATCGCTACCGGTCCGTTAGCAGTAACGGTCACTTCTTTCCAGATGCCGAGGTCTTTATCGGCGGGAGTGGGATTCCAATCCACCCAGGTGATGCCCAGGTCGTCTTTCGCGGGTGCGGTAATTTCCAGGGCAATCACATTTTTCGCGGCGACTTTTACAAGTTTCGTTAAGTTAAATTCAAAGATCCGGTAAGTCCCAGCGACATCCTGGGCGTCGGCGATTTTCCGTCCGTTGAACCACACGTTGGCGCGATAGTTGATTCCGGGAAAATGTATGGCAATATTTTTCTTGGCGAAAGCCGCGGGAATTTGGAACTCATTTCGCCACCACCATGAACATCGAAACGGGCTGTCCTGGGGCATATCCTGATTTGCGAAAAACGTCGCGCTGGAATAATTCATGCCGGGAAGATTTTTTAAATTCGTGCCAAACATGGGATCGGGATAAGTTTTGTCGTCTACCAGCGTGCCGACAACGGTGTTGGGAACAGTGGTCTTGTGCCATCCAGCCGTCATAAATCCGGTCCGCGAGATTTTGTCGCCCGGTTCTTTCGCTTGGCACGAAGATTGAATCTGCCAACCGCTCGATAGATCCAAGGAGTTTGCGGGCGAAGCTATGGCTGGCGTCTTAGGGATTTGTGCAAAGGAAGGGATTGCGAAAGCGACAGCGGAAGCGAGTAGCGCGGTCAGCGAGATGGTGCGGCGGGCCATGGGTCCCCTCTCATTCTAAATCACACAAACGGCGTCGGCAGAGATTAAACCGATTCAACGCGGGAGAAAATAGTTTTCTACCGGCAGATGCCGCTTTCCCAACGTTCGGAAACTGTACCGTGAACCCACAAGCCATAATCGGCTTTGACACGCGCTCAATTTCCTCTGTAGAGTTTCGCCTGAGGTCCGGTTCATGACTGGGAAGAGCAGCAAAGAGGAAGACAAAGAGAAAGACGAAAAGGACTCATCGGAGAAGGCGACTGTAACCTTGCCAGGAACCGTGGAAAAAATTATTCCCGCCATCGGCAATCTGGTGCCGGAGAGGGCGCAGATCAACATCGAAGGCGGGGAGGAGCTCTACCGCGAAATCAGAGTCGACAACCAGCTCAAGGATGCAGACGGAAATCCAGTAAGTTTGAAAACAGGCGCGGAAGTCGATGTCAAGATTGAAGCCGACCCGAATTCGGTGAAGCCAAAAAAACGATCCGATTAACGCGCCTACGGCAGCGGATTTTCAGTCGACCGCCAACCTCCTCACGGAACAATTACAGCGGCTCCATCGATTTGATCGCTCTTGACAGCTTTCAACGCTTGATTTGCCTGATCGAGGCCAAACACCGTGACTTTAGGCTGCAACTTGATCTTACTCGCCAATTGCAGGAAGTCCTTCGCATCCGCGCGAGTCATGTTGGCTACGCTTCGAATCTGGCGTTCGCCCCAAAGCAATTTGTCATAATCGAATTGCGGGATGCGGTCCAGATGGATGGCGTTGATAGCGACCACACCGCCTTTTCGCAGACTGGCAAGGGCGGCGAGGACCACGTCTCCGCTCGGCGCGAATGTCACCGCGCGGTCCAGTTGCGCCGGCGGCCGTTCTGCTTCCGTTCCTACCCACGCAGCTCCCAAATCGCGAGCGAGTTTTCTGTGCGACTCGCCTCTAGTGGAAACGTAAATCGCGCAGCCCCATGCTTGCAAAATGCTGGTCACCAGATGCGCCGACGCTCCAAAGCCGAATAGTCCCACACGGTCGCCAGGCTCTACGCCGGCTACCCGCAGGCTCCGAAAGCCGATAATTCCGGCGCATAAGAGCGGAGCCGCATGCAAATCGTCAAGATCTGGCGGCAGCGGAAACACAAAGTCCGCGCGGGCCTTGGCATATTGCGCATAACCTCCGTGCACCATATAGCCGGTGAAGCTTATGGCGTCACAGAGATTCTCACGTCCGCGCCGGCAATAGACGCAGGTTCCGTCGGTGCCTGCAATCCACGAGACACCGACGCGCGTACCATTTGGCAATTCGTTCGAGCCACCCTGCACAATTTCGCCGACAATTTGATGACCTGGGATAACGCGATCCAGGATTTGCGGCAATTCGCCTTCAACAATGTGCAGGTCGGTCCGGCACACTCCGCAGGCGCGAACGCGAAGCAGGACTTGTTGCGAGCCGATCTTGGGCTCGGGGACTTCGCCGATTGCGAGCGGATCGTCCGCGACGGATTTCGGGGTGGTGAGATACGCAGCTCTCATGCCGCCTGTTTCCGTAACACACTCCATTTTCTCAAGTGAATTATACGCTGAGGACTTTTGTTTGGATTCGGGTATAGGCAGCAAAAATTGGGAACGGCGAGAGAAGAGCAGAATGGCCTTACGCCGCACGAGCTACGTGGATAAGTCGTGGAAACGGTTGGTGCCGGAGGAGGGAGTCGAACCCACACGCCCTTGCGGGCAACGGATTTTGAGTCCGCCGCGTCTGCCATTCCGCCACTCCGGCAGGGATCAATAAAAATACCATGTTCCGCGCCAATGAACCAACCGGAGCGACTGACGGTGTTGGTTCCGTTTGAATTTTTGGACACCCTTCGTCGCGGTCAAAAAAATTCAAATTGACACTGGACTGACTGGACGCGAATCCGGCACAGCGGTACCCTGTAGCTCCGCTTGATGCGAGCAGCAGGAACGATTTCCGCACAGGAATGGTTCCAAGCAAAAATGGGATTCCGGATCGATGGGACGCGCTGTTTCATTTCCTTCTCACCATCAGCCCGAAGATCGGGGCTTGGCGTTCTGGATGAAGCGAACCCTGGAGCGGCTCGCAGATTTTCGTTCTGATCCTTCGATCAACACGGTGCACGATTTGCGAGTAGCGCTTCGCCGTTGCCGGTCCATCGCTGCGGTGATGGAAGAAATCGATCCGCACCCGGACTGGGAAGAGATGCGCGACTGCGCGCGAAAGCTTTTTCGTTCGCTGGGAGCTTTGCGTGACGCGCAAGCCCTGGCTGAATGGCTGAACTATCTGCACCCGGAAGAAGAAACCACCGCGGAAGCCCAGATGAAGCGCCAAGTATTGGAGGAGCTGGCGAGCAGAGAAAAAGCGGCCAATGAAAGGCTGCAACATCGAGCAGCGCGATTCGATCAGAATCGCTGGCGAAAATTATCGCGGACGCTAGTGACAAGGATGCGCCGCGTGCCGGCGGAAAGCGATGCCGCTCGTTGCCTGGCGTTCGAACGGCTGGAAGAAGTGAAAGAACTGCACCGCCGAGCCATGCGCGCGGAGAGCGCAAAGCCGTGGCATGGCTTGCGTATCGGCGTAAAACATTTTCGCTATACCGTCGAATCCCTGCTGCCCGTGGCGCATGCTGAGTGGATTGATTCTCTCAAGCGCGTGCAGGACGTGCTGGGCAATATTCACGATCTGGATGTGCTGGGCGGAATTCTGAAAAAAACCGCGGCGAGCCAGCCGGGCGACACAATTCAGGATTGGGAGACGAAGATCGCGGGCGAACGCCACAAAAACATCGAAACTTACCGGCAACTTTCATTGGGCACCACTGGCGTTTGGAATACATTTCTTGCCGGTTTCCCACGCGATAGTTGGCAGCGTTATGCGGATGCGCGCATCCGCGCGACGCGTGGTGCAATGGACACCAAGCCGGCGCGAAGTCTGGTTACGCGGCGGATCGCCGTGCGACTTTGGTCGCAACTGCGAATCAGCAAGGCAGGCCAGGCCTTTTCAGATAAAAAAGAGCAGCGCGCGCTTCAAGCTGCCGCCAATCTTATTGGAGTGCGCGATCCCAGGTTCAGGAAACCGCGCGAGAAATTCGCCAGAACGTTTTTGCTGGAGTCGCCAGTACCGCCGCGCTGGAGTTTTGCAGAGTGGGAGCGCGTGGCTTGGGCGGTTCGCTTTCAACGCGGAGCCGAGCCCGGCCCGCAGAACAAACGATTCGCAAAACTCGCTCCGGAACAGCAGGCTAAGATCTGCCTGCTGGCTGGAATTCTGCGTCTGGCGATCGCGCTGCAGCGATGCGGAGTGCAGTCCAGCTCGTGCGTTCGCCTGGAAGTATTGCCACAGGGATTTTTGCTGCATGCCGCGGGCGTCCAGGACAGCCCGAAAAATGCGGCGCGGCTTACCGAAGCAAAAGGGCTGCTTGAGCGCAACTTGGGAAAGACGATTTTGATTCAAGCCGAAGCGGAAGCTGCCGTTCACGCGAGGACAGCAAAACCGTCAAGCGGGCCGCTGCCAATCTCGGTCGTCAGATAGAATGGATTTTTTCTTTTCCGTCAAGACGAAATACAACCGCGCCCGAAACCCGTTACTTGCTTTTCGACAATTTGCGGACGGCTTTCGGAGTCACAAGCCACACAAGTTTTCCGGCGGGTGGATGAATGCGACCGAGCTCGATGCAGGCGACGCCGGATTTTCTAAGCTCGGTGACATCTTTCTTCAGGCCCAGAGCCGCCGCGACCAATTCGTCCAATTGTGGAGCATGGCCAAAACACATTACGCTCTCGAGGGACTTCTTGTGAGAAGTCTCGCGAGCCAATTCACGGAAAAACCCGGCAGGCTCGGCTCCGGGCAGCAAGAGGTTGGTCTTTTCTATTTTTGATTTTGCAATGTCGAAGGCATCCGTGAAAATTTCCGCGGTCTGCATTGCGCGAACATACGGACTGGAAATAAAAAGACTTGGCGCGTCGATCAGCGCAGTCAGCCGCTTGGCGACTTCCTGCGTTTTCTTGAGGCCTTCCGGCGTTAAATAGCGTTCCGGATCGGACGGACATTTTGGGTCTTCACGGTCGATAGCAATGCCGTGGCGTACGATGTAAAGCAGCATTTGTCGCAGTCCTTTTTCTTCCCACTCTTATTACAGCCCGGATGGGCCATTCGAATCAACGGCTAAGAGGGCGGAAATACAACCGAGTGTGGAATTCCTTTTCGAAGAGTTCGGCGCTGCGATTGGCGTCGCGGATGTCCTCGCTGGCGTCACCGCGCGCTTCGACCTGCAAACCAACCGCATTTTTCTGAAATGCGGCGCGAATTCGATTAATGCGCTGGCGGTGCGAATGATCCAGCCCTTCCGCAATACGGACCAGGGAAGCCAGGCGACGAGCCAGACGGCGATCGCCATTGTTCAGCGCAGCATAAGCGGCATGATGCCCTTCGGGCTCGGCTTTGCGGTTGTGATAACGCACAACCGCAGCGGTGAGCGCGCGGTCGCGGCCTTCGAGGCCAGGAATGTCGCCGTTCATGGTGAGGTATTCGCCATGCTTGTGGTGACCCTTATGGCTGATGGAATGCCCAATGTCGTGAAGCAGGGCGCCCGCTTCCAGAATGACGCGGGCGTCTCCCGGAAGGTGGTGCAAGGCCTGCAACTCATCGAACAGTTGCAGGCTGAGCTCGCGAACGTGCTCGGCGTGACGCTGGTCGCGTTCCAGGCGCCGAGAAAAGCTGCGTGCACCGGCAAGGAGCTGTCGAGCGGCGGCAGTGTAGCGATGAGGTTCCTTGCGCGAGAAAGCTTCGGTGGCGATTTCGTGGATCACCCCTTCGCGGATGCCGACGGCCGGCACGGCGAGCGTGCGCACGTTCAGATAGCGCCCGAGCGTGACAAAAATAATGGCTGCGATTCCCATGACGTCGGCGCGGTCGCGGCGCGCGCCATACGCTTTCATGCGATCCCGGATGTCCATGCGCAGAAGTTCTGGAAGCCGCTCACGAAGCAGGGGAAGTTCGAGCGTTGGAAGCCCATGATTGCGCGGGCCGGGAGCGACGTTAGCCAGCATTTCCGCGTTGCCGCCAAGCGCGACCGTCATGCCGTCCGCCAAATTGGGCCGCGACGCCAGTTTTGACTCCAGCAACGCTCGCAAATAACGGCGAACCTGCTCGGCCTGTGCAGGACGCATCTCGCCATGCAGATTTAAAGTGGTCATCAAGCGCACGGTGCCGACGGGCAGCTGCGCTGTCTGCAGCACATCGTGGTCGCGCAGAACGCTGATTTCCAGGCTGCCTCCGCCGAGGTCCGCGATGCAGCGTGCCTGCGCTTCCGGTCCAAGCGCCGCGAATACTGCTTCCCTGCCGAGCCGCGACTCTTCGGTGGCGCTGATCACTTCCACCTGGATTCCAGACTTTGCGCGAATACGCTTGATAAAGGCTTTGCGATTTGCGGCTTCCCGGGTAGCGCTGGTAGCGACGGCGCGATACTGGGTTACTCCAAATTCGTCCATGCAGTCGCGGAAATGGCGAAACGCTTTCGCGGCTTTTTTGAAAATTTCTTCACTGAAGCGATTGCGGACGAAGACGCCTTCGCCCAGCCTTAGCGGGTAGCGTTCATTGTGAAGTGGTTCAATATCCAACGCCGAATAGGCGCGGACGATGGAGAGCCGCACGGCGTTCGAACCGGCATCAATCGCTGCGATGTGAACCGGCTCGGACATTCCGATTTCTATCGCCAAAGGTGAGCGAGGGCCGACGACGGCGTGTACTTGGTGCTTCGAATGCCAAGTTGTTCGGCGATGCGCTGGCGCAACAGCTTATTGACGGTCGGCACGCTGGCCTCGCCGTCCAGCTCCAGAAAGTTCTGCCGCTTGGCCACCGCTTCGAATTCGCGCTTGATCATCGTCTGATAGCGCACGAATGACCAGTAGAGATCGTGCGATAGCGACATATCGCGACCTGCTTCCCAGTAGCTGATGGCTTGCGCTTTGCGGAATTCTCGGCCAAAGGCCGTCTCGGGCCGGACATTGAGCCAAAAAGTCAGGTGCGGCCGCAACGCCATGGCGTAAAGCCCGCTTAAATAGTCGCGATTGATTCCGCGAACCACGCTGCGCGCAATCAGCGTGAAAATGTAGCGATCCGCAAGCACTACCGCTCCCGATTTCAGCGCCGGCACGATGCGATGCTCCAGTTGGTCGAAAAAATCCGTGCAGTACATCAACGCCAAGGTCAGGCGGGTAACCGCGTTCTTTGCGAGCAACTCGTCTATATCGCGGCCCACCAGGTTCGAACGGCGCAGTCCGCTGGTTTGCACCGCGAATCCCTCCGATTCCAGCCATTCCTGTAGCAGGCTAATTTGCGTCGAGCGGCCGGAGCCGTCCATGCCCTCGATCACAATCAACGTGCCAGAAATCTCGCCAGGATCGAAACCAGGAAGGGGAGCGCCAAAAAATGAACTGGAAAGGTCTTCTTCGGCATGAGCTACAGCCTTGGCATGAGCGGGCGATTGAGCGGGCATCGCCGGCGTCAGCGCAGGCTCGGCAACCACCGGGGGCGCAGGGGCTTTTTCTCTTTCCTTCTCTTTGTCTCTGTCTCTTTCGTGCTCGGCCATCTCTATTCAGCCTCTGCCGCGCGTGGCGCAAATCTTTTCAAATCGATTTTCGAAGCCACAATGTCGCGCATCTGTTTCTGCAGTTTGTTGACCGGCAAAGTGCCATCGAGGACCACAAAATTATCGGAGTCGACCATCTTGTCGTAGCCATCCAGAATCCGCGACTGAAACAATCGAAAACTTTCCGGCCGGTCAAACGAAAGCCCCAGGTCCATACCCGCTTCGTAATATTTCAGTTTCGGCCGGCCACTCAAAATGCGCTCAACCGCGACATCCAGCGGCGCACGAAAATAAAAGGTAATATCCGGCACCGGCGCGAAGCGATAAAGATTCCGCAGCCATTTTTGAGGACAACCGCGCGCTCCGTCGCGAGCAAATGCTGTGTAGATATAGCGATCCGCCAGCACCAGGTAGTCGCCCTGCAGCAGCGGCATAATCTGGCGTTCGCAGCGATCCGCAAAATCCGCAGCGTGTAGCAGGGAAAATGTCGTCGGCGTCAGCAACCGCCGCTGTTTCCCGCGTCGCGTTGCCGATTTCACAAGAGGCGACGAATTCCACTCGGTGAAATGCAGCCGGTATCCGCCAATTTCCAGCCAGCGTTTCAGCAGATATAGTTGTGTGCTCTTACCGGAACCGTCCGTCCCTTCCACAACGATCAGCGCGCCGGGATAGGCGCGATTGGGGACGGGGCGTCCAGGCTGCGGTAGGGTGGACTTGACAGCTTCCGGCCTGGTTGGTTTCGCTGAGGACTCTTGGCTTTCCATAGGTTCGTGAATGAATCCTGTTATAAACAGCTTAGTCTGGAATTGTTACAGGTGAATTACACCACAGGCATCGTGCGACGCGCAAAGGCGGGACAGCAAGAATGCACGGCACCACGCTGTTTCACGGCGGGCGGTACCGCAAGCGCGCTCTTTGCGGTTGGATGTAACCGAGCAGAGATATAACGCGTTGAACCATTATGAGAAGCGACACGGGCTTCCGAGCTGAACCAGCACGAGTGCCACCTATGGCGCCGAGCAAACAGAACTTCGCGCCATCCATACCAAACTCACCTAAGGGCTTTGACAAACAGTATAAAGACCTTTTCAGAGCATTCGAAAAGGCCGAAAATCCTAACAAGAAATACAAAGACGAAAACGGGCAGACGGTGTTAGAGAGATTTGGTACTTTCGCTATCCCGGAAGATTGGTTTACCCAAACCGTTGTTCCGGAAGAGGGCCCCCAAGCTCGCCAAACACGTACCATCGCCGAGGCCCGATGGTGCTGTGAAATGCTGGACGCGAAAGACTTGCACTGTGAGAAGACTTCCGGGACGACCCTGCGCCGACGGTAGCGGATTGACGTTGTAGGTTCTTATGGAGCTTGTATGAACCTGAGCCGACGACTCGCCGAGCACCATGCGGAACTCGCCGATGGTGGAACGCTCAAAAGCCTTGAAAAGCTCCGAGTAATGATGCATTTCGTTTCGTCGGTAGCTGCAATTGTTTTTTTCTGGAGGCGCTGCTCCACGAACGACCCGGTCTTCCCTGGCAAACTCGTTTGATGGGACGCAGCATCATGGCCCCGCCACCGATCAACAAATCGAGAATGAACCTGCCCATTGTTGTTGTCTTTGCTGGAGCGATGGTTCTTAGCATTTTCGGCCGGTCTACATCAGCCCAGGACCTCTCTATCCGAGTGGAGACTAATCAGGTTCGGGTCCCAGCTACCGTCTTTGATAAGGAGCGATATCGGCTCGTATGGGACAATCCAACGAACCCCCTATGGCAGGCTTATAAAGAGGGCAATAATCGAGTTGAAAATCTTGTAGACAGCGTCGTGATTCATGGTTTGACCGCTCACGACTTTCAGGTTCTCGATGATGGCAAGGAGCAGGAAATCCAGAACGTTGTGTATGAACAAAG
>DATDFA010000043.1:0-17358 GCA_036522855.1 Candidatus Acidiferrum sp. | reverse complement strand
ACAGTTCAGCCAGGCACGATCGGCAACGCTCCGCGCACGATTTGCTGCGGGCCCGGTATCAATAACTGGGACTTCTCGATTATGAAAGTTACGGCGGTCAATGAACGGTTTAAACTGCAGTTCCGGACAGACTTGCTCAACGCTTTCAACCACACCCAATTTTTTCAACCTGACGGGAATACCACCGACGGAACGGACTTTGGGCGTGTCAAGCGCGCTCGCGACCCGCGCCTCATTCAATTCGCCTTGAAACTGACTTTCTAGGCGGAACAACCTATAAGGAGCGCCGCCCACAGGGCCACGCTCCGCGTGTTCGAAAAGCACGCGACGATTTTGCAGCACACTGACGGCAGGGAAGAGACCTGCAAAGAGCGCTCCGCCTGGAAACGGTGCGCTTGGTTCGGAGAAATGCCATGTCGTACGACGCACTCGAAAAAGAGCTGGCGCTTTATCAGAAGCGCACGCCTAAATCTGCCACCGCGCACAAGCGCGCGGAGGAGCGCATTCCGCTGGGAGTTGCTAGCAATTACCGGCACTACGAGCCATACCCAATCTTTGTGAAGGACGGCAAAGGCAGCAAGATTCACGATATCGACGGCAACGAATACATCGATCACAATTTGTGTTTTGGCGCGCTGATGGCCGGGCATTGCCATCCGGCGGTGGTGAAGGCGGTCGAAGCGAAACTGCACGAAGGAACCACCTTTGGCATGCCGCACGTGCAGGAATGGGAGCTGGCGGAAGAAATTTGCGCCAGGTATCCGGCCGAAATGGTGCGCTTCGGTTCGAGCGGCACGGAAGTTACCATGCACGCATGCCGCATTGCGCGCGCCGCGACCGGCCGCGACAAGATTATCAAGTTCGAGGGCTCCTATCATGGCTTGCATGACACGGCCCTCGTCAGCGTAAAGCCGAAAGAAAGCGAGTACGGTGACGAAGATGCGCCAAATTCCGTTCCGGGCGGCGGTGGCGTTCCCAAGGCCGCCGTGGACAACGTCGCTATCGCCACTTTCAATAATCTCAAGAGCGTCGAAAATCGCTTCAAACAATTTTCCGGCCAGATCGCGGCCATCATCCTTGAACCCATTCTGATGAACGTTGGGCTATGCCTTCCTCAGCCGGGATTCCTGGAAGGTTTGCGCAAACTGTGCGACGCCAACAGCGCTTTGCTGATCTTCGACGAAGTGAAAACCGGTGCGAAACTCGCTTGGGGCGGAGCCAGCGATTATTTCGGCGTCAAGCCGGACATGATCTGTCTGGCCAAATCAATCGGTGGCGGCTTGCCGCTCGGCGCGTTCGGCGCCAGCAGCAAGACCATGGGACTCATCTCTGACCACAAAGTTTTTCATGGTGGCACCTACAACACCAATCGGGTGGCCATGGCTGCCGGTCTCGCTACTTTCCGCGAAGTGCTGACGCGCGAAAACTATGCTCACGTTGGCAAGCTCAGCAAAAAACTGACCGAAGGCTATCGAACTATCGTCGGCAAAACAGGATTGAAAGCCTACGTTGCCAGTGCTGGAGTCAACGGAGCGCTGATGCTCTACCCGCAGGAAATCAGGAACTACCGCGACTGGACCAAAATCGACGTGGACTTGTGGCGACACTACTGGTTCGCGATGGTGAATCGCGGTGTGCTGGCGCAACCCTATTGGTGGGACGAGCAGTGGACCATTTCTGTTCAACACTCGGAAGCGGACATTGATAAACACCTCGCAGTGTTCGAGGAAATTGCGCCCAGCCTGGCGAAAGCTCAGGCGGAACGCGGCTTGGTCACGGTCGCTGCCGCACACTAAATAAGTTTGTCATTCTGAGCGAGCGGGGATTCTGCTTGTTCCCCGCTCCGCAGCCGGATTCCGCGGACATTTCGGAGAAGAAAGTTGACAGTCGAGGCCATCACCGCGGATAACCAGCCACATCTAAAACGAGTTCTCGGCCAGCGCGACCTGGTCCTGCTGTTCGTAGTGGCTGTTTTCAATTTGAACGTGCTGCCGTCGATCGCCGCCAACGGCGGTGTCACCATCTGGCTGTGGATTATTTCTCTGGCGCTTTTTTTCTGGCCGCAAGGAATTGCTGTGATTGAACTCGCACAACGCTATCCCGGAGAAGGCGGCGTGTACCTCTGGGCCAAGGAAGTGTTTGGCGACTTTCACGGATTTCTCTCCGGCTGGTGCTATTGGACCAACAATATGATGTACGTTCCCACGGTACTGCTCTACTTCGTCGGCGTTTCGGTCTTCGCTCTTGGCGCAGGCCATGAACAACTTGCCGATAACAAAGTTTTCGCGCTTACTGCATGCGTGGGCTTGCTGGTTGCACTCGTCGTACTGAACATCGTGGGCCTCGGAGTCGGTAAGTGGGTGAACAATATTGGTGGTATAGGCACCTTTGTCGCGGCCGGCCTATTGATGACACTCGGCGTAATCGTCTGGTCGCGCTATGGAACCACCGTTGCCTGGGCGGATTTCAAAATTCCAGAAAATCCCCGATTCGTCTTGAATTCCTTTGGCGTCATCTGTTTTGGTCTGGTCGGCTTGGAACTGGCGTCCATCATGGGCGATGAAATCCAAGATCCCCGGAAGACTTTACCCGGCGCCGTCGCCTGGGGTGGAATGCTGTCCGGCGCGCTCTATATTGGCGCGACACTCACTCTGCTGGTCGCTGTCAGTAAGCGGGACATCAGCGTTCTGCAGGGAATTGTGCAGGCTGTTACACACATGGCCGCGCGTGTCGGTGTTCCATGGATCGTCGCTCCATTCGCGTTTTTACTGAGTTTAAGCATCGCAGGCATCGCTTCCGCTTGGCTCGGCGGCTCCGCTCGTATTCCGTTTGTCGCTGGCCTCGATTCCTATATGCCGCGCTGGTTGGGTAGCATCCATTCGAAATATCGCACCCCCTATGCCGCATTGCTGGTTCACGCCGGAGTCTCCTTCGCGTTGGTGCTGATGAATTTCTGGGGCTCTGGTGTGCAAGAATCATTTCAACGTTTGCTCTCTCTCGCTGTAGTTCTGCAACTGATTCCATTTCTGTATATGTTTGGCGCACTGCTGAAACTTGCATTGGCCCCGGATTTTCGCCAGGTCCGTTACAGCAAGCTAAAATTGATTCTCGCGGGCGTCAGCGGCATGGTGACCACGGCGCTGGGAATTGGTCTGGCATTTTTTCCGGCGCAGCAGATCACTTCGCTTTCTTCCTACGAAGTTTGGATGTGCGGCGGCACGTTGCTATTTATTGGCGCGGCGGCATTCTTTTTCTTTGTGTACGGCCGGCGCAAGACCGCTTTGAAGGCGGCTGCATAAACTTTTTTGTAGTTCCGCGCAAAGGAGGTAGAAGATGTCGAGCAGCGCAACAACGGGAGTTCGCGGCTATCAGAATTTTGTAAACGGCAAATGGGAAAGCGCCGCATCCGGCGAGACTTTTCCGGTCTATGATCCGTCACGGGAAGAGGTCATCGCGCAAGTTGCGGCAGCCGATGCCGCTGACGTCGATCGCGTTGTGAAAGCGGCTCGCGCGGCGTTTGATTCCGGCCCTTGGCCGCAAACAACCGCGCAGGACCGTGGACGCATTCTCTTCAAGCTCGCGGAAATAATTCGTCAGAATGCTGTCGCGCTTGCAGAGTTGGAATGTCGCAACACCGGCAAGCCCATCGTTGAAGCGGAATACGATATCGCCGACGTTGCGACCTGCTTCGAATATTATGGCGGCCTGGCCACTAAAGTGACCGGCCACGTGAACCCGGTCCCTGCCAACGCGCTCAGCTTCACGTTGCGTGAACCCATCGGAGTCGCCGCGCAGATTATCCCGTGGAATTATCCGCTCTTGATGGCTGCGTGGAAATTGGCTCCGGCGATCGCCGCCGGTTGCACCTGTATCCTGAAGCCTGCCGAGCAGACGCCGCTTACCGCGCTGGAGTTTGCGAATTATTTTGCGGAGGTGGGCCTGCCGCCTGGCGTCGTCAACATCATCAATGGATTTGGCGAAACCGCCGGCGCTGCTTTGGTTGCGCATCCCGGCGTGGATAAGATCGCTTTCACCGGAAGCGCCGCTGTTGGAAAGATGATCGTCAAGAGCGCTGCGGACACGCTAAAGAAAGTGACGCTGGAACTCGGCGGCAAATCCCCCAATGTTTTTTTCGCCGATGCCGATTGGGAAGCCGCCGTGGATGGCGCGCTATTCGGCGTTTTCATCAATCAAGGAGAAGTTTGTTCCGCGGGCAGCCGCATCCTGGTCGAGAAAACAATCTACTCGAAATTTGTCGAAGCTATGACCGAAAAGGCCAAGCGCATCAAGCTCGGCCCTCCGATGGAACGTGAAACAAAAATGGGTCCGCTGGTCAGCAAGGAGCAGTACGACCGCGTCAGTTCCTACCTTGCCCTCGGAAAAAAAGAAGCTAAAACCGCGATCGGTGGCGGCCGCCCAAAACAAATTGACAAAGGGTATTATCTTGAGCCCACAATTTTTTATGACGTTGACAACAACTCGCGCATCTCGCGCGAAGAAATTTTTGGTCCTGTCGCTTCAGTGATTTCGTTCGAAGGCGAACCGGACGCGATTCGAATCGCCAACGACACGCCGTACGGCCTCGCCGGCGCCGTGTGGACCCGCGATATTTTCAAGGCCTTTCGCGTAGTGAAGTCTCTTCGCGCCGGAATCATCTGGGTCAATCACATGCAGCCCACCTACGTAGAGGCTCCCTGGGGCGGATATAAACAATCCGGCTTTGGGCGTGAGCTCGGACCTTGGGGACTCGATGAATATCTCGAAACCAAACAAGTCTTCGTCAATCTCGATGAAAATCCTATCGGTTGGTACTGAAATTATTTGAAAAGCGCCGCGCAGAGAGAAGAAGGCCATGAAAAGCATTCAGCTTCGAACAGAAATCCCCGGACCAAAGTCGCGCGCGCTCATGAAGCGCCGCGAAGTCGCCGTTCCGCGTGGACCCGCCCACGCGACGCCCATTTTTGCGGCGCGATCTGAAGGCGCGATCATCGAAGATGTGGACGGCAACCGCTTCATCGATTTCGCGGGTGGTATCGGGTGCTTGAATACCGGTCACCGCCCTGCTCAAGTAGAAGCAGCGATTCGGCGGCAACTCGAAAAATATTTGCACTTATGCTTCAGCGTCACGCCCTATGAAGGTTACATCGCGGTCGCCGAGAAGCTGAACTCTCTCGCTCCGGGAAAATTCGCGAAGAAAACTTTGCTGGTCAACTCCGGCGCCGAAGCCGTCGAGAACGCGGTTAAGATCGCGCGCGCCTATACCAAGCGCCCCGCCATCATTACCTTTAACGATGCGTTTCACGGCCGCACTATGATGGCGCTTTCGCTCACCAGCAAAACGCATCCTTATAAAGCGGGCTTCGAGCCGTTTCCTGGCGACGTCTATCGCTTGCCTTACGCTTACTGCTATCGCTGTTCCTACAGCCTCACCTATCCGAGCTGCAAAATCGCCTGCGCCGCGGCTTTGGAAGACGCTTTCAAGCGTATCGTCGCCGCGGAATCCGTCGCTGCGGTCATCGCCGAACCCGTTCTGGGCGAAGGCGGCTTTGTTACGCCCCCGAAGGAATACTTTTCTGTTCTCCAGGGAATTTGCCGCAAGCACGGAATTCTTTTTATCGCCGACGAAGTGCAATCCGGCATCGGCCGTACCGGAAAATTCTTTGCCGTCGAACACTATGCCGTGGAGCCGGACCTCATCACCTCCGCAAAATCGCTCGGTGGCGGCTTACCGCTTGCCGCGGTCACCGGACGCGCCGACGTGATGGATGCCGCGGCAGTTGGCGGTCTCGGTGGGACGTTTGGTGGAAATCCCCTTGCCTGCGCGGCAGCCCTTGCGGCGCTGGACATCATCGAAACGGGTGGCCTGCTCCTGCGCTCCACACAACTCGGCAAAAAATTCGAAACACGCGGTAATCAGTGGCAAAAACAATTCCAGATCGTCGGCGAAATTCGCGGCCTCGGTGGCATGTGCGCCATCGAACTGGTGAAAAATCCCGTCACTCGCGAACCTGCCGGCGACGAAACGAAGCGAGTCGCGCAATACTGCTATGAACACGGCCTGATCACTATCACCGCCGGTACCTATGGCAACGTTATGCGCATACTCGTTCCCCTCATAGTCACCGACGAGCAGTTTGATGAAGGCCTGGACGTCCTCGAAGCGGCACTGGCCCACGTTTCCGCAGCCGCACCGGAAAAGCAGCTCGTGACATCGAATTTGTAGTGGCGCGCCCTTAGACCCGTTCTTTGGCATTTCGGCCCTCGGCAATTTGCCGACACTTTTCTCGATAGAACTTCAGGAGTTCAAGCATGAGCAACACTGCAACGCAAACTGGGTCCGGCGTCGCCCTCAAGGACAGTCGCCTGTTTCGCGAAGCCTGCTATATCGATGGCGCATGGATCACTTCACCTTCGGGCGCGACCACTAAGGTAGACAATCCCGCTACCGGCGAGATTCTTGGAACCGTTCCAAAACTTGGAGCCGCGGAAACTCGCGCCGCGATTGACGCCGCCAACAAAGCGTTTCCGGGGTGGAGCAAAAAAACTGGCAAAGAGCGCGCCGTCGTTCTCCGGCGCTGGTTTGATCTCATGATGCAAAATCAGGACGATCTGGCGCGCCTGATGACGCTAGAGCAAGGTAAGCCGCTCACCGAGTCAAAAGGCGAAGTCGCTTATGCCGCTGCATTTCTCGAATGGTTTGGCGAAGAAGCCAAGCGCGTATACGGTGACACCATTCCCGGTCATCAAGCCGACAAACGCATCGTTGTGCTAAAACAGCCCATCGGCGTCGTCGCTTGCATCACGCCGTGGAATTTTCCGCTGGCCATGATCACCCGCAAAGCCGGGCCTGCAATCGCCGCAGGCTGCACTGTGGTACTGAAACCGGCCGGGCAGACGCCCTTCTCTGCTCTGGCTCTCGCTGAGCTTGCCGAACGCGCCGGCGTTCCAAAAGGCGTTTTCAACATCGTCACCGGACCGGCAAAAGAAATCGGCACCGAGTTGACTTCCAATCCCATCGTCAAAAAACTTTCCTTCACCGGCTCCACCGAAATTGGAAAAGTTCTGATGCAGCAATGCGCCGGCACCATCAAGAAACTTTCTCTCGAACTCGGCGGCAACGCGCCGTTCATCGTCTTTGATGACGCTGATCTTGACGCGGCCGTCGAAGGCGCGGTCGCTTCCAAGTACCGCAACACTGGGCAAACCTGCGTTTGCACCAACCGCATTCTCGTGCAGGGAAAAGTTTACGACGTCTTTGCGGCAAAGTTGGCCGCCGCAGTCAACGCTCTCAAGCCTCTGCCGGGCCTGGAAGCGGGCTCCACGCAAGGACCTCTGATTGATGATGCCGCGGTTGCCAAAGTCGAAAGTCATATTCAGGATGCGACCGGGAAGGGTGCAAAAGTCTTGCTTGGCGGCAAGCGGCACAAACTCGGCGGCCGATTCTTCGAACCCACCATTTTGACTGACGTCACGCCCGCTATGGCGGTCGCTCGCGAAGAAACTTTTGGCCCGGTCGCTCCGCTCTTCCGCTTCAACACTGAAGCCGAAGCGATCGCCCTCGCGAATGACACGGAGTTTGGACTCGCTTCTTATTTTTACGGCAAAGACCTTACCCGCGTGTGGCGCGTCGCCGAAGCTCTCGAGTACGGCATCGTCGGCATCAACACCGGCATCATTTCCACGGAAGTCGCGCCGTTCGGTGGCGTGAAAGAATCCGGGCTCGGCCGTGAAGGCTCCAAATACGGCATGGATGAATATCTCGAAATCAAATATCTTTGTTTTGGCGGAATTTCCTGAGGTATCGCAAGCCGCGCATCTCGCGGAGAGCTAGCGAACCAAAAAGTCCCAGCGCGAGTTGAGAGGCAGATTTCCATGTAGGTGCGCGCGCCTGCCCTAATTTTTTCTCACTCGAGTTCTCAAATGGCAAACGACTCCCTTAACGCGCCGTCTGTGCTGCTTGCGTGCAGTTCACCATCCACTTGATACCAAACTTATCTTGCAGCATTCCGAATTTTGCTGACCAGAATGTCTGCTGCAGCGGCATCTTCGTTTTTCCGTCCTTTACCAACGCGTTGAAAATTCTTTCGGTCTCTGCCGGATCGGCGGCGCTCACCGAAACCGAAAATCCTTGCGGCTTCGCGTAATGCTCCGGAGGGCAATCCGACCCCATCAGGGCGGTGTTTCCCGCGCTCAGCCGCGCATGCATCACCTGATCGCGCATGGCAGCTGGCAACTTTCCGGCCTCTGGCGAGCTCCCGTAAGTCATCAAGTCCAGCTTGCCGCCGAGTGCCTTCTCGTAAAATTGAAACGCTTCCCTGCAATTCCCAAGAAATAAAAGATACGGTGTGATTTCCATACATCACCTCAAAATGAATTGACTGCCTGCAGCGGAGGGCGGGTTCTCGTTGCAAAATCTTCCCAATACCTCACGCTTATCCGCCAGCGATCGCGCCGATCACCAGCAGCGGCTCTTTTCCGCTTGCCACTTCTGTTGGCAATGGGCGATCCAGCGGATCGTGCGACAGATCTTCACCGCACGCAAAAAATCGCAGGAATGGCCGCCGCTGTTGCGTCGCGTGATCGCGGATCGTTCCACGTAGCATCGGGTAGCTCACTTCCAGCGCATCCAGCACGGACAGCACGGTCACTGTGCCTTCGACTTGCAGCGTCACTTCGCCCTTAACATGCGCCAATGCTCGCAGGTGTGACGGCAGTTCCACGCGGATCATGCCAGTGCCCCCAATAACGCCAACGCGTCCAATACACTCAGCTACACAACGCCTGCGGTTAGAACGTCTGTGCCTCCACCGAATACACGGCCGGCAGATCGCGCACCACCGGCGCCCACGTTTCTCCCGCGTCCGGCGAACAGTACACCTGTCCGCCCGTGGTCCCAAAATAAATTCCGCACTTGTCCAGCGAATCTACCGCCATCGCGTCGCGCAGCACGTTCACGTAACAATCTTTTTCGGGCAGTCCTTTCGACAATTCTTGCCATTCATTACCGCCCGACTTGCTGCGATACACTCGTAACTTTCCATTCAGCGGGAAGTGTTCGCCATCACTTTTGATCGGCACCACGTAAATGATCTCCGGTTCGTGCGCATGTACGTCGATCACGAATCCGAAATCTGTCGGCAAATTTCCGCTCACCTCCGTCCAACTGTCCCCCGCATCGAATGACCGCATCACGTCCCAGTGTTTCTGCATGTACAGCAAATCCGGCCGCGACTTCGCTTGCGCAATCCGATGCACGCAATGTCCAACCTCGGCCTCGGGATCAGGAATGTACTGTGACCGCAACCCTTTGTTGATCGGCTTCCACGTTTTTCCGCCGTCGTCGCTCCGGAACGCTCCCGCTGCGGAGATCGCGATAAAAATTCGACCGGCGTTTTTCGGATCCAGCACAATCGTGTGCAGGCACATTCCGCCCGCCCCCGGTTGCCATTTCGGGCCGGTGCCATGTCCGCGCAAACCGGAAAGTTCTTCCCAGGTCTTGCCGCCATTCGTGCTTTTGAATAGCGCCGCGTCTTCGACTCCCGCATAAACCGTGTCCGGATCGTTCAGCGAAGGCTCCAGGTGCCACACCCTTTTGAATTCCCACGGGTGCTGTGTGCCATCATAGAATTGATGTGTGGTCAGCGGCTTGCCGGTTTCCGCCGATGTGTCGTAGACAAATTTATTGCTTTCGCCTTTCTGCATCCCGTCTGGCCCTTTTGTTTCTCCCGGTGGCGTGCCTGGCTGAAACCAGGTTTTTCCCCCGTCGTCCGAGCGTTGAATGATTTGCCCAAACCACCCGCTGGTTTGCGAAGCATAAATGCGATTCGGATCCAATGGCGACCCTTTCAGGTGATACAACTCCCAGCCTGCGAAGTGCGGTCCGCTGACCTCCCACTTCTCGCGCTTCCCGTCCGATGTCAGTACAAATGCGCCCTTCTTCGTTCCCACCAGCAATCGAACCCTGCTCATCATTCACTCCTTCTTCTTGGATGCAGCAACTTGCCCTGCGTCTCCGTGCAGTTTGCGCTGGCCCGAACGAAATCTCCAGAGCGGCTGCCGAAACTCCATGGAACCGCCAGTCTGCCAATGTCACTTGTGAATTGCAAGTCAAAATGTTATTTTCTGTCGATGCCAGCGAGGAACCCCGCTTTCGATCGCCGCTCCGCGTGTCCTTTGAACGCCTCCGTGGAAATGCTTGGCGACCGCTGGTCCTTATTGATTATTCGCGACATGATGCTGCTCGGTTACACCACATTCAAGCAATTTCTCAAGTCTTACGAACGGATCGCATCCAACATCTTAGCGGATCGCTTAAAACGCCTGAAAAGTTACGGCATTATCGAATGTAAAGCCGATCCCTCCGACGGCCGAAAATTGATCTATTCTCTCACCCCGAAAGGACTCGCCCTGGCTCCCGTCCTCACCGAAATGGTCTTATGGGCCGCCGCTCATGAGCATACTGCCAACCAAGCTCTCGTCCGCCTTATGCGAAAAGACAAAAAAAATTTTCTCGCTCAAATCCGCAAACGCCGGTCCGCCGCCTGATTTTTTCAGCTGCGCCCGGCATCTTTCTTCATTTCCATCTTTTGCCGGTCAACCCGGGTTCCCCACGGTTCCTCTTCCCCCAACTCGCGCTTCCGTGTTCTCATAAAAATGCCCTTGCCTAGTCCGCGCATTGGAGCCCGCTATGGATTTCTCTTATCGCACTACCCGTCGATCCTTCCTCTTGTCGCTGGTACTTCCCTGGCTCGCTGCGTCTCTCATTGCCCAGGACGACTGGAAAGCTCGCGACCTTTGGCAAAAACCGCAGGAGGTCATGGATGTTTTGGGAATCAAAGCCGGCAGCAGCGTCGCCGATATCGGCGCGGGTGAAGGTTATTTTACGTTTCATCTCGCGCAGCGTGTCGGTTCCGACGGCAAAGTCTACGCCGAGGATATTCTCGCCGATCGGCTCGATAAAATCCGCGAGCGTGCTTCCGCTGAGCGCCTCTCGCAAATCGAAACCATTCTCGGAGCTACCGACGATCCACGCCTGCCCGCAGAAAGCGTCGACGTCATCCTGGTCGTCAACGCCTATCACGAAATGCGCGACCACGACGCCATGCTTCGCGGGATGTTTCGTGCACTCAAACCTGGCGGCTTGCTGGCCGTGATAGACGCCCCCGCCAAACCGGGCCAGCCGCGCGAAAACTACTTCGAACGCCACCGCATTCCGGAGCAGTTCGTGCGCGACGACGTTGCTCGTAATGGCTTCGCTTTCCTGCGCCGGCGCCCTACTTTCGTTCCTCCGGACCGCGACCGCACCTATTTTTTCCTGATTTTCCAAAAACCCCCGTTAAACGCTCCATAGCTACTCCGGCGAATCTTTCTGGTGAGACCTAAGATTTTCGTACCCAAACTAACGAACTCTGCGGCCGCCGCTCATTGTAGAGCGCACGAATGGACATTTTGAAACTGTCGTGTGCGCGGCGCTACCGCGCGGTGCAGCCGGCGGGCTTGAAAGAAATTCCTGTCCGCATTGGCGCTTTCACCGACGCCGAGGCATTTGAGATTCACAGGCGTACGGGATTGCGTGAAGGGTCGCTCGCCGCTCGTTATTCTGACCAAAGAGGATCGGCCGTATTTCCCCATCTCCGCCAAGATGCCCGATACGGATCAACGGCAGGTACTGATGCCGTTTGTCGGCAAATACGTCGGGCGAGCGGCATCGTCTTTGAACGAACTGGAACTCATGCCATCGTGATCACGGAAATCAAGGAAATGAAAGACGTCACAGTGAAGGATGAGGAATGACTCAAAGGGCGGCACGCTCCAGAATGTTATCGAGATTTTTCACTAATTGACCCTTTTCCAACCAGTCTGTGGTCCTAGATAGACATTGCTGTTGGTTATCTTTACCGCTAAGTGACCATCCGGATGTTCAGTCCCGTGATATCGTTGACGCCGCAAAAGGAGACGGGCAACCCTTCCATAATCCTGTAAGGTGAGGTTGGCCGACCAACCTCCCAGAGGCATCTCCCAAACCTCGGCGAATAAGCTCCACCCGTCTATAATTGCACGCACTGTTGGCTCTGACTCCTGGTCCAGCCTGAGGAGGTCAGGTCGATAATAGGTTCAACACAGGAGAACGTTTTATGCCATACCGGCTTGGCTGTTGTGCTCTGGCTGTACTGGTGGCACTGAGCCACGCAATCTGCCAGAACCCTTCCGTCGGCACACACCCTCTTTCTGAGCCTGGGGATCCGCCTGGCCTCGCAGAGCTCTTGAGACACCATCCGCGGATCGTCGAACGACCTCTGATTACGGGCCGGCAGGCGATGGTTACCTCACTCGAACCGCTTGCATCCATGGCCGGGATGCGAGTGCTGCAGGAGGGGGGCAACGCGTTTGATGCTGCGGTGGCAACAGCCATCGCCCTGACTGTAGTAGATCCACGAATGTCTTCGGTCGGCGGCAACGGCTTCGCAACCATTTATGTCGCAAAGACGCATGAGGTGCGTGCACTCAACTTCTATGGATCGGCTCCGCAACGGGCCACGTTAGACGTTTACAAGGGTAAAGACTACTCCCACGGTTATCTGTCCGTGCCGGTACCGTCCTGTCTGAAGGGCTACGAAGCACTTCACATGACATACGGACGCTTGCCTTGGGCACAAGTACTGGAGCCTGCTATTGAACTGGCTGAAGACGGATTCGTTTTGACCCAGCCGCTTGGTGATTTCATACCGATTTATCAGGACGAGTTTGCAAAGTTTCCTTCGACTGCGAAAGTTTTTCTTCCGAACGGACGGGCCCTCAAAAGCGGTGACATCTTTCGGCAGCCTGATCTCGCGCGAACGTTGAAGGGTGTCGCTGAGCATGGATCCGACTATTTTTATCGCGGTGCTGTCGCTGGACGCATCGCGAAGTTCTTTCAAGACAACGGCGGAGTATTGACGGCCGATGATCTGGCGAACTATCAGGCAAAGTGGGTCACGCCGATCAGCACGACATATCGCGGCTACACGATTTACACTCAACCGCCCAGCAGCAGCGCTGTAGCTGTCCTTGAGCAATTGAACATGCTCGAGGGATATGACCTGAAAGCTCTGGGCCACAATTCACCGGAGTATTTGCATCTTCTCGGCGAAGTCATGCGGCTCGCTGTCGCTGATCGCAACCGGTACGTTGGCGACCCACAGTTTGTAAAAGTTCCCGTCGATAAACTCCTCTCGAAAGATTACGCGGCACAGCGGCGTAAGCTGATCCACCTCGATTCCACGATGTCAGTCGCAACCGCAGGTGATTTCGGCAAACCGGAGGAGACGCACACCACTCACCTCAATGTCGTGGATGCACAGGGAAACATGGTAGCGCTAACCCAGACACTCGGTGATTTCTTCGGCTCGCGTGTTGTGGCCGCGGATACCGGCGTTCTACTCAGTGACGAGATGCGCCATCTCCACCTCGATGCCAACGACCCGTCGCGACTGGAGCCCGGTAAACGATCTCGTTCCAATGAGTCGCCCATCATCATTCTTAAGGATGGCAAACCGTATATGGCGCTGGGGACGCCGGGCAGCGACGGCATCTGGCAATGCTTGGTTCAGGTGATCGCAAACGTGATTGATTTCGGAATGGACATTCAGACGGCGATCACGGTGCCTCGGATACGGGTCGGCGGGACCATCGAAGCCGGCGCGGAAATTAAGCCGGTTTTTCTCGTGGAAGACAGAATTCAATCGGCGACAACGGACGCGCTGCGAGGGAAAGGTTATGAGATCAGACTGGTCGGGGGCTCTGCGGCCGTTAATGGCATCATTATCGATCCATCCACCGGATTCCGTTTCGGTGGTGCTGATCCGCGAGGGAACGGATACGCACTGGGTTGGTAACCGACAGAAAGCCGACTGAGGAAGACCAAACCATCACGGAGATCGCGACTGTTGACGGGCAAACCAGAAGTCAACTTCTCAATTGCCGACCATCCGCCAAGTGACCATCCGACTCTCGGTCACAAATGCTAACGCGATTTATCGCACTTGGTTCCAATGAGTCTTACTGGGATTTCTGGCCAAGTACTGCAAAGTCTTCGGATTGCCGAAGTAATAGAGATGTTCAGTCCTGTGATATCGTTGACGCCGCAAAAGGAGTTGGGCCGATGAAACGCAGACAGTTGATCACCCTAGCGGGGCTCACAGCTGTTGGAACAGCGGCTTCCTCTTTACCTTTTACCAGCCAAGCAGAGATCCACTGGAAGCCAGACGGCGCTGGCTTACTCGCACGGATCGGCGTCTTGACACCGACCCTCGATCCGGTACCGGAATCAGAGATGTGGGCGATGGCCCCTCCGGGTGTGTCCATCCACGGATCCCCCGTAGTCTGGAACGGTGGCCCGCGCGCTTTTGCCGATCCTCCATATGTGGACGACGCTACGGAACGGCTTGTACGTCTGGCACCGCGGGCGATCCTCTATGCCTTCACCGCCAGCAGCTACGTTCTCGGCGCAGCAGCGGACAACTCTCTGCGGGACCGACTTGAAAAGCGCTCCGGCGGCATTCCAGTGATTCTCACTTGCGATGCAGCTACGGAAGCGCTTCGCTTGCTCGAAGCGCATCGCGTAGCGTTGATTCATCCGCGATGGTTCCCCGAACAAGCGAATGCTGAGGCAATCGATTATTTCCGCGCCCAGGGCTTTGAAGTGCCGGTGTGCGCCCGGATGACACCGGCGGGGCCATTCACGGAAGTGCCGCCAGCGGAGCTGTATAAATGGGTAACAACCAATGTACCGCGCCAAGCGGATGCTGTTTTCATCGGCGGTAATGGCCTTCGTGCTGTCGGCGCAATTCAAGCTCTGGAGCAGAGTCTGGGCAAGCCCGTTCTCACAGCCAACCAAGTTCTTTTGTGGAGGGCTTTGCGGCTAGTAGGCACGACCTCCATGCCAACTCAATACGGTAGAGTCTTCACTCAAATTAAAGAGTCTAGGTCCTGATCGACAGGCCATTGACGTAAACAGGCGATAGCGCTCACCACCTGGAGTGGCTGGGTTCGGGGTTCCTGTTGACGGGCAATCTCTGACGTAACGCGATTCGGTAAGGGTTGCCGACTACTGGCTCAAGATGGTCTAGGATCGATCGTTTCGTCGGCGGAGGAATGGACCAATCACCGAGCAGCCATTATTTCGTTGGCAGCACGAATCCCCGATTGCACCGCTCCCTCAAGTGTGGCCCCTAATCCAGACGTGTGCTCGCCGGCAAAGTGGACACGCCCTTCAGGTCTCGCCACGTGCGGGAAAATGGTTGTCATATCGCCTGGGGCGTAGTAGGCCCAGGCACCTAGTGACCATGGGTCGTCATCCCAACAGACCGATGTACCGCCCTCGAAGTTCTCTTTCAACCCAGGGTGAACTTTGTCCAAATACTGTACTGCCCAGCGAATGCGATCGTCCGGTTGCAGCTTCTTTGCGGATTGTGCCTCCGCGCCCCGCACCTGGGCCTCCAGGATTCCGCGCGTGCCTGGCTGGCTCTCCGTGTGTTCCACCACAGAGCCAATGGGCAAGTCGGTAAGCGCGGAACCATTGACTCCTTGCCGAGTCCAAACCCTACTTCGGGATTGCACGTAGACCCGCAAGAGCGAATCGTAATGGAGATTGGCGATCGCTTTTCTTTTTGCCTCTGAAAAAGAAGAGTCCAACTCCAACTTCCGCAGAACTGAAAACGGAATGGTCAGAATGACGTGGTCGGCCTCCAACTGCTGCTGGATACCACCCTGCAAGAACGACACGCGCGTTCTCGCTCGGTCCTGCCCAACTTTCAATGCCGCGGCTCCGTACTGAATGCGATCTCCTAGTTTTCGCGCGAAGGCAGCCGGCAGTTGGTCGTTCCCGCCACGCAGACTTGTCCAACTCGGGTTGTGCGCGACGAAACTCTCCAACGCGAGGGTCTGGAGCGCGGAAAGATGACTGTAATCAGTGCCATCCAACCGCAGTCGAAACAACTCGATAACAGCTTCTGACACACCGCGCTTGTGCACGATATCGTTCAGAGTTCCGCTATCTAATGCGAGAGCCCGCGAATCGGGCCAGCTTTCGTCAAGAGGGTCCCCGATCTGATCAGCCGCAGAAAGGGCATACTTCTGCCACAACTGCTTCATGCCGAGCTTTCGTTCATCCGAACTTAGAGCGAAGGGCCATTCGGGTTCTGGTGGCATGAGATATCGACGACCGCGTGCGTAAACGACTGTTTTGATATCGGCATAGGATGGCTCAGCCATTGGCAAATCAAACAGGCGAATGTAATGCTGCAAATGCGTGTAAGCGGAACCGAAGTCGACAGCCCCGGCTTCCGCATACAGGGCGTCGGCGAACGGGTCGCGTATCGTATAAACGCGACCGCCAGGACGCATACGTGCCTCCAGTACGGTCACGTTGTGTCCAGCTTGCATAAGCTCGAAAGCTGCGGTTAATCCGGCCATACCCGCACCCACAACGACCACCTTCTTGGATTCACTTGCCTTTGGAACTGGGGTGACCTGTGTTGAAAAGCTTTGAGGAGAGACAGCAAGTGTCGCGCCGCAACAAACAGATGCTTTCAGGAATGTCCTTCGGCTAAAGGGGTGGTTCATACACCCTCCAACATTCAGCGAAGGAGTATAGCGCTCCTCTCCGGGGAAAAAACGGCTTAAGGGATTGCGGGTATTAGGTGGCTTCCCGACCCCGAGCGGATCACGGGCAACTCAGATATTCACGTATGGTGCTCTTGGTTGCAATCATGACTGGTAATCCAGTGAGACAGTTTGAAGAGCATCCGACAAAGGCGGCGGATGCGTGGTACGAACGAATTGACAAACACGTCCATGAGCATCGGGACGCGAACGATGCTCTCTACTACTACGACGCCTCCGGTGACTACAATCCTGCGCCAGATCTAGAATTGATCAAGGCGAAGCTGCTCTTAGTGGTGTTCGACGATGATCAGATCAACTCTCCAGAGTTCGCCGTGCTAAATCGAGAGATGCCACGGGTAAAGAATGGGAAATTCGTGCTTGTCCACACCGGGATGGAAGGCAATGGAGAAGGGGAAGATAACATCAATGCTAAATTGTGGGTAGGCTATTTTCAGGAGCTTTTGCGGTCTCTCAATAAATAATCGCAGCATTGATCTTTGATGTGATTGACGGGCAACTCGGAAGTAGCCTTTGGCACGCTGGTGGCTGCGTTCTTTGCATTGATTGTGCCCGTGACCTTCACCCCATTTTCCGCGCACAGAGGGATATGATTTTCGGCCTTGGTAGCAGGGCCGGTGGATGTGTGGAGGTGAAGACATGGCGAAGAGGAAGTATAGCGAAGTGGAGATGATCGGGGCGTTGAAGCAGATGGAA
>DATDFA010000042.1:0-125004 GCA_036522855.1 Candidatus Acidiferrum sp. | reverse complement strand
GCTACCTTCAAACTAGTTCAACTAATATCATTTGTGGCCGGCTTGCACGGCGTTACGTTCTTTGCCATCTTCAGGCCGACGTTCCGTATAGCGTAGGGGAGAGATGCGGCGCTATGAACAGCAAATGGAAAGACAAGTGGGCCTTGGTGACGGGCGCGAGTGCTGGGATCGGCAAGGCCTTGGCGAAGGAACTAGCGTCGGGCGGAGCAAATCTGGTGTTGACCGCGCGCCGGCGGGAGCGGTTGGGATTGCTCGCGCAGGAACTGCGAGAGAAATACAACATTAAGACTGAAATTTTCCCCGCCGACCTCACGCAAACATCAGCGCCCGAAGAACTCTACCGCTTTACAGAAAGCAGAGCTCTCGCGATTGAATTGCTCGTGAACAATGCAGGGTTTGGCCAGTACGGAGAATTTCATACCATCACGCCGCAGCGTTTGCTCGAAATGGTGCAGCTGAATTGCGGCGCCGTGCTGCATTTGACGCGGCTCTACTTGCCGCAGATGGCGGCCAGACGCAGCGGCGATGTGCTGATTGTATCTTCGACAGCCGCGTTCCAGGCGGTTCCCTATATTTCAACGTACGCGGCCACGAAAGTATTCGATTTGTTTTTGGCGGAAGGCCTGGCTGAAGAAATGAAACCCTACGGTATTCGGGTTTGCGGCCTGTGCCCTGGAACCACGGCATCCGAATTTCACGAAGTTGCTGGGCATCCCGCGCACTCCAAAGGACGAGAACAGTCTGCGGAAGTCGTTGCGCGGAACGGCTTGAGGGCTCTGGCAGCGGGCAAGAGCTACGTCATTTCTGGACTCGGGAATTACCTCGGCGCTCAGGGTGAGCGTCTGGTCCCGAGACGATTGGTCACGCGGATCGCGGCGAAAATCTTCCGGCCCAATAACGATTGAGACACGCAAAGAGAAGTTTCGCCGATTCTTCGCCCTAAAATCGTCCGGGGAACCATTTTCTTCGATAACCGGAATACCCATAGAAGAGCGGCGAGGCGTCTAACCCGACGGAATGAAAACCCTGGATGAGAAGCCGGACTCGCTGCTCCGACGCGCGATGCGTGGCGACGAGCGCGCATTCCTCGCGCTGTATGAAAAACATCAGTCGGCGCTTTATCGTTATGCATTGCGCATGACCGGCTCACCCTGGGCCGCGGAAGAGGTGGTACAGGAGGTTTTTCTCGTGCTAATCCGCGAGCCACGGAAATACCAGGCAGCGCGCGGTGAGCTCGGCGCATTTCTTTTTGGAGTGGCACGCAACCGAGTGATGAAATATCTCGAAAAAACGCCACGGGAATTGTCTTTGGATGTGATGAATGCCGATGGAAGCGCATGGAATGAGCCCGAGGATCCGCTCACGCCAATGTTGATTGCGGAAAAAAAAGAGCGTATCGAACAGGTGAGAGAAGCGGTGCTTGGATTGCCGCCGGAATTTCGAGAAGCGATGGTTTTGTGCGAGCTAGAAGAGATGAGTTACGAGGAGGCAGCTAGCGCCTGTGGATGTCCCATCGGGACGATTCGTTCGCGGCTGCATCGTGGAAGGGCATTGTTACTGGCGAAGTTGGAACTTCTGCGGGATGCTCCGAGGCGGGCAAGTGCCGCCGCCGTACGGACAACGAAAGCGGTATGCACGCAGGGCGAATTGATGACCGGCAAGGAAGGCAGTTGAAGATGATGAGCTGCGACGAATTCGAGCTGCACGGCCTGGATATTGAGCGAGTCGACGCGGACCCGTTACAAGCGGCAGCGGCCGCGGAGCACGTGAAATTTTGTCCGCATTGCAGTGCAATGCTGGAATCGTGGCGTGAGGTACAAAGAGACTTGCGTTTGCTGCGGGAAGCCACGCAAGTAGATTCTGCGCCGGCCAGAGTTGAAATGCGGTTGAGGCAAGAATTGCGGACCCGCCGCGAAGCGCGCGTCCCACGCGGCATGGTTGTGGTTGCGTCGTGGGCCTTGGCCGCTGCTGCGGTTTTGGTCGCTGCGATTGGGTGGATGAAAACCCACGACCGAACGACGGGACGCGATGGTGCGGATGGCCGCACAGTGCGCAGCGCCAGCGTCTCGCCAGGGACTTCGGCGATTCAGAGTAAAGACAAAATTGTTTCGTCACCCGTGACAGAGGATACGGTGCGAGCGGAAGCCACGAAACCGTCGCCCAAGAGTACGCACTCGGATGCTGGCGACACTGAGAATGGCGGCAAATTTACCCTTCTGCCGGGCAGTTTGCCATCCGAAACGGAGGAAGCTGCCATCGTGCGTGTCCGCATGCAACGAGGTGCGCTGGGAGCGCTGGGTTTGCCAGTGAATGAAGAGCGGGCAGGTGAATGGATCCAAGTGGATTTGCTGGTAGGCAATGACGGGTTGCCGCAAGCAGTTCGTCTCGCGCGCTGACGAGATGCAAAAGGCTTACTGCAGGGAAACGCCAATCGGGAGAGAAGAGGAGAGGTAAAAATGAAATGCGAAGTGGGATGGAGGAACGTGGCATTGGCGGTTGCTCTTCTTGCCGGTGCAGGGTTGGCACAAGGACAGCAAACTCAGTCATTGGAGGGACAAGAAGGCCCGCCTCCTGATGAAGGCCCACCGCCTGCGCAAGTAATGGTCCATGGCGGCATGGCGGGCGAGGCCGGACCCTTCTTTGAGGACCATATCGAACTGCTCGGCTTTGGCGGTGGCCTGCATGGTGGAAAGGTTGTGAAGGGAGCGCCCTTCAGCGCCGTGGCAACGTCGGAGTCAACGCAAACATTGGCGGACGGAAATCACATTACGCGGAAGACGCAAACCAGTCTCTATCGAGACAGCCAGGGACGTTTCCGCAAGGACGTGACGTTGCCATCGATTGGTCCTCTCACCGCATCCGGAAAGCCACACTCCTTCGTTGAAATCAGCGATCCAGTAGCTGGGACGAACTACATGCTGGAACCGGAGCAAAAGATTGCGCGGCAGCTTCCTGCTCACCTGGGGATGGGCCTCCGAACGAAAGGAGCCATGGATATCGGGGTGCGGGAGAGTGGCGGTCCGGGCGACGGCCCTGGAGCCAACGTCTTCTATCGCACGTTTAAGCGTTCTGCGGAAGCAGATGCTCAGGTTGAATCGCTTGGCATGCAGACCATCGAGGGAGTAAACGCGGAAGGAACGCGGACCACGCGAACCATTCCGGCTGGAGAAATCGGCAATGAGAAACCGATTACGATTGTCTCAGAGCGGTGGTACTCGGCTGATATGCAGATGGAAGTGAAGAGTACTCATTCTGACCCGCGTTTTGGGAGTTCAACCTATACGCTGACGAACATTCAGCGGACAGAGCCGGCGGCGACGCTCTTTGTAGTTCCTTCGGGCTACACGATCGAACAAGGCCGCGGAAAACTGATAATGAAGGTGCCTCCTCCGGAGGACTGAACTCTTCGGATTCCAACAAGCTTCTCTCCTGAAGACAGTGCGCCCTCTCGTTCTTCTGTTGCCAGAAACAGAAGAACCGAGGGCGTAACTGTGTCCGGCTGTCGCCCGTATCCAGTTCTTGCTCAGTCACGGTCAACGATTTAAATGATGTGAAGGGAGCAAGTGTAGTGTGTTGATCCTCGATGTGGCCTTCACCGAACCCTTGAACGCTATTCGATCGAGCGATCCAGCAGCTCCATTACATGAACCACTTGTTGACCGGTCTTGTGCATTTCCGCGCCGGCGCGCATCTGCAACAGGCAGCCCGGATTCGCGGTGACGATGGTTGTAGCTTTTGTGCCTGCGGCGTGCTTCATTTTTTCCGCAAGCAATTCAAGTGAAGCCTCGGTTTGCGTAATGTTGTATACCCCGGCCGAGCCGCAACAAATATCCGAATAGGGCAATTCCACAAGTTCAATTTCAGGAATGGCGCGCAGAAGAGTGCGTGGAGCTTCGCGAACCTTTTGGCCGTGAAGCAGGTGGCACGAGTCCTGGTAAGTCACACGCGATCGGTTGGGCTTCAGCGGCGCTACCATCCCCAGTGATACCAGAAATTCCGTGACGTCCCGCACGCGCGATTCAAACGCCTTCGCTGCCTTGAATTCGGGATCCTCTTCAGTGAACAAGTGCGAATATTCCTTTAATGTCGATCCGCAACCCGCCGCGTTGGTTACAATTGCGTCGAACTCTCCTTCAGCAAAAGCTTGCAGATTGCGCCGGGCAAGATCGCGGGCCGCCTCGCGCACTCCCGCGTGGGAGGCCAGAGCTCCGCAACATGCTTGTTTGCGCGGGACGACTACTTCGCAGCCATTCGCCAGCAGCACGCGGATCGTCGCTTCGTTCAACGCTGAAAAAGTCACCTGTGCGATGCAGCCTCCAAAAAAGGCCACGCGCGCCCGGCGTTCACCAGAAGGCCGAAACGTAGCACCAAGAAAGCGAAAAAAGAATTTGTCGTCGACGCGAGGAAGCAAAGCTTCACGCTCCTTCAGTCCAAGCGCCCGTAACAAACCCGATTTGCGTGCGAGAGTCTGCAATCCGGAGCGCTGGTAGAAACGTAACAAGCGCGCGATTAGCGCAATGCGCCAGGGATATGGTAAGAGGCTGCGATAAGCAAATCGGCGAGTGAGTCGCGCCAAGAACGGCCGCTTATAATCGCGCTCAATGCGCGCGCGCGCAAATTCCACCAGCTTGCCGTACTCGACTCCCGACGGGCACGCTGTCTCACACGCGCGGCAGTCCAGGCATTTGTCGATGTGTTCAACGAAACTCGGATTTACTGGCGCTGAACCTTCGTCGACACGAATCATCTGCTGTATACGCCCGCGTGGAGAATCTGCTTCCAAATGCCACAGCCGGTAAGTGGGACAGTGGTTCAGGCATAAACCACAATGCACGCAGCGCGCGTAATCTTCATAAATAGGCTGCAGACCGGGGATTGCCCGTAATTTGCTCACGACTTCAGATTCCCTCTCACGAACCGATCACGCGCGAACATATCGGCCGGATCAAAAGCCTTTTTTATACGGCGCTCCAGATCGAACGAACCGGAAGCGTGCGCCCAAACGTTCAGTTCGGATTTCCATTCAGCCGGGCAAAACAAAATTGAGGCGCTTATCTCCAAATGCGCGCGAAGAGAGCCGACACTCTTCCAGAAGTAAGCGACTTGTTTCATCGCCGTCTCATCGCCCTGACGCGGCAAGAGCGCGAGGTACACGATCGACGCGCTGCGAATCAGAATTAGCGAAGGCGTCCATGAAGAATCCGCAAAACTGCGCAGGGCCCGCAGCAGGTTGGGCAGTTGTGCGGGAAGAGTAACGAAACGGAATACGATGGATTGCGGCGCCGCGCGGCTCATCAATGCGGGCGCTTCGCGCAAGATCTCCAGCAGCGGCAGAAATTGCGCATCATACAAAGTGATTGCGTCCTGCGCCGAGGGCGTTCGTGACAATCGCGCCAGATCGCGCCGGTAACGCTCGCAAACTTCGTTGCTTCCTTCGAATCCCACACAGACCGTCCACGCTTCCGCATCCAGCCGCAACGATGCGACCGGAGATTTTTCTTCCAGCAATAACTCCGTAAACTCGGGCGAAAGCACTTCCAGCACCGTGGGAGTCAGTGCCGATGCGGCCAAATCTTTTACAAACGAAAACGCGCCCGCTTCGCCTTTGAAGGAAGCGAGAAAACCGCGCCGCTCCGGCTGCAGCGGAAAAGTCCGGAAGTTCACTTGGGTGATCACTGCGAGCGAACCGAGCGATCCATTAAGCAACTTATGAAAATCGTACCCGGTGACATTCTTCACCACGCGCCCGCCGCTTTTTGCCAGCGCTCCCGTTCCGTCCACAAATTCCGCACCGATCATGAAGTCGCGGGCCGTCCCGTAGAAGTGGCGCAGCGGCGAATCCAGCCCTGCCGCAAGCGCTCCGCCGACCGTGGCTCGATCGAAAAAGGGAACCGCCAGCGGCAAGAACTGCTTTCTTTCGGCGAGCACTGTGGCAATCTCGGCCAGAGGCGTTCCGGCATCCACACTGATCGTCAGGTCGCCCGCATCGTAGTGCGCGATCCCGCGAACTCGTGTCATATCGAGTGCGACATCATACCGGGAAGGCGGCATGCCAAGACCGAGGGCCGTGCGCGCTCCGCAGGCAATCACCGAGAAGTTCTCTTCAAGCGCTATTTTCACCACATCTGCCGCTTGTTCGCGATTCTCCGGCTGTACGGCGACGACCGGCGAAATCCCATCTACCTGATAATCGTTTAGCGCGGCCAGCTCCGTTCGAACGTGAGTGCTTCCAACCGCGCTTACAAAGCGCGACGCCGCCGACGAGGTCAGTGTCGCGCTCACGCGGGTCCCGGGATATGCATCGGGCTGGTTCGAATGCGGGTTTCGCCGCAGCCTTTGCCGATTGGAAAAATTTTGCCAGGGTTCAGCAATCCCGTCGGATTGAATTGGCCATGCACCCGGCGCATCAATGCAAAATCGGCATCGGAAAACATCAAGGACATCAGCTCGCTCTTTTCCATACCTACGCCGTGCTCGCCGGTGAGCACCCCGCCAATTTGCACGCAATACCGTACGATTTCCTCGGACGCTTTCACGGCTTTCCGAAACTGCGCTTGATCGCGCGGATCAAACAACACCAGCGGATGCAAATTTCCGTCTCCTGCATGAAAAATATTTCCGATATTCAGCCCGCTCTCTTTGCCGATTTCCAGCACTCGCCGCAGAGCCTGCGGCAGCTTCGAACGCGGAATCACCGCGTCGAGTACGTAGTTGCTTGGCGCAAGGCGTCCCAGCGCCCCAAACGCCGTTTTCCGTCCCTTCCACAACAATTCGCGTTCTCTATCATCCTTAGCCGTGCGCACTTCACGCGCGCGGTGTGCTTTGCAAACTTCTTCGATCCCTAGAGATTGGATCGCAACCGCTTCCGCAAGGCCTTCGATTTCGATCAGCAGCACTGACCCGCAGTCCCGCGGAAATCCCGCGTGAACATAGTCCTCGATCGCACATAACGTCCAGCCGTCCATCATTTCGCAAGCCGCCGGAGTAATCGCGCGTGCCGTCATTTCCGTCACCGTCTCGCTCGCGTCATCCACGGTCTCAAAAATTGCCAGCAGCGTTTTTACGGCCTCGGGCTTCTTGGAAAGTTTCGCGATGATCTTTGTTACCAGAGAAAGCGTCCCTTCGCTTCCGACCAGCAACCCGCATAGATCGTAGCCAAGTGAATCCGCAAGCTTTCCGCCGATTTGTTTGATCTCGCCATCGGGCAAAACCAATTCGAGCCCCGTGACGTGGTTCGTCGTGACGCCATATGCCAATGTGTGCGGCCCGCCGGAATTTTCGGAGACGTTTCCGCCGATGGTGCAGGATTTCTGACTGGACGGATCGGGTGCAAAATACAAACCCGCATGCTCCACAGCACGAGTTAAATCGAAATTAACCACACCCGGTTGGACTACCGCGCGCCTGTTTTCCAAATCCAATTCGAGAATCTGATTCATTCGGCCGAAGGCGATCATGATTCCGCCGCCGCGCGCCAGCGCTCCGCCCGAAAGTCCTGTTCCTGCGCCGCGCCCAACGATAGGCACATCGTGCCGCATGGCGAGTTTGACGATTTTCGACACTTCCGCCGTGCTGGATGGGAAAATCACCAGTTCGGGACGCGCGCGGTCCACCGAACCGTCGTATTCGTACATCGCCAGGTCCTCGGGCCTCGACAAAATATTGCGTGGCCCGACCACGGAGCGAAATTCGGAGATAATGGCAGCGTCCATCGGTGAAATCGTATTTCCCGCTTACACTGCCACTATAGTCAGTCTTGCGCTGCCCGTGCAACGTCTGCCAGCGAAATCGCGGCGAGATGCGGCAGCCCTGTGATAATTTACTGTCGCGCAATTCTCGAGGCCTCTGATGGCAAAAGCAAAACTTTTCATCACACATCCGCTTTATCCGGACACGCGAAGCCTGTTGCAGACTCACTGTGAGTGCGAATTTTGGACCAAGCCCGAGCGTCCGATGCGCGAAGAATTCCTGAGCCGGCTTAAGGACAAAGAAGGCCTGGTTTGTTTGCTGACCGAGCGTGTCGATGGCGACGCGCTCCGCGCCGCTCCGAAGCTGCGCATTGTTGCGAACGTTGCGGTTGGCTTCGACAACGTAGACGTGCCGGCTTGCACCAAGCGCGGAGTCATCGTGACCAATACCCCCGGGGTACTCGACGAAACCACGGCCGATTTCGCCTGGGCGTTACTGCTGGCTGTCGCGCGCCGCGTCGTGGAAGCCGACCAGTATGTGCGTTCAGGACACTGGCAAGGTTGGAACTTCGATCAATTGTGTGGGACGGACGTGTGGGGCAAAACGCTAGGCATTGTTGGATTCGGGCGAATCGGCCGCGCGGTCGCTCGCCGTGCTACCGGTTTTGGAATGAAAGTGATCTACAACAGCAAAACGCGCGCCGCAGAAGACATTGAAAAGGAGCTCCACGCGGAATTTCGCGATTTGAACACCCTCCTCGGAGAGGCGGACTTTGTCTCGGTGCATGTGCCTTTGGGCGAAGAGACACGCCAGATGTTCGACGCCCCAAAGCTTTTCCGCATGAAGCCGACTGCGTACCTAATCAACACTTCGCGCGGCCCAGTGGTGGACGAGGCCGCTCTGGTACACGCGCTGGAGTCGAAGAAAATTGCAGGAGCGGGTCTGGATGTGTTCGAGCAGGAACCCTTTGTCCATCCCGGTTTGAAAAGGCCGAACGTCGTTCTCGCGCCCCATTTGGGTTCAGCTTCCAACGAGACGCGCGCCAAGATGGCCATGGTGGCCGCGCAAAATGTCGTCGCATTTATTCAAGGGCAGCGCCCGCCAACCATGCTGAATCCCGAAGCAATGAAGAAAAGCTAAGGCACGCAGCGAAAGTCGCCAACATGGATGGAAAGCAACTCGCTCGGCAAATTTTTTTGCTAACGCTGGAAGCCTTGGACGTTTCGGCATCCGTCTCGCGCTGCGTGAGTTCTGCAGCCGGCCTATTACGCTGCGACAAAGCTGAATACCAACTTTACGCTTCCGATCTGCGCGTCATCGCGGTTGGCAAAGCCGCACATGGAATGGTCGACGGCCTGGGAAGTATTCTTCCATCAGACGTCAATCTCACCGGAATGGTCTCCGCTCCGACTCCGCCGAAAAAACATCATCAAGGCTTGCAGTATTTCGTGGCTGGCCATCCCACACCCAACGAACAAAGCCTTCTCGCAGGCGAAGCGGCGTTGCAACTCCTGCGCGGTTGCACTCCGAAGACTCTGGTCATCGTTCTACTTTCCGGCGGCGGCTCCGCGCTCATGGAATTCCCGCTACTGCGCTCGCTATCTCTCTCTGAGGTCCAGCGCTTGAATCGCGCTCTGGTCACCTGCGGCGCTTCCATTATCGAGATCAATACCATCAGAAAGCACTTCTCGGCGGTCAAGGGCGGGAGGCTTGCGCTAGCTGCGGCTCCGGGCAATGTAATCACGCTGGCGGTTAGCGATGTGCCGGTTGGAAACGAATCGGCGTTAGCCTCTGGCCCGACATTGCCTGATCCGACGACGTGCCAGGATGTCGCGGCCATCCTGTCGAAATACGACCTGCACTCTCAAATCCCGAAACCGCTGCTGGATTGGATGGAAAATTCCAAGATGCCGGAAACTCCAAAGCCAAGGGATCCGGTTTTCGAACGTACCCAATTCCAGCTGATTTTAGGCATGCACAATTTGTTTCATGCCGCGCATCGCATTGCGGAATCATTGGACTGCCTGGCGTTTTGCGATAACTCGACTGATGATTGGCCCGTCGAAAAAGCTGCTGACTTTCTTCTCGCTCAACTCGAGGAATTGCGCGTAACAAATCCGCGGCAGCCCGTTGCACTGATCGCGGATGGCGAATTGAGTTCCACCGTGACCGGTGATGGCCTTGGAGGCCGTAATTCCGCTTTCGTGCTCGCTTGCGTCGAGAAAATCGCGGGAAAGGGAATTGTGGTTTTGAGCGCCGGAACCGATGGAATTGATGGCAACAGTCCAGCCGCCGGCGCTATCGCGGACGGCGAGACGCTATCGCGTGCTTTGCACGTTGGACTCAATCCGAAAGATTTCTACCGGCAAAGCAACTCGTTCCGTTTCTTCGAAGCGCTTGGTGATGTTGTTATCACCGGCCCAACCGGAAATAACTTGCGCGATCTGCGCTTGCTCATTGCGCTCCCTTAAAACTGATTGCCTGCGCTTACGCAAAAAGCTCGCAAAAAAAAGCCGGCGATTTGCTATCAATCGGCGGCCTTTTATTGCTTCGAATCAGCCGCTACTTCTTTGCAGGCAATCGTTCCTCAATGCTCTTCAGTCGCTCGCTCATGTCCTGAATCATTTTTTCCAGGCGGTCCAGACGCTTGGCTACGCCCTGCTCCGCTTCGCCGCCTTCGCCGGGTTCGCTCATTTCGCCCGAAGCTGCTTTCTTGCCCGGTCCTTTCTTTAGCCGCGCAATCTGCCCTTTGATCATCGGCGCCATCTCGATGCTCAACTCATTGCTGTTCAACAGCGCCTCCAGCGCTGGGACTGCGCTTGCATCACCGCGCTCGCCCAATGCGAAGATCGTCGAAATGCGGATCGGGAAACGCGGCTCGTTCAGGTATCCCGCGATTTGTTGTGTGATTTGCCTGTTCTCTTTTTCCAATCGCGCAAGGCTGGAGATTGCCGCCTGCCGTGTGTCGGCGGGCTTTCCCGGGATAATCCATTGCTCCAGCGCGGGCACCGCCTTGTCATCTCCCAGCGGACCCATGGCCCGCAACGCTGCATTGCGCAAAAAATTATCTGGAGAATCGTCTGCAACAGCCGCGTTCAACGTAGCCAGCGCGTTTGGCGCTTTCAATTTGCCCAGTGCTTGCAACGCGGCTGCGCGCGCGCGGAAAGATTTGTCGTCTTTGGCAATCGCGTCCAGCCTCGCAGCCACTTCAGCGTTATCCTTAAAGTTTCCCAGCGCCGCCGCAACCCGATTCCTTACCCAAGGCTCGTTCGCACCGTTCAAGGCATCCAGCAATTGTTTGGCGGCCACGGGCGTCTTGCGCTCGCCGAGAGCTTCCGCCGCGGTCACTCGCACTCCCCATGCCTTGTCGCTATGCAGCGCTTCGCCAAGTGCCGCATCCGCGTCGGAATCATCCTTCAATTTGGCCAGCGCCTCTATAGCATCTGCGCGATCGGAGAGCTCGCTTGCATTCTTCAGCTGATATAGCCATTCTTTCTTTTCCTTATGAAATTCCGCCTCCTTCAAGATGTGCCCGCCCTTGTCGAAGAGCACCATCACCGGCGCAGCATCAGCTGGTAGTGCGAACGCTTCCTCACCCTTCGAAACGGTAATCGGATATTCCTTAGCCCCTGTCGCCGTCGTGATTTCTACGTTTACCGGAATTCGGAACAGCCCGACGCGGCCCTCTATTTTTTGAGTCTGCTTCACCTTCAACGTCACCTGATGTTTCGCATCGTCGTAGGTATAGCTCAAATCAAACTTTGGCGCTCCCGCTCCGTATACCCATTGCGTGAAAAACTGGTCGACGTTGATGTGCGTCTCTTCTTCAAGCGCTTTCACCAGATCCGCGGTAACCACATTCTTTCCGCGGTTCACTTCCAGATAGTGCTTCAGTCCGCGGAAAAACGCGTCGTCTCCAAGCTGGTGCCGCAACATGTACAGCACCATGCCTCCTTTGCCGTAGGCGTTTCCGTCGAACTCGCTTGAATCGTCAAAGTCGTGCCGCACAATCGGCTTTGCCCAAAGATTCGCTTGCCCGAACCATTCGCGTATGTTCTCAAAGCGTTCGTATTCAGACTGATCTTTTGGGAAGTAGCTTTCCGTCCACAAATATTCCATAAATGTGGCAAAACCTTCGTTCAGCCAGATGTTTCCCCAATCCTTGCATGTCACCAGATCACCGAACCATTGATGTCCAAGCTCATGCGAAATTAATGGATCCTGTCCAGTCGCATATTCCGGCGCAAGCAATGGATGGACCAGCGATGAGCTGGTATTTGTAGTCGCGCTCGAATTCTCCATCCCACCCGCCACAAAATCGTCCACCATCGCCTGCGCATACTTCTCCCACGGATATTCCACGCCCAGCTTCTTGCTGAAGAGTTCCAGCATTTGCGGCGTATGCCCATAGTTAATCTTCAGCCGATCGCCGCGCCCTTTTGGCGCATAGTACGTCACTGGCTTCCCGCGCCACATGTCTTTCACTTCTTCGAACTCTCCGGCAACTACGGTGGTCAAATACGTCGAACTCGGCAAATTTTCCTGCCATGTCCATGTCTTCATGCCATTGGCGGCGTCCTTTACACCGACCAGTTTGCCGTTAGCTACGGTCAGCCATGTGGCCGGCACCGTTAGAATCGTCTCCGTCGTCAGGCGGTCGTTGGGATAGTCGTACGTCGGCAGGTAGAAGCGCGTATCTTCGGATTCGCCTTGAGTCCAAATTTCCTTCGGCTGCGTAGGATAATCCCTGTCCGGCAAAATAAAATATGCGCCCTTCGTAGTCTTTCCTTCGTATTTGATCTCGACTTCGAATTTGTCGGCTTTTTTTGCCGCGGTCGAAAGCGGTACGACCAGTTTCGTTGCGGTTGTCTCGAATTTCGTCGCCGCTTTGTTCACCATCACGCTTTGAATCGTCAGCCCGACCGAATCGAACGCCAGTTTGTTCGTACCATCTCTCAAGACCGTCAAGCTGTGCGTAACGTCCCCGATTACTTTCTTCTGTTCGATGTCAAACTTCAGTGCGATCTTGGAATGCTGCAATTCATAATCTTTGCTGCGCGCAAACGGCTCATCCGCGATCGATTGCGTCCCCAGCAACATCGCCACCAGCCCAAGCAGCAGCCATCTCCGGCCTTGCAAGGCGCACTGCCACTGGCTGCTACGCAACGCTGTCTTCATTCTTTTTCTCCCATGATTTTTTCGTTTTTATACTGACGGATTCTGTCGCACTACATGTCCGGCTGTCTCCAGCACTTTCGTCGCTTCCTGCAGATCCTCATCGGAAACCAGTAAGTAATCGGTATCGTACGTAGAGACAGCAAAAATACTGATTCCCGCATTGGCCAGAGGCGCCGCGACGGACGCCAGCACTCCTGTCAAGGTAAAGGCCAGTGTCCCCTCGATCTGCATCAGCCGCCGGTTCCTCTCCGCATGCACTTCCGCCGGAACCATTGCGTCTTCGCAAACGATCGAAAGCTCGCTTGCCGTTCGCGTAATCGACAAAAATCTCGCTCCGCCAGCCCATGCTGGCGTCACCGCGCCGGGTTCGAGTCTGCAAATGGCGTACGCCTTCCCGTAAACCACGATTGTCAGCTGGTGATTCATTCAACCTGTGCTTGCGTGAACCCCGCCTGGGAGGAAATACTTCACGGAGTCTGCTCAAAATGCACCCCTTAAACTACCCGGTCGTACCCGCTCAGACAAGTTAAGTCCAGCGTCTTGGCCTTGCCCGCCCGGAAATGCTCGCTCTGGTCAAAGGAATGCCTGATGGTCGGTCTGGACGACCGAAACTCCGGCAACTTGTCAATCGCTTGACGCCACCACGGCGTGCATTCGATTGGGTTAGACGTACCGCTGTCACCTTTGGTAACCGCAGTTGTCTCAGACAAACCCCAAGTCTATTCGTCTATATCTCTGAGTACGTGGAACTTTTTGTGGTGGGTTCCGTATCTTCTTTATGCCAGTTGATTAGCGCGGGGGTCCCTGTATGTCGAGCAACGGCAATGGTTTAACGAATGGAAAAAGCGGCAAGAAGCGGCGTCGCCGTATTATTTGGGGCGTGATTGCGCTGGCAATCCTGTTAGGAGCCGGTTTCGGCGTCAAAGCCGCCCTCAGTCCCAGCCACGAAATTGATCCTTCCAAGCTAGCCCTTGTAGAGCGTGGCGATCTCGCCCGCGTCGTCGTCGCCACAGGAAAAATCCAGCCGCTCTCCAAAGCGGAAATTAAGTCCAAGGCCAGCGGTATCGTCAAAAAAATCTATGTGGACTACGGCGATCGCGTCAAAGCGGGACAGATTCTCGCCGAACTCGATAAGATTCAGCTTGAGGCCGTCGTGCGCGAGTCACGTGCCAATCTGGAAGCCGCGATCGCCGCCAAAGAATCGGCGCAAGCTGCGCTCGAACGCAATAAAGTCGACGCCGAGGGACCTGACGTTCCTTTCCTCAAGCTCAGCATGGATCGCGCTAATCAAATGCTGAAAGATGGCGTCATGTCCAAGAGCGTGGTCGAAGACGCCCAGAAAAATTATCAACTGGCCCTGAACAAGCAAATGAGCGCTCAACGCAATCTGGCCGTTTCCCGCGCCGAAATCGCCAGAGCTGAAGCGCAGCAAGCCCAAGCGCAAGCCTCGCTCGATAACGCGCAGGAAGATCTGCGTAATTCCACCATCGTCAGTCCGATTGATGGCCTCGTTCTTTCCCGCGACGTCAACGTCGGCGACGCTGTCAGTTCCATTCTGGTCCTCGGCTCTCAAGCCACTCCAATCATGACTCTCGGCGATGTCAGTGAAGTCTATGTGCAAGGCAAAGTGGATGAAGCCGATATCGGCAAGGTTTACTTGAACCAGCCCGCTCGCATCGTGGTCGAATCCTTCAAAGACAAGAAGTTCGATGGGAAGGTCACTAAGATTTCCCCGCAGGGCAAAGAGAAAGACAACGTCACCACTTTCGAAGTCCGCGTATCCATTTCCAATCCTGGTGGGGAACTGAAAGCCAATATGAGCGCCAATGCGGAAATCCTTCTCGAAGAGAAGAAGAACGTCCTGATGGCTCCCGAAGGCGCGATGATTTACGACAAGGATCGGCGCGCAAAAATTGAAATACCCGATTCCAAGGCCCCCAACGGGAAAAAGAAAGTTGACGTTAAGCTGGGTATTTCGAACGGAGTCAAAACTGAAATTCTCGCTGGCCTGAGCGAAAAACAGCAAGTCATTCTCCAATAGGAGCGCATCGTGTCCTTCAGCGACCTCCTACGCGATACGCTGGCAACTCTGTGGGCTCACAAGCGCCGGACTCTGCTCACTATGTTTGGCATTGCGTGGGGCATCATCTCGATTACCGTGATGATCGCTGCCGGCGAAGGTCTCGGCGACGGCATTCAGAAGAATCAGGAAACCTTCGGCAAAGACGTAATGATTGTTTTTGCTGGCCGCACCAGCATGCAGGCGGGTGGCTCTCGCGCCGGCCGGCTCATCCATTGGGGAGAGGATGATTATCTTCAAGTTGCGGCCGAATCGCCGGCCTGTAAGTACTCCATGCCCGAACTAGGCAGCGATGTTCAGGTACGGACTCTCTATAACAGCGGCACGATTCCAGTAGTAGGCGCGCTTCCACCCTTTAGCGAAATTCGCAGTGTGGCTACCGCGCAGGGCCGCTTTTACAACGACCAGGACAATGAAAATGCGCGCAATGTCGCATTCCTCGGCAGCGACACCAAAAAACAATTGTTCGCCGATCACGAAGCTCTCGGCCAGACCATGTGGATGAACGGCATTCCTTACACCGTGATCGGTGTTATGAAATCCAAGGACCAAAATTCCAGTTACGACGGCTTTGACACTCGCAAGATTTTCATTCCTTTCAACGCCATGCGCCGCGATTTTCCCAACAAGCCTCCCGCCGTCGAACATACCGTCGATCGTCTGTTGATCGCTCCTTGGTCTCTCCAATCCCACAAAGATTGCGTCCGCCAGCTTCGCCGCACTCTTGCCCGTCTGCACAACTATGATCCGCGCGACGAGGAAGCTGCCAGCATCTGGGACACTGTCAAGAACGCCGAGGCCAACCGCATGATTATCGTCGGCATGGAGATTTTCATGGGTGCCGTCGGAATTGCCACGCTTTTCCTCGGTGGACTCAGCGTGATGAACGTGATGCTGGTCAGCGTCCGCGAACGCACCCGGGAAATTGGAGTGCGCATGGCGCTTGGGGCGACGCGGAAATCTATCCTCCGCCAATTTTTTCTGGAAACGATTTTCGTGGTCAGCCTGAGTGGTGGCATCGGCCTGTTGCTTTCTTACAGTTTTTGCGCGCTGGTCAATCTCGCGCCCATGCCGCCATTTTTCAGCGGCATGTTAACCGACTGGAAAATCGGTTTCATGTCTGTCATTCTGCTCGCGCTGATCGCGATTCTCTCCGCCCTCTATCCCGCGAACCGCGCCGCTTCCGTCGACCCCATAGAAGCCCTCCGCTTTGAGGCCGGAGGATAAGTGTTTACTGAAATTTTCAAACAAGCCTGGACCGCGCTCGGCCGCAACCCCGTTCGCAGCTTTCTTACCATGTCCGGCATTTCCTGGGGCATCGTCGCCGTCACTCTGCTCCTTAGCTACGGGGCCGGATTTCGCAGCGTTCTCATGTATACCTTCGAAGTTTTTGGCAAAGGTGCGGTCGTAGCTTGGCCCGGCACCACCAGCGAACAGGCCGGCGGCGAACGCGCCGGCAAGCGCGTCCGCTTCGAAGCCGAAGACGCCGAGTGGGTTAAAGCTCAGTCTCCGTTGATCCGCCGAGTCACTCGCGAAACGGTTAAGTTCCAGAGCGTCTCTCACGAAGAACGCTTCAAAGATGCAGCAGTTCGCGGCGTCTATCCCGAATATGGTGAAATGCGCAATGAAATTCCTAGCGATGGCCGCTGGATCTCTCCCGAAGATGTTGCCGAACGCCGCCGCGTCGTCTTTCTCGGCTCTCAGCTTCGTAAAAAACTTTTCAGTGGCGAACCCGCGCTCGGTGAAACCGTCCGCATCAAAGGCGTTCCGTTCACCGTGATCGGCTCCATGGACCGAAAATTTTCCGACAGTTGCTATTTCAACTGCGATGACGAATCCGCTTTTATCCCGTACACCGCCGCCGGAGACCTCTGGGATACTAAATACTCCAGCGTCATGGTTTGGGAACCGATCGCACCCGGATTTGAGGCTGCCGCCATGTCCCAATTTCGCGCGGCGGTCGCCAGCCGCCAGCATTTTAATCCTTCTGACAAACGCGCCATCACCATGTTTGGCCGCGAAGAATTCAAGCCCATCATGGAAGGCATCACCATCGGCATCGAAGCTCTGATGTTTATGATTGGCGCGATGACTCTCGGCATCGGCGGCGTCGGCGTCATGAACATCATGCTGGTCTCCGTGGACGAACGCGTAAAAGAAATCGGTCTGCGCCGCGCGCTTGGTGCAAAAAAATCTCACATCCGTTGGCAATTCTTGTTGGAAGCCCTGGTCATGACCATCGCCGCCGGCGTCATCGGCATGCTGCTGTCCTGGGCGCTTACCGCCGTGATCGGCACACTCCCATTCCTCGGCCCGGCCTACGAAGACGAATCAGGCAAAGTGGACATCCATTTGACTCTTTCCCTGATGACTATGTTTTTGTCCAGCATCATCTTAGTCATCGTCGGGGTCGTCAGTGGCTGGCTCCCCGCCATGCAAGCCGCCAAACTTGACCCTGTAGAGGCCCTTCGCTACGAGTAAGTGGCGCAGCCAATCCTGCTGCACTCTGCGCCTTCGTAACGTCGCTGAAATCGACGTATCATTGAAAGACGACATCACCGAACGCAACTGGAAATGCTCTGAAGGAGATCGCGATTGAAATATCTGTGCCTCGTCTATGGAGAAGAGAACAAGATCGGAGCCATGACCGACGATGAATGTATGGCGTATGACCAAGAACTCCGAAATGAGGGCCGTTGTCTTGCCTCGGAGGCCCTCCAACCCGTTCATACTGCTAAGACAGTTCGGGTCCGCGACGGAAAGATGTACATCCGGGATGGCCCCTTCGCCGAAACGAAAGAGTGTTTGGCGGGCTTTTACCTGATCGACGCTGCCACCTTTGACGATGCGCTCCGGCTCGCGTCGCAAATCCCGCCCGCTCGCGTGGGCAGTATTGAAGTACGACCCATCCGGCACCTGACCAGCACGAGTGGCGAACGAAGGCAGCTATAGCCACCAGATAACCGCCTCCGTTCGCTGCGCAATCCTTGACTTGCGCTGATTTGTGCACTAGGTTCTTTTTGAGACGTGTCCCGCCCAAAGAGCGCTGTGAACTCACGCAATCACATTTTCACGCAGCTTGTGCTATCGATGGTATTTCTCGTTCCGGTCGCTTTTGCGCAGAAGCCGCCGCCTCCCGCGCCTCCCCCCTCTGCGCCTCCTCCCACCTCCAGAAATCCCGGGACTGCCAATCCCTCGAACACTCTGCCCGTGCAACCGAGAGAGGATCTCGTCGAGTTTCTTCTGGGCCGCGTAGCTACGGACGATGGCTCACCAGTTCCGCATGATCTCTTGGTGGAGCGCGTGTGTAACGCCAGAGTGCGTCAGCAGGTCTATGCAGGCCCGCATGGCGATTTCAGCATGGAATTGGGATCGGGAAACGATACCTACGTTGACGCAACAGCGGATGGATCTTCGCAATATGGTCAATACAGCCAGAATGGCCAGACGAACAGGATGCCAGGTATGGGAATTCCGTCCCTCGACCTAAAAAACTGCGAGCTGCGGGCCTCGGTTGCAGGCTTTCTTCCTAGTGTCGTCAGCCTTGTCGATATCGCTCCCGTCGCCAGCAGCGTAAACGTTGGCGCCATCGTGGTGCACCGAGCCATAAAGGTCAAAGGCCTGACGGTGAGCGCTGCTGCATACAACGCGCCGAAAGACGCTCGAAAAGCGTATGAAAAGGGTATCGACGCCCAGAGGCACGGCAGGCTTGCGGATGCTCGGCAATATTTCGAGAAGGCAGTAGAGATCCACCCTAAATACACCAGCGCCTGGTTCCAGCTCGGCTCCATCTTGCAGAATCTTGCTCAAAAGGAATCGGCTCGCTTGGCATACACGCGCGCTACGGAAATCGACAGCAAGTTCCTGCCCCCGTACTTGTCGCTCGCCTCGATGGCTTACGAGGCGCAAGATTGGACACAGGTCCAAAACCTCACCAATCATCTTTTGGATCTCGATCCGTTGAAATACGCTAGCGTCAAAGGTTACATCGTGGATTCCGATCCTCTGGACTATGCGGAAGCTTATTTTTATAACTCAGTCGCGAATTATAAACTCAACAAAATCGCCGACGCCGAAAAGAGCGGTCTGCGGGCTGAACGCCTGGACGTCCGCCCACGTTTTCCGCAATTGCATCTTTTGCTCGCCGAAATATTTGCTCTGAAAAGGAACTATGCAACCGCAATCTCCGAAACAAGAATTTACTTGGAGTTGGCCCCGCACGCCAAAAACGCGGATCAGGTTCGGAACCGCTTGGCGGAATTGGAAAAGTTGAACGCCGCGATGTGAACCAGCCAAAATAATCTGGCTCCGAAGTTAGCGACACCTCCGCACGAACCTCCTGAAGCTGTTTCTCCTTGCTCCGACAAAACTCTGTTAGGCTGGTGGGCCGTCTGAGCGCCGATCCCGTCTTGATCTGCGTGATAGAGCAAGTCTCAATCCTGCTTGAATTGGTTCCGAGGAGGAAAACATTCTATGCCTCACTGTCCGCACTGGAAATATTTCGCAGCGCCATTGTTCTTGCTTGTCCTGGCGCCACTTTTGCTTTTCGCCCAGCAGTCGCCGACGGACGCGCAAAAGCCGGCATCCGGTGTGGACCTCCTCTGGGGCGTGAAGATCCCCCTGCGCGACGGCGTGCAGCTTAACGCCACTGTCTTCAAGCCCAAGGATCAGAAGGATCCGCTCCCGGTCATTTTCACTCTCACGCCGTACATCGCCGACAGCTATACCGACCGCGCTATGTATTTCGCACAGCACGGCTACGTTTACGCGCTCGTGGATGTGCGCGGCCGCGGGAACTCCGGTGGCAGCTTTGAGCCAATGGCCAATGAAGGCCGCGACGGTCACGATGTCGTTGAGTGGCTGGCTGGCCAGCCTTGGTCCAACGGAAAAGTGGCCATGTGGGGCGGTTCTTATGCAGGGTTCGACCAGTGGTCTACCGCCAAGGAATTTCCGCCCCATCTAACCACCATTGTGCCCGCCGCTGCCGCCCATCCCGGCGTGGACTTTCCCATGGAATACAATCTGCGCGGCCCCTACCTGATCCAGTGGCTTACCTTCACCAGCGGGCTGGCCGGCAATGTGCAGACTTTCGGCGACTCGACGTATTGGAAAGAAAAATTCTATGACCTCTACGCTCGCCACCTGTCATTCCGCGAACTGGACCGTTTGGTAGGCAATCCATCTCCCATCTTCCAAAAGTGGTTGGACCATCCCACGCCGGACGCCTATTTCGACGCCATGGTCCCTGCTCCCAAAGATTTCGCCAAGATGCGAATTCCCATCCTGACCATCACCGGCGACTATGATGGCGATCAAGCCGGCGCTCTGACCTACTATCAGCGCCACATGCAGTACGGAGCCCGCGAGTCGGTCGCGAACCACTACCTCATCATCGGCCCATGGGACCACGCGGGCACTCGCACTCCCAAGAACGAGGTCGGCGGTTTGAAGTTTGGCCCCGCGAGCGTGCTGGATCTAAATGACCTCCACCGTCAGTGGTATGACTGGACTATGAAGACCGGCCCGAAACCAGAATTTCTGAAGAATCGCGTTGCCTACTACGTGACCGGAGCCGAAGAATGGAAATATGCGGACAGCTTGGACTCCGTCGCTCCGCGGCGCCGCGTCCTCTATCTCGATTCGGATGGCCCTGCGAACGATGTCTTTCGTTCCGGCTCTCTGGCCGCCGAAAAGCCTCACGGCCCCGCCTCGGACCGTTACGTATACGACCCACTGGACATCCGTTTCGGGGAACTCGAGCGCAAGGATGAGGAAAAGCCCCTGCTCAGTGAACGCGATGCCCTCAACCTGTTCGGCAATGGCTTGGTCTATCACACCGCGCCGTTCGTCGAAGATACAGAGGTTAGCGGCTTCCTGAAGCTCATTGTTTGGCTTGCTATGGATGTGCCGGACACGGACCTTTCTGCGAACGTCTATGAAATACAAGCGGACGGTACCAGCATTGCCCTCACCTCGGCGGCGATACGCGCCCGCTACAGGGACTCCCTTCGCCAGGCCAAGCCTGTACCCGCTGGCGAAGTTGTCCGCTACAACTTTGACAATTTCACCTGGTTTTCGCGCCGTATCGCCAAAGGCAGCCGCCTGCGCCTGGTGTTTTCCTGCCCCAACAGCATCAACCTGGAAAAGAACTACAACTCGGGCGGAGACGTTTCTCGGGAAACCGCCAAGGATGCGCGCACCGCGCACATCGCGCTGTATCACGACGCGCAGCACCCCAGCACCCTCGAATTGCCGGTTACTCGCTGAACCGCCGGCATCTCCGGGGGACAAGCCCTTTGACGGGCTGTGCGGAACGAAAGACCGAAATGATTTTCAGCTCGACCGTTGAGGTTTAACCGGACCCCGAAACATATCGAACGATGCATTGGCTCGGAGTCGTTCACACCGTGGCGACTACCCAGATTGGATATGGATTTACCGCGTTAGGCCATGGCTAGGATGAATGTCCAGACCTTGCAACCTACGACTGCCTCTCAGCACTCAATCACATTCAACGCCAACCCGGCCAGGGATGTCTCCTTATACCGTGACTGCATATCCTTTCCGGTCTGATACATCGTCTCAATCACCTGATCCAGCGAAACTTTATGCTCGCTTCCTTCGCGTAGCGCAATCCGGCAGGCATTGATCGCTTTCACCGACCCCATCGCGTTCCGCTCGATGCACGGAATCTGCACTAGTCCGCCAATCGGGTCGCAAGTCATTCCCAAATTGTGTTCCATTCCAATTTCCGCCGCGCACTCAATTTGCCCGTTCGAACCGCCCTGCGCTGCCACCAATCCCCCTGCCGCCATCGAGCACGCCACTCCCACTTCGCCTTGGCAACCTACTTCCGCGCCGCTGATCGACGCATTTTCCTTGTACAAAACTCCAATCACGCTCGCCGTCAAAAAATAACGCAGCAGCCCCGCCTCATCCGCTCCCGGCACAAATCGCATGTAGTATTGCGCCACCGCCGGAATAATTCCCGCCGCTCCGTTCGTGGGAGCCGTTACCACGCGTCCGCCGGCCGCGTTTTCTTCATTCACCGCCATCGCGTACACATTCACCCAATCCATCGGCGCCAGCGCATCGCCGCTGCCGCTTGCTTCCAACTTCTTTGCCAGCCGCGGCGCTCTCCTGCGCACGTTCAATCCCCCGGGCAAAATTCCTTCGGTCTTCAACCCCCGCGCCATGCACTCCTGCATCGCCTTCCAAATCCTTTGCACGTACTCGCGAATTTCCCGCTCGCTGTGCCACGCTTTCTCGTTCTCCAGCGCAATTTCCCACACCGCCAGTCCATGTTCTTCGGCGATCTTCAACAACTCTGCTGCGTTCTTGAACGGATACTTTACTGGAGCCTTCGCGTTCGCCCCGGCCGCCTCCCCTTCCCGCACTACAAATCCTCCGCCAATCGAGTAGTACACCTGGTCCGCGATCGGTGCGTCTTCAGCATCAAATGCCCGGTACCGCATGCCGTTCGAATGGAAGGCCAGCGTCTTGTTTTTGTGGAACAGCAAATCGCGCGATTCGTCGAACGGGATCTCTCGCGTGCCGGCTAGCGGCAAACTTCTCTTTGTTCGAATCGATGCCAGCTTCGGCTCAATGTTCTCCGGCGCGATCTGGTCTGGCAACTCTCCGCTCAATCCCAACAGCACTGCGCGATCCGTCCCGTGCCCATGACCTGTAAGTGCCAGCGAACCATAAAGATTCGCCTCTACCCGCGCCGTCTTTTCAAGCAGACTGCTTTCGCGTAATCGAGCCGCAAACGCCGCTGCCGCCCGCATCGGTCCCACCGTATGCGAACTCGATGGCCCAATCCCAATCTTGAAAATCTCAAACAGGCTCGTCTTCACGCGCTCGTCCTGAAATGCTCTGCAACTACCATGCTACGCCCAACCCACAACGACCTCGTCACTCATTTACGATTCGCGTTCTCACATTTTGCGGTGCTTTGGAGTTGCACCCTATCTCACGGTTGCGGCATCAAACACACCCGCTGACACTCGGCAGGTTGCTCGCTCATTCGCGTGCTCTAAATGAGTCACAAGCAGAGAGCCAGTACTGCCAATTTTGACGGTTTTGCTCCTGATCCTCAATTCAGGGGAAGAAATCGGATGGAAACTTCCGCCGCAAAGCAGCACTCTAATGTACGAGGCTCTATGGCCACGGCCGAACAATCCTATCTGCGCGCCGAACTCGAAGTACGCCGCGAACGCCTGCACACGGCGCTGCATTCGCGCACCGCTGATGCTTCTCTTTCGCAACTGCTGGCTACCGTCGATGATGCCCTGCGCCGTATCGATCAAGGAACATTCGGGCTTTGCGAGACCTGCCATGATTCCGTCGAACCGGAACGGTTGCTGGCCGATCCCTTGGTTCGCTTCTGCTTGGACCACCTTAGCAGCGATGAACAACGCGCCCTCGAGAGTGACCTTGCGCTTGCCGCTCGTATCCAGCGGCGTCTGCTGCCAAGTCTCGATTTGGCGCCAAAAGGCTGGGACGTACGCTTCCATTATCAACCGGCGGGTATGGTCAGCGGCGATTATTGCGACCTCGTGGAAACAGATGGCAGCCTGCTCTTTATGCTCGGGGATGTCTCGGGCAAGGGCGTCGCTGCGTCGATGCTCATGAGCCACCTCCATGCAACGTTTCGCAGTCTAGCCGAAGCGGGTCTTCCGCTCGACCGGATGGTGCAAGATGCCAACCGCATTTTCTGCGAAAGCAGTCTGGCTGGGCAATTCGCCACTCTTATCGTGGGGCGAGCTGCCTACGATGGTTCCGTGGAGTTTGTCAGCGCGGGACATCTCCCCTTGCTCCACATTCACGGCGCCGGAGTAGCCTCGAAGGATTCGACCGGAGTGCCTTTGGGCATGTTCTGTAACGCAGGCTTCTCAGTCCATCGTCTGACGCTGGCCCACGGGGACACGGTTTTTCTTTACACGGATGGGCTAACGGAAGCGCGGAATCGCGCAGGCGAGGAGTATGGTCTCGATCGAGTTTGCGGGCTTGCCTCTCAACACATAGGCAAAACTCCCGACGGCCTTATTTCTGAATGCCTGCAGGACTTGACGAGCTTTGGCGATGGTCTAAAGCAAACCGACGATTTGACTCTTCTGGTTTTGCGCCGCGCACACTGAGCTGAGTTTCCCTTTCTTCGTTCGCTTGCCGAACAAGTGAAACGCATGAGATAGACCCCGCTCACGAGCCAGCCGTGTACGTCAATTCAAGCTTTCAAAAAGCGAGTTATCGCGAAACTTGAAACGGAAAAGACGTATACGCAAAATCGATTCGAATCGTTGTCTTGCTTGTCAACTTGACATTTACATTAATCCGTGAGATCATGTGCTTTTGGTCTTACAGCCAGCAGGACTGGCCCCGCTCGCTCTTTGAAAACTGAATCGCAGAACAGGCATTCACCCCGATTCATCGCCGCGGGCCATCCTAACCTCTTTGGAATGAATACTTACAGACGTGCGTCTTAGTAAGTCTCGTAGAATGAATACTTACGAAAAAGCTCTTCCGCAACTCCTTTAGAATGAATACTTACAGAAAAGAGGGGGGAGGGGGTGGGGCGGATGGCTAAGGATAACGCCTACGGACATTGGTTTCCTGGTTATTGGTCCCCGATCACTTTTCCTTCAGCACCGCGTCAAAATACGCCAGCATCTCCGGCGAATCCCATTCCTGCGCGCTTACTAATTTACGAGCGATCTTCCCGTGCCGGTCAATCACATAAGTTTCCGGAATCAGCGAAGTCCCGTACCCCAAGGCGATCTGGGACTTGTTGTCCCGCACCGCCGGGTCCCGCCAGGTAGGAAACCCCACCGCGTAATCCTTCAGGAACTTTTCGTACGCAGCGGGATCCTCATCGACGCTCACTCCTAGGATCGTTCCTCCCAGCGGCGCAATATGCTGCTGCAATCGATTTAACGACGGCGCCTCTTCCACACAGGGTGGGCACCAGGAAGCCCAGAAATTCAGCACCACTACTTTCCCTCGATAATCCGATAAATGCTGCGGCTTGCCGTCGATCGTCAGTGCGAAATCTTCAGCCGTCTTGCCGGCAATCGAGGCCTCGCCCTGGCGGTAACTCGGTAGCGCAAACAAAATCAGCAGTGACACTGCTAGCGCTAACGCCGTCCAGACCAGCCCTCTGCGCAGTCTTGACATCTCCGTTTGCATAGGAATGCTATACTAACGTATCCGCTAGGGAATCGAAACGCACCGCTTTTCGCAACACCGCAACTTTCGGTTGTGCGCGGCGCAATCCTCGGCAATTCGTTCCGCACAGGGCTGCGATTTCTGAGCCAGGGGATAAAATTACTCCCAATGCCATGACCGCCCCCGCCTCCATCACCGCGATTGTCCCTGCCCGCAATGAAGAAGCGGTCGTCGCCGCATGCATTGAATCGCTATCCACGCAGCCTGAAATCGCGGAAATTATCGCTGTAAATGACCAATCTTCCGATCGCACTTCGGAAATTCTCCACGAACTTGCAAGGAAAATTGCGGGCCTTCGCGTCGTGGATGCGCCCGAGCCGCCGCCCGATTGGGTCGGGAAAAATCATGCGGTTTCGTTGGGTGCGCAGCAAGCCGTCACTCCGTGGCTGCTTTTCACCGATGCGGATGCCGTCCTGCTGGAAGGCGCAGCGGCGAAAGCGATCACACTGAGTGGGGAGCATAACGCCGCACTTGTTTCGTTTTCTCCAGAACAAGATTTGGAAACCTGGTACGAAAAAGCGCTGATCCCTTTCGTTTATTTGCGTCTTGCACAGCGGTTTCCGTTTGATCAAATCAATGACCCGTCTTCCAGCGCCGCCGCTGCCAATGGCCAATTTCTGTTGATCAAACGGGAAGCCTATGACGCCGTCGGGGGGCATGCCGCGGTGCGCGGCGCGGTCCTTGAAGATGTAGCGCTGGCTCGTCGCGTGAAAGCCGCCGGATTTCGCATTTGGTTTGCCGCTGGGGCCGGCATGGTGCGCGTGCGCATGTACCGTTCGTTTTCCGCCATGTGGGAGGGCTGGAAGAAAAATCTGTTTCAGTTGATGGGTGGCACCACGGGCGGGGTTTTCGCGGAATTTGAATCCGCATTCCCCTGGATGATTTTGGTGATCTTTTTGATCGGAATCAAAATGCCTGTCGCTTTATTCGCCGGCGTCATACTCCTTTTGCTGCGGCAACTTTCCTATGGCCTGGCGCTTTCGCGTAACCATTTCCCGTTCAAATTCATCATCTATTACATACCCGCAGTTTTTTTGTATGCTGGCGTGCTCTGGGCGTCGCACGAGAGCTATGCGAAGGGAAAAGTCTCCTGGAAAGACAGGGAATATTCTGTTGGAGCCACTGGCGCATCTAAATAGCTAGAACTTTCATGGTCTATCTGACGCGTAAACTTGAATTCTCCGCATCGCACTTGTACCACAATCCCGCGCTTTCCGCGGAAGAGAACCGGCGCATTTTTGGCAAGTGCAACAATCCGCACGGGCACGGCCACAACTACACCCTGGAAGTGACGATTGCCGGCGAACCGGATCCGGTTACGGGAATGGTTTTGGATTTGAAGGAACTGAAAGAAATTCTCGATCGCGAAATCACGCAACGAATGGATCATCGTTTTTTGAATTACGAAGTCGCGGAACTCAAGAATCAGATTCCAACTTGCGAAAACGTAGCGCGCGTCATCTGGAACCTGCTTGACGGCAAAATTCCGCAAGGGCATTTGCACCGCGTCCGGCTCTACGAATCGGCAGATCTTTTTGCGGATTGCTACCGCAACGGCGCAAAGGGAATTGCATGATGGAAAACAACCTGCACATTGAACTGGGCCGCCGCTACCATTTTTCGGCGGCGCACCGATTGCACAGCGCCCAGCTCAGCGAAGAGGAAAATTGCCGGATCTACGGCAAGTGCAACAATCCGTTCGGCCATGGCCATAACTACACACTGGAAGTGCGGTTTTCCGGAAAGGTTGACCCGGCCACCGGAATGATTGCCGACCTTGCCGATCTCGATTCTTTCGTCCACTCGCAAGTGATCGAGCCGTTCGATCATCGTTCCTTGCAGGATGAGGTTGCGGCCTTCCAAGCCGCTGTGCCTACGACGGAGAACGTGTGCATCGAGATTTACCAGCGGCTGAAGCCTTTCCCCATGGCCAAGCTGCAAGCGGTTCGCATTGAAGAAACATCGAATAACAGTTTTGAGTATGCCGGAACATGAAATCGAATCACAGGAGCACGCAGCCATGACCAAGCCAACGGAAGAAATCCTGTTGCACGAAGAAAGCCAGACGGCCGATGCGAAAAAAGTTGCCTCGCACGTGCGTGAAATTATCCGATTGGTCGGCGAAGATCCCAACCGCGAAGGATTGCGCAAGACGCCGGAACGCTACGAAAAAGCGTTGAAGTTTCTGACCAGCGGCTATCACCAGAACGTCGATCACGTTTTGAACGGAGCGACATTCAGCGTTACTTATGATGAAATGGTGGTCGTGAAAGACGTGGAATTTTTCAGCCTATGCGAACATCACTTGCTTCCGTTTTTCGGCAAGGCTCATATCGCGTATCTGCCCTCCAATAAAGTGATCGGTTTGAGTAAAATCGCGCGTTTGGTGAACATGTTCGCGCGCCGCCTGCAGATTCAGGAGCGCATGACCAGCCAAATCGCCAAGGCCATCGAGGAAAAAATCGCGCCGCAAGGCGTTGGCGTCATTATCGAGGCCCGTCACCTGTGCATGCAGATGCGCGGCGTGGAAAAACAGCACGGCTCCGCCGTCACCAGCGCCATGCTTGGCGCCTTCCGTCACAATAAACAAACCCGCGATGAATTCCTCGCCCTGGTCGGCCCTAAACATCGCTGAGGGAGCTATAACCGATTGTCCGAGGACAAATCAGGAACTGGCACGGGCGCGGGCCTGGCGGACACGCTCGCGATTGCCACAAATTCTGTCGTCGCACCAACAGCGCGTTTTGGCTTTGGTTTGATCGTAGAAAATCCAGCGGCACCCGGGATTGCGGCAGATCTTGATGCGCGCCGGATCGCCCCGGCTGAGAATGTCCGCGAAAGAACGCACAGTTTCCGCCAGGATCCAACGCCAACCGGAAACCTCCGAGACGAATTCTAACTGCAACCCATTTTGGCGCTGCCACAACCGCCTGTAACCAGATACCTTCAGAGCTTGATTCAGCGCCTGGATATCCGCCGAGGAAATTGGTTTTTGCCGGGCGGCAGCTTCGCTGACGTGGCGGATCGCGGTACGAACTTTTCTCCACTGCGCAGCGGGAAACGGAAGACGGCCTGGTTTGCGGAAATTCCATCTCCGCAGGAAAAAGGGAAGCCAAGCGGGATTTTCGAAGTGATCGGCGCGATGGCCGTAAGTGTCCCATTCCTCGCTGTTGACGAGGTCGAACCACGGGCCAAATTTTCCATGACCATGTTTTATAAATTCGGCGTCAGAAGAATGCATTTAATGACCTAAATGAACTTGACTCGTTACAAGGCCGGAGCTATTCTGCGTAATGAGTATAACGCAGGTTAGTCATTACGAGCCAGCCGGAAAGAACAGAAAGAAACATGAGCTCCGAATCGAAAACCGCCGTTCTCGAGCCGATACAAGAAGCGACAGGTCCCGCGGGTCCGGCTGCGGCCAATCGCTTCGCCGTTCTGGCCGCTTTTTTTGCGATCTATGCCATCTGGGGCTCCACTTATCTGGCAATCCGGTACGCGGTTGCGGCGATTCCACCTCTTTATACAGCAGGCTTTCGTCACCTCATCGCCGGCTCCATTTTGCTGGCCTGGGCGCTGGCGAAAGGATCGCGGCCCAGCTGGCCGCAAATTCGCGCGAGTGTAGTCATTGGATTTTTATTTTTTCTGATCGGTCACGGTTCTTTACATTGGGCGGAAACGCAAATTCCGAGCGGCCTGGCCTCGTTATTGATTGCTTCGGAGCCGATTTGGGTTTATCTGATGACTTGCGGCGTAGAAAGGCGCTGGCGGATGAACGGATTCCTACTGTCGGGAGTCGTGTTCGGGCTGGCTGGAGTCGGCCTGCTGCTTGGAAGAGACGTGTGGTCTTCCGGCCGCGGCGGATTTCTCGGGGCAATCGCTTGTCTTGCCGGCGGAATTTCCTGGTCCGCGGGAATCATCTACTCGCGCCGTTCCCATCTTTCCGGCAGTCCGCTACTGCTCTCCGCTTTGTCTTTGCTTGCGGGCGCGGCGATGCTTTTGACTACCGGAACGCTATTGGGCGAATATCGCGGCTTTTCGGTTCACGAAGTGCCGCGCCTCTCCTGGCTGGCTCTGGCGTACCTGATCGTATTCGGCTCAGTGGTCGCGTTCACCGCTTATAACTGGCTGCTGGAGCATTATTCGCCGACGCTGGTGGCGACGCACACCTACGTGAATCCCATCGTGGCGGTCCTGCTAGGTTGGTGGTTCGCCAGCGAATCGATTTCATTAAATGTAATCGTGTCAGCGGTAATGGTGGTCGCCGCGGTGTTCCTGGTGGATCGCGGAATGACTCGGCTTAAGACTTGAGTGGTTAGCGCGGATACTATTAAGCCAAAGCCGAGACTGGCGTGACGGGAAAGACGGCGGAGTAAAGCCGCCACGGCACGACAAAAGGCCCGGCTAAAAGGCTGCTCGAGCCAAGGGCCGCGCTGCAAGATAACGTATGTCACATCGGGCTGATGTCAACGGTAGCGCGGGAATTTTCCCATTCGATTCGCAGTGTGCAGCCTTTGCTGCCTTTGTCGAAAGCGATAGTGAAATCTTCAATCGGCGATGCCGTCGCGGAAGCGTTCATGTCAGCGCGAACCAAATCCATGTCAGCACCTGGATAGGGAATTCCCCATTCGCCGGTCTTCTTGCTAACGATCAGTACCCACTTGTCTTTATTCGGGATGGTAAAGAGGGTGTATTTTCCGGCAGGCACGTGCTTTCCGCCTACCGTCACGTCGGCGGTAGTCACAAACGTAGTAGCTTCGTTCGCGCCGGTGCGCCAGGGCTCGCCATAAGGAACGATCGCGCCAAAAATTTTTCGGCCTTTTACGCGAGGACTGGAATAATCCACGGTGATGGATTGTCCTCCGGGTAAATCACATTTCGCCGTTTCCGGCGGGCTGGGCCGCTTCGATTTGTCCTGCTGAGCGTAAAGGCCGATAGCCGCAAGAACCGCCACAAACAGAACCGCACTCCCAATCGTTAATGCTTTCCGCATGTTGGTACCTCCTGTTTGCAAAACTCTAACAGAAAATTGAGAGCGCCGTCACGGCAGAACGGTATGAGTCAGGACGGGGGCCAAAAAGTCGACCGGTCGTAACCGGCCAGGGAGAGCTTGGTGAATCGGGGTTATGTCCTACAATGATGGGCGATGTTCGCGAGTTTAATTTGCGCGGAACGAGCAAATACGTCTGCAGGGGACGGCGATAGACATGAACTCCGTGGAAAATCGAAGTGGAAACGCTGGACCACTTGCAGGGATCAGAGTTCTGGAGCTAGGGCAGGCGATAGCCGGGCCGTTCGCGGCGGCATTGTTGGCGTGGTTCGGAGCGGAGGTAATAAAAGTCGAACCACCCGGCAGCGGCGATCCGCTGCGCAATTGGCGTGTGGTTGAGCAAGGAACTTCGCTGTGGTGGTATTCGATGGCGCGCAACAAGAAATGCATTACGTTGAATTTGCGAGCGACCGAAGGGCAGCGTATCGCGCGCGAATTGGCTAGACGGGTGGATGTGGTGCTGGAAAATTTTCGGCCCGGCACACTGGAAAAGTGGGGACTGGGCTATGAGGAGCTGAAGAAAGAAAATCCCGGACTGATTCTGGCGCGAATTTCGGGTTACGGGCAGACTGGACCGAACGCGCAAAAGCCCGGCTTCGCGGCGGTTGCCGAAGCGTACGGCGGCCTGCGCTACGTCACCGGTGAACCGGACCGCCCTCCGGTGCGACCCAACCTGAGCCTGGGCGATTCTGTGGCGGGCCTGCACGCGGCGTTAGGGATCGTGATGGCTCTTTATCACCGCGACAGGAATAAAGACGAAGCGAAGAGAGGAGAAGATGGTTGCGGCCAGGTAATTGACGTCGCTCTCTATGAGTCCGTACTTAACCTCATGGAAGGGACAATTTCCGAATTCGACCTTGCGGGCGTAATGCGCGAACGCGAAGGAATGCGTCTGACTGGAATCGTTCCGAGTGGCACGTATCTTTGTGCCGATGGCGCGTACATCGTTATCGGTGCGAATGGCGACAGCATTTTTCGGCGTTTTATGTCCGCGATTAGCCGAGACGACCTGGCGAACGACGCGCGCCTTGCGCAAAACGATGGCAGGTCGCGGCACGTGCACGAAATTGACGCCGCGATTTCGGCCTGGACGAAGCTCCACGCATCTCGCGAAGCGATTCGTCTGCTGGAAGCGGCCGAAGTCCCTACCGGACCGATTTACTCGGCGGCCGAAATGGTGGAAGACCCACACTACCGCGCGCGCGGAGTGTATGAAGAGGTTGCACTGCCCGGCGGCAAATCCGTCAAGCTTCCGACCATCGCTCCCAAACTTGCCGCGACTCCCGGCGGATTGCGCTGGATTGGCCCGCCGCTGGGGGCGCATAATAGTGAAGTTTATTTGGACTGGCTTGGCCTCCCCGCAGCCGAGCTTGCGCGCTTGAAGTCAGCAGGCGTCATCTAATCGAAATCAAATTGAAGAATTTTCAGCTAGGTCGAGAGCCGGGCCATGATTCTTGTCGAAGAAAAAGGCGAACGCGATCCGCAATTGCTGGTGATCCGGCAAACGGACCACGCGTTACTTGCGGGATTTTTGGGACGGGAATGGGGCAACGAACGGTTCACGAAGCCGCAACCGAATGCTTCGTTCTGCCTCGCCGTGGCGGAACACGACAATGGTTGGGGCGAGTGGGAACTGCAGGCGCAACTGGATCCCAAAACGCGTCTGCCATTCAGTTTTATGTCCATCCCGACGGCCATTCATACCGCAATTTACCAAAAAGGAATTGAGCGGCTGGTGAAAGTCGATTACTACGCGGGGCTCCTGGCCAGCATGCATGCATCCTGCTTGTACGATCGGGCGCGCGCGACCATGCCGGGATTTTCCGCGAAATACGTGAAAAGCGAGGAAAGCCACATCGCTAACGAGTTTGTTCAACAGTTGCGGTTGCAGCAGCTTCGGTTGAAAGTGGACCTTCGGTCCAATCCGGGGACTAAGCCTTTTATGGAAGAGCCGTTGCTGAATGCGAATGTGGCGCGACTGGAAACGTTGGACCGTCTGTCGCTGCATTTTTGCATGAACCCAGACCAGGATGCCGTGGTGGACGCAGTGCCGGTGAATGACCAGGGCGAAGATGCCGATCTTGAACTTCGCGCAGAAGGCGCAAATGTGGTTGCAGTCGCGCCGTATCCCTTCCGAAGAGATCCCTTGTCGTTCAGCATCATGGCGCGGCGCGTGGCAAAGAAAACTTACTCCAGCGACGCGGATTTTCAAAAGGCGCTGGCCGCCGCGCAGTATTTGCCGGTGAAATTCACGATGCGCGCGCGAAAAGAAGGAGCCTTCTCGCGATCCGCAGGAATTTGATCCGGCGAAGAATAAGTTCGTTTCAAGTCAGGTAAGTTGAAGAGCCCGAGTTTCCGGCAAGAGTAAAGCCAACAAAGCGGCAATGAAGTACGCGCCGGCAGGCAGCAGAAACGCGGGCCCGATCCCGAAGTGGATGGCCAACGCTCCCACCGCAAACGGCGCGGCCGCGGAAAGGCCGCGACCGATGTTGTAGCTGAGACCCATCGCCGTCGCGCGGATTTCGCCGGGAAAAATTTCGCTGGCAATGGCCGCGAAGCCGGAGAAAAATCCGATGCCGAAGAAGCCTACCAGCGGGCCAAGAATCAGCAGCCATAGAGGAGTGTGAACGAGTCCATAAACGGGTACCAGCAGCGCGGCAACCAGCAGATAGGCAAAATACGGGCCTCTGCGGCCATAAACGTCGGCGAAAAAACCAAAAATCGCATAGCCAAGCCATTTACCTCCGCACAGCAACAGAAAGAAGGAAGTGGTTTTCGCGAGACTGAGGCCGCGGCCTCCTTGCGCAACTGGCAGAGAGAGGTAGCCGGGAATCCATACGAACAGTCCCCAGTAGCCGAACATGGCGAATGAATTCATTAAGGTGGCGAGAATTCCATTGCGAAGCGTGTCGCCCCGAAGCAGAGCACTCAATTTCGCATTTTGTCGCTCGGTACTCCGGCGGGTCCATAGCTCGGACTCCGGCACGCGCCGCCAAATCCAAAAGACGGCGAGCGCGGGAAGAACTCCCACGAGGAAAACGGCGCGCCATCCGGAATGTGGAAGCACGATCGCGACAACTAAAGCGGCAATGGCTTCTCCAATTGCGTACGCGGATTGCATCAGGCCAAGCGCTTTGCCGCGGTGTTCGGCGCGCCAGGTCTCCGCGATCAATGCTGCCGCGGTTGTCCACTCGCCGCCCATGCCGAGACCCAGGACAAAACGAAAAAAAGCCAATTGTGGAATAGTATGTGTGAACGCGCATGCGGCGCTGGAAAGCGAATAAACCAGAATCGAAGCCATCAGCGCGCGAGTGCGGCCAATCCGGTCGGCCAGGAAGCCGAAGAGAAATCCGCCGACCGCGGATGCGATAAGGGTAAGGGAATTAAGAAATCCCGCCGTGCGGGTGTCCATGGAAAATTCGCGAACGAGAAACGCCAGCACCAGCGAGAACAACATGACGTCCATGGCATCGAGCATCCAGCCGAGCCCACCGGCGACCAAGGTTCGGCGCTCCGCAGCGGTGACGTCGCGCGGCAACGCAAATCGCGCGGTTCGCGGCACCGTGGCGTCGATAGCGACAGCTGAATCCGGGGATGGAGAGAGCGGCATTTGCAGCGGATTGTATCGAATCGCCGCGAAAACGACAGCGCCATTCTTGGTTTGCTCTTGACTTTCCTTTTCACGCCCCGCATCGTTAAAGGCTTTGCTGGCGACGGAATCGGCTCCGTCTTGGCTATGCGCGTTTTGTGTTATAGAAAGGTTCGAACCGTTCGCTCATGACCCGAGTTCGCCTGTGTTTCCACGACCGTTGCTTTGACGGCACCGCATCCGCGGCCGTTTTTTACCGCTTTTACCGTGAACGATTCGACCGTGACGCCGATTTTCACTTTACGGGAATGACGCATCGCGCCGCGGCGCCATGGACGGATGGACTATTCGACGGCGATGAAAACGTCATCGTTGATTTCAAGTATTCCAACTCTCCGAAGGTCACCTGGTGGTTCGATCACCACCAGAGCGCATTTCTGACGGCCGCGGACGCGGAAAATTTCCGGCTGCATCGGGGTCCGCGGATGTTTTACGAGCCGGACTACAAGTCCTGCACCAAGCTGATTGCCGATACCGCGCGCGAAAAATTTGGATTCGACACAGAGCCGTTGAAAAATCTGATTCATTGGGGCGACATCATCGACGGAGCGCAATTTCCAACCGCCGAATCGGCCGTTGCGCTCGTCGAGCCAGCTACGCAGCTTGCCCTGGTGATTGAAGCGGCGCCCGAAGACGGCGTTCCGGCTGAAATTATCCGTGAACTTGCTTATCAGCCGCTGGGTGAAATGGTGAAGCTGCCAATCGTCGCGAAACATCTTGGGCCGCTCCTCGAACGGCACCGCCGCTCGATCAATATTTTGCGAGAGCGTTCCGAGGCTCGAGATGGCGTGATCTTCTTCGACGTGAGCGATCTGGATCTGGAAGGCTACAACAAATTTATTCCGTACCTGCTACATCCCGAATGTGTTTATTCGATCAGCGTCAGCGCGTCCGCGGTACGCGCGAAAGTTTCCCTGGGCACCAATCCCTGGAACCTGGCAACCGCAAATCAGAACTTGGCTTCGCTTGCGGAAAAATATGGCGGCGGCGGGCACCAGCGCGTCGCAGCGATTTCCTTCGATCCCGCGAATATCGCGCGGGCGCGGGAAGTTGCCGGCAACCTGGTCGGTATTCTGCGCAAGGCCGCGAAGTAGCGGAACGCTTCGTTAAGTGCGCCGTTCCATAAAAACTCTTCGATGATACGATGAATCCTTTCGCGCTCACGCGTTCGTTGATCGATATCGAGTCCGTCACCGGACAGGAAAAAGCTGTCGGCGAATTTCTATTTGCGATGCTTTCGAAATTCGCCGCGTCGACAGGCGGCGCAGTCGAGCGCATGGCGGTTACGACTGATCGCTTCAACGTCCTTACGACCTGGGGCACACCGGTGGTCACTTTTTCAACGCACATGGATACGGTGCCGCCGTTTTTCGCTTCTGGCGAAGATGAGGAGTTCGTTCGCGGCCGCGGCTCGTGCGACGCGAAGGGAATCATCGCGGCGATGATTTGCGCGGTGGAGAAATTGCTTGCCGCCGGAACCCGCGATTTAGGTTTGTTGTTCGTCGTTGGTGAAGAAAAAGACAGTCTCGGCGCGTTATGCGCGTCCAAGAATCCGCGCGGCTCAAAATTCATTATTAACGGCGAGCCTACGGAGAACAGACTGGCTCTCGGTTCGAAAGGCGCTTTGCGCTGCGTAATTACCGCGCGAGGCCGCCTGGCACATTCCGCATATCCCGAGTTGGGCGAATCGGCCATCGACAAATTGCTGGAACTGCTGCAGGAAATCCGGCAAATCCGCTTGCCTAAAGATGATCTGCTGGGGAAATGCACTCTGAATATTGGCACGCTTTCGGGCGGACGTGCTCCCAACGTGATCGCGGATGAGGCACAAGCGGATTTGATGATTCGCACCGTGGGCGATCCTGAACCGATTCGCGCGGCGCTACGCAGTCTGGTGGACGGACGGGGCGAACTGCAAGAATTCCTACACACTCCAGCGTTGCACTTGGAGTCGCTGGATGGGTTCGAAACCACGGTCGTTGCGTTTACCACAGACATTCCGAATTTCGCTGGCGCCTGGGGCAAGCCGTTTCTGATCGGCCCAGGCAGCATTCATGTGGCGCATACTGCGGAGGAACGCATCCGCAAGAAACAAATACTTGATGCGATTGAAATTTACGCATGCATGGCGACACAACTGATCGCAGCAAACAAATGACGACGCCAACGAAAACACGTTCCATCTGGTTCAGCGACACGTCTTTGTTGGTTTACGTGGCGTTGCTCACCGTAATCATTCATTGGATTACCGGCCACCAATACGGATTTCAACGCGACGAACTGGCGACGCTTGAGGATGCGCGGCATCTCGATTGGGGATTTGTGGCTTACCCGCCGATCACGCCTTTTTTCGGACGGTTGTCGCTGATCCTCTTTGGGACTTCGCTTGCCGGATTCCGATTTTTCGCCGCTGTTGCTGAAGGGATCGCTGTCGTACTCGCGGGTTTGATGGCACGCGAAATGGGTGGAGGCCGTTTCGCCCAATTCGTTGCGGCGGCGGCGGCTATTCCATTTTGCCTTGCCGGCGGCGCGATGATGCAGTACGTCTCTTTTGATTACTTGTGCTGGGTGCTGGCCGCCTATTTCGTAGTGAAATTGTTAAAAACGGAAGACCCGCGCTGGTGGCTGGCCATCGGCGCCGCTGTCGGTTTCGGCCTGGAATCCAAATACACCATGGGATTTTTTGGGCTGGGCATTGCTGGGGCGGCGTTGCTTACTGATGCTCGACGGTATTTCAAGAACAAATGGCTGTGGTATGGCGTGGCGCTCTCGCTGTTGATTTTTCTGCCCAACTTGATCTGGCAGGCCCGAAATCATTTCATTTCGTTGGAGTTCCTCCAGCATATTCACGCGCGAGACGTGCGCATTGGCCGCGCCAAGAATTTCCTTCCCGAACAACTGATTTTAACGCTCGGAGGAGTCCTACTGTTTTTGGCGGGGCTCTATTACACAGTTATTTCGCACGACGGCAAGCGCTTTCGCATGCTTGCCTGGATGTACCTTATTCCGCTGACGCTTTTTCTGATGGCCAAAGGCCGCGCGTACTACCTGGCCGCGGCGTATCCGATGATGTATGCCGCAGGCAGCGTGTGGCTGGAAGGAACGCTGTCCCGGCTGCGCCCTCTTGCGAAGAATCTGATTCGTACAGTGGTTTGGGCCGTGCTTGTCGCGGACGCTGTGCTGATCGGCTCCTTCACATTGCCGATTGCGCCCGCCAATTCCGCTTGGGCGGTACGGGCGATGAAAGTCAACGAAGACTTTCGCGAAGAAATCGGCTGGCCGGAGCTTGTGGAAACCATCGCCAGAATTCGCGACTCGCTGCCCGCGGAGGATCGCGCTCATCTGGGGATCTTCGCCGGCAATTATGGAGAAGCGGGCGCTGTGAATCTCTACGGCCCTAAATATGGGCTGCCGCGCGTAATCAGCGGCGTCAATTCTTTCTGGCAGCGAGGCTACGGTGATCCTGCTCCGCAAACATTAATTGTTGTCGGCAGAGATCTCGATGAATTGCAGGACATGTTCGTCTCCTGCCAATTGGCGGCGCATACTTGGAATCAGCTCGGCGTTCGCAACGAAGAAACCCGCGCGCATCCAAATATTTTTGTCTGCCGCAATCTGCGGAAGCCGTGGCCAGAGTTCTGGAAGACCGCTCGCCATTTCGGTTGAGCGGGGAATTGGTATTCGGCACAGGCCAGTCCGCAGCGGCAAATGAACCGATGCCACGTTTTGTCATGCGGGCAGAGGTTTTGACGTGGAGAGGTTCGACAAAATTTTCCGCCCCATGTAAACTGGTGTTCTTGTTTTCTTTTCAGGCTTTGTAGGTCAGGCTTGTACGCACAAACCCTGGAACCTGTGGACCGGTAGCTCAATGGTAGAGCAGTTGACTCTTAATCAACGGGTTGGAGGTTCGAGTCCTCCCCGGTTCACCACTTCTTTTCAACGAGTTAGCCTCATCTGACGAGGGAATTACGCACCGCGGAGCGCTGTCAATCCAACGCCGAATCCCCAGGGCAGATTGTGGATTGCATCGGATCACTTGCCTCTGGTGACGGATTTTTCAGTAAGAGTAAAGTAAGTACGCGAGGCGGTCCAGCCAATCCGCATTGGGGAGAAAGCCAGCTTCGCCACTTCTTGTGGCCACCTACAACCCGAATCTCCTTCGGTATGCGCTGGGAGATGCGCCTGTGTGCCGTTGAAATAGAGAGCGGAAAAAAGCGACATCCTGATAACCGACCGCGCCGCTGACTTCTTGCATGGTGCGATGATCGCTTTCGAGCAAGCGCTTGGCAGCGGCGATGCGCAATTTCTGCAAATAAATCAACGGGCTGTCTCCCGTGGCTTGCTTAAATCGACGAACGAAATTTCGCGAACTCATACCTACGCTGCGGGCGGGAGCTTCGAGCGGAAAAGTGTGATGGAAATTGTGGTGCAGCCACTCCTGCGCGGTAGAGATGGTTGCGTCGGAGTGTTCGGTCTTTAGAGGCACGATCGCAAATCCGGCCTGCCACGCTCGCGGCGTTTCAATCAGCAGCGCCTTGGCGCTCTGCATAGCCACTTCGTGTCCGCAGAATCGCTCCACCAGATAGAGGCTAAGATCCAGAGCAGCGTTCACGCCGCCCCCGCAGTAGAATCCGCGGTCTTCGGTCACCATCAGTTCCGGCATCCACCGCACCTTTGGATATTTCTGGCGAAAGCGCTCGGCCAGAGCCCAGTGAGTGGTGGCGCGTTTACCGTCGAGCAAACCAGCGGCCGCGACTAGACCTACGCCTGAGCAAACACTGGCAATGGGAACTCCACGTTTGTGCCAGCGCCGCAACCATGGCACGACTGCCGCGTTGCGTTCAACTACATCGTCAAGACTTACTCCAGTGGACGGGATGAAAATCAGCTCGGTCTTGCGGATGGAGGCAATCGATGCAGCGGGCTTGATGTGAATGGGGCCGTCACAAGGCACTGCGCGCCCACCGACCGACGCAGTCGTCACATGAAAGCGTGGAGCCGGCTGTTTCCCGGTGAGCGAATTCCACAATTCGCCGGCGTGCCGAAACACTTCCATCGGCCCAATCGCCGTCGAAGAGAATGTCTGATCGAGAACGAGGACTGTGACCTCAATCATATGGAACCTCCTGTGCGAAACATCGAAAATCGCAGAAACCAGCCTTGGCCTAATCGCCTATGTATAATGGCAAATCTGCCATCTTGTAGCAAGTCATTTTGCCCTCTACTCTCGAACCATTGGAAGCCGCGGATGTGAATCGAGAAAAGCATCCACGCCCAGTTCTTCAAGAGAGAGAAGGAGAAATCAAATGAGAATCGAAGTGGTGAAGTATGCGTTGTTGGCCGGCTGTTTAGCGTTCATCGGCGCGGCACAAGTCATGGCCCAAGAACCTGCTCCCAGTTCAGCACAGGTCGTAGCGTTGGATGAATGCGATCCGACGACATTCAATGCCGCACTGGGGCCGGCGTTTTGCCACAACGTCGCGCTTGGCGCGTTCACGACCCTGAGCGACCTGTTCGCAAAGGCCGCGGCCGGCACACCGGACAAGAACTGGGACTTCGAGCCTGACACCGTGAACATCAAAAAAGGCGGGACCTTGTTTGTGGTCGATCAAGGCGGCGAACCCCACACGTTCACCGAGGTCAAGGAATTCGGCGGCGGATTTTTGCCGGTTCTCAACGCGCCTGGAGAGTCCACAGTTCCGGAATGTGCTGGCGGATTTTCAAACATCGCAGTCGCCAGAACCCGAATCCTGCAGGGAAGCCAGATCCAGGTCACCGGACTTGCAAAAGGCGAACATCTCTTCGAGTGCTGCATCCATCCGTGGATGCGTGTCAAAGTCGAAGTGAAGTAAGCGAAGCCAATGCTATGGGAGGGCCCGACTTAAGTCGGGCCATAAAAAGAGCGCAATTTTAGGGGCTTTAGCCTCTGAGATGCCAGGAATCACAAGGAGGAAGTTCTATGAAGAAATACATCATCGAAAGAGAGATGCCGAAAGTCGGGAGCTTGGAGGCGAAACAAGTGCGCGAAGCTGCGGGCAAGTCCAACCAAGTCCTGCAACAGCTTGGTCCTGATATTCAGTGGCAGGAATCCTTCGTAACTGCCGACAAATTGTTCTGTGTGTACTTGGCCAGCGATGAAGCGCTCATCCACCGGCACGCGGAACTGAGTGGCTTTCCCGCAACGAAAGTCACCGAGATCGGTCAGACTATTGACCCAACGACTGCCGACGCCTGATGGCATTTCACGGCGAGAAAGGGCGTTTTCAGGTGCGCGCCCTCTCTCGCAATGCGATATTTGGGACCGCAAATCCTAGCGGCTGAACTGCCGGGGGGATTTCTACAATGACTCCGGTATTGTTCTCGCCAGCATAAAATCGTTAGCTGTCGAAGAGTTTTTGGGTCAAACATTCGATGGCGTTGGACACAAATCAAGTTACAAAAAATTTTGCCAAATTGAAAAAGACGGTCAGGAAAGCCGCAAAGTCGAGCGCTCCGTCTGATGTACACAAATTGAGAACTCGCATACGGCGCGTTCAGGCCGTGCTGGAAACGGTGAATGATGATCCCATACTTCGCAACCCATGGTTGCTGAAGAAGCTGAACCGCTTGCACAAGAAAGCCGGCAAAGTGCGGGACCTCGATGTCATGACCGCACACCTGTCGTCAATTCGCGTCGAGGGTGAAGACGATTGCCTGATTCAGTTGCAACACTATCTTGGGCTGAAACGCTATCGCAAAGAAGAGCGGCTTCGCCGGGCGTTGCGAAAACAGCGTTCTTCCGTGGCCAAAGCGTTATCGAATAGTTCCCGCCAGATTGAAAAGCGCATTGCGAAAAGCAGTAAGCAGCAAACCGCGGCAGCCGCTTCTGCGCTGAAATTCTCGTCGAAAGTTTCCGCGCCGATCACCCTGAATCGCGCCAACCTGCATGACTACAGATCGAAGATTCGAGAACTGCGCGACCTTTTGCGGTTTGCGGCTGATGACGGCGATGAAAAGTTAATTGACGAGCTGGGAAAAGTGAAGGACGCGATCGGAGAATGGCACGACTGGGAAGAACTGGTTTCCCTGGCGACCGCGGTCATAGGACACGAAGTCCATCGGCCGAATACGAAAGGATGTAAGCTGCTGCACGAGCTGAAGGACACGGCTCGCGCAAAATTCGAGTCTGCGCTTTCTCTGACCAACAAAATGCGCAAAACCTATTTTCAATCTTCGCTTAGGAACAAGAATAAGCCAGCTGGTTCCGCTCCGCGTCAAAGTTCGCGCACTCTTCGCGCGGCCTTCCGCCTTCTGGGCTAAGCCGGTCCAGGGTTACAAGTGGGTGCGCGCTCTCCCGAAATATCCTAGAATCACACTTGCGTGCGCCCGTAGCTCAACGGATAGAGCATCTGCCTTCGAAGCAGAGGGTTGGGGGTTCGAGTCCCTCCGGGCGCGCTAGTTTTTTTTCGGCAGCATCTGACGTAGCCAGGAAAAAACTAAGCAGGTTTTTTACCGACTGCGCAGATCCAGCCTTTCGTGCGTTCTTCAAATGTCTGAATGTCTGTGTAACCCGCCTTTACGAATAATTCCCGTTGATCCTCGGCGCTCAAGTTCGTGGATCGCAACAGTTTCATCACCGGACGTTGCACCCAGTTTTGGGTCCCGTTTCTATAGCTTTCCGCGATAACGATCAGCGTTCCGCCTGGTTTCAGCACGCGCAGAATTTCCTGCATATCTTTCAGTAAGTCGGGCCAGTAATATTGAGTTTCCACAGCTGTGACAAGATCGAATTGATCTGCCGGAAATGGTAGCTGAGATACAGAAGCTTGCTTTATTTCGACGCGACCCGCCTGGATCAATTGCGAATTCTTGCTGGACGATGCAGCTATGCTGCCTTTGGCGTAGTCGACGCCGTAAATTTTGCCTTTGGTGGCAAGGGTGGCCAACTTCTCGATCGTTCTGCCTCCTCCGCAGCCCACATCCAGAATCGTGAAGTCCTCCGCGATCTGTACGTGCTTCAGCCCCCAGTCGGTCAGGCTGGAATGGGACATGTTCATGATCCACGTAAAAAACCTGCCGACCCATTTCGTAGGCTTTCGTACTTGATTCAACATGTAAACCGCGGCGGCGAGACCAAGAGCCAAACGCAGCGACTGCTGCACCACATGGCTAATCAGCAACAAGGAAAACTCTCTCCTCAAATTACGTTTCGTTCGGCCTGAATACTACCGGTACCGGAGAAGTGGGCACAAATATTTATCTCAATCAATGGAGATTCGTCCAATCACGCGTCCAACCTCATGAGCTTGGCTCAGCGCTTGGTTCGGTAGACCTTCTCCTGGCCGAGCGCCGGGAAAATCGCCACTACCTCGAAGTGTGCGACTCCAGGCCGCTGATCTGGACAACGACTGAGCGGATGCTTGACTGCCGCAAGTCTTGCGACTATATCTAGAACATGAAACGTCAACTGCTCACGCTTTCCACCAGCGTACTCTGTGCCGCGATGTTTGCGTCGCCAGCGTACCCGCAGAGGCCCAGTGGCGGTTTCGGAACCTCTGGTCGCGGCGGGGCGGCCTTCTCACGGCACGGTGCGGCAGTGGGACACCGTTTCGGCCGAATGCATCACAGCGGGCGAGGTTTTCCAGGTTACGGATTCGCGCCCAATTACTATCCCTATTATTATTCGGATTACGATTACGACGGCCAGGAGGGAATTGGTGAAGCGCCTCCTCCGGCGCCGGTTCTCACGCAACCGGCCGCGCCAGCTCCGCCTGCAAACGCAGCGAAGCCTGCCGACTCCGTCGTGATGGAGCTGCGCGGAGATCGTTGGGTTCGTCTGACCAGCTCTGGCCCCATGGAGATCCAAGCGCCGGCGCTGAAGTCTCCTGCATTCGAGCGATCGCAAGCGCCTAGCGAACTTCCGCCTGCAGTGCTTGTCTTTCGCGACGGGCACCAGGAAGAAGCCGCAAAGTACACCATTGTCGGCAGAACGATCTTCGTTAAAGCGGACTATTGGAGCAGCGGCTCGTGGACTCGAGAAGTGCCTATCTCGGATTTAGATCTTGCGGCGACTCGGAAAGTGAATGAAGAGCGCGGCACGAAGTTTAGTCTGCCGTCCAGATCCGGCGAAGTAATTTTCCGGCCGTAAAACCTTAAATTCCCGTTCGACTTCTCTCACTGTTCACAGCTCATTTTTTGCCATTCTCTGTAATTTTCTTTACTCTGCCGAAGCATAGAGGCTCAGTTGAGGACGACTGCTAAGTCTTTTTGGGGCAAACTCAAACCCGCCCGCCTCGGAAGGCGGCCGTTACAAGAGAATTGATTTAGGGCGTTTTTACGGCTAACTCGCGAAACTTAGCCGCTTCGACCGGCTGATGTAGCGCCTCATACTCGCTGGCCAAGTCCTGACGCGCAGCCTGAAGCCATTTCTGCGGCGCTCCGTTTTTGCTCATCAGAATTTGATAGCCTGCCAGACTCTCGGACTCCGCTTCCTGATAGCGATGCTCTCCGGCTAGAGCGCCTCCCAGCCGCACTCGCGAAATACCGACGCTCAAATGATCCGCTGGCAGCGTCTCCGCATAAATCCGCAAAGCCTCGCGAAAGAGCTGCTCGGCGCGAACATATTCTTTTCGTTCCATATAAACGCCAGCGAGATTGGACTGCGCAATGCCGATTTGATAGTGCTTGTCGCCATACACGGTACGATAGATGGTGACCACGCGGCTGAAATCCGCTTCGGCTTCATCCAACTTTTTCTGGCGTATCGCGATATTCCCCAGTTCATTCAAGGCGAACGCCACACGCGGATGAACCGGCCCATACACGCGCGCCAGGATCGCCGATGACTGTCGCAAAAGATCCGCGGCTTCGTCGTAGCGTTTTTGATAAGTCAGCGACTGTCCCAGAATCGTCATGGCATCCGCGGTCTCGGGATGGGTTTTGCCGTACCACGACTGCACAATATCCAGGGCCTGCCGGTTGAATTTCTCCGACCCTGTGTAGTTCGCTTTTTGAAATTGGATAGCGCCGAGATTGATCAAAGTGTCGGCAACCAGCGGATGTCGTTCGCCATAAAGCTGGCGATTGATCGTCAAAACTTGCTGATTCAACGACTCGGAAATATCGTAGTGCCCGGCGTAGAAATGTGAATTTGCCAGCTCCGACAAACTCGCCACAAGGTCCGCTGTGACACCGCCAGGTCCGGATTGAATCCGGACTGCTTCCTCCAGCACCGGAAAGGACTGATCGTATCGCCCGCGATCTTCCAATACTTTTCCCAGCGCGAATGTTGCTCGAGCCACGGCCGGATGATTCGGCGCAAGATGGCGCTTGCTCATTTCCAAGCCATCTCGCGCAAACCTTTCCGCTTCCTCATATTTTGCCTGGTTGGCTCGCAGCAGCGCGCTAGCAGTAAGGGTTTCGGCGACGAAACGATGATCAAGGCCGTAAATTTTTTTTCGCTGGTCCAGCGCGGTGCTTAATAACGCGTCCGCCCGGTCCAGTTTTCCCAGCTTCTGATAAATAACGGCCAACGTTTGATACAGTTCCGCTTGCACCTCAGGCTCCGCGCTCAACGATCGCGCTTCTTGCACGCCCCGATCGAGGAGCGTGATCACTCGCAGGTCGTCGGATGGCCCAGCGGCCTCATCGCCACCCTGAAACAGATTCACTATGAATCGCTGCACACGTTGCGTTCGTGCTGCTTCGGCAACAGCGGCGGTCCGCGCACGAGCCAGCCGTGCGGTAAAAAAAATCGCCATCGCCGCGACCATCACGGACACCGTCGCTGCCGCGGTGACCGTTCGGCGATTGCGCTGCACGAATTTTCGTATCCGATAGCCTGCCGTGTCTGCGCGGGCGTCCAGCGGCACTTGCTTCAGGAAATGGTCGACATCGCGAAGCAGTGCTTCCACTGAAGCGTATCTTCGTTGCGTGTCTTTGTGGAGAGCCGTCAGGCAAAGTACATCGAGATCGGCCCAAGCGGATTTGCTGGCATCCAGCCCAGCAACGGCTGCAGATTCATCGATCCTCTGTGCCATTCCGGACGGTTTCTCAGCATCGTGCTGCGTCAGGATTTGTTCTGCCTGCGCCGGCGTTCGATCCGATAAATCAAACGGCAGCTTTCCGCTCAGCAATTCGTAAAGAATCACCCCGAGCGAATATACGTCGGTCTGAACGCCGACCTGTTCACCACGAATTTGCTCCGGAGAAGCGTACGCCGGCGTCATCAGGCGTAAACCGGTCATCGTCTGGTCCACTGGCTCGCCCAGCGATTCCAATTGTTTAGCGATGCCAAAATCCAGCAGCCGCACGGTTCCATCTTCTTTGACCAAAATATTGGAGGGCTTCAAGTCGCGATGAATCACGGCGTGTTGATGCGCATAAATCACCGCTTCGCACACCCCGCGAAAGAGCTGCAACCGCTCCGCAATCGAGTACCGCCGCGTTTTGCAAAACTCGACTAGCGATTCGCCTTCTACATATTCCATGACGAAGAACGGCGTTCCGTCGGCCGTCGTGTCCGCATCGTAAAGTCGCGCGATGAAGGGATGATTCAATTGCGCTAAGGTACGCTCTTCCAGCACAAACCTTTCGCGCCGTGCGGGAGATAGCCATGCATCGCGAAGGATCTTGATGGCAACCAGGCTCTCGAGATCTTCGCGTTCGGCCAGATACACGATACCCATGCCGCCGCGGCCTAGAACTTTTTTCAGGCGGTACGGACCAAACTCCGGAACCGGCAGGGAAACCCCGCTTTGGTCTCCAAGAATTTCATGCGCCACGTACGCTACATCGCGATCCAGCAGCGAAGCTCCCGCGGCATCCCGTTGCAGCAACTCGATTACTTGATTGAGAAGAACCTCATCGTCCGGGCATCGCTCTTGGAGCCAGACACGCTGCTCCGACGAAGGCAGGTCGGCTACTTCATGAAAAAGTGATTGGATTTTTTGCCAACGGGCACTGTCCATTGCGGCGCCACCCTCCATCAGCAAAAACAGATTTCATCCAAAAATCAGCTTTGCAGAAGTTCGTTTGCCAGCCACGCTTTGGCGGCTCGCCAATCCCGCAAAACCGTCGCTTCGGAAATGCTCAGCAGGCTAGCAATTTCAGGAACGTCCAGCCCGCCGAAAAAGCGGCTTTCCACCATCACCGCCTGCCGCGGGTTCATTCTCGCCAAGTCATCCAAAGCCCGGTCGAGTTGCAGCAGGTCTCGGCTGCCCGTGGTAGGCGTCTGCAGATTTTCGTCAAACGCAACGGTAACTTCGGCGCCACTGCCGCGCTTAGCTGCATTCCGGCGGCGGGCCGCCTCGACAAGGAGCTGTCGCATGGCGCGAGCCGCGATTCGTTTGAAATGTAGCTTTGAAGTAGTGCCCAGTTTGCGCGAATCAGCTAGTTTCAGCCAAACTTCGTTGACTAGAGCTGTTGGACTCAATGTAGCGCTTGGATCGCCACGTCGTACCGTGGAGGCCAGCCGGCGCAACTCCTCGTAAGTCACGCTAAACAATTGGTCTAGTGCTTGTCGGTCCGCGTTTGGAACACCATCTTTGCCTGTGCCGATTCGCGACTTCTCGCGAAAATTTCTGGGTCCCATGACGGTTTCTCTTGCACTTTCACGCAATGCGTAGTAGACAGGCGCAACACGCATTCCCCGCCTGGGGATGCATTGCCGGTGAGGAAGGGTATCACCGACTGGCACGCCCAGACAATACTGACACGGTGAGTTGGATTTCCGCGTACTTCGCGATCGGAGGGCGGGGCACAATTTTATTTCGACATAGCGACTAGTCTTTCCCAGGAGGCTATCAATGGAGTTGAGTAAGCGCCACACCATCATTCGAAATTTTCCCGCTGTAGTAGTTCTACTTTGTGTCCCGGCTTTCGCGGCTGCCCAGAAGCCGGCTAAGTCATCGGCTCCGGCTCCGAAGCCCGCCGCTGCGTCAAAGCCAGCGCCAGCGGCACGGCCCGCTGCTCGCCCCGCCACTGCGGCGAATCGGCCGGCCAACAACGCAGCGCGTCCAGGAACGGCGCCCGGCGCGCGCCCAACTAACAACACCGCTGCAACTCGTCCCGGCACCGCGGCAGGTACTCGACCAGGAGCGCCCGGCGCAGCGGGTGGCAACAAACCCGGCACCGCGGCAGCCAACCGCCCAGGCGCGGCTGGCAGCAAGCCCGGCGCAGCGGGAAGCACCAACGCATCGACCAGGCCGGGTGCCGCAAAACCAGCTAACGGCGCCGCGGGCGGAAACAAGGGTGGAGCGACAACAACCGCGGGCGGCAGGCCTGGGGCAGCAGGTGGCAAGCCTGGCACAGCTTCGGCGAATAAGGCGGGACCGCCACGAGGTGGCACTTCAAAAGTCAGCGCCAAGGGCAACACTCATAACTTCAACGCGAGCGGGAAAAGGACCAGCGTCGAAACCAAGGGAGGCACCCGGGCAAACTTTGATCGAAACGGTCGCGTCAGCACCATCCACACAAAAAGCGGCATGACGATCAATCACGGTGCGCATGGCGAGCGGCGCTTTGAAACGCGACGTCGCGATGGCACGCGTGTGGTCGGCTACGGGCATGGACGCGGTTACGCCGAACGCGGCTACTACAGGGGCGGACATCCGTACATGCGCCGGACTTACTACTACGGCGGCCGCCGTTACGCTTATGCTTATCGCGGAGGTTATTACCGCGGCGTCGCCTACTACGGCTACGTGCCTCCCGTTTATTACGGTCCAGCGTATTATGGCTGGGCTTATAATCCCTGGCCCGCGCCCGTTGCGTACGGTTGGGGCTGGGGCGGCTCGCCTTGGTATGGCGCCTATGGCTACTACTTCGCTCCTGCGCCTGTGTACCCATACCCAGCGCTGTGGCTCACTGACTACTTGTTAGCCGCAAATCTACAGGCGGCCTACGAAGCGCAAGCTGCGGCCGCGGCATCCAATGGCGGCACAGAATATGACCTGCAACCCGCATACGGGGGAGGCGGAGACGAAGCTCCAACCACGCTTACTCCGGAGCTGAAAAAACAGATCGCGGAAGAGATTAAGGCGGAGATTGCTGCCGAGAAAGAGGCTGCCGCCCATCCCGAAGCCGCCGCTCCAGTCACCAGCACTGCTCCCAGTGGCGGGCAGACGGGTCCAGATGAAACTCCCGCCGCTCTCGACCCAGCGCATCGCATCTTTATCGTTTCGCAGGTCATTACCTCCTCTAACGAAGATGGAACCGAATGTTCTTTGAGCCCTGGCGATATTCTCTCCCGCGTCGATGACACACCGGACGCGGACTCCAATGTGAAGGTCCTCGTCGCCAGCAGCCAGAAGAATGATTGTGCCGCCGGCGGGCAGGTTTCTGTGGGCACTCAGGATCTACAGGACATGCACAACGACTTCCGGTCGAAGATTACCGAAGGCCTCGGCAAGCTCGCCGAAAACCAAGGCAAGAACGGCATACCCAGCGGTCCGCCAGCTGCCTCCAAACCGAATCCAGCCGGCCAAGCGCAGCCCGACTTGACCGTTGGGGATGATCTGAAAGCGCAACAGGATGAAGCCGGACAAGCCGAAAAGGAAGTACAAGAGGCGTCGTCTGATGGCGGCGGCGACTAGCGATTTTGCAAATGAGTGAGCGCCGCATGCTTGGTAGGGAGCTTCAGCCGCTGACGGCAGTCGCTCCCCGCCTAAGTTTAAAGTGAGGCAGGATCTGGATCGAGTTTCTGGAATATCTCTAGAAAGATCAGGAGCAGAGGAAGGAGTAAAGATGAGTAGTAACTCTGGTAAAAATTTTCAAATTGTCGCGGCAGTCCTTATGGGACTGGTCCCATTCGCTGTGGCGAGTGCGCAGGGAGGCGCTGATTCCCTCGAGAGCCAACTCGCTGCAAAGTACAAGCTGGTGAAGCTGGGCACGGATTCCAGCGGCCTTGCGGTAACCGACCCTGGCACGGTTCTGGTCATCAAGAAAGGCGGAATCTTAAGTGTCGCTTCCGGGAACATGGTGGTAATCCCGACCTACGTGAAAGACGGCCAAGTGAAGACCGCCAACAATGGCGCCATGACTGGAGTAAATAAATTTCTGAAGTGGAAAGGCGTCTCCGACCCAACCGGGACGAATTCGACTGACACAAAGTTCCTGACCGTTGGCGAAAAGGTTTATGTCTCGAAAATAGACATCAATCGCAAGGATTCCAAAGTTTCTTTGGCGATCATCGAATGCGACACCTGCAACTCGGTACAGGAACCCTCCCTTCGAAAAGCGCAAGTCGTTTTCCAATTTCCGAAGGACTATTTGAGCGGCGCGGACGGCGGCCAGATCTCCGACGTAGTCGGGCAGATCCTGGAAGTGCAGCCGGAGGAAACTGGCGATCAGCAGCAGGGGCAGGGCCAAGATGCTCAAGGCCAGCAGCCAGCGGCTCCACAGCAAGAAGCGCCGGCGCAACCTCCTGCAACCGTTCAAATGGGCCAGTCTGTAGACGAAGTGCAGGCTGCGCTGGGCGCACCAACCAAGATCTTCAATCTCGGCGCAAAACAAATCTACGTTTATAAAGATGTGAAAGTGACCTTTATCAGGGGCAGAGTCGTGGATGTGCAGTAGTTCGCCCTGTTCTTATTCTGAATTTGCAAGACTTGCGAAATGAGCTAAACGGAGGGTCTAGTGACTGGGAAATCGATCCAGAGAATTGTTATCTCCACCGCATTGGTGTGCTTGTGCATCGCCAACGCGGCTTGCGGCGGCAAACTGGAGGGCACTTACAGTAATGCCAGCGGAATGGTCATGCTGGACCTCAGGTCAGGCGGTAAGGCGGACATGACCATGATGGGAGAAATTCAGCATTGCAGTTGGAAGTCGGATAGCAAGAACGTCACCGTTACGTGCTCCGGCGACTCCCTCAATTTTGCAATTCACGATGACGGTTCTCTTTCCGGCCCGACATTCGTGGGCGTAATGCGCAAATCAAAATCCTGACGAAATCACGAAGCCATGAAGATCCGTTTCATAATGATTTGCTTGTTCTTGCTAGCTACCCTTGTCGATGTGCAGTTCTGCAATGCTGTTCCGCGAGCGCCGCAGTCTGGCGGCGGAGTCTCGCCCGGCGATATTGTGGAAACCAATGTGAATTACCAGCCAGTGACCGGCGAAGTGCTGCGCTCCTACGGCAATCTGGCCGACCTCAATCTCGGCCAGAACAATGTTGGACGGTATCTGGAAGTGCAATATATGAAGGTGGTGCAGAAGGCGGGCAACGGCGGCACGTCGGAGTTTGGTCCCGGCGATACGGTGCGGCGTTCGAACGGATCCATCGTCATTACCGGAAAGATCATGAAAACAAATGGTGCGTACTGCGAGATCGATTCTTCCGGTTCTGGGTTTACCGGCTGGAGCAAGTGCACCCAACTGCGGCTGGTTACAAAGGCCTCGCCGCAAAGTGCCGCTGCCGCGGTTTCCTCTGCGGGAGTGCCAGGGAACACCGCGGTGGTGTCTATCAATTCCGGTTTTCCGACACAATCAGGGACGCCCAATCCGGCGGGTAACCACGGATTTTATTTGCTTAAGGAAGATGTCGAAACCGCGATTAGGAAAGGCGGATTTCGGGCACCTGCCGGGATTCCGGAACTGAAGGCCATGAATACGGCATGCGAAAAGAAAACGCCGGACTGCAATACGGCGGTCGCGGCCATCATCGCCGACAGCGCCACAGCGGTGAAAACCAACGCTGAGGGGAAAGCCACTCTGCCAGCTGTGCCTCCCGGCGTATATTACCTTTTCGGAATTGGCCAGTACGAAGGCAAACCGCTAGTGTGGAATGTAAAGGTTGAAGCGAAAGCAGGCGCGAATTCCGTCACCCTGGATCAGCGCAACGGAACGAAAATCGATCCGTGAAGCCAGCTCGAGCGCGCGGAGAAACTCCGCGGCTTTCCAGGGCTTCCATAGAACTCACCAGCTGTTATAGGCTGTGTTTTCGAACGGAGATACTTTGTCGGAGCCGGAGTGAACGTCCGTAATTCCTGAAGTAGCCTGATCCGGCGTCAGCACCACCGAGTCCACGACCGGCACCCAATCCTTGTTGTTGGTGATCGGATCCACGGGAATGACGCGCAAATATTGCGGCGCCAAGTCGTCCAACGACTGTGGAGCGGCTTGCTTATCCATGGTGTAGTTATCGATAGCTTTGCGCATTTCTTGCAAGTCTGACTTCAATACGGTTTCTTTGGCGCGCAGAATATTGTGCTGATACATTCCCGCCGCAATTCCGATCAAAATCATGATGATGGCCATCACCACCATCAATTCAATGAGCGTGAATCCACGTTCGCCGCGCGATTTGCGACGAGCTTTGGTCACCAGAGAATTGGAATTTTTCACTTGGTTCATAACTCACCAGTCCGAATACTTGGTACCGTCCAATGCGGTCGCCTGCGATTTGGAGTACACATCAAAAACATTTTTTCCGCCCCAGCTGGTTGAATCGGGATCATCCTGCACTGCGCGAAGTCCCCAATCTGCCTGGCCGGTCATGGGGTCCACCGGAATCTTTCGCAAGAAACGAATCTTGTGGTCGGCATTCGCGCCCAGGTTCACTCCTTTTACCAGAGTCTCCAGATCCGGCGGATAGCCTTCGCTTCCAACCTCCACGCGAATCTGGTTTTTATCCGCGGCATCTTTGTAACGGTCAATCGCGTCCTTCATTTCCCGCAAATCCCGCCGCAGGTCGGCTTCCTTGCTTCGAATGATCGAGTACCGAGCCACCGGCAGCGCCGCAGAAGCCAGAATAATCAGGATTGAGCAAGCGATGATAAGCTCCAAAAGCGTCATTCCCGCTTGAGGATTTCGCCGCCTCAATCTGTTTCTTGGTTGGTTCATCGCAGGTTATTCTGCTCTACGAAATTTCTATGTCACACACTAGTTTACTACGGTTGCTTGACTTGTATCACGGCGTCGCCGGTAAGGAGCGGTAGAGGCTTCTGCTGGGAGTCCTTGGCATTTACCTGGACAATCGAAAGATTGGTATTTCCCGGTGCCAGCGCCTTCACTACGATTCCTAACAGAGTGCCGCTGCCGCTGACACCAGGCGTATTCGGCTGACGCGTTGCCGCAATCATCACTTGCCCGTGAGCTTTGTCGCCGCCCTGTACAATGGCAATCTCCTGATTGCCGCTGGAGAGGAACCCGCCATGCTGGATGTCTTCGATACTGATCACAGCAGGATCGAATTGCAAAATCATCGGGATCGAATATAAATCGTTAACATTGTCGACGGATATGCCCAGCGTCGCGGTTTGGCCGGGCGCCAGATTCAGTGTTTGCGGGTCAAACCGAAGGCGCGCGCTTTGCGCAGCCGCTTCGCCCTGGTTCGCGGGAAGCTGAGTTCCTGTTGACGGAGCTCCGGGCGTTGGAGGTTGCGCTGCGGGCGCCTGCGGTGCTGGAGCTTGTTGCGTTGGAGCGGAAGCAGGAATCCGGATATCGCTCTCGCGTCTGGTCCGAATATCTTGTTCGGCGCCGCTAGAAATCGGTCTCAAATTCGCGCGTGTCCAATCCGGCAGCCGCACGATACGGGGGATCAACACGATCAGGACGTCGTCATCGGCGGTGTTGCGGTTATTGTCCGCGAACATGTACTTCAGGAATGGAATCTGAGCCAGCCCCGGCCAGCCGTTTACGGTCTTTGAATCGGTCTTAGTGAAAAGGCCGCCTAGGATGCTTGCTTCGCCGTCGCGCAACCGGATGTCGTGCTCAATTTTATTCTGGCCGATGACGGGCTGCTGAATGCCGCCAATGCTCTGGAAACTGGTAACCTGCGAAACTTCAATCGCGACTTTCAGGCTGACTTCATGGTTCGGGTGCACGCGCGGAGTGATGTTCACGTTGACGCCGACGTCGATATAGGTGAACTGAGTGTTGACGAGAGGATTTACCGAAGTCGTTCCAACTCCAACACCCGCCTGGAAGCTACCCGTTGCAATGGGCACACGGCTGCCAATGTTTAATTTTGCCGGCTGGCCGTCCACCGAACGAATTTCGGGATTTTGAATAATTTTTGTCGTGGTATCGGTTAAAACGAAGTTTGCCGTAGCTCCCGGCAGAGTTACGGCGTAATCCTGCGCGCCAAAAGTAAATCCCTTGAGAGGTATGCTATTTGGAGTAGTGGACGTCCCTCCCGAGGTCGGGGCGGGAGTCGTAGTCCCTGGCGGCGTAAAAGTGATCGCAGCGGATTGCCCTGGCAAAATTCCCAAATCGCGCAACCTGGAAGTGCTCGCCGACAACACTTCAACCTGAACCACCACTTCCGGCTTGGCCTTATCAATGTCTTTCAGCAGTTTTCGCGCGATGGCCAGCTTGTCCGCAGTGTCGCGCACGATGATCGCGTTCTGGGAATTCAGCTGCTGCACTTTGGTCAGATTTAGCACTTGGCGCAGTCCGTTGGCGATTTCCGTTAAGTCCTGCGATTGCACCGTGTTGGCCAGATAGAAGGTCTCCACCAACTGCTCGTCGTAGTCCTTGTGTTTCTGCGTGGTGTCCTGCGCGATGAAGATAATGTTTTCGGTGACCGGCTTCCAGAACGTTTTGCTCTGCATACAGACAATGTCCAGCGCCTGTTGCAGCGTAAGATTATTCAAATCCACGGGAATGCGGCGGGCTGGCAGATCGGGATCGTAAGTAACGGTGACGCCGGCCAATTTCCCGATCGTGTCAAAGATGATTTTGACGTCGTTGGTCATCTTCAGGCTGATGGAAGTGTTGGGAAGGGGTTTCAGCTCTGGCGGGGCCGATGCGAGATCTGCGCCTCCGATCTCCGCCATCTCCTCAGCTTGACTATCCTGCTGATGGGCTTGCTCCTTGATTAGGTCCAGAGTTCTTCGAAGCTCCTGCAAGGCCACAGGGCTGGAAGGGTCAACTGACGAAGCATGCTGAAATTCCGCGGCCGCGCCCTGCAAATCGCCCTTCTCGCGCAGCGCGAGCCCCTTTTTAATATGAGATTCACCCGCTTCAAAGCGGGCCTGATTCAGTTTGATTCTGATTTGGGCATCACGTGGATTAGTGGCGAGCGCCTTTTGGTAATACTCAACGGCGGTATCGTAATCCTGAAGGGTTTCCGCTCTTTGGCCTGCATTGTACTGCTGCCTGGTCTTCGGGCAGCCTGCGGCCAACAGGCATGTCCCCACACACAAAATCAGTTTCCTCCAACGTGCCATGCAATCTCCGTGACGTAGCCACGCCCCGACTTGGTTCGACGAAACCTCTTGTACTCTAGCATTGGCTTAGAGGCCGAACAAGAAGTCTCGGGTTGGCTGCCCGCAATCGGTAACTACTTTTCATCTAATGCTATAGTTGAGGGCTGTGGCCAAACCCGAAAAAAAACCGCTGCACTCCGCCAACAAAAAGGGCGAACTCATAGTCGCTCAAAATCGTGCAGCCAGTTATAACTATCACTTGTTGGAGCGTATGGAGGCGGGGATCGTTCTCCACGGCACCGAGGTGAAGGCGCTTCGCGAAGGAAAAGCCAACATTCGCGACGCGTTCGTAGATTTTAAGCCCAGTGGCCCCTGGCTCGTCAATGCCCACATCGCTCAATACCTGGCGGGCGGCCCGTGGAACCACGAACCGCTCGGCAATCGCAAGCTTTTGCTGCACAAGAATGAAATTCACAAGTGGGCTGGCCGTACCCAATCCAAAGGTTTAACCGTCATCCCGTTGCGGATTTATTTTCGTGAGGGCATCGCCAAGTGCGAAATCGCCCTGGCGCAGGGCAAAAAGGTATGGGATCGCCGCCAGGACGAACGCAACAAGGAAGCTCGCAGGGAAGCGGAATCCGCAATGTATCGCAATCGGAGGCGATAATTCAGTCATGGAAAAATCGGTCATGCAAATCGTGCTGGAAACAAGGCCCTTCGCGATGCTCGAAAGCGAAGCGCTAGTCACCTATCTTTTTGAGGAGAACGACCCCATTCAAGGCCGGGTCGCCGAAATCGATGCGGCAACCGGCGGGTTATTGAAGAAAATTGCCGGCAGCGGGGAAGCGACCGGCAAAATGCTGGAATTCACTTTGCTTCATGCGCCTGTGGGATTGAAGGCGAATCGCTTGCTTCTGGTGGGAGCAGGGAAGCGCGCACAATTCAACGGCGCAACTTTGCGCAAAATTGCGGGAGCCGCGCTCCGCTATCTGAAGTCGCGCTCAATTAAGAATTTTGTGTTTGTCATTCGAGAAGACGCGGCCAGCGCCGAGACCGCGCAAGCTTTAGCGGAAGGGTTCATCACCGCGAATTTCGAAACCGACAAATACAAGACTGACAAAAAGAACGGCAAAGAAATGGAATCGGTTCGCATCGCTGGCTACTCGACCTCGGAAAAACCGGCCGGCGAAAAGGGTTTGGTCGCGGGAAAAGTGATCGGCGAATCGCAAAATTTCACACGTGACCTGGTCAACGAACCTTCCAACAAACTTACGCCTCAGATTCTGGCGCAGCGTGCCGAAGCGATGGCCAAAGAGGCCGGTCTGACGGTAGAGATTCTGGATGAAAGGAAAATCGCCGACCTGAAAATGGGCGCGCTGCTGAGCGTCGCGCAGGGAAGCGTCGAGCCGCCACGCGTTATCGTGGTTACCTACACGCCCGCTAGCACCAAACCGGGCGCGCCGGTGATCGGCTTAGTCGGCAAAGCGGTTACCTTCGATACCGGCGGAATCTCCATCAAGCCCGCCGATGGCATGGAAAAAATGAAGTACGACATGGCCGGCGGCGCCACCATGCTCGGCGTGATGCGTGCTCTCGCTGCCCTCAAGCCTAACGTGAAAGTCATTTGCGTGGTGCCTTCCACGGAGAATATGCCTGGTGGCAAGGCGCAAAAGCCGGGTGATATTCAGACTGCCATGTCTGGCAAGACCATCGAAGTGTTGAACACCGACGCGGAAGGTCGGCTCATCCTTGCCGATGCCATACACTACGCAAAGCAACTCGGCGTGACACACATCGTTGACGCTGCGACTTTGACTGGCGCCATTGTTGTTGCGCTCGCAAACATTAACGTCGGCGTCTTCGGTTCCGATCAAGCCTGGACCGACAAGCTTCTCGCCAGCGCCAAAGATGCCGGAGAAAAAATGTGGCCCATGCCGATGGATGAGGAATACCGCGAATTCATCAAAGGCAGCTTCGCCGACATTCAAAACATCGGCAGTGGCAAAGGTGGCGGCTCCATTACCGGTGCTTGGTTCATCCGTGAATTCGCAGGCGACACGCCCTGGATCCACCTCGATATCGCAGGCACCGCCTGGAACGACGACGCCAAACCCTGGCTAGCAAAAGGCCCCACTGGCGTAGCCCTGCGCACGCTGGTCCACCTGGTCCAATCGTTCTAGGATTTATGACGCTGGAATCGCGTCCGCACGCCGCGGTGGCATCCCAGGCGCTAAATGCTAGATTTTCCGACGTTACTTCGGCAATGCAACCGGAATCATCGCGTGTTCGTAAGGCGTTCCAGCCCACATCATATAAGGCTTTTTCGGGTCTGGATCCTTCGCTTCGGTGTATCCAAGTGCTTTGCTCGGCGGGCCGAATACCATGATGTGCGGGCCCGTCACGATCCAATGATTATCAGCCGTCTTGCCCATTGCGTATGGATCGGTATTGCTGGCGCCTTCATCACCCGCTAGCATGTACGAAATTCCAACCTTGTCTGGCGGCGCGGTGTGCTTCACGACGGCGCCGATAAACTCCATGCTGTTCTGATCATTGCACATTTTGTCCGTGCCCATAATCATGCAAGTGAAACCGTTGTCTCCTGGCCGAAGCGTTCGCATGACTCCATTTTGATCGAAACGAATTACTGCCGCGCCTTTCGCGACCGCATCGGGAGCTGCCGAAGTCGCCGCCGTAATGTAATCTGAATCTGATATTTGCTTTTGCTGGGTGGTGGCCTTGGCAGCAACAAAAAAAGCGGCCGCTACGATGATCAGTATGAGCTGTGCCTTACGCATGTTGTCCTCCGCGAACTGTTTGGATCTGTCTGCCGTTGGCTGGTGCTTCCGGTTTCCAGGTATCCTTGGCCTTATTTGTCCGCTAATCTACCCGCGAATCTTACCGCACACAATCGTTTCTTAAGTTTCTCTGCCGTGGACGTATTGAAGGAACAATAACTACGGAATTGAGGGCTTTTCAACCGTTGAAGTGGCCCACTGGCACGCCGTTTTCTTTACATTCTTTCAGGAGCCTCAATCCCCAGCAGCGATAGCGTTTTCACCAGTTGCCGCTCTACAATTTCGGTCAGCCCCAACAGAAATGCGCGTTTTTCCGTATCTGGCTCCGACAAAATGTGGTGCTTGTGGTAGAAATTATTGAACGCCTGCGCCAACTGGAATGCATATTTCGCCAGGAACGCAGGCTCCTGCGCGCCGATCGCCGCGTCACTGGCGTGGTCCAGCATTCCAGCCTGCAGCAAAAGTTCCCACAACCCGGCTCCTTCCGAGCCGCTCAGGAACCTCGCTGCTGCGTCAGCATTAACTACAGCGCTGCTGGTTTCGGATCCTTTGCGCCGAATCCCGCGAATCCGCACGACCGCATACTGGCAATAGGGCCCGGTCTCGCCTTCAAAACTTAACGCGTCCTCAAAATCAAACGCGATGAGCGTGTTGCGCGTAAACTTCAGCAAGAAAAACCGAACCGCGCCAACGGCAATTTTGCGAGCAGTGTCGATTTTTTCCCCTCCCGGCATCTCCGCGTGCCGTTTGCTGACTTCGGCCAGCGTTGCTTGTTCCAGTTTGTCGATCAGGTCGTCGGCCTTCACTCCGAGTCCCTTACGGCCACTCACCTCGACGTACGGTTTCTCAGCATCGTCCGGGCTCAGCTCATACCCGAGTTCCGCGGCGCAGCGCGGCGTCAGAGCCACTCTCTCATAAGAAAAATGAATCGAATTCGCGGCTGCTTCGGCATGCCCCAGCCCACGCAAGCCCTGCGCCACCACATCCTGCACGTACGATTGCCGCGTATCTATCACGTTGTAAACGCGCGCAGCCGGCTCGCCAAAATGCGGCGCGCCAGGGTCATCCGCGTCAGTGGTTGTCGTCCAAACCGTTTCGCCCAGCGGCGCGTTCATCCACCGTTTATAGTGGAAATCCTTTCCAAGCAATCCGAATTTCCAAAGCTGGTACGCAATATCTTTTCCGACGTACGTCACCGTTCCATTCGAACGCACGATGATCTTGTCCTGAATATTCTCATCTTCTTTTTCTGTATTCTCTGGGCCCTTGGCCTCGGTGACCTCTGTGTTGGGCTCTTCGTGATTCTCGGCGCGCATCACCCAGCAGCCGGCCATTTTTCCAGTGGTTACAAACTCGATCACCTTCGCCTCTTTCAGCTTCGCGAACGCCGCGTCCCAAAAATGCAGGTGCAGAATCTCGCTCTCGCGGGCCAACAGTTCGTATGAAATACCCAGCCGATTCATTGTTCGCAGATGAAATCCGACGACCGCATCCGCGACGATCGTGCTCATTTCTGCGGTTTCGCCGTGACCCTCTTCAATCGCGCGCAGTGTAGCTCCACGTAACTCAGCGCTCTGCGCCTTGTCTTGCTCGTAAGATTGCGTCACCCGCGCGTATAAATCCCAGCACAAATGGTCGAACCCCGGTTTCGCCGCCTTCGCACGAACTTCAGCGACGGTCTTCTTCTCCATGTGCTGAAATCCGATCACCACGTCTGCCACTTGTACGCCGGTGTTATCAATGTAGTTCTGCACTTGCACATGCTCGCCCGCATCGCGCAAAATCCGCGCAATCGTGTCTCCCAACACCGCGTTCCGCATGTGCCCGATGTGCGCCGCCTTGTTGGGATTGATGCTGGTGTGTTCGACAATCACTTTTTCGAGCCTGCCAACCGTTCCTCCGGACACAGCTCCAGTCTGCGCGAAACAGGATAGCCAAAACACAGCGCGGTCAAGAAATAGGTTCAGGTAACCGGCCCCTGCCACTTCGATGCGCGAAACTCCTGCCACCGCCGGTAAACTGGTCGCAATCTCCTGCGCGATCTGTCGAGGTGCGCGTTTCAATTTCTTGGCCAGCTCGAAACACACTGGCGAAGCCGCCTCGCCCATCTCCAGTTTGGGCGGTTTCGCCAGCGACACCGCAATCTCCACACCGTACTTTTCACGGATATGCGTGCCGAGTGTTTCCTTTAGCTTCTGCAGCAGAATGAGATACACGTCGCCTCAAATTTCCAGGTTATTCGAATCAGCCAGTATAGAAAATGGCCCGATACTCGGTCAAAAGGATGGCCTCAGTTCTTGTCGCGACTGAGCTGGTTTGACACGTTTTTCTGACGCCGATAGTATCAACGAAGAACGTTTTGTTCGCTTCTTGCGCACTCGTGACAAAACTTGCCTATTTCGATTGTTTTAGCGGCATCAGCGGGGATATGACGCTCGGCGCGCTGGTTGATGCGGGCTGCAATCTGGATCTTTTGCGAGGTGGTTTGAACGGAATGCAGGTTCCTGGCTGGAAGATTTCCTCTGAAAAAGTCTGGAAGAACGGCATGTCCGCCACCTTTGTCCGCGTCGACACCGAAGATCGGGCAAAACACCGCAGTCTCTCTGCGATTCTTGAAATTTTTGACAAATCACAGCTTTCCGCCGAAGTAAAAAAGAACGCGGCTGCCATTTTCACCAAACTCGGCGAAGCCGAAGCCTCGGTCCACGACGTACCGCTTGAAAAAATTCATTTCCACGAAGTTGGCGCCGTCGACGCGATAGTGGACATTGTCGGCGCATGCATCGGCTTCGAAACGCTCGGGATCCAGAAATTTGCGTGCTCCGCGCTGAATGTCGGCGGTGGCACCGCAAAAATGGCGCACGGCGTTTTGCCGGTTCCGGCTCCAGCCACTGCAAAATTATTGCAGGGGAAGCCGACTTATTCGAACGGCGCGCAAAGGGAACTGGTCACACCGACCGGCGCAGCGATTGTTGCCACGCTTTGCGATTCGTTTGGTCCTCAGCCTGCCATGAGCGTTTCTGCGATCGGCTACGGAGCTGGCTCCGCCGACCTGGAAGGCCAGCCCAACGTCGTCCGCCTCATGGTGGGTGAAGCCGCCGAAAAAGTTGTTTCCGGTTTCGACGAAGAAATTTCCGTGATCGAAGCCAATCTCGACGACATGAATCCGCAAATCTATGGCTACTTTCTCGAAAAAGCGCTCGCCGCAGGCGCGTTGGACGTTTACACTACGCCCGTCCAGATGAAGAAAAATCGCCCGGGTACGTTGCTGACGCTGCTCTGCAAGCCGCAAGATGCCGGCTCGTTAATATCGCTGACCTTTGCCGAGACGACTACCTTTGGCGCACGCACTTATTCCGCGCAACGTCGAACTTTGCCGCGTGAATCGGTCACGGTGAACACAAAATTCGGCAATGTGCGGATCAAGCTTTCCCGTGTCAATGGCAACATCCGCCATGTCGCCCCTGAATACGAGGACTGCCGCAAACTGGCAGCCGAAAAAAACGTTCCTTTGCACCAAGTCATGGACGAAGCTGTTCGTGCATTTGAATCTTCTTCGCAGGGGTCAACAGCAGGGAAGAACGCCTCCGGTTTTCATCTGTCATCCTGAGTCCGCCAGAAGCAGAGGAAGGATCTCAGCATAGCCATCTTGCAAGATGTAGCATTAAGAGTTGTCTAAAACGAAAAATGTCCGCAAAACTGAAATTCTATCTGACCACGCCGATCTACTACACGAACGGCCTGCCGCACATCGGCCACACGTACACCACTGTGGTCGCCGACGTGATTCGTCGCTACAAACGCATGCGGGGATTTGAAGTTGTAATGACTACCGGCACCGACGAGCACGGCGTGAACGTCGAACGCGCCGCGAAAAGAGCCGGCATCCCCGAATCCGAATTCGTTGCCAGAATGGCCGACGCCTGGCGCACGCTGTGGGATGAACTCGGCCTACCCGCTGATGAATTCGTGCGCACCACCGATCTTCGGCATGTGCGTACCGTGCAGTGGCTCTTCAAACTCTGCCGCGAAAACGGTTACGTATACAAAGGTCACTACACAGGCCAATACTGTATCTACGACAACGCGTTCGTGAACGACGCCAAGCCCGGTGACAATTGCCCCGACTGCGGCCGTCCAACGGAAACCCTCACTGAAGAAAATTATTTCTTCAAGCTTTCCGCATTCCAGAAACCGCTTCTCGATTTTTACAAAAAGAATCCGGATTTCATTCAGCCGGAAACGCGAAAAAACGAAATCGTTGCTTTCGTTGAAGGCGGCCTTAAGGATCTCAGTATCACGCGCACTACGATTCGCTGGGGCATTCCGGTTCCGGGCGAAGAGCCGCATGTCTTTTACGTGTGGTTTGACGCGCTGACTGCTTATCTCAGCGCTGTTGGCGGACCCGACTATGAAAAGCGCGGCATGTGGCCCGCCGATTTGCATCTCGTCGGCAAGGACATCATTCGCTTCCACACTGTTTACTGGCCCGCGTTTCTGATGGCCGCCATGTTGCCGGTTCCGAAACAAGTTTGGGCCCATGGCTGGTTTCTGATGGATGCCAGCAAAATGAGCAAGTCCAAAGGCAATGTCGTCCTTCCGCGTCCCATCGCCAATATGCTTGGAGTGGATGCCCTCCGTTATTTTCTGTTGCGCGAAGTAGTCTTCGGGCAAGACGGTAATTTCAGCTACGACGCGCTGGTCACGCGCTACAACGCCGATCTTGCGAACGGACTCGGCAATCTCGCTAGCCGTACCGCAGCCATGATCGAAAAGAATTTCGCCGGCAAAATTCCGAAAGCAGGAAAACTTCGGCCCCAGGACGAAGACCTGGCGCGCGAGACACAAAGTGCCATCGGCGACGTTCTCGACTATTTCGAAAGAATGAATTTCGCGCGCGCCCTGGAAACGCTGTGGGCGGTCATTGCCGCAGCCGACAAATATCTAACAACCGAAAAGCCATGGTCGCTTGGCGATTCCGATGCCGATGCGCAGCGTAAAGCGACTATTCTCGCGACGACCGCCGAACTTCTACGTGTCGTCACCGTGCTCGCGCATCCAGTGCTTCCCGACAGCACCGCGAAAATCTGGACCCTCCTCGGCCAACCCGGCTCGGTTGCCGCAGTCGAACTCGACGGGCTCCGCTGGGGCCAGTTGGCTACCGGAGTGCCGCTCGGGAAACCGCAAACTTTATTTCCACGTGTCGAAAAATCCGAAGCAATCGAGAGGATCGAATCCATGGCTAACGAAGAACTGAATCCAACCGCTCCGCCCGCGCCAACGCCCGCCGCGAGTCACAGCGCACCTTCAAGCGCCGCGGCTGCTGCGGCTCCAGCGCCCAACGAAAAAATTGGCATCGAAGACTTTGCCAAAGTCGAAATGCGCGTAGGCGAGATCAAAACCGCCGAACGCATCGTAGGCGCCGACAAACTGCTCAAACTCACCGTAGACATCGGCACCGAAATCCGCCAGATCTGCGCCGGCATCGCGCAATTCTATGAACCGGATTCGCTCATTGGTCGCAAAGTCGCTGTGGTCACCAATCTCGCTCCGCGCAAACTCCGAGGTGTCGAATCCAACGGCATGATCATCGCCGCCTCGGTCGGCCCCGAAGGCCGCCCAGTCCTCGCGGGCTTCCCCGAAGACGTGGAAGTCGGTGCGCGCCTGAAATGAGACTTAAGTTGTCAGTTTCCCGTACTCAGTAATGGTCGAGAGTTCAAACATCTGCGATTGCCATAACAACGATGGTTTACTTGATCACGGAAAACTGATTACCAATCACGGCTTACATGGACCTCGTCGATTCCCACGCGCACATTGATTTCCCGCAATTCGCGGACGACCGCGAGGCCATGCTTCAGCGCGCCCGCGATGTAGGCATCTCAACGCTTCTCGCCGTCGGCACAGGGCCCGGTCCCGAGAAACTTGACGCCGCGATTCCCTACGCCGAGCAGCACGATTGGATCTACAGCAGCGTCGGCATCCACCCTCACGAAGCTAAAGAGGTCACACAGCAGCACTTCGACGAACTTGCACGCCTCGCGCAACATCCGAAAGTCATCGCCTGGGGTGAAATCGGTCTCGATTATTTTTACGACCACTCTCCACGTGACACACAAGCGACCGTGTTCCGCTCGCAAATGGAACTCGCGCACAAAGCGAAGCTCCCTATCATTATTCATTGCCGCGACGCATGGGACGACTGCCTCGCCCAGCTCGAACAACACTGGAAATCGACCGGCCTCGGCGGCATCCTGCACTGCTTCACTGGCACGTTCGAACACGCCAAGCGTGGCCTCGACATGGGCTTCCACATTTCCTTCGCAGGAAACTCTACTTACCCCAAAACGCAAAACATCCGCGACGTGGCAAAGGAAATTCCCCTCGAACGCATCCTCATAGAAACGGATTCTCCTTATCTCACTCCCCAGCCTTATCGCGGCAAACGTAATGAGCCAGCCTACGTCGTGGAAGTGGCCAAAACCCTTGCCGCTGTGAGAAACTTACCCACGGAAGAATTCGCCGCAGCCACCGCAGAGAGTTTCCGGCGACTATTCGGCCTTGTCGAGCCGCAGCATTCTTAGCTTTCCGGCTGATGCTTGCTCAGTCATTCCGACGTCCGATGAGGATGCGTGAAGAATCTCAAGGGAATGAGTTGCAAACACGCAACTGGAAGCTCCAGGGAGAAGTGCCATCGCGCTTCTGACGGTTAAAGAAATTTTCGATCTGGTTCGCGACGATCTGGTGCTCGTCGAACAGGAGCTTTCCCGCCAGAGTGCCGCGGCCTACCAGCCGGTCGGCGAAATCACCAGCTATTTGCTCGGAGGTGGCGGCAAACGTCTCCGCCCCGCGCTTCTCCTCCTCGCCAACGCCTACGCCGGAGAAAATCGTCCTGGCGCAATCCGCCTCGCCACCGTGGTCGAACTTCTCCACAGCGCGACGCTAATCCATGATGATGTAATTGACAGTGCTGACACGCGCCGCGGCCGCCCTTCCGCGAATTCTCGCTGGGGCAATCATCGTAGCGTTCTTGCCGGAGACTGGCTCTACATGCAGTCCTTCCAGATGGCGCTTGAAGAACGCAATTTCCGCATTCTCGACATTCTCATCGACCTGACGCAAAAAATGGTTGAAGGCGAGCTCATTCAGCTCAGCAAAATCGGCCGCATCGATGTCAATGAGGAAGATGCCTTGAAACTCGCAACGTACAAAACCGCTTGCTTGTTTAGCGGTTGCGCACGGCTCGGTGCCGTTCTCGGCGGATTCAGCGACGACGAAGAAGAAGCGCTCGCCGATTACGGCCGGTACTCCGGCTTGGCTTTTCAAATGGTCGACGACCTGCTGGATTTCACCGCCTCCGCCGAGCAGCTAGGCAAGCCCGTCCTCAGCGACCTCAAAGAAGGCAAAGTGACGCTTCCGCTGATCTACGCCATGGAAAATGGCCATCGCGATGCCCGCGAACTCGTCGCCCGCGTTCTCGAAGAGAAAGATTTTGTCAGTGTAAAGCCCGAAACCATCGTTTCTCTCGTGCACGAATCCGGCGCCATCGATCGCGCTCGCAAACTGGCCCACGACTACGCCCGTCGGGCAAAAGCCTGCATCCAGGGCAGCGAAGATTCCGATTACGCTCGCGCGCTCCTCACTCTGCCGGACTTCATCCTCGACCGCGAAAATTAACCCTCGTCCGCAAGAATGTCGTCGAAGTGCGAAACATGGCTTCAGGCACGCCTTCATCAACAATGGTTTGAGTCGTTAAGTTGTCATTCTAAGGGTGGTTTTCCCGAGGAATCTGCCTTTCTTGCGTTCGCTCTCACTTGCACCGCGCAGAACGCATTTATAAAATGCGTTCTAACGTCACCATGCTGCCATTCAAACTCGTCTACCACCCGCGCTACGATCTCAATCTCGGTCCGCACGTTTTTCCATCGCAAAAATTTCGCCTGCTCTATGAACTTCTCCTGCGCGAAAGAATCGCCTCGCCCGATGACGTCCTCCAGCCGCTGCCCGCTTCCGACGAAGACCTGTTGCGAGTCCACACTCCGGAATGGTTCCATAAGTTAAAAACCGGAACGCTCACCGCCAGCGAAATCATGAAGCTCGAAGTTCCTTATTCGCCGGAACTCGCCGAAGCCGTCTGGCTCGCCGCCGGCGGCACCATCCTCGCCGGAGAGCTCGCGCTTCGCGACGGGTTCGCCAGCAATCTCACCGGCGGCTTTCATCATGCCTATGCCAATCATGGTGAGGGCTTTTGCGCTATTCACGACGTTGCGATAGCAATCCGCCGTCTGCAGGCTGATGGCGCAATAAAAAGAGCCATCGTCGTGGACACCGATGTTCATCACGGCAATGGCACCGCGCACATTTTCCGCAAAGACGATTCAGTCTTCACACTTTCCATCCACCAGCAGCACAATTATCCGTCCGACAAGCCTCCTTCGAATCTCGATTTGGGTCTCGATGATGGTGTGGAAGACGACGAATATCTTTCAATGCTTTTGCCGGCTGTTGAACAATCGCTCGAAAAATTTCGACCTGAAATTCTTTTCTACGTTGGCGGTGCCGATCCGTTCTGCGAAGACCAGTTGGGTGGTCTTCGCCTTACCAAGGCCGGCCTCAAAGCTCGAGATAAAGCAGTTTTTCAGTTAGCGCGATTGCGCAACGTTCCAATCGCCACAACCCTTGCAGGAGGCTACGCCCGTCACGTCGAAGACACTATCCGCATTCACGCCAATACCATCCTCGCCGCACAAGAAGTTATGGCCGAATCTAACGCACAATCCGATATAGTGCGCGGCTCTTGAATTCGTGCCGAAATCATCTCCCTGTTACTATGCCGCGCAAGAATCGTAATCTGCTTTACTTTCTTGTCATTACTTAATATAGAGAGGAGCTTTCAGCTGGCTGTTTTTTTCGTCCGTTATTCCGAGAGAGAGAATTGACCGAGGAATCTATCTTCGATCTTGCCCACATCTCAAATCTCAAACCTGTTCACCTAATGCGCCATCGGCGGTGCAAGCTTCTCCAAGTGCGCCGTCGTCGCCGCCTGCCGAATCGCCTCTCCCAACTCCTGCTCGATCGTTTCCGGATCAAATCCGTTCGCGCGAAACACCACTTTTCCGCCCCGGTCCACAATCAAAACCGTCGGGAACGAATCCACCGCAAATAATTCTTCCAGGCCATCGGCAAACACTTCATTTGAACGCGGCTTGCGCTCCGCGAGGTACGGCCCCACCAGCGATTCGTCTTCGTCGCAATTCGCGGACAAGAACACCACGCCGGCATCTCCGGCAAAGCGCGCGGCCAGCTTTTCATAAATCGGCTCCAACGCGTGACACGGTCCGCACCACGTCGCCCAAAAATTGATCACCAGCACTTTTCCCTTTTGCGCGGCCACGGGATATGCGCCACCATTCGGAGCTTTGCGAACCACAAAGGCAAACGCGTTTTTCACTCCCGCATTTCGTTTAGTGCGCGGGGCCGTTGATGCCGCGGTAACATCGTCAATCGTCTTCAACAAGAAATCTCCCAGACCGGCATCGCTTCCGTGCGCCAGTCGCCACGCATTTCCCAGTTGTTCCCGAATCTCGCGGCGGTTCCCGGATTTTGTGGCGGTATCGGAAAGCGCGAAAGCTCGCGCATACTGTGTCGCCGCGGCTTTGTAGTCCTTCGCCAGTTCATCGAATTCTCCCAGCTTCAGGGCCGCGCTGGAATTTGGGGCCAGTTCATAGCTTTTTTCGAAGTCCTGCCGCGCAGTCGCACGATCCTGTAATCGCGATTCCAGCCTGCCCCTCAGAGCCAGCACCGCTGACTCATCGCGCCTCTTCTGGCCTTCCCATTCTTCCATCGAAACTCGCGGCGACTTTTCTGACTCTGGTGATCCGTTCACGGATTCGTACACTCGCGTCGCATAAGTCACGGCGCGTCGTAGCCCCGCTGGGTCTCCCGTTCGTTCCAGCAACTGAATTGTCAGCAGCGTCATCGAAACGTCGTTCGGCGTCAGCGAAACAATCCGCTCTGAATAATTCGTCGCGCAACCGTCATCGTGGAACTGCATGCACGCCTCCACGAGCGCGCGATAAATCTGCGGGCGCTCCGCCGCGTCAGGATATTTCTCCAGGAACGCTTGCAGGTTTTTGACCAGCGCCGCGCGATCGTTTCCTGCATCGGTGATGGCCTTTTGCAATTCTTCCGAAGGAGAAAGCGGTTTTGCGGCCTGCTTCTCCGCAGTTTTCTTTTGCGTGGTCGTTTGTTTGCCTGGGGAATTTGCCATACTGGAAGGAGATTGCGCCCCCTGCCCGCCGGAATTAGCAACAGGCAACAAAACTAACGCAGCGCTTGCGATGTACCGCCAGCTCATACGCTGGATTGTATCGCGATATTTATATCGAAAGGGCTCAAACCAAAGGTTGCCAAATAGCTCGTCATGGTGAGCCCTGCCCGATGACAGCCAAGCATCTCAACGTTAGGCTTAATAACCACTCACAAAGTTGGGTTGTCCAACGCGAATAGCGCAACCTGACCGATGTTACGAAGCAGGCTCGACCTTGATGCCGCCCGATACGGTACGAATCTCCACCCGCCCGCCCGCGTTTCCCGCTCGCGCGCGTAAACTGTGCTTGTCCTGATCCTCAATCACAATCGGGATTCCGGCATTGATGTTTCCCGACACCGCCTGTGCCGAAAGATGAAAATTTGCTGAACGGGGAACTTCGACCTCGACGCTCCCAGAGGTTGTCTTCAAATTCCAGTAACTGTTGCCTGAAGGATTTCCTTTCACTACCACACGTCCAGAAACCGAATTTGCTGTCACGTCGTTTCCCGCGCCATAAATCTCCACCGAGCCGCTCGTGGTGCCCGCTTCCACTCGTGCTCCGGCCCCAGAGATACTTGCCGAACTGGAAATCCCGTGAACTCTTACGTCGCCCTTGACGTTCGCTACGCGGATGTCGCCCGAAGCCGTGGAAGCGCGAAAATCATCACCCAAGTCTTGTGCATTTACTGAGCCACTGGCCGAGTTCACTTGCACTGACCGCTCGATCTTGTTCACTTCGATCGATCCCGACGCCGAATCAATTTTTACCGGGCCTTGTAAATTGCTGATGGTCTGCGACCCGGACGCCACAGTGGTCGAAACCTCGGTATTCCGCGGCACCTCGATCGTGTAATCGATTGAAACGCCGTTCAGTTCGTTCAAATTCCTCCCGATGCGAATAATATCCGGCCTTTGCTCGATGGGCGGATTTGCGGAAAGGTTGCGCGCCTGTTTGTCCGGATCGTTGAACAGAAACCCACGCGCGCGAATGTCGCCATGGATATGAACCTGGTTATCCGAACTGCCGTTAATGCGCACGAATCCACTGGCGTTCGACAGCTCCAGGCGAATCGGTCCGTTAACCGTATATGTGCGCTCGAACGAACCGCTCGACGCCACACCAGTGCCGCATCCGGCTAGCAGACCCGCTACCGCAAAACCGAGGACGGTGTTAACGACGATCGCTTTCACATTGCCGCTGTGAAACATTCTTCCTCCGCCTGTTTTCCTGGCGTTAGGCCGCACAGCATCCTATCTCAACTCTTGCAGTCCAACTTGTGCAATGACTTGCGCCTCTTCACAGCAAGATACGCAATTTCACCGGGCAATGTTCCGTTCGCATCCTGTCCCGCGCTAGCCTGCCAATCACTCCGCCCCTTCGCCGTTGTTTCCTCGCGCTATCCGTACACGGGACCTCACTTCACGCGCAATCCCTCGTTAAGTGACCCCTGGCGGTAGCCCTCCAGATCCAGGGCCACATACAGAAACCCCGCTTTCTTGAACCGTCGCGAAATCGTCGCGCCCATCTCCGGGGTCATGGCCCGCGGCAACTCTTCCGCTGCGACTTCGATCCGCGCTAGCTTATCGTGCAATCGCACGCGAAATTGTCGGAATCCCAGCTCGCGCAAAATTGCTTCGCCGTTTTCTACCAGCAGCAACCTCTCCGGCGTCACTTCTGTTCCATAAGGCAGCCGCGACGATAAACATGCCGAAGCAGGCCGGTCCCATGTGGGTAGTCCCGCGCGCTGCGACAACGCTCGTATATCGGGCTTGCTCATTTTCGCGTCAAGCAGCGGCGCAAGTACTTGATGCTCGGCCGCAGCGCGATGCCCAGGACGAAAATCGCTGGTGTCATCCGTATTCACTCCGTACGCCACCGCGGCGAAGCCACGGTCTTTCGCGAGTCGATCCAGCACGCTAAAGAGTTCGTCCTTGCAGTAGTAACAACGATCGCCGGCATTCGCTCGATAGGCGGCATTGTCCATCTCATGCGTTTCGACGAATTCGTGCCGCACTCCTGTAAGCGCCACGAACTCTTCCAACTCCGCACGGTCGTAGGCGGAATAACTGGGCGAAATTGCGGTCACCGAAAGCGCGCGCTCTCCGAGTACTCGATGGGCGGCCCACGCAAGATACGCTGAATCCGCTCCACCGGAGACCGCAATCAGCAGCGAAGGAAGCTCCGCGAGGCGCGACAGCAATTCCGCTTCTTTGCGCGCCGCTTCCGTTTCTCCGGATTCTTGCCTGCGGATTTGTACAAAGGAACTCATCACCGGAAGTATATCGTATGACCGGCGTAAACCGCGTACAGCAATCTCTATAGCAAGATCAGGTTGAAAGCGAACTCCCGATTTGCAACCGTTTGAATCGGTTTTCGACTACTTAAAATCGAGCAATACGTCCACGGTGCCTTTCGCTGCATCCGCGCGCAGCCAGTGGCCAACGTTGTCGTAGTGAATTGGCAATTCGCCAAAAATGTCTTTCGAGCGATTCTGCAACTGCGTCAGGAAATCTTCATATTTTATTTTGTCGAAAATATCCCCCGCCGCTATCGGAAAGGTCGAGCGCACTCGCGATTCTCCGTTCGTGGAAAGTCCCGTAATCACCCAGCCGCCCATGCGATATTGCTTGCCCTCGGTAATCGCAATCTTGTAGGAAACGGTGTGCGTAGCTTCGTCAAATGAAGTTTCCGGTTGCACCGCCGCGTCGAGATAACCGCGTCGCGCGTATTCTTCGCGAATTTGTTCCAGCGCCGCCTGCAGTTCCATTCCGTCGGCCACCGCACCCGGCTTCAGCCCAAAATACGCAGCCAGCGCGATCGACGAAATCACGTTGTTGCCGGACCATTCTGCCTTGCCAAAGTGATAGACGTCTCCCGCCGCAATCGGAACGTAGACGGGCAGTGCTTCGGGCAATTTCGCCGTTGGCGGTCCGGACATGCGAACTTCCGGTGGGCCCAGTTTGGCTTTCAAATATCCCTGCTTCAAATAAACTGGACGAATTTGTTCGGCGAGGAAGAGATCGATGGTGGTCCGCGAATAGGGCTTGCCCTTTATTTCGGAAAGGTGTTGCTGTACGGCGGGATTTGCCGTCAGCGCCGGCTCACTGAAACTCAAACTGGCAATTTTTAGACCTGCGCCTTCCACGGTGAATTCCTGAATGTTTCCATCGGCTAACGGATTCGCCGTGACTTGATGCTGTACCGGAAAATCCAATTTGTGCGCGGTCAGAAGGTCGTGAATCGCGTTCGCGGCAGTATCTACAACGCTCCCGCCTTCCGGCAGCGTGCCATCAAAAAAGGGAAGTTGCGCACGAATTGCATCGTTCAATTCGGAATCTCCAAACCAGGGAAAATTGTCATAATAAGCGGGAATTCGCGGTGATTCCGTCACATGGAAACTCAGCGTCAATCCATCGTTGCGAGTCTTGAAGTCGTACTTCACTGTGGCGAACAATCCGGTCGCCACCAACTTGTCAGCCGCCTTCTGCAAGTCGTCCCGCCCCACTTGTGCGCCGTTTTGCAACCCAGTCAGCGTCGCAATCTGTGCTTCTGTCAGCTTCTTCTGCCCCTCACTCTTCACCTCCCGCAACTCCGCAGTCCCCTCCGTACTTGCGGCCTGCGCAAACACGGTCTGGGGAGCGACCCCAGAAATGATCAGCAAAGCAATTATGGGGAGATTTCTTCGCATTGCTTCATTCTACCGTAACCGATTTGGCCAGGTTGCGGGGTTGATCGACGTCGCAGCCGCGCCGAACGGCGATATGGTAAGCGAGGAGTTGGAGCGGGATGATTTCGAGGAATGGGACGAGGAGCTCCGGGGCGGGCGGGAGTTCGATCAGATGATCGGAGGCTTCGCGGGCTTGGTGATCGTTCTGGGTGACGATGGAGATGACGATGCCATCGCGGGCTTTCACCTCTTTGATGTTAGAAACACTTTTTTCGTAGAGAGTAACGGAGGCGGGATCGGAGTCGTCGCGCGTAGCGAGAACCACTACGGGAAGATTTTCGTCGATGAGTGCGTTAGGGCCGTGTTTCATTTCGCCAGCTGGATAGCCTTCGGCATGGATATAGGAAATTTCTTTTAGCTTTAGCGCGCCTTCGAGAGCGATCGGATAGTGAATTCCGCGGCCGAGGTAAAGAAAATTGGAGCAGCGGAAAAACTGTCGCGCGAGGTTTTCGTAGAACCCGGTCTGATCGGATTGCAGAATCGTTTCGATCTTCTGCGGAATGGTGACGAATTCCTGCAAAAGTCCTTTTGCCGCGGCGCTGCTCAGTGTTCCGCGAATTTCTCCGAGATAGGTCGCCAGCAAAAGCAACGCAGCGAGTTGAGCGGTGAATGCTTTGGTTGACGCGACACCAATTTCCGGCCCGGCATGGATCAGAATGATGCCAGCGGCTTCGCGCGTAATCATCGAACCAAGCACGTTGCAGATCGCAAGAGTCGGCGAACCTTTTTGTTTTGCTTCGCGCTGCGCAGCGATGGTATCCGCGGTTTCACCGGACTGGCTGATGCAAACCGTCAAAGTTTTCGCGTCCAGAATCGGATCGCGATAGCGGAATTCACTGCCGTAATCCACTTCGACGGGAAGACGCGCCAAGCGCTCGATCATGAATTTGCCCGCGAGCGCGGCGTGCCAACTGGTGCCGCAGGCCACGATGCGGACATTCTTAAACTCGCGGAATTGCCGTTCAGTGATCTCCATTTCGCCGAGATAGATTTTTCCGGTGTCCTGCGAAATGCGGCCGAGGAAGGTATCGCGAACGGCGCGGGGTTGTTCGAAAATTTCCTTCTGCATGAAATGCTTGTAGCCACCTTTTTCCGCCATAACAGCGTCCCAGGCGACGTAGTGCGGCTTGCGTTCCACAGGCTTGCCGTCGTGGTCCATGACTCGAACGCCGCTCTTCGTGAGCACCGCGATATCGCCATCGGCCAGGTAAAACATGTTGCGAGTGTGTTCGAGAAGCGCCGGAATATCGCTCGCAACAAAATACTCGCCGTCGCCAAGTCCGATAACGGCGGGAGGGCCGAGGCGCGCGGCGACGATTTTGTCCGGATCGCTGGTGGAAAGAAAAACGAGGGCGTAGATTCCGCGGAGCTGCTGGAGCGATTTGCGGACCGCTTCTTCGAGGGGAGTTGTTCCTGCTGAGCTTTGCAGATTCTTTTCGACCAGGTGGGCAACAACTTCGGTGTCAGTTTCGGTAACGAATTTGTGGCCTTCACGCTGGAGCTGTTCCTTGAGCTCAAGATAGTTTTCGATGATGCCGTTGTGGACGACGATGACTTGTCCCGTGCAGTCGCGGTGCGGATGGGCGTTTTCTTCCGTGGGGCGACCGTGAGTTGCCCAGCGGGTGTGGCCGACGCCGTACGTGCCATCGATGGGAGATTTCTGGATGACTTCTTCGAGATTCCGGAGCTTTCCGGAAGCGCGGCGAACTTCCAGTTTGCCAGCGGAGTTCACGACGGCGAGGCCGGCGGAATCGTAGCCACGGTATCCGAGTTTACGCAGCCCTTCGACGATGACCGGAACAACTCTCTTGGAGCCTATGTACCCGACGATTCCGCACATGCTATTCGACGATCTCGAAGCGGTATTCCTCGATGACCGGATTGGTGAGAACTTCCCTGGAAATTTTCTCCAGCTGGCGCTGGGCCTCTTCGCGGGACCAGCCATCGAGATTAAGAACAAAAAATTTGCCCTGGCGAACGTCGGTGACGGCGGCGTAACCGAGCCCGGAGAGGGCGTGTTGAATGGTTTGACCTTGCGGATCGAGAACCGTGCGCTTTGGCATGACCCAAACGTGAGCTTTCATGGAGAAAGTATAGCAAGGCAGTTGTAAGTTGTAAGTTTTGAGCAGTCCGTTTTCGGAGAGGAGGCAAGGGTGTTAAACACAGTTTCGGCCAGGAAGGGGCGATATAGTGCCTCTTTTGCGCCGACCCTCGCATATTGGGTAAACGGGTGTGCCCCACACCCCGCGTTTATGCAAAGCAAATGTGGGAGTTATGGGAAAGAGAGTGAAAAGAGTAGTGAAAGAGTGAAGCAGCTGGACTGAAAACACTGGAGCTAGGAGTCGTGCCCCTAGAACATCCGGAAGTATGGAAAGCGGCGAGAAGCGAGTTATTGGCAGGCGGTGGAGGCGCTTGCGCACATGATTTGTTGGAGGCGTGTGATTTTGATGGGGCTACCGCCGGCGTGAACTTCGAGCGCGGCTTTGTAGGTGGTGCTGGAAGCTTTGCTGGTTTGCTTGAGGATGCCGGGAATACGAAAGTGGACGATGCCATCCTTTTCGCCCAGCACGCGGGCGTTTGCCGATGGAATGAAATAGGAAGTGAACGTGGGCGCGCCCTTCGAATCGATGAAGCCTTCCATGTGCTTCATGAAATCTTTCCAGCCTTCAGGTGAGAAATCGGCGCGCGAGTGAGCCAGGCTTTCGGCGTCACCGTCGTGAAAGTTAACGGCACGCACCGCCGCTTTATGCGCAAAAGCGACGATGGTGTCTTGGTCGGTCGTGGCTTGATTCGGACCGAAAAACAGATTGCCGATAGAAAAAAGCATGAAGAGAATGATCGGGTGGGCTGTCATATTGCGGTCCTCCAGATGGTGTTCGCTGAAAGAAATCATCGAGACGGACGTGCCGCGACGCGTTGCGGACTAGTTTACTCTTAATCGAACCAGAAGGCTCGGACGGAACCGAAAACGCAAAGTAGAGCCGAATAGGAAAGAAGGATTCCTCGGTACGGCGGACTCTGCTCGGAAGGTGAAGGGCGGGAATAGATCGTTCATGGGCTGAGGCCGCACTGGCGATGCATCCTGCGGGCTTTGTCGGCTCGACGGTACAGACCGCGAATGAGGGCCTTACTACGGAGCGAATTAGGATATACTTCGCGGACTTGTGACTTCGTTATTCGGGGTCCGGTCGTTTCACCGCCGAAGCTTGAAGCGCGATTGAATAGGGTTCGAAAAGGGGAAAGGAAGAGCATACAATTCCGCTATGCCCGAAACGTATTTCGTCGCCAAGCCGGAACTCCAAGCGCAAATTCTGGGGATGCTCAACCAGGGAATAACACAGCATGCTATCGCCCGTAAGTTGCGCAAGTCTGTCGGTACCATCGGCTATCATGTTCGCGTATTGCGAGAGTCTGGCGCTTACACAGGCAAGGCGGAACACAAACGCCGTTATTTTCGCGTAGCCGTCACTTATATCGACGGTGAGACTTCCGCGAATCGGGTTTTCAAGGAACGCTCCAAAGCCAAAAAGTTTGCTGAACAGCAGAAGAAGTCACCGGTTGTAAAAAAGGTGTCAGTCAAAATCTTTGTTCGAGAACAATATCCCCGACGTCACTCATAGTTGCTGCTTGGCTCCTCTGACCAAAAACCACGAGATAATCCGTCCTTACGGTTTGAGTGTTCGCATAAGCGGGATTGGTGGGATAGACTTTTCGTCGTGGCTGCCTCATATGGTCAAGATCGGAACAATTTTAATGCCACGGAATATTTTATCCACCGGCATCTGCGGGAAGGCCGCGGCGAGCGAGTTGCTATCGAGTGTGGGGAGGAGCGGGTTACTTATACGCAATTAAGTGAGCGGGTGAACCGGGTTGGGAGGGGTTTGCGGGACACCTTGAGAGTGCGTATGGAGGAACGCGTCCTGCTGTTGCTGCCAGACACTCCGGAATTCGCTTACTCCTTTTTCGGCGCAATTAAGATTGGCGCTGTTCCGGTACCAGTCAACACGCTCTTGCGGGCGAACGAATATGAGCATTTTTTGAACGATACGCGTGCGCGTGTAGCAATCGTCGGCGAGTCATTTGTTCATACCCTGTTGCAAATTCCACGGGAGCGGCTGAGCTTTCTGGAGCATTTGATTGTTGTGGGCGCTGGCGGGGCTCCATCGGTCACGGCTTCTTTCTCCACGACCCAATTTGCAGACTTTCTGCAATCTCATCATCCTCAACTTACAGCTGCGCCAACATGCAAAGACGATGCCGCGTTCTGGCTGTACTCCTCGGGAAGCACCGGTTCGCCGAAGGCGTGCATTCACCTGCAACACAGTATGGTTGCGGCCGCCGAACAATACGCGCTGAAGGTGCTGAGAATCTGTGAATCGGACCGATTTTTCAGTGTTGCAAAATTGTTCTTTGCGTATGGCTTGGGAAACGGATTGTATTTCCCGTTAGCGGTGGGAGGAACGTCGATTCTGTTCCCAGGACGCGCATCGCCGCAAAACATCCACGCAGTGATTCAGCGGCATCGTCCGACACTGTTTTTTTCAGTGCCGTCAAATTTCGCGGCGTTGACTGAGTACCGGGGCGAGCCTGTCGGAGATCCGCGGGGCAAAGTAGCGGCTACAAAAACTCCCAAAGAGGAATTCGATCTGTCCAGTATTCGTCTGGCCGTCTCTGCGGGAGAAGCTTTGCCTGCCGGGTTGTGCGAACGTTTCACGAAGCGCTTTGGAATTGAGGTGTTGGACGGAATTGGCTCGACGGAAGCGCTGCACATTTTTATCTCTAATATCCCAGGAGAGGTGCGTCCTGGTTCCTGCGGAAGGGTCGTTCCTGGCTGCGAAGCGAGAATCCTCGATGAGCAGAGGCAACCAGTTCGCGTAGGCGAGATCGGAAATCTGTGGCTAAAGAGTGACGCTACGTTTGCCGGTTATTGGAATCACCGCGAGCAAACAAAACAGACCATGAAGGGGGAGTGGATTTCGACGGGCGACAAGTTTTACCAGGATGAAGCGGGCTACTACTGGTTCGCGGGTCGCGCGGATGACATGCTGAAGGTGAGTGGGGTTTGGGTTGGTCCATCGGAGATTGAGAGCGTGCTCATGGAGCATGAATCGGTGGCCGAAGCCGGGGTGGCCGCGCAGCAAGACAAGGACGGGCTGAGCAAGCCGGTGGCCTGGGTGGTGCTCAGGCCAGGTTATGCCGGTAGCTCGGAACTGGCTGCAGCACTGCTGGAATTTGTGATTGCGCGGCTTCCGTCTTATAAGCGGCCACGAAGGATAGAGTTCGTGGCGGAGTTGCCAAGGACGGCAACTGGCAAACTGCGACGTTTCGAGTTGCGACAGACGTGTCGCGAGTCTTGGATATTGTAGTCCAGGGGCCGGGATCGGCTGACGCGCGGATTAAGTCACGGGGCGGCTCAACGAGCGCAAAGCGGTGGATTCGTCGGGCTCAATTTCGAAGACCGTATCGAGTCTGGTGACTTTCAGCAGGGAGTTGACATTGCCGGTAGGTTTGACAAGTTTAAGTTGGCCACCACGGCTGCGAACAGCGACGTGAGCGCGGACAAGTTCGCCGAGTCCAGCACTGTCAATAAAATCAAGGGATTCCAGATTCAGAAGGATGCGATCGTTCCCTTGTTCGAGAAGGGCGCGAATGGTCTCGCGGAGAAGCGCAGTGCCTCCGGCGAGAGCGACTTTTCCTACGATGTCAATTACCACAGCGCTGTTGCCTACTTGCCGCGAGAAAATGGACGTTTTCGGAGAAACTCCAGAACTCATACGAATTCCGAGTTGGTCAAGCACGGCGCACGCACGGGAGGCGACTTGAGGCGAATCGGTTCGCACTACAATGACCGAATTGCCGTCATTCAGCACGCGGCGAAAAAGGGCCAAGTCTTCCAGTGAACCGGTTGCCGAAGACGGCGCGTCCGGGTTAGCGTCGCGTGCCGTGCCTCTTCCCATGCCAATTGAACCAATCAATGAAGAAGCGTCCAGCCCCGCCGCAAAGATAGGACCCACTCCCGAAATTGCGAAGGTGGCCGGCGCAGCGGCACTGGCGGATATAGGCTCTTCGCTGGCCAATTCCGTTAAGTGGGGGACGGCTGTCTTAGATCCTAATTGCCTGCTAACGCCGCGGGCCTGGGCCTCTGACCGGGTAAGAAATACGATTCGCTCTCCGGGGACTTCGCGCTCGAGTAAGACCTTCACTGCATTTTCGGCGTTCTCACGGTTGGAGAATACTCCGATAGCAGTTTGCACGGCGAACCTCCAAATTCATAGCAGACGTGCTCGCCAATTAGGGAAGAGATGGGGAGCGGAAGTTCCATTGTTGAGATGATGTGCCCGGGACGCGACTGCTGGCGCGAGTGTACGCCCGCCCCGTGGAGCGGTGTCAAGAATAATGTTTTTCGGAGGCGCGCCAGGCTGGCCCAAAATTTGATGAAAGTTGTGGAAGGGGATCAGTGAGTGGTTTGGAGCAAGTGCTGGACCTCGCGGAGAAGGGTTTCGAGTCCCTCGGACTTGGCGACGACGGCGGAGAGGCCTGCGCTTTGGGCTTCGAAATCCGAGACGACACCCTTATGCAGGGTGAAGAGGACGACTTGAACGGGAGGATGAGATCTCTTAAGCACACGCGTGGCATCGAGGCCGTTCATGCGCGGCAAGGAAAGGTCCATCACGACGAGATCGGGATTCAGGGTTTCGGCCTTTTCGACGGCATCAACGCCATCGGAGGCCTCTTGAACGATATACGGGGTGTGCATCTCGATGGCCGACCTGACGATGGTCCGGATGACGTCGTTGTCGTCAACTACCAGAACTCGCTTTTGCATCCGCCATATGCTCCGATTGAGAAACTAGGTGGCGGGAGCGCGTGCGGCAATACTGTGTAAAGGGTAGGTCGCTGCCTGATATCGCTTGAGGAAAGGGGCTTTTGAGGCAGGGCAAGCCCGAAAGTGCTAATTTGACGGTTCGGGACTATACTCTGCGTGTCCTCCTGAATGCGAGCAGTATATGGCAGCTGACAAACCGTGGTTCCCGGCTGCGCTGCCCACAAAGTGGCCAATCGTCGGCCGGACTACCAAAACGAATTATTCGCCAGCGCTCATTGCGGGCTTGGCGGTAGTTTATTTTCTCGCTTGTAAATTTGGATTACGATTTGCGGTTGTGCATCCGAGCGCCACCGCGCTGTGGCCAGGTACAGGAATCGCGCTGAGTGCCCTGCTGCTGGCTGGATACCGAGTGTGGCCGGGCATTTTTGTGGGCGCCTTCGCGGTTAACCTGGTCACCGCTGGATCGGTGTTGAGTTCCTTAGGCATCGCGGGCGGAAATACACTGGAAGCGTTGCTAGGGGCTTACCTGGTAACGAAATTTGCGAACGGCCGCAAGGCGTTCGAACGCGCGGAAAATATTTTCACATTTTTATTTTTTGCATGCGTGCTGGCGACGATAGTTAGCGCGACGATTGGGACAGCGAGCCTTCTTTTTAGCGGCTTTCATATTGGAATGCAATTGACGCCATTTTGGCTGACCTGGTGGCTTGGCGATATGGCTGGAGCCATTCTGATCACTCCATGTTTCCTCCTGTGGTCCGCCCGAGGGGAAACACACAAAGGTGGACAGCCGCTTTTGCAAGGACTCGCGCTGGCTAGTCTGCTTCTGATCGGCGCAGCGGTTTTTGGCGATTTTCCATTTCAGAATGCACAGGACTATCCGTTGAAGTTCGTGTGCATTCCCTTTGTGGTGTGGATGGCGTTTGAATTACGACCCCGGGCTGCGGCCTTGGCCATGTTTGCATTTTCTATCGTGGCGATTGGCAGCGCGCTGCGGAGCACGCATGGCGCCAGAATTCCCAACGAATCACTTCTCGTAATGCAAGTCTTTCTGAGTGTGGCGGCATTGACGAGCCTGCTGGTTTCGGTCGCGGTGACGGAACGCAACCGCCACGAGCAAACTCTGCACAAAGCGAAGAGCGAGCTTGAGGAACGAGTGCGCGAGCGAACCAGGGAATTGGAAGATCGAATGGCGAGGCAGCAACGCGCGGAGGAAGCGTTGCGCGGATTGTCCGTGCGTCTGCTGCAGACGCAAGACGAGGAACGCCGGCGCATCGCACGAGAATTGCATGACAGCACGGGCCAGTCGCTGGCTGTACTGATGATGAGTCTATCGAAGTTGAGCAAGACAACCGAGAATGCCGAGGAAGCGCGGCAGCTCGAGGAAGCGGTGCAAATGGTTCGAAGCGTGTCGGATGAACTGCGTACTACGTCTTACCTGTTGCATCCGCCGTTGCTGGACGAGATGGGATTGCGAGCCGGCCTGCGCTGGTACATCGCCGGGTTCAAAGAAAGAAGCAATATCGAAGTTAGTTTGGACATGGTGGAAGAGCTGCGCTTTCCGGCGGACCTAGAGATGATGATCTTCCGAGTGGTGCAAGAATGTCTGACTAACATTCATCGTCATTCTGGAAGCGCGACCGCAGCAATCTCGTTGTCCAATTCAATGAATAGGGTGATGTTGGAGATTCGTGATGCAGGCAAGGGAATCCCGCCGGAAAAAGTGTCGGGGGCGGCAGGAGTGGGATTGCGCGGGATACGAGAGCGCGTGAAGGGGTTCGGGGGAGAATTGGAGATCGTTTCCGGTGGAAAAGGCACGACGGTGAGAGCAGTGATCCCTCTCGGCAGTTGAGGCAACGCCCGGCGATGCTGGCAAGGTTCGCACTAGGTGTGTCGGATGAGACAGCCAGGACAAAACGATTAGGGATTGAGTGGCGACGGGGTGGGGCTATCCTGCTTCGGTGCGGAGGCGGGTTGCAGTTGTTCCAAGGAGGGCTTGGGAATTGTGGCGACGGGACGGGGAGCAGGTACAAAGGGAACACATACGCGAACTATCGTGCCTGGATTGGCCGGTTCAAGCTCGAGGGTACCATTCACGTCGGCGACACGGCCACGCATCCCGGCCAGACCGACACCCGAGGGGGCAGCAGTGTTTTTAAAATTCTCCAGGGTCTTCTCGGAAATTCCTTTTCCAGAATCCTTTATGGTCATTGTAACGGTGCCCGAACCGGAGGTGACGACGATTTCGGCTCTATCGCTTTCGGAATGGCGATGAATATTGGTAAGGCCTTCCTGCAAAACGCGGAAGAGTGTCAGCTCCAATTCTCTAGCAAGCTTCAAATTGTGCGGCACGTCGAGAGTAGTTTTGATCTTGCTGCGTTCTGAAAAGCCGTCAACCAGCCAGCTCGCGGCCGCGGCAAATCCCACTTCGTCCAGCATCGGCGGATGGAGGAGATAGGATAAAGTGCGGGACTGAGAAAGGCCTTCATCCACCAAATGCATACATTCGGAAAGAGCGTCCGAACTGTGCAAGGAACTAGAATCGGCGCGAGACACCTGAACCAGACTCATTTTCAGGGCGGTGAAGATCTGGCCAATTCCGTCGTGCAGATCGCGGGCAAGTTTGCGGCGCTCTTCGTCCTGGACCTGGAGGATCCTGCCGTTCAAACGGCGGACGACGAGCTCAGCGTTCTGACGTTCGCGCAATTGAAACATGAGTTCGGCGAAGCTTAGTACGCAAAAAAGAAGCACGACCAGGAACGAAACCGAAAGAACTACCTTTTGCGTACGATACGTTTTTTCTGAAATGATCCTTCTGACGCTTAGCAGTTTTTTCTCTTCGCGCTGCAGCGAGTCCAGGTCGGCGGAAGTTGCCTGAGACAATCCGTGAATCGTGTTGGAGAATTGATCCTGCAGCTCGGTGCTGCCGCCTTGCAGCTTCATTTCCGTCGAAGTGCGAAGGGTGATGAGCTGCTGGTCGATCACGGCGGAAAGCGAAGTTAAAAGCGACCGTTGCGCGGGATTATCCGCAGTCGCGCTGCGAAGTTGCGCGAGTTGAGCGGTCACTGCATCCGCCGCCTCGCGATATTGCGGCAGTCCTTCAGGTTGGTCAGCAAAGACATATTGGAAGCGGCCATTCTGAGCGGCAAACAGATTGGAACGGATCTCCGCGATCTCCGTTTCGACCCGGAGAGAATGCGAGAGCCAGTTCATGCTGTCTGAATAATCCGACGTCGCGCGGGCAGCGGCCAGCGCGATAATCAAGAGGCCGACCAGAGTAAAGGCTGTGAGAAACCAAAGTGTACGTCCCGACAAACGATGCATAAATGCCTCTGACTACTACTGCAAAACAAGTCACTGGGAAACTGCAATCGGCACTTTATTCCATTTTTGAAACTGACTTCGTTTCGTTGGTTACTCCGGCTTTCTATCTGTCTCTGGAAACCTTGGGAAGCGGAGCCTCGTTGGATGATTATATTCTTTAACAGGATTTTGAGAGTGGGTACGGCGGTATACCTCCTCAATTAAAGCTCTGAAATTCCATCTTCGCATATAAGCGCGAACGGGAATCGGGAGGGTTGAGGTTTTCAATTGTAGCTAAAGGGATACCTGCATACAACCATATGCATTTTGCAGAGATTTTCGGGCCTACGGGATGGCGATCGGCGCCGATAAGCGAGAAAGGAAAGATTGACGAAGGGAATTGGAAAGGAAAGCGTGTTCGAAGGCGGCACGGTTGATGGTGAAGAGGTCATTCAAAGAAAGGCCCATTTGGAGCGCTGCCGAATATTCTTCGTTAAGCGTGGTGTGAAACATGGCGGGATCGTCGGTAGAGATCAAAACGGGGATGCCTTGGCGAAAGAATCTGGGAAGCGGGTGTTGACAGAGTGATACGTTGCTGGAGTTCAGTTGTATATCGAGAGCGTTGGTGCGTAGATTGCTCGTCGGGCAAATTTCGAGCGGAATTTTGTGTTCGGCGAGATTGTTCATCAACGCGGTGCTGCGGATGGCAGCTATCCCGTGGCCGATGCGTTCGGCGCCGAGGACGTCGATGGCATCTTTGATTTGTTCGGGTCCGCCAATTTCTCCAGCATGGCAGACCAGATGGATGCCGTGATCGCGCGCATAAAGGAAGGGTTCGCGGAAATCGGAAAGAGGGAAAGAGAGTTCGTCGCCACCCAGCCCGAAAGCGACCGCGCCTTCGTTGCGTAGTTCGGTGGTGATTCGAGCGACTTCCATGGCGCGAGCCGGGCCAAACTGGCGGACGGCGTCGAAGATGAATTGGACTTGCAAACATTTTCTGGACTGAGCGTCGGCTTCTGCTTGGCGCTGGAATACTTCGCGAATGGCGCGAAAATTTGCCACGACGTTTTGCTTGCGAAGGAGCATGACTCCGATGGAGAGAGTAATTTCGGCGTAGATGACGTTTTGTTGCTGGAGGGCGACGACGGCGTCTTCGGCTACTTGGGCGTAATCTTCCGGTTCGCGGAGGAACGAAGTGGCCCATTTATAGAGTTCGAGGAATTGGGCGAAGCCGCGAGGGCTGTAGCGGGATGTGATTTCGTTTTGCGCCAAAGAGACCGAATATTTTTTTGCCAGGGACATCACGCGGTCAGGGAGGAGAGTGCCTTCAAGGTGAAGATGGAGTTCAGCTTTGGGAAGTTGGCGAAGAAGCTCGTTTACTGAAGCAGTCGGCACGGAGATAGTTTAGCAGGAGGGGACAGAAGGAAAAGATAATGCAGTGATGCAGACCGTTCAGAGGAAACGCGAACGGCGAACAACCTCAATGGGGGAGTTGAGGCTGGCCGGCGTTTCTCCAGGCTGTGAGCCAGTAAGAGCCGACATCCGTGGCGGCGTCGGAAATCTGCCGGATGAGGACTGCGCCAGCCTGGTTGTAAAAGTGGTCGTAGTATTCATCGGTGTAAGCGTTGAGTCCACGGTGGGCATCGCGGTCGGCATAGAGAATGGTTTCGAGCCAACTGTGGGAGCTGAGGCAAGCTTCGAAGGCGTGGTCGGTGGGGTCGGCGATGTAGGCGGCATCGTTGGGGCGCATGAAAAAGAAAGAAGAGTAACGATCGACGAGTGAAGTGCCGAATCGTTCGTTGATGCCGCGCTGATCGCTTAGGCGGCCGTCCATGTTGTCGGTGGTGTTGAAGGGATCGTGCGCTGCGGCAACGTAGCTGGCAAGAACGGCGGCGTAGAGCTTGGCCTCCTCCCATTTTCCGGCGCGCATAGCGTCGGTGAGTTTTGCGTTGTACACGCCGATTTGCCAGGGAAGCAGGCCATTGGATTCGAGCTTGGACCTGCCGAATTTGGCGACTGCCGCTTTGTAATTGCGGGGTATCAGTTCGAACGGGAAACGACCATATTTTTCCAAGTAGAGAAACTGGTTTTTTCTCTCGGCGGGAGTTTTGGCGACCGTTACGAAAGGGTCGTTAACGTGATTGAGAAGCTCGGCGCGGCTGTTGTCGAAAAAGGGACGCAGGTCGGCCGGAAGCGTGTCAATGGCACGATTGACGATGAGCTTGTTTGCGTTGTTGCCCCAGGCAGACGCCGGGTTCGGCAAAAGCAAAAATGCGAAAACGATTCCGAAAAAACTAAAGACCGGGAATCGTCGGGACATTTCGAGCGCCTCGTCAGTTCGTATTTTCCAACCTAAGGGTACTGCGCTTACGACTATAGGAAAAGTAAATCACAAGTCCGATGGCCAACCATGCAAAGAAACGAATCCAGTTCATGATGGGTAATCCAGCCATGAGCAGCAGGCAAGTGAAGATTGTCATGATCGGCGCGACAGGGCCGCCGGGCGCGCGAAAAGCACGGTGACGGTCTGGTTCTCTGTAACGAAGGATAAGCACGCCGGCAGCGACAAGCGCGAACGCGAACAGCGTCCCTATATTAGCGAGATCGCCGAGCGTGCCGATGTCGAGCAGTCCGGCAGGGACACCGACGACGAAGCCAGCAACCCAGGTAGAGAAATCTGGAGTGAGATAGCGGCGATGGATACGGCTGAATATTTTTGGAAAGAGACCGTCACGAGACATGGCGAACCAAACCCGTGCTTGTCCGATTTGGAAAACGAGCAGCGAAGAAATCATGCCCATCAGTGCGCCGATCAGTACAACCAAACGCAGGCTCGAGATATGCAATTTCTTTAGGCTGTTGACTACGGGAGCAGCGTCGTCAAGCAGAGTTTCCCAGCGAACCAAACCAGTTAAGACGACGACTACGCCAACGTAAAGAAGCGTGCATACGACCAGCGTGGCGATGATTCCACGCGGTAGATCGCGTTGAGGCTGCTTGCATTCTTCGGCGGCTGTGGAAACCGAATCGAAGCCGATATACGTGAAGAAAACGATGGAGCCGCCCGTGAGGATGCCAGGCCAGCCGTTGGGCGAAAAGGGATGCCAGTTCCCGGTATGAATAAAGCGGGAAGCGAAAGTGATGAAGGCAAGAATGGCGATGATCTTAATGAGCACCATGACGTTGTTGGTTTCGGCGGATTCACGGATGCCACGCACCAGGATCACCGTGAGAACCATCACGATGATAAACGCAGGCCAATTGAAGCCGAGATGCCAGCCGGGAGCGTATAGCATGTTGCCGGAAAGGTCGGAGAGGCCGCTGGGCAAATAGGCGGGCGAAATCCAGCGTGGGTTGGGATGAACTCCGAACCAATCGAGCAGATCGACCAGGTGCGCGGAAAAGCCGACGCTGACCGCCATGTTAGACACGGCGTATTCGAGGATCAGGTCCCAGCCGATGATCCAGGCGATGAGTTCGCCCATGGTGGCATAGGTATAGGTGTAAGCACTTCCGGCGATGGGAATCATGGCGGCGAGCTCGGCGTAGCAAACTGAAGCAAAGCCGCAGGCGATGGCGACCAGGATGAAGGAGATGGCAATCGCGGGTCCGGCGCCGGGACGGCCGAAGGAAGCCGAATGGTGAACGATATATTGCAGCAGCGGAGCGTTGAGGATGGATGAGGTTTGAAACTGCTGCCCGGCGATGGCGGTGCCAACAATGGTGAAGATGCCTGAGCCGATCACTGCTCCAATCCCAAGGGAGGTCAGACTAATCCAGCCCAGAGATTTTTTAAGCCGAAGTTCGGCGCCCTCGCAATCAGAAATAAGTTGATCAATATTCTTGCGGCGGAAGAGCGGAGATGAGGCCAACCGGGCGCTCCGATTCGTTTGCGGCGCAGAGAAGATAAGTCGCCGAAACGCGTGTTGGGATTGAGGTGCGAAGGAGAATGTACCGCGAGGTGGGTGGTAGAGGCAACTGAGGCAGGACAAAAGAAGAAGGTTAATTATATAAAAGCATAAGCGAGTGCTACAGCTGCTGGAGTTGGGCGTAGCGTTCGACGAATTTCTTGGTGCCGCGACCCGGGAAGGTGACTGAGAGCCGGCGGTCGTCATCGTCGCCCTCGACGCCGATGATAGTGCCTACACCATATTGCGGGTGGCGGACTTTTTGGCCGAGCAGGGGATTGGCGTCAGCGCCGCGACGAATCGGCGGCCGGCTGAAGTTGGATGACGAAGGCGACCGCTGCGGCTGGCGTGCAGTGGGAACGGGACCGCGACGGACCCGGCGCAGAAATTCGTCAGCGGAATAAGAATATTCGGGATCCGGTTCGTAACGGCGAGTCTGGCCGATTTCCGCCATGGAGCCGCGGACAGTGTCCACAAGTTCGCTGGGAATTTCCGACAAGAAGCGCGACGATTCGGAGGCGCGAAGTTGTTGTTCGTTGCCGAAAACGCGGCGATACACCGCGCGCGTGAGGGTAAGAGTCTTGCGGGCACGGGTCATTCCGACGTAAACGAGGCGGCGTTCTTCTTCGACGCCCTTTTCTTCGTTGATCGAGCGGCCGTGAGGACAGATGCCTTCTTCCATGCCGGTGAGGAATACGTGATCGAACTCGAGCCCTTTGGTACTGTGAAGAGTGATCAGCGTGACACCGGGTTTTCCTTCGAAGGAGTCGGCATCACTGACGAGGGCTGCGGCGTCGAGAAAGTCGGTGAAGGACTCTCCGAGCTCAGAGCTCTCCGCGACGGCGCGTGTAAGCTCCTGTAAATTTTCCATCCGCGTGACGTCTTCAGGAGTATTGCGCCCGCGCAGCATGGCCATATACCCGGTTTCCTCAAGTATGAAGCGAATAAGATCGGCAGGTTCCTTTTCGGTGAGCGAGGATTGAAGGCGTGCAATAAGGTCCCGAAACGCGCGAAGCGGGGCAACTGCGCGCCCGGAACCGTTAGCGGCGACTAAATCCTGCATGGCATTCCAGAGGGAAGCACTGTTCTTGCGAGCGGCATCGCGAAGCGCTTCGAGAGAGGTTTTCCCAATGCCCCGTGGCGGAACGTTGAGAACGCGAAGGAATGCGATGTCGTCGTCGGGATGCATGGCTAAGCGAACGTAAGCAAGGGCGTCCTGAACTTCGGCCCGTTTATAGAAGCTGAACCCGCCAACGAGTTTGTAGCGGAGGCCACGGCGTCGGAAAGCTTCTTCGAACGCGCGAGATTGAAAGTTGGTGCGATATTCGACGGCGCAGGTTTGGTCGGACTCGTCATCAAGCAGAGTTTGTAATTGGGTCGCGACAAATTCGGCTTCGGCTTGGGCGTCGCGGCCTTCGAAGTAACGGAGATTGGCTCCGGAAGGTTGCTCCGCGCGAAGATGTTTGCCAAGACGGTCAGGATTATTTTTGACGACGGCGCCGGCGGCATCGAGAATACTTTGTGTCGAACGGTAATTGCGTTCGAGGCGAATCACTTTCGCGCCGGGGAAATCGCGTGAAAAGCTAAGCAAAATAGAAACGTCGGCGCCGCGCCAGCGGTAGATGGACTGGTCTTCGTCCCCGACAACGCAAATATTCTGGTGCGAACCGGTCAGCAGGCGAAGAAGGTCGTACTGTACGCGGTTGGTGTCCTGATATTCGTCCACGTGAATGTATTGAAAGCGGCGCTGCCATTTTTCGCGGATGGCGACGGAATCGCGCAAAAGCTTCGCGGAACGAAGCAAAAGGTCATCGAAATCTACGGCTTTACTCTGCGCAAGGATTTTCTCGTATTGCGCGTAAATGTCGGCGGCGTGACGAGCATCAGGAGTGAATGCTTCGCTGCGCAGCATGTCCGGGGACTTTGCGTGGTTCTTGGCAAAGCTGATTTGGCCGAGAACGGTGCGCGGTAAGACCTCGTCACCATCCAAGCTGAGTGTGGTCATGGCGAGTTTGATGGCGGCGAGCTGGTCGCCGTCGTCAAAGATCGAGAAGTTGGATGGGAGACCGGCAGAAGCCGCTTCGCGACGAAGCAAACGTGCACAGAGCGAATGGAATGTGGAAAGCCAGGGACGTTCGGGCGGAACTCCAGCGCGCAGCAAGAGATCGGAGACGCGATTTTGCATTTCCTCTGCGGCTTTGTTGGTGAAAGTGACAGCCAGAATGGATTCAGCGGGGACACCCCGGGCAATCAGGCTGGCCATGCGGAAGGTGATGGCGCGAGTCTTGCCGGTGCCGGCGCCGGCGAGAATCAGGACCGGGCCTTCGGTAGTCTCCGCGGCAAGACGCTGCTCCGGGTTTAGCGATTCGAGAAAGTTTTCCACGAGTTTTAAAAAAGAAATTTGCGACACAACCATGTTAGCCGACGGTGAGAGGCTGGGCAAATTTCGCGAAAAAAGGTAAGCAAATTTGAATCCGCCGCGTTTCGCGGTTCCGAAGAGGATGACCAAAATTTCAGTGTGACGGGTGGCTCAGGTCAATATCGAAGTACATCAATGAATGATTTTTTTCGAGGGAGGCTACCTCGGGGATGTAAAGACGCGCATTCTGGAGAAGGTCGAACTGACTTTGCAGATCGAAATAAAGAAGGCCTTCGATGGAGGAATGAGGAGCCACTACGCTGGCATGCAGACCGCTATCTTCGGCCAGCCTCTTGTACTCTTCCCAATGTTTGTCGCGCCCACCTTGCGATGTGGGAATGGGAAGCGGAACGCGCGGTCTCGTACCTTTTATTTTAGGGTGCAGAACTGCGTCGGCAAGCAGTTCGGAGCTGAGAGGCGGAAGATCCTGGCGATTGTTTTCGTCGAAGGTCAGATTAAGGCGGATGCGTTCGAGGCCGATCCTGATGCTGTCATCGGAATCGTTGCGAAAGCTGACTTTGATTGCGAGAATGCCGGCGGCATAGGGCGATTTTTTGGGGAAGGCAGACTTGTAACGGTCCGCGGAGAGCCAGGGATCAGCGGACACGGTCAGCCCTTCGTGGGAATCCAGAGAGGCGGTGGTGATTGGTTTAGCGGGCTGTTGCTGGCGAAAAGTTGCAAGGGATAAGGCGGGAACTGCGGCGAGCGCTATCGGGAGGATAAACGCGATAGGGCCAAGCCGGGCATTTGTTATCCAGCTATAATAAACTTTTCGCATCTCGTCGCCTTCGATTCTCTGGGATTGTAGGGGGTTGCCCCGCCCATTGGTCAGACCGGAGTCTTGCTGAGTGTATCTCGTTTACAGCCTTCTGATGGGGCTCGCCGCGATATTGTTGACGCCGTTCTGGCTTATTCAAGGCATTCGACACGGTAAGTATCTTTCAAATTTAAAAGAACGATTGGGATTATCGTTTCCCGCGCTCGAAAAGCTGCCAGTAGAAAGGCCGGCGGCGATCTGGCTGCATGCGGTGTCCGTTGGCGAAGTGTTGGCAAGTCTACCGCTTGCAAGACGGCTGAAGGAGGCGTTTCCAGACCGTCCACTGATCGTTTCGACGACGACGATCACCGGTCAGGCTTTGGCGAAAGAGCGAATCGCTTTTGCAGACGCAGTGGTTTATTTTCCGCTGGATTGGGCATGGTGTGCCAGGCGGGCGTTGGCTGCGGTGCGGCCGGCGCTGGTTGTGGTGCTGGAGACGGAGATCTGGCCGAACTTTCTAAGGGAAGCGTCGAGGCGGTCCGTGCCGGTAATTTTTGTAAGCGGACGAATTTCAGACAGGTCGTTTGCGCGGTCGCATACCTGGCTGACGCTAGCGGGGGCGTATCTGCGGCCGTTCTTGAAAGATGCTCTGGGCCGTGCGAGTGGTTTCTGGATGCAAAGTAAGAAAGATGCCGACCGGGTGATCGCGCTGGGAGCGCCGGCCGAAAAAGTGAAAATAGGCGGTAATCTCAAATACGATTCGGATTTGCCGAGGAACACTCCTTTGGCGGAATGGTTGGAGGCGGAACTAACGCGATCTGGACGGCGTCCATTGATTATCGCGGGAAGCGTGACAGCCACGGAAGAACCGCTGGCGCTGATTGCATTCGGAGTGGCACAGGGAGAACATCGCAAGGCGCTGTTGGTGTTGGCGCCGCGTAAGCCGGAGCGCTTTGAAGCCGCTGCCGCATTTATCACCGAGTCGCAGCGGAAATACTTGAAGCGCTCAAACTTGAATGTCCCATCGCCCGCTGGACAGGCGACAGATGGGTCCGAAACGCAGATCGCAGACGACGTGACCGTGCTGCTACTGGATAGTATCGGAGAATTGGCTTCGCTTTATAGGCTTGCAGACGGAGTATTTGTAGGCGGTTCTCTAGTGAAATCCGGCGGACACAACATTCTGGAACCGGCGGCCTTTGGCAAAGTACCCGTATTCGGAGACTCGATGGAAAATTTCGCTGAAATCGCGCAGACGTTTGTTGCCGCCGGGGCGGCGATTCAAGTGTGGAGTCCCGAGGATGCAGGCGTCTCGTGGATTGAGTTGCTGCGGGATCCGTCGCGAAACCAAAGGATGGGCGAAGCAGCGCGGTGCCTGGTAGAAGAAAGCCGCGGCGCAACGGATCGTGCGTTGGAAACGATTCGAACGTATCTCGCGAACGAGCCAATGCCCAAGTGAATGAATCTACCGCTCCCACTTCGATTGCTACTCTGGCCGTTTTCACTTTTGTATGGTGCTGCCGCCCGTTTGCAAGCATGGCTCTATGCGCTGGGGATTTATACAGCGAAGCGTCTGGATGCGCCGGTCGTCAGTGTTGGAAATCTAACGGTCGGAGGCACGGGTAAGACCCCGATGGTACTTTGGCTGGCGGAAAAACTCCTGGCACAGGGGAAGCATGTTGCAATTCTCAGCCGCGGTTATCGGGGCTCTGGCGGGACCAGTGACGAAACAGAAATGTTGAAAGGCCGGCTCGGAGACCGCGTTTTTTTCGGAGTTGGGCCTGATCGTTACATGGAAGGGCGGCGCCTCGAATCAGAGAACCATGTGGATGTGTTCTTGCTGGATGATGGATTTCAGCATCAACAGTTGGCTAGGGCTCTGGATATTGTGCTAGTGGACTCGACAGTTTGTCTTTCGAAGGAATGGATGCTGCCGGCCGGACGCATGCGAGAACCGATTTCGGCGCTGCGGCGCGCGACTGCAACGGTGTTAACGCGAGCGCATGGTGAGAGTTCTGAATCCGTGGCCAATCAGTCGATAAAAAAGATCTCCGGGCCGCGGACTTTCACGGCGGAAACTAAGGTTCTTGGCTACCGGCGAGTCAGCAGCGGCCAGCTTGAGCAAGCGATCGAACGTGAATTGCCGCCACAGCCGGTATTTGCGTTTTGCGGTATCGGAAACCCGCTTGCATTTTTTCACGATCTGGCCGGATGGGGAATCACTGCCGCAGGGCAAAAAGCGTTCAGAGACCACCATTCCTTTAGCGCGCAGGATATTAGAACGCTGGAGGAACGCGCTCAAAGTGTGGGAGCGAAGTCTCTTGTTACTACGGAGAAGGACATTCAGAACCTTACAGGACGGCAGTTTTCCAAACTCCCTCTCTACGCCTGCGTCATCGAGTTACAGATCAGAGAAGAAAAAGAATTCTGTGATTTGCTCAACAAAAAGTTGGCAAGGCGCGAGGAATTCCTGGCATGAAGCTGCTCGTTCGCGCGACTAACTGGGTGGGCGACGCCATTATGGCGCTGCCAGCGTTACATGCCGTGCGTCGACGATTCGCTGACGCCGAGATTTCGATTTTGGCTCTCCCGCACGTGGCTGATATTTATTGTGGGCAGGGCATTGCAGATGAATTGATTCGCTATGATCGCAAAGGCGAGCACGCGGGAATTCGCGGCAGAGAGAAGCTTGCCGCCCTGTTGAAAGCAAAGGCGTTCGATACCGCGTTGTTGTTGCAGAATGCATTTGATGCGGCGTGGATTGCGTGGCGCGCCGGAATTTCGGAAAGAATCGGATACGACAGGGATGCGAGGGGATTCCTGCTAACCAAGGCGATTCGCGTGCCGCGCCCTGGCGAAACTCCATCACATGAGACGTTTTACTATCTTGAACTACTGAAGCGTGCGGGGTGGCTTGACGCGTTGCCCGATGTTCCCAAGATTTCGCTGCGGGTTGCGGAAGAACAGGCGCGTATTGCCGAGGAAAGGTTGCGAAGCTTCGGTTCACGCGGTGGAGTGATACGGCTAGCAGTTGGCGCTGGAGCATCGTACGGTTCGGCGAAATGCTGGCCAACGGAGCGCTTTGCGACCGCGATAAACCAGCTGATGCGAGAATGCGGCGCCGAGATACTTTTGTTCGGAACCACCGCCGAGTCCGCAGTATCCGCAGCGATCCAGTCCAGTCTGGATCGCCCGGCGTTGGACTTAACAGGGAAAACAGAGATTGCTGACCTGCCGGCAATGTTTTCGCGTTGCACTGCGTTTGTGGGAAATGATTCGGGCGCGATGCACGTTGCGGCTGCGGTGGGATTGCCGGTAGTGGCAATTTTTGGCCCCACTGATCCGGAGGGGACAGCGCCGGTAACGCCGCACTGCACGATTGTGCAAGAAAAGCCATATTGCAGTCCCTGTTTTTTGCGAAGATGCCCGACGAATCACCGATGCATGACGGCGATTGCGCCGGAGCAAGTGAGTGGCAGCATCTTGAGGGCGCTGGCGAAGGTCTCAGTCGGCTAAGATCGTGCAACGCTCTGGCCAACCCGTGAAGGTCGAATGATTCTGAAGGAAGGGCAGGAATGACTGAGATTCGGAAGAGTGCAAAGGCAAGTTCGATGGATCTCGCCGCACTCAGCGAGATCGTGGAACGCTTCGCAGGCAAGAAGATTGTCCTATTCGGGGACTTCGTCGCCGATGAATTTCAATTTGGGGAAATTTCGCGCGTGTCACGAGAGGCTCCGGTCTTGATTTTAAGGCATCGCGCTACGAGCGTGGTCCCTGGCGGAGGGGCCAATGCCGCAAACAATCTGGCGGCGTTGGGCGCAAAGGTATTTCCAGTTACGGTGGTCGGAGAAGATGTGGCGGGCAATGCATTAGTTGAATATTTCCATTCGATTGCCGTGGATATTAGCGGCATTGTGCGAGCAAAGGGTTGGGCAACACCGACCAAAACGCGATTTCTTGCTGGTTTTACGCACACGGTGGCCCAGCAGGTACTGCGAGTCGACCGCGAACCGCCGGCAGTTCCTACGGAAAAAGTACTGGCGAAAGTTGCTGGGAAACTGCGAAGCAAATTACGATCGGCGGATGGGATAGCTATCTCAGATTATGGTTTCGGCGTCGCATCTCCGGCGGCCCTTCAAAAGGCGCTGAAATCTTGGAAACACAAGGGCGTGGCAGCGCTGGACGCTCGTTATCGGCTCGATGCCTATGCCGATTCCGGAATTGTCGCGGCAACGCCGAACGAAGCTGAATTGGAAACGCTGCATCACACTACGATCGCACGCGACGAAGACGAACTGGAAAAGCGAGGCCGCGCGACCCTGAAAAAAATGGGTTTGCAATCTCTCCTGGTGACGCGCGGCAAAGACGGGATGGCGCTCTTCGAACGAGCCGAGAAAAACTTGACGCAAATTCCTGTGCATGGCAGCGACCAGGCAGTGGACGTTACCGGAGCGGGGGACACAGTGTTGGCAGCATACACGTTGGCGCTGGCGTCTGGAGCGAGCCCGCTGGAGGCTGCGCAAATTGCGAACATTGCGGGCGGGCTGGTTGTAATGAAACGCGGCACAGCGGTGGTGACGCGTGCGGAGTTGCTGGCGGCGATCCGGACAGAAATTTCCGGTGATGCTGGCTGAAATATGCGAGCGGATGAAAAATTAATGGAACGCGGCGAGCTTCGGCAAATTGGGGATAAATTGCGGAAGCAGACAAAGCGCATCGTTTTCGCGAATGGATGCTTCGACATTCTTCATGTCGGGCACGTGAGATACTTGGCCGGCGCGCGAGCCGAAGGGGATGTGCTGGTTGTTGGGATCAACGCGGACTCGGGCGTGGAGAAACTAAAAGGGACCGGAAGGCCCGTATTGAATGAGAAAGCGCGCGCAACGTTAGTTGCGGCCCTGCGTGCGGTGGATCATGTAGTGATTTTTTCAGAGCCGAATGTGGAACCGCTCTTGAACGAACTGCGGCCTGACGTACATGCCAAAGGAACCGACTATACCAGTGCGACCGTTCCGGAAAAGGCTATCGCCGACCGTTTGGGTATTCGTGTTGCGATTGTTGGTGACTCGAAAAAACACTCCACGAGCGAATTGCTGAAAACGTTGCGCAAGGCGACACATGAGTGAGCCGAGATTTCTGGTGGTACGTCTCGGTTCTCTGGGCGACATTGTGCACGCATTCCCCGCGGTCAGCGGACTGCGAGCATCATTTCCGGACGCAGAAATTATCTGGCTCACACATCCGAAGTGGCAATTTTTGGTGAAAGCTTGCAAGTTGCCGACGGAGGTGTGGACCGTGGATTCTAGAAAGTGGCCAAATGTGCGGAGCATCCTTGAGCGCATTCGAAAGCATCCATTCGAAACGGCGATTGATTACCAAGGTCTGTGGAAGTCGGCGGCGCTTCCGTTTCTTGCGCGCGTCCCGCGGCGAATCGGGTTTTCATCGCAAACGGTGCGGGAAATCGGTGTGCCGATTCTGTATACGGATCGCGTAAAGGCTAACGCCTCGCGACACATCGCGGATCAGAATGGCGAACTCTCGTTGCGTGCAGGCGCGAATTTTCCCGTTGGAAACTTCAATCTGCAGGTTTCGGACGAAGACGAGCAAGTGGTTCGCGCGCGACTCGCTCAAGAAGGAGTCGAAGCCTACGTTGTACTTAGCCCGGGGGGCGGTTGGGGCTCGAAGTGCTGGCCTACGGAGCGGTACGGACAGCTTGCGGCAAAAATTAGGGACGAGTTCGGTTTACGAACTGTGATTAACGTGGGGCCGGGTGAAGAAAATTTAGCCGCGGCGGTACAGCATGCAGCCCAAGATTCGCAAGCCGTGCCATTCATCGGCAGCCTGGGACAGTTGATGGCGCTATTGAAAAATTCGACTGCGGTGGTTGCTGGAGACACCGGCCCTCTTCATCTGGCGGACGCGTTGGGCGCGCGCGTTGTGGCGATCTTTGGCCCGACCGATCCGGCTCGTAATGGCCCTTATCGACGCTCTGGAATTGTTTTGCGCTGGGAGGGCGCTGCGACCACGTATAAACGCGAAATAGAGCCGGACGAATCGCTGCTGCACATTTCAGTGGACGAAGTGATGCGCGCCCTGCGTTGGGTGCGTGCTGCCGCATGAGCGATGCAGCGGCAGTCTTCGCACGATGGCGTGTGCGCCTCGGATACTTGCTGGCGGTTTTTGTGCTTTGGTTTGCCAGGCCGACGCCCGAATCCGTCGCGATCGGCGCTGTCGTGGGATTCGCGGGCTTATGGATCCGTGCGGTTGCAGCCGGATATTTGCATAAGCAAGAAGTCCTGACGGTAACTGGACCATACGCGTACACGCGGAATCCTCTGTATCTCGGAAGCGCGATCCTGGCCCTTGGCGCGGGCATCGCAACATGGTCGTGGATTTCGGCGGCCATTCTGGCGCTGTATTTTGCAGCGGTGTATAGCGTGGTGATGCGGCGCGAAGAAGGAGAGCTATTGAAGCATCACGGCGCTGCGTTTCAGGTGTACGCCGCGGCGGTACCGCTCTTTCTCCCTCGAATAACAGCGGCCAAAATGTCTGGAGCGAACGCCGGAGCGTTTTCGTTTGCGCAGTACAAAAAGAATCACGAATACCAAGCGGCGCTTGGCTACTTACTGCTGCTTGCGGGCCTGCTGCTCATCTGGCGCTTGCGGCTTCGATAAGTTGATCTTGGCATTGATTTCTGGACAAGCTACGAAGCACGACACCCGCAAAGTTTTTCCGTCCGTCAAAATGTGAATTGCCCCGTTGATGTCTGTACGCAGAGTTGGTACGCCCGCTTCCTGCAAGCGCTCCAGCAATTGCGGACTTGGATGGCCGTACGGATTTTCTTCGCCGGCGGAAATAACGGCGACCCGTGGTTGTACGGCGGCCAGAAAATCGGGAGTCGTAGAATTCTTGCTTCCGTGGTGCCCAATTTTTAACACATCAGCTCGCAGCGTTTGCGGCGCGGACTCTGAAAGAATGCTGCGCTCGGCTGTTTTTTCCGCATCGCCCGGAAGGAGAAAGCTGCGTTCGCCAAAGGCCACACGAAAAACAAGCGAATCATCATTCTTTGCGGAAGGTGCCACTTCTTCGGGGATGATTTGCGGCCAGAGAAATTCACCCTGCGCACCATCGAAGTCCCAATGATTTCCGCGCAATTCGCGGATCACTTTTGTACCGTGCAGCGAGGCGATCTTTTCGAGTTGCCGCTGCAGCGGCGAATCGACTTCACGGCCGATCCACAGCGCGTTGACTTTGAAATTTTCAAAGATCGCAGTGAGTCCGCCAATGTGATCCTGATGGGCATGAGTCAAGGCTACGACATCGATCTGTTGGAAACCGCGTGACCACAGATACGGGGACACGGCGTCTTCGCCAGGATCAGGGCCGCGGACTTCGCTGCGGTGAATGGGATCAGTGAACGAGCCACCAGCGTCGACGAGCATCGTGTGTCCAGCAGGAGAAACGAGGAACAGGGAATCGCCCTGCCCGACGTCCAAAACATTCAATTCGAGATTGCCGGGTTGCCAACGAGGTGCAAATGGAAAAAGCGCAATTGCCAGAGCAGTCGCTGCTAAAGCCGAGAAGCTGATGCGCTTATGCCACACCGACCAAGGAGAAGTGTGGCGCAGCGCGACGGCCAACAGCATGGCACTCAGAAAGAAAAGGAGCACCAGCCATAGCGGCGGCGCGGGAACTCGGTAACTCGACTCTGGCAAATTGGCGATCCGATTGACACTGTGCAGCAAAATCTCGGCACTCCAGCGCAGCGGAGCCGCAACCATGACTGCCGCTGGATGAAAAATCAGGCCAAAAATGAGCGTGCTGAAACCAAGCGGTACCAGGATTCCAGTGAGGGGTACCGCGATCAAATTTGCCAGAGGGCCAGACAGAGTGACGCGATGGAAATCGCGAGCAAGCAATGGCAACATGCCGATCTGCAGGACCAGCGTGAGTACAATCATTTCCGCGATACGAAACAGAAGCGAAATCAGCCGTCCTGCCGATTGCGTAGTTCGCGTCGCGAGAATTACGGGTAGTTTTGGCTCGAGCCAGGAAGCGATGGACCGCAGGTCGATGCGAAACTGTGCGACGTGCGGTGGATGAGAAACGTCGCGCGTAACATCCCCCCAGCCGCGCACTGATCGAGCGAATGGTTCTATCGATACTTCTATCCAGGGGGCAGCCAGACCCGCAATACAAAACATCGAGAGGAAGGAAAGCTGAAAACTCGAATCCGCGAGCAGTGAAGGAGAAGCGACCAGGAGAACGAGCGCCGCGATGGCGACAGAATTCAACAATTCGACGCGACGAAAAAACAACAGCGCCAAAACGACCACGAGCGTCATCAAAGCCGCGCGCAACACTGGCGGACGCTGTTCAATGACGGCGACGTAGCCAACAACGCAAAGAGTCACCGCAAGCGACGTCCACGCGCGGGACAGTCTTAGTTTGCGAGCGAACCAGAAAACAAATGCCGCGAGTGCTCCCACGTGGAGTCCCGCTACAACCAGAACGTGAAAGACCCCGGTCTTCTGGAAATTCACGGATTCGGAGCGGTCAAGAAAGCTGCGATCGCCCAAGAGCATCGCGCGAAGAACCCCGGCTTCTTCGGACGCGTCGGGAAACAGGGTTGACAGTACGTCGCGCAGTCTTCGCCGCATCCGGGCGATTGCAGTGCGTGGCGTAGTCTTGGCTGCCACAATTCGCTCGAGCAGCTCTGGCGAACGTAACGTTGCGGTGAGATCGACGCCTTGAGATTGCAAATATGCCCGGCGATCAAATGCGCCTTCATCGCGAAATAGCTGCGGCAGGCGCGCTTGCGTGACAACGGCAATTTCATCGCCGGCGCGAACGTCTGGCAGTGGCGGCTCCTCGGAGTGAGGGGAATACGTTACGCGTAGACCGCCCTGTAACGGGACCGAACGTTCCTGGTAGTCGACGCTGGTTAATGCGATTTCATAAGACGTGCCCCACGGTAATGTTGCCGGTTCGTCGCGAAGGATGCCGTGCCAGCGAAGAGGCGCGTGAACGGCAATCTCTCCGGCGTTAATCAGATTTAAAATGTAATTCGAGGGCTTTGGCTGGTTAGCAATTGCAGCGCCGCAAATGCCTAGCGCCAACCATGTTGCGAGAGAAGTGGCGCCGGCAGCGCGGACATGGCCGCGAGACACAAGCAGAAATGCCCCGCCAATGGACAGGATTGCGACTGCCAGTCCTAACGCAAAAAATATCCGTGTCGATACGATCAGAGGAATATCCGGCAAGGAACCGATCGCAATGCCGCAGGCGAAGGCAGCCACGATGGCTATGGCCGGGATTTTCATCAGATACGCCGCAACCGGACCAATGCTTCGATGTGATAGGTCTGGGGAAAAAGATCGAAGAAGTCCATCGAGGTGATTTCGTAACGATGGTCAGCCCGCGCGCTGTCCGCGGGCTTATGAGGAGTCTGCATCAGAATTGCCAGATCGCGCGCGAGTGTTGGCGGATCGCATGAAAGATATGCGATTTCTTTCGGTCCGAGGGCGGCGAGTTTCTGCGCGGACGGTTGCCCAAGTCCTGCGCGCGGCGGATCGAGAACAACAAAATCCGGCACTTCGGCAGCTGTCTTCAAAAACTCCTCAGCTTGTACGTGTTGGGAAACGATCGATGCCTCGGCAGTATCGGCGTTTTCACGCAGATTTCGCGTTGCAGAGAGATTCGCGTCGACGCTAACCACACGCTTAAATATTTTCGTTAATGGCAGGGTGAAGAAACCCACTCCTGCGTAGAGGTCAAGCGCCAGATCCCCGCTCGCTCCAGAGATGACTGCCTTCATTAGGTCTTCTACCAGAAATCGATTTACCTGGAAAAAAGATAGATGGCTCACGCGGAACTGGTAGCCGCCCACCTCCTGAATCAAGTAGCCCGGTCCGGAAAGCTCGAAACGATTTTTCTTTTGGTCCAACAGCAGCAGGCTATGCAGGTCCGGAACGGTATCGTGAAAAAGCTTTATCAGCTCCGGGACGGAATTGCGAAAGTCTTTAAAGGCCACGTTGAGGGCAATTTTGGAGTCGGCCGAATCGACGAATGCTTCAATCTCTAGAGCCTCTGCAGGGAGTGAACCGCTTCTTGTGATTTCTTGCAGACGGGCAAAAGTATCAGCGAGTTTCGGTGACAATATGTCGCAGCGGTCGATCGGAACGATCGCATTGCTTTGTGGCAGGTAGTACCCGAGCGCTCGCGGTTTCGCGCTGCGAACTGCCCACTGCGCGCGATTGCGGTAGTGCAACGGTTCAGCGGTATGAGCCTTGATCTGGCCGGACCAGTTGACTCCGCCCATCCGGGAGAGTGTTTCCCGCAGAATTTCGATTTTGACCTTGGCCTGCGATTCGTAAGGAACATGCTGGTAGTGGCACCCCCCGCAAGTTCCAAAGTGTGGGCAAAACGGATTCACGCGCGCCACATTCGCTTTCAATATTTCCACTGGCTTCGCCCGGATCAGTTTTTTCTTGCGTGAAGCGACTTCGGCGCGGATTTCTTCTCCCGGTAGCACATAGGGCACGAAAACCGTATTTCCTTCGGCATGGCTCAACCCGTCGCCGCCATATACCAGCTTCTCAACTAATAACTGTAATTCATCTGACATAAGTGTTCCTTATTCTCCATGATTTGCGCAAAAACACAAACGCTGACTCAGCCCTTTCTACCGGGCCAGCTGTCTGTGGGAATTGCGAAAAAGACTCTACGAGAGGTAGAAAAGACTCAACCGCGGAATGCGGAATTCCTCGAGCAGCCTTTTTTGCAGGTACTGTTTTTCCACCAGCGCCAATTGTTCGGCTTTCATTTTTCGCCGATAGGCGGCCAGCGCACCGTCCATCTCGCGGCGTAGCTTCAATAACAAATCTTCGTTGGCGTGCAGCAACATGCCGGCGTGTAGGCGTTCGTCAAGCAAGGTTAATCGTCGTTCGAGATCTTCGACATCCAGTAATCCGGGCGAATCCAGCGTGATGATGCAAGACTCGAGCCCGTGCAGCGTCTCCTTCCATAATGTTACCAGTTCGGCTTTTTCTGTTTGGCGATTCGCCGCAATTCGAAGCGACTTCGAATTTCGTTCAAAATACCGCCGCAATTCCTCGCGCTCAAACGCCGAAGGCCTGATCGTCGCGCGAGATGGACTCTTGCCCACGCTCGCTTCCTGCGCTTCTTCCGCCGCATCCAACACCGCGTCCGTGCAATAGGCAAGGCTCTTCAGCAGTTTGCCCGCGCCCCGACGAGAACGACCATAACTTTCAAACGCGCTGTCGATGCCCTTGAAAACGGCTTCCAGCGGCACGCCCGCTTTTTGCCAGGTTTCCATAATCGCCCAGTCCAACGGAGAAACCAGCAGATGCGAGCCGCGTTTTTTCCAGAAATATTCTTCGATTTCGGTGAAATAATTGAAATAATTCCACTGGTCCATTGCCCGGGCCTATCGGGCAGGTTTCGGTTCGTGTTTCTTTACATTGTCGACGATCTGATTCTTATCCCAGATGATTCGCAGCCCCTCGAGCGTCAGAAACTCGTCCGTCATTTCAATATGTTTGGATCCTTTTGCAACCAATTTCGCTTGACCGCCGGTCGCAATGACCTTTGGCTTGCCGCCAATTTCCGCTTTGATTCGAGTAAGCATGCCGTCCACCATGTCCACGGCTCCATAGTAGAGGCCGGCTTGCATGTGGGTGACGGTGTTGGTGCCTATCACTTTTCCCGGATCCTTGATCTCGACGCGAGGCAACTTGGCGGCCTGTGCGAATAGCGCTTCCGAGGCGATTCCTATGCCCGGCGCAATGACTCCTCCAAGATATTCGCCCTTCGCTGAAATCACGTCGAACGTAATCGCGGTGCCGAAATCCACAACAATGCACGGCCCGCCGTATTTGTGATATGCCGCGACTCCGTTCACAATGCGATCCGCTCCCACTTCCAAAGGGTTGTCCACCAGCACCGCCATTCCCGTTTTCACTCCCGCTTCAACGAACATCGCTTTTTGGCCAAAATAAACCTTGGACAATTCTGAGAGCGTCCAGTTCATCGGGGGGACCACGGAGCTTATGATTACGCCACGAACTTCCTTCGGGTCCAAATCTTTCAACGTGAAAAGGTTTCGCGTCAGTACCCCATATTCATCGACGGTCTGCAACCGTGCCGTGGTCAGACGCCAATGGGCGATCAATTGTTCGCCGCAAAATACGCCCAGCACGGTATTCGTATTGCCCACATCGATGGTCAGCAGCATTGAGCTATGTTCGCTTTATCAATCTTTCGTTTTATCGAACCTCGGTCACGTCCCCAGCCAACACGGTAACCAACGCGCCGTCTTCACGTTGTATCTGTAGCAAGCCCTCGGGCCGGAGTCCGGCCGTCACTCCGACATAACTTTCACTGCCGTTTGTGACCCGGACCTTTTTTCCCCGAGCGTAAGAAGATACCTGTGCAAAGCGTTTTGTCACCGAATTCGATCCGTCGCGCAAGAAACGATTGTAGTCGCTCTCAAATCCGCGCAGCAACCGGGCCAGTAATTCCAGCCGAGATTGGTTTTTCCCGCTTTCGGCGCGTAACGAGGTCGCAATGCTGTCCAATTCGGCGGGAAATTCTTTCTGATTTACGTTGAGGCCGATACCGACAATCAGAAACCGCACCAAGTTCGGCTCCGCGTGCATTTCGGTCAGAATGCCTCCGAGCTTTTTGCCATTTATGATTAGGTCGTTCGGCCATTTCACGTCGAGCTGCAAGCCAGTCTGTTCCTGGATCGCCGCGTAGGCCGAAAGCCCGGCCATCATCGTCAGCAGCGGCGCTTGTACAGGAGAAATTGTTGGCCGCAGCAACAAAGTCACATAAATTCCGCTGGCGCGTTCAGAATGCCAGCTGCGCCCCATGCGGCCACGTCCTGCAGTCTGCTCTTCTGCCAGAATGACAGTGCCCTCCGGCTCGCCCGCATATCCCAGGTCCAGTGCAACCCGATTTGTCGAATCAACGCGGAAAAAATGGTGAATCTTTTTCGCGAACATGCTTCCCTTCAACTGCTGTCGCAGCATGTCTGGCGTGAGTATGTCCGGAACGCGTTCCAGAAAATATCCGGTATTTGGCTTGCCTTTCACGCGCACGCCGACTCCCCGTAGCCGTTCGACCCAGCGCCAGACGGTCGAACGTGTCACGCCGATTTCTTTTGCGATGCGCTGCCCACTGATCGCGATCGTGGCATTGTTTGCTAGAAGTGTCAGCAGAGAAGCGAGCCGCCGGTCGGTAGTGCCGGGAAGAGAAGAAGGAGCCATGGAGTCTGCGGGTAGCTTACTTGTCCTCGATGGAGTCTACAAGCAAGCTAAGGTTCGCCGCGGGGGCGGAATGGGTCAGAGCGCCAGAAGACAGGAATTCGGCCCCGGTCTCGGCGTAGGCGCGAACGTTTTCGAGCGTGATGCCTCCGGAAATTTCCACCACACAATCCGGATGAATGCTGCGAGTCAGGTCGACGCACTCCTTCGCTTCGGCTGGCGTCATGTTATCCAAGAGAACGGATTCGGCTCCGGCTGAAAGTGCTTCACGAAGTTCACGCGCATCGCGCACTTCGATCTGTATCGGCAACATCGTGTCGGCCGCGCGCGAGGGGACGGCCTCTTCGTAAGCGCTTAACGCGTCCGGCTTCGAGTGGAGAGCCGCGTACGAGTGCGCCTGATCCATGGCTTGCTTCACGCCACCTGCCAAAGCGACATGATTTTCCTTCAACAAGATTGCGTCGTACAGGCCGATTCGGTGATTCGTGCCGCCACCCGTCTTCACCGCATATTTTTCCAGCAAACGCAGTCCAGGGGTCGTCTTGCGAGTGTCGCGAATCTTCGCTCGCGTTCCCTGAATCTTTTCGACGAAGTGACGCACCGTCGTCGCGATTCCGCAGAGGCGACCAAGAAAGTTCAATGCGGTGCGCTCGCCGGTCAGTATCGCGCGAGCTTTCCCGTCGAGACGTAGCAAGACCGTGCCTTTATGAACAGAATCGCCATCATAGCCAAGAAGTTCGATTTTCATTCCTGGATCGAGTGCGCGAAACACTCTTTCCACCATTGGAAGCCCGGCGCAGACCATATCTTCGCGAGCCAAGATGTGCGCTTTGCCAGTCGCTCGCGCCGGAATTGTTGCCAGAACAGTTGCGTCGCCGGCGCCAATATCTTCTTCCAGCGCCGTCTCCACAAGGCGTTGCACGTACTCAGAATCCCAGTTCACGAGCGCGCCTTTCCGCTGCTAGGGCCAATCGTCACGTTCCGGATTCTAGCCCTCTTATGCGTTCTTTCACTTTCTTGATCTCAACGCGCCGTTCTTCCAGTGTCGTTTTAAGGGCCTGAACTATTTTCTCAGGCGCCCGGCTGAGGAAAACCGAATCATCCAGCTGCCGTTCCTTCGACGCGATGTCCCTAGTCAACCGCTCCTCCTCTTTGCGGAGCCGCGCTAACTCGGCGGCCACATCGATGGTTTCCGCAATCTTCACATCAAACAGAGAGGTGGAGCGCAGTCCGCCGGTTTGCGGCAGCTTGCCTTGGGTAATGGTGAGATCTGTCAGCGAACCGAGCCGCAGAATGCCGTCGAGATTCGCCGCGATAGTCTCACGAATATCCGCATCCGTGCTGGAAAACTCTGCGGCAATGCGCTTCTTCGGATCGAGCTTCATGTCCGCGCGAATTGCGCGCATGGACTTTATCACTTCTTGAACGAGTTGGAATTCTTCCAGTGCGGCCGCGTTCCGCCAGGCGTCGTGCGCCTCGGGATACGCCTCCAATGCGATTGATTTCGCTCCGGGGCGCTGCGGAAGCTGGTGCCACAGCTCTTCGGTCAAAAAGGGCATAACCGGATGCAGCAGCCGCAAAGCTGTTTCGAAACACGAAAAAAGATTTTTCCATGCGATAGCCGTTCGTTCCTTGTTAGTGCTGATTAGGTCCGGCTTGACCCACTCGATGTACCAGTCACAGAAATCATTCCAGAAAAACTGGTAAATGCTCTGCACTGCTTCGTGGAAGCGCTGCGTTTCGAACGCGCTTTTCACCACGTCCAGCGTCTCTGCAAGGCGCGCGAAAAGCCACGCATCGATCAGCGGCACCCTTCCCGCAAATGGATACGGCGCCTTTTCGCGAATGTCCGGAGACGCGAGGTCGTCCAACGTCGCGCCGCCCTCTTCAAATTTGTCCAAGTTCACGAACAGAAAACGTGCCGCATTCCAAATTTTATTTGCGAACGAGCGCGCTCCCAACAAACGATCATCCGTAACGACAATATCCGTTCCCGGCGCGGCCATCGAAGTTAGGCAGAACCGCATCGCGTCGGTTCCGTACTGCCGATTCAGGGCAACCGGATCAAGGCCTGTGCCTTTTGACTTGGACATCTTCTCGCCGCTACTGGTGCGTACCAGTGAATGGAGATACACCGCGCGAAATGGGACTTGGCCTGTAAAGTGAAGGCCCATCATGATCATCCGCGCCACCCAGAAAAAGAGAATGTCGTACGCAGTAATGAGCAAACTCGTCGGATAGTACGTTTTGAAATCGAGCGTTTCTGCGGGCCAGCCCAGTGTAGAGAAAGGCCACAGCGCCGAGCTGAACCAGGTGTCCAAGACGTCGTCATCCTGCGTGATATCTCCCGAAGCGCAGTGCGCGCACTTCGTGGGTGTTTCCCTCGCGACGGTTACTTCCTTGCATTTTCCGCAGTGCCAGGCCGGAATACGGTGTCCCCACCAGAGCTGCCGCGAAATCACCCAGTCGCGAATGTTGCGCATCCAGTTAAAAAACTCCTCACGGCGGTTCTCCGGTACCATCGTGATTTCATTGCGTTCCACCGCCGCCATCGCCTTTTCCGCCAGCGGCTTCATCTTGCAGAACCACTGATCGGAAGCCCGCGGTTCTACTACCGTTCGGCTGCGTTCGCATAAACCTACTGATAATTTGTGGTCGGTGATTTTCTCGAGTAGTCCCTGCGCTTGCAGGTCTTCCACGATCTTCTTTCGCGCGATGAACCGATCCAGTCCGGCATAACCGCCGGCATTTGCACTCATTTTGCCCTCATCGGTCATCACGTCGATTGTCGGCAGTTTGTGCCGGCGTCCGACTTCGAAGTCGTTCGGGTCGTGCGCGGGAGTGATCTTTACTGCGCCGGTGCCGAATTCGCGATCCACCATGGGGTCCGCAATGACCGGAATTTCGCGATCCATCAGCGGCAGAATCAATTTCTTGCCGATCAGCTCCTGATACCGCTCGTCTTCCGGGTGGACCGCCACTGCCGTGTCCCCCAGCATTGTTTCCGGCCGAGTAGTTGCGACCGTAATAAACTCTGAGCCGCCTGCAACCGGATACTTGATATGCCAAAGATGCCCCTGACGCTCTTCGTGAATCACTTCCAGATCGCTCAGCGCAGTTAAGCAGTTGGGGCACCAATTAATCAGATAGTGCGCTCGATAAATTAGGCCCTGTTCATAGAGGCGCACAAAAACTTCGCGAACCACGCGGGAAAGTTCCGGCGACAGCGTAAACTGTTCGCGCGACCAGTCGCAGCTCTCCCCGATCTGTTTCATTTGAGCAGTAATTTGTCCGCCGCTCTCTGCCTTCCATTTCCAAACTCGTTTTTCAAATTCCTCCCGGCCCAGCTCGCGGTAGTCGATGCCTTGATCCGCCAGTTTCTTCACTACCACCCGCTGCGTCGAGATGCCCGCGTGATCTGTTCCGGGCAAATAAAGCGTGTTAAACCCGCGCATCCGGTACCAGCGCGTCAGAATATCGATTTCCGTATGATTCAGCATGTGACCGATGTGCAGCGACCCGGTCACATTCGGCGGAGGAATCACAATCGAGAAGACAGGCCCAGGCGCGTTCGGCTCCGCGCGAAAGAGATTCTCTGTAACCCAAAATTCCGCCCACCGCGGTTCAATTTGCTGAGGATCGTACGCCTTTGTGATCTCCCGAGGCATGCCTGAAAATTCTCCTGTATCGAGTGTGGATCCCGTCAGACGCAGCGCAATCTTCGACTATAGAGGTAGCAAACCAGAACCGTCAACGCACTCGCAGGCTGGTAGAAAAAGGAACCTTTGTTTGGGCGCGAATAAAGGAAAGGGAACTACTTCTTCTGAAGTTCTTCTTGAATCATGGCTCCCAGCAGCGGTTTCAGGATTTCACGCGTCACCGCTTGCAGAACCTCTGGATTCATTTTTGCCAGAACCTTAGCCACGATTTCATCCATGTTCGGAGCCATTACCACTTCGGGCGCGCTCGCCGCAATCGCCACTGCATCCGCACGTTTCTCTGCTTCAGGCTCTTGCTCCGCAATGCCATGAGTTGTTTCTTCCTTAAGGATTTCCTTTGTAATGGGGGAAAGCATTGAATCAAGGCCGGATAGAGATTCAGCTAAGGGAGTTTCCGTCGCTGGCGCCGCCGGTAGGATTTCTTCTGTCGCTGGTTCGAACGCCGAAGTTTCTTCCTCTTTATGTTCGCCCTGTTTAAGTTCGTCTGCGAAGGAGGTTGTGCTTGTTGCCACCAATTCCGAATTTTGAGATGCCTCGGCCGCTGATGTTTCCTCCACAGCCACGGCCGGGGTGCCTTTGGCGGTATCCCAAGCCGAGGCAAGCTGGCTTGTTCGCAGAAGTTCGCTGTCCCATGGGCTGACAGCGCCCGCCATCCAGGAATTGATGGCTGAATTCGGTCCCGGCTGTTCGCTCCGCGCGACGATCTCCGCTTGGACGGACTGAGGCCCTTCAGAAACGATCGGTGGCGGTGGGACGCTCGCAAAAATCGCCTCACTGGCGGCCGGTACGACGGAACTTAGTGGGTCATATCCCTTGGTCAGTTCGGTTTCGTTGTGCGATTCCTGCTTCGCCGGGAACACCTCCGCAATCGCCTTACTCCAGTCCTCCGCTCCATGCGAAGCGCCACTCGCAGGAAAAGACTCGCGCTCGCGCGCCAACGCTGCGGCCTCTTCTTCAGTGATCGCTAAACTGTTTTTCTCGACCGACGGAGCCCAACCCGCGCCATGTGTTTTCTCTATTCCAATTCCAGAAAAAGCTGCCTCGCGCCAATCCGTTTGCCCGGCCGGCGTTTGATCCACGGTTTCTTCCATTGACGAACTGACGCGCCAACCGCCGGTTTGCGAAACATCCTCGGTCTCTTCCTGTTCTTCCTTCGCCGTTGAACTTCCCCAATCCCTGTCTGGCGCAATGTCAGTTTTTGGCGAAATCGCAAATACCCCGTCGTCTTCAGGTGCCGTCGTGTCGAGCAGGTTTCCGAATGCTAGCGGTTGCGCGTTCTTTTCAATTGCGAGTGGAACCGAATGAGGCACGGAAAACACCGGCGTTCCCGAGTCCTCTTCCCGCTCCCTAGCAAACACTGCAGGCGGCGGAACAACTCGTGGCAGCGGTGGCGGTTCTTGTCTGGCTGCTGGTTTTGCTGCTTCGGGCATAGGGGGCGGCGGCGTTGAAGTCGCACCCAGCGTTACTCCTGCGCGCGCCAACGACGACTTCACCATGGAAATCAGCGGATCGGGCGGCACAAACGGTTTCTTTAACACCCCATCCGCGCCAACCCGTTGTGCTTCTTGTTCGTCCAGAGGATCAAACGCGCCAACCAATAAAATCACTGGGATATGCGAAAGGGCTGCATCATCTTTAACAAATTTGCAAACTTCGTATCCGTTTCGAACGGGCATGAAAATGTCGGCCAATACCAGGTCGGGCTTCACATCGCTGATCTTGCGGACTGCTGCTTCGCCATTTCCCACGGCGACCACGTCAATACCCTGATCCTTCAGGGCCAGCAAAACCATTCTTTGGATGTTACTGTTGTCGTCCGCAACCAGGATCTTGGCCACCGCACTTCCTCCGCTGCACCCGCGTGCACCGCACGGCCGCCTAAACACCTCGGCCACACTCAATAATTGGAGCATTGGGCGTTGTACGCGTCAACGCAAACTGCCCTAACGTGTGTCGGAAGGGAACACTCTATCGCGAACGCGAGAATTTGCGCCTCTCCGTTTCGGATGCGGGAGCGAAACTTACCAGGGAATGATCTTTTTCAGACCCTTTTTCTTTTTGCTGGTGGATTCCTTTTTTGGATCCGTCGTACTGTTGTCTGCAGGTTTGGCATTGGGATCGGCCGTTGTGCCATTTGCCGGGGCGGCATTCGCATCAGTCCCGGCTCCAGCCGCTGGAGAATTCGCGGAATCGCTATTTGCAGCAGCCGGCGGATTTTCCGTGCTCACGGGAGTTGTTCCAGAGGCGTCTCCGTTTGCATTCGCGTCTCCAGAAGCTGGCGGGTTACCCGCGGTATCTCCGGTCTCGACCGTCGATCCGCCGGTAGCGCCACTGGACGGTGTCGCGATTTCAACGACAGCTGTGTTGCCCGTGGTAGAGCTTCCACCCGCCCCTATTTGCGTCTTTCCGCCACCTGTCAGAATGTCCACGGCACTAGTGGTATCGTTTTCGGGCTCCATATTGGGAGTCCCAGTGCGTGCGGCAACGGTCTTCTCGTGCCCCGGACCATTGTGGATGATTCCCATCGGCTTGCTGAGCAAGCTTTCCCTCGGACGCGGAGCATTTGCCTCCGCCTGCATCCATGCCAGCGCTTTGGGATCGGCTTGAGGCACCGGCACGTGAAACGCCACCAGCTTGCCTTTGGCGTCGTCCACTCTCGATGAGAGCGGATAGTCCCTCACAATTCTTGCGTAGTACACCGAAGCGATTTCTTTCTTTTCACTCTTCTCGAAAATGTCGCCCAGCATCCACAACGCTTCATCTGATTTGCTGTACAACGGATATCGCTTCGTTACCGACAATAATCTTCCAGCGGCCGCGCGCCTGTCGCCCTTCACGTAATAGTAGTAGCCAATGCGAAAGTCGCCTTCCGCCAAAACTTCCTGCACTTCGCGCAAGTGCTGTTCGGCCTTCGGTACCAGAGGATCTTTGGGGTATTTCACCATGAACGTCTGAAATTCTTCTTCCGCCGCTTTCGCCTCGGTCCGGTCGCGGTCAGGCTTTTCCATCTCCTTGTAATGAGTCATTGCGACTTGAATCTGCGCGTAGGGTGCTTCCGGCAGGAAAGGGAAGAAAACGATAAAGTCTTTGTACCCAGCAATCGCCTGAGTCAAGTTGGCCGTTCCGCCTTCTTTGTAATAAGAATCCGCAATCGCTAGCTTAGCTTTCGCCAGGTATTCGCTGTCAGGATACGTGTTGATCAGAGTTTGAAGATTCAGCCGGCCCACTTCATGCCGGCCCTTCTTGATGTCGACCAATGCACGGTCGTACAAAATCTTGTCCGGTGCTGCGGAATTATCCGTCGCCGGAGCTGGATCCTTCCTTTTCTTGGACTTAAAAATTTTGATTTGGGCGTCGGCAGTCGCGGCTGAGAAAAATACCGCCAGTCCTAAGATTGCAAGCAGAGTTCGGCGCAATCGTCACCTCTTTGCTAAGAATTCTGATTCGTGGTGCGGCTACCGGACCGGACTTCTCGATAGCACTTCGAGCCTTTACACTCGCCGCGGCCAACGACCCAGTATAACCTGAACCAAAGGACAGGTTTACGCAAAGTTTGTCCTTCCGCCCAGGTTTCCTTTCAGGTCAGAATCGCGTCCTTCACTGTGGGTTGCTCAGCGGCGGTCGGCGAACTACCGTTTTTTTGGAAATTCTGTAACATCTATTCCACCAAATTCGCCGTACTATACCGGGCTGTCTAGGTACCCTGAGCGCCCCAAAATGGATAATAAGATTTCTGGGAACCGCCTTCTCCTGGAATGACGATTTCTTTGCTGAATTTGTAGAAGCCACAGTCTGATGCGTGCGTCTTTTCATCCGACGCGATAACTGGATTACCAGGCGTAGCTATTTCCAGCTCCATGCCAACAATCCCGCCAGTGTGCCCAAAGCCGTCACGGCACCATAGATCGTCGCTGCCACGCGCCAGGATATCGTCTTCCCCACAACACTGAGGGAATACACGCTGTAAATACCCAGCGTACAGAGCAGCGCCACCACATACGGAAGCGGGACGCCTTTGCTCCACGCCAGGTACGCAATCACCACGTCAAACGCCATCGGCACCGGCAAAAATGTGCCAATAGATGCCACCAGCGCAATTCCCACAACCGTTACATTCCCAAGCAACGCATTCTGTGGCACCGCCTCAGCCACTAGCGCTCCCAGCACCGCGGCCAGCAGCATCAATGGCAGTCCTACCCGCAGCACATACCAAAAACTTTTCGCATAAGTTTTCGCAATCCCCGTCACCGCCGCGCGCCAAGTTTCTTCCGTTGGGATGTCCAAAGCGCAAGACGTCGCACCTTTTGGCTTCTGTCCGATGCCCAATAGCGGTGCCACCGCAAAAATCATCACAGCCACAGTCGCCATCTTCAAAAATCCCACTTGTGTCGGAAACAATGTGAATGTCATCGCCAGCACCACAAGATTCAGCGTGGGGGAACTGAACATTGCAGCCAGCACCGACTCTGTGCTCACTCCCGAGGCATAGAATGCCCGCCCGATCGGCGCTACGCAATTCGCGCACACTCCCAGCGGCATTCCTACCGCCGCGCCAACCAGTGCATTCACCGGAGCAAATCGCGTGCGTCTCCACGCGACCGTTCCCAGAAACGTCAGCGCCGCCGCGGCAAAAAAGAATCCAAATGTCATCCCCACACGATTGGTGTTCAGCCAGTTCACGCTGGTTTTCCAAACGCGTGTGGCCAGAGGCATTGTGCGGTCTACCGAATACACTTTGTCGAAGCTGAGCGTCCCGGCAACTTTAATTGCCGATCCCGCGCGATATTTCTTCAACAGCGATGGATAGCGCGAGTCCACCCAAAAGAAACTCGCGATCCCGGCCATCAAGGCAATCGCAATCACCCGTCGCTTCCAGGTTCCAACCCGCTCGATGGATAGTTCCGTCCCAAAATTTGCGGCAAGTGTGGACACAGTTCCCCCATAGACTGCTTGCAGTTGCGGGAGACTTTATGCTCGCTGATATTTCGTGGGAATAGTGCAAAACCACTATGAGCGTGAGCTGGGCCCTCATCCTTGGATCAATTTAGTCTTTGTCTTTCAGGCCCATTCCGGATTACAGTCTTAGCGCAACCAAACTAGTGCTTTCGCCCTTAACCCAAGGAGATCTCACCCATGAAGCAGGTTCTCTGCGCGGCCCTACTGCTTGCCGCTCTACCGACATCTGCCGTCTTTACGTCTTCCGCTCTACTGCCCTCCCGTGCGGAAAATCAACAGAAAGAACAAGTCGCCAAAGTCTCCCTCAAGGTCGGCGACGCTGCGCCGAATTTCACTCTCCTCAGTGATCAGTGGAAAACCGTCAAACTCAGCGATTTTCGCGGCAAGAAAAACGTCTTTCTCGCGGTATATGTCCTTGCCTTCACAGGTGGTTGAACCAAACAACTCCAGGCGGTCCAGTCTGGAATCGACGCAGGTAAAATTGATGCTTCCGATACCGAAGTTTTCGGCGTCAGCATGGATTCTCCGGCGGCCAATGCCGCTTTTGCCAAACAGATCAACATCAAATTTCCCCTGCTTAGCGACATGAACAAAAAGATGCTCACTGCCTATGGCATCCTCAAAGGTTACGACATGCAAAATCAGACCTTCGAGTGGGCTCAGCGCGCTAACATCGTCATCGACAAGAATGGCATCGTCCAGCACATCGAAGAAGGCGATTCGGCCGTTAATCCTAATAACGCTCTATCGGTCTGCACTGACCTGCATAAGAAGCAGACCGCCAAGTAGCCGTATTCGCCGAGCGTACCGGCGGCGTCATTTTCTCTTCATGTCGCAGCGGCCTACCTGCCTCAGGCCGAGTTCATGGCGCCGTCGGTGTCGCACACCGTACGCAACCAAATCTCTGGTTGACTCCTCCTCTTCACGGTAGTAACACTCACGTCTAGACATTCTTGGTAGTCTCGGTTAGACCAATCGAGGTCTTTATGTGCGTGAGCGTATTGGTAGCTGACACCAACATTATGCGGAGGGCCATCGTTTTGCTTCTGAGAGATCGCGAAGGCATTCAGGTAATTGGCGAGGCATCCACTTTAAGCGAAACTCTGGAAAAGACTGCCGAACTTCATCCTGACGTCATCGTTCTCGATTTGCACATTCCCGAAAAAGAGGGCTTGGGGCAAAAATTCAACGCCCGTGTGCTGGCCACTTCCCTGAATATCGACGACGAATCTAAAATACTCGCAGAGAGCATCGGCGCGGAAACCATTTTGGACAAAATGGACCTGGCGGACTGCCTCGTTCCCACAATCCTCGGCATCGCACCCGCAAAACTCGGGCCCACGCATCCGTAACGCTCACGTAGACGGTATCGATTCTCTCTTACGCTTCACTACAAATCGCGCTCGATTCTTACGATCGGGTACCCACTTCGACCACTCACCGAACACTGGCTACCGTCCGCGCACCGTTGAAGAGTCACCAAATCCGAATGACACTGCAACCGTTTCCCACAACCATCCACAGAAATGCACAGCTTTCTAATTCGAATTCTGTTGACGCAAAAACCCAACAAGTTTATCTTCCGTTCCAGATTGAACCGGGAAGCGAAGAACTTTACGGATCAGTTGAGAAGGCGCAGCAAACTTAACTGTGGATGCGCCGCGAGATTGAACTGCAAAGCTCGAAGCCTTGACGGGTCCATCTGAAAGGCGACAAGCCTCACGGCAAGTAGGCCGCCAGAGGGAATCGAAGAGGTTAGAAACTTTACGGCTCAGTAGAGCGCGCAACTTGCCTAACGGCGGTTGTGCAGCGAAATTGAACTGCGAAGTGGAAGCCTTAACGGCACTGTTGATAGGTTGTGACAAGCTTCACGGCGGAAGCCGGATGGCGCAAGCCAGTCAGCCAAAGTCGAACAGCACGTTACGCCGAGAATAGCATCGAAGAGGTTAGAAACTTTACGGCTCAGTTAGAGGGCGCAGCGGCCTAACGGCGGTTGCGCCCTCGATTTTTTTGCCCGCCCCTTTCGCCCCGGCTTTCTTGATTCTCAGGGAATTGCGTCACCCCCCGGCTGACGCGCCCTTCGGCGTCGCCAAATGTTCGGCAGTCGCGTTTTTTGGACCTTCCTCCCCATCGCTCGAGCAATGCAGGCTCTTATACTTCTCGTTTATGACTTACCACTTAGGACTTCAACTTATCACGACTTGTCTTTTCCAAATTCTCAGCAGACTCCGAGCTCTACCGTACAAAGAGTTTGTACGGTGCGCACATCGCCGCTGGTAGAATCCCCCATTGACATCTCGAGGCTGCAAATCGATGCTGTCGATATGGCAACCCCACGTAAGATTTCCCCGCTGGAGAGTCCGTATCGCGTCGAGCCATCCAGTGGAGGTCAATTCGCCGTTTGGAGCCGTTCTGGTGCTGCGGTGGAAGCCTTCGCTTCTCGCCGCCAGGCCGCAACCTATATCAGGGATCGAGTAGCGGAAGACAAAATCTTCGAGGCTGCTCAACGATTCATCAACATTGCCACCGAAACTCTGATGCGCGAATGTAGTATCAACCGCGCCGCCGCTCGCCTGTGGATTCGCGATGCTGCCGACTCCAGCCGTTAACCACTCCCAGCACCGCTTAGCCCCTGAATTGGCACCACCACCACTACGACTCTGTGTCCTGCAACCTTTGCGTTAAGACACATTCAAGATCAGCGGCATCTTCTTCGGAACAGAGAGCCGCCGATGCTGACTCTCTTTATTTTCCGCACATTGACTTCACACTTCCTCTTTTTCCCCTGAGTCTTTTGCTTGCCACTCTTACGGAAAGAGTCCCAGGCACAGCCCCTTCTCGCGACAAAATCGGAACCATAGTTCTTGTTCCTCACCGAGCCGGAGCCTCGTCGCTCACTATCCGGCGAAGACAAATTTCACTTTTGGGGAGTCTACTCGGCAATCGTCAATTCAACCGTGAATGAACCGGCCACACGAGCGCCCGGCGTCGGCGTCTGGTCAATCACCGCGCCATGCGGCCATTGCGGCGCGCTGACCGTATTCAAATTGCGTTTGATGGAAACAATTTCCAGCCTCCGCACGGCATCGGCTACGTTCATTCCAATCAGGTGCGGCATCACGTATGCCGGCTCGCGTGGACCCTGCGACACCAGCACATCCACTCGCGGCGAAGCGCTTCCCGCTCCGGGTTTCGGATTCTGGATTACCACCGTGTCGGCGGCCACGTCCGGCAGCGTCACGCCAGAAACTTCACCGACCTGCAACCCTGCGCGCAGCAATTCAATGCGCGATACCCGCAGGGAATTGCCTTCGAGGGGCGGAATCTGCAATTGTCGCTGTCCCAGGCTCAGCACCACGTGCGCTTGCTGGGAAACTTTCATCAGCAACCCGGGCGGTGGAGTTTGCCGCACCACTGTATTGATCGGTTGCTCGCTATATATTCTGTCCGCCACACGCAGCACTAGCCCGCGCGAACGTAATTCGCTGTTCGCCTCCGCCACACCCTTGCCCACCAGGTTCGGCATGCTCACCTCGCGCCCATGGATGGCAATGCGCATCGCGGTAATCGCGCTCAGGAACGCTGCCGATGCCAGAATAAATATCAGCAGCAACATCCGGAAAAGCCATTCAAGTCGTTCGCGAAAGTTCATCAAAGGTGTTTTCTACGAGCCGAGTCGTGCACTTGCGTCCATTTTGATCTTAAGCTCGGCCGCACAAGTTTCGAGCTATACCGCATGCCCGCTTTATACCTAAGTGTAGTCCGCAGCGTGTTCGGCTCGGCATTGATTTTTTGCAGATGTTCGTCGAAGGCGACCTATTGGAACTGCCACGCGTCCCAGGCTCAAACTCCGCAGCCCCTCATTCCATCGAGTGAAGCGCGGCCTCGGCCGTCCGAACGGTTCTACGGGACCAACATCCGTCCGTCGTCCTGAGGAGCGCAGCGACGAGGAATCTTTCTTCGCCTTTGACGGGAAACGACAGACGGCAAACGACAGCGACCAGTTCGCCTAACTTAGAACTCAAAACTTAGAACTTGCAACTGATGACTGAAAACTATTTTAACGGCGGCGCGGGATACTCCGGCAACTTGTCCTTGCTGGTGTCGGCGCGTTTCACCTGCAATTCGTCGAACAGCAGAGACGGGGCAATCACGGTGGATGAAATTCCGCCGGTGCGATTACTGACCAGCGGATCGTTGCCCGCGGCGCTCAAATCGCTGCGCAATGCGCGCACGTCCAATTCGCTGAATACTGCGCCGCGCACCAATTCTTCGTGGCCATCTTTCCCGTACACGCGGTACAGCAGCCGGGGCGCCGTCCCCGCCATGGTCTCTACGCGATATCCGTACGGTTTGCCTTGCTCGGTCACCAGTTGCTGGACGCGTTTTTCCAGCGCCGTCGGCGTCTCCGCCTCCGAACTCTTCAGCAGCAACACCCCCAGGCTCGGCCCGGGAGGGGCCGCAGGAGCTGCACGGCCGTGGCCATTCGATTCCGGAAAATCACGAATCGGTTGCCGGCCCAGGAGATAATTTGTCAGCACACCCTTGTGAATAATGTCGACCATCTGCGCTTTCACGCCTTCACTGTCGACTTCGTACGATCCGGTCAAACTCTTACCGCCAAATTCCTTGAGCGTCGGATCGTCAACCACATCAATGAAAGGAGGTAAAATACGTGACTTGAAACTGGTGGCGAAGGTCCCAGTGGTGCGATTTGGCGCACCCAGTTGCGGTTTGCGCCCCAGCACATTGCTGCCAACGAGCGAAGCCACCACATCGTCTGCGGCATCCGGCGAAAACAGCACCGGCCCGCGATATTCTTCCTCGACGATCGGAGCCAGTCGCAGCGCTTTCAGCGTTTCCAGCGCTTCCTTGGTGTCGTGCAGCAGTTTTTCTCTCGCGGGCAACTCGTTCATTTTCGCGACGGTCCATGCAGGTGTGCGTCCCAGGCGCATTCCGTCGGGCGCTTGCGTCGCCGCGTTAATCTGCACCGAGTAGACTGCATGGCCGTTGCGCGTCACCGTTCCTTCGGTATTCAGCAAATACTCGTTGATCACAGTGAATCGAGCCGAAGCTGAAACAGATTGTATTTCCGGATATTGGCGGTACAAACTGGTCGCCAATTCCAGTGTCTTTTTCCAATCGTCGCCGTCGACTTGCAAAGAAAGTGTTGGCTCGACCAGTTGTACCGGAATCGTTTTGGCAAAATCGTCTACGGGATGTTCTTCGGCGCTGAATTGCTTCAGGATGGATTGTTTTTGCGTTAGTGCTTCGCCCGCGGATTTGTAGGCTTCGTCGGTCGCCAGCCAGATTTGGTGGCGCAATGCAATCGGATCGTTGTCCAACGGCAGCAGCGCGTTGCCGCCAACACCCTGGCCAAAGTAGCTGTCTTGTTTGTAGTCGCCGAGGCGCACCACCACCCGCAAAATGCGCACGTGTACGCGCTGGTCTTCACGGGTCGCTCCGAATGCGGCTTCAGCTGCGTAATCTTCGACGTCGCTTACGCGATACTCGATGTAATACGGCGTCTGCAACTGGTCCATCTTCAATTGCGTTTTCGAGCGCTCCATTTCGACCAGCAGCGCGTCCAGGACGGGATCGCCTTTGGCGGCAACTTTCGCGGCCAGCATAACGTCGGCTGGTTTGGCATCACCATTCTTTGCGTCGGTGGATTTCGCGGCGTCCGGCGTGCAGAGAGCAGGCTTTGCCAACAGAAAAATGGCCAGGAGAAGGACGGTCAACGCGAGTCGAAAGAATTTCACGGTTTCACCTCGGCTTTCGCCTGCACGGTCTGCTTGGCCGGCAAATTTTCAAATCCTGGCGGCGGCAAAATCGGAGGACGATCGTGTTCGTGCGCGCGCTTCTGCACTTCCATTTCAGAAAAAAGCATGGCTGGCGCAACCGCGGAAACCGGCACACTGCCGCTTTCCGCTCCGCACACACCGTTGAAGACATGTTGCTGATCTCCGGTGGAAATGATACGCGTCAGGGCAGCCAGCGGAGTTCCCACGATGTCTACTCCGCGTACCAATTCGTCGGGTCGCCCGTCGGCGTACACTTTGTACACAATTACTGGCAGCACCTGAAATGCTTGCGGTAGGGAGCGTGTGGTCAGCGTAAATCCACCCTGGATATCGTCGAAATAAAGTCCATACGGTTTGCCCTGTTTTTTTACTTCTTCGATTAATTTTTGCCGCATGTCCTTTTCAGGGACGGTCTGCGACGAAGTCACAATTAAATTTCCCTGGCGGCCGGTCGGCATCAGTCCGGGTTGATCGCGGCCATGGCCGTTCGAATGGTCGAATCCCTTGATGGGCATACGCGAAGTGAGAAAATTCTTCAGCACACCGTCGGTGATGACTTCAACGCGTTGCGCAGGAACGCCCTCGTTATCGAATTCATAGCTGCCGGCCAATTTCGTGCCGTTAATCTCGCGTGTGGTGGGATCGTCCACGATACTCAGGAATTTTGGCAGAACTTCCTGGCCAACTTTTTTGGTGAAGGTTTGCCCTTCGTCTTCATCGCGCTGGCGATGCCCTTCGAGCCGGTGGCCGAGCACTTCGTGAAAAAATACCGCTGCGGCACGCCCGCTGAGCAATGCCGGGCCGGCATATGGTTCCGCGACCGGAGCTTTTCGTAAGGCGTCCAGGTCGCTGGCCATCTTTTCCGCTTTCGCCGTTAACTCGCTTTCATTCGGTAAGCCTTTGGCCGATGGCGCCTGAAAAGTTTCCACGCGCAATAGGTCCATGCCGTCATCAGCGCGCGTTTGCGCTTCCATCAGCAATCGCGAGGATGCGCTGGGTGTTATGATCGCTGTGCCTTCACTGTTCACCATGCGTTCTTTTGCGTTTTGTACTTGCAAAACCACGGTCGCGAAATAAACGTCAGGATATTTGCGAAACACCGCCGACACGCGGCGAATTTCGCCTTCCCACGCGGCGCGATCCAGATCCGGCAGTGTGATTTCTTCCCCTGTGTGAACGACCGGCGCTTCTTTTGAAAAATCGGGAGATTTATCTTCTTCCTCGGCGCGCACCGCGGTGTTGGTTTTTACATTTAGAAACGCGGGAGAGGCGCGCTTGTAGCCGCGGTCGGTCAGTTCCCACAGCACGTGCGCGATGGCATCCGCATCGGCCCCGAAAGGAATGCTTCCGGACATCATTCCGCTGTTGCGGCTCTGTCCGTGAGTGTTATCAAGGGCCGTGGAACCGACGCGCATAGTGACATCGGCTTGGCGGCGGTGCGAACCGGTATTGGTGAGCAGCGAACCGTATGCCCCGGCGAGCACGACGGAGGTTTGGTCATAGACGGTGTAGCCAATATAGTAGGGTGCGGGATCCGCTTTTGCGAGACCGGCGGTGGCGCGCTGCAATTCATTTTGCATGATCTTCATAACGGGGTCGGGAACAGCATTCTCAGGTTTGGGGTCAGACTTCGGATTCGAGTTGCTATCCGCCAGGATTCCGGCAGGTTGAATCAAGATCAAGAGCGCGGCGAGAATCACTGCTGACGTTGCGCGGGCCAGGCGGCGCCAAGAATAAAATGCAGCCACACCACCAAGATGGCGTGATTCGCTAAGTATTTTCAAGTATGTGCTCCCAGAGTTGCGTGACGTTCGCCGCTTCACCGTAAAACAGTCAATGTTTGTGCGACCGCTAAGCGATCAAAAAAAGCGCGCAGTGCCGCTGCACTGTCGCCGAATTCATCATTGCCGCAAATGGTGAGTATGCCTCAGCGATGAGTGGCATGCAATGCAACCTCAGTTGAAATGTTCACCAGGCTGCAAGTGTGCGCCATTCGCGAATTCGAGCGCGGACACTTCCTTGCGCCCCTCCACTTTGACGCGGGCTACTGCCAGAATAGTTTTCTCGCCGCAGCCCACGAGCAAGGCTGACTGTTCCAAATGAACTTCTCCCGGAGTTAGCCGGAACGAGTCATATTTAGACGTCGGATGGCCTGAAAGTTGACAGACAGAGCCCCGAAAGGATGCGAAAGCGCCGGGCCAGGGAGTGAACCCGCGCATGCGATTGAAAATGGCTTGAGCGGGAAAGGACCAGTCAATCCGGCCGTCACCTTTCTTGAGTAATGGCGCCACGGAGGCTTCAGCGTGGTTTTGGGTTTCCGGGCGAACCGTTCCGTCGCGCAGACCGCGCAAGGTTTCGGCCGTTAACGGAGCGCTGATAGCCGCCAAGCGTGCGGCGAGTTCGGGTGTGGATTCATTTGTACCAATTGGTATTTCGCGTCGCATCAGCATGTCGCCCGTGTCCATACCGGCATCAATGCGCATCGTAGTGACACCCGTTTTAGTTTCGCCGTTGGCGATGGCCCACTGGATCGGAGCCGCGCCGCGGTATTTGGGAAGCAAGGAAGCATGCGCGTTGATCCAGCCAAGTTTTGGAATGCCCAGTAGCCGCGCGGGAATAATCTGGCCATAAGCGATGATCACGATGGCGTCGGGATTTGCTTCGCGCAAAAATTGCTCGGATTCGATACTGCGGATTTTTTCCGGTTGAAAAACTTTTACGTTGGCTGCCTGACCGATTTCCTTTACAGGAGACAAGGAGACTTGGTGGCCGCGGCCCCGCGGCCGGTCGGGCTGGGTGATGACAGCGATGATTTCGAAGTCAGATTGCGCGAGGAGATGCTGCAAAGTGGGGACTGCGAATTGTGGAGTGCCACAAAATAAGAGGCGAAGCCGCGGGGCCCCGACTTTAAGGCTGGGTGGATTCATCAGTTGAGATCCTTCGCGGCGTTCAGGATGACAAGTGTTTGCGTGAGTGGCGGTTTACCATTCGCCCTGTTTTTTGAGTTTTTTGATTTTGCGGCGGATGAGGTCCCGTTTGAGCATACTGAGGTGCTGCAGGAAAAGGACGCCGTTGAGATGGTCAATTTCGTGACAGAAGGCGCGAGCCAACAAATCTTCGCCACGAATCTCGAAGTATTCACCCTTAAGGTCCTGGGCCTTGATGGTGACAAATTGCGGGCGGACAACATAACCGCGAAAGCCGGGAATGGACAGGCAACCTTCTTCTTCGCGTTTTTCTCCTTCACCGTGAGTGACTTCAGGGTTGATCAACACGATTTTGGCTTCGGGGTTTTTGCCGCCGGTAACGTCCACCACCGCGATTCGAATGCTTTTTCCGATTTGCGGAGCGGCAAGACCGATTCCTTGCGCCGCGTACATGGTCGCGAACATGTCCTCGGCCAATTCTCCAAGCTCGGCGTCGAATTTTGAAATGGTTGCGCCAGGCTTTTCCAGAACCGGATCGCCATATTTGATAATCGGATAGATTTTACGCGAAGGTATGCTCGCCTCGGGTGCGGCATTCGCCTGCGCGTGAACGGCTTCAGAAGTCGTGGACTTGTTTGGCATATCCCTCGAAATTGCGGCGCAGCTCCTCAATGGAGTCGCTTCCAAATTTTTGCAGAAAAGCGTCGGCCAAGACAAGTGCCACCATGGCTTCGGCGGCGACGGCTCCCGCGGGAACTACACACCAGTCGGAGCGTTCGTAAGCGGCCTGGACAGGCTCCTTGGTAACCATGTTCGCGGTACGCAGGGCGCGGCGCAAGGTGGAGATGGGCTTCAGGTACCCGCGAACGACGACATCTTCACCGTTGGTGATGCCGCCTTCGAGGCCGCCGGCGCGATTTGACGAACGTAAAAATTTCCGAGCGTTTGTGTCGTAGGAAATTTCGTCCTGCACTTCGCTGCCGAGCGAACCTGCAGCAAGAACTCCCGCGCCGATCTCGACGCCCTTGACCGCCTGAACGCTCATTACAGCTTGCGCCAGCTTTCCGTCGAGTTTTTCATTCCACTGCGCGTGTGAGCCGAGGCCGACCGGCACATTGTGGGCGACCACTTCAAAAATGCCGCCGACGGTGTCGCCGGCTCTTAGAACGGCGTCCACCTCAGCTTTCATTTTGTCTTGCGCGGCAGCATTCACGCAGCGTAATGGCGATTCCAGATCGTTCGAGATGGCGTGAATTTCCTCCCAGGAAGGAGCGCGGCCGATTCGCGTGTGGCCGACCTGAATGGTGTGGCTGGCGATTTCGATTCCAAAGGCGCGCAGTAGAGTTTTGGCCAGGGCGCCGGCAGCGACGCGAGCAGCGGTTTCACGCGCGGAAGCACGCTCCAGGATATAGCGGGCATCATGGAAATTGAATTTTTGCGAGCCAGCCAGGTCGGCGTGGCCGGGCCGCGGCGCGATCAGTTTCTTTGCGCTCGAATCATCCTCGGGATAGGCTTCGACGGCCAGAACCTTTTCCCAATTTGCCCAATCGCGGTTTTCGATGCGCAGAGCGATAGGTGCACCGATCGTTTGCCCGTGGCGCACACCCGCGAAAATGTCGGCGCGATCTTTTTCTATTTTTTGCCGGCCACCGCGGCCGTAACCCAGCTGGCGGCGATGCAATTCGCGATTGATGAATTCGAGATCGACGGGCAGTCCCGCGGGCAGGCCTGACAGGAAGGCCAGAAGGGCCTGTCCGTGCGATTCTCCCGCGGTATAGAAACGAAGCATGTAGTTCGAATCCTGAAAATTCTGAAAATAGAAATTGGAAAATGGAAGATTGAGTTTACCCGCCGAGGCGCGTTGCGTCTAGGTCTGCGCGATACGCTCAAGTCAATACTCAGGGACGCAGCCGGTCAAGATAGATATGATAAGGTCTCGCCACAAGTCCGCGCAGGAAAAAACGAATGGCTCAAATTGGGAAGTTCACGCAACCGGTCAGCTCCCCAGCCTATTTCATTGATTTTCTGGACTTCCTCGATAAACAGGATGACATCATGGCGTGGCTTGCCTTGACGCCAATGGACGGCGCAGTTAGGCTTGCGTCGAAACACATTTCGAATGCAAGTTCTGCGCAACAGGTTGCAGCGGATTATGATTGTCACGAAGTGACGAAATAGGGAAACGTGGCAGAGACGCCTCTACAGGTCACCAGCAACGAACCCCCTGCGCCCCCCGGGGTTTCGATCTACGAGCTTTTGATAGGCAGCGCCAAGCAAGCCGTCCTGCAAGTGCAGGAATATGCTTTGCTGGCGGTGCAATCACTGACCAACGTACTTTCAGGACCGCGCTATTTTCAAGACACGCTCGATCAGATGGACCAGATTGGCGTGGGATCGCTTCCTATCGTATTGCTGACAGGATTTTTTATTGGCGCAGTGATGGTGCTGCAGACGGCCTCGCAGTTTGTGCGTTTTGGGCAAACTTCGCTGACCGGGGATGCGGTGTCGCTGGCGCTAGTTCGAGAACTGGGGCCGACCCTGACAAGTCTGCTGGTGACGGGGCGTTGCGCTTCGGGAATTGCCTCCGAACTTGGGTCGATGCTGGTGACTGAGCAAGTAGATGCGATGCGAGCGATGGGAACCGACCCCAGCCGAAAACTGGTGACGCCACGCGTGGTCGCGACGATTCTGGTGCTGCCCCTGTTGACCGCGATTTCTGATTTTATCGGATTGGTCGGCGGATGCGTGGCCGCCGTCTTTTCGCTGCGGCTGGGCGTAGTGCAATTTTGGACGCGAGCGATTGACGCGCTGGATTTCGCGGACATTATGCAGGGCATGACCAAGCCGCTGGTGTTTGGACTGATCCTTTCGACTGTTGGATGCTACAAAGGTTTGACAGTGCGCGGAGGAACGCAAGGCGTCGGGCGTTCGACTACGCAAGCAGTAGTGGTGTCTTCGGTGTTGATCATCGTGGCGGATACTTTCCTGACCAAACTGGCCCTCTATTTAGCTGGAAAATTTTTCTGATTGCTCATGGAAACGACGATTTCCTTTCGCGATGTGCGGCTGGGGTTCGATGAAGGCGACATACTGCGCGGACTTTCATTCGACGTGTTTCCGAAAGAGACTTTGGTATTGCTGGGAGAGACCGGAACCGGGAAAACACTGAGCTTGAAGATGGCGGCGGGGCTGATGCGTCCTCTGGACGGTGAAGTTACCGTGCTGGGGCAACGCGTTTCCGAGATGAAAGAAAAGGAATTATTCGACTTCCGGCGCAAAATCGGTTTCGTGTTTCAAGAAGGAGCGCTGTTCGACTCGATGACTGTCGAGGAAAATGTCGCTTTCAGGTTGCGCGAAGAAAAAGTCCCCGAAGAAGAGATCGAACCGAGGGTGCGGGAAGCGCTGCGATTCGTGGAGCTGGAACACGCCATCGATCAGTTGCCGTCGGAACTTTCCGGAGGCATGCGGCGCCGCGTGTCCATTGCACGCGCATTGATTACGCGGCCGCCCATTGTGCTGTACGATTCGCCGACCGCGGGACTCGATCCTGTTACATCGCAAACCATCATCACGCTGATTTTGCGTTTGCGGGATATTTACGGAGTAACTGCGCTGCTGGCTACGCATCGGCTGCAAGACGGATTTGCGCTGGCGAAGTTTCATTTTGACACCACGGCCCACAAAGTTTTGCCGAATAGTGAAAAGCCTGGAGCCGGCGGGTTCGACGGGAAATCGAGCACGCGATTCGCGGTGTTGCGTGACGGGAAAGTATTCTTTGAAGGCAGTCCCGAAGAGTTGGCCGAGGTGAAAGATCCATATTTGAAGCGATTTCTGGTGTGAATCTAGGGTAGTCTGGAGCGCAACAAGAAGGAGTGGTGCAAGAATGCCGCAGCGTAAACAGCTGACTTGGACGGAGTTGCGTGTGGGCCTCTTCGTGCTGGTAGCGCTCGCGCTGATCGCGGTGGGTATTTTTTATGTGACCGGCGCCGGGTTCTTTGGCCCGAAATACCGTCTGCTGACGTATTTGCCGGAAGTGGCGGGGATTACCAATGGAGCTCCGGTTCGGCTGGACGGCGTGGACATTGGAAACGTGGAATCCATCAAGATCGTTCCACGCACACCGGGTCATATCCCGGAAAAAAACCGCAACATCGAAGTCATGATGCGGGTGGACAAACGTTTTCAGCCGGACATTCTTAGCGACTCGACCGCCACATTGGTGACGGAAGGGCTTCTGGGAAATCGCTACGTGAATATTACTCGGGGATTTACGGGCGTGCAGTTGAAAGACAACCAGGAAGTGCCGGGGAGTGCCGAGCAGAATCTGGCCGACGTGATGGCCAGTATGCAAACGGTCACAACGGATATCCACGGGCTGATCCAGAACTTGCAAACTGGAAAGGGAACGCTCGGAAAGCTCTTTACCGACGATCAGGCTTACAACAATCTTAACGGGCTGCTGGCAAAGGGAAACGATGTCGTTGCCGACATACAGAAAGGGCGCGGCACGCTGGGCAAACTGGTCACTTCCGACGAAATGTACGGAAAAGCGAACCAGGCGCTGGACAACGTCAACGGCGTCGTCGCGGACGCCCGTTCGGGAAAAGGTACCATCGGAAGACTTTTGAACGATCCAACGTTGTACGACGAAGCAAAAAAAGCCATAGCCAATGGCAATTCGATGCTCGCGGACGTGCGCAGCGGAAAAGGCTCGCTGGGGAAACTGGTGACTGACGACGAACTTTACAATAAGCTGCGTGACACCAGCGCGAATTTGAATGCGGCTACGGCAAAGTTGAACGACAACACCACAACCGCTGGCAAACTCTTCTCCGACCCGAAACTCTACGACAACCTGACCGGACTAACTGGAGATTTGCGGCTGCTGATCGGCGATTTCCGGCAAAATCCGAAGAAATTCCTGCGCATCAAAGTTGCCGTTTTTTAACAGGACAGTATTGTGCCGACCGTCTACTCGATCGTGAAGTTCGCCGTGCGCCACGGCGTGCTTTTTCCCGTCGAGTCGGTGGCCTGAACGTCCAACCGGTACGAACCCTTCGGCAATTTGCGGATGTCCATTCCACGTCCGACGGGAATGATCGGACTGCCCACCTTGATGTAGGGCGCGGCACTTATGGGTTGGGAATCACTCTGGACCTCGCGAGTTCGGACGTTGACGATTCGCATTTGAATTTGGACTGTCGCTTCGGGCAATGGTTCATAAATTTGAAAGAAGGTATACAGAGTCTCGCGTTTTTTGAATCGCGTGTCAGCCGTTGGTTTGAATTCAATATCCTTGCTCACGAGAGGCACATAGCTCCCCGGTATTTTGGTTGTCCAGTTACCTGGCAATTGGGCTCCTGAATTTGCGGAGTAAGCGAACGCATCCTGAATCTGCTTGCAAAGAGTTATCTTGCTGATGGCCAGCTCATTTCTGTCATGGCTTTGAACAGTCAAGGGTATTTCGGCTCGGCCAAACTTCGTTCCGTCGCTGAGGGCAATACGAACATCGTATTCACCGGGGGGCAGAATAAGTTGCGTTTCATAGCGAGTCGCGATATCGGCCGAATCATGATAAACATACGCGCCGTTGAGCTCTCGAAGTTCTTCCGGAGAAGGATACTCCAAAAGGTCGCTGAAACGTGTTGCGAGGCTCCCATCTTTCTTGAAGACCATTCCTAAGACGCCGTAAGTTGTGGAATCAAGCTTCAGAGATTCCCACGGCCAATCGAGGACGACGTGAACGCGAGCGGCCTCTGTGTCCGTAAAAAAGTCAGCCGCCAAAAGTGTGATGTCAACCTTAGACCTTGGCGTGGACAGGTCGCTTTCCAGTTGCTTGCCGAGCGTCGTTCCGTTAAGAGGGTCGGAGGTGGAATGCTTAATATTGCAGTACTCCCTACGCGCCAGGACGAATGCGTTACGGCGATTCACCTTTATTTTGATTTGATGACAGCTACCTTCGGGGGATTCGGGGAGCGCATACGTCAGGACATAATTGCCGTAACGTGGAACGGGCACCGTCCTCGGTGGCCATTCAGGGCTGCTCCACTTCCCTCCCCCCTCACCAAGAAGTTCAGCGTGGTCGCCCTTATTGTCATGAAAGACCCAGGAAGGGCTTTGTTCATACACAACGTTCTGGATTTCCTGCTCCTTGCCATCATCGAGAACCTGAAAGTCGTGAGCGGTCAAACCATGAATCACGACGCTGTCTACAAGATTTTCAACTCGATTATTGCCCTCTTTATAAGCCTGCCAT
>DATDFA010000041.1:0-3640 GCA_036522855.1 Candidatus Acidiferrum sp. | reverse complement strand
CCGCAAAAACAAATCTTCGGGGGACCGGCGCCGGGCCCACGAAGATTTGTTTTTGCGGTGACAAAAATAGAATCGAAGAGGCCGCTTTTGCTAAGGCGGCTGGTGGCGAGTTGTTGCAGTCCGACACCGAGAGAAAGCATGGCCACGAGTGAGGCGACTCCCACCGCGACGCCAAGCGTGGTGAGCGAATTGCGCAGAATGGCTTCGCGCAGATTGCGGACGGCGAGTTCGGTCATGTCGCGGAGTTTCATTTAGCTGGACCTCGGCCCGGCTGCGGTCGTAACTTGCGCCGCGGCATGCGAGGAACTTGCAGCGGCCGACAAAAGTTTGCCGTCACCCATGGTGGCGAGGCGGTCGGCAAACCTTTCCGCGAGGTGGCGTTCGTGCGTGACCATCACCACCGTCATTCCCATGGCAGACTGAATTTCGCGGAGCAGCGTGAGGATGGCTTCGCCGGTGGCTGAATCGAGATTGCCGGTGGGCTCATCGGCGAAAAGAATTTTTGGGCGATTGACCAGCGCGCGCGCGATAGCGGTACGTTGCTGTTCGCCGCCGGAAAGCTCGCTGGGGCGGTGGCCGGTGCGTTTTGCCAGACGCACGTGTTCAAGCGCTTCCCGCACGCGGGCGGCGCGTTCACTGCGTTCGACCTCGGCGAGGCGAAGCGGAAGTTCGACATTTTCTTCGAGGGTCATACGGGGGAGGAGGTTAAAGGACTGGAAAACCATGCCGACGGTGTTGCGGCGGTAGCGGGCAAGTTCGATCGGCGAGAGTCCGGCTAGGTTGCGGCCGAGGGCAAGGATCGAGCCGGAGGTGGGGCGGTCGAGGCCAGCCATCAGGTTCAGGAGAGTGGATTTTCCGGAGCCCGAACTGCCGAGCAGGGCGAGAAACTCGCCTGTCGGGACAGTGAGCGAAACATCGTCGACGGCGCGGATGGACGATTGGCCCATGATGTACTGCCGGGAGACATGGTCGATCAGGATCGCGGGTTGAGTGGTTGAGGTAGTCGCTATGGGCATTTGGGGTTCGGTAGCAAGGTCCATAGGGTACTACGTTCGTGCAGGGCGTGGAATTTCCTCAGCGCAGCGCAGACCTGCTACCCCCTTCCCCCTTTTTCGATAAGTATTCATTCCAAAGAACTTAGAAGGGCTCATTTCTGTAAGGGCAATAATATACTTGACTAACCAGAGCCAATCTGCCATGATTAGACCATTCGAGGTCAGTCATGGCCAAGCCCAAAACCCTCCAGCAAGCAATTAAGTATTTCTCGGATGAGCAGGTTTGCATTGACACTGTAGCAGAACTCCGCTGGCCGAACGGCCCAGTCTGCCCGAAGTGCGAGCACAGAGAGCACTACTATCTTGCGACTCAGAAACGCTGGAAGTGCAAGAAGTGCGGCAAACAGTTCTCCGTCAAAGTGGGCACCATCTTTGAGGACTCACCGATCTCCCTCGATAAATGGCTCATCGCTCTGTGGCTATTGGTGAATTGCAAAAATGGCGTCAGCTCCTACGAAGTGGGCCGCGATTTGGGCATCACTCAAAAATCAGCGTGGTTCGTTCTTCACCGTCTTCGCTTGGCGTTACAAACTGGCAGCATGGGAAAACTAGGCGGTGAAGGAAAGCACGTCGAAGCGGATGAGACTTTCATCGGCGGCGCGGCTCGTTTTATGCACCGAGACAAGCACCGTCGCCGGATTACCGAGACAGGCACTAAAGATAAAACTGCCGTTATGGGCATTTTGGAACGCGGCGGGGAAGTTCGAGCCACTGTCGTAGGGAAGCGTCGCAAGAAAGAAATTCATGGGCAGATCAACACTCACGTTGTAGCTGGCAGTGCGCTTTATACCGACGCATTTATGTCCTATATGGGACTCCGCGAAAAGGGATTCGCACACCAAGTCATTGACCACGCCGAAAAATATGTTGACGGGCAGGTTCACACAAATGGTCTGGAAAACTTTTGGAGTTTGGTAAAGCGCGGATTGAAAGGCACTTACATCAGCGTCGAGCCGTTCCATCTTTTTCGCTATTTGGATGAGCAGGTCTATCGTTTCAACAATCGCGGTAACAAAGAAAATCCATTGCACGACGGAGACAGGTTTCGGATGGCCTTATCGCAGATAGCGGGGAAGCGGCTCACCTATGAACAGGTGACTGGCAAGGTGGGAGAAACGGCCAACTAATCCTTCGCGTTTGAAGCGCGGGCCGCAGAAGCGCGGGTGATTCTCTTCTGCATTTCGGAATGTGAAACTTTGAGGACTTTCTGAAGAGCGGTAGAGAACGTGGTATATTCGTCGGAGCACGTTGGCAGCTGCTGCTTCTCAACCTTTGGCGAGGGGTGAAGCATACGCTGCGTTCCTGTTTTCTTGGCCCTAACGGTCATGCTAGTCGCAGTGTATCATGTGGCGGCGGAAAGTGGCCATGAATTGCGAAGAGCTGAAGGCATCGGTGCTTCGTTGGATCGGACAGGAAATTCAGTGTCGCTCCAACGGTCGCGACTCACTTATAGCAACACTTCCCCTTCTCAAACCGAACGGTGACGCAATCGAAATCGGCATAAACGCGGTTGGTTCTGACCGCTGGCGGTTATCTGACCTCGGCGATACATACGGCACTTTGTACTTGGCAGGTGTCGATCTCCTCGAAGAATACGTGAGGGGAGAAGAGTTTCACCAAGTTGTCGCAGCACACAAAATTTTAGACAGTGAAAAAGAGCTATCGATTGAAACTTCTTCCGAGATGCTCATCACTGGAATGTTTGATTTTGTTCACGCGATTCAATCCATGCTGGCTTTGCAATTGACTGTTAAACCGCAACCAGAAAGACGAGATTTTTCGGCAATCGTCGCAAAGTTTCTGGCAGAGCAACACGCCTCGTTTGAGGTGCCAGAACGGATCACTGGAAAGACTGGCAGATGGAAGTTTAATTTTGTGCTTAACCACGTCAAGGCAGAGACTTTAGTAAAGGCACTCTCTGTCACAAGCAAGGCCGAGGCTCTCAAGACCGCAGAACGCAGCGTATTCGAGATACGCGATGTCATGGCAATTAAGGAAACTCAAGCCATCGTGATCGCAGACGATGAAGGCTATAGAGAAGATTACTGGAGCGCTTCGGCACTTAGAATTTTCGAGGGATATGATGTGCCAGTGTTCCCCTTTACCGGAAGAAGAGAAAAGTTGCTCCAACTAGCTAGGGAATACAGCACTCAATAAGGGAACATGAAATTCTGATAGTTTGCCGGTGGTTCGATGTTTGCTTCGGTCAGAAAATCCATCAGTGCTTCGTTGGCGTTGTCTTCCGAAATTGGCGGGTCGGGTTTGTAAGCAAAACGGTCGATCTTCGAGGACAGGTATTTATGTTTGTGTGGCCCCTTGACCCGTCCTGCCATGCCGGGGTTCTTGTGCTCTGCTGACATATCGTAGCTGCGAACGCAGTGACCGTTAAAGCTGAGATTAAAACCCCATCTTTTTACACCATTCTTGGATGACCAGTAGCCTACGAGGTGAAGTCCTTTGCCGTCCGCCGTAAGCACCTGAGCTTGAAACTTGAACACTCCCGACGTATCAGGCTTCCAGGCAATCCGCGACGCGACGGTTTTGGGAACCATGAAGATTTGCTCGCATAGCTCTGGGCTGAAGTC
>DATDFA010000040.1:0-6697 GCA_036522855.1 Candidatus Acidiferrum sp. | reverse complement strand
CATCTACGGCCTAAGTAAGCTGATCGCTGACGCCGCCTGCCAGGAGTACGCCCAGGCCTTTGACATGCCGATCGTCATCAATCGCTTTGGCGTCATCGCCGGCACTGGCCAATTTGCCAAATTGGACCAGGGCTGGGTCGTGTGGTGGGCCATTGCCCACTATTTCAAATTGCCCCTGAAATATATCGGTTGGAACGGCAAGCAAGTGCGCGACATTCTTTTCTTGGAAGATGTCTGCACTCTCGTTGAACTGCAAATGAACCTCATCGAACGATTTCGCGGCGACATTTTTAACCTCGGTGGCGGGCCGGCGAATTCATTGTCATTGCGGGAAGGCACCGAACTGCTGGAACGGAAACTCGGCTTTGCGACCAAAATCACGACGGAAGAAGCCGCCCGCAAAGCAGACCTGCCAATTTATTTCACAGATTCTCGCAAGGCCGCCTCCATGCTGAATTGGAAGCCCTCGGTAACGATCGACGCTGGCTTCGACCGGATTCTTACGTGGATTCGTTCTAACGAAGCAGTTCTGCGGGCGCGCTATTGCGGATAAGACTCCGGGCTCCCCGGGAAAAGTTATCATGAGAGTTGGGCGTGGCAAATTTCGCGACCTTAGGTTCACAGACCGAACGGCCGAAGGCCGCAATTTGTGGTTTTGGATGTCTCTGACGTGCGCACGCTGCGCGCATGGACCACTGGTGCGCCAGAACTAGAATGAAAAGAGCAGCCCCAGCCGCGATTTCTTCGGTTGTTCTTTTGCCTCGTCCACACCGGCCAGTCGCCCTGCAATCTTATGGAATTCCTCGGACAACGGGTTGCCGCCCACTTTCAGTGAGTCCCCGCGGACCGTGGCCTCGTTTACTTGCTTAAAATTATTCGGTAAGCGCGCAAAGACTGGCACCTTCATCGCTTGTTCCACTTTTTCCAGCGCCTCTTCATCGTGGCGGTGCCAGCGGTTGATAACCAGTTTCACCCGATTCACCCCCAAACTGCCCAGAGCTCCCAAGTGGCGGTTGAGCTTCGCTAGGCCGGGCAGATCTGCTTCTGAAATCAATAGCACTTCCGCAGCCTGCAAAACATTCTGCCACTCCGCTGAATAAAATGACCCGAAATCCATCACCACAAAATCAAAACTTCGCTGCGCTATCTCCATTAACCGTTCAATTGCAGCGGTGGAAGCATTCCCCCAATCCTCTAACCTTGCCGCCCCCGCCAGAACCTTTAGGCCGCTCTTGTGCGGCGTCAATAAGCCGCCAAGCAGCGTGGCGTCCAAGCGCTTGAAATTGTCCATTGCGTCCCGGAACTGAAACGATGGCCGCAAATCAAGCAAAGAAGCTACGTCTCCCATCGGCCTGGAGAAGTCAAACAGCACCGTCGACTTGCCCGGAATTTGCGCTAACTGCACAGCCAGATTTACCGAGATGGTGCTCGTTCCAACGCCGCCTTTGGTTCCTAATACTGCAAACAGTTTTCCGGTAGCCAACGGACGCGGCAAGTCCGTCGACCGCTCGCCGCTTACCCTTGAAATCAGTGCACCTACTTCCCTCTGATCGTAGGGCGTTTGGACAAAATCTCGCACTCCTGAACGCATCGCCTGCAGCAGGAATTCCGGATTGCTTTCTCGTCTTGCCGAGCATGCAACAAGGTGTACCGAAGGGCGAAGCTTGCTCAACTGCTGCGCGTACGGAAAACCGAATTGGCCGTGATCCCCCATGTCCAGGAACACCACGTCGGGAACGTCCTGCGCATGGCGCAGTTCTACGGACTTCTCGGAAGCCCATTCGTGAATCTCTTTCACCAGCCCGGTCTCTTGCAGCGCCTGCCGCAGCGTCGAAGAGCCCATCCGGTCTGACCCGGCGATCGCGACGCTAAGCTGCGAGCCGGAGGGCGACCTGCCGGCCGCCGGCTCAGAAAGCCGGACAGACCTTTCACGCGCCCTCGATGTCTCAACCATTACCGCCGAACCGCTATTCTGTTCTCTATACATACCCCGAGTTTGCTGGAAAACCGCGGGATCCCAAATAGCGCGGCGGTACCGGCCAGTTGCCCGCAAAGTACCCCTATTCGGTAGAACTTGTAGTTCGTATCCAACTGAGCACAACGAGTTGCCGATAGTGGGAAAGGGTCCGCGGATCGCCCTTCAGCGGCACAGGGCGCCGATAAGTACTTCTTTCTTTTTTTCGGCCAATTGCGTGAAAGCGTCCAGCGAGGATAAATAGCCTGAAACGGCGGCGACCGCGAAGAACGCGAAAATTTCCGCGGGAAGCCACGGGTTTCCCGACCAGCGCCCGGAAAAAAGGATCAGCGTGCTGATGCCGCCAAACAGCACTTGCATACCCAAAATAATAAGCACCGACATTCCGGAATTCCGCTGTCCCTGCATTTTGCCGAACTCAATTTTGCGCGGGAAGCTCAGGGAAGACCAGTTGGCGATCGTCAGTTGGCCGGTGATCGAAAAAATCATCGCTGCGATGGTCGCCAACAATACGGGAATACTTGGCAATCCCACACGCCATCCCACCAGGCCGAGGCAAAGTACGATCTCGCATAACAATATGACCGCCGTGAGTAAATTTTTGGCGATAAGAATTTCTCGAAAGCGCGCCGGGGCGGTGAAATAAGTCTGTATCCCCTTGCCTTCATGCGCGAAAGAATTATACGAAGGAGCGATCAGGATCAGCACCAGATAGGCCATCATGCCGGGAAAAAAAAGGTCCGGCGAAACCCCTCTCTTTAGCGCTGTAGGATGGATTCCCGCGAACTGCACGCTGAAAAACAGCAGCATCATCGGCGGAAAGATCAGGCCAAAGAATAAAAACGTGTTTCTTTTCAGATAAAGCACTTCTTTGCGAAATACCGCCAGCACCTGTGGAGGAAGAAACGCCAACGACTCCGTTCCATGCTGCGCGGCAGCCTCTTCGCGCTTCTCTGCGCGCGCCGGCGCGGCGCTCTCACTCAGTTCCTCGCCTCCGTACAGCTTCGCGTATCGCAGCCGCAGCAGAAACGTAAACAAGCCGGCATAGAAAAACAGCATCACCATCTTCAGCAATGACGCCGCCCAGTGGTGGTTCGTGAACTGCGCGATGGCGTCTCCCGCGAAAGAAGAGGGCAGCAGCCAGAGGTAAGGAAGCCAGCCTTTAATCACGGGCACGATCGCGCGGCCGTATTTCTGTGCCAGTGGATTGATAAACTGCAGGCTGACCATGGCCAGGATGAAAAGTGTAAAAAAAACTTCTCTCGATTTGCGTTTGGCTAGGAGTTTCTCCAGCCATGCGCCGACCAGCCGCTCTATGGTTATATTCAAAACCGTGAAAAGCGCGCAAACCAGCAGCATCACTGGAATCGCCAGCGGCTGCGCGATCAATGTTGCCAAAAGCATCGTGGCCATCCACACCAGTGCCGCCAGCGCCGCCGAATCCGCCAAGCCATACGCCAAACCGATTACATAAAATGCCGAAAGATTCATGGGAAATCGCAGCAGCGAGCGAAACGCAAATTGCGGCGCGAATCCCGCGAGCAGTATCGGAAATAATTGCCACCAGACAAACAACCCTAGAAAAACCAAACTGAAAAATTGTTCCAGGTGCTGCGCGAACAGGTATCTCGTCAAAATAAAAACTGCTATCGTGACTCCGGCGACAAAAAGCGCGCTGAATACGCCGGAAAAAATAAGCCCGATCAAGTCGAGCCGGCGATCTTTGTTGCGCAAACTGTTGCGCAGGATGCGCCAGCGCAGCCAGGCGACGGTGCGAATCTGCTCTTTCAGGCCCAGGGGATGGTTATAGTTCACGTCAGCCATGAAAGCTCCTCGATTTGCGACCGATCGGCGCCTTGGCCAACCACGGACAGAAAAATATCCTCCAGCGTCAGGGTGCGGCCCTCGATACTAGGTACTCCCGCGCGAAGCTGCTCCATTGAGCCCTGTGCCACCAGCTGCCCCTTCTTGATAATCGCCACGTGACTGCACAGCCGTTCGACGATTTCCAGAACGTGCGATGTAAGAAAAATAGTGACGCCGCGCTCGGTCATCCGTGCAAGCAGTTCCTTCAGCGCGCCCGCCGCAAGGGCGTCCACGCCTTCGAACGGCTCATCGAGAAAAAGTATTCGCGGGCCATGAATCACCGCCGCGGCTAGCGCGAGTTTTTTCTGCATGCCGTGGGAATAATCCGCGATCATGGTTTTGGACCGGTCCGCTAACTGCATGAATTCCAGCAGCTCGTCGCTGCGCTTGCGCGTTGTCGCTTTGTCCAGTCCATACATGCGGCCCACGAATTCCAGATATTCCGGCGCATTCAAGCGTTCGAATAAACCCATCCCTTCCGGAACAACTCCGATTTGCCGTTTGACTTCCACCGGGTGCTGGATGAAGTCGAGGCCGAGGAGTGACATCCGCCCGGAAGTTGGAGCCAGCAGCCCGGTCAACATTTTGATGGTTGTGGATTTGCCGGCGCCGTTCGGCCCGAGGAAGCCAAAAAATTGGCCGGACTCCACTTGCAGGTCCATGCCGTCCACGGCAGTGAGTGCGCCAAAACGCCGAGTCAGCTTTTCGGTGGAAATCGCGATTTCAGGCATGGCTCAGTAGCTCCAGTGAAGGGCGAGAAAAAACTCTAGCACGGTTTGCACTGCCGCTCCGCGCGTGGTTTTCTGAGAGGAAATGCGCGGTACGACACTGCGAAATTTCAAGGGCTTTTCACGGCCGGGGACCCTGCCGGGGCCACTTGCGAATCGCGGCTCGGAAGGGCGGCAAGGACAGCGGGAAGCTCCACGCGGAACACGGCGCCACCCGTTTGCGAGTTGTAACACAAAATTTTTCCGCCGTGCTCCTGCACGATGCCGAAGCAGATGCTGAGCCCCAGGCCAGTGCCCTTGCCAATCGGCTTGGTGGTATAGAAAGGATCGAAAACGCGGTGCGGCTCGCGGATGCCGGGGCCGGTATCGGAAAACAAGATGGCGACGTTCGCGCGGTCGCGCATGGTCTTGATGGTCAGCGTGCCACCGCCGCTATGCGACTCCATCGCGTCCACGGCATTGTTTACGACATTGAAAAAAACCTGCATCAATTGATTTCCGTCGCCACGGACGCCGGGAAGCACCGACTCCAGCTTCAAATCAATTTTTGTGGCGGAATTTCGCAGGTCCAGCGCGCGAAGCTGAACCGCGTTGGTAACCACCGTGTTCAAGTCCAGCAGAGTGCGCTCGGCCGGAACTTGGCGCGCAAAACTCAGCAGATTGCCGACAAGGGTTTTGGTACGGCGCGCCTGATCGCGAATTTTTGCGGCGATGGCGCGCGGTTTTTCGGAGAGTGAAGCGTCATCGGCAAGCAAATCGGAATAGCCAAGAATGGCGGTGAGCGGATTATTGATTTCGTGAGCGGCTCCGGCGGCGAGCTGGCCCAACGAAACAAGCTTTTCCGTTTGCACCAATTGCGCTTGCAGCCGCTGCAAATTTTCAACCGACAATTCCGCACGCGCGAGAAGCCGCGCGCGATCGCGATCCGCCATATGCTGCCGCAGAAATACCAGAAAACCAAGCGGGACTGCGGCCAGCAAAATTGTCATCAGGCGAAATTCGCGGACTGCCGGAGCGTCGTGAGCAAATCGAATGGTATAAATCGCGAATAGCGGCAGCGAAACAACCGCGGCCATGGCCAGACGGGATGCCAAAATGCTCTCGCCTTTTCTCGTGTCGCTGTTTTCCGCCGTTGCATCCGAAGCGTCGTCCAGCTTGTCGGCGTTTTTGTAGGCGATCAGTCCCGCCGCGCCAAACCATAGGAACGATGCAAGCAGCGGGAGGTCGTACAAACTGCCGGTATGGTAAGCCTTGCGGTCGATAAGCACATTGATCATCAGCGAGGACAGCATGTGCGTCGCCTGGCCGCCAAAAAGATTCGCGTAGATGATGCGCCATCCACCGCGGCTGCGAAGCCACAGCATGCCGAGACCGACGACTACCACCATCCCCTGGACGGTGTCGAGCACGTTGTACGTGAAGTTGTATTCCTCGAACGACGGCTGGGCATACATCCAGGGAAGCACGACAAAGGCATAAAGAAAGATCCACCAGGAAAGCAGCAGAATAAAATCGATGTATCCGAAACGGAGATGAATTTCGCTGCGTTTCAAATGCGGACGAAGCGCAAGAGCAGCCATCAGGGGAACGCCGCAGACGAAAAAAATGATGTCGCCGGGGTACATGTCCGGCAGGGCCTGGTGAAGATACACTTCGTAGTAGGTCCACTGAAATTGACCGATCATCCACAGCGTGCAGGACAGGGCGGCCAGCATCCAGAAAACGTTGCGGCGCCAGTGCGGGGTGCCGGCGTTCAGAAGTAGTCCGGCGTTGGCGAGGAGTGGCACGATGCACTGGGCGATGTTGCCAAAGGTGCTGAGGGATTGGCCGGGCGGAAGAGTCAGAGAAACGGCGGCATAAATCCCAAGGAACAGGAAGAAGACGCCGGCAATCCAGGCGTAGGTACGGGAAGAGGCCATGGGCGTACTTTGATTTTACGGTGGAGGGAGAGAGTGAACGAGAACGGTTCTGGAGAGGAATAGCCAAAGAATTAATGCGTGAGCGGTGGCCGCTGGAACGGTAGCCGGTGAATGGCAGAAAGCTACGGATGACTGTTGCTGTTTGCAGTTTTGCCATTGGGCTTTAATTTTGAGGTTGGCTACCTATACCCCCTCCCCGTGTTTTTGCG
>DATDFA010000039.1:0-158935 GCA_036522855.1 Candidatus Acidiferrum sp. | reverse complement strand
GGACCAAGACTCTCCGGTTGCGACCCTTCCATCTTGACACACGCTGCTAACCAAGCCACACTGGCATAGTTTAACTATGCTACGGGGTGATGATTTGCATCGGGACGAGATTCCTCCTGGAACACTCTATCTGTTGATCTTGAAAACCTTGGCGCGATCCGGCGAAATGCATGGATATGAGATCGCCAATTCTATTCAGCGGATATCAGTTGACGTTCTTCAAGTCGAAGAAGGCTCGTTGTATCCCGCTTTGCAGCGAATGCTCGTCAAGGGGTGGGTGATCGCGAAGTGGGGCACGACGGCTGGTAACCGCCGCGCTCGCTACTACCAACTGACCGCAGCGGGCCGTAGACAATTGGCCGTCGAGATGTCGCAGTTCGAACGCGTCATCGGAGCGATCACGCGTGTGATTGAAGCGGTCTGAAAGGAGTCTTGGCGTGAACTGGCTGCGCGAAGTCGTAAGACGACTGAAGATGCTGATGCATCGGCGCCAATTCGACGCGGAACTCGAAGAGGAGATACGCCTGCATCTGGAATTGCGCGAGCAGGAACATCTCCAGTCGGGCCTGACCCAAGGCGATGCTCGGGCCGCCGCCCGGCGCCGGTTCGGCAACGTAACCTCGTTGAGAGAAGAGAGTCACATCGTGTGGGGCTGGGAATGGTTCGAACACCTCGCGCAAGACATTCGCTACGGCCTGCGTGTGCTGCGCAAGAATCCTGGCTTTACCGCAGTCGCGGTCCTCACGCTGGCTCTAGGTATCGGCGCCAACGCGGCCATCTTTTCGGTCCTCAATTCAGTGCTTCTGAGAAACCTGCCGGTGAGAGATCCTCAGCAGCTCGTTTTTCTCACCAACCCAGACGCGCAAGGAATGGAACAGGGCTTCGGCGACGGGGACCGCGACTTTCTCACGTACCCCGAATTTCAGGAGCTTTCGAAAAATGATCAGGTTTTTTCGGGTCTAGCCGCTTCCGCGAGCGAAGGATCAAAGCTAAGTGTGAGGCTTGACAACCGGGGATCAGGTGGCGACGGCGTCCCCGCGCAGATCAGCCTAGTTAGCGGCTCTTACTTTTCCGTGCTAGGGGTGAATCCTATTCTCGGCACGGAATTTACTACGAACGTCGACACCGTGCGCGACGCAAGTCCCGTTGCGGTGATCAGCTACAGTTTCTGGCAAGGGCGCTTCGGAGGCGATCGTGCCGTGCTCAGCCGCAAGATTGGAATTCGTGGCACTTCGTACGACGTGATTGGCGTGACGCCTCCCGAATTTACTGGAGAAACAGTTGGAGTCTCGACTGATGTTTGGGTACCGCTGAGCATGCAATCTGAAATCTATCCGGGCCGCGATTATCTTTCCCTAGAACCAACGCCGTTTCACAAAACCGAATGGCTCCAAGCAGTCGGCCGCCTCAAACCGGGCGTGGACGTCGCTCGGGCCAGAGCGAGCACCAATGTCGCTTTCCAGCAGATCCTGCAGTCACAGACCGGCCAGATGTCCGCGGAGGATCGCCGCAGGTTCATGAATCAGCGCCTCGCGGTCGTCGAAGGCGCTCGGGGGGCTTCTACGCTGCGTGGGAATTTTAGCAAGCCGCTGCAGATTCTAATGGCCGTGGTTGGACTAATTCTGCTGATCGCTTGCGCCAACGTGGCGAATATTTTGCTGGCTCGCTCTGCCGCGAGACAAAAAGAACTGGCCGTTCGCGTTGCGATGGGCGCCGGAGCACTGCGGCTTTTCCGTCAAGTGCTAACAGAGAGCATTCTCCTCGCAGCGATCGGCGGAGCTTTTGGCCTTCTCCTGGCCCATTGGGCGGATGCCGCGCTGCTTCGAGTGGTCTCCGGCGGGACCAGTCCGATCCCACTCGACGTGCATCTGGATTCAAGAATCCTGGCATTCACGTTGGCCGTTGCCATGCTCACGGGCGTTCTGTTCGGCCTGGCTCCCGCCTTTCGCGCGGCTCGTGTCGACCTCAGCTCGGTCCTGAAGGGAACGGCTCGTAGCATCGCCGGCAGCGGCTCGCACGCGGGCCACGTGCCCGTTGGAAAGATTCTTGTCGTGGCGCAAGTCGCTTTGTCGCTCCTGCTCTTGGTTGTGGCCGGTCTGTTCATCCGCAGCTTTCAGAATCTCGCCGCAGTGCAGTTCGGTTACGACAGCGATCATCTGTTATTTTTTTCCGTCAACCCGGTGTCCTATGGCTATAGAGGACCGGAGGTCGCCCGGCTTTTCAAAGACATGATCGAACGCCTCGACGCGATCCCTGGCATTCGCGGTGCAAGTCTTATGGAGAACGGCTTGTTCGGCGGAGGGGACTCAAACTCGCCCATCTTTGTTGATGGCGCGAAGCCCAAGACTGCCGAGGAGTCCGAATCGCGCTGGGACATGGTTGGCCCGAATTTCTTCTCGACTATGGGCATCCGGATTCTCTACGGGCGCGAAATCGGCTCCCAAGACAGCGGGAATGGCCAGCGCGTCGGCCTGCTCAATCAGACGGCTGCGCGTTATTATTTCGGCGACGCAAATCCGATCGGCAGGCGCATCAGGGTCGAGACCACGCCCCCGGGCGATTTTGTGGTCATCGGCGTTGTGGCCGATTCTAAACACGGCAGCGTTCGCGAAAAACCGCAGCGACGTTTCTACGTTCCGTTCTTCAACCCAATCGGTGAAGCGAGCTACGCAAACGTTCTGGTGCGGACCTCCGGCGATCCTGCTACGGCAGTCTCGGCGATTCGCGCGGCCGTAAAACAGACGGCCGCGAATTTGCCACCAGTCGAAATCCAAACCATGAATCAGCGCGTTTCCAAATCACTCGCCACGGACCGCATGATTACTCAGCTCTCGGGAGTTTTCGGTGCGCTTGCGATGATCCTCGTGTGTATCGGACTCTACGGAGTCATGTCCTACGCGGTTTCGGGCCGCACGAGTGAGATCGGCATTCGCATCGCTCTTGGAGCACAGCGCGAGAGAGTCCTTTGGCTCATTTTGCGTGAATCGCTGTTACTGGTACTCATTGGCGTCGCCATTGGGCTGCCTGCGATATTCGGAGCGGGAAAGTGGATTTCGAGTTTGCTTTTCGGCGTGAAACCGGCGGATCACGCTGCGGTAGCTCTTGCGTCCGCGCTAATGTTTGTGACAGGCGTTCTCGCCTGCTACCTTCCGGCGCGGCGGGCCATGCGCGTCGATCCTGTGGTCGCGCTGAGATATGAATAATTGCCTCCGTTTGTCCGCGTTGTAGAATCTGGCTTATATGGCTCGCCGGCTTTTTTTTAGTCGGTTGCCAGGATTTGGTGCCAATGGCTATCGCGCTTCGCCCCTGCGGAGCGCTCTCGAGACCTGGGGTCTCTCAAAATATCGGTTAATGAGCGAGAAATCGAGGCGGAACTATTAAGCTTCCTTAATTTGCATCAGGTGCATTGTGCCGATTCCCATCAACCCAGCCCAAGCGAGTTCCGCACTATCGCAACATCCTCCTCATTTCCGTGCGCACCTTTAGTAGAATTCTTTGCGACCCAAACATGAAGCGCCACATTCTCCTGTACGGCCTGCTCGCCGGCCTCCTCATCGCCGCGCTTAAGTGGAGCGAATACCGCTTCCTCGTGGTCGAACATTCCCTTGAAATATACGGTGGCCTCATCGCCGCCACCTTCGCTATTCTCGGCATCTGGCTCGGCCTCAAGCTCACCGGCCGCCCGGAGCGCGTCGTTAAAGAAGTTCCTGTTCCGACCGGCACCCCTTTTCTCCCTGACGAGGAAAAGCGCGAGGCTCTCGGCATCACCCCTCGCGAACTCGAAATCCTCGAACTCATCGCCCAAGGCATGAGCAACCGCGAAATCGCTGAAAAGATATTCGTTAGCGAAAACACCGTTAAGACCCATTCCGGCCGCGTTTTCGACAAACTCGGCGCCAAGCGCCGCACCCAAGCCGTCCGATTAGGCAAAGAATTCGGATTGCTCCCATAGCCTAGCCACTCAAGAGCATGATTTTTCTTCCCGCACGCCAAAATCACCCAAAAGAATGACGACAACTCCCCCGCTCCATGCGCTAAAGTGCGTCCGCAATCGTTATCGGGCACTCGCGATCTGCGATTCGCGCGCAATTTGCCTTTTAGGGGAGCCCTTTTAGGAGACACCTGTGAAAAAGACCATTCTCACCTTCGGCCTCATCTCCGGCGGCCTTATATCCCTGATGATGGGCCTCACCGTTCCCTTCCAAGACAAACTCGGCCACAGCTATGTGATCGGCTACACGACCATCGTGCTGTCTCTGATGCTGACCTTCTTTGGCGTCCGTTCTTATCGTGACAACATACAAAACGGCCATATCACCTTCGGGAAGGCCTTTCTGGTCGGACTCTCCATTACGGTCATCTCTTGTCTTTGTTATGTCGTGACGTGGGAAATCATCTACTTCAATTTTATGCCGGACTTCATGGACAAGTACGGCGCCCACATCCTCCAGAAGATGCAAGCCTCCGGTGCCACTGCCGCCGCCATTCAGCAGAAATCCGAAGAAATCAATAAACTCAAAGTCATGTACAAGAATCCACTCTTCAACGCAGCCATAACGTTCATCGAGCCTTTCCCGGTCGGCCTTGTCATCACGTTGCTCTCTGCCGCGGTGCTCAGAAAGAAAGCGCCATCGCAACCAGCAGTCGCCGTCTCTTGACGGCTTTGCCCTGTCTCCTTTTGTTGTCGCGGCAGCCTTCTGAGGCGGGCTCCTTTTTGGAGTGCGGCAGCCGTGCTGCCCCTTTTCGGCAGTAACGGGGTTGCACCTTCCGGCCAATCACATACAATCGCCAGAAAGGAAAACAACCATGACCCAGCAAGGAAGCCAGCAAGGCCGAATCCTCGGAATCGGCGGTATCTTCTTCAAGTCCGAGAAGCAGCAACAAATGAAGGAATGGTACGCAAAAAATCTCGGCCTCGCGGATAGCGGACATGGTGTCATGCTGCCGTGGCGGGAAAAAGACAATCCTGAAAGCGAGCAGATGACCATCTGGAGCATTTTCCCCGGCAACACCAAATACTTCGAGCCTGGGCCAGCCTCGTTTATGGTGAACTACATCGTGGACGACCTCGACGCACTGCTCGATCGCTTGGCGAAAGAAGGCGTCCGCATCGACCCTAAGCGGCAAGATGAAAGTTATGGCCGCTTCGCCTGGATCTACGATCCTGACGGCAACAAAATCGAACTGTGGCAGCCGCTCAATCCAGACAAATAGTCAAACCCTATCGCGCAGGAACCGCGTGGGTCCCTTCGGCCGAACCGCGCGTGCGGTATGACGAAGATTGTCAGGTCTGTGCCTTCAGCAAACGGCGACGTTTCTATTTATTGATATCGTCTTTGTTCTCGACCCGTTTCAGCAGCGGTTCAAGGAACGGCTTGTTGGTGTCTGGGGCTCCGGCAATAGCTGCTTTTAAGTGGGTGGCAGCGGCAGAAAAGTCGCCTGTCCCAGACGCCAGTCGTGCGGCCGCCAAGTGCGACGTCCAATGATCCGGATACCTTTTCACCTGCGTCTGAAAGAAGTCAAACGCGCGTTTCTGGTCGCCGGCTCGCTGAATACCTCGCGCATAGACATAGAGTTGTAGCGCGCTGGCGTGTTCCTGCGCCACCTTGAACGCCTTGTCGGAATCATCCTTCCTGCCCATCGCGGCCAAGATGCGCGACTTGGTCTCCCAGTTCTCGAAGCGTTCTTCGTTTTGAATCGAAGTGTCCTCCCACTTCAGTGCCTGTTCCAATTCATAATTGTTGTCGAGGCACCACTGCGCCGCCTCATCGTAGCCTGCCCAAGTGAATCCTCCCGTGTTCCGCAGCTCGTTTTTGATGTTCTTCAGCACCATGGCCTTCACGTCCACGCCAATGTGAAAAGGCACTGCCAGCTTGTCCCAGCGCAGCGTCGCGGTCGTCGAGTCTGCTTTGGTATCGTCGAAGGTGTAGTCGAGCGTTTCGCGGAACTCAACAGGACGCGGTTTCACGGTCACCCGCAAAGCGTCTTCTTTTTCGTCATAGCTGAAACTGCCCCAAGAGGTGGAATTCTTTGAGAAAATAATGGTCCACTGGTCCTTATCAGGAATTGTGTGCAGGCCGTAGCGGCCAGCAGCCAGTGGTTTCCCCTCCACGGTGACGTCGTCGGTGAAGTTAATCGTGGTGTTTTCATTCGCTCCGGCGCGCCAGACTTTTCCGTATGGAACGACCTTGCCGAAAATTTCGCGTCCTCCCACGGCTGGCGCACTGTACGCAATGGTGATATCGGTCAAGCCTACGCGCTGGGTGATCGAAGCCGCCTGGCTCACCCGCGGAATCGTTAATTCCGTTGGCTGGGAGCCGTTCTTGAACTGCGCGTTTGCCGCTTTGCCGAATCCCACCGTAAGCAGTGCCAAGACCGCAATTTTCGCCAACATCTTCATCGTCGAGTTCATAGGCCACACCTCTTTCTTTGTCGAGCCCCTTTGGCCCAATAGACGCTGACTTCTTCGAATGGTAAGCATACGTCTCGCCCGCACATTCTCCGGCTGCGTCAGCGATCCAATTCTCGGTCACAATGCTCTGTGCAACTCAAGTTCGTAGCAGCCTCCCATCTAAAGTTTCCCCGATGGAGGAATCGCGGTATTTTCGCGAACGAGCGCTTTGATTATTGTTTGGCGGTGACTAGCTCTGGGAGAAGATTTCCGCAGAAGGGAAAAATGCGCCTGTGAAAACAATCGCAGCGACAGTAACAGTTCTTTCAATTCTCGCCGTTTGCTGGCTATCGGAAGCTAAGAACGCTATCGGCAGCATGAACGCGCAAGCTCAGAGTGCGCGAACGAATTCAAAAAACGAAATTGAGCGCGGCAAATATCTCGTAGAAGAAGTCGCGAAATGCACGGAATGTCATACGCCGCGCGATGATCGCGGCGAGTTGAAAAAAGAGGCGTGGTTGCAAGGCGCGCCAATCTGGATTACGCCGGTTCATCCCGATTCGAATTGGGCGGACCGCGCTCCAGCGCTGGCGGGGCTTCCAAGTTTCACCCAGGAAGAGGCCGAACGGGTTCTTGAGAAGGGAATCGGTCCGCAGGGGGAGGCTCTGCGGCCTCCGATGCACATTTATCATATGAAGCCCGAGGACGCGAAGGCGATCATCGCCTATCTCAATTCGTTGCCACGTGGCACGCAGCAGTCCACAGCGAAAATCCATGGGAAGCTTCGTGATGAGGAGGAAAACGCTCGCACCCTGCAGTGACTAACGTTTCTGCCATGTGGGGCTAGCCAGTTCGATTCGCCATACTGGGCCGTCACTGTATAGCGGGCCTTCCGATTTGAGGAACGCCGGAGAATCCCCGGTCAATACCCAGATGTAAATATCTGGAGGTTCCTTGCCCACCAGTGGAGCGACCACTCGAGCGGCGCCGCTAGGTTCTAGCTTTATGCGATAGCGGATCGCTTTGTGTTTGGAGTTGCCGACTGAACACCAATCCTCGCCCGCGGGAGAGACCAAGACTCTGACGACTCTCAGCTTGGGAGTGGCTACTACCATCGAAAACCTCGTTTCGGCCGTGTTCGGAGCAATGTCTTTTACCAGTGTATTGAGCATTCCGTTTGCGAGGTCCGGCGGAATGTGTATCTGTTCCGTTTCGATTTTTTCTTTGCCTTCACGATTGGTGTAATGAACCGTGGATTCTCCCGTCGCGCCGTCGAGCGAGAATTCCGTGGACGGCCTGAAGGCAGGGCCTTTTTGGGTCAAGTGATACCGGAGCAAGTGAAAAACGCGTCGTTGAGAATAAGTGACAGTCTCGTCGTGATAGGAACCGTCGAGGAACCGGAAGATCAGCCGGCTGGTAACGCGATCGCCGCGCACAGACTGCGTGAGTTCACCGTCGGCAAGAGCTTCCCCTTGCATCGACCGAAGCGTCAGAAATCCGTGCAGTGACCCTTCGGTGTAGACGACCTTCGGAGGAACTACTGGCACTTTCTCTTTGTCGCTGGGCGCCTTCTGACAAAGTGCGAGCGGCGATACAAACGCGAATAAACAGGCCAATCCAGCAATCAGCATGCAAAGGCGCCGCGGCTTCAATGGCGCGAGAAGGGCGGAGCGGGCGATTCGAGGCTTCAACATCCCAATGTCTTGGGTCAACGGCTCGGGTTTTCGTTTTACCCGATTCGGCCTTTGCAGCCGGGGTGGCCGCATTTGCAATCAATGTCAGGCGCCTTGGCTGCGGCTTCGCATTGCGCACTGCAATATTTTGCGCCGCCGTGCACTTGGCAAGAGCAATTGGGATGAGCGCACTTCTTAGGTTCTGCGGAGGTCATATAATGGAGGTCCTTCCCGTTAATTTTTTATCGACCGAGGCCGGCGCGGCTGCAAGCAAACGGAGTTGAGGCTGGTGAATTCGATGATCATGCGAACCGAAGGTTTGCGACGAAATTCACGCCCGTGAAAAGACTGAAAGTAAAAAGTCTGATACTCCGCAAACTCAAATAAGTGATGGGCAGATAAGGCACTCCAGAATCCGCAGGTTCTGGCACGCCAGGGAGTTCAGGATCCGGATCGGGCGAAGGAATCTTGGGATCCCTGCGGTCAGGAGGCAGACGAGGTTCCGGAGGTTCCTGGGTAGGACGAGGCGTCGGACTGGGTGGCGATGGAGGAAAGCCAAGCTCAGCTTCAAGATAGTTTCGATTGGATTTCAAAGGTGCCCCCCAGTACGGAGAGTCAGGCACGAGGAGCACGACCGCAATACCGCCGTTGCGGTATTAGCGACGATAAAAATAAAGCGGCTGGCGCCGGAATGTGACTCGCGCAAGGCTGAGTGACGGATTCTCCTATATCCGTACTGCCTTTAATTCTTTGCAACCGCGAACGAACTTCGGTCTGTGAGGCGTAATCCAATTTCGCCGTTTCCGCGGTGCTGCAAGAGTCTCTCGCCCTAATCGAAAAACAAATGTGATTACTAGCTCGTTTCAGCTTGATACGGACTATCCCGTATGGTTCGGACGGCCAGTCCGCGCGAAAATAATATAGGTATGAATATGAAAATGGTCGCGTTGTTAATGATACAAAGCGCCGAAAGACTAAGGGTAAGGAGCCAGCCTTGCGTATCGCACAAATCGCGCCTCTTTTTGAAAGTGTCCCGCCGAGACTGTATGGGGGCACAGAACGAGTTGTTTCGAATCTGACGGAACGGCTAGTAAGCCTAGGCCACGACGTGACACTTTTCGCGAGCGGCGATTCGTTGACTGCCGCGCGCCTTGTGTCTCCGTGCTCAACCGCGCTGCGGCTAGACGCCAAGTGCGTCGATCCAATGCCGTATCATGCCATTTTGCTGGATCAAGTCGCGCGACGTGCCGAACAGTTTGACGTACTCCATTTTCATACGGACTACTATCATTTTCCGCTTGTCAGAAATCTGGAACTGCCGGCTATCACTACCCTTCATGGCCGGTTGGACATTCCAGACCTTCAGCCACTTTATCGATACTTCCCCGATGTTCCTCTCGTTTCGATATCACACGCGCAGCGACTGCCCTTATTGGACGCGAACTGGGTCTCGACTATTCACCATGGACTTCCAGCCAAGCTCTTCAAGCCACGGTTCGAACCGGGACAGTACCTGGCGTTCTTAGGCCGGATATCGCCGGAGAAGCGTCCCGATCGCGCGATCAAAATTGCATTGCAAACCGGGATGACGCTCAAGATAGCGGCAAAGGTTGACCGAGTAGACCGGGAGTATTTCAAGACAGAGATTAAACCGCTATTGAGCAACCCTTCGATCGAGTACATCGGTGAGATTAGTGATCATGAAAAAAGCGAATTCTTGGCAAATGCTTACGCGTATCTTTTTCCCATTGACTGGCCCGAACCGTTTGGGCTGACGATGATTGAGGCCATGGCTTGCGGCACGCCAACCATTGCGTTCCGTTGCGGTTCAGTGCCTGAAATAATTACCGATGGTGTCACCGGATTTATTGTGGACGATCTACAGCATGCGATTGACTGCGTATCGCGAATCCCAGAAATCAAACGGAGGACGTGCCGCGCGATGTTTGAGGAACGGTTCACGGTTGAGCGAATGACATCGGAATATCTAACGCTCTACAGACGGATGCTCGGGGAAGTCAGCGAACCCGCGATGCTCGAATACGAGCCTACGCCACCTGCTATCCTCCAATGACAGGAATCTGAAAAAATAATTTAACAATTACAGGAACGTGAAAATTGGGCGACGTCATACTCATCAAAGGGAAGTACTACGTCCTAGCTTCTTCTGCACTGGCCGACGACCGAACCCGGGTTCTCAAGTATGGCGACACGTTCGGTGTTTTCGATCGCTATGGCGATATCGAGTCCGCGGGACAACGTCAGCTTGGTCTATTTCATATGGAAACTCGCCATCTGGATCGCATGACGATGCGGTTAGATGGACTGAATCCGCAACTTCTAAGCTCCACGGTCAGACAAGATAATGCGTTCCTGTCAGTGGACCTGACAAACGTCGATATGGATGGCGGCAAGGGGCCCTACATTCCGCGGGGAACGCTTCACGTATATCGGTCGAAATTCTTGGCCGAGGGGATTTGCTATGAACAGTTACGGCTGGCTAACTATGGGCTCAGCCCCATCAAGGCAGCGCTTTCCCTGAAGTTTGGCGCTGACTACGCGGATATTTTTGAAGTTCGCGGCACACCTCGCCGCAGGAAGGGGCAGCTCCTGCCAGCCCAAGTGAATGCGGAAAATGTGAAGTTGAGCTACCAGGGGCTCGATAACGTGAAACGAAGCACGCTCGTGCATTTTGCTCCGACTCCAAATCTGTTGACTGAAACTACTGCCGATTATCAAGTGCAACTGAATCCGAGCGAGGAGACGGTGATTCTGGTGACCGTGGTTTGCGAACGAAATTCCACACCTAGATCACCGCGGCCATTCGCCGAAGCGTTCGCGTCTAAGAACGCCGAGTGCCACGAAGGTCTGCCGGATGGTTGCAGAATCAAGACTTCTAACAAACGCTTTAACGAATGGCTCACCCGTTCCGAAGCGGACTTAAGCATGTTGATCCAGGGCAATCCGGAAGGATCCTATCCCTACGCTGGTGTCCCCTGGTTCAACACCGTTTTCGGCCGGGACGGAATTATCACGGCTATGGAATGTTTGTGGTTCGCACCTTCTATCGCGAAAGGAGTTCTGCAGTACCTTGCGCTCACACAAGCCACCGAAAAAATCGCGGAACAAGACTCGGAGCCCGGAAAAATTGTGCACGAAGTCCGCCGCGGTGAAATGGCGGCACTAAAAGAGATTCCGTTTGGGCAGTATTACGGAAGCGTTGATTCCACTCCGCTGTTTGTCCTCTTGGCGGGCGCCTATTTTCTTCGCACCGGCGATTTGCAGTTTGCGAAAGGCATTTGGCCGAACGTGGAGAGGGCTCTCGACTGGATTGATAATTACGGAGACGCGGATCGCGATGGTTTTGTCGAGTATTCACGCAAATCAGCCGAAGGCCTTACGCAACAAGGCTGGAAAGACTCCGGCGATTCCATATTTTACGCTGACGGACGGCTGGCAGAAGGTCCGATCGCATTGTGCGAAGTCCAGGGCTATGTTTATGCGGGGAAGCTCGTTGCATCGTCGCTGGCCCGAGCTCTGGGACATAAGGATCGCGCGGATAAACTGGAACACGAAGCCAAGGCGCTGCAAGAGCGATTCGAAGCGGAGTTTTGGTGCGAAGAATTGGGTAGCTATGCGATGGCCCTGGATGGAAACAAGAAGCAGTGCCAAGTTCGCAGTTCAAATGCGGGGCACGCTTTGCTTTGCAAAATTGCCTGCCCGGAACGCGCGGCCATTACCGCAGATACTTTGTTGAGCGAGCGGATGTTTTCCGGCTGGGGGATTCGGACCGTGGCTGCGGGCGAATCTCGCTACAATCCGATGTCCTATCACAATGGGTCTGTTTGGCCCCACGACAATGCGCTGATCGCTTTGGGCCTCTCGCTATACGGACATCAGAGCAAAGTGCTGAGCGTCTTGTCCGGATTATACGAAGCCAGCCTGCACATGGAGCTGATCCGGCTCCCCGAACTTTTCTGCGGATTTCACAAACGCGCCGATTCGAGCGGCCCAACTCTTTACCCGGTGGCATGCGCACCACAAGCGTGGGCAGCCGGAAGCGTTTTCTTGCTTTTGCGGGCTGCTCTGGGAATTTCGATTCGGGCGCCCGAACGAACGGTTCGATTCTCGAATCCCGCTCTTCCAGACCATCTTGACGAACTGACAATCGAAAATCTTCGAGTTGCCGACGCTTCCGTGGATGTGGTGATTCGCCGGCATCGCGAAGGCGCCGACGTAGAGGTGATGCGCCGTGAGGGAGACATTGAAATCTTGAAATCTGTCTAGTCGGTCGCTCATCTGAACACATCAAAGACCTTGGGAAGGAATTTTTGAACGACCCGGAGAAATCCTTCGTCAACTACCACGACTTGAGCCGCAAAATCGAAATATTAGACGCGAAGGGCCCTGCGGAAGCCAACAAGTTAACCGGGAATGGTATCCGAGCGTTCAAGAAGGAATAACTTCGATAGCCGTTTTTGGCTCATTACAGTTTTCAGCGAGCCACGCGCTTTTTCAACGCTCTAAGCCTGACGCTTTTCTTTTGAATGGTCCAACTTAGAAAAGTGACCGTGACCCAGGTCCCGGTTGCCAGTGTCATTACCAGTGGAGCCCCGTTATCCGGCATCAATTTCCACGTGATAAGCGCAAAGAAAGCCAGCCCGATGCACCCAAGAGCGGCTCCATACGCATCGAGCGCGGCGGCCTGCCGGCCTCGTGCCGTTTTCAAAATTCCCGCTTTCTTTTTCTTTTCGCTTTCATGCTTCTCCATCAAGGTGGCGCTCGCCGGAAAAATCGCCGGGAACGCTAGGAACAGTCCGCCAATTGCGGGACCAAAAAAATGGGCAAGTATCCCCGCCAGTACGCTAATCGCCCCACCAAAGCAAAAGCGGATCGCGTATTCCGACCACTTCGTTCTTCGCAAGGCGCTCAAATGGAAAGAGATGGTCATGGTCGTCAGCGAAGAAACAATGCCCAGCTTCCTAGAGCTGCGCACAGCCAGACCAGCAGAGCGGTAATTGTTACCGGTGCCGCACCGAGTTTGTGACGCAGCATTAGATGGCTGCAAACGATCGAATAGAGAAAAAATGCCGCGGCCCCGGCGATCATCGAACGGCTTTCGACCGCGGCGTAAGCTTTGCCATTTTCCAAGGCGGTCAAACCCAGGGTGGCAAGCGCGACCGAGGGTGCCGCGGAAAATAGTCCAGCGAAGCTTTTAGGTTTTAGCGTGTCACCCAAAGCGGCAAACAAAGAGACGACCAAGCCTCCGATCAAGAACCGAAAAAGGTAGTGCATCGCGGGTGCGCCTGAAACTCAGATCGTAAATCGCTGGCGTCTCGAAGGCCTCAAGCCGAAGCAATCATTCTGCTTAGTGGGCGAGGCCGCCTTCACAAGTTGCGGTTTCCCAATGGGAGGTTACTAATTTCTTGTTCCTCGCTCGGCCGTACTAGCTCTCGGATGCTGGCGACTGGAACTGGTCGTTGTTTGTCTTGCGATTCGAGCAGGCCCGGATAGTACGCACGTCAGCCATTCCTCGTGTTCGGTGTAAACCGAACTCGACGCAACTCTCGTTGAGCAGCGGTAGGTTTACAATGCGGTTGACTCTGTACGCGACCGGTTCATTTCGACGAAAACCATTTCCCAAAAATCCGATTAGTCGCCCTGAATTCAAGACCAAAGCCGCGTCTTGGTCGGTTTAGTGGGCATTTTTGGAAGGAAAATACAGTATTTATGGTATGTCCTTATTTTTTATGGCAGGTAAGTATCAGATTCGATTACCGCGCCCCTGGGAGCTTCCAACCATGCGGATTTTGATTGCGGACGACCACGACGTTGTCCGAACCGGCCTGCGGCAGCTTCTGCTCGAGCGGCGCGGCTGGGAGGTTTGCGGGGAGGCAAAAACTGGCCGTGAAGCGGTAATTCTTGCGCTCCAAACGAAACCCGACGTAGTAGTGATGGACATCGGCATGCCGGAGCTGAATGGTCTGGAAGCGGCCCGGCAAATTCGCAAAACGCTGCCAAATACCGAGATCGTAATTCTGAGTTTGCATCTCTCCGATGAACTCGTATACGAAATTGTGCAAGCCGGAGTGCGTGGCTACGTTCTGAAGTCTGACGCGAATCGCGACCTAGTGAATGCCGTCGAGGCGCTTGGCCGGCACTCGACTTTTTTTACCGCAAAAGTTTCCGAAATGATGCTGGACGGTTTTTGCAACCGCAAACCGAGAGCCGGCCAGGAGGGCACGGTTCGGGATCGCCTGACAGGCAGGCAGCGCGAAATCGTGCAGCTCCTTGCCGAGGGAAAGAGCAGCAAGGAAGTCGCGGTGGCGCTGAACATCAGCGTAAAGACCGCCGAGACTCATCGAGCCAACATCATGCGGAAACTGGAATTGCATTCGGTGAGTGAGTTGGTTCGTTACGCAGTGAAAAATCAAATCATCGAAATTTAATTCGGAAAATCATCGACCGTTTAGGCCGCGGCTTTCAAGTTCGCTTTCATCTTCCGGCGAGCCCGAAAGATTCTGGTTTTCACGGTTTGCAGTGCAATCCCTTGCGTCGTGGATAACTCCTTCTGTGTCCATCCTTCTACCGCGTACAAGACAAAGGCCTGACGAAGCGCGGGTGATACAGATTTCATAGCTTTATAAGCCAGCTCCCGCGCTATGCACTGAGCCTCGGGATTCATTCGGTTTGTGGGCGGTCCCATTGGCGCGGTCACAATCGGGTCTTGGACCGACTCTATGCGGTTTTTTTCGGCGCTTGATGCGCGCAGCTTCATCAATGCTTCATTGATCGTGATTCGCGTCAGCCAGGTAGAAAGAAGAGCTGTTTCGTGAAACTGCCGCAAATTTATGTACGCCTTAACCAGGACATTTTGCACATTATCTTCGGCATCCGCGGAATTGCGGAGGATTCTTCGTGAAGTTGCCAGAATACGGCCCGAATATCTACCCGCTAACTGTCCGAATGCCTCTTGATCGCCTCGCCTTGCGCGGCGCAGCAACTCAGTCTCGGAACAAAACGAATGTTGTGTCATCTCTCTCTATCCTTCGAGGGCAGTGGCGTTATTCAACGATTGCGCAAACCTTCTCTCAGGGCCATACCCTCAAATCCTTGCAAAGCAAATGCCAATTACTCATATGCGTTCAAGTTTAGAAAGTCGCGATACAGGTTTATCACCCGAGGTTCGGAAGTACATAGGATGATGGAAGTGTTTTCTACAGCAAATTTCTCATCTGGTTGGCGATCATTCGCACCTGAGAACGTTCCTGGGTGGTCAGCCGGTCGCTCTGCTCAAACAACGAAAAGAAGGACGACGATACAGAAGAAGAAGCTGGCAATCTTGCCTCAACATAGCGGCTGATGTATCGCTGGCGCCGATGAGCAGCTTCAACGGCAGAAATAAGGTCACGGTCCGCATCCGATTTCAACACAAATCCCAAAGCGCCAGCGTTGGCTACTGCCTGAAGCAGAGGCCCCGAGTAATGGCAGGTTAAAACGACTAACTCAGTTCCGGGAACGTTGTGTTTGATTTCATTTGCGGCTTGTAATCCACCGATTCCCGGCATGCTTAGATCAAGGACAGCGACATCGGGACGGAATTTTCTGGCTAACACTACCGCTTGGTCGCCAGTTTCTGCTTCGGCGCAGACTTCCCAACCTTCGCGCCCGTTCAAAATCGTTCGAAGACCTGAACGAACAACCGCGTGGTCATCGGCCACCAAGATACGCAGTACCGGTCCGCCCTTGGTTTCTTCGCTTCTGGTCATGGATTACCTAGCGCGCGGTCAGTGCGTACCGTGAAAGTACGGTCAGTCCGCCTTGGAAGGAATACGGTTCTTTGTGTACTTGTTCTATATTTTATCGTTTTGGAGTCCTGTCAATTTGACATATCGGCATACACAATTCACTGGATTCCCTGGCGCGGGCAAAGCTGAAATAAGAAAGGCCTATGAAAAACAATAAGAAGGCGTGTCCCCGTTGCGGGTTCGACTCTATTGTTCGTTCGCATCGGCGGACGCTTGAAAAGATGTTCTTAGGATTTTTTCGGCTGGCACCTTATCGCTGCCAAAGTTGTGACGCCCGGTTCTATAAGCGGACGCCGCGATCACTCGAGCCAGATTCGAGCTCAACGACAGTTCTGTCTCGCACCTGAGCTTTGCCTTGCGTCCGTTGAAATATACGTCAATAAAGAAGCAAAAGAACCGAAAAATCGTACATCGTAGCTCGATACTTCGAGCATTTGGCATACGTCCCGCCTACTGGCGGTAATTCTCGGAAAAAGGCTGTATCGACATTGTTTTCTCCACTCGTAAAGTGAAGATTGACTCGGCCCAATCTCGCTGGAGGATCCAATGGCTAAGACTGAACTAAGAGATTTGTACGTCGATGAATTGAGGGACCTTTATGACGCCGAAAATAGGCTAGTGAAGGCTTTGCCGAAGCTTGCAAAAGAGGCGGATTCGCAGGAACTTCGCTCGGGAATCGAAGAACACCTGGAACAAACCAAGGGGCACGTCGAACGTCTCCGTGAAATCTTCGAATCCATGGGTGAAAAACCGAGCGGCAAGCGGTGCGCCGCGATGGTTGGCCTCCTCGAGGAAGGCGAAGAATTAATGGATGATGATTTTAAAAATGGAGTTAAGGACGCGGCTCTCATTTCAGCTGCTCAACGGGTCGAGCATTACGAAATCGCGGCATATGGCTGCGTAAAGACATGGGCTGGCCTATTAGGCGAGAGCGAGGCACAAAATCTTCTCGAGCGGACGTTAAATGAGGAGAAGGAAACCGATCAGAAACTTACCGAACTCGCCGAGGGAATCAACGTTGAAGCAATGGAAGGAGTGGGTTCGAGATCCGAAGAGGAAGAGGAGACACCCAGGCCTCGTGGGAGAGCTCGCAGCGCCAAGGCCTGAACACACCCAGTGTCACCGGAGGGGGCGTGCATGCCCCCTCTTTTCATCAACCCCAGTAATCCCAGTGGAATCACCGTGCAAACCTTACCAGATAATTGGGGTTTGCCTACGCTAAGGCGAGTATGGATTGTCGGTTGGCCAGAGGCTACAAAGGTACGCCGCTCACAAGAAAACGAGGCGAATGCTGAAGCGATGAAGGAAATACCATGAGATTGGGGCCGTTCTTGCTGATGGCGATTCTGCTTCTTTTCGCGTGGGTCGGTGCGTTCGTAATGTTTCATGTGGCTAGCGCTCTGATTCACGTACTGCTCGTACTCGCGCTACTGTCGTTCGTCTTTCACTTGATAACGGGCCGGCGCACCGTATAGCCATTCCCAAAAGTCCGTATGTTAAACCTAGCCTAAAGGAAAAACTCCCTATGAAAAGCGAGTCGTACACCAAGAAGAATGATGGCACGCGCGATTTCGAAGTTTTTCGAAAGCGCCTGCTCGCCGAGTTAAAAACCCATCAAGATCGCGTGAATCGGGCTCGCAATGAATTGCCTATCGAGTCCGAGCCCGACGACGACGCCGGCATCGCCTCCAGAAGCGCGTATCGTGAAGTAACGATGGGTAAGTTGGAGCGCGATTTGCAAACCATTGTCGAGATTGAAAGGGCTCTGCGTCGAATTGACGAAGGGGATTACGCGACTTGTGTCGGCTGCCAATCGCGAATTCCCGATGCGCGGCTCAAGGCCATACCCTGGACCAGGACGTGCATAGAATGTGCGGGACGAGGCGGCAGTCTGACTCCTGCTTCACTGAGGCTTCATGCCAAGCTCGCCCATTAACGGAGCGCAAGTCGCAGATCCATTCCAATACTTTGGACCCACAACGGTTTCATACTCGGCGCGATTGCAACAATAGATTGATCGGACTAGAACGATGCCTGACGAAATGCCCCTTCGAACCTTGGGCAAAACAGGTGAAAAAGTCTCTTGTATAGGGCTGGGCGGATTTCACTTGTCATTGCCCCACGTGCCGGAGCGCGAGGCCATTAAGATTTTCCATGCAGCGATAGACCGCGGAATCAATTTCTCTGACAATTCCTGGGACTACAACGACGGCGAAAGCGAGCGTCGGGTTGGAAAAGCTTTGGCAGGACGCCGCCAAAAAGTCTTTGTTATGACCAAGTTCGATGGTCGGACGAAAAGCTCTGCCCTGACACAACTGGACGAATCCTTACAACGCTTGCAAGTTGACCACGTAGACCTCTGGCAGTTCCACGAAAATATTCGCTTGGAAGATCCGGACAGTTTCTTCGCCGAAGGCGGTGCTCATGAGGCCATGACAGAGGCGAGACGCAGCGGCAAGGTACGTTACCTGGGTTTCACCGGGCATAAAGATCCTAGCGTGCATCTCCGGATGCTGCAGCTGGCGGAGAAACGGAAATTTGATTTCGATACGGTTCAGATGCCCCTTAACGTGATGGACGCGCACTTTCGGAGCTTCGGGCAGGAAGTGGTGCCAGTTCTGAAGAAAAGGAAAATAGCCATTCTGGGAATGAAACCCATGGCCAACGGCCACATACTGAAAAGCAAAACGGTCACGGCCATCGAGTGCCTGCATTTTGCCTTGAGTTTGCCCACCTCCGTCGTCATCACTGGAATCGACAGCATGAAAATACTCGATCAGGCATTCGAAGCCGCAAGAACTTTTTCCAGTACTGATAAGGCTCAAATCGATGCCATTCTTCGAAAAGCAGCTCCTGCTGCGGCGGAAGGGAAGTATGAGCCGTTTAAGACTTCTCCGATGTTTGACTCCACAGCGATGCACCCCGAGTGGCTTGGCTACACTTTGCCGGCTGCGTGAATGGACGCAGCCGATAAGAGGAAATGTCACCGGCTGACTGGCAGTTACAAAGGATCACGGGGACAAAGTGCCTCCGGGCTGGCTGTTGGTCTTCTTCGAAAAATAAATCGCCGCGGTTCACGTGCCAGCAAATTCGAAAGATGAGCACAAGAAGGATTCGAATCTGCAAGCAGCTTGATAAACGCGGTTAGCGGCACGGCGAGCAATATCCCCGGTACTCCCCACAGCCAACCCCAGAAAAGGATTCCGACCGTCGCGGCGACTGGCCCGACATCCAGGCGCGATCCGACGAATCGTGGAATCAGAAAATTAGCAGCGAGCAGATGGAGCGCGGTCACTGTAACCGCGATTGCAATAAATGGCGCTGCGCCATGCAGTTGAAAAACGCCTGCGATTAGTGGTACGAATAGCGCGACAATGATCCCTAAAAACGGAATGAGATTGAACATGCCGCTGATGACGCCGAGTGTGACGGCCGGCGTCAGTCCCATTTGCCAAAACACCAGCATGCTGGTTGCCGAGAGAATGGCTCCGATCACCAGATTTCCGGCGACGTAACTCCTGACCATGCCCGTCACCCGGTCAGCCAGCTTGTCAACATCTACTCTCTTCTCAAAAGTGGTCTTCAAAGAAAAATAAATTTTGTCGTGAACCAGCAACATGAAAAACATTAGGAATGGAACCACCGCGGCTATGACGACCGCTCCCGAAACCGACCCGACACCGCGCACCAAATAGCTGGCCCACGGAGTCGATTCTCGCACGCGGATTTCTGGCACCTTCTTCGGTCCTACATCGCGCTCGAATTTTCCCGCTGAGTCTTGAACCCGCGCTATTTTATTGCTAATTGGCGAAACTGCGTCACTGATCCGGCTGACGTAGAGCGGAAACTGATCCGAAAAATCTGCCAGCTTGCCGTAGGACAAATAAGCAAGACCGCCGACTGTCAACACACCGACCAAAATAACGAAGGCAGCCCCGAAGAACCTTGGTATCAACACCCGTTCCAACATACGCACAGCGGGCTCTACGAGAATTGCGAGAAACGCCGCGAGCACTATCGTGATGCAGATCGAGCTGGCGAAGAAACAGAAAGCTACGCCAAGCAGAATGAGAATTGCCGTTAATCGTCGAACCCCTTGCTGCAAGATAACGGCATTCTGGGTTTGTGACGCAAGGATGCCATTTTGATTCAAATGTCTCTCCCAAAAAATTGCCGTTGCGTCTTAAAACTGCCGGTTTGCCGAAATCCTTTTCGAGGGCGTTCGGAAAAGCGGCACAAATTTGCACGAACAAACCTAGGAACGCCCCGGCGTCGCGCTTCTCGTCCGGTCAGCCGCCCGAGCAGACGACTCGATGGTGTATGAGATATCTTCGGCGCCCGTCCGTTCCATGATCTTTCTTGCGCGGTCAATTTCTTCCGATGTGTCGCAGTGTACCGACAACAGGATTCCGCCCTTCGAAATTCTGCCCTCATATTTTTTCGCTTCATATTCGGGAATTCCCATGCCCACCAGCGCGCCGGCAATGCCGCCCACGGCGCCGCCAATTCCTACGCCTGCCAGCGCGGCAACAATGGGGCCCGCCGCAATGAACGGACCGACGCCGGGTATGGAGAGCGAACCGATTCCCACCAGCCATCCCAGAACTCCGCCCACCACTGCTCCCGACCCAGCTCCTGCCGTCGCACCCTCGGGAGCCTTCGTCGCTTTCACGGTTCCCAGGTCGCGGCTACTGACTGATTCGGGTAAGAGCACAGCGACATCGGTGCTCGGGAAACTGCTGTCTCGCAGCATTCCTACCGCGTTTTCCACTCCGATTTGTGTGCCGTAAACGCCAAAAACTGCCTTATTCTTTGCCACTAGATGTCCTCCCTGGATTTTCGAAACTTATTTTTCTCATTTCGACTTCACGGTAATTTCGTTCTGCACGTTGGCGGCGCCCGCGATCTCCACCACTCTTGCTTCGATTGCCGCCTTCTCGTCCTCTGTTCTTACCGGCCCTTTGAGCGTAACGGTCCCGCCGCGCACGATTACCTTGACGTTGTGAGCGTACGTCGAAAGATTTTTGTCATTCATAATTGATTTGCGAATTTTACGCGCGAGATCGCGGTCACTTTGATTCTCGGCTTGTTGGTCAGCCGTGGCGGCTCCCCGGTCTTGACCATTCGTTTTGCTGTTGTCGGGCTCTTGAGCAAATATGGCCGTGGATGGAGCCGCGATGCTCAGCCCTGCGAACAGCGCCGCTACACCAATATTTCGAAAAAAGGCCGTGCGCCATTTTGAATGTGCATCGGAAACTATTCTCATTTTTGTGTCTCCCTCGGACTCGTCCGCAAGGAGCGGTCACTGGCGTTCGGGTATAAGTCTGCACAAGTAAGCTAAAAGGGCGGATAACTCAGGGCTATACAACAGAGGCCGCACGATTTCGGGAATAAAGTGGTAAATAGGTTCCGATGTGGTGCCGATTACCGCTTACCCAAAACATCGAATACATACTCGATTTCTGGTATTTCGGTCCCTGTCGTTCCGTAAGAACATCTTCTATTCCGGAGAAAAGTTGAAGCAGGCAAGGAAGAGAACGAAAACGAGAACCCAAAAGAGCTCAAAACGCAGCTCGCGGGCCTCTCAATCCGATCGGCGAAGCCGGATTGACGCCATTGTCATGCACGATGCCGACGGTGAGAAAATATTTACGCTGCAAGGCGCGGACCATCCTTATCGCGTACTGGTCGAGTCGATCAATGAAGGGGTAGCTACCCTGGACACCGCCGGAAACGTCCTTTACGCCAATAAGCGGTTCGCCGAAATCCTGAATTCTTCGATCGAAGAAATTGTAAAGAGTCCTCTGCAGAACAACCTTCCCGGCGCGCAGGCCGAAAAGCTGCGTAAGCTGATCGCACAGGGTCTGCGGCGAAACGCCGAACTGGAATTGACGCTGGACACCGAAGCCGGGCGCCCCAGGCTGGTGCGCTTCACTCTGAGGCCGCTGAGAAATACCCCGCAACACAGAATTTGTGTCATCGCGACCGAACTGACGGAATTGGTAGAAGTCAATGAAGCTCTGAAGTCCAACGAGGAATCGCTGCGCCAGTTGTCCGCTCGCCTGTTGCAACTTCAGGACGAAGAACGCCGCCATATCGCTCGCGATTTGCACGACGTCACTGGGCAGAAACTCGCGTTTCAGTGCATGGCTCTGTCCGGTATACAGAACAGGTATTCCGATAAACTCGATGCGGAGTCGCAGCAGGCTCTTTCTGATTCTTTGCTATTGAACAAAGAAGTTTCCGCCGAAATTCGCACTCTGTCTTATCTGCTTCATCCACCTCTTTTGGACGAATTGGGACTTTCCTCGGCCGCGCGTTGGTACGCCGCAGGCTTCACCAAGCGCACGGGCATTCCGGTCGATATCGATGTGCCGCAGGAAATCAAGAGACTTTCGCCGGATGCAGAGGTGGCCATCTTCAGAGTATTGCAGGAAAGCCTTACCAATGTTCATCGCTATGCGAACACCAGCAGAGCGCGGCTTCGTATTTCCAGCACCGATGAACAAATCAAGCTGGAAATTGAGGACTTTGGAAAGGGTATGGAGCCATTGAAATCGAAATCATCTCGCGAATCCTTCCAACCTCTGGGCGTCGGCATTCGCGGCATGACCGAACGTATTCGCCAGCTCGGCGGCCGTCTGGAGATCGTGTCAAGGCCGAAACGCGGGACCTTAGTCACCGCTACAATTCCGCTTTTTAACAGTCAGGTCTCGATAGGTGCGCCGTCACCTTCCATCGCCGGGAAGCCTACTTCTTATATCCGCGGTGAATCGGCCACGGCGGTCCACGAAGGTTACCGGCAACGGATTTTTATCGCGGACGACCACGAGATGATCCGCCGCGGGATTCGCAATACGTTGCAGAGCGAGACCGACTTGGAAATTTGCGGCGAAGCCATCGAGGGGCAAGAAACCGTGGACAAAGTAAAGGAGCTCCATCCCGACTTGGTAATCCTGGACATTAACATGCCCGTCCTGAACGGGCTGGTTGCAGTGCGCCAAATTCTGCGTCACTCGCCGGGCACGAAAATTGTAATTTTCTCCGTACACGATTCCGATCAGACCCGGCAGGAATGTCTGGCTGCAGGCGCCCATGGTTTCGTCTCAAAAGGCAAAGAAGGGCAAGACCTCTTACGCGTTGTGCGAAACGTTCTACGAGGTAATGGTCGGTCTGTTGCGGTCGCTTCCTCGGTCAACTGACACGAACACCGCCAAGAAGCCGCGCTCGGCCTTCCGCCGTCTTCCAAAAGCCAACGCGTTACGGTTATTCTCTGATTTTTCTAGGTGTTAACACCGATTGCCGCGCGCCACTTTTCCCAACACAGTAATTAACGCGAGTTGGTATCAGCGCTTGCTTTCCGTGCTATGCCACCGGATTTTTCAAATTATGTGTTTTGGCCGAGGGAGACAAGAAATGAGAGCCTTAAAGTCGCTCAGCACCATCACTATTCTCTTCGTTGCGGGAATTCTGTCCGCTTGCTCAAGCACGCCCACGAAGTCGCCAGACGTCGCCGATAACGTTCGCAAGGCTCTGGACCAGGCAAACCTGAAAGATGTCAGTGTAAGCCAGGATCGTGATAAAGGCGTGGTCACTCTTACCGGTTCGACCGCCTCGGACTCCGATAAGGCTCAGGCTGAGTCGATCGCTAAATCGATCGCCGGTTCGCAAGTGGTTTCTAACGAGATCGCCGTTCGCCCAGCAGGCAACGAAAGCGCAGCCAAAAAAGTGGATTCCGACATCGACGCGGCAATCGAAAAAAATCTTCATGCTGTGCTGGTTCAAAACAAACTTCAGCATGCGGTGAAGTACGATGTGAAGAATGGCGTAGTCACATTGACCGGGACCGTTAGTTCGCAGTCCACCCGCGCCACGGCCGAGAAACTGGCGACAAAAGTTCCCAACGTCCAGCAGGTGGTAAACGAACTTCAGGTGAAGGGCCAGAAGGCCACTTCTTCAAGCTAGCTTTCGGAGTGGTAAGCCCGGCAAAACTACCTGGTTTCTTTTTCGGAGACCACCCAGATTCGCGTTATACGAACTGAATCAGCACAATTTCCGGATGCGAACAAACTCGCAGCGGCGGTCCCCACGTTCCCGCCCCGCTGGACGTGTAAACCAGCATCGCTCCAAACCGTTGCAATCCATACGCAAATTGCTTGTACATTCGCTTGGTGAGCCAGGTCCACGGGAAAAATTGTCCGCGGTGCGTGTGTCCCGATAACTGCAAGGAAATGCCCGCGCCCTCGGCCACCGCAAGTTGGTCCGGCGCGTGAACTAAAAGCACACTCGCCTGTTGCCGGTCAATTTCCATCTTGCCGAGGATCGTGTTCAAACGTTCCGGATGCGAAGCCGCGTGATAGTGCACGCCGATGATCTGCATCCCGTCCACAACTATTTTTTCGTTATTCAAAAGCCGCAGCCCCGCGTTTTTCGCCGCTTCCAGGTGCGCGCTGGAATTTCGCATTTCCTCGTGGTTTCCCGCCACAAAATAATTACCCAGCGGCGCATTCAGGCCCCGCAGTGGACTCGCCAGGGCATTCAGATCCGCATAGCTCCCGTCATAAAGGTCGCCGGCCAGAAATACGATCGCCGGCCGCAGTTGCCGTATGCGGGCAACGATTCCGCGGGCAAAGTTAGCTCCCCGTACGTGTCCCAAATGCAGGTCGCTGACCATCGCCGCCGTGCGTCCCTGCCAGGCTTCCGGCAAGTTAGGCAGGCTCACTTTTACCCTGCTGATCCGTGTTACGCTGGCGTTAATCATTCCCCATGTGGCTGCCAGCACCGCGATTGCAAACCATGTTCCGATCATCGCGCGGTTATTCCAGTGCAGGCCAAGCGCGATCGCTATCAATTTGCTGATCCACGTTCCCGCCGATGCCAAAAACAAAAAATTGAACAACCCCAGCCAAATTGCAGCAGCCCGATAAACTGTTCGCGTTACGCGGTTCCAGTATTTAAAGGAGAGAAGGGAAGCCACGACGAAGCTGACTGCTATCAGGAACACGACGGCATTCGCCGCGGCGCTTCTAGCGGTACCCACCGGCTCCCAAAAGTAGACCCAGGTTTCGTAGACGAAAAAATGCGCCGATAGCAGGACAGACTGAAACACTGCCAGGAAAACCAGAATTTCTTTTCGCATGAGCCGTTAGATGGAGACTCGGCGGATTTGTATACATTTTAGCGAGATTCCGGCATGAGACGGACGCGCTGTTGCGAGCCTCCAAATGGATGCAAGGCCTTAACTGTTATTTCTTGACGCCGGGTGCCTGTTCGTGTGGTGCCGAGGCCGCTTCCGGAGCCAGCACCAACTCCGCTTTTACCTGCGAACTAATTTTGTCCGCATTTTTCACTAACAACGCCACCTGCCAGACTTGCGTTTCGGTCAAACGATCTTTGAAGCCTGGCATGCCGGTCATGCGAATTCCGTTTTTCACCTTCCAGTAACTCTCCCACGGCTCGTCGTCTGTCACGCCAGTTCCTTTAAAAAGCTGTGGCGGTTTTGGAGACATGCCCTGCGCAATCGCGGTTCTTTCCGTCCCCGGCAGACCATGGCATACGGCACAATGATTCCTATAAATTTTTGCGCCCTCTATCAGGTTTTTCTCGTCCGCAGGTATCTGGGGTTCCGGATGCGGCAGTTTATCGAGGTACGAATGCAACGCCATCCTTGCGAAGGTCCGTTCGAACGGCATATCCGCTGCCGAAACGGCCACCGGAGCGCGACCGGTGGCAAAATAGGCGTAGACGCTCGCCGCGATGCCCACGATTCCCAGGATAATTCCCAGCAATAGGCCCTTAATCATGCTTCGCTCCTCTTAGCCCAACATCCCACAATGCTTTTGCGCTATAGTTCGCAGGTTCCCGCGTAGTGTACTTGAACCCGGATTTTCCACAAAATTCGCTCTCTCCAATGGTCTGCTTCACAAGCCGTAAGTGCTTAAGATTCCGACCCTATATCGTCTCTTTCTGCCTTTGACGTAACCTTTTTCTTTCCAAAATCGTCTTAATCATGCGTACCATACGGATACTGTTGGACTGCGTCTGATAATAGAGAACCACGACTCGCCTACCAGCGATCGCCCGAACTCTCCGCGGGACCCGCGACATTCTAGGAGTTATAAGGATGGGCCATCTGAAATCCTTGGAATTATCTGAACCCGAACCTACCGCGGACCAGCGCGCTTCGCAGACTCGCTCTTCTTCGAGCCGTGCCTGGATCTGGCTGGTTTTGGCGGTTCTGGCGATTGCCGGGATTTGGTATTACCGCGCTTCGCATGCAAAAGATGCCAGAAATCCAGCCGCCGCCGGGGCGCCAGGCAAGCCTGGCAAGGGCGGCCCCTTCTCGCCGGGAAATTTCAGCGTACCCGTTGTTGTCTTCGCCACCGTCAAGGGCGACCTTCCCGTTTACCTCAACGGTCTTGGCACGGTTACGCCGCTAAACACCGTAACCGTTCGCAGCCGCGTTGACGGTCAACTCATCAATGTCGCTTTTAAAGAGGGCCAGTTCGTCAAGGCTGGCGACTTGTTGGCTGAGATCGATCCGCGTCCGTTCCAGGTTCAGTTGGAACAAGCTCAAGGCCAACTCGCCAAGGACGTTGCGCAACGTACCGACGCCGAGGTCAACCTTGAACGATACAAATTGCTGTATAAGGAAGGCGTAATTCCGAAGCAGCAGTTGGACACACAAAATGCGTCGGTAAGTCAATTCGACGGGGCCATCAAGTCCGATCAATCGCAAATTGACAACGCCAAGCTCCAGCTGACTTATTCTCGAATCACGGCGCCTATTTCCGGGCGCGTTGGCTTGCGTCTCGTCGATCCCGGCAACATCGTCCACGCCACGGATACCACTGGTCTTCTCATCATTACGCAGATCCAGCCAATCGCGGTGATTTTTACCCTTCCGCAGGATCAACTTCCGCAAGTTTTTGACAAGCTTCGTAAAGGCGGGCCAGACCTTGCCGTCGAGGCCTTTGATCGCGATAACACCGCGAAAATCGCCTCTGGAAAACTGCTCACCATAGACAACCAGATTGACGTGACCACCGGCACCTACAAGTTAAAAGCGATTTTTAACAATGAAGACAGCAGCCTTTTTCCCAATCAATTCGTCAACACTCACCTTCTGGTGGACACCAAGCGTAACCTCAGCCTGGTTCCCCTCGCGGCCCTTCAGCGTGGTCCGCAGGGTACTTATGTCTATGTCGTCGGAGACGGAAACACGGTCAAGATTCACAACGTTACGGTCGCTCAGACCACCGGTGGAATGATTGGTGTTAGCGCGGGACTTCAACCCGGCGACTTGGTCGTTACCGATGGGCAGGATAAGTTGCAGGATGGTACTAAGGTGATTCCAAATCAGGCCCCGAGCGCTCCCGCCTCTGCGACCAGTTCGCCCGCTACCCAGACTACTGCTCCGACCTATTCCAAATCGTCCGCTCCGAAAGCTACACCTCCAACTCCCGCTCCTACCCCGCACAATAAAGGCGCCAGACCATGAGTCCTTCACGGCCGTTCATTCTGCGGCCAGTGGCCACCACGCTCTTAATGGTTGGCGTACTTCTCGTGGGCTTTGTTGCCTACCGCCAATTGCCAGTGTCCGCGCTTCCTCAGGTGGACTATCCGACCATTCAAATTCAGACTTTCTATCCTGGCGCAAGTCCCGAAGTCATGGCTTCCTCCGTAACCGCTCCTCTCGAGCGCCAATTCGGCGAAATCCCTGGCCTCAATCAGATGACTTCCACGAGCTCTTTTGGCAGCTCCGTCATCACTCTGCAATTCGATCTCGATCTGAATATCGATGTTGCCGAACAGGAAGTGCAGGCCGCTATCAATGGCGCCTCCAATCTCTTACCACAGGGACTCCCCAATCCGCCCATCTATAGCAAAGTCAATCCGGCGGACGCTCCAATCCTCACTCTCGCGCTCACTTCTACCTCTCTCCCTCTTCCCAAGGTCGAGGACCTCGCCGACACTATGCTCGCGCAGAAAATTGCGCAATTGCCGGGCGTCGGTCTGGTCAGCATTAGCGGCGGACAACGACCGGCGGTTCGCATTCAAGCGAATCCCACTGCGCTGGCGTCGTATGGTTTGAGCCTTGAAGATCTTCGCACTGCGCTCGCCAACGCTAATGTCAATCAAGCCAAGGGCACCTTCGACGGACCGCAGCAGTCCTACACCATCGGGGCCAACGATCAGCTCCTGAACGGTGACCACTACCGGCCCATCATCGTCGCTTACCGCAACGGCGGCCCGGTTCGGGTTGCCGACGTAGCCAATGTCACCGACGGCGTCGAGAACACTTTGCAAGCAGCTTGGGCGAATCAACAACCCGCTGTCTTGATGAACATTCAGCGCCAGCCAGGCGCGAATATCATCAGTGTCGTCGACCGCATTAAGAGGCTGCTTCCGCAACTGCAGGCCGGGCTTCCCGCCGCTGTCAACGTGTCCATTTTTACCGATCGAACTGGCACCATCCGTGCCTCTGTTGACGACGTTCGCTTCGAGCTGATGCTTACCGTCGGCCTCGTCGTCATGGTCATTTTTCTTTTCCTGCGCAGCATTCGCGCCACCATCATCCCCAGCGTCGCTGTTCCGCTCTCCCTGATCGGCACCTTTGGCGTGATGTATCTGCTCGGCTACAGTCTTAACAACCTTTCTCTCATGGCGCTCACCATCTCCACCGGTTTTGTCGTGGACGATGCCATCGTCATGATCGAAAACATCAGCCGCTACATCGAGGAAGGCGAATCTCCTCTGCAAGCCGCCCTCAAGGGTTCTGAACAGATCGGCTTCACCATTCTGTCGCTCACGGTTTCGCTCATCGCCGTTCTTATACCGCTGCTCTTCATGGGTGATATCGTGGGCCGGCTCTTCCGCGAATTCGCCATCACCCTTGCGGTTACCATTCTCGTTTCCGCCTTTGTCTCCCTGACCCTCACTCCCATGATGTGCGCGAAGCTTCTTCGCCATCAGAAAAAGGAAGAGGAAACCTGGTTCTATCGGAAGTCCGAAGACATCTTCAATGCCGTCATTGCTTTTTACGGACGCACACTTAAATTCGTGCTGCGCTTCCGCACCATTACCCTCCTCATTACTTTTGCAACTCTGGCTGGCACTATCCTTCTTTACATTTATGTGCCAAAAGGCTTTTTTCCGGTTCAGGATACTGGTGTAATTCTTGGAGTCTCCGAGGCTCCGCAAAGCATTTCCTTCCGCGCCATGAGCGACCGTCAGCAGGCGCTAGCCGACGCCATCCTGCGGGATCCCGCCGTGGACAGCCTCTCCTCTTTCATCGGCATTGACGGCACTAACACCACGCTCAATAGCGGTCGCGTTCAGATCAATCTCAAGCCATTGGCCGTGCGCAAGATCAGCGCCTCCGATGTCATTCGCCGCCTCCAGCCGACTCTCGAAAAAATTGACGGTATCACGCTCTTTATGCAGCCGGTGCAGGACTTGACCGTGGAAGACCGCGTCAGTCGCACACAATTTCAATACAGCCTCGAAGATGTGGATCCCAAGGAGCTCGGCTACTGGGTTCCCCGTTTTATCGATCGCTTGAAGCGGCTTCCCGAGCTTCGCGATGTGGCGAGTGATCAGCTCAATGGTGGACTGCTTGTTAATCTCACCATTGATCGCGATTCCGCTTCGCGCCTCGGCGTCTTGCCGGCCGACATTGACAACACGCTTTACGACGCCTTTGGCCAGCGTCAGGTGTCAACCATTTATACTCAGCTCAACCAGTATCATGTCGTGCTGGAAGCTGATCCGCAATTTCAGCAAGCGCCGGATTCGCTCAAAAATATTTACGTTCACTCCTCCAACGGTGCTCAGGTTCCGCTTGGCGCCTTCACCACCGCCACCACCGCGCCCGCCGCGCTCGCCCTGAATCACCAGGGCCAGTTTCCTGTCGTCACGCTTTCTTTCAACCTCGCTCCCAATGTTTCGCTGGGTGACGCCGTTAATGCCATAAATCGCACTAAGACCGACCTCAATATGCCTCCCAGCATTCAGGGCACGTTTCAAGGCACTGCGGCCGCCTTCCTTCGCTCTCTCGGTAACGAGCCCATCCTCATCCTCGCGGCTCTGGTCACGGTTTACATTGTTCTCGGTGTTTTGTACGAGAGCTTTATTCACCCGATCACGATTCTTTCCACTCTTCCTTCCGCCGGTGTCGGCGCAATTCTGGCTCTGCTTTTGTGCCGCACGGAATTCAGCATCATTGCCCTGATCGGCATCATCCTGCTGATTGGTATCGTCAAGAAAAACGCAATCATGATGATTGACTTTGCCCTCGATGCTGAGCGTAATGAGGGCAAGTCTCCCCTCGACTCAATTTACGAAGCCTGCTTGCTTCGCTTCCGCCCAATTATGATGACCACCATGGCCGCCCTTCTTGCTGGCCTTCCTCTTGCCCTTGGCACCGGCGTCGGTTCGGAACTTCGACGCCCATTGGGAATCACCATCGTGGGAGGCTTAATCCTCAGCCAGATCTTGACTCTCTACACCACGCCCGTCGTCTATCTTGCTTTTGATTGGCTCTCGCGCCGTTTTTCTTTTCGCTTCGGCAATCCGATCGACGATCCGGCTCTGGAGCACTTCGGAGATTAGCGGTGAATTTCTCTTCCAATTTTTCCGCTCCCTTCATCAAGCGCCCGGTCGCGACTACCCTGATTACTCTCGCCATTTTTCTCTCCGGCGCGGTCGCATTTCGTTTTTTACCAGTCGCGCCCCTGCCGCAGATTGATTTCCCAACCATCGCCGTTGGAGCAGGCCTTCCCGGCGCTTCTCCAGAAACCATGGCCTCCGCGGTGGCCACTCCCCTCGAACGTCAGTTTGGCCGCATCGCTGGCGTTACCCAGATGACTTCTTCCAGCGGATTTGGCAACACCAACGTTATCCTGCAATTCGATTTGAATCGTGATATCAACGCCGCCGCTCGTGATGTGCAAGCCGCGATCAATGCCGCGCGCACCCAGCTTCCCGCTGATTTGCCTGGCCAGCCCGGCTATCGCAAGGTCAATCCTGCCGACGCGCCTATCATTTTGCTGTCTCTCACTTCAACGAATATTCCCCAAGCGCAAATCTATGATGCCGCCGACTCCATCATTGCCCAGAAACTCGCTCAAGTGGAGGGCGTCGGTCAGGTATTCAGTTGGGGCAGTTCGCGTCCCGCGGTGCGCGTGGCCGTGAATCCGAATCTCATCAACAGTTACGGCATCAGCCTGGAGCAGGTTCGCAAGGGCCTGCAATCCGCCAATGCCAATCTCGCCAAAGGGTCTGTAGCCGACTCCACACATTCGTGGACCATTACCGACACCGATCAGCTCTTCAAGGCTTACGAATATCAACCGCTGATCGTCGCTGGCCACCCAGGCGCCCCCGTCCGGCTGAGCGATATCGCCGATGTAACCGACGCCGTCGAAGATGTTCGCAATCTCGGTCTGTCGAACGGCGAACCATCCGTCCTCCTCGCCGTTTTTCGCCAACCCGGGGCCAACATGATCGAAACCGTCGATCGCATCAAGGCTATCCTGCCTACTCTTCGCTCCTCCATCTCTCCGTCCCTTCATCTTAACGTCGCCGTAGATCGAACCATCACTATTCGCGCCTCCATTCATGACGTGGAACGGACGCTGCTCATCTCGATCACTCTCGTCATTCTCGTGGTATTCGTTTTTCTTCGTAATGTCTGGGCTACGGTAATTCCCAGCATCGCTGTCCCGCTCTCCCTGGTCGGCACCTTTGGTGTGATGTACCTGTTCGGTTACAGCCTCGACAACCTTTCTCTGATGGCGCTCACCATTTCCACAGGGTTCGTGGTCGACGACGCCATCGTGGTCATCGAGAATATTGCCCGTCACATGGAAGGAGGCATGAAGCCCTTCGCCGCCACCATGCTCGGCGCCAAAGAAATAGGCTTCACCGTTCTTTCCATGAGCGCTTCGCTCGTCGCTGTCTTTATTCCCATTCTGATGTTTCCCGGTATCGTGGGCCGGCTCTTTCGCGAATTCGCCGTCACCCTTAGCGTCGCCATTGGTGTTTCGCTCTTCGTTTCTCTCACCGCGACTCCCATGCTCTGCGCGCACTTCCTGCGCATCCAGAATGGCAAACATAATTTCGCCTATCGCATCGCGGAAGCCGCTTTCAACGGTCTGGTCCGCATTTACGATCGCTGCCTGCGCGTCATCCTTCGCTACCAGCTGGTGGTTCTTCTCATCACCATTGGTACCGTCGTCCTGACTGGCTATCTTTATTACTCCGTTCCCAAAGGGTTTTTCCCCCAGCAGGATACCGGCCGCATTAACGGTTACATTCAGGGCGACCAGGACATCTCCTTCACCGCCATGTCCGAGAAACTGAAAGAATTCAATCAGATCGTGATGGCCGATCCCGCCGTTGATACGGTCAGCGCCTTCACCGGTGGCGGCAACGGTACCAGCACCTCCCGTCTTTTCGCCCAGTTGAAACCGCTCGACGAACGCAAAATCAGTTCTGACCAGGTGATTGCGCGCCTTCGCGGAAAAGCCGCTAAAATTCCCGGTGCTTCTCTCTTCATGCAATCTGTGCAGGATCTCAGCATTGGCGGCCGTTTTGGCGGCGCGCAGTATCAATACACCCTGCAGGCCGAAAATCTCGAAGATCTCAATCACTGGGCGCCGCTTCTGATGGAACGCTTGAAGGGGTTGCCGGGCATCTACGATGTCAACACTGACCAGCAGGTTCGCGGCCTGGAAAGTTCACTGGTCATCGACCGCGACACTGCGTCGCGCCTCGGCATTAACATGACCGACGTTGACAACACTCTTGGCGACGCTTTTGGCCAGCGTCAAGTCTCGAATATTTACAAAGGACTGAATCAGTATCATGTCGTTCTCGAAGTCTCCGACAGCTACACCCAAGGTCCGGAAGGCTTGCGGCACATTTACGTTCCATCCAGCCATGGTGGCGTCGTTCCCCTCAGTGCGTTCGCCCATTACGAGCCCTCCAATACTTCGCTGTCCGTCAATCACCAGGGTCTCTACCCCTCGATCACACTTTCTTTCAATCTCGGACCGGGCATGGCTCTGGGCGATGCCGTCACAAAGATTGCCGCTCTCCAGCGCGAAATGGGCATGCCTCCGACAGTTCACGGCGGCTTCCAGGGAACTGCTCAAGCTTTCCAGGATTCACAATCCTCCATGCTCGTCCTTATCATCACCGCCCTCGCCGCGGTGTACATCATTCTCGGTATTCTTTACGAGAGCTACATCCACCCCATCACCATTCTGTCTACTTTGCCTTCGGCCGGTGTCGGCGCGCTCGTCGCGCTCATGTTGACCCGCACCGAGCTCTCAATGATCGCCCTCATTGGCATCATTCTCCTGATCGGCATCGTCAAAAAGAACGCTATCCTCATGATCGACTTTGCTGTCCAGGCCGAAATGCAGGAAGGCAAGTCGCCCGAAGCGGCCATTTACCAGGCCTGCCTCTTGCGCTTCCGCCCCATTTTGATGACCACTATGGCCGCGCTGCTGGGCGCTCTGCCTCTCGCGCTGGGCACTGGCGTCGGTTCCGAGCTCCGCCGCCCCCTCGGCATTGCCATCGTCGGAGGACTCATCCTCAGCCAGCTCTTGACGCTCTTTACCACTCCTGTGGTTTACCTCTACCTTGATCGTTTCCAGTCCCGCCTGCGCCACGCCGTGGCCCCGCGCCGTACACCGCAGCCATCTCCGGCCCATTCCGACTAGCTCCTCGCTAACAAAGTCACTCTTATTCACCCTGGGGTGCGAAGGGCTGTTCGCGTGCACTCTCAGCCTCGATTTCGCCAGTCTAAACCTCTATGCCTCGCCCCCTCTTCCTGCCTCTCTATTTTTCACCAAAAAATCCCCTTGACATATTCCGATATAGGTATATATGCTCCTCTCATGCCACGCGCTTCCGCAACCTCTGACGCTTTCAACGCCGTTGCTGAGCCGCGCCGCAGGGCTATACTCTCTTTTCTAGCCCTCCAAGAGCGCCCAGTCGGCGATATCGTCGCGGCTCTCGGCTTCGAACAGCCCTCCGTTTCCAAGCATCTGCGCGTGCTCAAGGACGTCGGCCTTGTGACCGTACGCCGCGATGGCCGGAATATGTTTTACCGCACGGAGGCCGCAGCACTCCGCCCGCTCTATGAATGGACTCGCACCTTCGAACAACTCTGGAGCCATCAACTGCTTCGCATCAAGGAACGCGCCGAAAGAGGAGACGCCAAATAGAGTTTCAGATTCTCAAATTCTGGGAGGAGAAGCATGACTTCGCAAATTAAATCCGTCGAAGACCTGATGCTCAATATCACGCAGGAAGTCCACGTGAAAGCATCACTCGAAAAAACATTCGAGTCCCTGCTTGATCAGCTTGGGCCCTACAACGAGAGGCCGGATGGTGTGTCTCTGCAGATGAAAATCGAGCCCTGGCCGGGCGGCAGATGGTATCGCGATTTGGGCGACTCCAACGGCCACTTCTGGGGCAATGTGCAAGCCATCAAGCGTCCCACGCTCCTCGAAATTACCGGCCCGCTGTTTGCCTCTTCGCCATTTGTCTCCAATCTGCAATATCGTTTGTCGGCAGAGCCTGGCGGTACGCTCATCACCTTCCGCCACACTGCGCTCGGCGTGCTCACAGAGGACCAACGTAAGGGTGTCGGCACCGGCTGGTCGCACATGCTTTCCCGCATTAAGTCTCAAGCCGAATCCGCCAGCTCCCGCTCAGCCGCGGTGCAATAGTTCCTGGAAAGGAGAATCGAAATGTGCCCTTTCTGTATCACAAACGCGGCAATTCTCGCGGCGGGCGCCACCTCCACTGGCGGCCTGACTGCGTTCGTTGCCGGGGCATTTTCTAAAAGAACCCGTGCCAAAGAGAGCGGCAAAAAGTCTTCCAAGGTTGCGCAAAGCCGCGACGCCTATAGCCCTCGATCATTTTTATCTCGCTATTCGCGACGATTGCGGTCCCTTTGAATTTGTTCGTTTTGATCATGTCATAACGGTTCATTCCGCCGTGACTATCTACCCAGGAGGAAAAATGCCCGAAACAAAAATGGCTGCTCAATCTTCAATGCAATCCGCTCCAACAAAAATGATCGATCCCATCCTCATGGAGCTCGATCAGGAGGCGCAAACCACCCGGCGCGTCCTCGAGCGAATTCCTGGCGACAAACTTGCCTGGAGACCGCATCCGAAATCTTTTTCTCTCGGCCAGTTGGCGCTCCACATCGCAGTTGTCCAAGGCAACATCGCCGCGGCCAGCATTCCGGACACGATGGAAGCTCCGATTTTTGCCCAAGCCGAGGCCAAGAGCTGCCAGGAAGTCTTGGAAGCATTTTCCCAAAGCATCGAAAAAGCCAGGGCCTCGCTGAAAAATATGGACGACGCCACTCTCACTGCGCCGTGGAGCCTCACCAGAAACGGAAAGGTTGTGTTCACAGTTCCGCGGATTGCATTTCTTCGCTCCATCATGCTGAATCACATTTACCATCATCGCGGACAGCTCTCCGTTTATCTGCGCATGCTGGAAGTTCCGGTGCCTTCCATTTACGGCCCCAGCGCTGACGAAAATCCGTTTGTCGCCTGATCGCTCCAACCTCGACCGATTTCTTCGAACGAAAATGAGTAAAGGAGAGAAGATGCAAGCTCAAGCGCAACGCAGCAAAGCCGAAACTCCAAAAGTTGTATCCGAACAGGAATGGCTCGCCGCGCGTAAGGACCTTCTGCAAGCCGAGAAGGAGTTTACTCGCCAGCGCGACGCTCTTAGCGCAAGACGCCGCCAACTCCCGTGCGTCAAAGTCGAAAAAGAGTATGTCTTTGACGGCCCCAGCGGCAAAGCTTCGTTATCCGATCTATTTCGCGACAAAAGCCAGCTCATCGTTTATCACTTCATGCTTGGTCCAGACTGGGAACAGGGCTGCCCAAGTTGCTCCTATCTCGGCGATCACTTTGGCGGCTGTCTGGTCCATCTCGATGCCCGCGACGTTGCTTTCGCTGCCGTTTCTCGCGCTCCCATTTCGCAAATTGAAACCTTCAAAAATCGCATGGGCTGGAATTTTAGATGGGTCTCCTCAAACCAGAACGATTTCAACTACGATTATCACGTCTCCTTCTCCAAGGACGAACTGGCAAAAGGCAAAGTCAATTACAACTACACCATGCAGGAGTTTCCCAGCGAAGAAGCTCCAGGCCTAAGCGTCTTTTTCAAAAATGCCGCCGGCGAAATCTTTCACACCTATTCCACCTATGGCCGTGGCTTGGACATATTGCTCGGTACCTACAATTTTCTCGACATGACGCCCAAAGGACGCGACGAAGATGGCTTCGCGTTCAGCATGGCTTGGGTCCGCCACCACGACCGCTACGATGGTTACCAGGTGGACGCGTCCGCGCCATACCAACCCCCCAGAGTCGTCGCCGAACGGCCTGAATCCGCCAAGAATTCCTGCTGCCACGACCAGCAGAGTTAGCCAGTTACGAACCGGGTGCACTTTTCGTGGTCGGCCATGCACTCCTAGGGGCGGGACTTGTCCCGCCCTCTTTCCTTTCTTGGTTTTTGTAGCGGCGGTTTATCCCGCTGTTGTTGTTTATTCTCAGCTCTTGGATCGGCCACTTCCTGAAGGCGTCTTTTCCTTCTTTGCATTGCCGGTCTGCTTGCAACGCCGCGCACTCCGTGGAAAAATGCCGCATGCCGAAAACTTCTAGCTGCGCATTTTTATTCGTGTCATTTTTTCTGGTCGCAACTCTCGACGCCCAAACCACCCGCCCCGACTCTGAAAAACGACTCGCTCGCGACGTCTACCAACAATTCATTGAAATTCCGTCCGGCTTCACCACCGGCTCCACAACGCCCGTCGCGGAAGCCGCCGCTGCTCGCCTGAAATCTGCCGGCTTTCCGGATTCCGATATTTTTCTCGGCGGTGCCAATCCCAAAAAACAAAATCTCGTCGTTCGTTACCACGGTACCGGTAAACACAAACCCATCCTCCTTCTCGCCCACATCGATGTCGTCGAAGCGAAGCGCGAAGATTGGTCCATTGATCCATTTCAACTGACCGAGAAGGACGGCTACTTCTACGGCCGCGGTACCGGCGACGACAAAGCCCAGGCCGCCATCTGGATTGCCAATCTTATTCAATACAAAAAAGAAAATTTCGTTCCGGACCGCGACATCATCGTCGCTCTTACTGCCGATGAAGAAGGCGGCGGCCCCTTCAACGGCGTTGACTGGCTCATCAAGAATCATCGCGATCTAATCGACGCGGAATTTTGCCTTAACGAAGGTGGCTGGGGAGAAATCATCGCCGGCAAACACGTCGCCAATTATCTGCAAGTCAGCGAAAAATACGTAATGAATTTCCGTCTAGAAGTCCGCAACAAAGGCGGCCACAGTTCGTTGCCGGTCCCCGAAAATGCCATCTATCGTTTGGCACTGGCGCTAACCAAGCTCTCGAATTTCGGCTTTCCTTTGAAAACCAACGAAGTCACTTCCGCCTATTTTCGCCGGATGTCGGAAATCGATTCCAGCCCTCTCAAGCAGGACCTTCAGAAGGTCTCGCAAGGTTCGCAGGACTCTATGCAGCGCGTTGCTGCCGCCGCTCCCGCATTCAATGCGACCCTGCGTACCACCTGTGTTGCTACTCAGCTGGAAGGTGGTCACGCGATGAATGCCCTTCCGCAGCTCGCTGCCGCCACCGTCAATTGCCGCGTTTTGCCGGAAGATTCGCCTCAGTATGTCGAAGAAACCCTCAAGAAAGTTCTCGCTGACGATCTGGTTGCTCTCAAGCTCTTAGGCCAGCCGGAACAGGGCCCGGCCTCTCCGCTGCGCGCCGACGTGGTTGCCGCCGCAACTCAGGTCACTTCAAAGCTCTGGCCCGGCGTTGCTGTTGTACCCAATATGGTCATGGGCGCTACCGATGGACGCATGCTTCGAATCGCCGGCATTCCCACTTACGGCATTCAAGGCATCTTTATTGATCGCGACGACGTCCGCTTTCACGGCCGCGACGAACGCATCCCCGTCCAATCCTTCTACGAAGGCCAAGCCTTCCTCTACGATTTGGTAAAGATGCTCAGCTCCGCGACCAACTGATTGGATACAGGCCAGATCTTTTTCTGGGCAACCTTGGTGGGATTGAGTCAGCTTTGGTATTGGGGAATTTCTTACGGGCTAATAAAGCTCAACTCGCCGCTGAAAATCTTGGGCCGGCTTGTGATCGCCGCAAGGCGCCTCGAACCCGTCGGTAACGCCGATGTCAAACACTCTCAACCTTAAACTTTCGAAACTCTCGACTTTAAACTCGCTTTTCTCCAGCGCCAGGCAGCCTGCGGGACGTGCCAGTGGCAGGTAAACAAAGCTAGAACGCCTTGCGTGAATCCGGTCTGCTTGGAAAAGGCGAACGGAGAAGCGGGATGAGGACGCTCCCGACTCCGACAAGGCCAATTGCGAGAAGCAGAAAAGACGAAGGTTCAGGCGTGCTGACCGACGCGCTGTAACTGATGGGTGCACCGCCTCCGGCCTCTCCGCCTCCCGCTCCATTGTTGGACACGAGATCAATCAGATCGTAGCCGTCGTGCTCTAAGGAGCACCTAAAGCCTCCTGCAGAAAAGTACACGCTGCCTAGCGACAGATCCAAGTTCAGCCACGAACCATCGCCTAACGGCGCCGGAAAAGAGGTAATGGCATTTCCGTTTAGTGTTCCGGTGATTCCTGTCACTTCGTAAACTGTTCCGGTGAAAAAAGAAGCAAGACCAGGATCGAAGAATGTACCGTTGACAGTTTCCACAGTCAGTTGCGCTTGCAGGTCAATCGTAGAGAATCCATTGGGAGGAGCGCAAATGCTACAAAGAGTTGCCGAAACGTCTATGACCGTATCAGCGCAAGCTTCCCGCCCCCACAAACACACTACTGCCAGCACCAGCATCGCCAGTTTTGATTTCACAGGACGCCCCCAAGTAACATCGCCACCGATGGATACTTGTAGCACGCCTCTATCCAATTAAAAAGCGTGTAAGCAAAAAGAATGTGATGTGGATGCGCAAATGTTTACCGTATATGGGAAGACGGTGCACCTTCTCGTCTCACCTTCAATAGCGACCCGGCCCTTGGATCTCACGAACTCCCGATCAAAATTCCTGTCAGAAACACTAGCACTCCTCCCACCACCACCAAGAACGCAGCCTGCAAAAAAGGCGTATCCATATATTTATGCCGGATCCAGCTGATCACTCCCAGCTCGACGCACACCACAAAAATTGCCACCGTAATCGCCACATGGAAATTCTGAATCAGGAAGGGAAGCGTATGCCCTAGCCCTCCAGCCGTCGTCATCCCTCCGATAATCAGTCCTCGTATCCACGGGGAACCTCTTCCTGTCAGCGATCCGTCATCCGACAGCGATTCCGCAAATCCCATCGAGATTCCCGCTCCAACCGATGCCGCCATCCCAACCAGAAAGGCTTCCCACGTTTTATGCGAGGCATACGCTGCCGCAAACAGCGGCGCCAGGGTCGACACCGATCCGTCCATCAATCCCGCGAGCCCTGGCTGCACGACTTGCAATAAAAACAATTTCTTATGCGAAGCATCTTCTCTGGCGCGCGCGTGTTCCGTCAGGTGCTTTTCTTCCAGATTTTCCGCAGTTTCTGTATGCTTGCGCTCTTCGTCGGCCAGCTTGTTCAGAAGTTCCCTCGTCCCAGCGTGCGTCACCCGGTCCGCGGCCCGCTGATAAAAGCGCACCGCTTCCATCTCCATCATTCGCGCATGTTTCCGCGCCGCGTTCACGCCCAGCGGCCGCACCAGCCACAGCGGCCGGCGCTGCAAAAACCCTTTTACGTTCTCCCTTCGAATCAGCGGAATGTGCTCGCCAAACCGTTCCCGGAACTGCTCGTATAGCCGGTCCCGGTGGCCCACTTCCTCCACCCGCATGTCTTCGAACATATCCGCCGTCGCCGGATAGCTCTCCCGCAGCGCGTCCGCGAATTCGCCGTAAATCCGCCCATCCTCTTCTTCGTTCTGAATGGCCAGCGCCAGGATTTCGCGCTCCGTCAACGATTTGAATTGTTTCTGCATCCCGCTCCTTCTGCTCCATTTCAATCAATTCGACTCAGAAGAATCGCACACTTCGCCTGGTCGAGTCACCCGGCGCACCTTGCCCCTCGTTTCCGGGAATTGGGCAAGCCCCTACAAAAGTACCAGCCCTCGCTAGTACGTCCGTAACACGCAACAACAAAACGACGGGTCTCTGAAATTAGGTACTTCCAATCTATAGCAACAGCGTCTTGCCCCGCTTACACTTCCTTTAGCAAAAGCTGTAAAGTGAAAGGGCGGTCCTGAATGGCCACGCAAGACATTATGACGAAGACAACCGGTAACTCTTCGATCCCGCGGAATACTTCCCAAGCGGAACGCCGCGGCAGCCGCCGCTGCAAAATTAATCAGCTGATGCGCATTCGCCCATCGGACCCGGAGAGAGAGCATTTCGAGGATCTACGCGGCTCCCACAGCGTTTCGCGCAGCGGAGTTTTTTTTCAGACCAGTGAAAAGGGCTACGAACTCGGGATGCGGCTGTTCGTGACCATGCCATATTCACGCGACCCCGCGGCCACCAACCGCGAATACCTTGCGGAGGTGGTCCGGCTCGATTTACTGGCGAACGGGCTCACCGGCGTTGGCATCAAGCTGCTGATGGAGATGGGCATGCAACATTCTTATTCCTTCGCGCCGCCACCATCCCGTCGCTAGTTCAAACGATATTTTTTGAAAGCTAGAAATACGATATTGCGGAAAACAAGAATGGGCGACGGAATCTCTCCCGCCGCCCATTCCCGCATTTGGGGGGTGGAAACTCTTAGGTCGAACTGCCGAACATTCCCAGCGTGCGATGGCGAATTCGGCCGATCTGCCGGTTAAGCGGATGCCTGCGCGACAAGAACGAAAACACCGGCGGCCGCCGCTGCACCAAACGGTTGATTGCCAGATTCAGGCGCACATCGCGACGCGCGTATTTTAATCCCGCTTGCAAAGTTTCCACGGCGTCGTCCTTGCGTCCAGCCGTCGCATACACTTCCGCCAGGTTCAAATAAAGTTGCGCTTGATTGCGCTTCAAGCGGACGGCGCTGTCGCAAAGTCTTTCCGCTTCAGCCCATTTTTCTTCGGAGCGTGCCATGACCACGCCCAGGTACGACATGTAATAGGGATTATTTTTTTCCAGCTGCGCGGCCTTCTGCATGTGCGCCAGCGCTTTGTCCGCGAAGTTATCGCGCAGCAGCGCCAGCCCTTGCTTGAATTCCTTGAATGCTTCTGTCTCCGTCATGTCCACCTCATCCGCCTTTCCAGCGGAGTTAGTAGCCGGAATGTGAGAATCGCTTTCGCGCGGCACCCTGAGTGCACGGTATTTCCACGACGTGAAAGTTTGGCAGGAAATACGCCGGAAGCTCGACCGACACGCCGCTAAAAAACCAACTGATACCCGTTTTTACCAGGAGTGCCCTTAGGAACGCTGCGAGATGTTTTCTCATACCCGACACGCCAACGATAGTCGAAGAGTGCCCGGAATTCTACTGGACGTAAGGCCAGTCTTGGGACAGCCGGACAGCAGGACAGCTCGCATCGCTCCTCCGTCCAAGCGGCCCGGTGCCCTCTAACCAGCGCGTTGCAACAGCAGTTCCATGAGTGGCGCGACGGCCTATCAACTCCCTCAACCATTCGCGGGACAAGACAACTTTCCGCCTGGGTATTTCTCCTAACATATTTCAGTGCATGCGAGCATGTTCCGCGGCCGTCGTCCCGCGCACCCGCGATTCATAAATCGGAAACCTGGCCGCCAGCTCCGCCACCTGTTTGCGGATGCGCTGTTCGATTTCGGTTTGCGTGGGCGTGTTAATCGCGGAGAGCACATCGGCAATCCATCCGGCAATCGAGTCCATTTCCGCTTCGCGCATGCCACGCGTGGTGATGGAAGGAGTTCCCAGGCGAATGCCGCCAGCCTTCATCGGCGGAAGCGGGTCAAAGGGAATGGCATTTTTGTTGACGGTGATTCCAGCGCGATCGAGGGCTTTTTCCGCGTCGTTGCCGGTGATTCCGCGGGAGTGCACTTCGACCAGAAGGAGATGATTGTCGGTACCGCCGGAAACCACGCGCAATCCTCGCTTGGCGATTGCGGCAGCGAGGGCTTTGGCATTTTTCGCGACTTGCCGCTGATATTCCTTGAAGCCCGGCTCCATGGCTTCCTTCAGGCAGACGGCTTTGGCGGCGATCGTATGTACTAGTGGGCCGCCCTGCAGACCGGGGAAAGTGAGCTTGTCGAGTTCTTTTTGGAATGCCGATTTGCACAAGACGAGACCGCCGCGGGGCCCGCGCAGGGTTTTGTGGGTAGTGGTGCTGACAAAATCGGCGTGGGGCACGGGACTGGGATGGACTCCCGCGGCGACCAAGCCGGCGATGTGCGCCATATCCACAAAAAAGAGCGCGCCGACGGATTTGGCGGCTTTGGCCATGCGAGGAAAATCAATGATGCGCGAATAGGCGCTGGCGCCAGCGACAATCATTTTCGGTTTGTGTTCGGCGGCCAGCTTGTCAATTTCGTCGTAGTCGATTTGTTCGTTGTCCTGGCGAACTCCATAGGCGACAAATTTGTACATGCGGCCGGAAAAATTCAGCGGGTGCCCGTGGGTGAGATGGCCGCCGTGAGAAAGATTCATGCCGAGGACGGTGTCGCCGGGCTGCAGCGCGCTCATATACACGCTGACGTTGGCTTGCGTGCCGGAGTGGGATTGCACGTTGGCGTGCTCCGCGCCAAATAATTCTTTGGCGCGATCGATGGCGAGCTGTTCGACCTTGTCGGCAAATTCGCATCCGCCGTAGTAGCGCTTGCCGGGATAGCCTTCCGCGTATTTGTTGGTGAAGATCGAGCCCATGGCTTCCAGCACCGCTTCGGAGACGAGGTTTTCGCTGGGGATCAACTCCAGGCCGGTAGCTTCGCGTTCGGCTTCGTCGCGCAGCAGCGTGGAGATTTGCGGATCGACCTGGGAAAGTGGCCGATTCATTCTGGCATTGGCTTCGGTGGTCTTGGTCATTTGGTTTCGATTCCTCTTAGGGCGCTGAAGTCCGCAAACATGATAACGCGGGTGTCCAGAGCGGGACAGAGGAGCTGGGGGAAGCGGGAAGTGAGTAGCGGAGCAGGGAGGCGACTGATTCTGGGAGGAGGGGTACCCACCCCATATTTTTCGAAGTCGATGTAAATGCAAGATTTATTTCTTTGAGAGTAAGAAAACTGCACAAAATGGGAAGAGGGGATATTGAAAAGAAGGGAGTTAGGCGATCCGCGGATGCGCAGTTTTGTGAAGTTTTAGAAGAAGAAGCAAATAAAGGACTTGGCTCAGAAAGTATTGGGATGGGGTGAGTATGGGACGGGCGGATAGGCGCCAGAAGAGGCCGACTGGCAGTAAACACAGGGTAGAGTAACAGGATAGTTACTGAAAGTCAATGAAAATCGGCGAGTTCTAGGAAAAATCAACTCCAAAAGCCGGCAGCTTGTCGTTGCGCCTGTTCACAGCAACCTGCTCTTGCCGGATTCAATTCCAAGGCATCTGCACCCGTGATTTCGCTCTCGCCGTAGTATGTCTAGATCTGAAAATCGTCGTCTTCATGACTTACCACATGTTTTGACGCCGTTGGTGTCGGAACCGCTAACTCTGGAATGGCCAGCAGGGCTTGGTGTTCGCTTTCGTGCTCGTTAGAAGTTGTTTCGTCCTCTTGAGCATTGTCATCATCGTCAGAGTATGTCGAGTAGCTGCCCTCCCAACGCCGCTCGGGGTCGTAAAACTTCACACCGTACTCACGCAGGAGTGGAAAACATCCATGCGCGTCCTCGGCAATGTAGTCTCCAGCGCTAGATGGCTGCAACCATTCTTGTTCGTAAGCTTCATATGCGAGGAGCCAATGATCAGAATAGAGACTGTCAGCGTTAATATGACTCTCCCACAAGGGGGTTTCCACGGTAGGCATAAGTCCAACATCCATCAGATCGAGCGCTACTAGCGCCACGATATCATCGTCCACGAGCACGACGGCCTCGGCAGCTTCTTTGGATAATTCTAGCTTTAGGGTCCGAGCGATCCATAGTGACCATGCCACTTCGTTCCCCTGCTGCAGGGGGCTATGGTAGCGGCACAAACTATCGATTAAGTTGACCAGTCCTTCAGAGTATCCATGTCTCGACTTCTCATAGATCTGGAGAAGCCACGGGAGTAAACTCGGTTCCCCTAACGCTGATCGAAGCAATAAGGGCTCGCACATTTCCCAGTCGGACCGTCCTACGTCCCTACCCAAAACCTTTCTGACCGCATAGGTGTGCACGCTGTCGTGCTTAAACTGTTCGCTCAACTCAACGGCGCGATCGAACAGAGATTTTAAGGAAGACCCACGGTCGCCGTCTCGAATATCTAAACTTCGGAGCTGGGTTTTCCAAAATGGCTCCAGAGCCTCGGGCACTGGAAGAATTTCAGTCTTAATGTCATTTATTTCTAGCTCAAACTGTCGAGCCGCACCGTGGAGTACCGCCAATGCTTTTTCAGCGTCACTCAAGTTAACAAAATAGAGGTTAAAATCATCAATGTGACGCGTTCCGCGGATGCAAGGAAGGCGTCTCTGGAGTTCGACATCGAGGCGAGAGGCGATGACCTCTGCGAGCAAATAAGACGTATCCGGCCCGATTGGAATGCCGCCTGTTTGCTTGTCTTGAGTCTCGCGGGTCCATAAATCGATACGATTTCCCGGCAATTTGTTCTCACGATCCGCTCGGGCCACATCTTTTCCATGGATGGCCCACGGAATACTGTGTGTATAGATGGAGGGATAGAATCGGCTTAAGTCGGTTTTGAGTACGTAGCGCATCCCGACAGATCTTTGTGCCCTCTTAATAGTTACGGCTCTGCGATCAAATTCTGGCTCGATGCCTCGTTTGCTAGACAGTTTCGGTTTGCTGAGAGAAATCTCGGATTCTTGGCAGCGTTCAAGAAGCAGAGGCCAACAGTCAGCGATTTCGCAGCTCAGAACTGCCTGATGCAAAGGATTTGGGATGGCCAACATACGCCGAAGATGTTTGCGCTTGGGCACCGAATGTTGGACGCAACGGCTGCGTATGTTATGCGCGGGGCGATACTTTCTTGCGGTGGCTAGAGTCATGATTTTCCGCGCAAGACCGACGAGGTCGCCGACTGCGTCTTTTAAGCCGACCGTCGCAAGTGGAGGAATTATTCGATCATGGAAAAAACCCTTCAGGATAAGATCGTACGGCCCGAGGGGTGGATCTTTAAGCTTCACAGGAATCCAGTTCTACAGCACATTCAAGTAACTTACAAGTCTAGCTATATGGCAATTGAAGAACCGACGCGGGGTCGCGCCAGCGACGAGAAAGCGACTTCGGAGTGGCGCGTGATCGGTCGCGGAAGGTCTGCGCATTTAAAACACCTACGATAGGTGTCAGGCGAGCCGAAGCCGCAAAGGTGCAAAGCAGATCCCTCACTGTGTTTGGGATGACAAACGGATGTGGTGAGCTAGCCGTGTTCCACGCGGGCTTTGATGTCGGAGTACGCCGCATCGATGAGGCGGGATAGCGCTGTGGCGTTTGTGGGTGTTGCCTGTGTCAGTTTTGTGCCGGCTACGGTCGCCGGCGCCAGCTTCACGTGGCGCATGAACTTGCCGGAGCCTTGCAACAAGCGGGCCGGATCGGGCAGCGACGCGCCGTGAAAGAAACCCACGTTGACGTGCGAAGTGAATACATTGACGTAGCCGAAAGGAGCATCTCCCAAACAGGCGACGGGGCAGCCGTCATGCAAGAGTTCCCGGACTTCGTCGCCGCATTCTCGCATGACTTCAAACCAGCGATGCGCGATGGCTCCCAATTCACCGTTATGTGCTTTCATCCACGCGTCGATGGCGGGATCCCGCACAACAGCGCCGTCGAATCGCAGCAAGTCCGTTCTCATGGCCGCTCCACTTTCGCCTCTTATACCATGCCGGCGCTAGGGCAAGTTCTCCTGAATAAATCGCGGGCTGAGATGAATGTCAACCTGAACCAGCGGGCTGTCTCCGATGGCTTTGAAACCGTGAATTTCTCCCGCCTTGATGACAAAGATGTCGCCGGCGCAGCCTTCGAAGGTTTGCCCGTTCACGGTCCATAGTCCGCGGCCCTCCCTGACAAACTGGATCTCATCGTAGGGATGGCGATGCGGCCCGGGACCCTTGCCTGGCAACGCGCTGAGTAAAAAGACCGACACGTTTACGTCGCCGTGGTCGGCCCCAACGAATTCGTGTGAGCTACCGACAAACGGTAAATTTTCCTGACGCAGTTGGTACATTCGTTTCCTCCGGGCCAATCGAAGCTTGGATGCGGGATGCCGATTTATCGGTGTGTGCGTGCCCCTGGGCCACAAGAGAGGTAACTGCATCTTCCACGCCGGAGTGCTTTTCGTTTTGCCATTGCCGGACAATGCGGCTCTTTCCGTTGGGCGTGGAGAAACGTAAGTTAGATTCTTCATGGAAGCTTTAGCGGTTTTGGCGCACAGTTCAAGGAGCCTTATGGCGAACGAGTTATCTCAGATGGACAGGGAAAAGATCGGCGAAAGAATGGAGGAAACGCTGGCGTTCGCGGCAGCTCGCGCGAGCGACTACATCGCGAAATCCACGGAACGTCGTGTGAGCCCTTCGCCCGAGGCGGTTGCGGCGCTACGCAAATTTCACGAAGCGTTTCCGGAAGCGCCAAGCGATCCACACGAGGTGGTCGCCATGCTAGACGAAATTGGTTCGCCGGCAACGGTCGCGTCCACAGGCGGCAGATATTTTGGATTTGTGGTGGGAGGTTCGCTGCCGGCAGTGACCGCGGCCAGTTGGCTGGCCAGCGCGTGGGATCAAAATGCCGCTTTGCGGGTGATGTCGCCGGTCGCGGCGGAACTCGAGGACGTAGTCCTCGGCTGGATTCGGGAATTGCTGAGATTGCCGGCGGATTGCGACGGAGGATTGGTCACTTGCGCAACCGCCGCAAATTTTACGGCGCTCACCGCGGCGCGGTCGGCTCTGCTGGCGCGCGCGGGATGGAATGTCGAGGAGGATGGACTTGCCGGGGCGCCGCCGATCGAAATCATTGTTGGCGAAGAAGTCCATGCGTCGGTGCAGAAGGCGCTAAGCTTGGGCGGATTCGGGCGAAGGCGGGTGACCGTGGTCGAAGCGGACGAGCAGGGAAGAATGCGCGCGGAAAAATTGCCGCGGCTTTCCGAGCGCAGCATCGTTTGTATACAAGCGGGAAATGTGAATAGCGGCTCGTTCGATCCGGCGGAAGAAATTTGCAGGCGGGCGCACGAAGGCGGAGCGTGGGTCCATGTGGACGGAGCGTTTGGATTGTGGGCCGGCATTTCCGCAAAGTACGCGCACTTGACCCGCGGATTTGAGCAGGCGGATTCGTGGGCCACCGACGCGCACAAGTGGCTTAACGTAAATTACGATAACGGGATTGTGATGGTACGCGATGGCATGGCGCTGCGGAGGGCAATGACGATTTCGGCGGCGTATCTGCAAGGCGGAGCGCTACGCGAACCGATGAACCATGTTCCGGAAGCTTCGCGCCGCGCGCGCGGCGTGGAACTGTGGGCGGCGCTGAAATCACTTGGGCGCGAGGGGTTGCGCGACCTTGTGGAGCGGACGTGCCGATTCGCTGAGCAGTTTGCGGAACGATTTCGATTGGCCGGCTTCGCGATCCTGAATGACGTGGTAGCGAATCAAGTGCTGGTGTCGTTTGGCTCGGCGGAAGCGACGCAAGAGGTGATTCGCCGCGTGCAGGAAGAGGGAACCTGCTGGTGTGGCGGCACCGTGTGGCGCGGGAAGACGGCCATGCGCATCAGCGTGTCGTCGTGGGCGACCACGGAAGCCGACGTGGAGAAAAGCGCCGAGGCCATACTTCGTATCGCACGCGAAGTGAGAAGTTCGATGAATGATTAGACGAGTGCGCGCCGGATTTTCGTGCGCCAGGAAATTACAAATGGAGGACGCTTGACCTCGCGCAGATATCTGCTGCTCAGCATATTGCTGGGAATCGTTGTGATCGCTGTGTTCGCATCGCGACGCGGGGTTTCGTCACCAGCGGCTAAACAATCGGGGAAAGTCACGATCGAAAAGTTGCCGGTCTCGGTTGCCGTACACACTTTCGATCCAGCCGCGCCTCCCGCTGATATGCCGCCGCTGGCAGCGGGCGAAGAAGCGGAATGCGATTCGAATTTCACGTCCAATGTAAATGTGAAGGGCCAGCCCGAAAAGCATGATGCGACGCATGCGGTGGTCACCGTGACCGAGGTCAAGATGACCTTGCAACTTGCGATCAACGTCTGGGTGCCTGAAGCCGCCACGCAGCACGTAATCGAACACGAGCAGGGACACCGGCAAATCGCCGAGCGCTACTACCAGACGGCGGACAAGGTTGGCGAACAAATCGCGGCGAAGTTCCTGGGTAAAGAGGTTCCGGTCAGCGGCGCAGATCTAAAAGCCGAGGCCGGGAAATTGCTCGAGCAAATGAGCGCGGAAATCACCGCGGAATACAACGTCGCACTGAATGCCGATCGGGCACAGCGGCGCTACGACGATATAACGGACCACAGCAGAAATGATGTCAGCGCGGACGACGCGGTTGCGCAAGCGCTACAGGACGGGCAGCAGTAGCCGGTGAAAATGCTTAGTCGAGCGATGTCAAGGATTTTACGTGGAGTTCGAGAGCTTGATTGTACTGGCGCTCGATCTGCAATTCCGTTTGCAGTTTTTTAATGAGCAGTTCGAGCCGAGAGATTTCAGTTCTTAGTTTTTGGATGTCGGTCGCGTTGGCCGGGGGGCGATTGGGAGAGGCGACGTTGAAATTGTGTGACGGAGCGTAGGACAGGGGCGCGCCGTGTTGCTGCGGTTGCGAAACGGGTGCGGCGTGCGGCTGCGGCGTGAAAGCGTCGGAGAGTGCGCGAGGCCAAGCCGATTCGGCGCGCGACTCGGAGTGGGCAACGGGCATCGGTACGATCGGCGTTGCAGGAGGCGCCGCGAACAGGCTGCTGAGCGAGGCCACCGGAGATGAATGTGGCGAGGGCGCGGCCGAGGGGATCACTGGAACCGGATTCGTGGCCGGAGATTTTTCTGATTTGGGCGCGAGAAAACTTTTTACGCGGGCGATGAGTTCCTGCGGCTGAAACGGCTTGCGAATCAATTCGTCGGCGCCGACGGAAACCGCTTTGTCGGCGACATTCTTGTTGACCACACCTGACATGAGAATGACCGGCGTGGCATTGAATTGCGGATGCTGTTTGATCTGACTGCAAACAGAGTAACCGTCCTGGTCGGGCATGATGACGTCGGTGATAACCGCGTCCGGAGGAGTCTGCTCGAATTGCGCGATGGCTGATGCGGCGTCTCCCGCGGTGATGACAGTGATGTTTTCGCGGCGGAAAGCGATTTTGATCACTTCGCGCATGGTGGCGCTGTCGTCAATGAAATAAATTGTTGGCGTGCGCCGGGCTGGCGACGCGGTTTCCGCCGGGGCGGGCGGGAACGGCATGGTTTCGTTCATTGCGACTCCTTTTCAGGTACGACCGCCGAATCGCCGGTGTCCGGCGTTGCATCCGAAAATTCTTGCGATGTCGTGAAACGAGAAAGTTCGATCGATTGCGCCGCGGCAAAGCGATCCAGCGAATCCGAGATTGCCGAGAAATCGTCGGCGGAGGTAACCACAGATTCTGCAAAGTCCGGCATGGGAGCGGAATTGTCGTACAAGAGCATGGCCGTGGAGTGATCTGCTTGCGCCGCAGCGGAAAGATCGCCGGAATGTGTGACAGGCGAGTTGTCGGGTACCGGAGCCATGGGCAACACATCGATGGAAGAAGCAAGGTCCCCACCGGCTTCTGTTTGTGGCGCGGGCTGAATTGCATCATTGGGGGTGGTGGAAATATTTTCTGACGATGCAGCCGTGGAATCGTGGATCGGCGGGGCGATTGCGGCGGAACCCGGACTTTCCTCGTTGCGGGAGGATTCGTCCACTTCGCGCATGGCGTCGAGCATCAAATCGGTTGCGGAACGCAGAACGGTACGCTGCGCGGACGACGAACCATAAACAAATTTGTACACGCCGGAATTATTTCGAAAGCAATTTTTCAGGATATGGATGACGGCTTCGTCGCCGAAAAGCGAGCCGCACTCAGCGTGGGCTATTGCGCCAGCGTCAAAAAAGAGCAGCGCGTCGGTTTCGCCGGAATTGATATGCAGCGCGCCGGTCTGATGAGCGTGGCCCAGCATCTGCATTACGCCGGGAAGATCGTGATGAATGAGGCTGCCGCTCAGACTGGTATCGGACTGCGCGAGCATTTGCGTGGGCTGAAAGCCTTCGGCTTTGCTGATGATGATATTTTTCACGTGCGTGGCAATGACCGCGGGCGGCCGAGTCCGGTCAATGTAATCGTCGCAGCCCGCCTGGAAAGCTTCCATGAGAGCGCGTTGGCTGCCATCACCAAGCGCGATGATGGGCATGGCGGAATTTTTGACGTCGGCGCGAATCAGGCGCGCGATATCGAGGGCGCCCATTTCGCGCATGTTGGTGGAGCAGACGATGGCGGAAGGAGCGTCATATTCCAGTGTGGTGAGCGCAAAGCCCGGCTGGGTGCTGGAATTTACTTCGAAGCCTTCGCGTTTCAGCGCGTCGCTCAAACGTTTGGAAAAGTAAACGTTGGTGTCGATCAAAAGAATTTTGGCTTGGCGTCCGGCGACGATCATGAGCGGACGTCCTTCAAATCAGGGTTTGCAGGCAGAAAGCCCGAAACCCGTGCAAAATCCTGCAAAGGGGCGGCAAGCAAAGTTTCGGAAGGGCCGGGAGTGAGAGCGGAGAGGCGCAGAACTTCGATGACTTCGCCGCCGTGAGAGAGCCAGCCATCCACGTGAGCAGAATCATTCGAACCGGCAGGCATCATGTCGACGGTGATCAATTCACATTCGCCGCTTACCGGAATGGCGATCCAATCCAACTGGTTTTCGTATTTGCGAGTCGCGAGAAGGTGAAAACGGCGAGTATCCAGTTTCCTGCCGATGAGTTGCTCGGCGATGTCGCAGACGGCGATCATGCGGCCACGGCGAAGAATCACGCCCTCGAGGGCCGGAGACTTGTGCGGAAAACGGAAGATGCGGCCAGGGGCGATCAGCTCCGAAACTTGTGCGGCTGGCAAGGCAAAGCGGCGTTCTCCGAGGCGAAGAAGCACGAACGATTGCAGAACGGATTCGGAGGCGACGGTCATTGCACTGGTGCTCCCGCGCATTCGGTGGAGGAAGCGCGCGCGTCGGCGGAAGATTGCGCGGATTCCAAAAGTGTCAGCTCTTCGAGCGAGAGAAAGCCTTCCGGTTGCACGACGGGAACGACAGCCTGATCCAGCGTGGTCAGGCCGCGATACCAATTGCGCTCTTCGCCTTGAAAGGCTTGAGACAGCGCCTGCAAGCGGGTCATGGTGGTCATTTTCTCGATGCCGTCGATGAGCAGGGCGGTGCGGGTGCGGCGAAGAAAGAAAACGAGTGAGGCCGGTTGCGGTTGCAGACCGAAATGGATAGCGGCATTGACAATGTAGAGCGTGCGGTCGCCGCGGCGAATGCTGTGGCGGACTTTGCGCAAATGGCTTTCCGGGAGATCGCGCGCCATGCCCGCAATATTGTCGACACCGCGCACTTCCTGCACGGACGCGGAAGATATGGCGAAGGTGTGTCCGCTGACGCGGAACAGAATGATCTGTTCACTGCGCGGCTGATGAGGTTTCGCACTGAGAGGAAAATTCATTAGCGCGCCCCGACGGGAACTGAACGAGTCAGAGCGAGCACGCGTTTTTCGATGGCGGCGTAAATATCATCGAGACCGAGGACCTGGTCGACGGCTTGCAGTTTGATGGCTTCGGCGGGCATGCCGAAAATAACGGAAGTGGCTTCGTCCTGCGCGATGACGTGGCCGCCGGATTTTTTGATGGCCTTGGCGCCTTGCGCTCCGTCGGCGCCCATGCCGGTGAGAACGACGCCGATGGAGAGGCCGCCGCCGTACGCGGCGACGGATTCCATGGTGACGTCAATATTTGGAAGATAGCCGGCAATGCGCCCGGTAGCGGAATCGAGCTGAATGCGGCCCAGGGGACTGACGCGAAGATGCTGGGCGCCAGGGCAGATGTAGAGTGTGCCAGGTTGAAGGGTATCGCCGGACTCGGCCTCTTTCACCCGGATCTCGGTGAATTCCGCGAGCTGCGCGGCAAATTGCGTTGTGAATGCCGCGGGCATGTGCTGCACGAGAATTACAGCAGCGGGAAATTCCTTGGTGAAGCCGGGCGCGAGGCGCATGACGGTGGCAGGTCCCCCCGTGGATGCAGCAAGCACGACGACCGGGAAACGCTGGTCGGCGGCGCCTGACGGCTGGCTGACGCGAGGAGCGGGGCGGGAAATCGTGGCCGCTGGCGCGGCGTTTAGCGATTGAACGGTGGCGGCGAGACGCGAGGCCGTGCGGACCACGCGGACCTTCGCGGCCATTCTTACCTTGCGAAGAAGGTCTTCTCGAACGCTTTGCATATCGAGATCGATAGCGCCGGAAGGCTTGGCGATAAATTCAATTGCGCCGAGTTCGAGAGCTTTCAGCGTGCTGGCCGCACCATCGCGCGATTCGGAGCTGACGACAACGATGGGACGCGGATTGGTGGTCATGATCTGCGCGGTAGCCTGCAGACCATCGACGTGGGGCATGTTGATGTCCATGGTGATGACATCGGGTTTGAGAGATTCGGCGAGCGCGACAGCTTCGCGGCCGTCCTTGGCATGACCGACGACTTGCAATTGAGGGTCGGAGTTGAAAATTGTCTCGAGGACCTTGCGCATGAAAGCAGAATCGTCAACAATGAGCACGCGAACCTTGCTGGAAGAGGTATTCACCATGGGAGGTTACGCAACGGGCTGCGGCGCCTCCGTACCGATGAGTTGCTCGACGGCATCGGTGAGCTGATCTTCCTGCACGGGCTTGGTTAGGAAGGCTACAGCGCCTTCCTTCATGGCGCGGTCGCGATGTTTTGCGCCAGCGCGCGAAGTGACGACCATCACTGGAATGCGGCGTGTCGAAGGACTCTGGCGCAATTGGGCCATTAATTCGTAGCCGGTCATGCGCGGCATTTCCAGGTCGGTGATGACGAGATGGCAGCCGTGCTGCGCGATCAGTTCGGCGGCTTCGAGTCCATCGGAAGCAAGAATCACGCGATAGCCGTTCTTTTCAAGCATGCGTCCCACGAATTTGCGGACGCTGATGGAGTCGTCCGCGACGACGACAACGCGTTCATGCTGAACGCGGTCGATGGCGTCGGTGGGAATGCTGCCTTTGGCGATGGCCGCAGAACCGGGCGCGAAAATTCGCGCGGCGCTCGGCGAGGGCTGGACGGATTTGCGTTCGCCGGGCTCGCTGGCAATCATGCGATTCAGATCGAGCAGCAAAATGAGGCTGCCGTCGGACGCGATAGTGGTACCGGGAAAAAGTTTCACGCGACGAAGATATTCGCCGAGATTTTTGATGACGATTTCGTCTTTGCCAAGAACTTCCTCGACGACCAGGCCGACCTGACGATTGTCGGCATTGGCGACGACCATGCGGAAGTAGCCGTTGATGGGTTCGAGCGGCGGCAGACCAAGATAGGAATCGAGACGAATGACTTCGGTGACGACATCGCGGACTTTGGTCAGCAGCTTGCCACCAACATCTTCGATTTCGTCAGCGCGGAGACGGCGAATTTCCTCGACGACGGCGAGGGGTAGTGCGAAGTTGGCCGAGCCGCAACGCACGAAGAGAGCGGGCGAAATGATCAGGGTAAGAGGAACCTTGAGGATGAACTTGGTGCCCGCGCCGGCAGTACTTTGAATTTCGATTTCGCCGTTGAGCAAATTCAGGTTGGCGCGAACCACGTCCAGGCCCACGCCGCGTCCCGCCAATTCCGTTTTCATCGGCGCGGTAGAGAAACCAGGGTGGAAGAGCATTTCGCGGAGCTCGCGCTCGGTGAGGCTGCCCGCGGTCTCATGGGAAACCAAGCCGCGATCCACGGCGCTCTGTTTCACACGTTCATAGTCAATGCCGCGGCCGTCGTCTTCGACTTCGATGTAAATGTGGTTGCCGCGATGATAAGCGCGGAGGGTGACGCATCCGCGTTCCGGTTTACCGGCTTCGCGACGTTTTTCGGGAATTTCTATTCCGTGGGCGACGGAATTTCTGACCAGATGAACGAGCGGGTCGGAAATCTGCTGAATGATATTGTTGTCGAGCTCCGTCTCGCTTCCAGACAGTTCCAACTCGACTTCTTTGCCGGTTGATTTCGCGGCATCGCGGACGGCACGAGACAACCGCGAGTGCAAGGTGCCAATGGGAACCATGCGCGCGGCGGTGATTTCGTCCTGCAGGTGATGCGCGAGTTTGGTGAATTCGTCGATGTCGCTTTCGACGCGGCCAATGAAGCCGCCCATCTGCGAGAGGACCTCGTTAACGTCAGCGGAAATTTCGGTCATGGAACGCGAGAGTATGTTGACGTCGTCGTAGCGATCCATTTCGAGCTCGCTAAAGTCATTCCAGAAAGAAGTGTCGCCAGCCGCGGAATTAGTGAGCATTTGCGGAGTTGGGGTGTTGCTGGACGCAAGCGGTCCGCGAACGGAATTGATGCGATTGAATTCGTACTTTTCCTGGAATTCGGCGACTTTGCCTTGCAGGCGCTCTTTGGAGAAACCGAGCGTATCGCGCAGGCGCTCCAGTTCGGTCACCCGACCCAGCATGCGAGTGCGGTTGATGACTAGTTCGCCGACGGTGTTCATCATGCGATCGAGGCGAGAGAGCGCAATGCGCACGGATTTTGCAGCAGTGGATGCGGGAGCCGCTTTGCCGGATTTCGCAAGGACATTCTGCGCGGTTGACGCAAGGTCCGTCGAGCCGGATTCCTGTACCGTAGCCGGCCCGGATTCCGTAACTTCTTCCGCGTCCATCGGAGCGACTTCGGCAATCCGATTCAGCAGGGAATCAACGCCGGCGCGCATTTCGGCTTCACCGGGCCACTGTTTGTGGAGGGTCTTTTTCAGAATGTCCACGGATTCAAGACAGAGATCAATCACTTGCGGCAGTGGTTCGATTTCTCCCTCGCGCAAGCGGCCGATCAGATCTTCAACACGATGGGCGATGGCGCCGAGCCGTTTGAGGCCGACTTGCGCAGCGGAGCCTTTTACGGTGTGAATCGCTCGGAAGAGCTTGTTGATTTCTTCGGGACTGTGATTGGCTTCGAGCGAGAGCAAGCAATCACTGACAATTTGCAAATGCTCTTCCGCTTCGGGCTGAAAGAATTCCAAAATTTCGGCCGGGACTTCATCGTCCTCCGGGAGAGCATCGAAGTACGAGCCGGTAATGGCCACCACATCACCAGAGAGTTCGTCAGCAGGATCTTCGTGCTGTTGCTCAGTCCGTGTATAGCTGACCGGCGGGGCTTCGACCGGAAATGCAAAGCGGTAGCGTTCCTTGAAGGCGGCGATGTCGTCCAGGGGTTCCTGGCCGGTATCGCTGATTTCGAGCAAATCGGTTTCGAGCAGAGAAATTCCATCGGAAAGGAATTCGGTCAGCGGGCCATGAAGATCTTCGCCGAGCGAAGCATTGGTGGCGTACTGAAAAACATGGGCAAGCTTTCCGGCGACTTCTGAAAAGAGCGGGAAGCCGTAGCTGGCCGAAGTTCCGCAAAGGGTGTGCGCAGAAATGTAAAGGCGCTCAAGGTCTTCACGGCGCGGAGCAATTTCCTGGAGCACGCCGATGTATTCACGCAGGTATTGGAGGTGCTCAGAAGCTTCCTGGAGGAAAACTTCGGCAGCGTCGCGATCGGGTAGGCTCACGCGCGTCCCTCCGTAACGAGTTCAGCTTTCTGAACCTCTTCCGCGGTCGGCTTGCGGTACAAGATGCAGTCGTTCAAAACGATAGCTTGAAACTTGACAGGCATTTTGGAGATCGATTCCGAATGCCCGAGGAAAAGATAGCCGCCCGGTTCGAGCATAGAATAAAAATGTTGAACCAGTTCGCGACGGCGCTCTTCGGAAAAATAGATGAGGACGTTCATGCAGAAAATTACGTCCATCTTTCCGACGTAAACGCTATTGGTCAGGTTCATCTGCACGAAATTGACCATCTTGCGAAGGCGAGGGCGCACCTGCTGGCCGCCTTCAGCCGGCTGGAAATGGGCGGCGAGCTGTTTTTCGTTGACGCTGACGATGCTACGGCCGGCGTAGACCCCGCGTTCGGCGACGGCGAGGGCATTGCGGCCGATGTCGGTTGCAAGGATCTCCACGTTCCAGGCGTCGGAAAATGATATGGCGTCGGCAATAGTGATGGCGATCGAATAAGGTTCTTCGCCGGTGGAGCAGCCGGCGCTCCAAATACGCAGCGAACGTGGATTCTTCCAAAACTTTCTAATGTGAAGCTCTGGAAGAATACGTTTTTCGAACGCTTCGAAGACGCTGGGGTAGCGGAAGAATGATGTTTCCTGGGTGAGCAACGATTCAAGCAGTTCCTGAAACTCGAAATTGGTTTTCTTCACAGAGCGCAAGAGATCGGTGCCGCGAGCATAGCCCTTTCTGCCCATGTGTTCGCGCACACGAGTGGAGAAAAACCGCTCGCGCGATTCATCGAACCGGATGCTTGTGCGGTCTTCGATCAGCATGCGGATTTCACTCAATTCGTGTTCGGTCAAGCTCACTGGGCCGCCCTGACGTTCGCTCATCGTTCTGGATTCACTGTGTTACGCACGACCACCACAAACAGAGTTGATTAACGAAGAGCACCGACCGGCACCGGATGACGTTCGTTTTCTTCGGCTTGTTGGTTGGCTTGCTTAGACGCGGCGCGGAATTGTGAGAGCGCTTCGTTGAGCTGATCGGACAGTTTTACAAGCTGGCTGACCGTGGCTACGGTTCCACGCGTTCCCTGCGAAGTTTGCCGCGTAATGTTGGAAATGATCTGCATGGCGTGCGCGACACCTTCCGTTCCGCGCACCTGCTGCTTGGAAGCAAGAGAAATTTCCTGGACCAGCTCCGCCGACTGGCGAACAACGCTAGAAATCGCATCAAGAGCGCGGCCCGCCTGGTCGGCGAGAGTTGCGCCGGATTCCACTTCCTTGGTGCCTTCTTCCATGACGACGACTGCTTCGTTTGTCTCGGCTTGAATAGCTTTGATGAGCGCGGCGATATCCTTGGTGGCACTGCGGGAATGTTCGGCCAGCTTGCGGACTTCGTCGGCGACGACGGCGAAACCGCGGCCAGCCTCACCGGCGCGAGCTGCTTCGATGGCGGCGTTCAACGCCAGCAAGTTCGTCTGTTCAGTGATGTCGTTAATTACGTTGATGATTTCTGAAATTTCCAAAGAGCGATCGCCAAGCGACTTGATTTTCTTGGCGGTAGCTTGCACGGAAGCACGAATGCGCTGCATGCCGTCGAGCGTGTCGCGAACGGCGCGGTTGCCTTGTTCGGCAGCGTCGAGCGCACGACGTGCCGCCTCCGCGCTGGCTTCGGCGTTGTTGGAAACCTGTTTCATGGAGACGGTGAGCTCTTCGACGGCGCTGGAGGTGTTGGTAATTTCCTGATCCTGTTGCGTCGCGCCGGCTTGCATTTCATCGGCGGCGACGAGGATGTTGTTGGAGCAGGCCGTCACTTCCATGGCCGCCTTGCGGACGCGCTCGAGAACCTTCGTGAAATTATCGAGCATGTAATTGATGGAGTCGGTGACGTTGCCAAGCGCGTCGTTGGTGACTTTGCCGCGCAGGGCCAGTTCGCCGCGCGCGACCTGGTTGATCACGGCGAGAAGTTCGGTGATGCTGCGCTGCAGCGCTTCGCTGGCTTCCTGATTGGTATTGGCCTTGGCGACCTTGGCGACAGCGCGATTGAGGTTTTCGGAGATGTAGCCGAGCTCATTGTCGGATTGAATGTCCGCGCGAGCACGAGCATCACCCGCAGCCAAGCGCTCGGAGAATTCGGCAAGCTGCTGAACCGGCGTGGTGATCGCAGCGCCCAGCCGCCAGGCGAGAAATCCGCCAAGGGCGAGCGCCAAGAGGACGGCCATTATGACGCCGCCGCTGGAACTGCTCGGCAAGGAGGCGAAGTCCAGGATGGACTTGTCTCCGGCTTCGCGGCCAGCATGGAACGCCAGGCCGATGACAACAAATAGCGCCAGGCCATTGACGAAGACCAGCGTCCAGATTGTTGAACTCAATCGCGATTTCATACTTCCTCCAAACTGCTTTTAGCGATGTGGCTGGGCGGGCCAGCGTCACGCCGCAAATCTCAAACAAAACCTCAAATCGACGGGCCGGGAAAAACTTCCAAGAGCCGGGACAAATCCAAGACCAATGCCAGCCGATCGTCGTGACGGAGCATGCCGATGCAGTGCGGCACATTTTCAGGGGCTTGACGCAGCATGTCTTCCGAAGTGACCGAGTAGGTGCCGACGACTTCGTCGGAAGCGATACCGATGCGCAAGTCTTCGTGACTGCCTTCCACGCGCATTGACGCCACGACGACATGTTTCGGCAAAAGGCCGGGACGGCGTCCTTCGGTCATGGCAATGTCGATCAAAGGCACAATCGCACCGCGCAAATTGAAAATTCCCATCAGGTAGGCGGGACTGAGAGGGAGCTTGGTGATGATCGGCCACTCGAGAACTTCCTCCACATCCAGCACCGGAAGGCAAAAGCGCTCGCGGCCGCTACGAAAAACGCAGTACTGCGATTCAGCCGGACGTTCTTCCAGCGGGCCGATGGCTTCCAGCATTTCTGCGGTGTCGGCATCGGGGGGAAGCGGAGCGAGTTGGAATTCGTCATTGAGCATGTTCGATCAGGCAAAGCGGCGCACTGCGCGCAAAAGCTCCTCACGCGTAAACGGTTTGGTGACGTAAGCGTCGGCGCCCTGTTGTTCGCCCCAATATTTATCGCTGGCGCTGTCTTTCGAAGTCACAAGGATCACGGGAATAGATTGAAATTGCGAGCTGCCTTTGAGTTCGCGGCAAACTTGAAAGCCGTTGCGGTCGGGCATCACCACGTCGAGCAAAATGACGCTAGGATGAAGCGTGGCGATTGTTTCTTCCACGCGGCGCGGATCGTTTAGCCCAAAAGACTGATAGCCTTCGGGATCGAGAAGCCCCTGCATGAGTTTGACCTGAGAGGGCGAGTCGTCGACGATGAGCACTTTTTTCAGCACACCTAGTTTTCTCCGGAGTTTTCCAGGGTAGAGAAATGCACGTGGGCAGCCACGACGGAAAGCGGGGAGAGAATTGTTTCGCGGGGCGAGAATCGCCGCAGATTCAATAAGTTAGCCGCGACAGACGAGGTTTCTAGTTGCGAGTCGAAAGGCTTTCGGGAGCTTCTTCCGTCTCAGCCTGAGATGCATTCTCAGCGTCGCGCATCTCGCTGGATAGCGATGAGAATCGCTGCATGATTTCGTTGATGCGCAGGGTCATGCTGTGCATGGTTTTGATCTGGTGCAGAGACTGCGCGCTGAGCTGGCCGGGCTCGAGCAAGAGCAACTCCGCATTTCCCAGGATCGAGGTCAGCGCATTGTTCACGTTGTGCTTCATTTCGACCATGTAGCGGCCGAGAATCGCTTCGCGTTCGCTTTGCGCAGCGCGAGATATTGCTTGCCTGGCCTGGCGGCCGGCTCGCACTCGGCGCAGCGATTCGCCAGCCACGAGCACCAGCGTTTGCGCCCAATCTTCGCGCAATGCAACATGCAGTAAACGCGGGTAGCGCGAACGCAATGACTGGATTTCGCGGGAATCGGCCGACGCGCAAAGGATCACCGCGACGCTGGGAGGAAGCGAGCTCAAAATATGAGAAAGTGTCTTCTCGCCAGCCCTGCTCGCTGAGCCGACCGGACCAAGCACAATGAGGTCGAATGTTTCCGCGCCCTGTATTTTCCAAAGGCCGCTATTCAAAACGGTGATGGAAGGCGACTGCGGTTCGGCGTGCCAACAGGAACTGAGGAGGCGGCCGAACTCGCTGTCATCGGTGAGGATCAAAACGCTGGAACTTTTCAAGTGTGCCGGCTCCCGTACGTGTTTGTGCTACGAATGTCGCTGGTTTTACAATTTTTCCGCTTCTTCGATAGAAGAGTTCAACCGTTTCGCGCTGATCCCCATATTCACAGCCGCTTCGGTGTCTTTGGCCTGTTTTGCCAGGTCCACTCGTTCGAGCAAGCGAGTGACTTCCTGGCGGGCAATGGCGAGGGCACGATCCAGCGTTGTGGCATTGCCGGTTTCTCGGGTGGATTCGGTAGCCGCGGCCACCAATGCACGCGCGACCACGGCGCGGCGCAGGTCTTCGGCAGAGGGGCCGTCTTCACTGACGAAAGCACTAACTTCCCAGGAAGACATGAGAACGCGCGCCGCGCCCAAGCGAATGGTAGTCATCGAGCGTCCGCGAGAAGGCGGAGCGGCAATCAACTGTTCCCAAATTTGTTCCATGCAAGTTTCGAAGTCGAGATTGGCCGGAAGGTCGGTCTTGATCGAAGGTTTTGGATCCGGATGCGCGACTGTCAGTGGTGCAGAAGGTTTCACCGCGGGTGCGGAGCCCAATAGCGCCTGGCTAAGCGATTGCCTGGAGGCGCATTTTTCCAGGGCGCGTTCCACATCGGTGCGCAATCCAAGCAGTTTTTCGAATGCCTGGCTGACGGTTCGTTCGGTGTATTCCTTTTGAAACGGCTGTTTCCAATCTTCAGCGGCTTTTTTCACCCGGGCGATCGATTCGTTCGCGGAAAGTCCGGCGTGGCCACAATCGAAAAAGCGTATTCCGGCCGCTTCCAGTTGCGTCAAACCGCTGCGGATAGCGATGAGATCGGCGTGCATTAGTTCAATCAGGGTTCTGCGCAGTAAGAAATTAAAACGGATAAAGGCAATCAGCGCCGAGGGATCATAAAACATGCCTCCAGCGGACTCTTTCACCCGGCGGCCGTCCTGGATGAAATTCGTTTTCAGGATTTCGCGCAGGCTGCGGAAACCTCGCAACGCTTCGATCATTTTTTCCAGCGGTTCGCACCAAGCCAGTGGCGTGCTGTCAATTTCGCCGAGCACGGGCTGCATTACTTGCGCCGTATCGGCAAGATCGATCTGCTTGTGATAGATCTTTGCCGGCGCGCTGAGGGCGAAATACTGCACGAGCAAGAAATCGATTTTGTCGCGATCGCTGATGGTTTTCGACGGCTTGCGGAGGTGCCGCAGGATCAGAGCGCGCAGCCCGCCTTCGCTGGCGTTGAGAGTCATCATCTGCAAGAGGTGGCGAAGCTGATGGACCATCACGCGCTGGTCCATGGAATCCAACCATGCCTGAACATTGTCGAAAACCGCAGGGTCCAGCTTGGGGGGGAGTGCGCGATTTTCGGGAGCAAAGGGAATTTCGAATTCGAGTTGTTTTGCGAGCGCGAGGTAAATCGGGAACACGGAACGCAACTCATCCCATTGTTCCTGACGCGCGGATTCGTTCTTCACGAGGCCCGGAATCTTCAGAGTTGTCAGCGAATTGTTCACGGCCTTTTCACCCACCAACCTTGCCCACCCGCGAATTGCAAAGCCACTGCCTTGCGCCCGTCGTGATATTGGACCGCGACCACGGTGGCGTCACACGCTCTGCCGCCGTCCGGGTCGGTCAGGCGGACACGGTCGTCAAATTCCAGCGGCAATGACGAGCTAAAAATCGCTTTCTCGAAACCGGCGAATTCCAAGAGCACGGATTCGCGAAGCTTGTCCGCGCCGCTGCGCAGCGGCGTGAGAACAGCGCGAACCTGAACTGGGCGGGCGTCCGGGAAGAATCTCGCCAACTCTGCCGCGCAACCGGATCCGGAATAGGGCGTCTGCGTGGCTGTAGTGGTTCTGCGAGTTTTCACCGTCACCTGCCAGAGCGTCGCTGTACTGTCTCAGCGTACACACCCGGATTCGCAGCGCGCACACGGAGCAGAGAGGACTAGTGCAAGAGGGCGGCCAAATGAAGGCAAAAGTAAGCCGGTGTGAAGGTAATCAAAACAAATGGCTTATAAAATTCCGATGGTACTTTGCTGCTTCAACTGTCTCACGCTGACACGTTAGCGTCTCAGTGAGCCGCGGATTTCGGTCCGGGTAAAATGCCCGAACGACAGCTTCCACAGGACTCACGATTGAGAAACTACGGGCGTGTTATCCGGAGTTGAGCGGACTGCGATGTTGTAACGCTTGAGCTTGCGATAGAGAGTGGCGCGGCTGATTCCCAGCATTCGTCCGGCTAGCGCTTTGTCTCCATTTGCTTGTTCGAACACTTTCAGAATGGTCATGCGCTCCATTTCCGCGAGTGCGGTGGTGGACAGGGAAGTGTCATCGGGAAATGGCTGTTGCTGAGTTCCGCCGCCCTCGGTGCGGATGGCCGGCGGCAGATCGTTGACGTCAATGACTTGCCGGTCGCCCAACGTGATCGCACGGGCAACACAGTTTTCTAATTCGCGAACGTTTCCGGGCCATTCGTATTGCAACAGGCTCTTCATGGCCGCCGGAGTGACATGCAAGTTGGTTCCCGGCGCGTAACGATTTATGAAGTGATGCACCAGCACCGGAATATCGGATCGCCGTTCGCGAAGAGAAGGCAAGTGAACGGTGACAACATTCAATCGAAAATACAGGTCTTTGCGAAATGTTCCTTCGCGATACGCGGTTTCGAGATCGCGATTGGTTGCGGCGATTACGCGGACATCCACGCTGCGGCTCTCATTGCTGCCGACCGGCCGCACTTCCCGTTCCTGAAGCACGCGCAAGAGTTTGGCTTGCATTTCGAGCGGCAATTCGCCAATTTCGTCCAGGAAAATCGTTCCGCCGTTGGCCGCCTGGAAAAGTCCGGCTTTGGATTTCATCGCGCCGGTGAATGCGCCTTTTTCGTAGCCGAACAGCTCGCTTTCCATCAGTGTCGGGACCAGGGAGCCGCAGTCGACGGCGACAAACGGAGTTTGCGCCATGGCTCCACGAAAATGAATAGCGCGCGCAACGAGTTCCTTGCCCGTTCCACTTTCGCCGGAAATCAGCACCGGCGTGCGCGTGTCTTTCAGGCGTGAAACCATCCGCAAAACATCCTGGATATTCGCGGATGCGCCGATAATCCCGTCGAGATTGTCTTCGGTGTTGACGCGCTCGCGCAGAAATTCGTTTTCGGTGACCAGCCGGACTTTTTCGGCCATGCGCTGCAACAGGAGGCGCATTTTCTCGACGCGGAACGGTTTTTCGATGTAGTCGTACGCTCCAAGCTTCATGGCATCTACCGCGGATTCGATGGAACCGTGTCCAGTCATAATGGCAACTTCGGCATGCGGGAACAGGGCTTTGGCCTGACGCAGAAGTTCGACACCCGACTGCGTGGGTAGTTTCAGGTCGGTGACAATCAGATCCGGCGCTTCCTGCTCAATGCGCGACAGCGCGGTTTCCGCGCTCTCCGCTTCGCTGCAGAGGTAGCCGAGCGAATTTCCAATTGTCATGCACAATTTGCGGATGCTTTGCTCATCGTCCACGACCAGCAGCCTGACTTTTATTGAATCGCTCATGGTTTTCCGAAGGTACTTTCGACCACTGAAATGAGTTTCTCAACCCGAAAGGGTTTTTCAATGCAAGGAATTCCGCTATTGGCCAGCAACGCTTGCGTCTTGCTATTCGCGGTGTCGCCGCTCATCAAAATCACCCTTTGTTGCAATTCCGGTCGATGCAGCCGGATCCATTCGTGCACTTCGGCTCCATTGACGCTGCCGGGCATTCGAATATCGGAGATTACCCCGCCAAAACGGCCGTTCGATAGACATTCAAGCCCTTCCGCGCCGGAAGAAGCGGGAACGACGCGGTATCCGCGGCGCTCCAACGCGGCACGGATAAAGGCAGTGACGGAGGGTTCATCTTCAATCAGCAGAATGGCGTTTATCGCGGTCAGTTCGTTGTTCATCGGCCGGCCTGCTTGGCGTTGGCATTGACGGCTTCCGCCGCGACTGGAATGCGAATCGAAAATGTACTGCCCAGTCCGTCGGCGTTATTCCAGCACTGAATCTCGCCACCGTGGGCGCGCACAATTCCGTAGCAGATACTCAGTCCCAGCCCGGTGCCCTTGCCGGTCTGCTTGGTCGTATAAAAAGGGTCGAAGATGCGCTCCACTTCCGTGATGCCGGTGCCGTTGTCCGCCAAGCTGATCTCAATGGCGTGCCCGATGGACGCGGTCTTAAGGATAATTTTTCCGCTGCGGCCTGATTCTTCGATGGCATCATAAGCGTTGTTCAGAATATTGAGGAAAACCTGTTGCAACTGTTGCGCGTCGCCCATGACGGTAGGCAGACCCTCGTCGTACTCCTCGATCACTTCGACGCCGTGGCTTTGCAAGTCGTAGCTGCGCAGCTTGGTAGTCTGCTTCAAAATCGCGCCGACATTCACCAGTTCACGTCTCACCGCGCGCTGGCGGGCAAAACTCAACAAGTCTTGCACGATATCTTTGGTGCGTTGCGTTTCCTGAAGGATGATTTGGAGGTCCTCGCGAGCGTTCGCCGGTACTTCGGGATTTTCTAGCAGCAGATCCGTAAATCCCAAAATTGCAGCCAAGGGATTGTTCACTTCATGAGCCACACCGGAGACCAGCCGGCCCAAGGTGGCCATGCGCTCAGAGTGCGCCAACTTGGCCTGCAGCAAAGCCGCGTCCGTGATGTCGGTCATTACGACTACGACACTGTTGACGGTATTCTGTTCGTCGCGCATGGGACTCAAACTAATTGAAAAATGTCCGGGCGTTCCATCGCTTCGTCGGGCGCGCAACTCAAGATTTTCGACCTGCTGGCCGTGCGCGGTAGTGTCCAGCGCCGCTTCGAATTCGGGGCGCTGACCCGCGTCCACCAGGTCCACGAGGCGCTGCCCGATCATTTCTTCCTGACGATAACCGGTCTCATAACACCGGCGATTCGCATAGCTGATCAGGCCGGCGGTATCGAGAACCAAAATCATGCTTTGCGTGGCGTTTAGAATCTTCTGGTTGAAGTCGCGTTCGCGCTGCAGTTGCGCTTGAAACATTTTTTGTTCCGTTACATCCAGCATGAGACCGCGAAATTGTTTGATTTTGTCGTGGGCATCGCGGACAGCGGTGATGTTTTGCAGGGTATGAAGAATTGTGCCGTCCTTGCGACGCAGCGATTCCTCATGATTTCGCAAGACGCCGGTCTTGCGAATGGTAGCCAACAAACGGCTGCGCGCACTCGGTTCGGGATACAAGTAAGCTCCTACGTCGTCGCGCAACAGTTCTTCCCGCGATGCGTATCCCAGCATCCGCACCATGGCATCGTTCACGTCGAGAAATCGTCCATCGGGAGTGGCGAAAAAGAGGCCTTCCTGAATGCTGTCATAAAGCTCGCGATAGCGGCGCTCAGCTTCGCGGCGGTCGGTGATGTCTTTCAGCACGTGAATCGTGCGCTCATCGTCTTCGTTGGCTCCGCTGGCGCGCGAAGTGGAGACCAGATAAATCTTTTCTGCCGATGAAATGATGTGTTCTTCTTTGCTCAGACCGGTGTACAAGCAAAAGGGGCAGGGCAGCGTGCCATCGCCTTCCGCAAGCGTGCGCAGACTGCTCACAGCTTCTCCTACCAATGCAACAGGCGGAAGTCCAAGGTGATCGGCAAGGGAGCGATTGGTGCGCACGATTTTCCAGGCGCGGTCGTGCACCACTATGAAATCGCTGATGGCATCAATATCCTGAACCCACTGACGCTTGGATCGTTCGAGCTGAGAGAAGCGGCGGAAGTTTTCCAGCGACAGCGCTGCGTGGCTGGCTAGCGCACGCAGTAATTTTTTCTCTCCGCTGATAATTTCGTGCCGCGAACCGTAAACGCAGATGGCGCCGAGTGGTTCGCCGTCGCTGGCATGCACCGGCACCACGAACAATTCGTTCTCTTGAGGTCCGCCAGCCGCTGCGGCGGGAAGGACGTAGATTTCTTTGCCTCGGCTGGCTTCTTTGGTCCGCTTCAAGATTTCGCGTTCGTCCAAGCCAAACGCTTTGCTATCCGAGCCGGCCTTGAGTTCCGCATCTTGTCCGCGGATTACGACCACACCGCACCACTCTGCCGCCAGCATGCGCGCAACGCGTTCTGAAAACAGTTTGAGAAATTCCGCCAGATCGCGCGATTGCGCCGCGACGGTTGCCAGTTCCATCAACTCGATCGCGCGCCGCGCGCCCGGCCCGACGTATTTGGCGCCGCCGGTGGCTCGCGCCGGTTTGCTGTGCGGTTTCGATTTTTGCCGTCTCATAGCATGGAAGAAGAAGCAGTTCGTCTCAGAATGGATGACGCCCGCGCTCTTCCACGCTAATGGCCAATCTCAATGTGAGTCAATCACCGAACGGTTTGGAGGTGCTCATGATGGCACGCTCCCTGTACGAATGGCCAGTTTCGGAATCTCAGCGTGAGACCGAGATGAAGCGGAATGACGGAAGTTGAGACGGAAAAAATTCCTTGTGGATCCGTTCCAACGGCCAACAGAACTTGTAAGTAGCTTTGCTCTGAATGGCTTCAAGAATATTCGAGGCGCGGATTCACTTTATTTCGTTCTGACCGGTGCTGGCATCAGACGTGCCTTTCCCTTGGCGGGGTACTTCCCTAACTGAGGAGGTTTTTGCAATGAGATTCCGTTGGAGCTGGCTGGTGGCGCCTGCGCTGGCTTTTACGATGGTGGCTTCGACCGCCTTCGCGCAAGGTGCGGCCACTGACGAAGGGAAGCGCAAAGTGAAATCCAAAACCGCACCTAACTATCCTGAACTTGCGCGGCGCATGAACGTGTCCGGCAAAGTAAAAATCGAAGTCATCATCACGCCGGACGGTCATGTTCGCAGCACGCGTGTGTTGGGCGGACATCCGCTGCTGGTGCAGGTTTGTCAGGACTCCGTAAAGGAGTGGAAATTCTTTCCTGCGCCAGAAGAGACGACACAAGTGGTCGAATTCGATTTTCATGGCAACAATTAGCCGTGCAAGATTCACGCAGATTCATTTCACTGGCGAAGCGAGCGATTTGAGGGGAAGCGGAGGGCTTTGGCGATGAGTATCGGCAAGAAACTTTATGCGGGATTCGGCCTGGTGCTGGTGATCCTGGTCGGGTTGTTCCTGGTGAACAGCTTTGCGGCGTTGCGCGAACGAACGGCGCGGGCCGATTCCGCGGCTTCGCTGTTAAGCGTGCAAACGATCGAAGCCGTTCGTTTGCAGATCATGCTGAATCGATTGAACCTGGATAATTTCCTGCTGAGCGGCGATCCGCGCGACGAAGAGAAGGTCAACAAGGGCATTACCGAGCTTACCGATACGCTCAAGCGCGGTGAAACGCAGATTTCGGCTGATGTAATGCGCACCGCGTTAATCCAGGTAGAAAGCACTGAAGCCAATTGGGCCGACAATTTCGCCAAGCCGCTGCTTGCCAAGCGGCACCAGGTTGATTCCGGTGATTCCACTGTCTCCGATTTACAAATTTTCTACCTGCAAAAAGATCCGGCTTCGTGGCTAGTGAAATCTTCCGCTCTGCTCGATCAAACGACGCTCGAAATCACCAAGACGTTTGAGGAGACAACCAAGTCCGCGGCAAAAGCCAGCACGGTCAGCGCGATTGTTACGACGATTGGCACGCTCCTGGCCATTTTGCTTGGCGCGCTGGTGGCATTTTACACCGCAAAGTCCATCACACTTCCGTTGACTCATTTGATTACGGTGGCGCGGGAAATCGGCGATTCAGGAGACTTGAATCAGAATATCGACATTCACCGCAACGACGAGATTGGCGCTCTGGCCACGACGTTCAACAACCTGGTCGCGTACCTTAAGGAAATGGCCAGCGTCTCGATGGCCGTTGCCGAAGGCGACTTGAGTGTTGAAGTGGTTCCGCGTTCGAAGCGCGATACTCTCGGCAACGCTTTCCGCCGCATGTCCCACGGTTTGCAGGAAATCGTCCGCACCACGCGCGATTCCGCGGGGCAAGTTTCCGCAGGTTCGAATCAGGTTGCCGGCGCCGCCGACGAATCCGCGAAGGTCAGCGTGCAGGCTTCCTCGGCGATCGAAGAAGTCACCAGCACCATGCACGAGATGAGCATCAACGTGCAGAACGTCGTGAAAAATACTCAGGTGCAGGCTTCGAGCGTCGCGGAGACGTCCGCTTCGATCGACCAAATGGTTACTTCGATTCAGCGCGTCGCCGATACGGCAAAAATTTTGCTCGATATCGCGAATCGTTCGCGTGAAGAAGTGGGTATCGGTATTCAGACCATGGAAAAGACGACCGACGGACTGAACCGCACCAACAAGGCGATTCAGTCTTCCGCCGAAATCATCAATGTGCTCGGCCATCGCGCCGACGACATCGGACGAATCATTGAAGTCATAGACGATCTGGCCGAGCAGACGAACCTGCTGGCACTGAACGCCGCGATTGAGGCCGCTCGCGCCGGGGAACACGGCCTGGGTTTCGCCGTCGTCGCCGATGAAGTCCGCAAACTCGCCGAGAAATCCACGCAGTCCACGAAAGAAATTGCCGACCTCATCCAGAGCATTCAGCGTGAAGCGCGCCAGGCCGTTGAGAACATGGACCGCAGTACCCGCATCGTTGAAGAAGGACTTAGCCTCGGCAACGACCTGGGGACCGCTCTTCACAAAATTTCCAGCGTGGTCACTGAAGTTTACAAGTTCTCGCAGGAGATCGGCGCTGCCACCAACGAGCAGTCGGTTGGCTCCGCACAAATCGCCAAAGCGACAAACCGGCTGACGGAAATTACCCAGGAAATTAATTCCGCCGTCGAGGAACAAGCCAGCGGTGCGCAAGCCGTGGTGCGCGCGATGGACAAGATGCGCGAACTGGTGCAGCAGTCCGCGTCGAGCTCCACCGAACTTTCCGCGGCAGCCGAACAGATGCTCAAGCTTTCCCGCAACTTGCTCGATAGCATGGACCGCTTCGTTCTGGAACGCTCCGCACAACCCAAAAGGCGGGAGTTTTCGGGCGCACTCCGGCAAAGCGAAAATCAGCAATCACGCGAATTTGAATATTCCGAAATGGCTCGTTCCTGAGTGCCTGGAGACCGCTTGATGGAAAAAGAACTTCAGGTCGTTGGTTTCCGCATCGGCGAGGAAACGTTTGGGGTGCGCATTGGCTCGGTTCGCGAAATCGTCCGCGTTCCGGAAATAACGTCCGTTCCGAATGCTCCCGACACGATTGAAGGAGTCATCAATCTTCGCGGGAAAATCATTCCAGTAATGGACCTGCGAAAAAGGTTTGGGCAATCGGAGATTCAGCAGGAGAAAAAGAACCGCATTCTTGTGGTCGAACTCGATAACAAACTGGTCGGGCTGATCGTCAACTCCGCTTCGGAAGTGCTGAAAATCCCGCCTTCTGAAATTGAATCGCCTGGCTCCGTTTTCGCGGACAGCGAATCCGGCTACGTGACCGGAGTCGGCAAGCTCAAAGGCCGCCTGGTCATCCTTTTGGATATTTCCAAGCTTCTGCATCGCCCCGAATTCAAGAAACTCGAGGAGGCCGCGGAAACTGTCGCCTCCGTGAGATAGCAGCAATCTCCGGCCCGGTGCGATTACGCGCATTTGAATGGGAACGATCACCGCACAGATTCAACTGACCGAAGCAGAACTCAAGCTGCTGCAAACACTCGTCTATCAGGAATGTGGAATGTTTTTCGATGAGCGCCGCTCGCATTTCCTGAAAGACAGGCTACAGCGCCGCCTGAAAGCGGTTCAGATGGATTCGTTCTACGGTTATTACCGGTTGCTCACCAGCCGCGAGGGGCGAGCCGAACTAGCATTGTTGCTGGAAAATCTTACCGTTAACGAGACGAGTTTTTTCCGCAACAAACCGCAACTGGATCTTCTGCAGAAAACCGTTCTGGAGGAACTGCTACATAAGAAGCAGGAGCGCCGCGATTGGACGTTGCGCGTTTGGAGCGCGGGATGTTCTTCCGGTCAGGAAGCTTTCTCCGTCGCGATGCTGATTTGCGACGCGCTGGCTTACTACTACTTGCGAAATCCTCTTCCGTTTGACATGCCGTCGCCCAAACCGCTGATTCCGCCCCCCTGGAAGCTGGAAATTCTTGCCTCGGATATCAGCTATGCCAGCCTGCGTGCCGGACAGGAAGGGCTGTACACCGAAACGCAGATGGAACCGGTGGATTACACCTGCAGACTGCGTTATTTCGAAAAGAAAGGTGACAAATACGGCGTGAAGCCGCAACTGAAGGAACTGGTTCAGTTCGACTTCCATAACTTGAAAACGGAATTTCTCCCGCGCCGCAACGACATCATTCTCTGCCGCAACGTGATGATTTATTTTGACGAAGCCGAGCAAAAGCGTCTGATCGATAAGTTTTACAACTGCTTGAATCCGGGCGGTTATCTTTTCGTGGGTCACGCGGAAAGCCTCTTTGGTCTCACGCAAAAATTCAAAATGGTGCACCAGAACAACGGCACCGCTTACCAGCGGCTTGAGGTGAACGGTTGAGCTTTACGCCCGAAGACCGAGGCACGGAACTGCGCGCTCTTTTTTTCGAGAGCGCCAACGAACTTCTCCAGTCTCTCAACGAGTCTGGACTGCAGCTCGAGGCTCGTCCGGCTGACGAAGAGATCATCCGCAGCGTGCGCCGCATTGTACACACGCTTAAGGGCGACTCCGCGGCCTGCGGTTTCATCAAGCTCAGCGAAATCGCGCATGAACTTGAAGATGTACTCACTCAGCAGATCGGAAAATCGCACGGTACAAAGTTTGCCGAGGTCGTGCTGGCGGCGGCGGATTCATTCGAAGCCATGCTCTCCGCCTACCAACGCGGTGCCGAACCGCCGAGTGTGGATCCATTACGGGTGTTGATTCGCCAGTTGCAACAGGCTCCCGCGACTTCTGCTGCTGTGACCGGATCCGTCACCGCGTTCCGGGTGCAATTCGAATGGAGCGAGTACGAGCAACTGATGATTTCCGAAGCGATCCATCGTGGAGAAGAGGTTTTCAATATTGCGCTTCACGTCGATCAGAGCAGCGGCATGCGTGCCGCTGCGTTTCAGTTGATACGCAATGTGCTTCACGGATGCGGAACGGTGATCGCCCTTCGGCCGGAAGATAATGTGGCGGCCGCCAACGTTGAAATTGTGGAAGCGGCGCTGGCCACGAAACAATCACACGACCAGATTGAACAACGGTGCCGCATCCCGTCCATTGTGACCAGCGTGCTGGTGGAACGGTCGGCACACGCTGATAGCGCCGAGCACGAATTGCTTGGCGAGTTGCTTGATGCCCATGCGGCGCGCGTGAACGCCGCAGGAGCGGATAGTTCCGGAAACGCCGCCAGCGGAAAAGCCGCAGTGCTGGGATCGGCGGTCGCCGCGGTGGCAGAGAGTACCCTTCGCGTGGACGCGGCACGCATCGATTCGGTAATGAACCTGGTCGGCGAATTGATCATCGGCAAATCGATGCTGAACCGGGCGCTGACTGAATTTGACCAAAAACATTCCCGCGATCCTCTTCGCACAAAATTAGCGGATGCACTCGCTTTTCAGTCGCGAGTGCTCGACGAGTTGCATAAGTCGGTTCTGAAGATTCGCATGGTCCCAGTGGAACAGCTCTTCCGGCGGTTTCCGCGTGTGGTGCGGGACGTTGCCAAACATTGTGGCAAAGATGTCGCGCTAGAATTTGCCGGCGAGAACACCGATCTCGATAAAGGCATACTCGACGCGCTCGCTGAGCCCATGACCCACCTGGTGCGTAACGCAGTTGACCACGGCATTGAATCGAGCGAAGAGCGCATCGCGTCTGGCAAAGGGGCTCGCGGCACGATCTTTCTGAATGCCTTCCATCAGGGAACCGAAGTAGTCATCGAGGTGCGCGATGATGGTCACGGGCTTGATCTGGATCGCATTCGAAAACAAGCGGTGCAAAGAGGCTTGGTGAAATCAGATGAAGTGACGCGCATGCTCGATTCCGAAGTTACCAATCTTATTTTTGAACCCGGTTTTAGCACCGCAGCTGAGGTCACTGAAGTTTCCGGCCGCGGCGTGGGCATGGACGTAGTACGCACCGTTCTCGATCGTATCAAAGGCACAGTGCAGGTCATCAGCGTGCCTGGAAAGGGCACTACCATTCAGTTGTGCGTGCCATTAACCCTGGCGAGCATTCAAACGTTGCTTTTCCGCGTTGGCGGGCGTTTATTCGCGGTGCCGATCTCCTCAGTTGTGGAAATTACCCGCTGCCAGAGCCAGGAAATTCATCACATTGACCAGCGAGAGGTATTGCGTCTTCGAAATCAGGTGCTCTCCCTGGTTCGGCTGAATGATTTGAAAGGTATCCACGCCGTCGAGACGGCGAAAAACCAAAAGAAGAATTTCGTTATCGTCATTGGCGCCGCAGAAAAACGTTTTGGGCTGCTAGTGGATCAATTGGTGGGCGAGGAAGAATTGGTGATTAAAGCCCTTCCGTCAGACATTGTCGCCAGCGATCTGGTCAGTGGAGCTTCGATTCTTGGCGATGGAACAGTGGTGCTCATTTTGAACGTTCCCGCGGTGCTCTCGCGCCTCTCACGGGCAATTCCTCTTGGAGCGATTGCATGAGCGAGCGGGTTCGAGTTCTGGTTGTGGATGATTCCGCGCTGATGCGGAAGCTGATTCCGAATATTCTCGCCCGCGATCCGATGATCGATGTGGTCGGTACGGCGATGGATGGCGCGTTCGCGTTGAAAAAGATTGAAGAACTCCGTCCCGATGTTGTGACGCTCGATCTGGAAATGCCGCGCATGGACGGCATGGAAACGCTGCGTCTGATTATGCGCCGCGCACCGCTGCCGGTGGTGATGGTTAGCACTCATTCAAAAGAAGGCGCGTATGCCACGTTCAAGGCGCTCGCTCTCGGCGCGATTGACTTCGTGGCGAAGCCGAAGGAAGCATCTTCCGGACATCTGGACGCCATCGCGCGCGAGTTGATCGAAAAAATCAAGGTAGCCAAGCGCGCCGCCGGCAGCCGCATAGCGGCGCCGATCGCCGTGGAACCCTTGCAGCCGGTGAAAAAAAACGCCCGCGCTGCAATTCCGCCTCATCGCATTATTGCGATCGGTGTTTCGACTGGCGGACCGAACGCGCTGCAGTTCGTTCTTTCGCAGATCCCCGCGGAATTTTCCGGAAGCTTGTTAATCGTGCAGCACATGCCGGAGGGCTTCACCGAAATGTTTGCGCGCCGCCTGGATGAATGTTGCGCGCTGGATGTCCAGGAAGCGAAATCAGGCGACCTTTTATTAGCGGGACGAGCGCTAATTTGTCCCGGCAACCGGCACATGATGGTGCGCCGCATGCCGCGCGGGGACATGGTGGTGCTGAGCGATTCCGCTCCGGTGAATGGGCACCGGCCGTCGGTGGACGTGCTTTTCCACTCCGTGTCTCAGGAATTTGGCCCCATGGTGATCGGTGTTCTGATGACCGGAATGGGCGAAGACGGCGCCGAAGGCCTGGGCGCCATCAAAGCAGCGGGTGGAGCGACAATTGCGCAGAGCGAAGAAACCTGCGTGGTGCCGGGAATGCCGCGCGCGGCGATCGTCAAGGGCTACGCAAATCGCGTCGTACCACTCGACGCAATCGGCCCCTATCTGGCCGCACACGTAGGTATCGACCGTGCATCGGAGCGCGGCACAACCCGACAGGAGAAAGTGGAACGGCCAGAAAAGAACGAACGGGAAAGCAAGTCCGATAAGAACGAAAAAAACGAAAAGATGCCGGTTTCGACGAACCGTTCATGAAGGCAGGGATGAAAGAGTTTGGAAAGACAAGCTTAACGAGTCCGCTTTAAGGAGAATGTATATGTCACAGTTTGCCGCTCTACTGAGGAAAGACAACCAGCCTGTCCGCTATCTTGTGGTGGACGACTCGGTCTTCGCGCGGAAAAACATTATCAAGATGGTGCATTTATTTGGCGGCGAAATCGCTGGCGAAGCCGGCGACGGCCTCACGGCGATTGCCGAGTACACTCGCACCAAACCTGATGTCGTGCTGATGGATATAACCATGCCACAGATGGAAGGGATCGAAGCCGTCGAACGCATCGTTCGCCAATATCCTGAGGCCAAGATCGTGATGGTGTCGTCGGTCGGCTACCAGGAGAATATTCTGGCGGCTTTGCAAAAAGGCGCGAAACATTTTGTTCAGAAACCGGTCAAGCCCGAAGTCCTATACGAAATTCTTCGCTACGTCTTGAGCGATGATCCAGCGCTCGCCATCGCGCCGGTCGCTCTTGCCGGGGAGCATCACTCATGAGAATGGATTTAATCCAGCCGTTCATTAATGCCGCGGACGCGGTATTCGCGGAATCGCTGCAGGGCCCGACAAAAATTGGAGAGCTTTTGATGGAAGAGCAAGCTTATCACCGCAAGGGCGTCGCCGCGCTGATCATCATCAAGGGCGACATTGAGGGCCGTATCATTCTGGATCTGGCGCCAGAGGTGGCGCTGAAAGTGGCCGCGATTCTTACCGGCGGCGAGGTAATCGACAACGAACAAACGGTGCGCGAAACGGTCTGCGAACTCGCCAACATGGTCATCGGAAATTCCGTGACGCTGCTGAACGATCAAGGCTACCGCTTCAAAGTATTTCCGCCTGAAATTCACATGAACGATCAAGGGCTGGCCGGATCGCACGACACCGAAGCGATGGTGCTGCCGATAGAAACGGCGTGCGGCAACATTTTTCTCAACATAGCCATGCATCATCTGGCGCGCCGTCGTCGCGAACGAGACGCGATGCCGGCGTCTCACTGAGTCATTCGACAGTGTAGTCTGTCACTGCGTTCCAGCTTCCACCATCCTTTCCCTCTTCAAACGCGACGTAGCGCCTGTTGCTTTAATAGAAAGTTAAGTTATCATCGGTCTCGCCGTCCCTTTTTTTGCTGTTATAGTCAGCCTGCTCGGATTTGTTTCAAGGATCGTACGAGCCGGTTAGACTGCAGACCAATTCGGAACGTCCACCTGCTCAGCGTTCGCGGCGAAGCCCTCCCTTTTTCCGCTGCTCGGTGGACCGCGAGACGTTTTCGAATCCGAAGGACCTCAGCTATGGACCACGCCAGCGAGGCTGACCAATCCGGAGAATTATTCCGCGTCGTTGCGGAAAGTGCGTCAGACGCCATCATCAGCATTGATCAAGACAGTATCGTCCTGTATGCAAATCGGGCCGCGGAACGGATCTTTGGGTATCCACTCGGCGAAATCGTAGGACGGCAGGTGACCATGCTGATGCCGGACTACCTCCGTCACCTGCACAAAGCGGCTGTTCATAATTATCTAGAGACCAGCCAAAAACACACGTCGTGGATGGGGCTGAAACTGACGGGCCTACACAAGAGCGGCGCAGAGATTCCTTTGGAAATTTCTTTCGGCGAGCACGTCCATCAGGGAAAACGCATTTTCACCGGGATCCTGCGAGATATAACGGACCGCAATCGAATCGAACAAGAGTTGCGCCATTCGCAAGAGAAGTACACAAAGATGATTCACTCGAGCCCGGATGCGATCACTTTGCGCAGCCTGCCGGATCGGCGTTACGTTGAGGCCAGCGAAGGTTTCGCGCGCTTGACTGGTTACAGCGCCGAGGAAGTCATCGGCAAAACGCCTTCGGAAATCGGTATTTGGTCAGACGACCCCTCGCACGAGGGAATTTTGGAGAAATTACGGCGCCACGGCGAAGTGCGTGACGTGGAATTCGGCTTCCGAACCAAAGCCGGAGAGCATCGTTACGCCACGGTTTCCGCTACGCAAGTTACGTTAGGCACTGACGCTTATATGCTTTCGATCAGCCGGGATATTACCGAACGGAAAAAGATCGAAGAACGCCTTTCGCAACTCGCGGCGATTGTGGAATCGTCCTTTGACGCCATCATTAGCAACGCATTTGACGGAACCATCCTTAGTTGGAACGCGGGCGCCGAGGCAGTGTATGGCTACTCCGCGGCGGAAGCCGTAGGAAAGTCGGTCGCGATTCTTTCGCCTGCCGACCAGCGGCACGAAGAGGAACGACTTCTTCGACGCCTTGCCCGCGGCGAGAAAATCGACCAACACGAAACGACCCGTATTCGCAAGGACGGCCAGAAAATTATCGTGTCAGTCACGCTTTCACCGATCCACGACGGGGACGGGAAAATCGTGGGCGTTTCAGCGATTTCGCGAGACATCACGGAACGACGACGCATCGAGCAAGATCTCCGGTCATCCGAGGCTCGTTTCGTATCGATGGTGCAAGACGCTCCTTATGGTATTTATCGCGTGACTCTGGACGGCAGATTCCTGCAAGTGAATCCGGCTCTTGTTCGCATGCTCGGATATCAGTCCGAGGCCGAGCTTCTGGAGCGCAATATCCAAACCGATATCTATGTGGAACCGCAATTTCGGGAGAAGCTGATTGACGATTACTGGCGGCACAGGGACTTCAGGGAGGTGGAAGCCCAGTGGAAACGAAAAAACGGTGAGCGAATTGTGGTTCGTCTTTCGGGTCGCCCGGTCGAGCGGTCGGCAGGCGCACTGGATTATTTTGAAGTGTTTGCCGAAGACATCACCGAACGACGATCCTTGGAAAGACAACTCCTCCAATCGCAGAAAATGGACGCTATAGGCAAACTGGCGGGTGGAATCTCGCATGACTTCAATAATTTACTGGGTGTGATTTTGGGACAAACCGAATTGCTGCAGGCCGAACTCGGGAGCAATCCTTCCGTTCACCGGCGTACCGAGGCGATTGAACATTCGGCACGCCGCGCCGCGGAACTCACCAAGCAGCTCTTGACGTTTAGCCGCCAGCAATTCATCGAACCGCGCGTGGTCGATACCAATGTTATCGTCCGCGACATCCAGAAACTCCTGAAACGATTGATCGGCGAAGATGTGGAATTGACGATGAACCTGCAACCGGACACCGGTAACCTCAAAATCGATCCTTCGCAGCTCGAGCAGATCCTGATGAACCTGGTTGTCAACTCCCGCGATGCCATGCCCGAAGGTGGCAAACTCATTCTGGAAACGGCCTACATAGAGCTCGACGAGGCTTACGCACGGCAACATTTGGGCTGCCAGGCGGGCGATTTTGTGATGTTGGCGGTCAGCGACACCGGTACCGGCATGGATTCGCAGACCATGGGGCGGATTTTTGAGCCGTTTTTTACGACGAAAGCGGAGGGGCGAGGAACGGGCCTCGGGCTATCCACTGTGTACGGCATCGTGAAGCAGAACAGCGGCTACATCAACTGCTATAGCGAAGTAGGACACGGCACTACGTTTCGTATCTATTTCCCTCGAGTGCAGGAGAGTGCGGACTTGCGATCCCGGAAAAGCGGTTGGGATCAGCTCGCTAGAGGTGATGAAACGATTCTCGTCGTTGAAGACGAGGTTGCGTTGCGTGAATTGACTCGGGAGCTTCTTGAGGCCAACGGTTACAGGGTAATCGAATCGGAACGCGGGGAACAAGCGATCGAATTTGTCCAACACTCTCAGATGCGCATCGATCTTCTTCTTACCGATATCGTTATGCCCGGAATTGGGGGAAAACAATTGGCAAAGCGGCTCTTAGAACTGCGGCCGGGACTTCGTGTCCTCTACATGTCTGGCTACGCTCATGGCGTGATCAACAATCGGGGCATTCTGTCAGAAAACGCTCTGCTCCTGCCGAAGCCGTTTACGCGAGCGATACTGCTACGCAGGGTCCGCGAAGCTCTCGACACGAATACTTCATTAAGTTCTCTTTAGGCGGATTCCCGGAAGATTGGCGGCTCCCGCAGTTCTTGCCAACGTGGTGCTTCCTCTTAGGAAACTTGCTGCCCAAGCCGGACAATATGGACGTGAGTTGTTTCTTGAAGAAGTCGGAAGTGCAGGAAGCACCGAGGTGGGCCGGATTTGAGCTTCCAGTGAGATCACTGGCCACGCGACCGGGGGATCAACGCGAGAATTTGCGGATGCTGAGAGCGATTGGAAGGCCGACACAGAAAATGTGGATGATGGTGCCAATGAGCATCATTTTTACGGAGAAGGGATATTTTGTGGCGGCGGAAAGCTGGACAACGACGCGGTTCATGAAAAAGTAAACGACGATGCCATAGATTACACCGGAAATAACCGCTTGATCGAGCAGAAAAGGGATGAAGCGACTCGCGACGAAGAAGACGGAGGCGGCTCCGAAGGCGATGACAAAGTGCAAAAACAAACCCAAAAGCGCTGTTGGAGCGCCGCCGGAATAGGTGCGTGGGCCGAGAATCCCGCCAGCGATACCCTGAAGCAAACGATGGGGTTTCAGTCCCATCGATCCGTAGACGATGAGTGCGGCGGAGATGTCCATGACGCCGCAAGTGAGCCCTGCAAGGCAGATTGCTCTTGCTGGATGGGCATTGAGCATGGCTTCTCCCTCGCCCACCTTGTACCACGATTTGAGAGCGTACAGGCGGACCGATAGACAACTGGGGACGATTGATCTGCGGGATCACAATGGCTCAGAAAGTGTCGACGATCACTCGGGCGGCTTCAAGTAGGCGGCGCCGTGGCGGAAGAGTCCGGCGGAGGGAATAGGTTGCGAGAATACGATTCGGATCGGGACGAAGATGGCTCCGGCGCCGGGAGTAAAGGGGACGGCGACTTCGACGCGGGTTCCTTCGGGATATTCATTGCGGCTGCGGAATGCGATGCCCCCTTTGGAAAGATCTTCACAAACGGCAACTTCTTCCTGAAAGCCGCGGCGGCGGATGCAGGCGAGCACGCGGGCTTTGACGCGAGTGCGATTGCGGCGTGGGAGGACGCGATCGTCTTCCATGGCGTGTGATGTAGCGGAACCGCTTGCAGTCAATTCGGATTGCGCTTCGGCCCAGATAGAAGGGGCGTCGCAAATTTTGCAAATGCGAGCGATGCATTTGCGGGACTCAAAGGACTTTAGTTCGAGTTCATTGAGGTAAATAACTTCGCGGCGCTGACAGAAACCGCACTCCATGAGAAGCCGTGCTAGGGATTCGTCATCGACTTTGTTGGGCGAAGGGAATTCGATGTCCCAGAAATCGGAGCGCGCTTCAAGCAGGTGAATCGCGTAGAGAAAACCGTCAGGTTCGCGGTCGATTTCCGCCACGATGCGGGCACGCACCGTCTTGATGCCGTCGCCTTCGAGCGGGCGCTTGAGGGAGAGTTCCTGCCCCGGAAAGAACTTTTCGTGGAGGCGAAGAACTCCGCCATTGCGGCTGACCAGCAGCGAGTGTGCAACAAGGTGACGTACCATGCCAGAGCTTTCCACCCAGGAAGCTTCGAGCGGCATGCGGAACGAGACCCGATCGCTCTGGCGCAGGCCTTCGGTGCGAGTTTTGGTCATCAGAGGAATGTGCGCCGCCTGAAGTGCAGTTTAACAAGGAGGCTGCGGCGATTTCGGGCAACGGTGGAGCGGGTGTCCTAGGCACTAATATCGGGGAGGAGCCGTTGGGCTGTTACCTTTTGGCGAATCTGTTCGACGGGACAGGTCATTTAGGCGGCGTAATCTAGCACACTTAAGGTGCGCTAAAGGACGAAGACGATAGAGTGCCGGACGGGACTCAGCCGCCGTGAAAAACGTTATCTTTATGGATGAACATTTGAGCAAGGGAACGCCGCGATCCATTTCGGTGCGCGACCGGCGATATGCGATTCGGCATCCGTTTGCAGCGGACGCGGAATTTATCGACTTGGAAGCTGGAACGTCGGGGAGCGGGGTAACGTCGGATCTCTCGATGGGCGGATGTTTTGTGTGTACAAGCAAGCCACTGCCACTGAACAGCCGCGTCCGACTGCGGCTAACACGGAAGGATCAGACAGTGGAAGCGCTGACAGTAGTTCGGATTGTGAAACCGCGAATCGGTATGGGGATAGAATTCCTGGATGTTGAAGAAAAGCACCATGCGACGCTGGAGCGGTGGCTCGAGCAATTGCGGCAAGGGCGCTGAACGAATTCTCATCGTACCAACTTCTAGAAATAATTCCTGACTTCCGGACTTCCCTGCGTTGAGATCGCCTGCGGCAGGGCCGGAACCTCCGATCGCTTCGTTCAGTACGAAAAATTCCCGTCAATCAAATGACCGATGAAGTTTGGCTACTGCTTGGTATCGAGCGGGTGGTGGCTCTTTTCGTAGAACTCATTTTGAAGTTTCAGGCTGGCTTGGTCGGTTTTTACGGCGCGGATGGTTTCTTCGATGGTCTCGATCCATTCCTTCATATCGGCTTCGCCTAACTCCTTGCTGGCAATGGAACCGTCGCCGGAATAGTGATCGGGGAAGCGGGCGTACCACCAGATGCCGGTGTAAACGGTTTGTGGGAGCGGATCATGCTTTTGGTCGGCTCCTGATTCCTGGTTGACCCGATCCATGTGCACAAGATCGGGATGCGTGACCAGGGTGTTGGAAGTTTCCGATTGGCCCGCGTGCATATCGAGCGGATCTTTTTTTAGCGCGTTCTTGCGCTCGTTGGAACCCCACTGAACGTAGACGACGTAATCGTGAGGCTTGTCGAGCTGACTTTGCGCGAAATAGGGAAGGAGACTTTCGTTGCCGCCGTGGCCGTTGACGATAAGAATTTTTTTGCAGCCGTTACGCGCCATCTCGTCGGTGGTTTCCTGCAAGAGATTAAGCTGAATCTGACGGCTGTAGGCGATGGTGCCTGGCTCGTGCTTGGCTTCGAAAATCTGCCCGAAATAATATTCGGGAAAAACGACAGCGAATTCTTTCTCGGCGGCGTGCAGCGAGGCGTAACGCACGTTGAGAAGATCTGTGCCGAGAGGAAGATGCGGGCCGTGTTTTTCCAGAATGCCGATCGGGAGAATGCAGGTGCCTTTGGAGAGTTCGATGGCCTGGCGAAAATCGGCGGCGGTGAGCTCTTCCCAGTGGGTGGAAAGTCTTTGTTGAGCAGAAAGCGAGGCGGTTGAGAGCGCAAAGAGCAAAAGTAAGAAAAATATGCGGCGCATGCAGATGCTCCTTTGAAGAAAATTACGCTGAGCATTGTACTGCGACTCAGGAGAAAGCGGCACTGATTAGGCGCGCGGCTCAGCGCATTGCGACCGGCGTAGGTTTCCCTAAGCTTGTCCAAATTGGTTTTTCTCTGCGGCCCGACTCGGGCACCATCCGAGGACTCCCCCAGACTGATTGGGTGGCGATGTAGAATGAACATCCATGACCAAGAAAGTATCTCCCCTGGCGCGGTACGCAGCGCACCGCGGATTTACAAAAGTTCTCATTTCCGACCCGGTGGTGCGGGCAAAATGGGAGATATTACGCCACCTGCGCGCAATGAGTGGATCTTATAATCAAACGTAAAATTTGCTGGCTATTCGCGAGCTGCTCTTTATGAAGATGAAAGCAAATCAGAAAAATAGTCGAGTTGCAAATCGGAAATCCGGCTTCGGAGCGATCTCTACAAAGACAACCGAGCGAAGTAGATTTTTCACTTGGCGAATGTCAAGGATAGCTTCGGCCGCCGGAGCTGCTGTCCTGTCCATCCTCGCCATCGTTGCATATGCGAATACCTTGAGTAACGGATTCGTTTGGGACGACCACGAGCAAGTCGTGATGAATTCCGGCCTGCAACCGGGTGCTCCTTATCTGCACCTGTTCAGGGCAAACATTTGGGGCTTCACTCGCAAAAACGTCGACAAACAAGTGAACTATTACCGCCCGCTCCAAATGGTGACGTACCGGTTAACTGCCGATCTGTTTGGATTTGATCCTCGTGCGTTCCATGCAGTGAACCTCGCATTCCACGTGATCGTAGTCCTTCTTGCGTTTGCTATGTTTTATGCGTTGACCGGCCGCAAGAGCCTGGCCTTCGCAGCCGCAGCTCTATTTGCTGTGCATCCGATTCATGCCGAGGCTGTTGACTGGATCGCGGCCTTGCCCGACATCGGCTGCACAGCGTTCTGTCTGGTCGCGTTTCTGTTTTTTGTTGTAGTGCGCAGGCGGACCTCACAGCTGCCGCCAATCGAATCATCGCCACGCGTTCATCTTCTTTTTTTGGCCGCCTCGTATATCGCGTTTGCAACTGCGTTGTTATGGAAAGAAACTGCAATCGTTTTGCCGCTCATTGTCATGGCTTACGTTTTCTGTTCGACTGAAGATGCCGCTGCCGTCCGTCGCATCGGCGACGCCTTAAAGCACTCTCTTCCTTACTGGTGTGTCTTGGGCCTTTACTTCTTGCTGCGTCTCCGCGTACTCGGTTTCATCGTTACCCGTCAGCGGAATTGGATTCTAAGCCCCTTCGAATTCGGTCTTACCGCATTCCACTTGGTGTCGGCATATTGCTGGAAATTGCTAGCACCCGTTCACTTCAACGCCTATTACGTATTTGCCCCCGTGCGGACCCTCCAGGATCCACGCGCCATTATGGCCATTCTGTTTCTGATTCTAGCTGCCGGCGCTATCGTGTATTGGTTGCACCGCGCGCCATTGGCTTCGTTCGCGGCGCTCTGGGTATTCATCACCCTGGTTCCCGTTTTGAATGTTTATGCTGTCGGTCGGAACGTGTTTGCCGAGCGCTATCTCTATCTACCTTCCGTTGGTTTCTGTTTCTTGATTGTCTTTGTGGCTGCATGGATGGGGCGCAGGCTTCCCGATCACCTCCGCTCATCCGCTGCAGCTATGGTGTTAGCCGCCGTTCTGCTCCTGTTCGCGGCGCAGACCCGCGGTCGCAACCGCGTTTGGAAAGACGACGGAACCCTGTTTGCGCGCACACTGGAAAGTTCGCCAAATGCTCCCTTTGTTCAAAATATGGTCGCTGCAGCCCAGCCAAACAACACAATGGGGCGAGACGTGGCCGAATCTCATTACCTCAAGGCCATTTCCCTTGCGGAAAGTGAAGCCCCGCCCAATCGACTGGAAGTGGTAATTGCCGGCGAAGGATTGGCATCGATTTACGCCGCCCGCGGTGACTTTGATCGAGCGTTGCGGGAACTCGCCTTGGTTCGCGTTGCTGACCCGATGGACCCCGAAGTGGACGGCGAAGAAGGGCTCATCCTGACACAGGCGGGCCGCTGGACCGACGCCGAAGCAGCGCTCCGAAGAGCCGTTGCCATTAATCCGAACGACGCAAATGTTCTGAACGCCCTTGGGATAGCCCGGCAGCACGGCGGTCATCTTGACGAAGCCACGGCGTATTTCTCGAAGGCGCTCGGAGTTCATACGGAGGCCGACGATTTCAATGCATCGTTACACAATAATCTCGGCGTAGTCTACGGCCAGCAGGGTCGCTTTTCAGATGCCCTAGCTCAATTCAGAATTTCAATTCAAATCACTCCTGGTGACCCGGAGTACCTTACCAATCTCGCCACAGCGTACGCGGCGCTTGGCCATATCGACGACGCTCGGAGGGCACTACAGGCAGCCCTCTCCGCTGCGCCGGATTACAATCCCGCGCGTATCACTCTCGAGCAGATTGGACCGAAATAAGAATCAATGAAGCAAGAATCAATAATGACGCCTTTTCTGGCCCGCGCGGATGCACTTTTTTTTCCTGAGATCCCATCTTTATCAAACTGATAGACAAAATCGCGTAGTCAAGCGTCGTCAGGTGGACGATAAGCGTCGCTTATCGCAACCGATCCCTACGGTCGGTCTAATGACGTAGAGAGAGTAGGCGCGTTGCGATGGAGTTTGGAAACGCATGCCGCGAAGGCGAAGACAGTTAGGAAGGTCAGGATGGGGTCGATGGGGTGGCGATAGCGGAGAGAGGGGTGAGTGACGTAATAGACGAGTGGGAAGAGGGCGGGAAAGATTATCAGTGGCAAGGCGTAGGGATTTTTCGAACGAGCTAGTAATAGGGCTCCGATGGCGGTGCCCAGTGTGAGGATGACATTGCACAAGATTACGATCCGTACGAGCAGTGAGTTGGCGGCACGGAAGTCGTCTATCGGATGTTCGGTGCCGAACCAGCTGGCGATGACTCTCCTGCCGGTGAGCTGAAAGAAAAGGGCTGGCTTCTGGCGCATGAAAGTGACGGCGCGAGTCTGTTTGTCGGCCAGGTAGGCAGTTTCCCCAAGTTGGGCGTAACGGCGAGTTTCTTCGAACCGAGTGATGCGCTGCGTGCCATTGACCGCGTGCGGGTCAAAAATGTCGTTGTTGCCGATCCACAGCTCGAACGGAAAGTTGGAGCGGATCGGTATTAAGCGGTGGAAATCTTCGTAATTGCGAATCGTCCACGGAGTACAACAAAGGACAATCAGGGAAAATGTCAGGACTGGAATGGCCCGTGGGAGTCGGGCGAGGCGGTGGGCGCGCAGAGCCGCCCAGGGAAATACTAAAGGAAGCAGGATGGCGAGGGACGGATTCGCGAGAAGGGCAACTGCCCAGAGCACAGCGTAGAGAAGCCAGAGTGACCGTCTTAGCGACTCGGAAATGAGCAGAGTCATCCAGAGAAGAGTGGTGGCAAGAAGGACGGATAGGGAAGTATCCCAAATCCATTCGAATGGCATCATGATTCCCGCCGGGAGGAAGACCCAAAGCCAGCCGGCGATTACGGCGATAGAGCGGCCAGCAACTTGGTTTGCGAAGCAAAAAAGAGGAAGAGTGGCCGCGGCGGAGAAGAGAATGTTTAACAAGACGGCGGCGAAGAAGCTGGAGACCGTGAACGCGCCGAAAATGCGGAAGACCAACGACAAGAGAAAAGGATAGGCGGGAGGAATCCACGCGGTTGGTCCGGTGTCCTGGCGGAAAAGGTTGCTGAAACCTTTTCCCCGCGAAAGAGCAAAGGCGACGTTGCCCGTCTCTTGTTCGAAGGGGACCGTGGCGAGGACTTGACGAGGGATTTTGCGCTGCTGATCCCAAGTGAAGACGACGCGGGTGGCAAGAGCGGCGGCGGCTATCAGCCAGACGCTAGTAACCAGGGCGAAGATGCGGGATGGGCTCTTCGTAATTACACGTCGCCCTGCGGAACATTGGGTTTACCAAACGCACGCAATGCTCCGGTTGAAATACCGCCGTCGATAAGAATCGTTTGGCCCGTAATATATCGGCTGGACTCTGACGCAAGAAAGACGATTGCGCCATCGAGGTCACGAGCTTCTCCGGGACGCTTGACAGGAATGCGCTCGCAAAGATACTTCAGCCAGTCCTGATCTTCATAGAGAGCTTTGTTTTGATCGGTGCGGAACCAGCCGGGAGCAAGACAATTCACAGTAATACCGTGTCGGCCCCAGTCATCGGCGAGGCTCATGGTGAGCTGGCGAATGCCGCCCCGGCTTGCGCCGTAAGGACCGAGGCCCGCGTAACCGGCAACGCTGGCGACGGAGCCGATGTTAATGATACGGCCATAGCTCGCCGGCACCATGCGGCGAGCGACGGCCTGGGCGACAAAAAAGCTTCCGCGCAAATTGGTATCCAGAATCAAGTTCCAATCTTCCCACGTAACTTCAAGAGCAGGCTTGCGAATATTACAGCCAGCATTGTTGACGAGGATGTCCAAATGGCCAAAGGCAGATTCGGCGTCGGCGACCATCGCCTCGATGCTGTGCTGATAGCGAACGTCGAGTTCCAGCGAAACAGCGCGGCGACCCATCGATTCGATCTCGGTGGCGAAGGCCGTGAGGTTGGCGCGATTGCGACTGGTGAGGACGACATCCGCGCCGGCCCTGGCTAGCGTTCGCGCAAAGGTTTGGCCGAGCCCGCGGCTGGTGCCAGTAACAATAGCGGTCTTGCCAGTGAGATCAAAAAGTGGATTCGCGGTTTGGCTTTGGGTTGAGCTAGTAGCCGCTCCGGAGCGGGAAGGCGTTTCTGGAGTCATGGCACCTCCATTCAAACTTTAACACCGATGATCGCGGACAAACGGAAGACAAGAACGGAAGAGCGATGTGACAGACCTGGGCATGAGCAAACGGGTCGATGGCTGCTCTCAGCGAGAAAGGCTAATTTCAGGCGGCGCTTGATTCGCGATTCGCGCAGGCGCTGGACCTGAGGACGCACGAGGCACAAACTCTGGCTCAATCGCTATTTCGGGGGCGTATTCGCCACGGCCCTCGATTTGATTCACCACGGTTTCAGCGGCGATTTGTCCCATGCGAATCAAAGGTTGACGCACCGTGGATAATCCCGGGTTAGCGAACGCCGCGCCCGGAATGTCATCGAATCCCACGACCGAGATGTCTTCAGGCACCCGAAAACCCGCTTCTCGGAACGCCCAGATCGAGCCGATCGCGGAAATATCATTGTAAGCAAACAGGGCGGAAAACGGTTTGCGCCGCGCGAGCAATTCTTTGCCAACCGGATACCCCAGAGTCGGCGACGAGTCGGTACCTTCAATTTGAACGGTCAATTCTGGCCTGATGCGGATTCGCATTTCCTCAGCAACTTCGCAGATAGCCGACCAGCGCGTCGCAGAATCTGAGCTGAAGGGCTGACCGCGCAAAAAGGCGATCTCCTCGTGACCCAATTCTTTTAGGTGTTCAAGAGCCAGCCGAACTGCTTTCTTATGATCCAAAACTATGTTGGTCACGCCTTCCACTGGCTGATGCCCCGCGACCGCCACCGTGGGGATTGGAGGCACCTCTCTGACTGAAGTATCAACCGTGATGAAACCTTCGACGCCACGGGAAAGGAGTAATTGCGAGTAGCTGGCCATGAGCTTGGGATCGTGACGGTGGACCACCGTGAGAAAGAAAAAATTATGCTGTTGTAGATATCGTTCGATGCCGCTAATGACCTGTGAACCGTAATCGTCGCCAATTTCCGACGTGATTACGCCAATTGTAAAAGTGCGATTGAGCCGCAAGGTGCGAGCAAAAAAGTTCGGCCGATAATTCAGTTCGCGCGCGGCCTGCAGGATTCGATTTCGCGTGTGGTCAGGGATCGAGCGAGAAGCGGCGGAATTGTTCAATACGGCGGAGACAGTCCCGGGCGTTAGCCCGACATGCTGAGCCACCGACTTCAATGTGACAAGGTTGTTCTTTTTTCCCGGGCCGCGCTTAATTTTCGTCATTACGCAAGTGTTCCGCTGGATGAAGGAGTATTGATCCTAATGGGAGTTCTTTCGAGCGTTTAGGTAGTGCAACGCCCCCAGGTATTCTATCGCAACTCCTGCGAGGCTTGCGGACACAAGCGCGGGAGGTCGAGATGGAAGGCGTGGTCGAAAGAACGTCAACTGGCTTGGGATGCAGGAATGTGCAGGTTCTCTGTAGCGCTAACGTCTCGCTTTTGCAGCTATATAGCCCCAGTTCTGGAATATCATATATGGAAATGAAGAGCCGGTTGTGGAATATCGTTATGACGGCTAAGAATATCGTTATTTTTCTCTTGACATCCTTTTCTGCTTGAAGCTTAATACTTGCCCAAGGGGCTGCTCTATATCACTGCCTGGGGTAGGTAGCGTTAACGTGCAGCTCGCATTTCTCTTCTCTCTCTCGTGGATTTGCAATTTGAAACTGAGTGAGATCGAAATGCTCTTGCCAATTGGCAAGCACAAATTGTTCTCGAGGGGTTGCGCATGATTTCAAATCGAAATAAACAGGCTGGAGTGTGCTGGCGTTCATTTTTCGCAGCAGGTCTCCTTCTCTGTTTGGTTGCAATGTTTAGTTTGAATGCGCCGGTTGGGCTTGCGCAGGATGTTAAAGGCGCAATTCGCGGAATCGTGACGGATGAGCAGGGCGCCGCCATTGATGGGGCCGAAGTCACGATCAGCGATCAAACGGGGTTCTCGCTGACCACCACTACAGTCGACGGCGGTTTGTACAATTTCTCGAAACTGCCGCTTGGTACCTTCAAGATTCGGGTTACCCACGCCGGGTTCAAGGCTTACGAACAAGTTGGAATCGTGCTGCACGCTGCCGATAGCTTGGCGTTCAATATCGCTCTGAAGCTCGGTGCCGTGAGCGAGCAGGTCACGGTGGAAGCTTCGGCCATCCAAGTTGATACCACCAACGGAGAACTTGCTGGCCTCATCGACGGCAAGCAAGTGGCGGAGCTTCCTCTCAATGGCCGCAACTTCATGCAGTTAGTTCTGGGAGTGCCAGGAGTGGCCGCCGGTGAAGGATTCAGCAATTTAGGCAAGGGACTGAAAGGTGGATCGGACCTTTCCGTCAGTGGAGGGGCGGTAGATTCGAACTTGTGGCTTGTGGACGGGGCGCATAACAACGACGTCGGCTCCAACCGTACGATCCTCATCTTTCCGTCGGTCGATGCTATCGACGAGTTCAAGATTGAACGCAACAGCTACAGTGCTCAGTTTGGCGGTGCGGCTGGCGCTCAGATCAGCATCCTTACCAAGCGCGGCGGTAACGACTTTCATGGAGACGTCTATTATTTCGGGCGCAATGATGCTCTGAATACGTTCAATACGTTCGTAAAGTCTGGTTGCCTAGCTAGCGACACTGAATGCGTGAAAAATAAGCTTCGCCGCAACGACTTTGGTTATACCTTGGGCGGGCCGATTAAGAAGGACAAGATATTCTTCTTTTGGTCGCAGGAATGGAATAAGCAGAATCAGGCAGCCACCAGCACCGCGCGCGTGCCAACGGTTGCTGAAAAAGGCGGGGATTTTACAGATATCGCTGGGTGCCCGGCTGGTTTCAACAGCTTTCCTACAGGTGGGCTGACCGACCCAGCCAATGGTGGCGCTCCTTTCCCCACTGCCAATGTGATTCCCACAGATCGGCTCAGTCCCGCAGCTCAGGTGATCCTAAAGGCTTATCCCGATCCAACCAACCCTGATCCTTGCGCGGCCAATAACTTCACTCATTCGTTCGGGGTACCCACGAATTGGCGCGAAGAGAACATCCGCGGCGATATCAATCTGACCAAGACGCTTACGGCGATGATGCGCTTTACGAATGACTCCTGGAATATCGGGCCGAACAGCGGCGGCTTCTGGGGTGACAACAACCTTGGTCCTATTGGGGAAGCCTGGAACCAGCCAGGGCGGATTGTCGTCGGCAAATTGAGCAAAACCATCGCTTCCACTGCCGTTAACGACTTTACCTTTTCCTATTCCGCGAACCGCATCACCATCACGCCTGCCGGTACCGATCCAGGGCTCGTGAAAGAACTTAATGATGCCATTCCTACGTTTTTCCCGTTGTCGGGAAAAACTTTCGGAGATAACGGACCACCGGTGTGGATCAATTGCTGCGGTCTTCCGAGCGTGTGGTCGATTGCCCCGTGGCAAAACCAGCAGGACCTTTATACGTGGCAGGACGACTTCTCAGTCGTAAAGGGGAAGCACACTATCAAGGCAGGCGCTCTGTATTCCCGCGATTACAAAGCGGAACAGGGAGCGAATCCCGAGTTTGGAACGCTAGGCGGGCCTGTTGGATACAACGGCAACAAGGGACTAGCAAACCAGACCGGCTATGGCATAGCTGACCTCGAATTGGTAAACATGGCCCTCGGCTGGAGCGAGACCACTAATCTATTCAAGGTACGAAACGTGTGGCACGACGTCGAGTTCTATGTGACTGACAACTGGCGTGTGACTCCTCGCTTGACCGTGGACTACGGTTTCCGCTGGTCTTTCCTTCGCAATCCGTACTTGTCCGATGACCGATATACCATATTCAATCCTGCTGCCTTCGATCCTAGTCTAGGCAACGCGGCATGTAATGGTTTGCTGTATTCGCCTGGCCTCCCCGCAAATCCTTGTCCAGCGGGAACCGGCGGTGTCGCTGGCCCTAATCGCGCGCTCATGGACAACAACAATCACATGATTGCGCCGCGATTGGGTGTTGCGTGGGACCCCACCGGAAGTGGGAAATGGGCGATTCGCGCGGGCATCGGACAGTTCTTCAACCGCGACCGCCTGTGGCCGTTGCAGATTGCTGGAAACAACCCACCGTTTAACCCATCGTTCACCAGTATTAACGGGAACGGGCGGTTCCTGGATAGCACCAACCAGCTACCCGCCTGCGACCCCAACTGTTTCGGAACCGGCCTCGGTTTGCCTAACATCGGGCAATCGACCTCGAACCAGATGCCCAATGCCTGGCAATGGAATCTGTCCGTCCAGCGCGAAGTCTTCAAGAACGCCAAGCTGGAAGTTGCCTATGTTGGAAATAAAAACAATCACTGGGAACAGATCGCTGACGTGAACTTTGTTCCTGTGACTGACCGCTTGACCTACGTTCAGAATGAGAACACTGCGTCCGGTGATTTCCTTTCTGGTTTCAGACCTTTTGGAGCGCTGGTGGGAAACAACTCCATCACTTACTACTCGCATGGCAGCAGCTCGAACTACCAGTCGCTACAGGCATTCTTCAACAGTAAAATCAGCAACCGTGCGACCTTCCAGGCCTCTTATACCTGGTCCAAGTTGCTTGCTGATTCACAGCGCCTTGATACTCCTCAACCCAACGTGGACGGCAGTGACCGGCATGCCAGTTATGGGCCGGATCTCTTGAATCACCCACACATTTTTTCGAGCAGCCTGGTCTACCAACTACCAGCGCTGCAGGGATCGAATGGCTTTGTCCGCGGGGCCCTCGGAGGATGGGAAGCTAGCACCCTCGTGGCCCTATCCAGCGGCCCATCGATTACACCGCAGGTTTCTATTCAAGGCCTGGGAGATCCTGCCGGCGTCGGAAATGGCACTGCTACTAGCCACGAGCGCCCGAATCGAGTTGCCGGTCAGCCCTGCCGCGCGAGTGGCTCTGATGCGGCGCAGTGGCTTAATCCCAATATGTTTAGCGTTGATGGTTATCAGCTAGGACATATTGGAACCGCGGGAGTCGGAATCTGTTCGGGACCACCGACCAGGAACGTTGACCTCGGCGTCGACAAGAACTTCAAAATAACGGAGCGCGTGAAGATGCAGTTCCGCATGGAGTTTTTCAACCTGTTCAACCATCCCCTATACGTGGCTCAGGACGTAATTAATAATGAAACGATTAACTTCAATGCTCCGGTATTCGGCGATGCGAACGGCAACCCGGTGCCGCTTACGAGCGCCACTCAAATTCTGTCGGCTACCCCGGCACCCGGCAGCAATTTTGGAAGAGCCCAAAACGTCCGTGAAAACGGATTCCGGCAGATTCAATATGCGTTGAAATTTATTTTCTAACCCCAACTGACCACCCCCGGAGCGTCCCGTCGAAACCTGGCGGGACGCTTCGTTTTTTCAGCAGAATGCGTTTCATCTCACGTGATTTGTCCGCCGTAATGAAGTGCACCCTGCGATAGAATGGACCCATGTTCGTTTATTTTTCCCGGCATCTGCTTTCTGGTTTCTGGCTGTTAATTCTGATTTCGGCATCGGCTGCAGAGCTCGTCCATGCGCAAGCTGTCGGGCCGCAGCGCGTCCCCGTATCCCCGCCCGTCAAGTCAAACTCCTCGCATAAAACCGATCGCAGCGCTCTGCCCCCCGTTCCTGTTTTCAAAGACATTGCCGGGCAAATAGGTGTTACCGCGAAGCACATCGCCGCGCCGGAAGCTCGTTACGTCATTGACTCAACCAGCGGCGGCGCGGGCCTGTTCGACTGCGACGATGACGGCCGGCTCGACATTGTCCTGGTGAACGGTTCTACAGTCGAGCGACTGCGCGACGGCGGCGGCGATCCGATGGTTACCCTGTACCATCAGGAACCAAACGGAACTTTTAAGGACATCACTAAGGAAGCTGGCCTGACCCGCAAAGGCTGGGGCATGGGAGTCGCCGTCGCGGATTTCGATAACGACGGCAAACTCGATCTATTCGTTACCGGCTACACGGGCAGCGTCCTCTATCACAATCTTGGCAACTGTAAATTCGAAGATGTTACGGAAAAGGCGGGCGTTCGAGGCAGCGGCTTCATGACCGGAGCTGCCTGGGGCGATTACGACCGCGACGGTTACGTCGATCTATTCGTCTCCCGTTATTCGCATTTAGACCTCAACCATCTCCCGGAGTTCGGCAGCAACAAGTTTTGCCGCTACAAGGGCATCCTCGTCCAGTGTGGCCCCTGGGGTCTCGAGGGCGAAACCGATTTTCTTTACCACAATCGCGGCGACGGCACTTTCGAGGAAGTCTCAGTGAAGGCGGGCGTTCACGATGACATTGGCTATTACGGTCTCGGCGTAACGTGGGTGGATTACGACGATGACGGCTGGCCCGATCTCCTGGTGGCCAACGACTCGGTCCCCAATTATCTGTACCACAACAATCACGACGGTACCTTCACCGACGTCGGCTTGCTCACCGGTGTCGCTCTCAGCGGAGAAGGCATGGAGCTGGGAAACATGGGCGTGGACTGGGGCGATTATGACCATAGCGGACGCCTCAGCTTTTTTGTAACCCACTTTGAAGAGCAGCCCAACTCCCTCTATCGCAACATGGGCGCCAAGGGCTTTGATGACGTAAGCTGGACCTCGGGCGTCGGTCAACCTAGCTATCCCTACGTCGCCTGGGGCACCGCTTTTTTCGACATGGACAACAGCACCTGGCTCGATCTTCTCGTCGCCAACGGCCACGTTTATCCGCAGATCGACACGATAGACACCGGTCCCCGCTATAAGGAACCCATTCTTCTTCATCGCAACAACCGAGACGGCACTTTCGACGAAGTCTCCAAAGAAGCCGGCCTGCAAGCCTTACCGCTGAAATCGCGCCGCGGCGCCGCTTTCGGCGACATCTTCAATAACGGCAACGTGGACGTTGTCCTATTGAATGTTGGAGAGCCCCCCTCCGTTCTCCTTAACACCAATAACAGCCCATTTCACCGCGTGCTCTTCAAGTTGATCGGTACGAAGAGCAATCGGGCCGCAATCGGCGCCCGGGTGACCATCCGTTCTGGCGGCGTGAAGCAATTCAACGAAGTCCGCGGCGGCGCCAGCTATTTGTCGCAGAACGATCTTCGGCTGCATTTCGGCCTCGGCACCGCATCAAAAATGGACTCGGTTGAAATCCGCTGGCCCAATGGCACAATCGAAACTCTGCAAAACGTCGCCGCCGACGCTATCTACACCATCGTCGAAGGTTCTGGCATTCGTAACTCAATCCCTTTGCCTCCACCCGGGTCAGCCATCGGCGTACCCGGCGCCCCTTAATGCCATGTGGGTGGCTGCTTCCCCAAATCGCTTCCTTTCATCGTGCGGCGGGCTTTTCCTGGCCTTTCTTTTGTCCGCAATCGCTATCCACCCCGCAATCCCCGACGCAAAAACTAATGACCCGGGCCAGGCGCTCAAGCGTGAGTTTGAATCCGCGAAAGCAGATCTTGCCGCGGGCAATCTCACTGGAGCGGATGCCAAGTTCCGAACGACGATCGCTCTGGCTCTCCGTCAGTTAGGCAATCTTTCCATTTCTGAGCAAAAATTCGATGCCGCGGCCACGCTCCTCGACGCCGCGGTGAAGTTTTCTCCCGACGACCCGTCTCTCCAGGTTGAGGACGCTATCGCCTGGTTCCGCCACGGCGACGCGCGCAAAGCCACCGAGATGATTCAGGCGATCCTCCGCTCACATCCCGAAAATGCCAATGCTCATAACGCTCTCGGCCGCCTTTACCTTTTCAATGGTGATCCGGATGCTTCCATCGCCGAATTGCAAAAGGCCAACGCTCTTCAAGCCGACTTCGAGACCGCGTATTTTCTCGGAATGGCCTACCTGAAAGCCAAGAATATTTCGCAGGCTTCTGACATTTTCTCAAAATTAGAGTCCTCTACCGGAGAGTCCGCGGCCCTTCATGTTTTGTTCGGTCGCGCTTACATCGTGACGCACTTCCCGGAGCAGGCGGTTGCTGAATTCCGCAAAGCGATCAAGCTCGACCCGCAATACCCGCGCGCCCATTCGCTCCTGGGCTACGCCACACTCGAGTTCTACGGCGAGTCAAGTTATCCGCAAGCGCGTAAGCTTTTTGAGCAAGAATTGCGGTTGCAACCCGATGACTACTTGTCCTTGCTGTTGCTTGGAATTACCACCACGAGCCTTCGCGATTATCCCGCCGCAGAATCAGCTCTCCTCCACGCAGTTCGCCTCCGCCCCGATGAGCCTACGCCTTACGTCTACCTGGGCGAAACGTATACCTCGACCGGGCGTTTCAAAGAGGCCGTCACCGCCTTGCAGAAGTACGTCGCGCTCGTGAAAGCTCCTCAGCTTTCCGAATCCAATCGCAATTTGAGTCGCGCCTATTTTTTGTTGGGCCAGAATCTGATGCGGCTCGGTGGCCATCCCGAAGAAGCTCGCCAGGCGCTCGCTCGGTCGCAGCAACTTCGCGAAGCGCAATTCAAATACGATCAGGAACACCTGTTTCTCAGTCCGGCCCAGAAACGAGAGCAGGCGCAACTTGAATCGTCGGCGGATGCGCGCAGCCTGAGCTCCGACAGCATGGCTGGCGTTCTCGAGGCTGGCTCGCGCGACGAAAATCGCAACACGCAGGAGATGATGCAGGGCGGGCTTCCCTCGCGTTCTTCGCCTTTCGGCTCTGCGTCGCAACCCATCGCGGAGTCGCAAGCCGCGAAGGAGTATCGCGCATTCGCCTCCGAAGTTCTGGCCAGCTCCTACAACGATCTGGGTGTGATGCGAGCGAAAGATTCGAAATTTTCCGAAGCCACGGATCTCTTCAAGAACGCTCATCAGTGGAATCCGGCTCTACCCAGCTTGGACCGTAACTGGGGCTTTGCTGCGTACCGCGCAGAAAACTATCCCGAGGCCATTCCTCCATTGGAGCGCCACTTGACAGCCCATCCGGACGACTTATTCGCGCGCCAAATCCTCGGCCTGAGCTATTTTGTCCAGGATAATTTTTCCAAAGCCGCGGAGGTGCTTCGCCCTCTCTTGAGCAATCCACCCGACGATCCCGCTCTTCTGTTTGCCTGGGGAACTGCTCTCGTCCGTACGAACCAGTCTGCTGATGCCACCAGGATTTTTCAGAAACTGCTCCAGGAAAATGGCGCGAATCCCGGGGTCCACTCCCTTCTCGGCCAGGCCTATGCGCAGGATAAGGATTACCCAAACGCTCTCCGCGAACTGAAAGAGGCTGTCCGGCTTGATGCGAAGTTTCCTGAGGCTCATTACTACACCGGCCTGGTCTACCTCCATCAAAGCGACTTTGCGAACGCTGCCGCGGAGTTTCGCGCCGAGTTAGAAATTAAGCCCGCCGATCCGATCGTTACCTATCACCTCGGTTTCACGCTTCTGTCGCAAGGCCAGGTCCCGGAGGCCATTGATCTTCTGCGACAAGTCGTTCAGGTAAAACCCGATTACGAGCCCGCGCAGTTCGAACTTGGCCGCGCTTTATTGCAGCAGGGCGACGCGCCCGGAGCCGTCCAATGCCTTGAGGTGGCGGTCAAACTGAATCCTGATCACGACGCGGCGTTCTTTCAATTGAGTCAGGCCTATCGCCGCTCGGGCCGCATTCCCGAAGCCACCGACATGCTAGCTAAGTATCAGCGCCTTATTGAGGCCAACCGTCTGAAGAAGCGCGAAAGTTTCGAAATCGAAAGACCTTAAATACCTTCGATCGATGCGCGCCTGGAGTCTGCTCTGACTACGGTTTTCGCAATCCTCTGCCTGACCCAGTTTATCCCAAGCCTTACAAGAAGATGACCGGTCGGGATCTATTCATCTGAGGAGATGAAATGAATGGCGGCGTTTGGGCCAAAGCGAAATACGGCGAAATGAGCATCGAGCGAAGCGATCTGGTCAGTACTTAGGCGGCGCATCACGGCGAAGCTGGTGCGATCCACGAGCGGGAGGCGTTTAGTCGTGTATAATTAATAGTCCGCGGGCGTCGTACAATGGCAGTATAGAAGCTTCCCAAGCTTCGGACGTGGGTTCGATTCCCATCGCCCGCTCCAGAAAACCTGTTGATGCAGTTGGCTTTACTGGCTTCCCTCCCAAAATTGAGCATCTGGTGCCGGTTCGTCCGTTGATGATTTCCGGCTCGATGGCGACCAGCTTTCCTGCAGGACCTGGTACACGCCGACCTCATCGAGGAACTGAGTCAATTCCGCGGGTTTCACCGACACAGGCGCGGGAATTCCCGCCTGTGAATTACAGCCGTACCGGAGCGTCTCCTCTTGACAACCAGTAGGACAGGCGTATGCTCCACTTGGATGCCAGTAGGAATAGAGGAAAAGGGGACTCCTATGCCGGATAGGTCAAGCGATGTCCTGCAAGGGACTTTGGACATGCTTGTTCTGAAGACGCTCGCGCTCGAACCGATGCATGGATACGGGATGTCCGTCCGAATCGAGCAGATGAGTAAGGGTGTTTTTCGTCCCAATGCGGGGTCGTTATTTCTCGCAATTCAGCGGCTACAACGCGACGGACTCATCGAGGGCGAATGGAAGGCAACCGAGAACAACCGCCGCGCGAGGTATTACGTTCTGACTAAGAAGGGACGACAGAGACTCAGTAGCGAAACGCGAGAATGGGGCCGGCAGGCGGCAGCCATCGCCAGGATTCTCGAGGCATCGTAGGGGTGACCTTATGTCCTTGTTGCGAAATCTTGGAAGCGGGCTACGGTCCCTTTTCCGAAAGGAGCAGGTGAACCGGGAGTTAGATGAAGAACTGGGTGAATACCTCAAAATGTCCGCCGACGAAAAGATGAAGCAGGGCATAAGCCGCAAGGAAGCCCGTCGCGCAGTCCGGTTAGAGCGAGGAAGCCTCGAAGTCAGCAGGGAAATCGTCCGCTCTGGCGGCTGGGAATCTACTGTGGAAAGGTGTTGGCAGGATCTCCGCTTCACCGCACGCATGTTGCGCAAAAGCCCCGGCTTCACGTTTGTCGCGATGCTCACCCTCGCCCTTGGCATCGGTGGAAACACCGCGGTCTTCAGCGTCATGAACACCGTTCTGCTTCGTTACCTTCCTCTGCCCAACCCTCAGCAACTGGTATTCTTGCGCCTTCCCAATGGGCCGCCCGACGGCGTGAGCACCAGCGGTGACGACGACAAGTCCTGCTCCTACCCGGTGTTCGAAGCGCTTCGTAAAGAGCACGCCGTTTTTTCTGACTTGATGGCTTATGTGCCTTTAGCCGTTGACAAAGTGGCCGTGCGCATCGGCGACGATCCCGAAGAAGCGGAAGGCGACATGGTCAGCGGCAACTTCTTTTCCGGGCTCGGCGTTTCCTTTACGCGCGGCCATGGGTTCGCGCTCGAAGACGAGACCGCGCACGCCAGCGTTCTCGTTCTCAGCTATTCCTACTGGACCGCGCGCTTCGGCCGCAGTCCCTCCGCGATCGGCCAAACCATTTACATAAAAGGCGTTCCATTCACCGTGATCGGTGTGACCGCTCAGGGCTTCTATGGCGTCGAGCCTGCCTCTTCCACCGATTTCTGGATTCCGCTTCAGAATCGCCCCGAGCTCACTCCATGGGACGAGGAGTCCTCGCTGAACACTCTCTATGGCACTCCGAAGTGGTGGTCCATTCAGCTGATCGGCCGTCTCCTTCCAGGTGTCACGGAATCTCAGGCACTGGCGAAGTTAGATCCTATCTTTCAAGGCGCCGCGCTCATCGGCCTGGGCACTCCCGATCCAAAGGCGAAGAAAAGCATTTTGGCCTTCAGTTCCACGCAGGGAATTCAAGATATGCGTGACCACTATCAAAAGCCCATCCAGATTCTCTTGGCCATGGTCGGGCTCGTTCTCGCAATTGCTTGTGCCAACGTGTCCACGCTGCTCGTTGCTCGTAATGCCACTCGCGCCCGCGAATTTTCGGTGCGCCTCGCTCTTGGTGCTGGCCGCAGTCGTCTTTTGCGGCAGATGCTGACGGAGAGCTTCCTCCTAGTCGCCGGTGGGGCGGCCTTCGGTTGGATGTTTGCGATTTCAGGCAGTCAAGCACTCGCCGCCTGGTCAGGGACGGAAATTCCCTTCGTGCTTGATTCGCGCGTTTTGCTCTTCACTTTCGCAATCTCGATCAGCTGCGTCATTGTCTTCGGGCTGGCCCCGCTTCGCAGGGCTGTCAGCATTCCCGTCGGAGATACGCTCAAGACCTCCAACGCCACCGCCTATCGCGACCAGAGGAGCTCCTGGTCAGGAAAAGTTGCCGTCGCCTCGCAGATGGCCTTATGCCTCATCTTGCTGGTTGGATCGGGACTACTCGTCCGTTCTCTTCGCAACTATCAAACCTTGCCTTTGGGCCTTCGCGTGGATGGGCTTCTCGTGTTCGGCACGGACCCTTTCTCAGTGCACAGCGACGAGGAAAAGGAGCACTTTTATCAAAATCTGCTTGCCCGCTTGCGTGAAGCTCCCGGCGTTGAGTCCGCTACGCTCGTCTCACACCGCCTAGGTTCCGGCTGGGGCTGGAATAGCATTTGGGCCATCGACGGCGTGGAGCCCCAGGGCTCCTTTTCTGAAATTGGCATGAGCGCGAACCACGTCGGCCCCGACTTCTGCCACACGCTCGGCATCCCCATTCTCCGCGGCCGCGACGTTACGGACGCCGACACGGGGTCCGCGCCCAAAGTGGTTCTCGTAAACGAAGCCTTCTCAAAACGCTTTTTCCCCAAGGTAGATGCGTTGGGCCATTCGGTCACGACAATCTCGTCAACCTCGGCCGGAAAACACAAACTAGGAAACAGTTTCACCATCGTCGGCGTCATCGGCGACAGCAAGTATAAGCGCGTCGATGAAAAATCGAAGCCCACTCTCTACTTCCCCTTCGCGCAAAACACTTCGATCCCCAACATGCAAGTCGAGTTGCGCACCCACGGCAATCCCGAAGCTCTCATCCCCAACGTCCATGCCGTTCTCCACGGCCTCGATCCCAATCTTCCCATGCAGAGGCCCATGACCCAGCGCGCCCAATTCGACGAATCTTACTCGCAGGCCCGCCTCTTTGCCCGCCTCTCCATCTTTTTTGGGGTCATCGCTGTGTTGCTGGTCGCCACTGGCCTGTACGGCACGCTCGCCTATCGCGTCGACCGCCGCACTTCGGAGATCGGCGTCCGCATGGCGCTTGGCGCACAGCACGGGCAAGTGCTGTGGTTGATTTTGCGTGAAAGTCTGCTGGTCAGCGCGGCCGCCATTCTCGCTGGCGTTCCTGTTGCCATTGCTGGCGCACGCCTCATGCGTTCCATGCTTTTTGGCGTCCAACCCGGCGATATGATCTCGTTTCTGCTCGCTTTGTTCGGCGTAATTCTTGTTGCGCTAGCGGCTTCAATCCTTCCCGCGCGCCGTGCGATGCGTGTCGACCCTTTGGTCGCCTTGCGTTGCGAGTAGGAGGCTACGCATGTCCTTGTTACGTAACATTACAACCGGCCTCCGATCACTGTTCCGAAAGGAACAGGTCGACCGGGAGTTGGATGAGGAGCTTCGCGCCTACTTGGAGATGCAAGCCGCCGAAAAGATGAAGCAAGGGATGAGCCATAGGGAAGCGCTTCGCGCTGTGCGCTTGGAACGCGGTAGTCTTGAAATTACGAAGGAAGTCGTATGTTCTGGCGGCTGGGAATTTGTCATTGAGACGTGCTGGCGGGATTTGCGTCACGCCGTGCGGTTGCTCGGGCGAAGCCCTGTATTCACCCTCGTCGCCATTGCGTCTCTAGCCTTGGGGATTGGGGCGAACACTGCCATTTTCCAACTAATTAATGCCGTGCGTCTGCGTAGCCTTCCCGTGAAAAACCCCTTGCAACTAGTCACGGTGCAGCTTGCAGACGAAACTCACATGAGGGGAAGCCAAGCCAGCCTATACCCGGCCCTGACGAACGCCGTATGGGAAAAGCTCCGCGATAACCAGCAGATCTTCTCAGGCGTGCTCGCTTGGGCAGGTAATGATTTTGGACTGGCTGGTGACGGAGACGGGGGGCTTGCGCAGGGCCTTTTTGTTAGCGGCGATTTCTTTCGCGTCTTAGGTGTGCAGCCTTTTATGGGTCGCGTGTTCACGGCTGCCGACGACCGTCGCGGTTGTGGTTTGCCGGGTGCCGTCGTCAGCTATGCGTTCTGGCAGAACAAGCTGGGCGGCGATCGTTTTGTAATCGGCCGCAAGCTCACGCTGAATTACCATCCCACGGAAATTATCGGCGTGACGCAGCCTGGGTTTTCCGGACTGGAGGTCGGACGTTCCTACGACGTTGCGGTACCTATTTGTTCGCAAGCGGTCCTGTGGAGTGAAGGGCATTGGCTTAACGACGGCACGGTTTGGTGGCTGAACATAATCGGACGCATAAAGCCCGGCGCCACACGCGAACAGGCAAACGCGCAATTGGCGGTAATCTCGCCGCCGATCTTCCAAGCCACTCTTCCGCCGAACTATCCGGCTGAGGGCGTCAAAGATTACCTCGGATTTAAGCTGATTGCTGTTCCCGCCGGAAGCGGAGTTTCTTGGTTGCGCGACCAATATTCGCAGGCCCTGTTGCTTCTGCTGGGGACCGCCGGTCTGGTTCTGCTGATCGCCTGCGCGAATCTCGCAAATCTGATGCTTGCGCGTGCCACGGCGCGCGCTCAGGAATTTTCCGTGCGGCTCGCTCTCGGTGCACCGCGCAGCCGCCTTATTCGGCAACTAACCACCGAGAGCCTTCTGCTCGCGCTGGCCGGTGGCGCCCTGGGGCTCGCCCTCGCTCGAAGCCTCAGTCAATACCTGGTGGCTTCGTTAAGCACACCGGGCGACTCACTATTCCTCGATCTCAAGCCCGAATGGCGCGTTCTGGGCTTCAGTCTTGGACTTGCAACTCTGACCTGCGTCCTATTTGGCTTGGCACCCGGGTTTCGAGCGTCTAGCATTTCTCCTTCTGAAGCATTCCGGACGAGCAGCCGCAGTGTCACGTCGGCTCGTCCAGAATTTGGGTTACGTCAGTTGCTGGTCGTAGCGCAAGTTGCGCTGTCATTCGTTCTGGTCGTCGGCGCACTGCTTTTTTCCGGCAGCCTGCGTAACTTGTTGGCGGTTGACGCCGGCTTCCTGCAAAAGGGAGTTCTTATCACCGATCTCGACCTCTTCCGCCGCGTGAACGTGCCTTACGCCGACCGGGCCGACTTCAAACGTGATCTCCTGCAGAAGATTCGCGCTCTTCCTGGCGTTGTCGCGGCTGGCGAGGTTGGTATCCTTCCTCTGAGTGGAATCAGCACCACCGATGACGTCTGGATCGAAGGGCAGACTCGAGCCAGCGGACTAGAGTCACGGTTCAATCCGGTGAGTGACGGCTATTTCAAAGCGATGGGCATTCCTCTGCTGGCAGGAAGGGATTTCAATGATCGCGATACGGTGTCGTCTGGCAAAGTCGCCATTGTGAATCGGTCTTTCGTGAGCAAACTCGGCCTCGGACCGAATCCTGTGGGGAGAACATTCCGCCGTGAGGCCACTCCCTCCGAACCTGAACAGTCGTTCGAGATCGTGGGCGTCGTGGCGGATACCAAATATTCCAGTTTGCGCGAAGAATTCAGGCCAATTGCGTTTCTCTGCACCGCGCAAGACCCTAAGCCTGATCCATCGGCCCAAGTGGTGATTCGTTCCACTGTGCCGATGAGCGAAATTGTATCCAACGTCCGAAAGTCAGCCGCACAACTCAGTCCCCTGATCACCGTGGATTCTCATCCTTTTGAAGAGACCATCCTCAACGGCCTTATACGCGAGCGCCTGATGGCCAAGCTCTCTGGCTTTTTTGGCGTTTTGGCCGCGCTGATCGCGGCGCTTGGTCTTTACGGTGTGATGTCTTACTTAGTGGCCCGGCGCACGAATGAAATCGGGATTCGTATTGCGCTCGGAGCCCAGCGGCGCGACGTCCTGTCGCTCGTCCTTCGGAACGTTGGTTTATTGCTCGCATTCGGATTGGTCCTAGGCGCTGTTTTGAGCGTGGCCGTCGCTCAGACAGCGAGAGCGATGTTCTTTGGCCTCAAACCGACTGATCCCGTGGTGCTCCTGGCTGCCATGGTCGGGCTAGGTTTCATTGCTATCACGGCGACCTTCGTGCCCGCCCGGCGAGCAATGCGCGTGGACCCGATGGTGGCCTTGCGTTACGAGTAGTTCGTGTTGTTACTTGCTTTCAATCTGTCCTCCCATTCTCACTGACTTCGATAACCTGCCTTTTTTCTGGTGAGCATTTTCCTGAGCACTGCTTCGGGCTAATTCCTGCGTCCTGCAGCATCGCGTCTTCTGCTTTCCCGGTTCCGCCCTTACACCATTGGGTTCCCTCCCATAAAGCAGCCGCTCGCTTTGGAAGCAGAAGCCACTCGCTTCTGTGTGCCCCAAGAAAATGGGGCAAGAAAAAGGAGAAAATTCATGTCTTACCTATATGTTAAGTGGAATAGCTTTGGCGTGGTTTGCTCGCCAGCCAGTTAAGCCATTAAAGCATGTCGATCGTCTCCCTGGCCACTCCCGGAACGGAGGACTGCGCCGCCGGAGGCGGCGCGGTTAGGCCGCAGTGGAGGGAGTGGCCAGGACCTGAGTTTTTTGGCGAGTTTCGTCTCAACGGCACCCTCGCGAATGCCGCTCAGAGCGCCGGTTCATCGGAGCGCTGAATTCGCCGTCCGAGCATTCGAGTGGTTATCTATTCGTACCGCAAAGCGACCATCGGATCGATTTTCGTTGCCCTTCGCGCTGGTACGTAGCAAGCCAAAATCGAACTGGCCCCCAGAACTGCACTCACGCCAACGAAGGTCAGAGGATCAGTCGCCGGGACACCATAAAGCAAGTCGGTCATTAATCGCGTTAAGAGCAACGCTGCTGCTATTCCTATCGCCAGCCCGAGACCGGCCAGTCCAACCCCTCCGCCTACCACCAATCGCAGCACCCTTCCGCGCTCCGCACCCAAGGCCATACGCACGCCGATTTCGCGAGTTCGTTGCGCAGTCGAGTACGACAGCACACTGTAGATCCCTAGAGTCGAAAGCCCCAGCGCTAGTCCCGCGAAGGACACCAAAAGCGCCATCACCATTCGTTGCTCCGCGATTGACTCAAGCGTGATCTGTTCCATCGTCTCGACGTCTGTTACCGGCACGTCTTTGTCGATTCGATGAATTTGCTCGACCACCGCTCGGATTAGGCTTTCGGGCTTCACGCTCGCAGACGTGCGCACTACCAAATGCTGGGGTCCCTGCAGCCAGGGATACTGCCCCACAGGGACATACATCTCTGAATGAATACCTCCGTCCGCTCCCTGACTTAACACGTCTCCAGCCACTCCGATAACAGAAAGCCACGGGGCGTCGCCTCCCACCCTTAACTGTTTGCCAAGCGGATCTTGTCCCGGCCAGGAGTTCCGAACCAGCTTCTCATTCACGATCACTACTCGCTCGGCGCTCTGCGTATCGTGATCGTTGAAACCGCGTCCTCGGCGCAATGGAATCTGCATCGTCCGGAAATAGTCCGGCCCCACGATGACGTAATTTGCATCCGGCACCTGTCCAGCTGGAGGGTTCGGGTTGTCTGCCGTCGTGAAGTATTGTCCGCTCCACCCCGTAATCGGCAGACCGCGCGAAACGCTGGCCGCTTCGACCCCCGGCAATGCTTCAACACGTGCCACGACGTGCTCCCAGATTTGCGCGCGCGACCGCGGCTCTTTGTAACGATCACCAGAAAGCGGCGCACGCAGAGTCAAAATGTTTTTGGGATTGAACCCCAGATTGACATGAATTAGCTCCGCAAGAGTCCGCACCATCAGTCCAGCCCCAACCAACAGGACCAGGGCAAGGGCGATTTCAGACACCACCAACGCACTGCGAAAGCGCCGACTCTGCAGACTCTGCAGAGAGCTGCGCCCGGCTTCCTTTAGCGTCTCGATCACCTTCGGTTTGGCACTCTGGAGCGCGGGCGCCAACCCAAAAAGAAACGTGGTGGCAATGAGTGTGAGCATCGCGAATCCAAGAACTCGCACATTCGCTGTTCCCGCGGCCAAGTCCGGCGCAGCTCGCAGGAGTGTGTCTGGTGCCAAGGCCGCCAATCCTTTGCATAGCCCGCTGGCCAGCAAAACGCCGATAATCCCGCCGGCAAAGCAGACGACCGCGCTCTCTGTCAATAGCTGCCAGACAAGTCGTCCCTGGCTGGCTCCCAACGCATTACGAATCGCAAACTCGTTGGCTCTGCCAGCGCCGCGAGCCAGCAACAGGTTGGCGATGTTTGCGCACGCAATCAGAAGAACAAATGTTGTGGCCGCTATCAACACGAGCAGCGCCGGACGCGTATCCGCCGAACAGTTGGTTCGGAAGCTCATCACCTGTGCACGCCATCCATGGAGGTCGGGATAGACTTTTTCGAGGCCCATGGAAACCGTGTCCATTTGCATGCTGGCCTGTGCTAGCGTCGCGCCGGGCTTCAGCCGCGCGATACCAAAGTACTCATTCGACGTGTGCTCGGCTGCGAGACCTATGCCAGAAACCCACATCCCTGGTACTGATCCGTACGGCGAGGCGTACAAATGCGACAAATTCGCAGGCATGACGCCGACGACCGTGTGACTCTCACCATTCACAGTGATCGAACGGCCAATCAGGTTTTCGTCTCCGCCGAAGCGCCGTTGCCAAAGCCCATAACTCAGAATCACCACGCGCGGAACCCCAGCTTTGTCTTCTTCAGAAGTAAAACTTCTGCCGCGATATGGCGCCACTCCGAGCAGCGGAAAAAGATTGCTGGTGATTGTTTCGCAAGGATCTTCTTCCGCCTCACCCGCCCCGGTCAGCACACAAGAGCTTTCCGTGTAGGCGGCAAAATCTTCAAATACTGTTTGATTCCGCCAGGCTAGAATCTCCGCTGGTGCGATCGGGTTTCGACTCCAGCCTCGCGGGACGTTTTTCTTGAGGATGAACACCAGGCGGTCCGCATTTTTGAAGGGCAGAGGCTTGATCAAGACGGCGTACACGGCCGAAAAAATCGCGGTATTCGCTCCAATCGCCAACGCAAGCGTAAGCACTGCAATTGAGGTAAATCCGGGATTCTTGCGCAATAGGCGCAGACCAAAGTGCAAGTCTTGCATGAGGTCCTGAACCCGGTTTACTCTGCGCGTGTCGCGGCAATGCTCTTTGGTCTGCTCGATGCCGCCCAAATCTAGCCGCGCCCGCCGCTGCGCTTCCCCCGGTGCCATGCCTTTTGCGACATATTGCTCGGTTGCTTGTTCGAGGTGGTCGCGCAGCTCGTCGTCCAATTCCTGGTCCGCCTGCGCCCGACGAAACAATGACCGCAGCCGCAGCGGAATCGTGAACAACCAGTGCTCCGGTCGCATCTCCAACCTCGCTTTCGCCCGGCGCGACGCTCACGCCTCTTTGATCTTAATGACCCGCGAAATCGCGCTCGAAAGCCTGCCCCAGTTGTCCGCTTCTTTTTCGAGCTGCCTCCGCCCGAGCCGTGTGAGCGAATAGTATTTCGCCCGCCGGCCATACTCGGACGTTTTCCACTCGGCGGTGATCCAACCCTCTTGCTCCAGCTTGTGCAAAGCCGGGTAAAGCGATCCGTCGCTGACCTGCAACACGTCACCGGACACCTGCTTTAACCGCAAACTCACGGCGAAGCCATTCAGTGGCTCAAGCGCGAGGATTTTCAGCAGCAACATGTCCAACGTACCCTGCACGAGATCCAAAGGTTTGCTCATTTCTATGTCCTCGGTAACCGAGGCTAACACCTCTGCCCTCGGTAAGCAAGGGGAGATGCTTTTGCGAGGGAGACTGATAATTTATGTTCCCTACATGTTCCTCTGAGCGTAGGCGACTTCCACAGGCTGCGGTCACGCACTTCGAACCGTCTTCAACCGCCAGTCCGCTTTGGGATACAGGGCCTTACAGTGATTTTTTTGGTGCGGCCAGGGAAGACTGGTATGGTGCCGGAATCAATCATGCAAAAATAGTCCGGAAAATGTGCGGAACGGGAGCAGTTCAACTAGCTGTTGGCTATGGATTGAAATCGAAGACCGACCTACGCAATTTCGAAGTGGCCTTGTGCCGTGGCAGCCGTCTAAGGATTTCATCGCAGCACGGTCTTTTCCTAAGTCTAAACACAGGGGAATGTCATTCTTTCTGTGTATTGGTCGGACCCTTGCTGTAGCGCGACTCTGTGGAGATGAACAACCGACCCAATGGATCCGAAAAACCTTTGTTCACCCATGTCGTTTTATTTCGGTGTCCTGATTCGGGTGACCCGATTGGAACGGCGTTCGTCAGCCAACACAAGAATCTGGAAGCAGTCGATTCACATCGGTTTGACGTGCAATGCGTTTGCGGGTGGTCCGGCAATCTGCTTGGCATCGACCGGGTAAAAGGGTGGGTGGAAAGTTGGCCGGAGTCGCGCTAGAGCCCGTCGGACACCCCTAGCCAACTCGCGCGGGAATTAGCTTCGGGCTTAACAGTTGGACGACCAAGAGCGCCATCGGATATGCCGATGCCGCAAGGAAAAAAGGAATCCTATAGCTACCCGTCCATTGCAGGACATGCCCCACGATCTCTGCGATCAACATTCCGCCGATCGCTCCAGCCATGCCTCCAATCCCCGCGACGGATGCGACAGCACGGGAAGGGAACAAGTCTGACGCCAGCGTGAAAAGATTCGCAGAGAATCCCTGGTGGCCTGCCGCTGCAAGTCCAATAAAAACGACAGCGGGCCACAATCCAGAGATCCGATAAACGATAGCGATCGGCAGGACCAGCACTGCGCACACGAACATTGCCGATTTTCGGGCGGCGTTTACGGAGAATCCGTGGCGAAGTAAATTGGACGAAAGCCAGCCTCCTGCTATGCTTCCGGCGTCCGAGATCACATAAATGACCAGAATCGGAAGTCCAATTTGCGTCAGGTGCAGTGCGTGCTGCCGTTGAAAATAGTCTGGAATCCAGAAAAGGTAGAGCCACCAGATCGGGTCAATCAGGAATTTTCCGAGAACGAACGCCCATGTTTGTGCATGAGGGAGAAGCTGCGCCCACTTGATTTTTCCCGAAGTCACGTTTGAATCGTCAGCAATATACTCGCGTTCGCGATTGGTACAAAAAGGGTGGTCTTGCGGTTTTCGGTAAAGTAGCAGCCACAATCCTAACCAAGCAAAACCAAGTGCACCAGTAAGTACGAAAGCCCATTGCCAGCCCAAGCGCACCGCGATCCACGGAACGACGAACGGTGTAATGATCGCGCCCGCGTTTGTGCCGGCATTAAAAATGCCAGTGGCCAGTGCGCGTTCTTTCTTCGGGAACCATTCTGCAACGCACTTGATGCTTGCAGGGAAAACTCCAGCTTCGCCAAATCCTAAAACAGAACGAGCGATTGCAAAACCGACCAGCGAATTCGCGATGGCGTGGGCCATTGAGGCGAGGCTCCAGAACGCCATGGAGATTGCATAACCAATTCGGGTGCCCAGCCGGTCAATCAATCGGCCCACAAAAACCATTCCCGCCGCATAGGCTGCTTGAAATGCGAATACCAAGTGCCCGTAGTCAATGTCGCTCCAGCCTAAGGCGTGCTGGAGGGATACTTTCAATACGCCAAGAACCTGGCGATCCATGTAGTTCTTAGTTACGCCGAGCAAGAGCAGGGCGCAGATCACCCAGCGAAATTGTCCGGCAAACATTCTTGTTGGGGCTGAGCCGGAATTCGGGGACGCGATTTTGGTTACGACGGCGTCGAGGCGCGAATCAGCGATTGGGTTCTGTTTTCGCATCCGCGTTCTTGGAATAAATCGCCATTTCGCAAATTTCATTACAAGCTGCAAGCAGTTCGACGCTTTGCGAGTCTGCAGTGGCGTATATTAGCGCGCAGCCCGCAGGCATCAACAAAAATCGAGGAGAACTCTGGCGCAGATTCGATCGTACATTCAAGTATTCGGCCAAGTATTCGGCGCGTACTTTGGATGGAATCGAGGCTTGGCAGTGTCCGATCTTGTGATTGTCGTCCCACAATCGGTCAAGATGGGCACACCGCGTCGAAGCCGATGCAGACTTTTCCGCTTTGTCTTCAGTTGGTTAGCGTTTGTTTCCGTTTGGCTGACCTGATGCGGGGTACGTTTCGCATGGAAGCCAATCACAAGCAAGGACAGATCGATACTTCGAAGGTGCTTTGGAAAGCGGCCCAGAACGGCGACCATAGCGCATTCACGGCTCTGGTCCTGCCATATGCAGGCAATCTACGGCGACTGGCGCGCCGCTTCACGCGAAACGAGGCGGATGCGGAGGATGTTTGCCAGGAGGCGCTATTAAAAGCATTTACGAAACTGAATAAGTTTGCGGGCACAGCTAGCGCGGAGGGCGAATTCCGGTCATGGCTGGCGAGAATTACGATGAATTGCGCGATCGACTTCATTCGTCGCAGGCGACCAAAACAAGATGTGCCGTTGGAAGCATGCGATCAGGTTCACGCCGTCTCCGGCGCGGGGGGTTGGGGTGAAAATCCTGAACTATCCTATGCGCGCCAAGAAAGATCACGAGCGGTGGCGAATGCAATTGCGGGACTGCCGGCGGATCTGCGACGAGTATGTCTGCTGCGGAATTTAATGGAACTGTCAACCAAAGAAGCAGCCGCGCGGTTGGGACTTCCAACGATCACCGTAAGGGTCCGTCTGTTTCGAGCGCACAGCCAATTGAGGAAAAGGCTGGGAGCGGCTTGGAGTGATGGCCAAGGAGGGCCAGCGTTGCGATGGAACGGAAAACGTCGGGAGTTGCGGAACGAAGCTCTGGATTTTCAGGGCAGTGCGGTGTTCGCATGCGGCGATTGATGCGTCCGATAATGGGACGGAAGATTCCGATATCGGCGGTGACCGCGCATAGGAGACTCTCCTTGATGGCCGTTAAGTGATAGATAATACGGATGCTTAACGAATTTTGGATTTCGGCAGTCATTGTGCCAGAAAGAGATGCTGGCTTAGAACTTATGGATATAAAACGCCCATCAAATGCGCGGGCCAAAATGATTCGGAGAATTGTGTTTGGCACCGCTGCGGTTTTGCTTCTCGGTGGAGTGACCCTGGGACTCTCGAGGCTGCGGCCAGCCGCGCCGACCGTCGATAAAGCTACCGTGTGGACGGATGAAGTGAAACGCGGTCCGATGTTGAGGGAGATGCGAGGCCTGGGGACCCTGGTTCCAGAAGACATCCAGTGGATTCCCGCACAAACAGACTCACGCGTGGATCGCATCGTCCTACGGCCCGGGGCAGTAGTGAAACCAGATTCGATCATTCTGGAGTTGAGTGACCCACAACTGCAGCGCGATGCCGTCGTCGCGGAGTACCAGCTGAAGGGGGCAGAAGCCGAACTCGCGAATCTGAAAGTACAAGTGAACAGCGAACTCATGAACCAAAAGGCGATTGAGGCTGCCGTTCGAAGCGACTACGAACAGGCAAAAATTCAACATGCAGTAGATCTAAAGCTCAAAGCAGAAGGAATTGGAGCGGACGTGACCGAAAAGCTTTCCAAGGTAAAGGAAGATCAGCTTGCGATTCGGCTACAGCTCGAGAGTGAACGCACCAGAGTGGCGGCGGACTCCGCGGTGGCGCGCCTGCAAGCCCAAGAATCGCTGGTTGAGCAGCAAAAAGCATTGTACGGACTGAAAAAGAGCCAATTGGACTCTCTTCACGTGCGGGCCGGTATCAGCGGTGTGCTGCAACTGGTGCCGGTGGAAGTAGGCCAGCACGTGACGCCCGGATTGAACGTGGCGCGGGTGGCCGATCCCAAGAAGCTGAAAGCGGAAATCAAAATCGCAGAGACGCAAGCGAAAGATGTGGCGATCGGATTGAAGGCGACGGTGGACACGCGCAATGGCCTGGTCAACGGGCATGTTTCGCGGATTGATCCATCGGTACAAAACGGCACAGTGACCGTGGATGTGGCGATCGATGATCCGTTACCTCCTGGCGCGCGAGCTGACTTAAGCGTCGATGGAACCGTGGAGATAGAGAGATTGGCGGACGTGCTCTTCGTTGGCCGGCCTGTTCATGGACAATCTGACAGTACGATCGGACTTTTCAAGTTGGTAGACGATGGCGCGGAAGCAGTGCGCGTAAATGTGAAGCTGGGCCGCAGTTCGGTGAACCAGGTTGAAGTTCTACAAGGCCTGCAACCCGGTGACAAAGTGATCCTTTCAGACATGTCGCAGTGGGACAACTTCGATCGGGTGCGGTTGAGATAGAGACAGACGATCAGCGGCCTTTTCGCCCAAAATTTTTCGGGAATCGAAGGAACTAACGAAAGCGGGGTTGCGTTCTTTAAAGGGGAAACTACGTTCGTGAGTGTTCCAAGGACCTGCGCCTCGGACTTCCTATTCCGGCATCGGCCACCGCGTCAGCCTGACTAGAAGGACACACGCCACGACGATCGATCCGCTTGGCGCTGCGCTATGAGTAGGAGAAGCTGATGCAGACATTTTGGCAAGACGTGCGTTACAGCTTGCGGACATTAGGGAAAAATCCCGGCTTCGCACTGGTAGCGATTTTAACGCTGGCGCTGGGTATCGGAGCAAATACCGCACTATTTTCTGTAGTTAACGGAGTACTCCTGAATCCGCTGCCGTTCCCACAGCCTCGGGAACTGGTGGCGGCCTATGCACGAACACCGGAATTCAGCCGGTCATCCATTTCATATCCGAACTTTCAAGACTGGCAGCGAGAGAACCATTCGTTTTCCGCGCTGGCCGCGTTCCGAGGAGAAAACTTCAATCTCACTGGTATGGGCGATGCCGAAAGGCTCAGAGCGGATATGGTCTCCGCGAACTTTTTTCCGATTCTTGGCGTACGGCCAAAGATCGGTCGAGTATTTACCGAGCAAGAGGACCAGGTGGGCAGCGCGCCAGTCGTACTGATCAGCCAAGGGCTGTGGAAACGCAAGTTCGGTTCGTCGCAAGACGTTTTAGGACGCTCGATGGACTTGAACGGAACGCCGTATACGATTATCGGCGTAATTCCGTTGAGTTTTCACTACCATAACGACAACTTTATCGACGACAGTGACGTATATGTGCCCATCGGCCAGTGGAACGATCCCGTGTTCCGCGATCGGCGGGCTGGTATGGGCATGGATGCAGTGGGGAGGCTCAGGCCGGGAGTTACTCTAGAACAGGCGAAGTCGGACATGGACGGCGTCGCCGCTCATCTCGCGCAAATCTATCCGACCATCGACAAGAATTCAGGCGTCACGCTGGTTTCCTTAAAAGAAAACGTTGTTGGAGACATCCGGCCGTTTCTGCTGGTGTTGCTCGCGGCCGTGGGATTCGTGCTTTTGATCGCTTGTGCGAATGTCGCAAATCTGCTGTTGGCGCGCTCAATGGGAAGAACCAGGGAATTCGCAATTCGGACGGCAATGGGCGCGAGTGCCAGCCGCGTGGTCCGGCAGTTGCTTACGGAGAGTGTTTTGCTGGCGCTGGCTGGAGGCGCGCTGGGCCTTCTGGTCGCCGCGTGGGGTACGAAAGCAGCAATACAAGTCCTTCCAGAAGCCTTACCCCGCTCCGAGGAGATTCACCTCGATTTTCGCGTGCTGCTGTTTACGCTTGCGGCTTCGCTGCTGGCGGGCATTCTTTTTGGGTTGGTTCCAGCGCTGAAGACTTCCCGGACAGACATTCACGAAACGCTGAAAGAAGGCGGACGCGGTGGAAGTGGGGCACGACATCGAACGCAAAGCATGTTTGTGGCGGTCGAGATGGCCATGGCGCTGGTGCTGCTCATCGGCGCTGGCCTGATGATTCGGAGCCTCGCCAAGTTGTGGACGGCCGATCCCGGATTTGATCCCAGCAATGTTGTGAGTTTCAATATCGCGTCTTCCGAGCCGCTCGGCGCGACCCCGGCGGCCCTACGAGCCGCATTTCGACATCTTCACAGCGCTGTTGGCGCTATTCCAGGAGTACAAGCTGTTTCGTTCACCGGCGGATCCTCTCCTATGGGAGGAGATTCGGAATTGCCGCTTTGGCTAGAAGGAGAACCCAAGCCAGCGTCACAGTCGGAGATGAAGAACTCCCTCTTCTATGTTACTCAGCCGGACTATTTGCGCGTGATGAAAATCCCTCTGAAGCGTGGCCGCTTCCTGGCGGAGTCCGACAATGAGAATTCGCAACCGGTGATCGTGATTGACGAGCAGTTTGCGAAGATGTACTTCAACGGCCAGGATCCCATTGGAAGGCACGTGAATTTCGAGCTTTTGAATGAAAATGCGGAAATCGTCGGGATCGTCGGCCACGTAAAGCAATGGGGCCTGGATTCAGACGCAACCGGGCCGGTGCAGGCGCAGTGTTATTTCCCAATCTCGCAAATTCCAGACGCGCTGCTAGCATTTTTTGGCCGAGGGTCGAGGGCCATGGTGCGAACCGAAGCAGCGCCACTTGGATTGATGGGTTCGCTGAGCCACGCGGTGCAAAACGTAAACAACCAAATCGTCGTCTATGGAACGCAAACGATGAGCGATGTAATTTCCGATTCGCTAGCAGCGAAACGATTCGCCATGATTTTGCTCGGAGTGTTTGCGATTCTTGCGGTGCTGCTTTCGTCTGTTGGAATTTACGGAGTGATTTCCTACGTCGTGGGGCAGCGCACGAATGAAATAGGAATTCGCATGGCGCTGGGGGCAGCGCGCGCAAACGTCATGAGAATGGTGCTGGGTCAGGCCGGCAAGATGGCGATGTTGGGAGTAGGTATCGGAGTGGTTGGAGCGTTTGCCTTGACGCACTTGATGGCGAACATGCTTTTCGGTGTCAGCGCGCACGATCCATTGACTTTTCTGGCGGTCACAGTGTTCTTGCCGCTGATAGCACTGGCAGCGTGTTACGTTCCAGCGCGGCGAGCAACGAAAGTAGATCCGTCGGTGGCCCTTCGTTACGAGTAGGAGGTCGTGATGCAAAACGTCTGGCAGGATATTCGCTACGCCTTGCGGACTTTGGCGAAAAATCCGGGCTTCGCCGCCGTTGCCATTGTTACGCTGGCGCTCGGCATTGGGGCAAATACCGCCATCTTTAGCGTCGTAAATACAGTGTTGTTGCGGCCGCTGCCGTTTCAAGAACCGGATCGACTGATGGCTCTTTGGCATACGCCTCCACAGACAAGTTTTCCCGGTATTCCGACGTTCAGCGTATCACCGGCCAATTTCCTCGATTGGCGCGACCAAGCTCGATCGTTTGAAGGAATGTCCGCATATGGGTTTGGGCAATATACGCTAACCGGGACCGGCCGGCCCGAAGCTGTTCGAATGGTTGCGGCGACGAATGGCTTCTTCACGATTTTGCGGGCACAGCCGCTGTTCGGCCGCACATTCCTTGAGGAGGAAGATTCACCAGGCCGCGAACACGAAGTTGTCTTGAGCTACAAACTGTGGCGAAGTCGTTTTGGCGGCGATCGCGATATCGTAGGCAAAAACATTTCGTTGAACCAACAGGCTTTTGCGGTAGTCGGCGTCATGAAGCCGGATTTCGAGTTTCCCATCTCTGTCGATCCGGCGTTCAGCCCGCAAATGTGGAAGCCGATGGCCTGGACCGCTCAGGATCGCGCTGTTCGCGATAACCATAACTATGCAGTGGTGGCCCGACTGAAGAGCGGCGTGAGTTTGCAGCAAGCCCGGGCCGAGTTGAACAGCATCTCCAATCAATTGGCGCAGCAGCATCCCGGTGAGAATAAAGGCTGGGGTGCGACTGCGATTCGGCTCCGCGACGACCTGGTCGGAGATGTAAGGCCAGCCCTGTTAATTCTGTTAGGCGCCGTTGCGCTAGTCCTGCTGATCGCGTGCGCAAACGTGGCAAATCTCTTACTGGCGAAGGCGCTGACGCGTCGTAAGGAGATTGCTATCCGCGCGGCGCTAGGCGCGAGCCGCTACCGTCTGTTGCAGCAATCGATTTCGGAGACGTTGTTAGTGGCGCTCGCAGGAGGCGCGCTAGGATTAATTGTTGCGCACTACGGCGTGCAGCTGATCGTAAGATTCTTGGCTCAGCAACTGCCGCGGTCTGCGGAAATAGGACTAGACGGCTGGGTTCTGACATTTGCATTGGGAATTTCACTGCTGACCGGAATCGCGGTTGGTTTGTTGTCGGCTCTTCGCCTGGCCAAGAACGAAGTGAGTGAGTCCTTGAAGCAGGGCCTTGGCCGGACGTCTTCGGATTCCGGCGGTGCTCGAACGCGCAGCATACTTGTTGTTTCAGAAGTCGCACTTTCCTTGGTGCTCTTGATTGGAGCTGGTCTGCTGATTCGCAGCTTGACGGTACTGCGTCACGTGAATCCAGGCTTTGATCCGAATCAACTGCTCACTCTAGACATCGCTATTCCGTCGAGCAAATTTTCTACTCCAGCACAAATGGCCACATTCTTCGACAGTGTTCTTGGTCGAGTCCGCGTGTTGCCAGGAGTGCAATACGCGGGACTCATCGATAGCTTGCCTTTGAGTGGCGGCGGGTCGCATCAACCAATTTCTGTGGAAGGGCGCCCGGTGGTAGCCATGGCAGACCAGCCCGAGGTGGATGTCCGGCTCATCAGTCCCGGATACATCAGCGCTATGCACATACCGCTCCTGAGTGGGCGCGACCTCAACGAATCCGACATCGAAGGCCGTCCTGCGGCTGTTTTGATCAGCCAATCCATGGCAAGACTTTTTTGGCCGAACGAGAACCCAATCGGCAAACACTTGACACAGTACTTCTTCCGGGAAACGCCGCGAGTGGTTGTAGGCGTCGTGGCCGACGTCAAGCTCGATGCGCTCAACGAAACGCGGCCGGTGCCGACTCTCTATACATCTCTGGCTCAAGTGTCTCCTTCGACTGGCGAAACCTGGAGGTCGTTCGGAATGAGTCTTGCCGTAAGGACGAGCGGCGACCCTCTAAACGTCGTCGCGATGATTACCAATTCCGTTCACGAAGTGGATACAGAGGTACCGCTGCTGAACATCCATCCGATGGACGAGACCGTCTCGGCGTCATTATCACCGCAACGATTTACGATGCTGCTGCTGGCGGCGTTCGCCGGAACGGCATTGTTGCTGGCGGCTGCGGGAATCTATGGCGTGATGGCGTACGTGGTTACGCGACGCACACGGGAAATCGGCGTCCGCATGGCGCTGGGAGCTGCAACCGGCGACGTGTTCCGGCTGGTTGTAGGTCAGGGCATGTGGACAACCGGAATCGGGCTGGCGATCGGAATTGTTGGCTCCATCGCATTGGCACGAACCATGCAATCGCTGCTGTTCGGTGTGGGCCCGACCGACCCGATGACGCTTCTGGGAGTCGTGCTGTTGCTCGGAGCTGTTTCATTTTTGGCATGCTGGATTCCTGCGCGAAGGGCCATGCGGGTGGACCCTCTAGTGGCACTGCGCGATGAGTAGGAAAGGCTGATGCAGACTCTTTGGCAGGACGTCCGGTATGGATTGCGAGTGCTGGGAAAAAACCCAGGCTTTGCGACCATTGCCATTCTCACTCTAGCGCTCGGTATTGGCGCGAATACCGGAATTTTTTCGGTACTTCGACAGATTCTGTTGCAGAGACTTCCCGTACCGCATCCGGAGGAATTGGTTCTGCTGTACGCGCCAGGCGAACGAAATGGACACATCAGCTCAGACGAAGGAGACGGCTCGGAATCCTTTTCGTATCCGATGTACGCCGACCTTCGCGATCAAAACAAGGTGTTTGCGGGACTCGCGGCAAAAGCTGATTTCCCCGTTAGCGTAGCATTTCATGGACAGACCGAGCGAGCGGACGCTGAACTGGTTTCCGGTAATTATTTTCAGTCTCTCGAAGTGCAGGCTGCGGCCGGCCGGCTATTACTGCCTAGCGACACGGCAGTGATCGGCAGCAACCCCGTCGTAGTCTTGGGATACGGGTATTGGCAAAAAAGATTTGGCGGAAGTCGCGATGTTTTGAATCAGAGTGTGCTGATCAACAATCAGGTGATGACAGTCGTCGGCATCGTCGCGCATGGATTCGACGGAATTCAACTGGGAATGGTAGCCGACTTGTATATACCGGTCACGATGAAGCCGGTAATTACGCCGGCCTGGAACGGATTAAGCGATCACAAGGATTATTGGCTAAAGCTAATCGGACGGTTGAAGCCCGGAATATCTTCTACCCAAGCGACCGCCGCGCTTGCGCCTACTTACCACGCGCTTCTGGAAAACGAACTAGCATTCAACACGGGATTGAATGAGCAGAAGAAACGGGCATTTGTCTCCCGTCAGATCGTCTTGCGTAATGGAGCGCGCGGCCGTCCGATTCTGGAAAACGACACGCGACAACAGCTGCTGACGTTGATGGGGATGGTTGGGTTGGTTTTGCTGATTACTTGCGGGAATGTGGCGGGCCTTCTGATTGCGCGCGGCGCTTCGCGTAAGAAGGAGATCGGTGTGAGGCTGTCGCTGGGCGCCAGTCGCTGGAGACTGATTCGCCAGTTGGTCGTTGAGTCGTGCTTGTTGTCAATCGCCGGGGCGGCTCTGGGACTGCTGTTTGCAAACTGGATGAGCAATGGCCTGGTGCACTTTGCATCCGAGAATGATATTGCTACCGGTCTAAGGGGATCCGTTAATTTCCCGGTGTTGCTATTTACAGCGGCTTTGGCGATTTTTTGTGGTCTGATCTTCGGAGTTGCCCCCGCGTTGAGTGCAACGCGTGTACATCTTTCCGAGACGTTGAAGGACCAAGCGGTCGCGCTTTCTGGGGCGCGATCGCAGTCGCGCTTGCGCAAAGCACTGGTGGTATCACAAGTGACGCTGACGCTGGTTCTGGTGATAAGCGCTTGCGGATTTATCCGCAGCCTCTATAACCTCGAACATATCGATTTAGGTTTGCGTCCGGAGCACGTATTGCAATTTTCCATCGCACCGCAGCTGAACGGTTACGACCAGCCGAGAAGCCTCGGATTCTTCAGCCGGCTGGAAGACCGCATCGCCGCGTTGCCGGGAGTCCAATCACTGAGCGGAGTCGAAGAGCCATTAATCTCAGACAGCGATCGCGGCGCGAACGTCACCGTCGAAGGCGAGCCGACGGAACTGGCTGGGACACGCCATGTAATGTGGAATGGCATCGGTTCGGGGCATTTCGCGAATTTGCGAATTGGTCTGCTGCAGGGACGCGAATTTACACGGCAGGATACGAGTGCGTCGCCGAAAGTTGCCATCATTAACGAAACGATGGCAAAGGAATTTTTTCCATCGGGAGGAGCGCTTGGAAAACGCATGAAGTTCGGCGCTGGATCGGGCGACCTGAACATGGAAATCGTCGGAATCGTTCGAGACAGCCATCATTCCGATGTGAAAGAACTGGCGAAGTCCTTTCTGTATGTACCTTACGCGCAGATGTCGTCGCTCAGGTCGCTGACCTATTATGTAAGGACGTCGCAGGATCCAGGTGTGATTGCCAGCGCGGTTCGAAGCGCGGTTCGCGAACAGGATTCAAGTTTGCCCGTTTATGACGTTCGATCATTTGAGGACCAAATCAATCGACGCCTGTCTCCAAACAAATTGGTAGCGTTTCTGGCGCTGGCGTTCGGTACATTGGCTGGGTTACTTGCGGCGATGGGTATTTATGGCTTGTTGGCGTACTCAGTGGCACAACGAACCCGAGAGATGGGCGTGAGGATGGCTCTAGGTGCGGCGCCAAAACAGGTAGGAATGATGGTTTTGAACGACGTGGCGCGCTTAACGGCGCTGGGAGCGCTCGTCGGACTCCCACTCGCGTATGGTTCGAGCAAACTGATCAATTCCATGCTTTATGGAGTGCAAGCTTTCGGCAGTTTGAGCGTTGCGATCGCGCTTTCCGTTTTGATCATGGTAGGAGCAATCGCAGCATATGTTCCAGCAAGCCGGGCCACCCGAATTGAACCAATGAAGGCTTTACGGTACGAGTAAACAATTTCTAGAAAATTTATCTGAGAGGAACAGCTGATGGCCGATACGAATAGCACCCTGATCAAGATGGAAGGCGTTAAGAAAGTTTTCTTTACCGATGAGGTGGAAACGCATGCGCTGGAGGAAATTCACCTGGAGATTCATCGAGGACAATATGTCTCGATCTCTGGACCATCGGGCTGCGGCAAATCCACGCTATTGTCCATTCTCGGGTTGCTCGATTCGCCCAGCGATGGCACATATCTGCTGAACGGACAACCGGTCGCAAACCTGACCTCCAGCGAACGAACTCGCATTCGCAACCGCGAAATCGGATTTATTTTCCAGGCGTTCAATTTGATTGGTGATTTGACTGTCTATGAAAACGTTGAATTGCCGCTGACCTACCGCGGCACAAGTTCCGCCGAACGCAAACAAAAAGTCGAACACGCGCTCGAGCGCGTTGGCATGGCCCATCGCGTTCGCCATTACCCTTCGCAACTCTCCGGTGGTCAACAACAGCGGGTGGCAGTCGCAAGGGCACTGGTGGGAGATCCTCTGATCTTGATGGCCGATGAGCCGACCGGAAATCTCGATTCGCGGAATGGCGAAGCGGTAATGGAACTGCTGCGCGACTTGCACCGCAACGGCGCTACCATTTGCATGGTGACCCACGACGAGCGCTACGCGCATTTTGCCGAGCGGACCATCCGGCTCTTCGATGGACGCATTGTCGAAGAAACTCAGGAAGCGCACGTGGGAGCCTAAGGGGGGCTGGCTTCCTTGATGTGCACAGTGGTATTCGGCCCGAGCTTCGACGCGGACCTTGCGATGGCTTATTCGGATTTCAAGGAGAACCTGTGGAGCCTTTGATTCGACTGCGAAACCTGGAAAAATCGATCGAATCAGGTCCAAATCGGTTTTTTCTTCTTCGGCGTATCACCCTGGACGTCCAACCAGGCGAGTTTGTGACCATCATGGGTCCATCAGGGGCAGGGAAGTCCACGCTGCTGAGCATTATCGGGATGCTGGATGGCGCGTGGTCCGGAGAATACTACTTTCTCGAGCAACCGGTTCATAAACTCAACGTCAAGCGGCGTAACGAGCTTCACAAAGCGAATATTGGATTCGTATTTCAGAGCTATCACCTGATCGACAATTTGACGGTGTACGAAAACCTGGATGTGCCTCTTTCGTATAGGAATATTCCGCACAAAGAACGCGTGAGCCTGGTCTGCGATGCGCTCGACCGCTTCAATATCGTCGGCAAGAAAGATCTTTTTCCGAATCAACTGTCCGGCGGCCAGCAACAGTTGGTGGGGGTGGCACGCGCAGTAATCCAAAATCCAAAACTCATCCTTGCCGATGAGCCGACCGGGAATCTGCACTCGGCACAGGGCGAAGAAATCATGCAGCTTTTCAAGAAGCTCAACGAGGCTGGGACCACGATCATTCAGGTCACGCACTCAGAAAGAAATGCGACATTTGGCAGCCGGATTATCCAATTAGGCGACGGCTGGGTGGTCAGTGAAACAACAACCGCGGCCGCCGGCGTGCAATGACAAGAATCACAACGTCCGCTAAGGATTTATAGGGAGCTTGAATCCTATGCGCCAATTTGTTCAGGACCTGCGCTCTGCATTTCGTATGCTCTGCAAATCGCCTGGCTTTGCTGTCATCGCAGTACTTACTTTGGCTTTGGGAATTGGCGCCACTACTGCGGTCTTCAGTGTGATTTATGGAGTTTTGATTCGGCCGCTTGCAGTTCCGGAGGTAAAACAAGTTGCCAAGGTTGCATCTTACGGTGGCCAAGACCAAAGCGAGAACCGCGAATACCGCAACGGTAACCATTATTCGGCAGGGTTTGCCGCCTGACGCAAACAAATCTGAATCGGTAAATCAAAGTAAAATGATGTGGCCCTTCTATTCCCATGAAAACTGACACCGCAAATCGTTATCGCGTACTCCTGGCGGACGACCAGGCTGACATTCGCGACGCTCTGCGGCTTCTGCTTAAGAACGAAGGTTACGAAACCCAACCGGCTTCTTCGCCCGTAGAAGCCCTTGCCGCCATCGAAAGCCGAGAGTTTGACGCCGTCTTGATGGACTTGAATTACACGCGTGACACCACTTCGGGCCAAGAGGGTCTTGATCTACTGAGTCGAATTCAAATCGTGGATAGCACTCTGCCGGTGATCGTGATGACCGCGTGGAGCAGTATAGACGTTGCTGTCGAAGCTATGCGCCGCGGTGCGCGCGACTTTTTACAAAAGCCATGGGAGAACACGCGCCTGTTGAGCATCCTCAGCACTCAAATCGATCTGCGGCAAGCGCTTCGCCGAGCTTCGCGATTGGAAGCGGAAAATCGGCTGCTGCGAGCGGAATCACGTCCTACTCTAATCGCGGAATCTGCCGCGATGCAGCCTGTTCTCGAATTAATCGCCCGCATTGGCCCGTCTAACGCGAATGTGCTGATCACTGGAGAACACGGCACGGGCAAAGAAGTGGTCGCGCAGACCCTCCATGCAGTTTCTCCGTTTGCCGGCCGGCCCATGGTGACCGTAAACGCAGGCGGCCTATCCGAAGGCATTTTCGAAAGTGAGCTCTTTGGTCATGTCAAAGGAGCGTTCACAGACGCGCGGAGCGATCGCGTGGGACGGTTCGAACTGGCTGACGGCAGCTCTCTCTTTCTGGATGAAATTGCAAATGTACCTCTCAATCTGCAGGCGAAGTTGCTTCGCGTTCTCGAGACCGGCGAACTGGAACGTGTCGGATCTTCGCATACACGGCGTGTGAGCGTGCGAGTGATCTCCGCGACCAACGCCGATGTGCGTGCTGAAACGGAAGCGGGCCGGTTCCGGGAAGATTTGCTTTTCCGTCTGAATACGATTGAGATTCACTTGCCGCCGTTGCGCGAACGCCGCGGAGATGTTGAGCTGCTGGCTCTGCACTTTCTTCGCATCTATGCACAGCGCTACCACAAGAATCTATCCGGGTTCGAATCCACCGCGCTTCAGGCTATGCAGGAACATTCGTGGCCGGGCAACGTCCGCGAACTCGACCATGCGGTAGAGCGAGCAGTGCTCCTTTCAAGCGGCTCGGTGGTAAAGAGTTCCGATCTTGCTCTGCGCTCCAACACCTGGGGCGGAGCTACCCGGCTGGAAGATATGAGCCTGGATGAAGTCGAGCGCCATCTGATTCAACGGACTTTGAGCCGGCACGGCGGCAACGTAAGCCACACCGCCAAAGCGCTTGGATTAAGCAGAAGCGCCATGTACCGCCGGTTGCAAAAGCACGGGCTCGAATGAAGCCGCTCATGTACGAGCAACGCATCCAGCTCCTGGCGCTGGCTGCTGGCTTACCGGGTTCGCTGGTGGCGATTCTTCTGCTCTGGTTCGGCGACTATTCTTCGCAAACCGCGTGGACGCTCAGTTTGCTCATCATCGTTTTTTGGCTAGGCATTGCATTCGCTCTCCGTAATCGCGTCGTGCTTTCGTTGCAGACGCTTTCGAATCTCCTGGCCGCCGTGCGCGAGGAAGATTTTTCTCTGCGTGCGCGTGGAGCCCGCGGCGATGACGCTCTTGGCGAAGTCATGTTGGAAGTGAATGCGCTGAGCGAAACCCTGCGCCGCCAGCGCCTTGGCGCTCTGGAAGCAACCGCCCTGCTGAAGACAGTGATTGAGGAAATTGACCTCGCGATTTTTACTTTCGACAATTCACGGACGCTGAAGCTTGTGAATAGAGCCGGAGAGCGTCTCTTGGCTCGTCCCGCTGAGCGCCTTCTTGGATTTACGGCAGCCGAACTTGGCCTCGAAGACTGTCTGGGAGGGGAGAACGTCCGTACCGCCGAGCTAAGTTTCCCGGGCGCTTCTGGCCGGTGGGGCCTGCGTCGGGGATCCTTCCGACAAGATGGCCTACCACATTATTTGATTGTGCTAACGGATCTCAGTCGCACTCTGCGGGAAGAAGAACGTCAAGCATGGCAGCGGTTGATCCGTGTTCTGAGCCACGAATTGAATAATTCGCTCGCGCCGATTCAATCCGTTGCGCAGAGTTTGGAAAGTAATCTTCAACGGGCGGAAACGGCAAATGTGCTGCCATCTCGAAGCGCCCATTCAATACTCGATGATCTTCGCCAGGGTTTGTCCATCATTCGATCACGTACCGAGTCGCTTGGCCGCTTCATGGCGGCCTACTCTCGATTGGCAAGATTGCCGCAACCGAAGTTGGCGCCTGTAAACCTGCGGGAATTGATCTGCCGCGTTACCGGGTTGGAGACACGAGTGCCGGTGCGAGTCGTTGAAGGTCCGGCTGTGACGCTTTCGGCCGACCGCGATCAATTTGAGCAGCTACTGATCAACCTGCTGCGCAACGCCGCCGAAGCAGTGCTGGAAGCGGGAAGTAAAGTAGAGGTCAAGTGGTGGCTCAGGGGAACTGAACTGCAGCTCTCGATTATTGATGACGGTCCCGGATTATCGAATACATCAAATTTGTTCGTGCCATTTTTCACTACCAAGCCGGGAGGCTCGGGGATTGGACTCGCTTTGTGCCGGCAAATAGCCGAAGCTCACGGGGGTTCGCTTACCCTACAGAACAGGCAAGGATCATGCGGTTGCGAAGCCCGGCTGGTAATGAATGTAAACTGAAAATATGGCAACCCTCTCCCCATTACTATTCAACGGTCACGTTCAAGGTCGTGGCGTGAGAAATCGCTCACGGCTGAGATATTGTTTTGTGCGGAGCGTTGCGAACCGCACAACAGAATGACAAGAGGCCGAGGTAGCACGGTTCAATTTCGCTGAAGGCCGACTACCTGCAACTAAGCAGTGGCGCATCACCCTTCTGCTTGGACTGGCGTGCCAAGCAGCAAGTGCTGAAGCTTCTTACGAGCACGATGCGCCTGCGACTTCGAACAGCCCACAGTGCATTTCAGAAGTTTTGCAATTTCGCAGTGCTTGAATCCGGCGACGTGATGCAGCAGGAAGAATCGCTTGTAACCGGACGGCAACCGGTGAATCGCGCGATTAAGATTCAGCCGGTCGATTGCCCCTAACATTGAAATGTCGCCCCGGCCAAGTTCGCGAGGGTCGTCGATGCCGGTGCCGGTGGCGTCCGAGTCATGAACAAAGTTCTCCGTCGGCTTCCTGCGCCGCAGCTGCATCAGCACAGCATTTACCGTTACCCGATGGAGCCAAGTCGAAAAGCCCGACTCTCCTCGGAACGTGCCAATCCTGCGGAACATTTGCAGGAATACCTGCTGGGTCATGTCCTCGGCGTCCGCTGTATTCTTGAGCATTCGCATGCAAACGCTATATACGTGCTTGCTGTGGGACCTGTAGAGGTGCTCGAAAGCCGCGGCATCTCCACTCTGCGCCCGCCGGATGGCTTCCGGCTCTGTCAAGTCCGGCTCCGACTCTTGTTTAGATGTTTGTCTCATCTGCTTACCTTCTTTCTTTTCAAATAGACTTCGCCCCGAAGTCGGCTTGCGCATAGAACATTTATTCCAAGGCCGCATTGAACCTGGCAATTACGCGCTGGGTACGACGATCGAAGACAACGTACTCGCCGGGAGATCTTCTTCCAAACTCGGTTGCCGCCCGCACGGCAGTGTGCAAATCTGTTGCGCCCGCTACCCATTCGAAACTCACGTCGTCTACCTTTCTTAATACATCGAGAGGGAATTCCAACTTGTCACCGCTGACCTTGCCGAATAGCACCGCTCATGCGTTATGACGAGTCTCTTTCCTTGCGTAAGTTCTTCTTGCCGGTGCGTCGTTTTTCGTCACATGACCGGGCTTTGCCCGTTGAAGCTGTGCATATGTCAAAACGCTGGCCCAGAAACTTCAGCAATTCGCTGGTCGAGCGGAAGCGGAACTCGGTGAAAGAATCAACCTCTTCGACCCAGCCTTCGAAAAGCCCGTTGGCAGGCCGAGTGTCATTTCCAAGCCTAATCACAAACGCGAGTCGCAAGGTGACGTCTCCTTCCCACGGCTAAAGGATTCGAGAGGCAAAGCAAGGGCTCTAGCCTCTCGAAGCCGACTAGGTGCTACTTGCCGTTGTCGCCAATAAAGCGTTCCGATCCAGTCGCAATCCAGCGTCCAGCGGCGCCCGCACGGATCAAAAAAAGCGGATTTCCGCACGATGCCGGCACTCCAGCGAGAGAACCAGAAAAGTGAGCATCGCCGTGAACGTTGAGAGGGACAGTAGTTGTGTCGTGAATCGTTTGCGTCGCAGTACCGGCATCGCAGACTAGCGTGCCTTTCACTGCGGTTACTCCGCCCGGTGTTCCAGTAGAGGTTGTTCCATTGATGACTAGTCCTTCGACCTCAAAGAACGTGGCACCGTTCGCGAGATTGACGCTGGCGCGCCCACTTCGGGCGGACCAGGCGGTCGCTCCGCTATGGATGTTTCCAACCGGGCTATCGACCCCCTGCGAGGTAATTACGCCGACGATGGTTCTCCAGCGTACAACTGAATCATCGTCGTCGAACGCAAATGCCGCAGAAGCGCACAGCGCGAAGGGAAGCAGCACAGCAAAAATTCTCTTCATTTTCTTTATCCTTTTGTTTAAACACCGGTTCCAGCCCGCAGGCCGACCGGCTATGCTCGTCACAATAGGAGAAATAAATTTTGCGTGGGTGAACTGCTGGTGACGTTTCGGTCCAGTCTTGGTGGTGAATGGACTGCCGCGTGCTCCCGGACTTCAGGTGCCGCTATGTTTGGAAGGCAGGCACTCCGGGGGTTGTCTACGCGGAACTATGCTCAAGCTATTTTATTTTTGCGGCAAATAGCAGAAACTATGGGGCAAGCCTCGGTACGAATTCCGGCAACAAACTCGCGATGGCTTCTAAGAGACGACTCTGGTACGCTCAGGGCCATTTACTGCGGAATACCGATGCGCTCTTTCAGGTTCCGAAACCGTTGATCGGAGCGCAGTGGGTCGAAAGCCGGCGCTCGAAGGGCTAGCACATCAAAGCGGTCCTCGTATGCCTTTTCCAGCAGAGCCATTGCTTGATCCTTGTCACCGAGGCTTGCATAGATTAAGGCCTCGTGCTCCGCATAGGAGAAGCGGTCGTTCGACCGGCTACTGAGATTATTCAGCAGTTTTCGCGCTTCAGCGGCGTTCCCCGATGCGGCATACGAATAGGCCAGAACGGCAAGACAAGTTGTGTCGCCACCGGAAAGTTCGTTCGCTTTTTGAAGTTCCTTGATACCTCCGCTATACAGTCGCTTTTGCACCAATGCCTGACCTAATTCGTAGTGTCCGATCGCGAAGTTAGGGTCCATATCAATCGCTTTGTGGCTTTGCTGGATCGAGTCATCATACCGATGTGCAGCGAACAATACGTCAGCCATGTCGGCACTGATGATGAGAGAGAGGGGGTCCAAGCTTCCAGCCTTTCTCATTTCTTCGATGGATTCGTCAAACCGCCCCAACAGACTCAACTGCAGTGCATACCATTGATGGGCGGTCGCGTAGCCGGGATTGAGGGCAATCGCCTGCAGATATTCCTTTTCGGCAGCGTCCCAGTTCCATTCAAAGAGACCCAAACAAAAAGCAAGCGAGGTGTGTGCCTCACCGAGCGAACTATCCAACTCTAGGGCTCGGGTCGCCGCGGCCTTGGCCTTAGGGTAGGCCTCCCGCGGACTCATAACCGCAAAGTCCGAATTGCCCAGCAAAGCATAGGAATCCGCCAGCCCGGCATATGCCTGCCCGTATGCTGGGTCCTTCTGAATAGCTTCGTCGAAGTACTCAATCGCTTTCTTCAGACTTTCGCCAGTCCGTTTATTCCAAAAGTACCGTCCCTTGAGATAGGCTTCGTAGGCTTCCGGATTCACGATCCTTGCAGTTTTCAGCTCAGCCTGTTCCTGCAGAGTCAGGTTAACCCGGATCTCCTTCGCAACCGCCGCAGCCACCTGGTTCTGGAGCGCCAATGCGTCTCGCAGGTCACCTTCATAGCTCCTGGCCCATAAGTGCTTGTCAGTGGACGCTTCGATCAACTGCACGGTGATACGAACCTGGTTTCCCGAACGTAACACAGTGCCCTCTACAACGGCGTCCACGTTCAAGGCTCGTGCAATCTGGGGTAAGGGTTTATGTGCACCTTTGTAGGCCGAAATAGAGGTTCTCGAGATCACGCGCAATGCCCTGATTTGCCCAAGATCCGTAATTAGTTCGTCGGTCATACCGTCCGTGAAGTAATCTTGCGAAGCGTCAGCCGAGAGACTCTCCAAGGGGAGGACCGCCAAAGAGCGAATGACAGGGGACGGATAGATTCGGGAGCGAAGCTTCCACATGGTGAGCACGACAACGACTAGCAACAGAACGAGCGCCGAGACGCCGATTCTCCAAGTCAGTGGAGCGACGGCGCTCTTGCTTGGTATGGAGTCGACACCGTGTGTCGCAGCCTCTGAAGTTGTGACCTGTGCCAGGAAGCGGTAGCCGCGCCGCGCGACCGTTTCCACAAAGCGCGGACTCTCGGCTGAGTCCCCCAGGGCGTCGCGGATTTTGTTTACGGCTTTGTTCAGTCCGTGGTCGAAATCAACGAAGGTATCGGCGGACCATAGCTTGCCCCGCAGTTCCTCCCGGCTTACGACCTCGCCCGGGTGCGACAGCAGCATTACGAGAACTTGGAACGGCTGCTCTTGAAGTCTGACACGCAAACCATGCTTGCGCAGTTCACCTGCACGCAGATCCAGCTCAAAGACGCCGAAGCGGAGACGCCTGGGAGAAAGCTCGGCTGCTTGGGTTGAGGAGAACACACGTGATGGAATGGAGTGTATCACCGGGGTTGGATTGGAAGATAGCTTCGTACAAGGGGGGTGTAAATTGCAGAGTAGGAATTGTGCCAAGTTCAAAGCCATCTGTTACTTATCAGAGGAGGCGCTTTTCCGCAAGGGAGGATTAGCAGTCCATTGCTGTCTTGGACTTTTCGCTTAACCTCAAGTGCGCGGATGATGCCTCCAGAATTGAAGACGTTCTGCACATTCCGGCTGGACAGCACTAATTACTCTCTTTGGCGGGGAGAAGAACGCCTTGCGCTCGCCCCCAAGGCCTTCGACGTCCTTTGCTACCTGGTCGAGCACGCGGACCGATTAGTGACCCAGGACGAAATTCTGGAAGCACTCTGGCCAGAAACGTACGTAAATCCTGAAGTCATCAAAAAGTATATATTAGGAATTCGCAAGGTCCTGGGTGACCAGTCCGCCAGACCCAAATTCGTTGCAACATTCCCTCGCCGCGGGTATCAATTCATCGCACCGGTGCGCGAGGAATCCGCCTTATCCCGCGTCGACATCACGCCCAAGGTTGTTGAGACCATTGTCGGTCGCGAAGAGGCTCTAGCTCAGTTGCAGCATGCATTCACTCAAGCGTTGCGCGGACAGCGACAGATCATCTTCATCACGGGAGAGGCGGGCATCGGGAAGACGGCTCTCGTTGACATTTTCCGTCAGCGTGCGGTTCTCGCCTCAAAGGTTCGGATTGCGGGCGGACAGTGCGTAGAAGGCTATGGCGGGAAGGAAGCTTATTATCCGGTATTGGACGCCGTCGGACAGTTGCTTCGAGACGCCGATAGCAGCGCCATTCTCCAAATTGTTTCAAAGCGAGCGCCAACTTGGTTGGTGCAATTCCCATCTTTACTGAAAGCTGGGCAGCGAGAAGCGCTGGAGAAAGAATCCATCGGCTCTACTCGTGAGCGGATGGTGCGCGAAATCTGCGAAGCATTGGAAACAGTCAGCGCGCAAAACCCTCTGGTTTTGTTTTTGGAAGACCTTCATTGGGTCGATCCGTCGACGCTTGATTTTATTTCCGCGCTCGCCCGGCGCCGCGGGCCTGCGAAGTTGCTGCTCGTCGCAACCTACCGGCCTGCCGACGTAATCATTTCGCAAAGTCCTTTGAAAGCGCTAAAACAAGATCTAGTCGTCCATAATTTATGCCGCGAAATAGGTCTTGAGCGACTTGAGGAATCGGATGTCGCCAAATACCTTGAATTGCAGTTTGTCGATCAAAATTTTCCTGTAGGCCTGGCCAACTTGATTTATCGTCACTGTGGCGGTAACGCTCTGTTCATGGTAACCATCATCCAGGACATGGTGAAGAACGGACTGATCGCAGAAGCTGATGGAAAATGGAAACTTACCAAATCGCTGGAAGACATTGGGCCGAATGTCCCAGAGACGCTCCAACAGCTCATCGAGACGCAATTCGAGCAACTAAATAGCGTGGAACAGGCGGTTTTGAGAACCGCCAGTGTCGCCGGGGACCGCTTTTCTGCCTGGGCCATTACTACGGCGGTGGGAATCGAACTCCCAAGAATCGAGGATATTTGTGAGGCGCTTGCCGAAAGACAGCAATTCATCAAAGCGGCCGGGATTCATGAGTTGGCGAGCGGCGAGTTTTCCGCGCATTATGAGTTCAGACATTCGTTGTATCGCGAGGCTTTGTACCGCCAGCTCTCTGAAGTCAGCCGTTCGAAATTGCATCAGCTTTTGGCACAGAGACTCGAAGTGCTTTGCATCCCGTGCGAACTGGAACAGGCAACAGAGCTTGCCTTGCATTTCGAAGAAGGACACGAATATGAACAGGCCGTCCGCTACCTGATGGTCGCGGCCGAAAATGCCTCCCGGCGATTCGCTTACCGTGATTCAATTGAAATACTGCGGCACGCGCTCGAACTCGTGGTGAAGCTTGTTCCGGCACTTCGACCCGAACTTGAGGTGGCGATTTTTGAATTCATTGGCGACGCTTATTTCGCGCTCGGCGCTTTGCAGGAATCTGCCGAAGCGTACTTAGCTGCGGCAACGCAAGCGGAGCGAGCCGGACTCAAAGCAGCTCAGGCTCATGCCTTGATTTGCGCCATGTATCCGCTTGGCTTTGTGAATCCCGACAAGGGCCTTGAGGCAATGCAACAGGCGGTGCGAATGAGTACGAGCGTAGGCGACCCATTGCCTCTAGCGCGTGCGCAAATGCTTGCCGCCTGTTGTCGTCTGGTTTTCGATGACTGGCGTGAGCAGGATGCCGAACTGTGCGCATCCGCCCACCAGGCCTTGTGTCGTTTGGATGATTCAAGCGCTGATCCATACCAGCAAATGACCTACGGACATTTTCTGACACTCAAAGGCAGTTATCATGAGGCTTTACAGATTTTTGACGCTGGCATATCCCGGACGGATGGCAAGGTCAGGTTAATACCGCACTTCGGCGCTCTCAGTGGGAAGACCATGGCATTGCTGCGCTTGGGCCGACTTGGGGACGTATTGCGAGTCACGCGTGCAGCGAGAGAAGCGGCGGATGAAAATCGAGCGCGCGCTTGGTTATTCAGCTTCCGCGAGGCCTGGGTTCACATGCTGGCTTTGGACTTTGAGGGCGCCCTTCACATTTCCGAGGCCATCTCTCAGACGAGTGCGCGCTATCATTCGGGGCAGCCACAGGCCATTTCTCAAATGGCCGCCGGCTACATCGCTCTTGATCGACACGAATATGGCCAAGCGATTCAACTATTCAGTCAAGTTCAGGATCCTGACGTGACCGCAAAATTCTTTCTGCATTGGGTCTGGCGAATGATTGCCGAGCTTGAAACTAGCAACGCCTGGCTGCTATCCGGAAATACATCAAACGCCCATACTGCAGCTGACCGTTTTCTTGCTTCCGTGCTATCCACCGCCGATCCCCATCTGCAAGCACTCGCCTGGGATCTGAAAGCGCGGGTAGCCATGGCTGAGGATGATTTGACGAGCGCGACGGAATATATCCAGCAGGCTTTGATCCTTGTAGACAAGTTTGAGATCCTCGTTGCCGCCTGGCAAACCCACGCTACGGCTTGGCGGTTGTGCGAGCACTCAGGGGAACACCAAAAGGCAGAGACGCACCGCCAACACGCCGAAAATTGTATCTTCAAAATTGCTGATTCTTTTACGCCCGACGAACCGTTGCGTGCTTCATTCCTTTCCGCCGCACCGATCGCGAGCATCCTGGCAGCTCCGGCAACAAAGAGCGCGGCCATGGCATTGCCGTGAGACCAGACCTATGCGTGTTAATTTTCTCTCCAGCATGAAAAGAGCGAAACAATCCTACGAAATGCTTGTTTACCCCGATGTGGACCATGGTTACGCCCAACCGCTCTTTAACCGCGGAGAGAACTACAATGCGGAAGCCGTTCGTGCTACTTCGGCACTCGGCGACGATTTTCTAGCCAGCACACCTAAAGCCTTGACGCGCGGTGGCCAATGAGACGCGCTTCTTGGCGGAGGCAACGTCTACAACCCAGACAATGAGTGCCGGGAATCCTAGCCGGCCTGATTGCCGCTCGCTCGCCGTTTTGGTTTGCTCTTGAGTTGGAGATTGAGCACGACTGCAGCACGGATGAGATCCTTCAAAGCCGCCTCATCGAACTTGTCGCCCTCGTGGATGTCGATGGCGCGCCTGACGTTTCCTTCTAGGCTGGAGTTGAATAGAGCTGCAGGGTCCTTCAACGCAGCTCCCTTGGCAAATGTCATCTTGACAACGTTCTTGTACGTCTCTCCCGTGCAGACGATGCCGCTGTGGGACCAGACGGGAGTTCCCGGCGATTTCGGCTTGGCCCACTTCCACTCTTCGACAATCTCAGGATCTGCCTCGTGTACGATTTCGCGCACTTTCGCGAGCGTATTCCCGCGCCAGTCCCCAAGTTCCTTGATCTTCTCATCAATTCGTCTAGAGGCAGATTCAATCGGGGCGGATTTTTTCATAATGCAACTCCATTCTCGCACCTAGTTTAGGTGCGCTCAGGTAACGTGCAATCTTGCGGTCCCGCGATCTAAGCAGCCCAAGGAGCCGGTCATGCCCTTGTGGAGAAAAATCGAACGCTTGGCGGCTTGCGTCATGATGGCCTCCATTCACGAGTCTTGAGCCGCCGGAGGCGGCCAGTTAGGGCTTTCGATACCAAACTGCCTGGCATATTCCGCATTTAGCCTCCGCCAGCCGCCCAACTTTATCGCATCGGGACCGACCATGCGTCCAATGGGAGTTCCACTCAGAAGGTGATCCAGAACATCGAAGCAAATGTGCCAGCCTGCAGCGCCCATTGCGATGAAGCGGTGACTGATGTTAGTCCACAGCGTCAGGCGCGTGCCGCCACCAAGGGCTTCGAGTTGCCACCGTATATCGAACCCGCCCCACTTGTACTCAAGCACCTCGAAAGTGTCGGCTCGCGTCACTTTTGTTTCAGTAACGTGCGGCGTAGGCGCTCCTACCGTGGTGAGCTTAACCGTGGCTCCAGCCCTACCCAGACTCCCATCGGCATCGAAGGGTGCCCATTCGCGCAGATGTTCTGGGTCGGTTAGCGCCCGCCATACTTTGTCCGGCGAGTGGCGCAGTTCTCGGACGAGAATGAGCGTCCACTTCTCTCCGTCCTTTCGTACCTGCGCCCCGCTGGCGGGACCCGGTGTGTACTGCTGGCGATCGGCCAAGTTCTCCTCCTCCTTAGCGTAAGCAATCCCTAGCCTGAATAGCGCGCCAACTGAGTGAGCTGAATGAGGTTCCCGCAGGTATCTTTCAGCAGCGCAATCGTTGACCCGGTCACGTCGGTCGGCGGCATCGTGAACTCTGCGCCGCGAGCTTTGATTTTTTCGTAGTCGCCTTTGATGTCGTCGGTGAAGAACATGAAGGCAGGCTGGTTCTGTTGAAAGACCGCCTGTTGATAGGTTTTGGCTGCGGGATTATCGTTCCTCGCCAGCTGAAGCTCAGTGCCATCGGGATCCTCGGAGGAGGCAATGGTCAGCCAGCGATACGGCCCCTGGCTGAAATCGGTTTTCTTGGCAAAGCCCAGTACGTCGGTGTAGAAGCGCAAGGCCTTGTCTTGGTCGTCCACGTATAGGGTGGCCACTTTGATTTTCATTTTGTTTCTCCTTTGTTGGGTGTGCGGTTTGGGCCGCGTGGTTTTTTCTTGGCCCTACTTTTCGTCGGGATTGCTCTTTTCGCTGGGATTGGTTTTCCCATGCGGTCGAGATGGCGCTCGAGGGCATCTATGTGAGCATTCCAGAAACGACGGAACTGAGCCAGCCAGACGTCCAGCTCCTGAAATGGCTCAGGTTTCAACCGGTAGAGACGGCGCTGCGCATCCACCGTGGATTCCACGAAACCGGCCTCGCGCAACACTCTCAGGTGCTTTGATACGGTCGGCTGCGGCATACGAAGCTCACGCTCAATCTGTCCGACCGACTGTTGTGACGAGGTCAGAAGGCCCAATATCGCGCGGCGGTTCGGCTCCGCAATGATTTCGAAAGCAGATTCCATGTCCTGTGTATACTTCATAGAGCATATACGTGTCAAGGTATATGTCGCCGAACAAACTCAGCATCAAGCAAGCGAGCGGAAGACCGCCAACGTGAAACGGCTCGAATTGACCGAAGAGGGGTGCAGAAACGGCGGCAAAATGCAGGCTTTTGCAGGTGGTTGGATTTCCTGAAACAGAACAACACTTCTGAAGGAGTAGCGGGGAGGACGAGACTCGAACTCGGCGCCTCTGCCGTAACGATTGATTTATGATGTGTTATGGATATAACATGGCATAGAAATGAGTGTACGAAACAGCCGATCACAAATGTGGCTGCTACTCGCGTTCACGCTGCCGACGAAGCGGGCCAGCCAAAGAGTAGAAATTTGGCGGAAGCTGCAGCGCTACGGAACTGTGCCGCTTGGGAATTCGGGCTACCTGCTCCCCAACAATCCTAGCAATGAAGAGCGGTTTCAGTGGCTCGCGACATCCATTCGGAAGTATGGGGGCGAGGCGTCGGTGGTGCGTGTCCAATCCATCGACAATCTCTCGGAGGCTCAATTGATAGGCCGCTTTTCGGAGGCGCGGACACGAGAATATCAGGGCTTGATTCAAGAGCTCCAAGCATTTTCATCCAAAGGCGCGGAAGGGAAGAGTGTAGGCGGGCTGGCTCGGTTGCGGAATCGGTTTCAAGAGATTGCCGAGGTAGATTTCTTCAACAGTCCTCTTCAAGTGCGGGTCAGAGAATTACTGGAGCGCGCGGCGTCTTCGCAAGGGACGAGGCCTGCGCCGATGCGCAAGATTAACGCCAAAGACTACAAAGGCAGGGTGTGGGTTACCAGGCCAAGACCCGGAGTTGATCGCTGCTCGTCGGCGTGGCTGATTCAACGCTTCATCGACCCCAAGGCGCGATTTGCTTTTGCTCCAGAAGGGCGAGTACCGACCGGCTCCGTTCCGTTCGACATGTTTCACGAAGAAGGCTTTGGGCACTGTGGTGACGACTGCACCTTTGAAACCCTCGAAAAGCAGTTCCACATCCTGGATCCCAGGGTTGCCGTGATTGGGCAAATGATTCACGACGCAGACCTGTTGGACGACCGCTTTGGAAGAAAAGAGGGTTACGGGGTCGACGAAATACTCAAGGGTTGGGCGCGTCGAGGTTTAGCCGATAAAAAGGTTTTGGAACGAGGAATGGAGTTAATCGAAGGACTTTACCATGCCCCACCGAAGTGACCTCAGGGGATTCGAGTTCCACCAGCCAAAAAAAACCGGAGGTGTTTGATGTCAGGAATCACGAAACGTACGGCGCTTGCGATGCTGGCTTGTCTTGTTTTTTGGTCACTATCTGGGTACGCGCAGGAAATTCCCAGTGCCTACCAGGAAGTTCTGAAATCCCTCGACCGCAAAGGAGACTTCAAGGACGGCGTGCTGAAGGTCAATATTCCTCGCAGCGATCTCAAGATAACGGTGCAGGGAGTTGCCACTCCTACTCCTCTCGGGTTCGGTGGCTGGGTCGCCTTCACGAAGACGACGGATGGTAGCGACGTGATGATGGGCGACCTTGTTCTGCTTCAGGAGGAAGTGAATCCGGTGATGTCGGCGCTGCTCGACAACGGGATCGAGGTAACCGCGCTGCACAATCACTTTTTCTGGGACGACCCGCGAGTGTTTTACATGCATGTGCACGGAATGGGAAAAGCGGCGGACCTCGCCCGCCGCGTAAAGCCGGCGTTTGATTTGATCGGCCACGTGAAGCCCCCGGCCATCACTCCCACGAGTGGGGGTGGCGCGGCAATCGACACCGCCAAGATCGCGCAGATTGTGGGCCACGCCGGCGAACAGTCTGGGGCAGTGTACAAAATTACGGTCGGACGGAGTGACATTGCGATGAAGGACCACGGCGCGGCGATCAACGCCCGCATGGGACTGAACACGTGGGCCGCATTCTACGGCACTCAAGATGACGCGGTGGTCGCGGGTGATGTTGCCATGCTCGAAGGCGAGCTGACTCCAGTCCTAAAAACACTGCGGAAAAATGGCATCGATGTGGTAGCGATTCATCACCACATGACGGAAGAGAAGCCCTTGGTGATCTTCCTGCACTACTGGGGTCGTGGTCCCGCGGATAAACTCGCGAACGCCTTTAAAGCAGCGCTCAATGAACTAGGTAAGAGCACGCCTTCTCATGGATGATGATTGGAGAAGGACTCGTACAAAATACGAAAATTATTGTGGCGAATTTCGACAGTGGCGATGTTTGTTTTCTTCAGGCTCTTCGCGATGGAGGCATGAAGGCCGCTTTATTCGCTGCAAGCTTTGCACATTTCCTGGGCGGGCCCAAACGCCTGGCATGACCGCACTTAAGGGAGAAATTGATGCGAAAGAAATTTTGCTCTCGCCGATTCGGCAAGTATGCATTGCTCGGGCTGACGGTTTTGTTTTCCTCAGGCGCATTCGGTCAGGGACTAAAGGAGGTCGCAAAGTTCGATCTGCCGGGGCCGGGAGGAAAGCGATTCGACTATCTGACGATTGACGAGGATGACCACTACCTGATTTCCACGCATCTCGCGGCCGATCAGACCTACGTAATCGACCTCGCCACGAATCGAGTCATCTCGACCATTGCCGACACCCCTGGCGCGGAAGGCGTGGAATACGTTCCGGAACTCAGGAAGTTCTACACATCCAACGCGCACGACAACACGATTGGCGTGGTGGACTTGAAGCAAATGAAGGTCATCAAGAAGCTCAAGACAGCGTCGAAGCCCGATGGCAGTACCTACGCGGCTCCCTTTCACAAGCTGTACGTTTCGGACGAGCGTGGGAGAGCCGAGGCCATCGTCGACGTGGCGAAGGACGAGATTGTGAAGACGCTGCGCTTCGAGAGTGAAACCGGAATGCCGCAATACGATCCCGTGGCGCGCAAGGTCTACGTGAATCTGCAGGACCAGAACATTTTTGCCGTCATCGATCCCGCGACGGACCAGGTCGTCGGCCGCTATTCGGTTGGGAAATGCAAGGGAAATCACGGGATGGCGCTGGACCCGGAGCATCACCGCGCGTTTCTTTCCTGCGAAGGGAACGAGTTGATGACCGTTTTCGATTTGGACAAGAACGTTCCGATCGCGTTTCTGCCGCTCGCCGGCGGGCCGGACGTCATCAAATTCGATCCGGGTCTCCGGCGCATCTATGTTGCCTGCTATAGCGGCGCGATCTCGGTTTTTCACCAAGACGATGCGGATCACTACAGCAAGCGGGAAGACTTTCGAGTGCAGCATGCGGTGCACACGATCGCCGTGGATTTGAAAACGCACCGGCTCTACACGCCAGAGCAGGAAGAGGACGGCAATCCGGTCGCGCGGATGGTGGTGTATGAGGCGATCGGCGAGCGCTAGGGGCAGCGAGCAGTATGACAAGGAAATAGGAAGAGGCTTTCGCCACGATGTTGATGACGAATCTCATGCCGGTTTCACTTCGAACCTTGCCGCGGGATGCAGCAATCCTGTTCCTTACGCGGTTCACGCGCCTTTTCGCGTACGGAGCGTTGTCAGTTGTGCTCGTATTCTATCTGGTGAGTCTCGGCATTACGGAGACCCAAGTAGGACTGCTGCTGACTCTGACGCTTGCGGGCGATATGGCGATCTCGCTTTTGCTCACCACGCGCGCCGACCGCATCGGACGGCGGCGCATGCTGATCGTAGGCGCGGTGCTCATGGTTGGAGCCGGTATCGTTTTCGCCTCGACCAAGAACCTTCTCTTCCTCATTGTCGCGGGAACCATCGGCGTAATCAGCCCGAGCGGCCACGAAGTTGGCCCTTTCCTTTCGATTGAACAAGCCGCGCTGTCCCACGTGGTTCCCGCCCGCGGACGTACGGAAGTATTCGCGTGGTACACGCTGGCGGGTTCGCTTGCGACGGCCTTCGGCGCTCTCGCTGGCGGCGCAGCCACCGAGATGGCGCAGAGGGTTTCGCTCTCAACGTCGGATAGTTACCGGGTCGTCGTCCTTCTGTACGCCGCACTTGGCGTTGCGCTCGCCTTCCTTTTCTCGCGCTTGTCTTCTTCCGCCGAAGTCGATCCATCCGCCGCGGCAGCGAGCAGAGTGTCCAAAAGAGACTTTCTTGGGGTCGGATGCTCGCGATCGATTGTTCTAAAATTGTCGAGCCTATTTGCGCTGGATTCCTTTGGCGGCGGTTTTGTGGTGCAAAGTTTCGCGGCCTATTGGTTCTATCTGAGATTCGGCGTTCCGCCCGCGAAGCTCGGCCTCATTTTCTTCTGGGCCAACGTTCTTGCGGGAATCTCTGCACTCCTCGCCTCGCGCCTGGCCTCGCGCATCGGCCTCGTAAGAACCATGGTGGTCACTCACTTGCCGTCGAATGTATTGCTGGTCCTTGTGCCGCTGATGCCGAACCTGAGGCTCGCCGTGGCCTTGCTGCTCGTCCGATTCAGCATCAGCCAGATGGATGTCCCGACCAGGCATTCCTACACGATGGCAGTAGTGCGGCCGGACGAACGCTCCGCGGCTGGCGGAATCACTGGAGTAGCAAGGACCGCGGGAGCCGCGATCAGCCCCATCTTCGCCGGCTTCCTGTTCTCTCGTCCCGCGCTGATTGATATTCCATTCTTCGTCGCCGGAACGCTCAAAATCGCTTACGACCTTGCGCTCTACCGGGGGTTCCGTGCGATCCGGCCACCGGAAGAGGCCGACTAATCCAAGATATTGCCGGCTCTGTAAAACTGGGACTTCGTTTCTGGTTGACGAATGCTAAGGTTCGGACCGTCCGGGCAGGAGGAACGTGGCCAGCAGAATCCACAAATGGGACTGCATTCGCGGAGCATTCCTCGCCGCAGCTTTGTGCATCGCTGTACTTGCCAATGCGCGCCCGCAGCCCGGGTCAGCAAGTCAGGTGGAAACGCAGACGGCAGACGCTGCTCAGGCCGTTCGCGTCGATCACTCTCCGAAGCTCGACGGGACGTTGAACGATCCGCTCTGGCAATCGGCGAAACCGATTACCGCTTTTCGACAGCAGGAACCCTATGAAGGGCAACCAGCGACGGAACGAACGGAAGTACGGATTTTGCATACGCGTCATGCTGTCTATTTCGGGATTCATTGCTTCGATTCCGAACCGTCACACATTATCGCCAGCGAACTTCGGCGCGACGTAAACCAGGACCTGGACGATCACTTTGAAATTCTTATCGATTCGAATCACGACCGCCGTGGCGGCTACGTTTTTCAGATCAATCCGTTAGGTACGCAAACCGATGGTCTGATCGTCGAAGAGCAGAGAGACAACGCCGAGGTCGACTTCGATTCCGGTTGGGACGGGGTTTGGACCTCGGATGCGCGGATCGGAGCGGATGGCTGGACCGCCACAATTGAAATTCCCTTCACCACACTTAATTTCACACATTCTACCGATGTCTCTTGGGGCGTGAATTTCAAGCGATTCATCCGTAGAAAGAATGAGTCGGATCTTTGGAGAGCGTACCGCCGGACGTTCGGTATAACGAAGGTATCGCAGGCCGGAGACCTTGAAGGCGTCAAGGATATCGGTAGCGGTAGGCTGTTCGTTGTGAAGCCGTATGGGCTCACGCGCTATGACAAACAAACGGGCCAGGACCCGAAATTCCCACTCACCGGCGGCGTCGATCTGAAATACGGGCTCAGTTCCAACCTGGTCTTGAATCTGACCGCCAACACCGATTTTGCCGATACGGAAGTGGACCTCGAGCCGTTCAATCTCACGCCTTTCAAGGTGTTTATTCCCGAGAAGCGTCAGTTCTTCCTTGAAAATGCGGGGGTCTTTAATTTCTCTCTCGGCGATCAGGACCAGTTGTTTTTCAGCCGTCAGATCGGAATTGACCCCATCACCGGCAATCAGGTTCCAATCAACGGAGGTGCCAGGTTGACGGGACGGATCGGACGGCTCGAACTCGGCATCATGGATGTGGACACCCGTTCGAGCGGTCCCAACCCATATTCAAATTTCTCGGTAGTTCGCTTGAAGGAATCCCTGTGGGCCGGTTCGTATGTCGGTGTGATGGGCATCGACAAACGATCGGGGGATGCTCCCGATAGCTTCAATCAAACAGGCGGATTAGACACGCGGCTTGTTTTTTTCAAGGACTGGTTTGTTGATGCGCACATGGCGGGGACTCAGTCGCCAGGAGATCCCAGCGGAAACAGCGACCTGGGAGCTTCGCTCACCTACCGCTCCAACTGGGTCGAGGGAGTTGTGCGTCGTAGAAAAACCGGACCGAATTTTAACCCGGAAGTCGGCTTTGTGGAACGCCCCGATTCCAACGAGACCTATGGAGATCTAACCTTTAAGGTACGGCCGGCCATCCCCGGTGTACGTGAATTGCAATTCGAGGGCTTTCTTCTTCACGCGCCGGATACCCTCGGCCAGGTTTCTACACAAGAGTGGCAGAACACCTTCCGCGCCGAGTTCCACAACGGTGCCTATACCGACGACGACATCGTCGACGTGTTCACGCAGCGGATTACCACGCCTTTCCACATTTACAAGAGTGTTTTTATTCCCAATGGCCTCTACCAGTTCACGCGCCACCAGCTCACCTATGGCTCGGGGAAAGACCGCAAGTTTACGTACAACTTCTTTGAGCGCTTCGGGATCTACTACGCTGGTACGCTCAATGAATTTCGCGTGCGGGCCAACTATCGTCCGACCGCAAAGTTCTCAATTTCTGAGTCTGAGACTTGGGACCGATTTCGATTTCCGCTGCCCAACGGCCATTTCTCGGTTCTGCTGGCAAGCCTCCAGGGCAACTATTCTTTCAACAGGTTCCTGAGTTTCACGAGTCTCATTCAGATGGACACCTCAAACAGCCAGGCAGTCAGTGCGAATCTTCGCTTGCGCTACAACTATCGCCCCGACAGCGACCTTTACATCATCTATAACGTCGGAACGCAGTTTGCCAGCATCGCTCCCGCAAACCCGCCGCAGGTTCGGGAAACACGCTTCGCCATCAAATGGACCTACTCCTGGCAACCGTAAAGGGGAGGGACACTAGCGTGCCGCAAGAACTGCTTTTGAACGGGCCGTTCCCTTGAACCTCGCGCGTTATCCGAGAATTGAGTCAAGGCTAGGCAAGACGAGATGCCGGCAACCAACGTCGCTTTCTTCAGGTGGGATTCGGTTTCTTTGTTTAGTCAAAGAGTTGTTTTCGAGTGAGCAAGTAACGCCCGCGGAATGGGTTCATTCGCACTACGTGTCCTGTAATTCTTTCCGCTACCCTGCCAATTCTTCGAAACCCGCTCAACCAGGAGGAACCGTTAAGAGCGGCGCGACACTTGATCGATGCGGTCTACGAACAGATTCAGGGCTAGACAGGCTGAGAACAGAATCCCCGAAAATATCGCTGCGGGAACGACTGCGCCCCTATGGCCAGCCAAATATGTTTCGAGCGAGGCGTTTAACAGCCAAATCTGCACGATGAGCAGGATAACGATGAGGGCCATCGCGCCGTCGATGACCACCAGTCCACGCTTTTGTTTCGAGGGGTCGAGGTTGGCCATCTCAGGTTCCTTTAACTGCAATCGCCACAAGCTTCGTGCCTTCGCGTTGGAGTTTGATCTGGGGGAGCGGACGTGGCGGCGGACCCTGTAGCACTGAACCATCTTTCACCGAGAAAAAGCCCTGATGGCAGGGGCATTCAAGCCGGTCATTTTGCGAGGAGTAGTACACCGCGCAGGATAGATGCGTGCACTTCTGGCTGTAGGCCACGTACTCCTCTTCGCTCCTGCGGATCATGATGCAGTGGTCCTGCGGCGTCGGGTAGTTGAACAATTTCACCCCCCGAATTGGGATTTCGCCCAGTTCGGCGACCTGGATACTCGGAAACGCCGGATTCTTTGTGAATCGCGACTTCATCAGAATCCACAGGTTGCCGACGAACATGGCGAGGCTAGCCAGCGTCAGGAACTTGGTGAACTGCCGGCGGGTGACGTAACGTTCGTCACTCGTAAAAACGGAGAACTCGTCCTTCCAGAGCGGCTCCTCATTGGGGCTGCGAAAAAGAGACATACGACTCCTTCCACATGTAGTCCAAAACATCGAGTGACACCGCGTCGGTCTCCGCCGGAACCATCATGTGCACCTTGGTGACGATTTTCTGGTTCCCAAACTGGAAAACGTTTGTGGGTTTCTCTCGCCGCTTGGCGATCTCCTCTGGGCGAACGTAAGAGAGGGCCTGACTGGGGCAGACCGTGGCACACATGGGCTTCTTGCCAACCGACGTGCGGTCGTAGCACATGTCACATTTCATCATCTGCTCGAATTCCGGAAAGATCTTTGGAATGCCGAAGGGACACGCGAGCACACAGTTGGAGCATCCAATGCACCGGGGCTTCAGGGAAGACTGCACGATGCCATCGTCACCTTTCTTGATCGCGTCCGCGGGACAAGCCATCGCGCAAGTAGGCTCTTCGCAATGCCAGCAAATGTATGCGGCCGCGGCCGTCGTTCGCTGCCGGTCGATGAAATCGAAATTGATCATCGACTGGCCACGATGCGTTTCACATTCCGCGCAGGCGTTCACGCAGGATTGGCAGCCGATGCAGCGCGAAGGATCAACGTAGAACTCGTAGCCGTGCATTCGCTTTATCCTCTCCTTTCGTTTTGTGTCCGTTCGAGGCCATCGCCCAATCCGGAGGCGCTTCCGCTTTTCGCAACTGGCAAGCAGATACTTTGAACTCCGGAATTTTGCTGCGCGGATCGAGGGTGCGGTGCGTTAGGTTGTTGGCGCTGCGCTTCCCGGCCCAGTGATAGGGAATGAACACAGTGTCGGGGCGGATGGTCTTCACAACCATCGCTTGCAACGTGATCTCATTCCTGCGCGAACTAATCGTCACCCAATCTCCGTCCTTGATTTGATATTTCTCCGCGAGGCGCGGATGGATCTCCAGGCGCGGATTCGGATATTGATCGAGGAGCGCACCGATGCGGCGCGTCTGCGTTCCAGAGAGATACTGGCTTACGACACGCCCGGTGGTGAGATAAATCGGGAATTCTGACGAAACCGGATCACCGCTTTCGCGCCATTCCGTTACAACGAAATGATGTTTCTTATCCGGATGGAAGGATGTACCGTCCTCGAAAAGCCGGGGTGTGCCAGGATGATCGAGGGTTGGACATGGCCAGAAAATCCCCATGTTTTTGTCGATCTTTTCGTATGTGATACCGAAATAGTCCGCGTGGCCACCGCGCGAGGCCTCGCGCAACTCTTCGTAGATTTCTTTGGTGGAGGTATAGGGAAAATACTTTCCCTTCCCGAGCCGTTTGGCGAGTTCCACATAAATCCAGCTATCGCCCTTGGCGTTTCCCGGTGGATCGACCGCCTTCTGAACATGAATCACCCGTCCTTCATTGGTGCAGCCGATGCCTTCCTCTTCTTCCTGCAGACTGCCGGCGAGGACCACATCCGCGTGGTGCGCCGTCTCGGACATGAAAAAGTCCACGACACCGAAGAATTCCAGTTTTTCGAGAGCTTCCTGCGTGAACTTCGAGTCAGGAAGTGAGACGAGCGGATTGAAGCAGCAGGAAAGCAGCGCCTTGATTTCGCCGCGATGGATTGCTTCCATAATTTCGACGGCAGAATAACCCGCTCGTGGAATTTCGTCAGGAGTGATGCCCCATACCTTCGCGGTATGAGCGCGCGCTTCCGGATCGCCGATCGAACGTTGGCCTGGAAGTTGGTCACATTTCTGACCGTGTTCGCGGCCACCTTGCCCATTTCCCTGGCCGGTAATCATGGCGCAGCCCGCGCCTTCGCGACCGAGGTTTCCCGTCGCCAGGCACAAGTTAATCAGCCCCAGGCAGTTTTCCACACCTTTCGATTGATGTTCGACCCCCCGAGCGTGCAGAGCGATGGCGCGATCCGCTTTGGCGAATAGATGCGCCGCACGTTCGATGGCTTCGGGAGGAACTCCGCTTTTCTCCCCCGCCGTGCGCGGATCCCACGCGCGAACCGACTCTGCTACTTGCTCGAATCCTGTGGTGAATTTCGAAATGAAATTGCGCCGTTCAAGTCCATCGCGCAAAATGACGTGCAGCAAACCCATGTATAAAGCCAGGTCGGTTCCCGGACGCACCGGGAGATACATGTCGGCGTTCCGGCAGACTGGTGTCATGCGCGGATCGACGATGATGAGTTTTCCGCCGGCATCGCGACAGCGCCATAAATAATCTGTGGTTATTGGAGCACATTCGGCAACGTTGGCACCGGCAACCAGGACGACCTGGGCCTTTAAAATGTCCGACCACGGCAATGGGCTGCGGTCTACTCCGAACGCCAGCTTGTACGCGGTGCCCGCCGAAACCATGCACAGCCGGCCGTTGTAATCGATGTGCCGAGTGCCGAGCGCTACGCGCGCGAATTTTCCAAGAAGGTAAGACTTTTCGGAGATCAGGGACGCGCCGCCGAAGATAGCGACGGAATCCTTGCCGTACGTTTCCTGTGTTTCTTCAAGACGTTTAACGGTGAAGTTCAGAGCTTCGTCCCACGATGCTTTGCGGAATCCTTCTGGTGTGCGCAGCAGAGGATCGAGCAGCCGGTCGGGATGTCCGCCCTGCATGTAGCGTTTCACGCCCTTAGGACAAAGCATTCCGTGATTGAACGGGAACTCCTCCCACGGCTCGAATCCGATCACTTGGTTGCCGCGCACCTTCAATTGAATGCCGCACTGCTGGCCGCAGAAACAGCAGTGCGTCTTGACCAGTTTTTCCGCTGGGTTGCGCGATTCATCTTGCCAGCCGCCCGGAGGAACATAGGCCGGGTGTGGACCAAAATCATCGACCAATATGTCTAGCGAAACTGGCGCCTTAGCCACGAGCAGTCTCCTTCAGTTGCAGCTGGGCCAGTGAGAGCGATTTTCGTTTGCACGCGGGACACAGTTCCTGCCATGTCGCGTCCGTACCTTCCAGTTGGTAATTGAAACCTACCTGCGGAAGAACGCGCTTCAAGTCTTCGATGTGCATCTTCGAGGCAAACCGTTCCCTGCAACGTTTGCACAGAGCAGGTTCACCCGTTTCGCCAGCTGCCTGATAAAACTTCACGCCCAGTTGCGCGGGGCGCTGGAAGATATGAAAAAACTTTCCGAATGGAAGATACAACAGCGCCGCGATTACCGTTACGGCGTGGAGGATGGCGAGAAAACTGTAAGCCTCCCCTCGGAGCCAATTTTGCGAAATCGTCAGGGCGAGTCCCGTTATAGAAATTGCGAAGAGCAGAATGATGGGGAGAAAATCGAGCGCGAAGGACTGCACTGCTTGCGCGCCCCGGTCGCGGAATCGCCGCCAGAGCGAAAGGCCAATCCCCCCGAGAACAAGAATCGCCGAAACGTCAAGCCCGTGAAACAAAAGCTCTGCAATCAGGGTGTGCAGGCGAAATGTCTGCAATGGGAAACCGTACAGCACGACGACGTAGGTTTCTTGGTCTGTTGGCAGCGATTGAAACGAGATCCAACCGAAGACCAGTGGGAAGGTGATGGCGACCGCCAGCAAGCATCCCCAGAACAGCATCTGGTGCATCCACCAGCGCGATCGGGAACGCTGGAGGATAAACGTCTGTGCGGCAAGGTGGGTCGTGGCGACGCGTACAAGCTTCACTGTTCCACGGAACAATCCAGCTTCCCGAAACAACTGCCAGCCGCGTTCCCAATAGACTCGCGTGGGCGGCTTATCCAGCCACACGCGGTAGTGGTAGACAACGCCCCAAGTCGCAAAGATCGTGGCGAACGTGTAGATGACAAGAGCCGGATCGAAATTCTGGAGGTTGCGCGAACCCACCACGATGGACGCTATCAGCAATCCGGTGAAAAACGTGGCGGCTACTCCCGCCCTCACGCGATCTGCGGTCCGCGTCAGCCGCGCGGGAAGAGCTAATTCAACCGCTTGCTGCTTGCTGAGGAAAACAACGGCGTTGGTGCGCCAAAGAATGGCCGAAACCAGAGCTAGCAGCGCAAAGCCCGGCCATGTCGCGTGCCAGTGGTCGCGAAAAAAACCTAGCAGTAACGGCGGAAAGAATCCACCGAGCCCACCCATCGCTCCGACCAACCCCGTAACCGTCCCAACTTCTTTCGGAAAATATTGCGGCACAAGCTTGAATACCGCGCCATTGCCATTTCCGAGCAAGAAGGCGCAGCCGAGCGCACCGACTGTGAACGGCAACATCGCTGGCCAGGACATGAGCAGCGCGAACGGAATGACTCCAAGGAATACGACGTGAAGAACCCGGGCGCCGCCGATTTTATCGGCGAGCCACCCGCCGAGTGGACGAGCCAGGGTTGCAAGCACTACAAAGCCTGCTGTGCGAAACCCCGCGTCTGCGGGCTTTAAACCGAACTGATCTTTGAGCAAGACGGGCAGATAAATGGAAAAGGCCACGAACCCACCGAAGGTCAAAAAGTAAAAAAGAGAGAGCACCCAAGACAATCGCTCGCGCGACAGCAACTGCAACATTGCTGCAATGCCTGTTGGCCGGACCGTTTTGGGTGAGTTACGCGCGAACACATAAAACGCGATTCCCCAAACGACGAGTAATACCGCCATGCCACGAAAAATGTTTTTCCACCCGACCGCAACGGCAAGTACAGGTCCGAGGAAGACCGCAGCCGACTGACCGATATTGCCAAGGCCATAAATCCCCAGCGCACCGCCTTGCTTTTCCGGGAGGAACCACCTGGAAACAAATCCAACGCCAACCGCGAACGAGCTTCCGGCCATCCCCAGAAAAAATGCCACGTACAGCAATACCCGATAGCTCGGCACCAGCGGAACCAGATATGCCGGGACGGCAACGATGATCAGTAGCGAAGTGAAAATTAAACGCCCGCCAAACCGATCCGCCAGCATGCCGGTTGCGATTCGCAATAACGCACCGAGGAGTACCGGCACCGCCACAAGAAAAGCGGTCTGTGTGGCCGTCAGGTGAAAGGCTTCACGGAATCGTGGAGCGAACGCGCTGATCAATCCCCATGTGGCAAAACAGATGGCGAAGGAGATCGTTCCGAGTGTGAGTTGCAGATTCGGTCGTGAAGTAGCGGGAGAACCATCCATCACTCTGCTCCGCGCAGTCTGCCAGCAGGAAGGAAGGACTGGGTACAGGAAAGCATTCGCTGGAAGGGAGTTCCAGCATACCTCTCATTTTCTCGTCCCCACAAACTGAAACCCACTAAAGTTACCATCCTAGTGTGTGGTGCTTTAAGAAATCTTTGCCGGTACCCCTACGATCATGGCCTGTTTTTCCGAGTGGGCCGCCTCGAGAATAGATGCCCCAGAATATTGATCGCGTAAACCGTTAATCCTACCAGTTCGCACAGCGCGGAAATCGGCAAGACCGATCACGCCCAGGCGGCGTACCCTTGGTAGGCCAGCACTGCGCACGAAACACGCAGCGTGCAGCCCAGAGTAACGAACGCCAGTCCCGCGAACATCAGTTTCGTGCTCCACAACATCCTCATCCCAGCAAACGCCGGCAAAATCCTCTGTCCCAGACTCAATCGTAGCCCTGACTGCGAGGGCTTGCGTTTCGTTGTCTGTCAGGCTCGCAAAGAGAGGCGTTTTCCTGAGGATTGTTTCGGTGCTACCGTTCATTCCGAGGCTCGCGGGAAAGTCCTGGATTCATGGGTGCTCCGAAGCGCTCTTGAATCTTACAAGCTTTCCCGCAATCGGGAAACGTGTACCGGCGTTTAGCGCCAGACGCCGACTGCTTCGTTTCCCTCCATCGGTACCCACATCATTTGGATGGCGTCGTCACGGCACTCCGTAACGCAGTGTTCTTCGCTGTCGCAGATGTCGGGCCGCGCCAAAACAGCTATACCTTCTGTGATTTCCTAGCACTTGACGCCGCAAGCGTCGACGCATCGACTGCAACCAGTGCACGTACTTGCGTCCACTACCGATAGCCATTTCGCTCTCATGATCGAACTGTCCTCCATTGGCCTCCGATGGCTACCTCATGATGATGGTGCCCTTCATCCAAGGATGCGGAGCACACTGGAAATGGATCACGCCTTTCTGATCGAAGGGCTTGGTGGTGAAGGTGGCGCCAGGATTGAGCATGGGCGAGGCAAACTCGCCCTTTTCGCCGAAGACGCTATGCACCATGGCAACATCGGCGTTAGCAAAGGTGACGGCCTGGCCGACGTTAATGTTTACGGTGGTCGGTCCAAAGGTTTGTATCTTGCCTTTTTGCCAAATACCGACCGTGCGGAGTATATTCCCGTCGGCGCGCTGGGCAATGTCGACATTGGAGGCTCCATGAAGCGTCTTTGCTGGATTGCAGCAGTACTGTTCGGTTGCAGGTACGTTCCTATGGCTCAGAGCAGAACTTCCGGAGACCTCATTCAACTAGAAAATCGTTTCAACGACGCACTGGTACGGGCTGACCTTAAGACCCGGGACTCCGGCGTTATCGCTGTTGTCACAGGAAGGCTCATGGAGAAAGCGCTATACAAGAATGCAGACATCAGCAGCACCTATCGCTCTTGCCTTCCGACTTTCAGGAATGAAGCGCACAATAGCTAAGGTTTACAAGGAACGGAGCCATGACCTCCCGCCGAGATTTTCTTATCGCTACCGGAGTTGCAGCCTTGGCACCGTCGTTTTCGTGGGCATCTGATGAGTTTCCTTCCTTGCTGGATCATGTCATTCTGGGCTGCAGCGACCTCGATGATGGTATTCGTTTTGTGGAAAAGCGCACCGGAGTTCATCCTGCGCCGGGTGGAGTCCACCCCGACCGAGGAACATCGAACGCTCTCTTATCGCTCGGTGACCGCCATTATCTGGAGATCATGGCCCCTGATCCAGAAGCCAAAGCCGTTCAGGCATGGGCTGCTCGCCAATTAGACCTCTTGAGGGGTCTAGTTAATCCACGGCTCATCGGCTGGGCTGTACATGTCAACGACATCGACAATTTGGCTATGAAATTCCGCAAATCTGGCATGCAAGTGCTGGGGCCTTGGCCCGGCTCGCGGACGCGACCTGACGGGCGCATTGTGAGTTGGAAGAGCTTTAGTCTGGCCGATGATCGCCACGGCTTGCTTCCGTTCTTCATCGAGTGGGGCAAGGACTCAGTCCACCCATCATCCGATGCGCCATCCGGTTGTCATATCGAGCGATTCGCCTTAGCGGCTTCAGATGCCGAAGAACTGTCAAAAGCACTTCGTCGCATTGAGGTCGAGGCGGCTGTTGAGAATAGCCAAACGCCTCAACTACGTCTGCGGATCGCCGGGCCGGGAACCACACTTGAAGTCACTTCCTGAATTAATGCTGAGCTTTGTCTGCAATGCCACCTCGCCGACCTTTCTCCCCGACGCGCTCCCGTAACGCGTTACGAGCAGCTTGGCTGCGGAGTATACTCCTGCTGCAAAAGCAACGGGAGAAGAGATGGGAATCACCTTGATTTGATGCAGGCAATGTCAACGGCAGCCTCATTAAGAAATGGCCGGACGCGAGTTGGGAACCTGCGCTACGAGCGCATCTTTTTCTCGGGAATGGCTGCGTTTATTCTTCTCTCGGTATTCGTCGGCTTCGCGCAATCCTATTATTTGCAGCGCGTGCCCAAGTTCCCGCACTGGAAGGCGTTCAACAGCCCTCCATATCCATTCATAGTGCACCTTCATGGCGTCTTTTTCTCTGCGTGGGTTCTCTTGCTGATTACACAGACTTCGTTGGTCGCTGCTCGTCGTATGGCCATCCATCGGCGACTCGGGATCGCGGGATTTGTCTTAGCATGTCTGCTCGTGTTGGTCGGTTTGATGGTGGTCTGCGAAGCAATGGCGAGGCACGTTCCACTGGGACACCGCAGCATCGGCAGTCAGGCAGAAGCGATTTTCAATACGGTAGGCTTCGCACTGTTGACCTATCTGGGTTTTCGCAAGCGTCATGATCCGGCTGCGCACAAACGCCTAATGGTGCTCGCCACCATTGCGCTATTACCTGCCGCATTTTCACGCTGGCCTGTTTTCCACGACGGGACTCACCTAAGAGCCGCCGTCTGCTGCTTTGCGCTGCTCGTATTGATAGCGTCTTATGATTTTTGGTCTTTCGCAAAGGTGCACAGCGCTACGTTGTTGGGTGGTTTGACCTTGGTCCTGACAAATCCGCCCGTTGTCTGGATTTTTACGCACAACTCCCTTTGGTTTCGCCTTGCTTCCCTGATGCAAACCGCAGGCCGCCACCTATACTAGCGTCTTCACTTTTTAGGGAAAGAATGGCGGGGACGACGAGACTCGAACCCGCGGGGCTGATCTCACCGCTTTGGTTCTCTAGCTCCCGATCTAGCTCATCACAGCAGATGCTTTCTCGACTGATTACTTCGCGGGAGCCAGTGCGACCAGCACGACACCAACGATTGCGAACACAACCACTGCCGCGATTCGCCGTCCGTAAGCCACTAGGTACGCAATTATCGAATCCTTGTTCCATCCACCTTCACCCGAAAAATCGCGTATGGTTTCTGACGGTGATCGTGCCCATTGTTGAAACCTGCGATGCGCCCAACCTGATTCGACGTAAAGTAGAGAAACCCATCACTCGCGAGAGATAGCGTATCGGGAAACAAAACACGGGGATCGTAGACGACGGTCTCGATCTCTCCGGTGGGAAGGCGTCGGTGAATTGCGTGATGTTCGTAGTTGCTTAAGTAGACGCGACCTTCCGCATCCGATTCCAGTCCATCACTGCCGCCTCCTTTTTCTCCCAAATCCTTTACGGTCGCCGCAACGTCGGCATCGGACTTCCCGGGATCAGCAAGCACATCCAAGTTAAGGCTGTAGAGATGGCGGCTGATTGCCGGACAATAATAGAGCGTCTTCCCGTCCGGGCTAATTGCGATTCCATCTGCACCAACTGCGATCATTTCGGGCGGCCCCGGCTGCCGGGGAAAGACCTCTCCTTCAACAATGGGAACAAACTTGGGGTCTGGGCTCGTGGAGACATGATTCACAAGCCGTCGCCAGCTTTTCTCTGAAGCGAGATCAACAACAATTAGGGAATTGCCTCCCGCATCGGTAATGAACGCCGTGCCTTCTTTGCCGCGATGCAAATCAAACCTGACATCGTTAATCCCCACATCGGGAAGAGCTACAGCCGGAGGCAAGACAATTCTCTTTACGATCCGATCTGCGCTGAGATCAACAGCGATCAGCTTCGCACCGCCCGGCATTAGCTTGTCTTCGAAGTTGCCAGTGTCTAGAATCCACAGTCGCTCACCGCTGGAGTCAACGACAACGCTCTGCACAGAGACAAGCTTGTCAGCCGGATTGTCACCCTGTTTGTAACGATTGATCTCAGCATCGGGGTACGCATAGGTCTTCCCATTCTTTAGTTCCGCTACCGTGTATTCCACGGTATCGCCCGTCCATTTCGGGAAGCAAACAAACATACGACCGCTGTTGGCAACAGTGACTCCGGTGGGCATTGCGCCGTTTAACATGGCAACCACTTGCAACGTGCCGATTGTGTGCTCGGTAGGGAGTTCCTGTGCCACAAGTGTTGTGGCAACCAGAATTAAAAGCGCGACACTGACCACTACATCAGTCATTCTCGTCTGCACGGCGATCTCACCTCTCTTGAAGTGACCAGAGTCGAGTGGGTCTTCCTACTGATCATAGACCTGCGCAGCAGTATGTTTCTCATTCTCGTTCCGAGATGCTACTGGGAGACACCGATTCGCCAACGATCATCTGATGGCAAGCCGGGCCTGAAATCGGCTCTGCGGGGTATACTCTTGCGTTCACCATCAGCAACATGCAGGGGAAAATGGTCCCCCCGTCGCCGCGCTGGGCAATTTCAAACATTGGAGGCTCCATGAAGCTTTTTTGCTTGATTGCAGCAGTACTGTTCGGTTGCGGATACATTACTATGGCTCAGAGCAGCACTTCCGGAGACCTCATTCAACTAGAAAATCGTTTCAACGACGCACTAGTACGGGCTGATCTTAAGACCATCAACGAGATAGAAGCTGACGACCTGATCTTCACTGATGCCACTGGAACCGTAACCAGCAAAGCCGATGAGATGCAAAGCCTCAAGTCAGGTGACGTTAAATTCGAATCAATCCAGATGACCGACACACGGACTCAGGACTTCGGCGATATTGCTGTTGTCACAGGAAGGCTCGTGGAGAAAGCGCAATACAAGAATTCAGACATCAGCGGCACCTATCGCTTCACGGATGTTTGGGCGAAGCGCAAAAGCAAATGGGAGCACGTTGCGGGTCAGGAGACCCTAGTCAGCACGCCAGCCGAGGCATCTGCCAGTGGAGCTTCGGATAGGGACGCGAAGAGCCAAGAGGCGACCATGGATAAGAACTCAACTACCAAACTCGTCGCCTTGACGAACGAGTGGACGGATGCCATCAATAGCAGAAACAGGCAAAAACTGGACGAATTGATGGCGTCGGATTTCGCGCTGTACCATTGGAACGGTCAGTTGGGCGCCCCAAGAGCGCAATGGCTGGATAATCTCTTCAACCATATAAAGATCACAAAAAATACCCTGACGAACGCTGCTCCTCAACTCTACGGGGATTTCGGTGTTGTTACATCCGTGGGAGATTGGATTGGAACATTTGATAGCAAGCCATTCAGTCAAAAATGCATTGTAGTGGATACATGGCGGAAAATTGAGAACCAGTGGAAGGTTGTTAGACGAACGAGCCATTGCTATACGGAGGATTCAGTCTCTGGGAGAGTGAACTGGAGCTTCTGATTGTCGGGCAGGTAGGGAATCGGGACATGAGACGTTCCTGCTCAACAACTTAGAAAGGATGCGGGACGAGACTCGAACTCGCGACCTCTGCCGTGACAGCGGCCCCCTGAAAGGTTTTACAACGACTTACAAGACCGCGGGGACTGCCAAGGGCCGCATAAGTCGTTCACAATCGAGCGAGACACCGCATTCTGACCGCATTCTGTCGGTTGGGTTGCGGGTTGGAAAATATCACGTCCCAGCCTGAGGAATTTCCCAGCATTGAAGACCATGCACCCGGCTGCGATACGCGGCGCATGGGGAGCATAAATTGGCGCAGGTGTCAGGGTTCAGAGATCAGGAAACAGAAATCGGGAACTCCAAAATCCACACTTGACATCGACAGATAATCCACTACCATATGGTTGTGAATACGTTAGATACCACATTTGCGGCGCTGTCTGATCCAACCCGCCGGGCGTTGATCGAACGACTCTCCCATGGGCCTGCCTCTGTGCATGGATTGACGGAACCGTTTGCCCTCTCGCAGCAGATGATTTCAAAACATATTGCCTACCTGGTGCGAGCGCGGATTGTGATCAAGACGAAGCGTGGAAGAGAAAGCGTGTGCACGCTCAGGCCAGAGGCGATAAAGACAGTCAGCGACTGGGCAACTAACTATCGGCGATTCTGGGAAGAGAGTTTCGACAGGTTGGATGTGGTTGTGAATCAAATAAAAAAAGCGGAGGTCAGAAATGACAAAAAACACGGTTAACGAGAAAGAGCGGATGGTTATCACCAGAGTTTTTGATGCCCCACGCGCATTGGTTTGGGAGGCGTGGACAAACCCGAAATATGTGATGCAGTGGTGGGGGCCGAAGGGTTTTACTGCGCCTTTTTGCGAGATGGATTTTCGCGTGGGAGGAAAATTTCTTTGTTGCATGAAAACGCCGGATGGGCAGGAGTTCTGGAATGCTGGGGAATACCACGAGATTGTTCTGCACGAGAAGATCGTTTCCTCCATGTACTTTTCCGACTCGAAGGGAAACAAGGTTGAGCCTGAGCACTATGGAATAGAACATGAGGCCATAGACGGTGCGCACGACGTGGTTATTTTTGAGGATTTTGGAAACGGCCAGACGAAGCTCACCTTCATTGGAAATGAAACCATGGAGAACGCAAAAGACAGCGGACAACTAGAGGGGTGGAGTCAGATACTCGATAAAGTTGCCGCAGTTGTTGCGGGGCTAGCGCAGGCGCAATAAGAAGTTGAAGTTTTTATGATCGTCATGTGCGAACTACAGTTAAGGCCGGCGGCGGAAGCTTAGTTAGAACGGGCTTCTCGTCGCTTGGCCGAATAGGTCCATTTCCGGATAAGTGACCCTGGCTTCGTTGTTGCCTTCAAGCCAATGCGCTCAGCGACCAATGTTTACCGAACTCAACACTAGCCCTGTGAAGCGCGCGTTCCTGTACCTATTTTGTGCCTTTTTATGCCCACACGAAAATGGAGCACTTTCGGTAAGTTTTTGGAAAGAATTGGCGGGGACGACGAGACTCGAACTCGCGACCTCTGCCGTGACAGTCTAGGCATATCCGTCTTATCAGCGACTTACATTCTCGCGGGGGCTGCCAAGTCGCTGAAAAGGACTGTAGGAACCGTTTTTTGTGGGTAAGTTTGTGGGTAAGAATTCTCGCATCTAGCGCCGAGAGTCAACTGGCTCGCACTCCAGCGCGAGCAACCCAACGCGCGCTCGTGAACGCGCCGCAGCAGTTCTCGCTCGACAAATCGGTGAAGTACCTCGATTCGCAGCGCGAATTCCCGCAGAGTGAGCGATCTCTTTGTCCTGAGAGATTCGAACTCCCGACCTTCTGGTTCGTAGCTCTCAACTCCTTGCTGATTCTGCGTAACTTACGACCCTTCAAATGTACCCAGTGTACCCAAGCCGGGCACCCTACCCTGAAGGTCTGCCGTCCATCCCCCCACTGCGCTTCGGCACAAAAGACAATAACTACCTCACTAAAGACTGAACCCAACCAGCGAAGTGTATCCATGCGCCAGTTCTACCGAGAGGCACGCAAATTTGTTGTATCAAAATGAGGAACCCACTACCCCACAGTGTACTGCCATAGATATGGTGTGTTGACCAGAGATCGTATACGCCGATCAAGAGCAAAAAGACGTATGAGTATGGCGCACCGTTGTGATGGCGGACGAGAAAAGGCCAGCGATTAATAGCGGCGACCGACAATCCGACCGTAGCAATGACTAGCAGGCGCTTGTGAACGGCTGGATTCGTGCGATTGCGGAAGGCGAAGAAAATCAGCGTGGCGAAGATGGCCATGTCTCCGAGTGGGACGATAAAGAAAGACCTCGGGTCGCGAAACGGCGGTGCTCCGCGTGCCAGAGCATCCAAGGCAGCGAGTACGCCAAGGACAATCATTAAGCACGCCCACATGAACGCCACGACTCCAAGACGGCGGTGCAAGTCCACACGTTGCGCTGAGACTAACGCTGTCTGCGTGACGAACAGCCCGATCCAAATAGAAAACGCTGCGCCGTGAAGGTGAATAATGAGACTGGGCAACGGTGCGTGGAACATGCCTGCTAGATAGTATGTTCGAGCAAAGCCCGCAAAAACGGCGGCGGCGAGCAGCAGAGCCATAACCGAAAAGAACCAGTGATCGTATCTCCGACCCGGTAGTCTGGTCGGAATCGTTGTAACGCCGCTTAGGTGTGACGCGGTAGCCATCAGCTTTGTTTTCCAGCCCAGATGCCCTTTGACCGAAAACAAGAGTCGCAATTGTATAACGATTGCCGATCGAACGTAACTGCTTCAGAATATGGCGGGGACGACGAGACTCGAACTCGCGACCTCTGCCGTGACAGTACAGTGTTGAACCGTAACTGATTGAAACTAGGCGGCACGGATGGCTACCAAAACCGCCCAAAGTCACCCTCGGACATCCTTATTGGACTCTTAACGGACCATGAAATGACCGCTGCTTTGCAGCGGCAGCAACCAGCGAGTAAGCGTTCGCGATGTCCGGAATTTTGTCCTCAAAGGGTCTGCGAAATCTGTCTAACGATCTGGAAGCGGCTTCATGGTCGGAAGCTTCATTCGGAAGTGGCGTATGCAATCAGCCAGTGCCCGAGGGGAGTCTTGCGGTCGTGCACTCTGACTCTCGTTTTCAAGAGAATCTCATTGGCATATGCCTCTTGTCCGGCTTCGCTCGTTGCATAGACATCACAGTACGCGGCGTTCTCAATGTGGAAGCAATCATCCGATGTGTCCCTGGCTACTGCCATTTCCCGGAAGCAACGCCAGTCAATATAGATGTCGCCGCGAACGAGGGCTTGAGCGAGGCGGTAACGTCGTGCACTTAGCATTTTTCTGCTAATTCGCCTGAGGTCGCGCTGTGACACATCGCAAAATAAGTCAGCTATATGTCTCATCAGACATCGTTGGCCAAATTCTTCAAGACCGAAATCCATAAACTGCTTGAGAGTGACGTTCTGGTCTTGCTCTGTTCGTTCCCTCCACATGGCAGTTCGCGCGGGGCTGGCCGCTCGAAATTCCGAGACCTGTCTTCCACGGAAATCTAGAACGTTATGAGTGCCTTGATCGATATTGCCAGAAGCCAACTTCCATATTTCAGTTGCCTCGCGCTGATAATCTCCATCTTTGTAGAAACACTCAAGCGCGCGTATTTGTTGGCAAGAGTGCCTGACTTCTTCGCGGAGCAAATCAGGGACCTGCTTCACGCAGGGAATATTGAGGCTGACGAACTTCGCGAGATATGAAAAAAGACGCGTTGCCTTTTCAGCCGCTTGAGGCCTTACGGAGCGAAAGGTCTTTGATAGCTCGTAGCGCAGATGCGGGCTGAAGACCAAATCCCAGCCGTTTCGCCTGAGGGCTGTTACGAAGTCCGCTGGAACAACGGACTGTTCGCATAACCTGTTCCACAAACTAGTATCGAGATAAAGTGTGCGCCGCATTTCGTCCGTTCGTTCGTTGGTATGGGAGATGCCCTTGCTTAGATTTTACAGGAGAGGACTAACGCAGCGGAACCCGTTAAAGCTCTAAGTGTTGGCAGCCGTTGCCAATACAAATCCACGAAGGGTTAGCCGCCGCGAGCTGGAGCCTAGGCGCACAAAAAGCTCTGCCGGATGGACGGCGAGGCACTCTATTGCTCGAAGAGTTGCTCTTTCGGGTCGATCTTATCTCCATACCCCAGACTTCGCATTTTTATCGTGGCGACACCAATTCCTGAGTCCCAGCCGTCCCGGACTGCCCAATATAGCTCGTGAGCCAAGCGGTCAAACAATTCGAGGAAAACTGTACGGGTGTTTTCGTTGACGGCTAGTGAGGGCATCACCTGATGTTGCTTCAGAGGTATTGGATAGCGACCCCAATACGGGATGGCTTGAGTCATTGGCTTGCACAGACTTTCTTCCTTTCGCGAGAGCCGGAGGCCGAGGATTTGAGCGGAGAGTGCGAGCAAATCGTGGGTCTTTAGCTCGTGACTGAGGGCGCCGCTGGTAATGTGTTTCGGTTCCTTTAGAATCAGGAGCCCCTTCAGCAAGTTCTCCAGCGCGAACCCGGCCAAAAGTAGGTAGGGCCTTGAGACAGGAGACGTCTCTTTCTTGCTGAGCACCCGTTTTTTCGTAGAGAGCTGCACGTGCAATCGCAAGCTTCCTTGTTCCCGGGTCCAGATGAGCTCCGCAGCATCGCGAAGCTCCTCCGCATACTCAAGCCAACTGGGTGGGCACCCATCTCGGACGAATTCCTGAAGCTGGTTGGCGGTGAGGAGGAGTGGTGGCATGCGTCCAGAGGCAGTTTTTCGGGCATGGCTTTTGTTTTGTGATGGAATCATTCTTGATTTCCTATTCTCCCTGCGATCACAAGTGAAGGCAGGGAGGTGCTTTCCGGGAAACAAGGGGATGTCGTCAACCTGTTCTCATTGAGAGTGTGTTTATACTAAGACGTTAATGGCCCAGCGACAACGTACGGTTGGAGGTAGAGCCCCAGAGTTGTGGAAAGATCTCCGTCTGTGGCAGAACCAACACGATGCTATACGCCGTTGCTTGAAATATCTGAGTGCGCCAGATCGTTCGGCGCTCGTGCAGATGCCAACCGGCAGCGGCAAGACCGGCATTATCGCTCTTCTATCGGCACTGCAATCCGAAAAGGCACCTGTGGCGGTAGTCTCTCCGTCCCGTCCACTTGTGGATCAACTGGTCGCGGATATCCGCCAGAATTTTTGGCAAAACATTGGCGCACAAAATTGGAACCCGAAGCATGTTCTCACGGTTCTCCCATCTGAGGTCGGGGACCTCATCGAACAGTTGAGACAAGACCAAAGTGGTGTGGTTCTGGTTGGGACATTTCAGGCCTTCGCCCAGATTCGAAGGGATCACCGAGGGGAGTACGAGGAACTGGCCAAGATGCTCAGTCTGGTGCTCGTGGACGAAGGCCATCGTGAACCATCTCGAGAATGGGGCACAACGATCCGCGAACTTGGTCTTCCCACCGTGTTATTTACCGCGACCCCCTATCGCAATGACCTGAAAGTATTCAACATTTCGCCTGACCATGTTGCGTATCTGTCTTTTAAGGATGCGGTGGACCGGAGGCTCATTCGCGACGTGGACTACTCCTTGGGGGAAGCTAGTCCAGATGCCAAAAAATTCTCCGAGGAGGTGATCGCCGCATATGATCAACTCAAAGGCAACGGGCGATTACCACACGATGCTCGTGTAATAGTGCGTTGTGCCGATGAAGACCGCGTGAGGCGCCTGCATGAAGCATTCACGGAAGAGCTAGCGGGTCGTCCCGAAAAGTGCAGAGCGATCCATCACCAATTTGAGGACGAAGAAGACCAATCACTGACCTCGCTCCCAGCGATTCGCAGCAGCGATGAGACCTTTCTTGTCCATCAGTACAAACTGATGGAGGGTCTTGATGATCCTCGATGTGCCATGTTGGCTTTGTATGACGGCTTCAAAAGCGATCGCCAATTCGTGCAGCAGCTCGGCCGTGTGCTTCGGAACCCAACCCCCGGTCAACCCTGTAAGCCTGCGTTTGTCATGGCAACGGAAAGGAAGAGCGCCATCGACACGTGGAAGCGCTATCTCACCTTCGATCAGGCCTGCGGAGAGCGAGGCGGTAACCCTTTCCTACGAAACGAGAACTTCGTGGAAGATCTTCTCGGGCAACTTCCTGACCAAGACTACATTCAGGGACGGTTTCGGAAACGTCCCGACTTCACAGCGAACAATGTGTCGGAGGAGTTGTTGGTTCCTCAGAGCGCGATCATCTACCGCGTTGGCAACAAGTTTCAGTTCCAGGAACTTGAGGATATCGTGAAGGACGCTCTCGACGATGATGATCGGAAGCTCATACGGGTTTATCACCGTGAGCCCCAAAATTGCTCGGTATACTTCACTGTTCTTGCCACCCAATCACCGCTTCTTTCGGAGTCAACCTTCCCGGACCTCTCCCTGGCAGTGACCGTAGTGAAACAAGCCAGGGACTACCTATTTCTCTACGACAGCGCGGGCCTGTGGATTGACGAGGCGCTGAATGATTCGGAAAGACTGTCCTCCTCTCGACTGTATTGCCTGTTTCCACGAGGAAGCGACGTGAAAGTGACGGGGCTGTCTGTAAAGAATGCAGATATGTCACGCTTCGCGGTTCGCTCTCGCACGGTCGCTGCTGCTTCGCTTGCTGAAGCCGTACCGTTCATGGGGGACAACACGAATTTCATATCCCGGGCGAACGGAAGCACACCAAATAGCAAGCGGAGGTATGTAGGGTTTACGCGGTCTCGACTGCGGGATGATAGAGCGGTACCGGTCACGATGGAAACGTATTCAGCATGGGCGGAGTCGATTGCAGAGGAACTCGATCAGCAAGCAAAAGCGGTCCGTCTATTTTCGCGATTCGCTACTCCTGCCGACCATCCCGATGAGCCTGAGCCTCGCAATATTCTGCTCGACGTCGAAGAGTTTGCAGATCAGTTTGCCAGGGGTAGATCGTTGTTGCGTCTGGAGGACGCATGTTGTTCTGTTGACGAGCGAGACCCCCAGCGCGATTCTGGAAAATACACACATGAATTTTCCCTAACTGTAAATGGCAAACCGTGTAAGGTTTTGATTCGTTTTGACAAGAAACGTCATCAATATTTCTTGAAGTCCAGGGACTTGAACGAATTCGTTCATAGAGATAACGAAAAGCTTACTCTCACCACACGCCTAAATCGACGACAAGCTTTCCGGGTTGTACCCGAGGAACGCGGCATTTTTTACGCATACCGCCAGTTTTACGAAATCCAACTGCGCCTCGGTAAGGAAGCCAGCGATTCGTTCGTTCTCGACATTCTCAGCCCTGTTCCTGATCTCAATACGATTGCGAGCGAGAAAGGAGATCAAACGGGAAAGAGGAAGAGTTGGCAGGCCGGAAGCCTTTTCGCGTTTTTGGATCAGGTGTTGACAGGAAAGATCGACAATACGGCGCTTGGCACGGGATTCAAAGCCGTCGTTTGTGACGACATGGGAACCGAATGCGCGGACTTTATTGCCCTGGAACCTGAAGAGGATCGCGCGGTGTTCGTGCATGCGAAGGCAATGGCAGACAAGCCGGGTGTCTCTGCTTCGAAGCTACACGATGTTTGCGCGCAGGCCGTGAAGAATCTCGAATTTCTGAGATTTGGTGGGCGGCCTATGACCGGTCGTGTGAAGAAATGGAGCAACCCCTGGAAGGCCGCGACGGCCAAAGACAAGCAGCAGGATCCTGGATATGAGGTGGAACCCAGAATCCGGCGAGGCTCCACCGACGCTGACACGTTTGTTTCGCGGACGAACGAACTTCTCGGTCAACCAAATACACAACGGGAAGTTTGGTTGGTTCTTGGCAGAATCCTTTCGAAGGCTGCTTTCGAGGAGCAACTTGGCAAGCCTAATCCCGACGGCTATGCATTACAGACTTTCTTTCTGCTCGCTTCCACATTCAGCGCTTGCAAATCCGTAGGCGTAGACCTAAGAGTCTTTTGTTCAGAGTAGGAGCGCTGACGTGAGTCTTCTCGGTTGGCACTCCCGATGTTCGATCTGCTTCTCAGCGTTCTTCGTTCTCAGAGGCAAAGAGTGTGGATATTCCTCTTGCCTAGCATAACTGGATAGTTCAGTGGTGTTTGGCCGAAGAGAGAAACAGCATGGACTCACCGCGAACCGACTATTGGACGGACGTTCGGAATTTGCGGTAGTGGCCTTGCATCCATTTGGTGGGCGACAAGTCCCGGCAACGCAGGTCAAGCAATTCGAATAAGTGGTTATCGCTAAGCGTCAAAATGACTTTCCTATGCGGAACGCTGTCGTTCCAAATAGAAAATATCTTGCGTTGTACGTTCTCCTCAGGTGCTCGACGCGTCACGATGATGCCTAGCCTGCCAAGGCGGTCGCCGAGATAGGCGGCG
>DATDFA010000038.1:0-114108 GCA_036522855.1 Candidatus Acidiferrum sp. | reverse complement strand
CAGGGAGAAAAGCTATTTGATATGGTCGTCCGCATGGAGCCGCAGTTCCGCTCCAACGCCCGCGATATCGGCAATCTACTCGTTCCCGCGCCTGCCGGGCAGCAGATTCCACTCTCCGAGCTCGCGACCATTCGCCAGGCTTCCGGCGCTTCCTTCATTTATCGCGAAAATAATTCGCGCTACATCGGCATTCAGTTTTCCGTGGAAGGCCGCGACCTGGAAGGCATCGTTCATCGCGGCCAGGCCGCCGTTGCAAAGAACGTGCGTCTGCCTGAAGGCTACCGTCTCGATTGGGGCGGCGAGTACAGCGAACTGCTCGAAGCAAAGTCCCAACTCTTCGTTATCGGCCCGCTCGCCGTCTTTCTCATTTTCATGATTCTCTTCGCCCTCTATGGCAACCTGAAATTTCCGATTTCCATTGCCTTCGGTGTCGTTCTCACCGAGCCGGTCGGGGCGTTAGTCGCCCTGAAGCTTACCCATACGCCTCTCAGTGTCTCCAGTTTCCTCGGACTCCTCGCGCTGCTCGGCGTCTCCGTGCAAACCGCGGTCATTCTCGTCAGCTACATCAACAAACTGCGCATCGAGGGTCGCCCCATTCGCGAAGCCACGCGTGAAGCCGCCCTTCTCCGTCTGCGCCCTATCATGATGACCGCTCTCGTCGCCTGCCTCGGCCTTTTGCCGGCCGCGATGTCCACCGGAGTCGGCAGCGACACGCAAAAACCATTCGCTATCGTAGTCGTAGCCGGCCTGCTCTCCCGCTTGGTCCTCGGTTTCTTCGTCAACCCGGTTCTCTACGAAGTAGCCGCTCGCCAAGGCGACCGCCTCCAGGTATAGGTGGCCACGCCGCGCGCCGCGTCCCCTTCTTGCGTATAATCGTCGCAGCCTGAAGCCTCACGAGGATTTTCCGATGTCCGAACCAACCTATGAAGAACTGAAAGCTCAGCTCGCAGCGCTGCAAAAACAATCCGGCCAGAAACGCAGCGGTTCTCTCGATTTCCGAGTCGGAGAAAAAGGCGGCGTCAGTGTCTACGGCCTCGGCCGTTTCCCCGTCACACTCTATTATGAGCAATGGATCCGGCTGCTTGGCGCCGCTGACGAACTGAAAAAATTTCTGGAAGAGCAAAAGTCCGAAGGCAAACTGAAGCTGAAAGAAACTTAAAATCGCCGCTTTGTGATCGCGCGCGTGATGTTCGCCTGAGCTACTTCGCCGCCGTCACCGAGGCTTTCGCCCGCTCCGGCTCGACCACCAGCACCGCATCCATCGTCGAAGAATGAATAGCCAGAAGCTGACGCACTGTGGCGTCGGCTCCGGCGGTATCTCCCGATTCCCGCTTCGCTCGCGCCAATGCGTCCAGAGAAAACGCATCGTCCGCGGCTTGTTCCAGTTCAGCGATCGCTTCAGGATACTCATGCTGCTGCATAAACCACGCGCCACGCAGCGCATGCAGTTGGTCGCCGATAAATTCATTTTCCGTCGATTCGTATTTCTCCTGCATCACACGAATACACACATCCGCCATCGCGGAATTTCCCGCATGCAGTGACCGCACTCCGCGCCAGCGCCGGATCACCGCCATATGTTCGTCGCGCGTCACTTGCGCCAAATCTTCATCGCTGCGCAGCGCGTCTTCCGCTTTATCCAGTTGCTTCATGGCCGCCAGATCGTCCGTTTGATATAGAGCCATGGCTTCGTGGAAAGACGCTTCCAGGTCCGTGTATTTCTTCGCTTTGGCTTCCGCTGCCAGTCTCTCGTACTCCCGGTCAGCAAACCCGTAAAGGTTTTCTCGCACGTAACTCAGCGCAATCGAAGATCGGTATTCCAGGCTTCGTCGCGGATTTGCCGCCACCCGCGCCGATTTTTCGTAAGCCTCGCGGGCTCCCGGTTGGTTTCCCTGCATTGCAAACACGTCACCCAATTCATGTTGAGAAGGCCCAAACGTGGAATCTTTTTTCAGTGCGGCCTCAAAATGGGCTTTTGCCTCGCCATATCGCCCGGCCTTAAAAAGAATATCGCCGTACGAATCTTCCGGATTCGGATCCGCCGGCATCGCCGCGACATAGCGCTGCATCAAAGATTCCGCGCGCGGCATGTCTCCCTTCGCGGCATACGCATATCCAAGGCGATTCAAAACTGGCGTAAACTCCGAATCCAATTGCAGAACTTTTTCAAAAAGCGGAATCGCCTTTTGCTGATCCCGTTGGTCGACAAACCAGCGCCCCGCCAGGTACAAAATGAATTTGTCGCCGGACTCTCGCTTCGTCAAATCGTTCAAATTCGAAATGGCGGCGATTTGATCGTTGTGTTTTACCGCGGCTACCCAATGCACAAAAAGCATTTCACTCGGCGAGACTTTTCCAGACAGCGCCTGCGCGCGCGCCAATGCATCGGTCGCCTCGCGCGCATCCGTTGTGAAGTACGCCAGCAAACCCCATGCCGCTGCAAAGTCCGCATCCTCGGCGACCGCCGCCCGCAAATTTTTCAGGCATCCATCCAGCCGGTAATTTCCGCTTAGAACAATCGATTCTCCGAAAAGTTCTTGCGCGTGCCCGGACTTAGCCGTTAAACGCATCGGTTCGGTGTTTGGCCGCAAGGCGGGCTTTGCCGCTGTCGCTGCCGCCGGTTGAGCCAGCCGCTGCTGCGCAAACGCCGGCGTGGCGCAAAGTGCTATGGTCGCGATTGCGAAAATATTATTCCCGCGCTTCATTTCGCAGAATTTCTCCCGAACGGCATTTCCACGTTCTTCCGATGCTACCAGCCGCGCCCTTCGCAACCGCCTGTACCAAAGTACAGTTGCCGCGCATATATAATGTCCCAGCACGCGAACAATGCGAGGGTCCAATGAAATTTCGGCGATTTGGAAAAACCGGATGGCAGGTCAGCGAAATTGGATACGGGATGTGGGGCATGGCGGGCTGGACCGGCTCCGAGGATAAAGAATCCCTGGCATCACTGCAACGCGCGATCGATTTGGGATGCAATTTCTTCGACACCGCTTGGGCTTATGGCGACGGGCACAGCGAAGAATTGCTCGGCAAAGCGCTGCGTGCGAACCCCGGAAAGAAATTATATGTGGCGACAAAAGTCCCTCCTAAGAATCGCAGGTGGCCGGCGAAACCTGAATTTACGCTCGACCAATCGTATCCGCCGGAATATGTTTTCGAATACGTCGAAAAAAGTTTGCGCAACATTGGCGTGGACACATTGGATTTAATTCAATATCACACCTGGGAAGACAAATGGCTTGATGACCCTCGCACCATAGAAACGATCGAAAAATTGCGAGCGAGCGGGAAAGTGGGCGCGGTGGGCATCAGCATGAATCGCTGGGAACCGTGGAACGGAATTCGCGCGGTGAACGCGGGGCTGGTAGACGCAGTGCAAGTCATCTACAACATTTTCGACCAGAACCCGGAAGACGAACTTTTTCCCGCGTGCCGCAAAAAAGATGTCGCGGTGATCGCGCGCGTTCCCTTCGACGAAGGTTCGCTGACAGGGACGCTGACGCTGGAAAGCAAATGGCCCAAAGAGGATTGGCGCAACACGTATTTTGTTCCGGAAAATTTGCGCTTGAGCGTGGAACACGCCGACGCGTTGAAATATCTGGTTCCCGCAGGGTCGACCATGGCGGAGATGGCGCTGCGATTTATTTTGAACAATCCCGACGTCGGCACGATTATCCCCGGCATGCGAAAAATTAAAAATGTGGAAGGAAACATCGCCGCAAGCGACAAAGGCCGGTTGCCCGGCGTGCTGCACGCGGAACTGCAAAAACATCGCTGGGACCGCACGCCCACAAAATGGAGCCAATGAAAAACAGTTTCAGGCGCAAGTGATTTTGCGAGGTTTGTAAGATAGCGAGCGAAATACCGTGAGCTGGTATCAAGAACACGTGGTTCCGCAGCTGGTAAAACTCGCGATGCGCAATCGCGAGCTGACGCCGTACCGCGAACGGGTGCTTGCGGGCGCCGAAGGCCGTATTCTTGAAATCGGAGTCGGCGCGGGGCCGAACCTGGAATTTTATCCGGCCGGCGTGAAAGAAATTATTGCGCTGGAGCCTTCGCCGAAATTGATTGCGATGGCGCGGCGAGCCGCCCGGTCCGCGGCCCGAATCGCCGCCGTGAATTTTCTGGAAGCGTCGGCGGAAGCAATTCCCATGGACAACGGCAGTGTGGACACGGTGGTAATGACCTGGACGCTGTGCTCGATCCCCGAGCCGTTGCAGGCGCTTGGAGAAATGCGACGGGTCTTGAAGCCCGGAGGCCAGCTGCTTTTTGTCGAGCACGGACAATCGCCGGACCGGAGCGTGAAAAAGTGGCAGGATCGCTTGACGCCGGTATGGAAACACATTGCTGGCGGCTGCCATTTGAACCGGCCAATTTCGGGGTTGCTTGAAAATGCCGGTTTCCACGTCACGCATCTGGCGACCGGCTACATGAAGCATGGTCCGAAGCCGATGACGTTTTTGTACGAAGGCAGCGCGTCCCCCGATTGATGTTATAAGCGGCGACGGTTGCGCGGCGAACGAGGCCAGGCAAGCGAAACGCAAAACGCAACGAACGCTACGCGGTTTGTTTGAGAGCGCGTTCGACGAGTGTGAGGCAGCGCTCGGCTTGTTCGCGCAGGAGTTCTTCCTGTTCGCTGCGTGCGTGGAGGCCGCTATGCAATTCATCAGCAATGGCCAGAGCGGCGAGGACGGCGGCTTTTTGCGTGTCCACGGTGGTAGTGGCGTCGGAGATGGCGCGCATTTTTTCATGCACGTAGGCGGGATCGAGGTCGCCAGCGATGGAATAGGTCTGACCGAAGATTTGGACTCTGGTGGGCGATGGCATAGCGGCCGCGCGCGACGGCTGAAGGGAAAGTTAGCATAAATATCGGCGAGGGGCGACCGAGGAAGCGGCGACTTGGCGTGGCAAGGACGCGGATGCGAAGAACGCCGGCATGGCGCCATGCGAGAAAGGAAACCGCGGGGGAGCAGGCCGGCCGGAGGGCCGAGACGACGTTGAGGCGGCAGGCTTCGGATGCACGAGAATGGATCATGCAGGCGCCGGGGTATGGAGAGTGTTGGAACTTACCTCAGCATCCGGAGGGATTGGCGTTCCCAGGTTGGCGAGGCGGGCTTTGCCGTAGTCGGGCCGTGGGATGCCGGTCCAATCGATTTCGAGCTCGCCCGGTTCTTTGGCGATGCGGACGTCTTCTGCTCGCTGCAGGCGAATGGCATTGATAAGGGAATTGGCCATGTAGGTGAGAGAGACGGCGCGACGGAAGGTGATGCGGCCCTGGCAAGCGAGCTTCATGAGTCCAGCGATAAAGGCGCCGACCTGGTGGATTTCGGAGATTTCGCCCAGTTCGGCGGCGAGTTCGACGAGAGGATCGACCGGCGGAGAAGAGAGGGTATAACTGCGGCGGTGTGTACCGCAGAGAACTTCACCGAGTTTGGCGACCGGCTGACGGCATTGACGGCCACTCTTATAGATGTGACTGCAGAGTGCGAGAGGGTCAACTTGCTGATGGGTGCGTTCCATTCTGGGACTCCGTTAGGCTGAGTTGCCCCGTGAGAGCGGGGGCGGAAAAACGGACAAAACGATTTGTGGCAGGCCGCCTGGAAAATTCGCGAGGCGGGGGGCATGCCCCCGGTGTTTTTCAGAAGTGATTGGAAATGCGGGAGTAATTTGTTCAAGAGTGAAGAAAAACGGAGTTTGGCCGTGCTGAGGGCGGTGGCGTGCAGGGTGGCTGGGTTCAGGGCAAGACAGGGAGAGAGCGAGATTTGCGCGAAGCGACGGTGGTGAGGAGTAGTGGCGAGCTGGAAGGCGACTGTCACAAAGCATGATATCACAGAAAGAGTACGAAGTCAATACTTAAGTATATAGTAAAAATAAGTGGACAGGGGGTATGTGGCGGGGCGGGGGTGGTTGGTTGAAAACAAAGGGGTTGTGCAGTCGTCATTCGAATCGTGGGGGTGTAGCGCAAAAGAACCACTCAGCCAGGCAGATAAATGCCATCACGCCTGAGACCGATATTTCTACTGACGGCTCCCAGTGATGAACGGACCCGAAAGAAAGGATGTCAAAGCCTCAAGCGACTGGTATATACTCAGAGTATAGATCAAAGCGGAGGACGCCTACGATGAGCAAATATGGTGTCGCGAAGATTTTTCGGAATGGGCGGAGCCAAGCGGTGCGGCTGCCGAAGGAGTTTCGGTTCGAGGGAGATGAGGTGCGGGTACGGCGTGTTCCGGAAGGTGTGCTGTTGGAGCCGGTGGTTCCGGACGTCGAGAAGTGGTTCGCGAGGCTGGATCAGTTCAAGAGGGAGCCTTTCCTGAAGGGCGGACGGAAACAGCCGAAAGCGCCGAAGCGCCGGATTTTTGAGTAAGCCAGAGATGAACTATTTCCTCGACACGAACGCGTGTATTGCGCTGATCAAGGGAGATCCTGGAGTTGTGCGGGCACGATTGAAGGACGTCGTCGGGGGCGGCGCGCAGATATGGGTATCGTCAGTGGTGGCATTCGAGCTGTGGTACGGTGCAGCGAAAAGCCAGAATTTTGAGCGCAACGCGATGAGACTGAGAGATTTTTTTGGCGGTGGGTGGCGGGTGGCGGACTTCGACGAAGAGGACGCGCGCCGTGCGGGAGAAGTGCGAGCGCAGTTAGAACGAGGGGGCAAACCGATTGGCGCATATGACGTATTGATTGCGGGGCAAGCTTTGCGGCGCGGACACACGCTGGTGACGGCCAACACAAAGGAATTTGCTCGGGTAAAGGGGTTGCGGTGGGAGGATTGGGCGAAAGGGGGCAAGCGGGTAAAGGGTATGGAAAAAGCCGGGAGCGTCGGGCCGCTTTGAAGGGAGGCGCGGGTCCTTACGTGAAAGCCTTGAAATTTCGCCGATCGATTGTAGCGACTCAGCAGAAGTCAACCCCAAGACCCAGGTGTAAACCCGACACCTGGGGCACCCGCAAGACAAAGAGCGGAGAGTCAACCCCAAGACCCAGGTGTAAATCCGACACCTGGGGCACCCTACGTACGTTCTTGACGGTAAAAATTGCCGCTTAAGCCAGATGGTACGAGCCGCTGCCGAGGAATGTGAGCAGGCCGAGGTCGCGGAGGATTTGAAGTTGTTGACGGATTTTTGGGCGGACATTGTTATTAGCCGGATGGAGCTTCGACAGTTCTGGTTCGAGCGAGTAGGCATCTGAGAGAGAAAATTCCTTCTTCTTGAGTGAGTGGATGGCATTTAAGACGTCGAGAGTCCAGCCGCGTTTTTTGACCGAGAGATTGGCGAGCGGGCGGACGCGAAGATAGGCTTCGCGAACAGATTTGACAGGGAGAAATTTTGCGTCGCGAATGATTGGGATGCGAGCGTCAGCTGGAATTCTGTCGAGCAGGATATTGCAGCCAACCCATCCGGCGCGGCGGGCGGTGAGAGCAAGTGGTTTACGTTTTTCTACGGCTGCCAGCGAAAAGGCAAAACGCGGGATGAGCAGAAGATTTCGGATCGACCAAGTTTCGAGGTCGTAGTGCAGAACGAGAAGATTCGGAGTGCGGTCTTCAAGGATAGCGCGGCGCATTTCGGAATATGCCGCGTCTAGAATTTTTGACCCGAATGGTTTGGATTGGCTCTTCAGTTGAAACGGCGCGGTGCATTGCGGGCAGCGGAAGTCGAAAGCTGCCGTATTGAGCGGAAGAGTTGTGAGTCGCGGCGAGTCGCAGTTCGCACAGAAGAGGTTTTTGCCTCCCCAGGACTCCGTGCCGATGCGTGCGCGTTGCGAGGCGCTGTTGTAGTCGTCGAGGCCATCCAGGGGGAGACGTAGGTCCACGCGGGGATTAGATCACGGACGCGCTAAAGAGAAAAGCGCGCCCTCACGGGCAGCCCTTGCAACTCGGCGAAGAGCATTATTCGCTGCCCCGGAGATGCCAGCCTCTATTAAGAGCAGTCTGGTCCGCATGTTTCACGATGCGAAGTAGGTGATTCAAAGCAGCGACTCTGTGTCGGTTAAGAATTCCCTCCAGTTCGCCGTTCTCCTGGTTTTCGAGAACAATTTTTTGAACCACCTGAACCGCTTGCTGGTCCGTCATGGAATTGGCTCCTTTACCGCGTAAATGCGTTTCTAAGTTCTTTGTGCAATTTGCGCGCCATCGCGAGCACGGATGCTTGGAGAGAGATCGTTCCAGGAAGGGTGGAATCATCTGGCCCAACCCAGGCTCCGCCTGGAATGAGAGCGAGGGTTAGGGAATGTAGGCGGAGGTGGAGGTTTGGGTGAAGTCGAAACGGATGACTGGCGATGGAGATGCTTCGGAAGCGCCAGATGGCTGAGTGAATTGCCATTGGCGGGCGGCTTTTAATGCCAGGTTGGCGAAGAATTGGCTGGGAGCAGGATTGGCTAGCTCGGCGGAGGAAACGGTGCCGTCGGGATTGAGTTGCACACGGACGTTAATGCGAACGGTGCCGCGAATGGTGGAGCGGGATTTTTCGGAGACTTCAGGAAGGACTTTGCGGAGAACGGTGGGAGAAGCGGGATTTACGTCAGATGGCGCGTGAGTGACGATCGCAGCTGACGACGGCGGATTAGCCGGCGCGGATGATTTCGAGTTTGGCGAAGAGTTCGTCGTTGGCGAAGATAGGGCTGAGTTTGCGGTGGAAGAATTTCTGGATGGCGAAGGCGCGGAGTGGGCAGATGAATCCGCCGCGGGGGCGGACTTTGCGGGTGACAGCGGAGCCTTGGTGGCTGCGCCGGCTGGATTTCCGGCAGGAGTCGATGCAGCGCGCGAGTTTGCCGGATTTTCGTTTGAAGCGCCAGTCTTCGCAGAATTGGCTTTCGCGACGCCGTCATTTACAGATCTGGGTATAGAGCTGGGCGCGGGAGAACGTGTCGCAGAAGAGGCGGGAGCGGAAGAGTTGGGCGAACGGAGCAATCGCGGTACGACGAGAATGGCGAGGAGCACCGCGGCGGCCGCGCTGACCAGAAAAAGTTTATTGGAGCGGGAAGAAGTTGGCAGCGGAGCGGGGACACGGCGGGAGCTGCCGATGGTGGCGTTCACCTGGGGTAGCGAAGAGACGGGGATGGGCGAGGCTTTCGGGGAAACGGGCGAGAGAGGAACGGCGAGCGGATCGATTTGTGGAAGCGGTTCGCGCTGTGCAACGCGTGTTGAACGGGACGCGGATGGCCTGGTGGCCGCGGAGGCTGCGCCAGCCTGCGCCGCGGCGAGAATAGACTCCGGTGAATCGGGCGCTTCAGGCGGGCGAACGTAGGGCGACGCGACGGCAGGAACGTTGGGATCGGCGCTGGTGGTGTCGGCAAGGCCGCTAGCAGCTTGATTTGCAGGCGAGTCGCTGGATTCATCGCCCGCGGCTTTGCGTTTTGCGACGAAGGACGGATCGAGAAGCGAGCGAACCTGGTCGAGTGAAATGCGGAGCGTGGCGTCTTCCGCGAGGGCGGAACGAATGATTTCGGCGAATGGTGCGGGAAGATCGGGAAGCGCGAAACGGCCGGAAGGTTTGCGCTCCGGCAAAATTTTGGTAAGGGTTTCGCAGAGTGTGATGCCGAGAGACCAAATGTCCGAAGCGGGGAAAAGAACGGACTCCGGCGCGACAAAGGGGGCGGCGAGGGGAGCCATTGAAGCGGACTCGCCCGCGGGAAGAATGCGGTCGGCGGCGAGCTTTACGTTGTCTCCAGTAGCGTGAATATTGGAAGGCTTAAGACCGGCGTGGACGAGGCCGTGTTCATGAAGAAAATCGAGCGTGGGAAGAACGGACGCAAGCATGCCGCGGGTTTCGTCCGGCGTAAGCGCACGGCGCGGAAGAAGCTGGCCGAGATCCTCGTTGGCGAATTCGGTGACCACGTAGAGGCACGGCGAGCCGTCAATGACGCAACGACCCCAATAAAAAATGCGGAGAAGGCCGGGATGCGAGAGCGCCGCGGCAGTGCGCCAGTGTTCGAGTTGCGCTTCAGAGGTTGCGGGATCTTCGGGGATGAGTTTGATGGCCGCGTCGAAATTGGGGTCGCGCGGACGAGCCGGCGCCGCGGAAGTGAGGAACACGGCGGAGTTGGGCGAAACGCCGAGAAGTTTGCGAAGCGGGAAACGGCCGTCGGCGATCTGATTGATCAAGTGTTGTGCAGCAGCTGGCATCATGCACCACCGTACCGCGCGCGGGGTTGCGGGCGGAGAGAATATTCAGCGAAACAAAAGTCGGCACCACGCGCAAAGGAATCCGTGCGCGGTCAGGCCGGGGAGGCTTGCTAGGAATTGTGAAGGGGCGGAGCGGGAAAGGAAAGAGGCTTGTGCGAAAGAGATAGCAGGGGGCGGGACAAAGAGAGATTCTGGCGCGAAGCGGGAATTACCGATCACGGCAGTTGCTTGCGGTACCAGGCTTGGAATGAGAGCGAAAAGAAAGCTGGCGGTGTGAATCACCGCTCACCGCTCGGAATCCGAAGAAAAAACCGAGTTTGCAAAATTCAAAAGGTTGCGGCAGCCGAAGAAAAGAACTAAGAGCCCATCAGGAAGAGGGGCTTGTTGGCGAAACTGGTGTACTGCGGACGAAGGCGCTCGGTGTTGTATTGCTCTTTTACGTTGACGAATTTTTTCGAGGCGGTGACAGTGCCGATGGGCACATTGTCGTAGCGTCCTTCCTTGAGGACGACGAGGCGGCCAAACGTTTTGTTGAGGATGAGGTCGAGCGCGAGGTTGCCGTAGGCCATGGGCACAATGGAATCGAGGGCGTCGGGGTCACCCGAGCGTACGAGATAGCCAAGCTTCTGGCTGATGACTTCGATCTTTTTGCCCTTGTTGAATTTGGCGGAACGGTTCTTAACTTCTTCGGCGACGATTTCTCCGATGCCACCAAGCTTCTTGTGGCCGTAAGCATCGGCTTCGCCAGCTTCAAAAATCATTTCGCCGCCTTCAAACATGGCGCCTTCGGAAACGAGCACGGTGGCGTAATGGCTGGGATTTTTGTGGCGGTCGGAGACCAGGCGTTCGGTGAGATTGTCAATATTGAACTTGTGCTCTGGGATGACGCAGCGGTGCGCGGCGCCGGCCATGGTGGGAAGCATGGCGGTGAATCCAGCATAGCGGCCGAAAACTTCCAAGACGAGAAAACGTTCGTGCGAGCCGGCAGAAGTGCGGAGGTCATTGGTGAGTTGAATTGTGCGTGTAACGCAGGTGCTGAAGCCGATGCAGTAATCGGTGCCTGGGACGTCATTGTCCATGGTTTTGGGAATGGCAACGACTTTGAAACCTTCCTGATGGAGGCGGACGCCATAGCTGAGAGTATCGTCGCCGCCGATGGGGACCATGTAATCGATGCCGAGCCATTCGAGATTTTTAAGCACTTCGGGGGTGAGATCGTTTTTCTCGGCGTTAAACTGGCTTTTCAAATGTTCAGGAACGTTGGCCTTGCTGGTGCGGCCGGGGTTGGTTCGCGAAGAATGCAGGAAGGTGCCGCCAGTACGTCCGGCGCGGTTGACGATTTCTTCGGTGAGGACCAGGAAGTTTTCGGAGTTGTCGTAGGATTTGTCGCGGACCATTTCGATCAGACCGCCCCATCCGTGGCGAAAGCCTATGACTTGATAGCCTTCACGGAGGGCGCGAAAAGTGACGCCGCGAATAGCGGGATTTAGACCGGGAACGTCACCGCCTCCGGTGAGAATGCCAATGATGCCTTTTTTGGTGCTGACATTAGCCATGAGTACGCCCTTTGGGTGGATTCGAACTGATAATTTTACACGGAGTGCCGACGAAACCCCAATGAACGCGCGGCCCGGGTCAATGAGGCTAACAAACAAGGAAGCAAAGAGTAGTAGCTCGGTGTGAATTTTGGAAACCTCCTGTGGGGATCAAACAAATTGAAACCGACCCACTACCAAGTCAGGAATAAGAACCTTGCGCGGTGGAATAGGCTCTAAGGCGGCAGGGACTGGAGAGTTATGAGAGCAAAGGTGCGAATGCCAGCGATTGCGTTGGTTACGTTATTGCTGGCGGGATCGAGTTTGCAAACGTTCGCGTGGAATGACCGCGGACACATGAGCGTCGCGTATGTCGCCTACAAGCAATTGAAACCAGCGACACGCGATCGCGTGAATTCGTTGCTGAGGCTGAATCCGAAATATGCGGATTGGGCAGCCACGGCCGATACGGAGGCGCCGGGCGCTTCGGCTGATGAGAAGAACCTGATGATTTTTATGATTGCGGCAACGTGGGCAGACCAGATCAAGCGGGATTCCAGCTATATAAAGGATGGAAACCAGGGTGGGAACCGGCCGGATGGAAGCCCTGAGCCAGGAAGGAATAGCGGTTATGACGATTTGCTGATGCACAAGTATTGGCACTTTATCGATACGCCGTTCACGACGGATGGGACGGCATTGCCAGCGATTCCAACGCCGAATGCGCAGGAACGGATTGCACTGTTTCGAACGGTGCTGGCTTCGACGAGTGCGGACGAGCTGAAGTCGTATGACTTGACGTGGATATTGCATTTGGTCGGCGATGTGCACCAACCGCTGCACGCCTCGACGCGGGTGAGCGGCACGGAACCCGAAGGCGATGCGGGCGGAAACCTGGTGAAGCTGGATTGTTCGAAGCGCGAGTTGCATTTTTTTTGGGACGATTTGCTAGGGACGAACAACGATTTGAGAACTGTGATGAAGGCCGCCAGAAAATTGCCGAAGGCGAACGCGGCATTGGCTGCGAAGTCCGATGAAAAGGACTGGATTGCGGAAAGTTTTATGGAGTCGCAACAAACGGTGTATACGGCTCCGATCGGCGCCGGGGACGGGCCGTTTACGCTGACGACGGAGTACAAGAAGGATGCGAGGAAGCTCGCAAAGGAACGAGTGGCGCTGGCGGGCGTGCGGCTGGCGAATTTGTTGAACGCGGAGTTGAAGTAGCTCCAGGTATGAGTCGAGCCACAAGAGCAAGCCGAGAAATTCTTCGCCAGCCTTCGACGGCTCAGGATGACGGAGTTTGCGGTTATGCCTTTTGGAGAGCCAAAAGCACGGACGAAGAGCAGCGGCGTAAAACCGCGGCTACACGAAGAGGAGGTCGATGGGCAACGGCGCTCGCGTTAGACCGGCCGGCGGATGCCGAGTTTGCGGATGCGGGCCTGCAGCGTGGTGCGCTTCATGCCGAGAAGATTGGCTGCGCCATTTGGTCCGGCGATGCGCCATTCGGCTCTGCGCAGGGCGCGAAGAATGTGCTGGCGTTCGGCTTCTTCGAGAGTAGGGATGGGTGAAGAGGCCGACGCGATGAGGGGCGATTCTTCCACGGCTGCGCCGGCCGCAGAATTGCGGAGTTCGGAAACCGGTACGCGGAGTTCCTTGCCGGGGGAAAGAATGACGGCGCGTTCGAGAAGGTTTTCGAGTTCACGAATGTTTCCAGGCCAGGAGTACATCACGAGGGCGTCCATCGCATCAGCAGGTATGTACTGAACAGTTTTATTCATGCCGCGGCTGAATTTCTGGACGAAGTAACGGACGAGGAGAGGAATATCCTCGCGGCGTTCGCGCAAAGCCGGAATTTGAATAGGAAAAACGTTCAGCCGATAAAAGAGATCACTGCGGAATTTACGTTCAGCGACCAGCCGGCCTAGATCGGCGTTGGTGGCCGCGACCACGCGCACATCCACGCGGACCGTGCGTGTGGCGCCGAGCCGTTCGAATTCGTGTTCCTGGAGGACGCGAAGCAATTTTGGCTGCAGCTCGAGCGGGATATCGCCAACTTCGTCGAGAAAAATTGTGCCGCGATCGGCAAGTTCGAACCGGCCGACTTTCTGGGCAATGGCTCCAGTGAACGCGCCCTTTTCGTGGCCGAAAAGTTCGCTTTCAAGCAGGCCGCCGGGAATTGCCGCGCAATTAATTTTAACGAAGGTGCGCTCGCGGCGCGGGCTGAGGTTGTGAATGGCGCGAGCGATGAGCTCTTTGCCGGTGCCGGTTTCGCCGAGGATCAGAACCGTAGTGTCGCCCGGCGCCGCGAGTTCAACCTTAGCGAGCGCACTTTTGATGGCGGCGCTTTCGCCGACAATTTCCTCGAAATTGAATTCGCTACGAATTTCCTCTTCCAGATAATGTTTTTCGACGGCCAGTTTATTCTTCAGCGAATCGATTTCCTTGAACGCGAGGGCATTCTCCACGGCGATGGCGATCTGGGCAGCTACGCGGCCAAGGAGTTCGGCGTCGGCATCGGTAAAAGCATCGACACGGCGGCTGGCAAGATTGAGCGCACCGAATGCACGGCCTTTACTAATGAGCGGCACGCAGCAGGCCGAGGTCAGGCCCTTATCGCGAAGGATGCGAACGAGTTCGGCGGGAAACTGGTCCAACTCCGGGCCATGAAAAATAGCCGGCTTGGCGGTGAGCATGCAGCGGCCAGCAGGCGATTGATCGAGCGCGACGGTAATTTCTTTTCCAGCAAAGAGAGTGTCGGAGCCGTCGAAATCGAGCGCGTGGATGCGCAGCCGATTGGTGGAGGAATCGAGCAGAGCGAGGCTGGTGTAGTCATGATGAATCACACGCGTGAGGGCGGAAACGATACCGCGAAAAAGGTCGCTGAGCTCGCGGCTGGTGACGAGAACATTATTGATGTCGAGCAGGACTTGCAGGCGGTCACGCTGCTCGGCGAGTTGCTGTTGATAGGCTTGCGCGGATTCGAAGTTCAGGGCGTTATCGACGGCCACGGCAACCTGAGCGGCTACTCGTTGCATAAATTGAATGTCGGAATCGGAAATAGCTTGCGGCCGCAAGCGCCCGAAACCCATGGAACCGAGCCGGCGTTGCGCGGTGGTGAGGGGAAGAGCGGCAAAGGACCGCACGCCTTCCTGGCTCAGGCGGGTCAAAAATTCCTTAAAACGGATTTCGGTCAGGACATCTTCGACGATGAATGGCTGCTGAGTCTGTAAAACCCAACCGGAGGGACTGCCTTCGACGGGGTGCTCCATGCCTGGCATTTTGCCGTGCTCGTGTTCAGAGCTGGTTTCCAGCACATGGAGGCGCATCACGTTTTTGACGGGATCGTGCAAGACCAGGGTGAGGAAATCCGAGTCCACCACGGAACGAAGGCGGGCAGCCAGTTCGTGGAAAAGAGTCTTCAGATCGCGATGCTGCGCGATGATTTCGCTGACATCCAGCAGGGCTTCCAGTTGGCGCCGGGAGTGGTCAAGGACCAGGGACGGAGCAGCCTCCGCTGGAGAAATGGTGGAGTCCGCCATACAGCGAGAATAGCATTGCAGGGAAGGGCGCTCAACCGTGCTGCGAATCGATGCGGAAAATAGCAGGATGCGCGTATTGCTGTGGCGCTAGCGAAGAAATTTGGAATTGCCGCGGCCTCGGAATCAATGTGCGAACTTCCATATGAAGAGAATTGTTGTTTGGCGCCAGCCTAGCGAGCCCGCATAGGCGCCGCTGCGCGCTTCACCTGTCGCGTGCTAAACTATTTGTTCCATAGGCTCGTAGCTCAGTTGGTTAGAGCGCCACCTTGACACGGTGGAGGTCTGGGGTTCGAGTCCCCACGAGCCTACCATTTCAACCTTGGCCTTTATTTTACGTCCTCCAAGCGAAACTGCCGCGAAGTTCTATGCCGACTCAACAATGATTTTAATAGGCGAGACAGCGAGGATCAGTGGTTGCGTTACCTAACCGACGGCTACCGAGCGGATAGAAAGCGAGCGAACGGATGATTGACGTCCAGATTTCTTCAGAGTTGAAAACAAAATGTCCGAAAGCCGTGCTGGGCGGTGTGGAAGCCGAAGTAGAGACAGGTGCAAGCCCTGTTGCGCTCGATGAGGCGCTGCGTGCTTGCGAAGAGCGCGTCACGAAACTTCCGGAGCCGCGCGCGGTTTTGGAAGGTTCGGCGATTCTCGCCACGCGTTCGGGTTACAAAGCGATGGGAAAAGATCCGGCACGTTATCGCGGATCCGCGGAAGCGCTGTTGCGGCGCTTGATTGCAGGCAAAGGGATGCCGCGAATCAATAATGTAGTGGACGTAATCAATTTGGTGTCGGTGGAAAGCCGGTTGCCGATTGGGCTTTACGACCTGGCGCACGTTGAAGGGCCGATCGAATTTCGCGGCGGGCGCGCGGGCGAGACGTACAAAGGAATTGGGAAATACGATTTGAATCTGGAGGGCTTGCCGCTGTTCGCAGATGCAAAGGGACCGCATGGCAGTCCGACAAGCGATTCCGAACGAACGATGGTGACCGAAGCCACGAAGCGAGTGCTAGCGATTGTGGTGTCGTTTGGAGGAACGGCTCCGCTCGACAGCGCCATGAAAAGATTGACAGAGCTCTTGGTGACCTACGCCGGCGCACAGAAGATTGACGCCAAAATTATCGAATAAAGCGAGACTTGCTAGCGCTTTTCCTATGCGTTCTTTGTCGACGAGGCGAATTGAGGCGACTCGGACGAAAGAACACGGGAGTGAGTCAGAAATCCACGGAAGGCGAGGAGTTCGGCGTTGAGAAGGGCGGCGCCGGCTGCTCCGCGCAGTAAGTTGTGCGAGAGCAGGGTTAGTTTTACGTCGAGCAGGGGACACTCGCGGATGCGGCCAATGACGGCGGCCATTCCGTTTCCGGTATTGACGTCGCGGCGAGGTTGCGGGCGATTTTCTTCGTCGAGTACCACGATGGGATTTCGCAGGGCACTGGGAAGGGCGGCAAGTTCATCGCTGACCGTAAAATTGCGTAATACTTCGCGAACCTCCGCGAGAGTGGCAATTTTCTTCAAACTAACCGAGACACATTCCAAGTGGCCATTTTCGACGGGGACGCGATTGCAATGCGCGCTGATGCCGAGCCCGGCTTCGACGAAACGTGAAGCGTCCCATCGGCCAAGGAGTTTTTGGGGTTCTTCTTCGAGCTTTTCCTCTTCGCCACTGATGAAGGGGACAACGTTGCCAAGAATATCGAGGGAAGGAATTCCGGGGTAGCCGGCACCGGACACGGCCTGCATGGTGACGACAAATATTTTTTCCAGGCCGAATGCGTCAGCGAGAGGCTTGAGAGCAAGAACCAGTCCCGCCGTGGAGCAATTGGGATTGGTGACAATAAAGCCGGAGCCATAACCACGATTCTTCTGCTGGTCCGGGATGGCGTCGAGGTGCGCCGCGTTGACTTCCGGAATGAGGAGGGGAACGTCGGGCGACATGCGATGATTCTTGGAATTGCTGACAACCGGATAGCCGGCACGCGCAAATTCCTCCTCGGCCGGACCTGCCACGGAAGAATCAAGCGCGGAAAAAACAAAATCACAATCCAAGGTGGGATCGAGCGGCTTTACCAGCAGATTTGAGGCGGCTGCCGGCATTGGCACATCGAGGCGCCAAGCGGCGGCTTCCCAATATTTTTTTCCAGACGAGCGCTCGGAAGCCGCGACCTCGGTGAGCTCAAACCAGGGATGGCCGTCCAGGAGCTGCACCAGGCGCTGCCCGACTAATCCTGTGGCACCGAGAACCCCGGCGCGAAATTTGCGGGCAAAATGCGGACGGTCGAAATTTGCCACGGACGAGGTACCGGCGGGATTCATGCTCCACCTCCGAAGCTGGAATTATCGCAGGCGCCCGGCTGATGAACACAAGAATTCCTGGCGCCTGGCGGGCCGATGCGAGTGCCGCGAAAATGCGGATTGAAAGTGTTGCGAACCCAAACCACCATTTCAGTTTCTGCCGCCAGCGGCAAAACTTCGGCGTGCAAAACCTTTGCTCCGGCCGCGGCCAACGCATGAGCTTCATCATAGGAAAGCTCATGAAGTAATTTCGCTTCGCCGGACTCGCGCGGGTTGGCGGTATAGATGCCGTCGACGTCGGTCCAGATCACCAGTTCATCGGCATCGACGACGTGGGCCACCAGCGCGCCAGAAAAGTCCGAGCTGTTTCTGCCTAGCGTGGTGATGCGGCCGTCGCGTGTGGCGCCGACGAAGCCAGTGACGACAGGCGCGAGGCCAGCCGCGAAAAGAGGAAGAAGAAGCTCGCGGCCACGACGACGGGTCTCTTCCATGTGCGGGCGAGCGTCACGAAAAGTGTCACAAGTCACAACAAATTCCGAGGAACTGACCGGCACCGAAGGGATGCCGGATTCTTCGAGAGCGGCAGCGAAGAGCCGCGAACTGAATCTTTCACCGTAGGAAGCCAGCCGGTCCTGGAGCGAAGTGCGCGTCGCGGAGGTGGGACGGGCTTCCGGAGAAGCATCGTGGAGCAAGTCCTTGCCGAGGAGTTGAAGTTCACGCGCCGCACGCCGGTGAAGTTGCGGCTGCAACCGCAGATCGCGCAACACCGCGAAGTGAAGTTCAAGGATGTCAGCGGCGTCGCGCCGCGCGTCAGTTCGGCAGCCCGCTTCCAGAGTTTTTGCGATTGCCAACAGCCGATCCGTGACGCCTTTCATGGCGGACACGATGACTACGACGGAACAACGAGACGCGGCATCACCGACGAGTCCCGCTGCATGGAGCATGCGTTCCGCTCCAAGAAGCGAACTGCCGCCAAATTTAAAAGCGATCCGTTGGTTGGCGGTCGCGCGGGAAGATGCGTTTATTGCCGGAGCAAGAGAGGTGGGCGACTTTCTATTGCCTGGTAAATGGTGCTCCGCGTCTGGGCTCATGGCGACACTCCTATGATTGTTGGCCACCGATTGAGCGTTTCCGGGAGGGGCTTAAAAGCAAAACCCACCGCCCGATTCGCTTCAGGCGGTGGGTTTGGAAACTTTGCTTTGTCTTGCTAGCTGTTTCTAACCTCGCCGGAAGCGCCCGTAGTGTGGGTCATAATAGTGGACGCCGTCGTGACAACGGACGACATCGAGGCGCGCTTCGAGATGGCGAGAGACAAGCTCACGAGGCAAGAATAACATCCCGGCCGATTCATATGCAAAGACAAAGCCACACGCCGTCATCGTAAAGGTAATAGTGAGCGCTAAGTATTCGGTTCTAAGCTTCAGAAACAGCGTTTGCGTAGCGCGAACTCATTTTCGGGGAGGACAAATTGTTCTTTATGGCCTTCGGTTGACGCTTGGGTGTGCTTAGGTCGCAACATGCTGCGCCTCTACAAACGTAGTAAAACAGAAAGAGGTACAGGTAGTTTTGCAGCAAGCGAGTAAGAACTGCCAGGCGCGGCGCATTCGTACTTACAAGGAGTGCTGTAGACGCTGCTAACTTCCAGCAGGGGCGAAAGTTACGAGAAGAGTTGGCAGCGAAGTTTGGCGACTCGTGTGCTTTAGTCCCTTAGCGGAAGAATAATCCCATCCCTATGACTTCGGTTGCAGACCGCCGCGGACCACCGTCAGCCACAGCCGAAAACAGTTCGCGCTGGCGCAGTACGATGGTGATTTTTGTGTGTTTGCTGATGACATTTAGCGGCAGCAAAGTGGCGGTTGCGCAAAATCGGGTGGTTGGCGAACTTGAATTCGAAGGGAAAACCAAGGTGGAACGGGACTCTGGAGTGTGGATCGATGGTAATTACGTCGGTTATCTGAAAGAGTTGAAAGGCAGCAAGAAAATAACGCTGCTGCCCGGCGAACACGAAGTGGCTGTCAGGCAGTCCGGTTACCAGGATTACGTCCAGAAAGTGATCGTAGAACCGGGCGAAAAGCGTCTGATCAGCGTATCGCTGCACGTGGCGCCGCTGTCCTCGGTTCCCACCGTCACCGCGACATTGAAGCTGAAGATTAAGCCATCGCGCTCCGCGGTTTTCCTGGATGGAAAATTTGTGGGGCATGCGGGGGATTTTGGCGGTGCGTTCCGATCCATGAAAATCAGTCCAGGCAGGCACCGACTACGAGTTGAACTGCCGGGATACAGAACGTTCGACACGGAAGTAAACCTACTGGCGGACCAGGAAAGCGAAATAAAAACGGAATTGCCGATAGGAAGCATCGAGCAAAACACGCCGCTGATTAAGAAGCCCGACCTGGAGCCGCAAAGCAGACAATAAATCAGGGAGCTTCGAAGAGCAGGCTGGAGCAGGTTAAGCCGGACTCCGCCTTTTGCAGTTCAGAAATATCGAGTGAGCGGACGACAAAGCCGCGAGCTTCGATGCGGGCGCGAGTTCTTGGAAAAGACGCAGGAAAGATAATGTTGCCGGCTAAGGCCAGCGCATTGCCCGCGTGCGGCTCGCTGGAATCCACGTCTATCCATTCGTATTCTTTAAAATAACGAGCATCGAACCAGGCGCGATTCGCGAGTAGCATATTTTGGTCGAGAGAAGTGATCGCGGATTTCAGATGCAAGCATCCAGTCACGGGAACCGAGACAACTTCATAGCCGTGTGTGGCGACGATGCGCGCGAGTTGAGAAATACCTTCGGAATTGCTGCGGGCGGTCAGGCCGACAAACAGTTTTTTGCCAAGACGAAGAATATCGCCACCTTCGAGAGTGCCCGGAAGTGTTACGTGGGCGAGTTTGCGAAATGGCGAAAGGGCAGCCGCGATGGATGAGGCTTCGCGGCGCCGGATTTCCGTTCCGAGCGGGAAGATAATCGCCAGCTCATCAAGCACTAGAGCAGGATCTTCTACAAACATAGAGTCGGGAAGATCGGGTTCGGCAGGAAGAGAAATGACACGCGCACCGAGCGTTGCGAGCAAATTTTCGTAGGCGCGATGCTGCTGGCGCGCAAGGGCCAAATCGATCGACTGGCGCGGAACGAAGCTTAATTCACATTCGGCAAGAACGGGACTTACGGCACGAGTGATGGCGGTAAGCATAGCGACAAAATTTAACAGACGAAGCGGTGCGCGGAAAGCGGTTGCGCCGGAAGAGATCTGTGAATAAACTCGCGTGCGTTTCGGAGGGGGCAGCGACAAATGGCAAGGCGAAAAATCACGATAGCCGCGATTATGGGATGCGCAGCTTTTTTGGCGATCGGCGCACTCGCGGACGCGCAGGATCGAACGACAAAGGCAGCGGACGAAGTGTTTGCGGACTTGAACAAGGCGGGTTCGCCTGGATGTGCGCTGGCCGTGGCGCGAGGGGGCAAAATCATCTATGAAAAAGGATACGGCCTGGCGAATATCGAGGAGGGAGTTGCGATTACTCCTCGCACGGTATTCGATATCGGCTCAACGTCGAAGCAATTCACCGCAGCGAGCATTTTGCTCCTGGAAAAACAGGGAAAGCTCTCGCTCCAGGACGATATCCGGAAATACATTCCCGAAATTCCCGATTACGGCCACAAAGTAACGATTTTGCATCTGCTGAACCATAGCAGCGGGTTGCGCGACTATTTGACCTTGTTCGAGCTTGCGGGAGTGAATATCGACAGCGTGACGACGGATGACGACGCCTTGGCGGTCATTGCGCGGCAAAAGGCGTTGAATTTCGAGCCAGGAAGCGATTTTCTCTATAGCAATTCAGGATTTTTTCTTTTGTCGGTAATCGTAAAACGCGTCAGCGGGAAACCGCTGTGGGAATTTGCCGCGGAAAACATTTTTGAACCGCTGGAAATGAGGCAGACTTTGTTCCGCAACGAGCATACGCAACTGGTGGCGAATCGTGCGCTCGCTTATGATCCCAAAGATGGAGGCGGATATACATTAAACGTTTCGTATTTTGAACAGACGGGCGACGGAGCGGTACACACTTCCGCGGAAGACCTTCTGAAGTGGGACGAGAATTTTTATTCTGGCAAGGTTGGCGGAACAGAATTTCTAAAAGAAATACAGGAACCGGGAAAATTGAACAGCGGGAAAACGCTCGAGTATGCCAAGGGCCTATTCGTCGGCACGTATCGCGGACTGCGCTTTGTGGACCATGGCGGCTCCTGGGGCGGCTATCGGGCGCAGTTGCTACGATTTCCCGAGCAGCATTTTTCCGTGGTCTGTCTGTGCAATTTGGCGAATGCAAATCCAGAAAAGCGCGCCCACCAGGTAGCGGACATATTTCTCGCGAGCGAAATGAAAGAACCGAAACCGGCGCCGCAAACGGAGCGGGCTAAAAGGGAGAAAAAAGAAACGGTATCGATTGCAGCGGGAAACCTGAGCGCGTACGGCGGCAATTTTCACAGCGATGAACTGAATGCAACTTATAAGTTCGGAATTTCCGATGGGAAGCTGATCTTACAGAGTATTCAGAGCGGGGACAGTTTCATTCACTCGTCGCAACATATCGACCTTCGGCCAGTGGGAAAAGATATTTTCGCTGTCGATGAAGAAGGGTTGCAATTCACTTTCGCGCGCGACGCGAAGGGGGAAGTGAGCGGATTCCAACTCGACGCCGGACGGACGAAGGGCCTGGTGTTTCAACGGAATTGACTCAGCAGGCGTCGCCGCTTGGAAGGCACTTCGCTTTTTGCGCTGCCGAATGGCGGAATTGCGGAGCGAAGTGCGAAATCCAATAGGTGGCAAAGCCCGCGCCGAGCAACATCCCGGCTAGAATTAAACCAACAATAATGATGGTGAACCATTTGTTGGTACGCAAGAATTCAGATTGCGGTGCGAACGATTGTTCACCGGTGCCGGAAGATTCCGGGCCTTGCGATTTTGTTTGGGTGCTTGCAGGAAATGGAACCTCGGAATATTCCGCTGTGCCAATGAAACTGTAACCCTTGCGGGGAATCGTTTCGATATAAAGAGGTTTTTCGGTGGATTCGCCGAGCGCCTGACGAAGCTTATTCACGGTGGTGTTTACGTTTGCATCGTAATTGACGTGAGTGTCGGCGGGCCACAGGGCTTGTTTTAACTCTTCGCGGGTGACCACTTCTCCCTGTTTCTGCAAAAGGACAATCAGTACCTGGTATACCTTGCCCTGCAAGCGCAGCCGTACGCCATTGCGAAGGACCTGTTGGCGTTGCTGGTCAATGTGGAACGGTCCGAAGCGCACGTAACGAGCTTTGTATGGCAAGTCCTGGAGCAAACCTGAGTCCATGGCGGGTTCCACGGTAGAGCTGAGATTCGGAGTCATACACACGCCCTTAAGGCATATAGACGCAGCTCATGCGAAAGTGTTTAAAAGAAGTACGAAATAATTCCTAGAAATGTTTCCGGAAGTTAGTACGAACAATAGTAAAGAAGAAGATGTATACCGCGGGTGATCACCGACGCCACTTGGGTTCGCTATGGGCAGCTACGGAAGATGGTAGCGAGTCTCGAAAACTGTAGAAAAGTGCAGGGGAATGAGGGAAAAGTTTCTAAAGTTTAGGTAACTTGCAGCACGAGTTCGGCCGCTTCACTCAATATCCATAGAACAACGCCATTCTCTCGGCGCACATAGAAGCTGAGATATGCGCCATATGAAATTAAGGGACAAATTGTCTCTGCTGGCCGTTCAGGTGCGTTTCGGTAACCAACACTTCGTGCACAGCAGGGAGCCTTAGCACGGCGAACGAAAGCCAGGCGGACAGGTTTCTGCGCTGCACCGGGGAAAATTCCGAAGGAGAGAAGGCATGCGCAGACTGACTTATTGTGTGCTGGCTGCATTAACAATGTTGTCGCTGGCCGGCGGGTCGTGGGCACAGCGATTGGATGGAACGCTTCGCGTCACCGTCGTAGACAAGAGCCTGGCTAGCATCGAGGAAGCAAAGGTTACGGCGGAGAACGAAGCGACGGGAGTGGCGGTCACGACCACGGCGTCGAGTTCGGGCACGTATGTGTTCCCGAACCTGTTGGTCGGGACATACGCGGTGACGGTAGAAAAGGATGGTTTCAAGAAAGCGGTACAAAAAGGGATCGCGGTTGCGTCAAACCAGGTGGCTGAGACCAAGATCGAGCTTGAGCTGGGTTCCGTTTCCGCCGTAGTAGAAGTGGAAGCTGGAGCCGACCTCGTAAATACTCAGTCTTCAGAACTGGAAGCTACGTTTAGCGGTAAAGTCGTGGCCGACCTGCCCCTGAATACTTTGGGTGGAGACGTCAAAGAGTTCGCAGTCTTTGCTCCCGGGACTACTACGCAGCAAGGCGGTGTGCTCGGCTCCGGAGGGTCGATTGGCGGAACTCGCCCACGCTTCAACGGATTTAACATTGACGGCGTCGAAGACAACAAGCTGGATACAAACGGGCCGACGCAGCCGGTCATTCAGGAGTCTATCGCCGAATTTACGCTGCTCACGAACCAATTCAGTGCCGAGTACGGTCACTCCGCCGGCGGAATTTTTAATACGGTCACGAAGTCCGGTACGAATAATTGGCATGGGAGCGGGTGGGGCTACAACCGCAATCGCAATTACGACGCCTTTGACAACCAGCAGAAAGACCGCGGGCTCAAGGATCGTTTCGACTACGATCGCGCAGGCGCTACAGTAGGCGGCCCTATCATTCACAACAAGTGGTTCATTTTTGGCGCCTACGAATTTCAGAACGAGGGGCTTGCGGCGTCGAGTCCGCAAGTGACACTTCCGACGGCAGCCGGTCTTCAGACGCTTCAAGGTTTGGCCTTCGACAGCGCGGTCGTTGATATTCTGAAGCAGTTTCCGGTGGCGCCCCAAAACGACGCTGGAACCGTAATGGTGAACGGCACCGCGATTCCCATCGGCAATCTCACCACCGTAGCCCCTTCCTACGTCAACGAGCACGATTTCAGCGTGAACTCGGACGTGACATTGGGAAGACACCAGTTCAGCACGCGGTATCTCTACGATCGCATCCGGGAGCCGGACTTCAATGCTTCTTTGCCCGCACCGCAATTTTTAGGGACGAAGGCTTCAGGAAACCACAAGGCTATTCTTTCCGACGTTTGGACGATTTCGAGCCACGTCATCAACAATGCCAAAGCCTCATATTCGCGCACGATCGGCCCGCAGCTCGTGTCGCCCTCGGGATTTGAAAACTTTCCCAACGTGATCATCGACGATCTCAGTACCGTCAATATCGGCCCTGAGCAAAACGCTCCTCAGAGCTACATTCAAAACACGTATCAACTGGGAGACACGCTGAGCTACGTACGCGGCGCGCACTCTTTCAAGTTTGGCGTCGAAGGCAAGAAATACATTTCGCCAACGGATGGCCTGCCAAGAGCCCGAGGCGAGTGGGACTATTCCACGTTGAGCCAACTGGTGAATGACTTCGTGCCGAACGGCTCGCCAAACAAGGCGCTGCGAGGCGCGGGTTCAGGCAGCGTGCCTGAGAACTATCCGGCAATCTATTGGTTTGTGCAAGACGACTGGAAATTGACTCCTCGCCTTACCTTGAATCTCGGGCTTCGCTACGAATACGTCGGCGTTCCCGCCGGAGACAAGCGCCAAGCATTAAATTCCATCTCGGACGATCCCAGTCTCGGGTTGTTTTTCCGTGCGCCCAAGGCCGACACGAATAACATTGCTCCGCGCATCGGTTTTGCCTATGACCCGACAGGACATGGCAACTGGTCGATTCGTGGCGGGGCAGGTATTGCGTACGATGTGATCCCGAACAACTTCGCTATTAACAGCTTGCCGCCGCAACTCCAGACCGAGCAGAAACCCTCTGTGACATGCGCACTGCCGGGTAGACCAGCCTGGTGCGCAACTTGGAATCCGTCACCGGGAGTAACGGATTCCGGACAGGGCTTTCTTGCGGGTGGCGGCCTCCTTCAAACCAACGTTCCTCCGCCGGACCAAATTCAAGCACGCGCAGCCACTTCGAGCTTGATACCGGATCGCGTTTCTCCCAAGATCATCACCTGGACGCTGGGCGTACAACATGAGCTTCTGCGAAATAGCAGTATCGAGATTCGCTATGTTGGTACGCGCAGCCTCGAGCTTCCGGTGCAGATGCGCCTCAACTCGGCGTCGGCGTTCGATCCGCGCTTCACGAGTTTGGGCGGCGGGCTCACACCATTGCCAACCTTCCTCAACCTGTCCGATGTTCCCGCCACGGTCACGAGCCCGGCGAGCACGGCGGAGCAGTTCGACAATTTCAACCCCGCGCCATTTTCCGTGGACGGTTTCCTGGGAAGCCTTACGACGTTTCCGCCGGCTGCTACCGGCATCTACCACGCTGTTACAGTCGATTTCATTCACCGCTTTGCAAAGGGACTGTATTTGCGGACCAACTATTCGTTCTCGCGCAACATAGACGATGCGACGAATGAACTGTTCAGCAGTGTTGTGAATCCTCGCCGTGCCCAGGATGGTTACAACTTTGCTGGAGACCGTGGGTTGTCAGCGCTGCATATCCCGCAGAAGTTCACGGTAACGTGGGTCTACGAGCTGCCCAACATTCAAACGGAACATGCGTTCTTGAGGACCGTAGCCAACGGATGGGAGTGGAGCGGGTCATATCTTGCCGAATCAGGGCAGCCTGTGACGCCTCTGTCTGATGCCGACGCGAACGCGAATGGTGACGGCGCCGGCGACCGGACCATCTTTAACCCCAGCGGCATCGGCAACACCGGCACCATCGTTGATGCGGTTTGCAACTCCGGGCCAGGCGGCGCAACTTCGATCGTGGCGCCTGATTCTTCGGGCGCATTTTTCTGCAATGCTACCCATGATGGCGTGGACGACGCACATCTGGTCGGCTACGTGGCGGAAAATCCCAACGCTCGCTTCGTCCAAGCACAGTTTGGCGCGCTCGCTACCGCCGGCAGGAATACTGTGACGACCCCCGGCATCAACGTGTGGAACATGTCCATCTACAAAAACACGAAAATCAGCGAACGCTTCTCGCTGCAGTTCCGAGCGGAAACGTACAATACTTTCAACCACCGGAACTTCAGCATTGGGTTGCCGACAAACAACGGCGCGCTGGATCAAGCCAACAATCCCAATCCATTTGCCGCTTCTTACGTCAACGTGGATGATCCCAACTTCCTTAACCAACACCAGTTCAACGGAGGATCCCGGACGATGCAGCTCGGGCTTCGGTTGGTTTGGTAAATTTCTAATTCACTTCGCAAAACGAGGGAGTCCTCACGGATTCCCTCGTTTTTTAATTGCGGCCGTAAGAAGTTCCAGCCGGCAGAACGTCCACTTCTACGCTCGAAGGATATTGATTTGAACGATAGATGGTCTGCGTAGCTTTCTGGTAGTCGGATTCCTTGGCTTCGAAAATATTCGGCACAAATTTTTGCGGATTGCGGTCGTAGAGCGGGAACCAAGTGCTTTGCACCTGCACCATGATGCGATGGCCTTTTTTGAAGACGTGATTGGTGGAATGCAGGTCAACGGTAAACGGCGTCACTTGATTCGGCGTAATCGGTTCCGGCTTTTCAAACGAGTTGCGATAACGGCCGCGAAAAATTTCGTCCGCAATCATCAGCTCAAATCCGGAAAGCTTCCAGTCTTCTTCGACCTTTTCGGGATAGACATCGATTAGCTTCACCACCCAGTCGGCATCGCTTCCGGTGGTGGAAGCGAAAAGCTTGGCAACCACGCTGCCGGCGACGGTGATGTCCTGGTCGAGAACGCCGGTTTGCCAGGTGGCGACGTCAGGGCGGCCATCCACGAAGCGCTGATCCTGCACCAGCCACGTGTACCAGCTTCCCGGATGATCCTGCGGGTACGTCATGTCCACGGGACGATGGCGATACGGAACTGGATGCGCCGGATCGCTGAGATAACTATCTGCCGCGTCCTTGGCATCCGTTTGCGGTGGATCGAAGGAAAGTTTTCCGTCGGCTTGGAAATAGAGATGCTTGGTTTGCGCTTCTTTCGGCGGCCACGCATCGAACGAACTCCAGGTATCGCTGCCGGTTTGAAAAGTGGTCGCCTCTTTCACCGGCAGAGTACCCTTGTCGTGCAGCCAGTACGCGAACCACGGGGCTTCGATTTTCTGCCGGAAATACACGCCGGTGTCGCTGTGAAACGGAATCTCGCCCAGCGATTTGCCGGGGCCATGCGCCCAGCCGCCGTGATTCCACGGGCCCACCACCAGAAAGTTGTAGTTTTTCTTGTCGGCTTTTTCGAGCCGCGCGTAAGTCATCATCGGGCCGAAAAAATCTTCCTGATCCCACCAGCCGGCCACGTTCAGGTTGGGCACAGTCGGTTCGTGCAGCGTGTAGGCCACCGCATGGCGCTTCCAGAAATCGTCGTAGCTGCTGTGGCTGACGAAATCGTTCCAGGTAGGAATTTTCCCGTGAAAGAATTTCGCGTTGGCATTCGAGAGCGCGCCCATGCCCAGATACCACTCGAACATATCGAAGCGATCAAACGGAAAACTGAAATTTTCGCTGGAGCTTTCGAGCAGCGCCGTGTATTCGAAACCATAGGTCAGGCGAAACGCGCCGTTATGAAAAAAGTCGTCGCCCAGCCACGTATCGCCCATGCAGGCCTGCTCGGAAACTGCTTTCAGCGCAGGGTGCGGATTCACCATGCCCATCGTCACGAGATAGCCGGGATAGGAAATACCGTTCATGCCCACACGACCATTGTTATTCGCCACGTTTTTGACCAGCCAGTCGATGGTGTCGTAGGTGTCGGTGCTTTCGTCTACGCCCTTCGGATCGCCGGGATCGGGCGCCGTGTGCAGCATCTCGAATTTGCCTTCGGAGCCGTAGCGCCCGCGAATGTCTTGAAAAACAAAAATGTAGCCGTCGGCAAACATGTCCGCGTAGCGAAATAGCTGGCCGCTCATGCCTTTGTCCGGCGCGGAAATTCCGTAAGGTGTGCGGTCCAGCAGCATCGGCAGCGGCTCCTTTGCATCCTTCGGCGTATAAATTTCCGTGTGCAGCTTTACGCCATCACGAACGGGGATCATGACTTCGCGCTTGTCGAAGAGTTTGGCGAGGTCGGGGCGGGCGGGTTGCTGGGCGGAAGATGACGGTGCCACGGCGCATAGTAATGCGCCAAACATTACGATTCGCCTGGCGGAATGATTCGCAAAACTCATAGAGACACCTCGATGACAAGAGACGCAGTTAGGAAAAGACGGGCAAGAATAACATGGAGTCTTCGAATGAACGCGGGTAGCTCGGAGCTCAAACATAAAAACCGCACTCTCTTTACATTTGAGCAGAGGTCGGTTCCCGATTTAGGCGACTAATCAGCGGTTCACTAGTTTACGAGGACAAAGCGAGCGAATGCCCTATCTCGACCTTTAATTTTTCCACCGCCTGCTTGTTACCTTGTTTCCATTCGCGGAAAGCAGGCCAGAACCTGAATTTCTGTGCCAACCGAAATGGGCGGAACACTACGCCAGCTACCCCCTTAGGTCTTTGATAAACGCGGTAAACGGAAACTGACCGCTACCAGCATTCGACTTGGCTGGCTGGAAGCCGCTACCTTTGATAAACTATAGATGCAACGCCACACCTGAGAATTCCTGATCCGGGCGAGCCCGGGTCGCGCTGATTAACGGGAGTTTTACAAAGGCTGCTGGTTGTTCCGGCAGCTATTTTTGTCTCTGGGCGATCGCGGCAAGCACACAGCAGCTTCCCTCGCTGCGCTCGGAATGACGAGTTGCGGCTAGTTCAGAGTGCAATAAAAATGAAAGCGAAATAATGAGTCACAACGTACGAAACATCGCCATTATCGCCCACGTGGACCACGGCAAAACCACGCTGGTGGACGCCATGCTCCGGCAAAGCGGCATTTTTCGCGCCAACGAAGCCGTCGTTGAGCGCGTGATGGACTCCAATGACCTGGAGCGCGAGCGCGGCATCACCATTCTGGCCAAGAATACGGCGCTCTTTTTTCACGAGACCAAAATCAATATCGTGGACACGCCCGGCCACAGCGATTTTGGCGGTGAAGTGGAACGAGCGCTGCGCATGGTCGATGGCGTGGTTCTGTTGGTGGATGCCAGCGAAGGCCCGCTGCCCCAGACTCGCTATGTGCTGCAGAAGGCGCTGGCGGCGAAACTGCCTCCGGTGGTTGTCCTGAATAAGATTGATCGCACCGACGCGCGCCCCAAAGAAGTGCTCGACGAAATCTACGATCTCTTCATTGATCTCGACGCCACCGAAGATCAGCTCGATTTCCCGGTCATTTATACCAACGCACGCGATGGCGTGGCGCACCGCAAACAAGGTGACGACTCGAAGGATCTGCTTCCGCTCTTCGAGGCCATCGTGGAAAGAATTCCCGCGCCATCCGGCGACCCCGCCGCGACGCTGCAGCTGCAAGTGATGAATCTCGATTACAGCGAATTTCTTGGCCGTATCGCGATCGCGCGGGTTTTTAACGGCACGCTGCAGCGCGGAACAGAAGTCGGGATCAGCAAACTTGATGGGAGACTGCAGCCAACAAAAATTACCAAGCTTTACACGTTTCGCGGACTCGAACGCGACGAGGCGGAACAAGTGCAGGCGGGAGACATCGTTGCATTGGCCGGGGTGGAAGGCATCCAGATCGGCGAAAGCATCACCGACCTTGCAAATCCCGAACCGCTCGAGCCGCTGATTATCGACGAGCCGACGCTGGCCATGATTTTCACGGTTAACTCCAGCCCGCTCTGTGGACGCGAAGGCAGCTATTTGACCTCGCGCGATTTGCGGGATCGCCTGCAAAAGGAACTGCTCACCAACGTGTCCATCCGTGTAGAGGATACCGACACTCCTGAATCGTTTCGTGTGCTGGGCCGCGGCGAATTGCAGTTGGCGATTCTGATCGAAACGATGCGTCGCGAAGGCTTCGAATTAATGGTAGGCAAGCCGGAAATTGTGGTGCGCACGGAAAACGGCAAAAAGCTCGAACCGCAGGAACGGCTGGTCATCGACGTGGCCGACAATTTCATCGGCATCATTATGGAAACACTGGGCAGCCGGCGCGGCGAAATGGTAAAGATGAGCAATCACGGCTCCGGGCGCGTGCGCATGGATTTTCGTATTCCCTCGCGCGGACTGATCGGATTGCGGAGCCAATTGTTGACCGACACGCGTGGAACCGCGCTGATTCATTCTATTTTTGATGACTGGATCGAATATGGAGGCGAGATGGCGCTGCGGCCAACGGGCGCTCTGGTGGCCGACCGCGCCGGAGTGAGCACCGCCTACGCGTTGTGGAATATCCAGGAGCGCGGCGAGCTTTTCGTGGGACCAACGATCGACGTTTATGAAGGAATGATTGTGGGAGAGAATTCGCGCGAGCAGGACATGGAAGTGAACGTTACGCGTGAAAAGAAGTTGACCAACATGCGCTCATCGAGCGCCGACGAGGCGATCCGGCTGATTCCGCACCGCGAACTGAGCCTGGAGCAAGCCATCGAATTCATCGCCGATGACGAATACGTGGAAATTACGCCCAAGTCCATTCGCCTGCGTAAGAAAGTTTTGCAGTACAACAAGCGTCCCCGCCGCTGGCAGGAAATTCGCGCCAGCCAGGAAGCCGCCAACTAGCCCTTCCCTCTAGTGCGCGGATTTTTCGAGAAGTTCCTGCATATATTGCTTCCAGACTTCGGCGTGGGTGTGTGTTCCGTGCCCGTAAGTATGATCGCTGGCGGGCAGCAGGATGAAGCGGGCGCTCTTAATCTGCTTCACTTTTTCCTCGGCGATACCCAGTTCCGGCGGATTGATGAAATCGTCCGCGGAATTGATCCACATCACCGGCGCCATAATTTTGTCGAGTTGTCCTGAGGGGTCGTAGTTACGCGAAGCGGCCACCTGGTACAAAACGTCGTTTGCGTCGAGCCCTTTTGTTCGGGTGGCATAGGCTTTTTCCAGGAATTTGTCCGCCGAGTCTCGCGTCGGCATCGATTTCTGCATTTGAATCGGCGCGCCGCCGGCAAGCAGTAGAAAATCGATCCAAGTCTCCAAGGCTTGCTTCGGCTCCTCGGTGTATTCGCCACCCTTCCATTCCGGATCGCTCCTGATCGCGTGCATCGCCATCTGCCGCCAGAGCCGATTGCGCCCGGCGATTTGCACTGGCAGACAAGCCATGGGCATCAAAGCGTCCATGAAATCCGGATATGTTTCCGCCCACACGAAGGAATGCATGCAGCCCATCGAGGTGCCAGCCACCAGGCGCAGGTGATTGACACCGAGGCCTTGGGTCAGCAGCAGATGGTCCGCCGCGACCATATCGTCGTAATCGTATTTCGGAAAATGCATGTGCATGCCATCGCTGGGTTTGGAAGATTTTCCGTGGCCAATTCCGTCGCGCAAAATGATGAAGAATTTACTTGCGTCCAGAAGTTGTCCCGCTCCAAAAAGCTGACCAGCGAAAATAGGCTGAAGAAATTGTCTTCCCGAGCCACCCGTGCCGTGCATGATCAAAACCGCATTGGTCACGCGGCCTTGCGCGTCACGCATCGGTTTTCCGAGAGTCGTATAGTGCAGCCGCAATTCGGGTAACGTTTCGCCCGACCGAAATTTGAAATTCTTCGCGACAAAATCGCCTTCCACGGTCGCCGGCGCAGCGGCCTGCGGCCCGGCCGCAGGTGTGGCAACCAGCACGAAGGTTGCCGACAGTAAGACCAGATAACGAAGCAGATTCGGCTTCATGAACCACCCCTAAGGCCAAGACCATAACACATGGAGCGACTCTGAACTTTGATTAACCAAATTTTGCGTGAGCCCATTCGTCGTGCCAAGGAGCCCCTCGAAAAAACAGTCCGTCGCGTGATTAGCGAAGAGATTTGCAAGGCCTCCTACTCAGGCAAATTGGCCATTTCTAGTACAATGGGAGGTCACGGGCACCAACTCCCAACGAATCTAAGCTGGTGGCTGGTTAGAAAAGATTCGGCCATTTCCGCCAACTTGCGATAGAGTGTCGCGCAACCGGAGCGCGCCACGACGCGACAAATTGACAACGATTGTGTTTAACCTGGAATGATTTGAGAGAGGGAGCAAACTTTTCTGGCCACGATGACAACTTCAACGCAAACCGGGCAGGTCAGCAACGGCTACGAATCGCCTTGCGCTATTGTCGCCACCGCCACGGCGGTGCCGCCACACACAATTACTCGCGATGATGTGAAGTATTACATGGGCCGGGTGTTCGATATTCCCGAACGCCGCGTTGAAGCGATGATGTCTATCGTGGACAATGCGCAGGTCCATAGCCGGCACATGATTTTTCCGATTGACTACACGGTTGAGCCGCGTTCACTGGAAAAGACCAACCAGGAGTACATGGATCACGCCATCGAGCTCGGCCAGCGAGCCGCGGAAGAATGCCTGAAGCGTGCCGGCATGACTGCCCAAGACATCGACTTGATCATCACCGTATCCTGCACGGGATTCATGATCCCCTCGCTCGATGCCCATTTGATCAATCGCATGGGTTTTCGTTCTGATGTTCGACGCATGCCATTTACCGAACTTGGTTGCGCCGCCGGGGCGATGGCTATGGGCCGTGCGTCAGATTATTTGCAATCCCGTGCAGATGGCAATGCCTTGATTATTTCCGTGGAGCTGCCATCGCTGACCTTTCAGCGCAAAGATATTTCGCAGGCCAATTTAATCTCCTCGATTCTGTTCGGCGACGGCGCTGCTGCCGTGATCGTCAGCCGCAAAGCCGCCGCGCCGGGGCCACGCATTCTTGTTTCGGAAACATACACTTTCCCCGATTCGCTCGGCGCCATGGGATTCGATTTGAAGGATTCGGGTTTTCATATATTGCTTGCGAAAGATGTTCCGGAAATGATCGGTGAAAAGATCGAAGCGCTCGTGGACGGCTTCTTGTCGCGTCACGGCATGACTCGCGACCAAATTCGCGGTTGGATCTTGCATCCCGGTGGCTCGCGTTTGTTGCTCAATGTTGAGAAAGCTTTGGGATTGACCAAGTGCAACACCCAGCCATCCTGGGATGTTCTCGGCAACGTTGGCAATCTCTCCAGCGCCACTATTTTGTTCATCCTTCAGGAATGGCTGGAAAAGCGGCCGCTCAATAAGGGCGATATCGCGTTTGCGGCGGCGTTCGGCCCGGGATTCAGCGCGGAATTTCTTCTTCTGCAGTGGAATTGACGATGCCTCTGAGCGTCACTTTGTTTCTCGCCTTGCTGCTGGCGGTAGCCGCGATGCGCATCTTCGAACTGCGCATATCCAAAAAGCATCAGCAGGAGATGAGCGCGCGCGGCGCGTCCAAAATAAACGACCCGAACTTCCGTTGGATGGCCCTGTTTCATACGCTGGTGCTGATCGGCGCGGCAGCCGAAGTGCTCCTCCTTCACCGGCCATTTATTCCGGTGCTGGCGTTCCCGATGATCGCGTTGTTTGTTTTCGCAAATATCGTGCGCTGGTGGGTGATTCGAACATTGGGCGAGCATTGGAACGTTCAGGTTATGGACTCCACTAAGTTGGGGGTGATCACGAGCGGGCCTTTTCGTTATGTTCGCCATCCCAATTACGCGGCTGTTTTCGTTGAAATGATCGCGCTCCCGCTGATTCATACTGCGTGGGCCACTGCGTTGGCCGGCGCGATTGCCCATATAGGCGTGCTGGCGCTTCGGTTGTCCACCGAAGAGCGCGTGCTGTTCGCAAATCCGGACTATGCGGCGGCGATGGCTTCTAAACCGCGCTTCCTGCCTGGCCTGTTTTAGCCCGAGAACCCTCCGCGCCGACAGGATTCATGTCGCAAAAAGCACGAGATGTTCAAGGCGTGTCTGCGCTGCCAACATCCTCAAGGTCGCTCGCCCTGCTAGAATTCACACGCCACATCATCCACGCGCAAGGCGGTGCAAGATGTTTCAAAAAGATCTACTACGGGACCGCGCCATTTTCCTAAGTGGCGGAGGCTCGGGCCTGGGTCGCTCCATGGCGCTGCACTTTGCGTCGCTGGGCGCAAAAATGTTCGTCATCGGCCGTCGCGAAGAACCGTTGAAAGAAACCTGCGAAGCGATTCGCCAAGCGGGCGGAGTCGCCGCATACACCACTTGCGACGTACGCGATTTTGCCGCGGTAGAATCCGCAGCGGAAAAAGCCGAAGCCGAGCTGGGACTGATCGACACGGTCATCAACAACGCCGCCGGGAATTTCATGGCGCGTACCGAAAAACTGTCGCCCAACGCCTTCGACACGGTGGTGAGTATCGTGCTCAACGGCTCGTTTCACTGCACGCAAGCCTTCGCACGCCGATGGATCGCGCGGCAGCGCGCCGGAGATGATCAGAAAAAGGCCAGCAATGTTTTAAGTATCACCACCACGTACGCGGCCGCGAATTGTGGTTCCGGCTTTGTTGTTCCATCGGCATGTGCAAAGGCCGGCGTGCTCGCGATGACCACATCGCTCGCAGTCGAATGGGCCAAGTACAACATCCGTCTCAACGCGATCGCTCCGGGCCCGTTCCCTACCGAGGGCGCTTGGTCCCGCCTCATGCCGTCGAAACAGTTTGAAGAACACTCGCGCAATTCGAATCCCATGAAGCGCTTCGGCCGTCACGAAGAACTGAGCAACCTCGCCGCTTTTCTTATCAGCGACATGGCGCCCTACATCAACGGCGAATGTGTAGTGATCGACGGCGGGCAATGGTTGCAAGGTGCGGGGGAATTCAACGACCTCGGCATGCTGCCGGAATCGTTCTGGGAACAAATGGAATCCACCCGAACAAAGAAATAAGGGCTACGTGCGCTGCGCAAACATAAAATGAAAACTATTTCTAACGAAGTCATAAGATAACTGAGGCTAAACTATTTCGAGCGAAGCGCGGAGCCTCTTCTTCTGTTCCTACCGTCATTGGGGCAAGGCACTTGCCTTCACCAACACTCGCAATCGTACTTGGCTCTTCGAACTTCCGTCGCCGCTCACCCCGACCACAACTTCAACTGGCTGAGCTCCCTTCAATTCTTCTTTGCTCATCTCAGGTGTAGATATCTCCACCTTGAGCGCTGTCCTACTCTCCGCGGGCAGCCTCAACCGCCCCGTGCCATTCAGCACCTTCCATCCAGCCGGCAGGCTCACGTTTACATTCACCTCGTCGCCCGTTTCCGGCGAATGCGTAATCACAATCGGCACGCTCAGAGTTGATCCCGCCTTCACCGCGATTTCGGGCATCTTCGCTTCGAGCATATCCGTCAACCCATGCCGCCGTCGGAATTCCTGGTAATACAACCATGGCCCGGCCAGTTCCGCAGACGGTATCGATGCACCTTTGGAGCCGGCTATTCCGCCTGGATGATTTTCTTCAGGACGCGTTTGCGCAAACACGTCGGCCGTTCGGTCCGCAGGTACCGCAGCCTTCCCCAGCGTCAGCGTCATCGGCTCGCTCCACCACCCAGCGTTCGGGTCGCTCATGATCTTGTTCAGTTCGTCATCACTCATTTTAGAAAAATGCTGAATAGCTTCCGGGAACTGGGTGAGATGAGGAGTCGCCGCATCAATCGCCAGCCGCCAATACGGTTTTTTCTGCGAAGGCGAAACTTCGCGAATCGAATATGCAGGCCCGCTGCCTGCAAACTGCTTTTGATCGTCCGCATCGCTGAAAAAATAGAGTTTCTTCGGCTGCCACGGCGTCAAATTTTCCAAATACACTTCCAGCCGCTTTGTCGCTCCGGCCACCTGGGCCGGGAAAGCGGTCGAATCATCGGCCAGATCAAACGCTTCCGTAGCCAACACACCCGAAGCCTGGTGATCGCCGTGATTTTCTCCGATGAAAATTCCCGGCAACCAGGAAATGATCACTTCCGGCCGCGTCAAGCGGACAATCCGTACCAGCGCTTCCAGATTCGCACCGTGTCCCCAATTCGCCAATGAATTCATAACGTTTTGCGAAGCGGTGTCTTTGCCATCCAGAAACCATACGTTGGTAATTCCAAGTTTCGCGCACGCCGCACGCGCTTCCTGCTCCCGAATGTCCGCCAACGCGGGACCATGTTCCCGCGTGTAATCGTTGCCGCCGCTTCCGCCGCGCGTCGCGAACACCACCGCTACGCGTTTGTGCTCATCGTAGATCGCTCGCGCCAGATACGGTGTCACTCCGCCTTCGTCATCCGGATGCGCCACTACCACCAAAATGTCCGCCTTCATCCGCTCGTCCGCACCTTTCACCTGCAGTGCCGGACTTGTTTGCGTCTGCGCGGGAATTGCAATCGCCGAACTCAGCGCCGCCACGAGCAACACGAAAGATATTTTCATTACTCACCTTTCCAGACATTTCTTCGCGATAATGGAAAGAGAAGATTGTACCCACTTCTTCTCGCGAATCTCCAAAATTGAACAATGACCCTGGATCGGACTATTCGACTGAAGCTAAAAGCGTTCGCTCGACAGCTTTCGCGGAATATCGAAAGCTACGGACTGGAATGACCACGAGGGCGAGCGGAACAACGTTGCTGACTTGAGCCGAAGCGCATTACAGTAGCGCTCCTTGACCCACTTTTCTCCCGCCGATAAGCTAGTTTGTTCAGAAGCCAGGTGCGGAGCTCCCGGTTTCAGGGTTGGACTTGCATAACCCTGAGGTAAAAATGGAAACGATTCACGTTACTTTGCCTGACGGCACCGTCAAGGATGTCCCCAAAGGAACCACTGCAGCGGATATCGCGCGCGGCATTTCGCCACGCCTTGCCGATGCCGCATTTGTCGCCAAAGTCTATTCGAACAATGGCCCGCTTGCGAATTTTGGCGATCCGGTTGACGATGGCGGCTATCTCATCGATCTCCGCCGCCCGCTCGAGCAAGACCTAAAACTCAAAATCCTCACCGACAAAGACCCGGATTCCCTTTTTGTTTTCCGCCATTCGGCCGCTCATCTGCTCGCTGCCGCGGTGACGGACCTTTATCCCGACGTCAAACTCGGGATCGGCCCGCCGATCGATACCGGCTTTTTTTACGAATTCATGCGCGAACAGCCGTTTACCCCCGACGACCTCGCCAAAATTGAAAAGAAAATGCACGAACTGGCGGCGCTGGATATTCCCAACGAGCGGAAGTACCTGCCCAAGCCGGAAGCGTTGGAGTTTTACAAGAAATCCAATCAGATTTTTAAATGTGAACTGGTCGAAGAAAAAGTCACCGAACCGATGGTTTCGTTTTATACGACGGGAAAATTTATCGATTTCTGCCGCGGCCCGCACATTCCGTCCACCAAACGCATTCAGGCTTTCAAATTGATGAATGTTGCCGGCGCTTATTGGAAGGGCCAGGAAGGGAACGCTCAGTTGCAGCGAATTTACGCCGCCGCGTTCTTCACGCAAAAGGAACTCGACGCCTATTTGCACCGCCTGGAGGAAGCCAAGCGCCGCGATCACCGCAAACTCGGTCCGGAGCTCGATCTTTTCAGCATCCAGGAAGAAGCCGGCCCCGGGCTGATTTTCTGGCATCCCAAAGGCGGCTTCATTCGCAACATTATCGAAAACTGGCTGCGCGATGAGCTGATCAAGCGCGGCTACGATCTCGTTTATACGCCCCATATCATGCGGCTCGATCTCTGGAAAACTTCCGGCCACGCGAATTTTTACAAAGAAAATATGTTTGGCCCGATGGAAGTCGAAAAGGCCGATTACCAGCTTAAGCCGATGAATTGTCCGGGCCATATTCTTATCTATAAGGCAAAATTGCGCAGCTACCGCGATTTGCCGGTGCGTCTGGCCGAACTAGGCACCGTCTATCGTTACGAACGCAGCGGCGTCCTGCACGGCTTGCTCCGCGTCCGCGGTTTCACTCAGGATGACGCCCACATTTTCTGTATGCCTTCGCAAATCGAAGCCGAAATCGAAGCTTGCATGGATTTCGCATACGCTGTAATGAAAAATTTTGGCTTCGATCAATTCGAAGTGGAACTTTCCGATTGGGATCCCAAGCACCCGGAAAACTATCCCGGGAAGCCCGAAGACTGGAACCACGCCACCAGCACCCTCGCGGGCACTTTGGATCGCATGAAGATTCCGTACAAGCGCATGGTAGGCGAAGGGGCGTTTTACGGCCCGAAGATCGACGTCAAATTAATTGATGCCATTGGCCGGTCGTGGCAGCTCACCACGGTTCAATTCGACTTTAATCTGCCTGCCCGTTTCGAGCTTGAATATGTTGGCGACGATGGGGCTCGGCATCAGCCGCTGATGGTGCATCGCGCGCTGCTCGGCTCGGTCGAACGTTTCTTCGGCATCCTGATCGAGCATTACGCCGGAGCGTTTCCGCTCTGGCTCGCTCCGGTGCAGGTGGAAATCTGCCCAGTCAGCGAAAAAGTCATCGACTACGGGAAGCACGTCCACGAAATGCTGAAAAACCACGGCATCCGCGTTCATCTTGACGACCGCAACGAAAAGCTGCCCGCAAAAATTCGCGATGCGCAGCTCCAAAAAATTCCCTACATGCTCGTCGTGGGCCCCAGAGAAGCCGAAGCCGGCACGGTCAGCGTCCGCCACCGCAGCAAAGGCGACCTCGGCCCCAAACCCCTCGTTGAGTTGGTGGAATCCCTGCGCGCCGAATCCGACTCGAGGGCGATCTCTTGATACTTGACCGCCTGAGGCAATTTTTTTGGGTACGTTTGGTCGGAGGGCAGCCTGTCGCACCGCTAACTGAAATCAAAGTTACCGCGCCGGGAATCTGGTCGGCTCTGTATTTGCGCTCCTTCTCTCGGCATTAGTTCTTTTCTCTTTTCGTCATCGCCAGTAAGCTAATCCACACCATGCGCCGCCGAACCTTCGTTCAACTTGGTATTGCGACCGCGCTTGCGCCTCCGATCCTCTTCGCGCAACGCCAGCAAAAATCCGATGTGCCTCTCGTCGATCAGGTGCCGTCCATGCTCGATCACATCCTTCTCGGCTGCAGCGACCTCCAAGCGGGTATCGCCTTCGTCGAACAGCACACTGGCGTGCGAGCCGAATTTGGCGGAGTTCATCCTGGCCGCGGTACTGAAAATGCGCTTCTCTCTCTCGGAGAGCGCCGCTACCTGGAAATCATCGCGCCCGACCCGCAGCAATCTACCAAAGATCCACTCGCCAAAGGATTGGAGTCTCTTGCCGGACCGCGCCTGATCCGCTGGGCCGCCCGTCCCGGCGATCTGAAAGTGTTTGCAGCCGACCTGGCCAGGGCCGGAATCATCGCCGAAGGGCCGACTCCGGGTTCGCGTAAACGATCCGATGGCCGCATGCTGCATTGGCAGACGGTCAACCTCAAGGACGACGCCGATGGCCTCTTCCCTTTCTTCATCGAATGGAGCGCGGATTCGCCGCATCCGTCCACGGACGCCCCATCGGGTTGCCAGCTTCTTCGTTTTGAATTAATTACTCCCGATCCTGTCGCGCTCGAAAAGAAAGCGACGCGCCTCAATCTGAAAGCGCCAATGACACAGGGTCCAACGCCTCAACTCCATGCCGTGATCGCCGGTCCCAAAGGCCAGCTTGACATCAGTTCCTGATCATCAATCTGGAACCATCTGCGGGTGTCCTACCGTTTTCATTCCGGGCGCCCGGAATTCTTTTTTCACTCGGCGTCTTGTGAAAAACACAATTCCGCAGTTGGCGCACCCTAGCCGGGGCGGACACGTTCCCATTGTTCGGCAACCTTTGGAGCGGGACCTACGCCGCGTGGCTGCCCCTTGAAATTTCCTTAAGAGCATGCCCAGCGACCGGGCCGTCGTGTTTGGTCGCAAGGTCGCCCAAAGCTACGATTCCGACTAGCCGCTTTTCGCGGTTCAACACGGGCAGCCGGCGCACTTGCAACCTGCTCATGCTTTCGGCGGCCGCTTCCGTCGGCTCATCCTCGAAGACGTACTTGATTCCAGAAGACATGACGTCTCTAACCGTACATTCTTTCGGCGCCTTTCCCTTAGAAACCGCTCGCACTACGATGTCGCGGTCGGTAACCACTCCCACTAGCCGGTCATTTTCGCCTACGGGCAGGGAGCCACAATCGCATTTCTCCATGAGCTTTGCCGCCTTGTTAATCGGATCGCTTGGCGCGACCATTTTCACGTCTTTACTCATAACTTCACGGACTTGCATGGCCTCCTCCTCTTATCAGAGTCGTTTGGCGCCTTGACGCGGCGCCGAAAAATTCTTGATTGCTCCATTATTTGTTTTGCCGTGTCACGTTCGTCGCGGATTCTCGAGAATTCAAAGTGGCCGAAAGAACGGAATCCGCTCCGCGTGTAATCACGTGACGCCACGACTCAGTTTCGTCAGTGGCTAATCGTAGGCTTTGCCGCTGGTGAAGGAATTGCAATCAGTGGAACCATGTAATGGCCCGACGGCAGTACGCGGGAGCTCCGCCGGCCGTGCCTGCGCGATGAGAGCCTCTGCCTTACACATCTCAGGGTGGCGTCACAACAGCATAGAATTCACGCGGGTTACGATTACTACCGCTTGGCGGGAGTGGTGACCGCCGCACCGAGGCCAAAAAAATCTAATGCGATTTACTTCGCGAATGTGCCGACGGCATACGGATTTCCAGACGGCCACCAAGTGTGTCTTGGGAGATACTACTCGGCGCTCGGCAGTTGTGTCCTAACTCTTTGACCACCTGCTTTCCCACACAAATCGCCTAGCCGCCCGTGTCTCGTGCGATACTTCGGTCCACGCCAACGGAGGCCCCATGTCCAGCACCCCTCAGTTCGACACGGCGGAATATAAGTCCGTATCCGGTCCGGATCGCTGCAAGAGTTGTCAGCAGGAATTGACCGGCGCGTATTTTCGCATCAACGGCTTGCTGGCTTGCGAGAAATGCACGCGACAACTGCAAGCGCAAACTCCCAAAGACACGCATGCGATTTATGTCCGTGGAATTCTCTTTGGCGTTGGCGGCGCGATCGTCGGCCTGATTCTCTATTCGGCGTTCGGCATCATTACCGGGATCGAAATTGGATATGTGGCTCTGGCTGTCGGGTGGCTGGTCGGAACCGCAATTAAAAAGGGTTCGAACGGAATCGGGGGCCAGCGATATCAAATCGCCGCTGTCGCGCTGACCTACGCGGCAGTTTCGCTTTCCGCGGTTCCAATCGGCATCTCGTACGTAATGAAGGAAAAGAAGCCAGCTGCGGTTTCTGGTTCATCTTCAGGAACCGGCAGTGCAGATCCAAGTCCATCAACCGATTCCGTGACCAGCCGGCAATCCTCGATGGAGAGAAAGAGTCTCGGCGCAATCGCGGGCACGCTCCTTTTCGCCGGACTCGCTTCGCCATTCCTCGAACTGCAAAATGGTATCTCCGGGCTAATCGGGCTGTTGATTATCTTTGTCGGAATGCGCATCGCTTGGAAAATGACCGGCGCGCCTCGACTAGACATTCTCGGTCCTTTTCAAGCTAACGGGCCTCCGACCGCTCCAGCGGTCGGTACCTGACCTTTGGAGCTCTCGTGTTTGGCTCCAACCAGAATTTAACAACCCGCACGTGCAAGACCTGCGGCCGCGAGCTCGCATCGACCGAGCTTGCCTGCGTGCAATGTCACACGCTTGCATTCTCCGAAGAACTGACGATCCTCTCCGCGCGTGCGAACCATCTCGAGGAGCAAGGCGAATTTGGGTCCGCTCTCGAAGAGTGGCGCAAATCCCTGCCCATGATTCCCGCTCAATCCACTCAGGCCGATTGGGTGCGCGAGCACATCCGCAAACTGGAACTCTCGGCACCGTCTTCTGATCCGAAGCCGAAAAATAATTGGGCGAAAAAGCTTGGTCCACTGGCTCCGATTGCCGTGTTCGTCGCGAAAGCCAAATGGATTTTTACTCTTTTCAAGTTCAAATTTCTTCTGAGTTTTGGCGCGTTCTTTCTGCTGTACTGGCGTATATGGGGCTGGAAATTCGGCGCTGGTTTCGCTGTCCTGATTTTGATCCATGAAATGGGCCATTACATTGATATTCGGCGTCGTGGCCTTCCTGCCGACATGCCCGTTTTTCTGCCTGGTTTCGGCGCGTATGTTCGATGGCAGGCCCTGGGAGTTTCCCTGGAGACGCGGGCCGAAGTAAGCCTCGCCGGCCCCCTAGCTGGATTGTTCGCTGGCGTCGCCTGCCTGCTCATCTGGTGGAAAACAGGAGATCCGATTTTTGCGGCTTTGACCCGCGCAGGAGTTTGGCTGAACCTGATGAATTTGATCCCCGTATGGGTTTTGGATGGAGGTAATGCTGCCAACGCCCTAGATCGCAATGGGCGCTGGATACTTCTGGGATCCGCCGTTTTTCTCGCATTTGTATTCCAGGAGGGCGTTTTCCTTTTCATTGCCGGCGGATTTGTCTGGAGACTCTTCACAAAGGACCTTCCGGCGGTATCGAGTCCGCGAACCGTGGCCTTGTTCGTCTCTGTCATGGGCCTGCTTGGCGTGGTCTTGCGAACGGTGCCTGGCCACGGCTTTAGCCGCTAGGTGTTATCTAAAGTATTTTTCCAAAATGAAACGCTGCAGCGCTTCTGCGCACTATTGCTTTGCACCAACAACCCAGGGGCAGAACCTGCATGATTCCATCCGTGGGTTGAAGGTACCAGGGGGCACGCTAGAGATGCGGTCACCAGACTCTGGCCCGTGCCCTCATTGATTTGTGCCCGTTCGAAGCCGAATTCCGCCGTGCTCTTTCGCGCTTGCTGTCCACTGCATCCCGCATGCTATACTTTTAGCCCGTCCTCTGCGGCGCTCCGCTGTGAGGGATGGACGTGTGTTGGCAAAAGATTCGGGCTCCGGGGCCGGTTACATGTGTCCCCAGGGTGCTTTGACTAGCTAGAGGGGGATTTATCGCAGAACGGAATTTCCGGCAAGTGAGCGACAGAGTCCGTGTCAACGATCGGATTCGCGCTCGCGAAATCCGCGTGATTGACGAAGAAGGCGGCCAGCTCGGGGTAATGCAACCATTTGAGGCGCTTCGCATGGCTCGCGAACGCGGATTGGACCTGGTGGAAATTTCGCCAACGGCCGATCCGCCGGTTTGCAAGATCACCGATTACGGCAAGTTTCTATATCAACAAAGCAAGAAAGCGCACGAGCAGCGCAAAAGCAGCCGCGGTTCGGCATTGAAAGAAGTGAAATTTCGGCCCGCTACGGCGGAACACGATTTTCAGGTTCGCAAGAACCAGATCATCCGCTTTCTTGGCGAGGGCCATAAAGTCCGCGCGATGATTTTCCATCGCGGACGGGAAATGGCGCATCAGGAAGTGGGCCGCGCCAAGATGACCCGTTTGCTGGGCGAAATCGGGGATGCCGGGGCCATTGAAACCCCTCCGCGCATGGAAGGCAACGTCCTAGTGGCCTTGCTGGCACCCAAAAAGGGTGCCGGGACGGCTTCGCCAAGCCGGCCGAACTAGAGCAGCGCGCGTGTTTCATCGCCACAAAAGAGGCCAAACATATTGCCTCATTTGTGGCAAACGGAAGCCTTATGGAAGCAGTATTTCTCCGTGATTCCGAGAAAAGAGCGACACGAAAAGAGGATTTACGCAATGCCACGCAACAGATCGAAACCAAAAATGAAACTCAAAACGCATCGGGGCGCCGCGAAGCGTTTTAAGATTACCGGCACCGGAAAACTGATTCGTATGCATTCCGGTAAGCGCCACTTACTCGGAACCAAGGCACCCAAGCGCATGCGCAAGCTTAAGAAATTGACGCAAGTGAACGACGCCGATTTCGCCAAGACCATGCAGATGCTTCCGTACGGTTTGAAGTAGCGGGCTCGAGGCAGGCACGCATAATTTTTCAGATTTTATTTTTTTGCTTTAGAGTTTTTTCGCGGGGTGGCTCTGTCCTTTTCGCGAGAGAAATGCGGATTATCTTTCTCCGCAATTCGTGCCAGGCAGCGCTATACGGGTGCCTGCCGGCCGAAAGTGCCGCGATTCAGTTCGCGGCGCTGTGATACACGCCGGAAACAAACCCGTTGCATTACACGTCCTGGGCGCCTGCGAAGACGTGTAGCCGCAACCTGCTTTGTTTCCAAGACAATTTGATTTGCCGCTCTCGCTTATCCGGTGCCGGGCCTCAGCCCGGCTCTCTTCGAGTGAGGCCAGCGGCTAAAGGAGCAAACCGATGGCTCGCGTAAAACGCGGTACCAAGCGCCGTGCACGGCGCAAGAAGTATCTCAAAAGGACAAAAGGTTTTTTCCTCACCAAGAGCAAGCTGTACCAGTCTGCGCAGGAAGCCGCGAATCGCGCCGATCGTTACGCATTTCGCGATCGTCGCGTCAAGAAGCGGCAATATCGCCGGCTGTGGATTCAGCGCATCGGCGCTGCCGCACGTTTGAATGGCATCACTTACGGCCAACTGATTCATGGCCTGAAAGCTGCGGGTGTGGAGCTCGATCGCAAAGTGCTTGCCGATATCGCCGTGAAAGATGCTCCGGGATTTGTGCTGCTTGTCGAAAAGGCCAAAGCGTTTGCGCCCAAGCCGTCGGCGAAAAAAGCTTGATGGCAAGCGGGCAGTAGACCGGCCATCATTCCGTACGGAGCGATCGAAGATCGCCGCGCCGAAAAAATCTTGAAGGCGCGCGAGGTTTTGCGCGCTTTGCGATGTACTCTATCCTTCCATCATGCCGACCACCAACGGTTCGCACGAAAAAACACTCGCTGCTCTCGGTGTTACGCAGCCTGAGCAAGTTGCGGCGCTGTTCGCGGAAATTCGCGCGCACTTCGACGCCACAATTGCCGCCGTGCACAGCGAAGCCGAGTTCAAACAATTCCGTGACGCTTGGCTCGGCCGGAAATCTGGCGTTCTTTCCAGCATCACCGACAATTGGCTGAAGCCTGCCACGCCAGACCTCAAACGCGCCGTTGGAGCAGGCTTGAATGAACTTCGCTCGCACGTGGAAACGCAAATGGATGTGCGCCGTTCGGCCATCGAGTCTGGAGCGGACCAATCCGCCGCGGCGAAAGAGCGCGCGGACCTCTCCCTTCCGGGAGTCATCCGTCCGATCGGTTCGCGTCATTTGATCCGCCAGGTCTTCCAGGAAATCGAAGATATTTTTGTATCCATAGGATTTTCCGTGGTGGAAGGTCCGGAAATCGAAACGCCTTACTACAATTTCGAAGCGCTGAATATTCCGGAATTTCATCCGGTACGCGATGACATGGATACGTTTTATCTGGAGCTTCCGAAAGGCGCTCCGGGCCCATTGCTCCTGCGCACTCACACTTCGCCGGTGCAGATTCGCACCATGGAAAAGCGGCAGCCTCCGGTGCGCGTCATCGTGCCGGGAAAGGTGTATCGCCGCGACAATCCAGACGCCACGCACTCTTTCATGTTTCACCAGATCGAAGGGCTTGCGGTCGACATCGACATCACGTTCTGCGATTTCACTGGAACCATCGAATATTTCGTCAAACAATATTTTGGTCCGAGCGTGAAGACGCGTTTTCGGCCCAGCTATTTTCCATTCACCGAACCATCGGTCGAATTCGATGTCTCCTGCATTTTTTGCGGTGGCAGTGGAAACGGGGCCAGTGGCGCGACGTGCGGAAAGTGCAAAGGCTCTGGCTGGATTGAACTTTTTGGCGCGGGTATGGTCGATCCCGCGGTGTACGGATTCGTGAATTATGATCCGAAAAAAGTGAGCGGATTCGCGTTCGGCATGGGGATGGACCGTCTCGCTATGCTCAAGTACGGAATTGACGATATCCAGGTACTTTTTCAAAACGACGTACGCTTTTTGAAACAGTTTCCGTGAGCGGCTCGATGAGTTTTGCCGATGCCAAACAACGTTTCTCGAATCGCGTTGCGGACTACGTCCGCTACCGCCCGGGCTATCCATCGACGCTGATCGATGTGTTGCGCGAACATTGCAGCCTGACAAGCGAGCATGTGGTCGCGGATATAGGCTCCGGCACTGGCTTTTTGAGCAAAGTGTTTCTCGAAAATGGCAATCGCGTCATCGGCGTTGAGCCAAACCCAGAAATGCGCGCCGCAGGTGAAAATTTTCTCGCGGAGTACAAAAAGTTTTCGAGCGTGAACGGTTCCTCGGAAGCCACAACGCTTGCACATGCCAGCCTGGACTTCGTTACCGCCGCGCAGGCGTTTCACTGGTTTGAGCCGAATGCAACGCGACGCGAGTTTGCGCGCATTCTGAAACCGGGTGGCTGGGTCATCGCGATCTGGAACGACCGCCGCATCAACGAAACCGCGTTTGGCCGGGCGTATGAAGACTTGCTCGTCCGCTACGGGACGGATTATAGAAAGGTGAAAGAAGCGTACCCCGAAACGGAGGGCATGGAGGCTTTTTTCAGTAAAGGAAATTTTCAACGTCGCGAGTTGGCGAATTTTCAGGAGTTCGATTTCGAGGGGCTTGCCGGTCGGCTCCGTAGCAGTTCTTATGCGCCCAAAGAAGGTCACCCAAATTATGCACCGATGATGGCGGCGCTGCACGAACTCTTCGACGCGAGCCAAAAAGCCGGACATGTACGCATGGACTACACAACGCAGATCTATCTGGGCCAGCTCGATGCGATGAGGAACGCGAAATGAGAGTCGTTTACAACTGGCTGAAAGATTTCGTGGATGTCACCGCGACCGCGCGGGATTTGGCAGCCCGGCTGGCGTTGCACGGAACGAACGTTGCCAGTGTAGAGGCGCAGCCGCTTGGCGGAGTCATCGACACGGAGATCACTTCCAATCGGGCCGATTGTCTTGGCGTTTACGGACTTGCGCGCGAAGTCAGCGCTATTTACAAAATTTCGCTGAAGACTGTTGCGCCAAAACCGGCCGAATCCGCCGCGGCAAAAACCAGTGACGCGATTTCCGTCAAAATCGAAGCGCCGGAATTGTGCGGAAGGTTCACCGCGCGGGTGATTCGCGGCGTAAAAATTCAGCCTTCGCCGGCGTGGCTGCGCGAGCGACTGGAAGCCGCGGGAGTTGCGTCCATCAGCAACGTTGTGGACGCTACGAACTATGTGCTGCTGGAGCTGGGCCATCCGCTGCACGCTTACGATTATGATCTGGTACGCAACCATTCGATCGTAGTGCGGCATGCGAAGCCGAAAGAAAAACTCAAGACACTCGACGGAGTTGAGCGCACGCTTGACCCCGCAATCTGTGCGATCGCCGATGGCGACGGTTCTCGCGCCGTGGGCGTCGGCGGAATCATGGGCGGCGGCGAAACGGAAATTTCCTATTCCACCAAAAATGTCTTAATCGAGTGCGCGTGGTTTGAGCCGATTGCGATTCGCCGCGCAACTCGTTTGCTGAAACTTCACACCGAAGCTTCGACGCGGTTTGGTCGCGGGGCCGATCCGGAAATGGCTGAGCTAGCTTCGCGGCGCTGCGCCGAACTGATTCTGCAACTTGCGGGCGGGGAACTATTGTCCGGAGTTGTAGATGTTTATCCCGGCAAGCGCGCTACGAAAAAAATCACGATCACTCGCGCGGAAACTCTTCGCGTGATGGGCGCGGACGTCCCTGACAGGGAAATCGAAGCAATTCTCGGCGCGCTCGGTTTCGCTCCCCTTCGGGTGGACCAAAATCGCGGCCAGACAGGCTCGATCCTTGCGGCTTGGGAGTGTGCACAGCCATCCTGGCGCGCCGATGTTGAGCGCGAGATCGATTTGATTGAAGAAGTCGCGCGCATTTACGGACTGGATAAATTTCCTCCGCGTTTGCCGGCCGCTCGTCAGGGGGCCGCACGCCTGCCGCAATATGAAGCGGAATCACGATTACGCGAACGGCTAGTCGGCCTTGGCTACCGCGAAATTGTGACCATCCCTCACGTTGCGGAAGATCGCGACGCGCTGTTTCGGCCCGACGACGTGATTCCGGCGCGACTCGGCAATCCACTTTCAGAAGAAATGAATCTGCTGCGCTCCAACGGTTCGGTGTCGATGGCCGCGGCGATCGAATGGAATCTCAATCATGGACAACGCAACGCGCGTCTTTTCGAAATTGGCCGTCATTATCGGTTTGCAGCCGGGAATAAATCCGGAGATGCAGTCGCTGCTCCGATCGAAACACTTTTTTTGACATTAGGCGCAACCGGTGAAGCGCGACCGCAAGGTCTCTACGATGCACCGCGGCCATTTTCTTTCGCAGATCTGAAAGGCGATCTTGACGCTGTCGGCGCGCTTAGCGGCGGCTTTCAGTGGAGAGATGGTGGACCGGAATCGTCGCATCCGGCCAAGCGCGGCCGCATTCTCCTGGGCGAAAACGAACTCGGTTCCGCTGGCGAGCTGACGCGGCGCATTGCGGACAAACTGAAATTCCGCCAGGAGGTTTTTCTCGCCGAACTCGTGTTGGGGCCGTTTTACTGCGCCTACTACGGAGTGAAAAGTGCCCGCCGCTATGAGCCGCTTCCACGTTTCCCCTCGGTCGAACGCGATTTTTCTTTGCTACTTGCGGAAGGGACGACATTCGCTGAAGTGGTTAAAGCGATTCGCTCGCTGAAGGTTGCTGAAATCGTATCGGTCGAAGCCGCTGACTTGTTCCGTGGCAAAAATGTTCCCACGGGAAAATATTCACTGATGATTCGCGTCACCTTCCAGAGCCGCGAAGCCACGCTAACCGACCCGCAGATTGTGGAGTATTCGGGCAAAATCGTGGCCGCGCTCGAATCTTCCGTGGGCGCGGAACTCCGCTCTTCCTGAATCCCGGGAACTAATTCTTCCACGAGGCGTCTATCTGAGCTGCATATTGTGTAGGGTGGTAAACATACTCTCATACATGCCCGATAAGCCTGGTTGGAGGATCGTTGCATGATGTGTAAACGAATTTCTGCCTTTCTGATTGGCGCGCTTCTTACCGCTGGCTGTGCAAAGAAAGCGGTGATGAGTGTCGATCGAGCAGAAGCGACTTATGCGAACGTGTCAGGGCTTGCCGGACCTTCTAGTGCCATGTACTCCTTCGTGGGATTGGTTTCGGATAACTCTCACCGTTTTGTCGCGGTGCGCCACAAATTAGAGATTCTCTCTTCGGAGAGCAACCTTTCCAAATCCTGGGAATCGGTGCTGCATTTCTGCACAAGTATTCAATGCGAGGTGATCGCCTCTAGCTTGACGGCCCGGACAAGCGAGTCTGTCCCTGCTGGGAGCATTGTCTTGCGCGTCGGGCCACAGGATTTTCCGAAACTGTTCGCGCAAGCCGAGAGGCAAGGAGACATCGTTCGACATACTACCGAGTCGGAGGACAAAACTTCAGCCGTTGTCGATACCGAAGCGAAACTTAAAAACCTTACTGCATACCGCGACAGCCTGCGTACGATGCTCGGCAAGCCTGGTGTGAGTGTCAAAGATCTAGTGGAAATTCAGGAAAAACTGACGGATGTTCAGTCACAGCTGGACGGCGAAACCGCTACACGCAAGATTCTGGCCAATGAGACCGAAAAGATAGCCGTCGAAATCAATTTCCGAATCGAGCGTCAATCAGCTAGGCAGAGCGGTTTCGCGCCGATCTGGGATGCCATCCGCGATTCCGGCTCGAATCTAGGCGAGAGTCTAGCCACATTGATCACGGTGATCGTCGCGGCGATTCCATGGCTAGCAGGTTTTATACTGGTCGCCTGGGTACTAAAGCGGCTTTGGCGGAGGCAACGCGGCAAGTGCACCTAGAGGCCAGTAGTCCCCCGAGCACCGTTTCCGCGCGCTCGTTCTTCCATCTACGATACAATCGATATATATCATGAGACGAAATCTCTATCAGGTGGCGTTGTGCCTCTCTGCCGGGCCGGCACTTTTTTCCGGCTGCGGGCGAGCCCACACGACACATGCGGATACGATGCAGACGGCTACGACCGCCGCGGCTGCGCATGAGACGCAGGAGGGGCAGAATGTCATTCGTTTCGTCAAGAATCCGGATGCGGCTCCCGCGTTCCAGCTAAATGATCTCAATGGCAAGCCGCTATCGCTTGCAGAAGCAAAGGGCAAAATTGTTCTGCTGAATTTCTGGGCTACTTGGTGCGGACCATGCCGCGCGGAGATTCCCGATCTGGTGGACCTGCAGAACCGCTATGCAGACAAGTTTGAAATCATCGCACTGGCGACAGACGAAGACGATCCGGATGAGGTCAGGCGATTCGTTTTGCAGTCCGGCATCAACTATCGCGTGGCGATGATTTCGGACGATATTCGCCGCAGCTATGGAGGAATCGCGGCGCTGCCCACCTCGTTTGTGATTGACGCACAGGGGAGGATCGTGCAGAAGCATGTCGGCCTGAATGATCCCGCAATTTATGAATTGGAATTAAAGTCCATGCTGGGGCAGCCCGTGGACGCGAAGGTCGAATACTTCGAAGACAATGGGCAAGTGCTTCTGAAGAACGCGGAGCGCGCGACCGAGTTTCCCGGCATCGATTTCTCGAATCTAACGGCGCAACAAAAGTCCGTAGCGCTACGGCGCATGAACGCCGAGTCCTGCGACTGCGGTTGCGGATTGACATTGGCGCAGTGCCGCATTAATGACTCTGGCTGCCGCGTCAGCCTCGGCCTAGCAAAGAAAATCGTAACGCAGATAGAAAATTCCAAAACCTCATCGCGGGAAAGCCAAAGTAAGAAACACACATCAAATTAAGAATAAGCAGAAATGGTAAAGCGAAAATGCGGGGCGAAACCCAAAGGGCCAAGAAGCCGCTGTCGTTCGTCTCTCTGCAGATGGAGCTAAATTCAGCCTCGGCGCCGTAATGCAATTTCCGGCGGTGTTTTGGTTTCCGTTTCCATGACGGGTAAGCGCCGGAGTCCAACGCCCGCCCATGTGCAACGCCCACGGATTGAGGAGCACGGTCACCAGCAAAATAAACACGATTGCTCCGGCGATGGCGCCCAGGCAGCACAACCACGGCGCTTTTCTTGCGCTTTGTATGGCTCGGGCGGGACAACGGGTGCTTGCGCGGACATTCGCTGTTGCCCTCCCGGTGCGTTTCGCAGCACTCTATCACGCACGCGATTTGCGATGCATTAGGACGAGGCGAAGGACATCCCATCTTTTCTTGATCGCATGAACACAAAAACAATTTTCTTCTTACTGATCATTCTGAGCGCGACGGGTTTCATTTCGCCTCCGATTGCGTTATGTGCTGGAATTATTTTTGGCCTGGCATTCCAACATCCTTTTGCAACGGATAGCCGCGCGCTGGCGCGATTTTTGTTGCAAGCTTCGGTGGTGGCGCTGGGATTTGGCATGAATCTCCACGAAGTGCTGAAAGCCGGCCGCAACGGCTTCATCTACACCGCGGTTGGCATCACCTTCGCGCTCCTTGCCGGCGTTTTGATCGGGAAAATTCTCGTCATGCGGGGCGCCACGTCATATTTAATTTCCGTGGGCACCGCGATTTGCGGTGGCAGTGCGATTGCCGCAGTAGGGCCGATCCTTCGGGCGGGCGACGAAGAGATGGCCGTTTCACTGGGCACCGTGTTCATTCTGAATTCCATCGCGCTGCTTATTTTTCCAGCGATAGGATCGACGCTGCATCTTTCGCAATCGCAATTCGGATTGTGGGCGGCACTGGCGATTCACGATACCAGTTCGGTCGTTGGCGCGGCTTCACGTTACGGCACCGAAGCGTTGGTGATCGCAACGACGGTGAAGCTGGCACGTGCGTTGTGGATTGTGCCATTGGCATTGGCGACCGCCGCGGTGCAACACAGCAAATCGAAAATCCAAGTTCCCTGGTTCATTTTACTGTTTTGCCTGGCGGCGATGATCAATACCTATGGACCCCCAGAACCGCGGCTGTCGCAAATGTTCTTCGAACTGGGACGGCTCGGACTCACCGTCACGCTTTTTTTAATTGGCACCGGAATTTCGCGCGCCACGTTGAAGGAAGTCGGTTGGAGGCCGCTGGCGCAAGGGGTGCTTCTGTGGATCCTTGTCGGGCTGACTTCGCTCTACTTCATTCACACCGGCTGGATCGCGCTCTAGATACATTCGCTCTAAATACATTTTTGACGCGTGGATTCCCTGAGCTGTTTTCCACGGTTCCGCTTGCAGCCGCGAACTGCCCGCACTACACTTCCTGCAATCGCGGCGTTCGATAAAACGAAAAGATCGCTGCCGAAGGAGCTTTCCCATGAATCGTCGAATCGGAATCGTGCTTCCCATTCTCTTGATCGCCGGAATCCTCATCGTGCACGGAGCGTATTCCCAGTCGTCCGGGCAAACGGACCGCAAGGCGATCAAACTGCCGACGAAATTTGTGAACGCGCCCTTCAGTGATGGAATTGTTTTTGGCGATACCCTGTATTTGGCCGGCCGGATTGGCATCGATCCAAAGACCGGGAAGGTGCCGGAAAAAATCGAGGATGAGATCAAATTATTGTTGGATGGCGAAAAAGAGGTGCTGGCACAGGCCGGAATGACCATGGACGATCTCGCTTATGTGCAGGTCTTCTGTACTGATTTGTCGCTATTTGAGAAATTCAACCCGATTTACAAGACGTATTTCACCAAGGACTATCCGGCGCGGGCATTTATCGGTGCGGGCTCGCTTCTGGCTGGTGGACACTTCGAATTACAGGCCGTTGCAGTAAAGCATCAATACATGGTTGGCGTAAAAGAGGGCAAGCCCTGATGCCCGCATGTGCGGTGGCCACTTCAAGCTGCAAGCCCTCTCTTTGAAATACTAAGGCTCGGGTTTCTCTCTCTTGAATTTGCGCTTCAGGTCCGGCCCAAACTCAAGCCATGCGTTGCCGGCGATCTTCGCCAGGAAGCCGTAACCTATTCTGCTTAGTGCGTCGCTGGTAGTGGCTTCGCTGTCCGCGCGCCAGGTATTAGAAAGAAAATTGGTGCCGCCTATCGCGATGAATCGTGCGTAAGCGGGTCTTAGTTTTTCTTCGCGATTGCGAGCAGCCACGGTCATAACGAAGACGTCACGAAGCCGCTTATTAAAAGGCTGACTCGGGTCGGTGACGTAACGGGGGTCCTCTCCCCACATCGCGCCAAAACCCGCCTCCACCGTGGCACTGGCAGCGACACCGCTGAAGCGCATCCCATAACGCTTCGCGAAGCCGTCCCAATGCGGCCCGTACTCATGAGGAGAATTTCTCGCGGTGCCGATTCCAGCCAACAGTGTTCCTACAAACAAGCTCTGTGGACCTATGGTCACTAATGCGGCTCGTTTCACCCGGTCCCTGCCGGAAATCGTCGTATATGGGTCTTGTGCGCGGACCAGCCACAGACTTTGTTTGGCTGGGGCCAGAGGCGGTTTTGCCTCCGGGGCGTCGGGCTTTTCCTGCCCTTGTGCCCTTTCCGCCTCTTGAGCAAGACAGGATGGGCCGCTGATGGCGAAAAGAGTAAAAAAGAAAACGAATCTAGTGATTTGAGAAACGCGAAGAAGATGCATGCGAGGAATATTCGGCTCCGGTTGAAGTCTATGCCTAACCGAGCGGGTTCAGACATTGTGGGGTAAGTCGCTAAAGAAAGCAGTAGGGATTTGACCTGGAGTTGGGAGGCGAAAGTCTGTTGGCAGGAAGTCCTGACAGCAAGCACACGCCCATATATGGGCATACAGTAGGAGACAAATCTAATGTATAATGACCATATATGGGCTCTATAGTTGTGAGCCTATGTCCCTTGTTATGTCGTAAATGAATGTAAAAGCTTAACTTATTATGTAAATGAAATTTTGCATGGCTTGGAACCGTTCTTGCACATAAGGCTGGTGGACGGGGCTTATGCTCAGAATCACCACTGAAAAAAAGCGTACGAAGACTGTCCTTAGTGTAGAGGGACGTTTGGCGGGACAGTTGGTCTCGACGCTGGAACAATGCTGGCGAGAACTACGAGCGGCGTCTCCCCAAGAGAAATTTTACGTGAACCTGTGCGGGGTCAGCTTCATCGATGCTTCAGGGAAGATGCTCCTAAAAGAGATGCATCGCCAGGGAGGTCAGCTCGTGGCAGAGGGATGCTTAAACCAAGCCATCGTTAAGGAGATTATTGGTAGCGATAAAGGCGAAGGCCGTAGCGATGAAGGAAAAGAAAATAAGGGCGCTCCGATCATTTTTTACGTGCTATTGCTCGGTCTCCTGTTCGGAGCAAGCGGAATAAGGGCGCAGGAAAAGCCAGACGCACCAGCCCCTACCCAGGCTGCGAGCGAGCCGTTGAAATTGACGTTGGACAAGGCGGTAGGACTTGCGCTGAAACAGAATCCCACCGCGCAAATCGCAGTGCTGCAAGCAGCCCAAGCCGTGCAAGACAAAAACCTCGCCCGCGCAGGATTGCTGCCAACCGCGGACTTGCAAGTGAACGACGCGTTGCGCCGGGTCAACCTGCAGGAACAATTGGGAGGCGCGATTCCGTTCCCGGGAATTCCGGGACACGTGGGCCCGATCAATGTTTTCCATGCGGGACCAGGATTTGGGACACCCGTATTCGACCTGACGCTGTGGGAACGCTACAAGTCCGCGAGAGATGCTGCTAACGCGAGCAAGGCGAACAGTCTTTCGACGCGAGAACAAGTGATTTTGCTGGTGGTGTCGCAATATATCGGAACATTGCGGGCAATGGCCACGGTAGAAGCCTCGCAATCGCGCGTGGATCTGGCGCAAGCACTATACGACCAGGCGGCCGATCTGCAAAAAGAAGGTGTCGGCACGGGTATTGATACGCTGCGCGCCAATGTCGAGCTGCAAAACGAAAAGCAGGCTCTGTTGGTGGCGCAAACGGATCGCGACTCTTCGCTGTTTGGTCTGAGCCGTTTGTTGAATCTTGATCCACACCAGGAAATCGGGCTCGCCGATTCGCTTAGTTTTTTCGATACGCCGCAACCCGATGTGAACGAGAGCATGGATCAGGCGTTGGTCGCGCGGCAAGAATGGAAAGCACTCGACCTGCAGGTGAAGGCCGCCGAGCACGACAAACGCGCGGCGCAGGATCTTCGGCTGCCCAGTTTCCGTGTCGATGGCAGTTGGGCTTACGAGGGCACGCGACTGAACAATGGAATTCCCGTTTACAACTATCAAGCATCGATGAATTTGCCGATCTTCACCGGAGGGCGTACGCACGCGGAGATCGTGAGGTCGGATTTGCAATTGAAAGTGCTCGCAGAACAGAGAGCGGATTTGCGCAATCAAATTTCGCTGGATGTGAAAACCGCGCTTCTGAATCTGAAATCGGCGCGAAATCAGGTATCCGTAGCGACGCTGGGTGTGCAACTGGCCAAAGAGGAAGTGGACCAGGCGCGCGACCGCTTCAAAGCCGGAGTAGCCAACAATATCGAAGTGATCCAGGCGCAGGATGCACTGGCACGTGCAAATGACAACCAGATTGCCGCGTTGTACCGCTTCAATCAGGCACGAGCAGATTACGCGCGCTCTATCGGCCAAATGGAAAAAGTTTACGCAAAGTAGCACGAACAAGAGAGAGGACCCTGGGAATGAGCATTGAGATCGAAGTCGGCCTAGAGAACGCTGCCAAAGTAAAGCCGCCACTGGAAGAGGAGTTGAGGCTGGAGGAGCCGCCTGCAAAAGGTTTGGCGAACCCAAGAACCAGACTTCTGCTTTTGGCGGGAGGAGCACTCTTCCTGGCGGTGCTGGCCGGTCTCTTTCTTTTCTACCGAAACCGCGAAAGCACAGATGACGCTCAGGTGGACGGTCACATTACGCAGATTTCCTCGAAAGTGTACGGACGCGTGGGCGAAGTTCTGGTGAACGACAACCAGCAGGTAAAGGCCGGTGAGACGCTGGTGAAACTTGATCCGCGGGACCTGCAGGCTGCCGTCGATCAGGCGAAAGCGCAATTGGCGTTGGCTGAGAGTGACGCGCGCTCGGCAGGCATAGATATACCGAGAACGCAGTTGAGTGTGCAGAGCGGAACGTCCAGCGCGGATGCCCAGCTGGCGGGCGCACAAGCGGATCTAATGCGCGCGCAAAGCACCTACGACCAGGCGCGCACAGCCGACCTGGCGTGGGCACAGGCCAACATTGCGAAAAGCAAAGCCAACGCGCAGCTCGCGCAAGCGGATCTGGAGCGCTACCGGCCCTTAATGCAGAAAGGCGAGATTTCCAAGCAGCAGTTTGACGCCGCACAAGCGAATGCGGATGCGACCGCCAGTTCGCTGAGGGCTGACGAAGAGAGGCTGGCGCAGGCGCAACGCGGAATCGAGATTGCCAAGGCGCAGTTGGACGCCGCGAAGGCGAAAGTCGACCAGGCAAAAGCCGGCATTATCTCCGCAAGGGCGGACACCAAGCAGGTGGTCATGCGGCAGGCGGATTCGCAAGGGAAAATAGCGAAAGTGGAGCAAGCGCGCGCGGCGCTCCAGGCGGCACAGTTAAATCTTGAATACACAACGGTGGTGGCACCGGTCGATGGCGTTGTCACGCACAAGCAAGTGGAAGTCGGACAAATCGTTCAGCAGGGGCAAGGGTTGATGGTTATCGTTCCGCTGCAGGATATCTGGGTGACTGCGAATTTTAAGGAAACGCAACTGCGGGCGATGAAACCCGGGCAGAGAGTCAACGTAAAAGTGGATACCTACGGAAAGACTTTTAGCGGACACGTGGACTCGATCGCCGGAGCAACCGGTGCCGTTCTCAGTTTATTGCCGCCGGAAAACGCGACCGGCAACTACGTAAAAGTGGTGCAACGAGTGCCGGTCAAAATAATCCTCGATCCCATTCCTCCGGATAAGGCAATTTTGCGGCCGGGAATGAACGTGGTGGCAACCGCGTTTACAAAGTAATTGGACACGCAGCCAACGACCGCGTCGGCAGCGTAGTAGGGCACCAACGAAGCGTATGCGAAAAGGATTTTGGGGCGCAAAGTGAAGGATAGGTTCCTAGCGAGATTGCGGATGCCAGACGGCTCGATCAACCCCTGGGTGATCGCCGTGACCGTTACGCTGGCGACATTCATGGAAGTTCTGGATACTTCCATCGCCAATGTAGCGTTGCCGCACATTTCCGGGAATTTGTCCGCGAGCGCGGACGAGTCCACCTGGGTGCTGACTTCCTATCTGGTTTCGAACGCCATCGTGTTGCCGCTTTCCGGTTGGCTTTCGGGATTGATTGGACGGAAGCGTTTCTACATGTCGTGCGTGGCGTTGTTCACGGTAAGTTCGTTTTTGTGCGGGCTGGCGCCGAGCCTCGGCGTTCTGGTCCTGTTCCGCATTTTGCAGGGCGCCGGCGGCGGAGGCTTGCAGCCTAGCGAACAAGCAATCTTGAACGATACCTTCTCCATCGAAAAACGCGGCATGGCGTTTGCTGTTTACGGGATTGCAGTGGTGGTGGCGCCAACGATTGGTCCGTGGCTAGGCGGATGGATCACCGATAATTTTTCGTGGCGCTGGATTTTCTATATCAATGTGCCGGTAGGAATTTTGTCACTGATTCTGACTTCTCTAATCGTCAGCGACCCGCCGTACATGAAACGCCCCAAGGTCAAGGAAGGGTTTCGCATCGACTACATTGGCATCGGGCTGATTAGTTTGGGGCTCGGCAGCATGCAGATCATTCTCGATAAAGGCGAACGCGAAGATTGGTTCTCCAGTGGATTCATTCAAGTGTTCTTTGTATTGATGCTGATAGGGATTCTCGCTGGAATTATCTGGGAGTTCCGCCACAAACACCCGGTCGTAGATTTGCGTATGTTGAAGGACCGGAATTTTGCGATTGCTACGCTGGCCATGTTTTTCCTGGGTTTCGTGCTGTATTCCAGCACCGTGCTGATTCCCCAGTTCCTACAGGAAATGATGGGCTACACCGCAGAACTGGCGGGTCTCGCGCTTTCTCCTGGAGGCGCGGTGATTATGTTCATGATGCCAGTGGTTGGATTTTTGGTGTCAAAAGTGAACACCAAATACCTGATTGCGTTTGGATGCACGGTTTCGGCTTTGGCGCTGTTTTTAATGGCGGGATGGGATTTACAGATCGACTATGGTCACGCAGTGCGTGCACGAATGCTGCAGAGCTTTGGATTGGCATTTCTTTTTATTCCGATCAATGTGTCGGCATTCGCATTCGTGCCAAAAGAAAAAACCAACATGGGCACCGGGATTATCAACCTAGCGCGCAATATCGGCGCCAGCGTCGGAATTGCAACAGTGACGACGTTGTTGCAGCGGCGCACGCAAGTTCATCAATGGCAGCTGATGGAGCATGTTAATCCGCTGAGCCTGGCGTATCACAACATGATTTCCGGGACACAGGCGAAGCTGCTCCTGGCTGGTTCCGGGCTTCACCAAGCGGTGTCGCAAGCTGCTGGAACGGTTTACGGCACGGTGCAGCGGCAGGCAGCGATGCTGGCGTTCATGGACAACTTTTATTTGCTGGGAATTATTTTTCTGTTGGTTATCCCGATTTTGTGGCTGCTGAAGCGGCCGCCTAAGGGGGCTGCAGCGCCGGTCCATTAAGCGCGCACCCGCAGTGCTGAAATTTTTTGTGGTCGAGTTTCGTAGTAAATAGGGGGAACAATGGCAACGCAAGTGGCAGTGGGAACAGAGCTGAATGAAGCAAGGCTGATTCGCGCGGGGCAACGGGGGGATTCGCAAGCGGTGGAAACGCTGTTCCGTCGCTACCAGCGCCCGCTATTCCAGACCGCGCTGCGTGTGTTGGGCAACTCCGAAGATGCCGAGGACGCGCTGCAGGACGGCCTGTTGAGCGCCTACCGCAATCTGAAACGGTTTGAAGGCCGTTCGCAATTTTCCACATGGCTTACTCGGATCGTCATCAATGCCGCGTTGATGAGGCGGCGTAGCGCGAAGTCGCGTCCGGCGGTTTCGCTGGACGATTCTCCGCGCGAGGACGAATTGCCGGCCAGCGAGCGGTTCGCGGACGATGGCCCGAATCCGGAGCAGGTGTATGCCGGAACAGAATTGCGCGAGATGATCAACGCTAATCTCGACGAACTTTCTCCGCTGCTGCGTACCGCGTTTGTGTTGCGCGAAGTGCAGGGCTACTCGACAGGGGAGGCGGCGAAGAAACTCGGCGTAACGGAAAATACGCTGAAGGCCAGACTGTGGCGTGCGCGGCATCAAATGGCGGAACGGCTTGGCCGGAGACTGAAGCGGATGAAGGACGACATGACGGGCATTGGCGATCCGGAATGCAGTTACTGCTGAAACAGAAGCCAATCAAATCGTGAAATAGCGAAAAGGGCCGGCGTGACGCTTGGCCCTTTTCTGGAACTCTTCGCCAAAGAGGATCTTGTTCCTACAGTCGCAACGACAAACAAACGAGACTCGGCATCAGGTAGTAAACTGATGTGGCCCCGTATCAGGCAGTAAACCTTCAAATGAAAAAACCTAAACAGGAAAGTGCAAGCGAATCAGTTCATTCGCTTCCAGGTTTCCGAGAGACTTTTTCCATTTGAGAGAGTACCTGTTTGGACGAATATGTCTCCATCCGCTTTTACAATAAATCGCTGGTTCTTCCCCACGAGACCGGCGGCGATTTCATCGCTGGCGAAGTCCATGTGTTCAATGTAGGAAGTTCCGTCGAGGGTGTAAGTTCCGCCGCCGGTATAAAGCGGCTTCTGCGTCTGCGTATCGTAAGCCACAAAAATGAAATGCCCTCCTGAAATGATTTTGATATCCCTTGCACTTTCGGGAAGCTGCTGTCCGGAGACCAACTCCCACGTGCCATCTAGCTGACTCTTCTTCGTGTCGCTGCCGCTTGCCTGTGACCAGGCAAGAAGCACGGCCGCGACGGTGATCGCAAGAACGAGCGATATCTCCTTCATGATGTCCTCCTTCTTCGTTTTAGAAATCCGCAAACAGCGCCCAAGAGGCATGCTATTTCACCAAACTCCAAGTTCCTCTTGCAGTCACCCTGAACCGCGATACTGGCTGAAACGACCAGCGGTCCCAAAGCTCTCCTGCCTTGGCTTGATTGGGATCACTAAGACTTGAGACTAAAGACGGGAACTAGCGGTTATATCGGGGGAAAAGTGTACTCAACTGGCCGGCCGGAGGCGTTGAACTTAACACCAAGGAACTATCGCCGCACTTACTAATGTAGGGTGGCGTATTCAGTTTTAGCTTCTTTTAAGATGGGAATGTCGGGATCGGCGTCCTTCCACTGTGCCAAAAAATCCTGGTAGGCGATTTTGGCTTTGGTAGCGTCGCCGCTGCGCGCGTAAGCGCGCGCTAACCCTAGCCGCGCCAGTATGCCAATCGGTCCATTGACCACGACTCCTCGGTAATCGCCGATCTTCTGATATTCCGCCGATGCTTCTTTTCCCTGCTTGGCGGCCAGATATGCTTCACCACGAACATAAACCGGATAGAGGGCCACGGAAATCGTGCCGGCTGACGCCGCCTGCCCGACCTCATAAGGAATTGCCGGCTCCAATTCGGCGACAGCCTTCGCCGTATCGCGACGCGAGAGCGCGAGTCCAGAACGCAGGGTCGGTATGTAGAGAAATTTGACCAAGGTATCTTCCGGAAAACGTTTCGCAAAGTCAGCCAGCAGCGCTTGTACTCGCACGCTGTCGCCGGCGTAGGCCAGCGCCACGCCAGCTACATACTGCACGTCGCGACCGTTGGTCATTGCCAATGCGGCGTCCGCGTGCCGCTTACCCGCTACGGCGTTGCCAAAGAATGCCTGCCGAACTCCCGCCTCGGCCTCATACAGCGCGGCTGTTTCTTTCTGGTCGGCGCGTATTGCGGAATTCACCGCCTGCTTTGTCAAGTCTTCCGCATGCCGTAGCTTGCCGGAGTACGCAGCACTATCGGCATCCATGGCCAGCAGTGCGTCCTCGATGCCCTGTTTACCTGCGGCCCAAGCGACGTTCTGAGCCATGGCCGCGGTATCATGCTTCAGAAACGCCAGTTGGTACAGTCCGGCTCGCAAGTAGGGCGAATCCAATTTTTTCGCTTGCGCCTCCTCCGCCGTTGCGCGCGCTTCGTCCAGGCGGTTCGTGCACAGAAAGGCGGTGACCAGGTTGGAGTAATTCAAACCGCTTGGATTCAGCCGGAATGCCTCCTGTCCGGACGCCAGTGATTTCTCATAGCGGCCAATCAGCGCTTCGATGGAACCCAGATTGGTATAGGGAATCTCGTCTCGCGGATAACTTTGCAGCCATGCTTCGTAAGCCTGCGCGCCCTTTTCCAGGTCTCCAGAAGTGAAATTAAAGTAGTGCGTGTCGATATAGAGTTTTTCGCGCTCGCTGGCACGGTCACGCAGCTCGTACGCCTTTTTGCCGGCTTCGGCGGCCAAACTCGGCTCACCGATATTGCTGTATGACGTCCCGAGCGCAGCGTATGCCATCGCAAAATTCGGATCTAGCTTAATGGCGCGTTGCAGGGGCGCGATCGAGGCCGCGAAGTCGTTCGCCCCGGTCATTTTCCGCCCGAGGCTGAAAGCCTGCAAAGCTTCCAGGGAAGACGTCGAAGCCTGCTGGAGCGGCGTATCGAACTTTTTCACCGTGCTCAGCGATTCGCCGAGTTTTCCGCGAATGTCTGATCCCGCTTTCGCCAGCGCATCCAGAATATGGTTCTTGTCGTTGGCCTGCTCCTGCGCGCTGGCTAGCGAGTCCCCAGTCGCGCAATTCACCGCCTTTAAAATTAGTGTGTATTGGTTGCCAATCTGTGCGATGGAGCCGTTGAGGACGGCAGCGCTGGCGGTGCGCTGGCAGACCTCGCGCGCTATTTCTGGAGACAGGCGCGCGTTAGGCGATTGCTCCATCAGTTTGAGGGTTTGTTGAATGCGCTCTTCGGTGAGCAGGCTGAGAAACGGCGACTGCTCGAGTTGGACTTCCAAACCTTCACGAAGGGTCCCGTCGAAAACCGAATCCCCGGTGGTGTTGATGAAATCGGCGAGGACCACGGTGTCCTTTTCGGAGAGTTTTGCGGTTGCGTGCGAACGCCAGTACAAAAGCCCTCCGGCAATGGCGGCAAACGCCAGGACTGCGCCGACTAGAAATTTCGTACGTGGCACGCCGGGATCTGCGTGCACCGGTACCGCGGTCGTCCGAGTAACGGCAGCTTTTCCTCGCGCACTGGAAATCTTCTTCGTGCCCGAAGACGATATCGGTTTGTCGTCTTCTTCGACCGATGGCTGCAGTATCGAGCGGCTCGAACTGGTTTCGCGTTTCAGGCGCTTCAAGTCCGCCCGCAGATCAGAAGCGTGCTGGTATCGCAGATCGCGATCTTTTTCTAATGCTTTGTTGATGATGCGTTCGAGCTCGTCCGGTACCTCGTCATTGAAGCGGACCGGAGCTACCGGAGCTTTGTGCAAGATGGAATCGAAAATCGCCGCGGAAGTGTCGCCCTTGAAGGGCAAAACGCCGGTCGCCATTTCGTAGAGAACGGCGCCCGTGGAAAATAGATCGCTGCGCGAGTCCAGAGATTTACCGAGAGCCTGCTCTGGAGACATGTAGGAGACCGTGCCCACCGCGCTTCCGGGGCTGGTCAAGTGATCTTCGGTTCGGCCGTCATTCGTCACACCGGTTTCGCCTTCGGCTGTTAAGTCAGCGAGTGTGAGTTTCGCCAGTCCGAAATCGAGAATCTTTGCGTGGCCACGCTCGGTGACAAAAATATTTGCAGGCTTGATGTCGCGGTGGATGATTCCCTTGGAGTGGGCCGCGTCCAGTCCTTCGGCGACGTCAATTCCGATTTCGAGGAGCCGCTCCAATTCGAATCCGCCGTTGGTGATCAGATGCTTCAGAGTCGAACCTTCCATGAATTCCATGACAATGAAGGCACGGCCATCGAGTTCCTGAATGTCGTGGATGGTGCAGATGTTGGGATGATTGAGCGCGGAGGCGGCGCGCGCTTCACGCTGAAAGCGTTCCAGCGTCTGCGGATCCCGGGCCACATTGTCGGGTAGGAATTTGAGCGCGACAAAACGCCCTAGCTTGGTGTCCTGGGCTTTGTAGACAACGCCCATGCCACCGCCGCCAAGTTTTTCAATGATCCGGTACTGACCGAGAGTCTCGCCAATCATGTCTGGATTATGCGAGGAGAGTATAGACGAGTCAGAGTTTTCGGTCACTAAGACTATGCAGCACGAGCTGGGGCATAGCGCCCCAAAACTTGGAAGAAGCTGGTCGCAGCCTTGACCTGGTGCAATGCCTCGTGAAGCTTCGCCGGTTCTTCCGTCTGCACATCAAGAAAAAACTGATATTCCCACGGACGGCCGTGAATCGGACGGCTTTCGATTTTCAGCAGGTTAACTCCACAGTCGGCAAAAGGCTGGAGAGCCGCTAATAGAGCGCCTGGTTGGTGCGCCAACCGCATGGCCAGAGAGGCTTTCAATATCCTGGCGTCCATGCGCGGGCTCAGAAGAGGATCCTGACTGGTGGAATCCTTTGGAACGAGCAACACGAACCGTGTGAAATTTTCCGCGTTGTCTTGAATGGATTCAGCGAGAATGACGCCTCCGTAGCGTGCCGCCGCTTGCCGGCCAGCAATTCCAGCTGCGGACTTGTCGCCGCTGGCCAGGATGTCGCGGACGCTGCCAGCCGTATCTTCAGCCGGAACGCGCTTCAGTTGCGGATGGGCCAGAAAAAAGCGCTCGCATTGCGCGAGCGCCATGGGATGCGAGGCGACTGACTTCAGACCAGCAAGATCCGCTCCTGGGCACCCGATGAGGTGATGTTCGATGGGAAGAACGGTTTCCGCGACGATGCCCAGATTGCTTTCAATCAGCAAGTCGTAGACCCGCACTACAGACCCAGCCAGCGAATTCTCCACAGGAGCCAGAAGCGCGTCGGCTGCACCTTCTTCTATTGCCCGAAATGCCGAATCAAATGTCGCACGTGGAACGGTGTTGATATTCTCGCCGAGCAGCTGAATCGCGGCAGCTTCGCTGAAGGCGCCGAGCTCGCCCTGAAAGGCAATGCGAGGGCTGGACTTTGCGGGATTTGGCATGGAACTTCATAGTTTCAACAGTTTGCGGACAAGAAGCAACATCATCCAAGGTTCGCAATCCCGCCTTGACCTTATGTTTCTTGCACCCCGGCGCGTTATACTATTTGTATGCCCGTCAAACCGGCTCCACAACTGCGGCCACAGCCAACCGATTATGCTGCGTACTATGAGAAGTACGTCTCGCTGGTCCCTGGGACAGATATATTAGGCGTTCTTGAAGCGCAGCAAATGTTAACGGCGCAGCTGCTCGGCGCGCGCAGTGAACGCGAAGGAAACTTTCGCTACGCGCCGGATAAATGGACGGTGAAAGAACTCGTCGGGCATATCTCGGACAGCGAACGAGTTTTCGCATACCGTGCGCTGCGGATTTCTCGCAGCGACAAAACACCTATCGAGGGATTCGAGCAGGACGACTATGTGAAGAACGGCGGGTTTAACGACCGTACCCTGGCCGACCTGGCGGAAGAGTTGGCCCAGGTTCGCAGCGCCACACTGGCGTTGTTTCTAGGACTGAGCGGCGAGGCCTGGCAACGCCGCGGCATCGCCAACAAGAATGAAGTTACGGTGCGCGCGCTAGCCTACATCATTGCCGGACACGAGCTTCACCACCGCCGTATTCTCGAGGAAAAATATTTGCCCGCGATCCCCCGCGCCTGAATTTTTGCGCTGATCTTTGTTGCCAGGGCCGAACTAGAAACTTTCCCTTCCCAGAAAAAATAACAGAAGTACCGACACGGCGAGACAAATCGATCCGATCATCACTTGGCCGGAGTCCGCGGTAAGCGGATGGGTGAGCGCGTCATAAAGAAATATTGTGCCCGGCAAAATGAGCAGCAGCGCCAGTACGAAAAACAAGGGGCCAAAAGTTTGTGCAACACCCGCGCGAAAACGCAACGTGCGGGCCCGGCGATTGGCTCGGGGCGGCCCGCTCGTGAACGTGGCCATAATCTATTCCTCGGCTACTTTCTGAGCCGGCTTTTCAAACGAAGGGCGGCCATCCAAGCGAAGGAAATCCAGATAACGGAAGACCGGCGACGTGTATTTCTTTTTCATCGGTGAACCGCAAGAACAGCGTGGATTCACGCCTTCAGGCCGGCTTTCGGATCTGACTAATACTTCGGCATCGCACAGCCGATTTGTGCAATGCCAGGACTCTCCGGGGCGCATCATCATAGCGAACCTCACGATTTCGAACTAGTGCCAGGCCGTAAAGCGTGCGCCACTATACTTACAGGTAAATAGATATGCAAGAGGAATAACAGGGATTCGAGCGGCGAGCTGATTCACAAAGAGTAATCTCCAGTACGATGTCTTTCAAGTACTGGGAAGCGCTGCGGCGCTTGGTAAGCGCCTAAATCGGCATTTTCTCAACGCAGATGCATGGTCCAGCGCGAATGCGCTATCCTGTTTCTTCAATAAGCACGAAAATAGAACGGACACCGGCGATCATGCATGATTTGAGTTATTTTCGTGAGCATCTCGATCTCTTCGCTGATATGGCGAGGCGCCGGAATATCAGCCTAGAACTGAATAGCTTCCGCGAGCTTGATAAAGACCGCCGGGAACAGATCACCGCCAACGAGCATCGCAAAGCGCTGCGCAACAAAGCCAGCGACGAAATTGCGCGCTTGAAGAAAGAAAAGCAGAACGCGGATTCGTTGATCGCCGAGATGAAGCAGGTCTCCGAGCAGATCAAGCGGTCGGATGAACGAATCGCCGAACTCGACGCAAGGCAACGCGAACTGTTGCTGACGATTCCCAATATGCCGCACTCTTCAGTGCCTGCGGGAACAAGCGCAGAGGAAAACGTTGAAGTTCGGCGATGGAGCGCGCCTCCGGTTTTCGATTTTCAACCCAAGCCGCATTGGGAAGTCGGCGAACGTGCGCGCATTCTCGACCTGCCGGCGGCCAGCAAAGTCGCCGGCGCCCGATTTGCGGTGTACAAAGGCTGGGGCGCTCGATTGGAGCGTGCCTTGGCCAATTTTTTTCTCGATGTACACACGCGCGAACATGGCTACACGGAAATCTTGCCGCCATTTTTAGTGAACACCGCTTCCCTGTTGGGGGCGGGACAGTTGCCCAAATTCGCTGCGGATTTATTCAAGATTGAAAATACCGATTTCTGGCTCACACCTACCAGCGAAGTGGAACTTCACAATTTATATCGCGACGAAACGATTGCCGAGGACAAGCTTCCTATTTCTGTTACCGCGTGGACCGCTTGCTTCCGTTCCGAGGCGGGCGCGGCAGGCAAAGATACGCGCGGCATTCTGCGGCAGCACCAGTTTCAAAAAGTGGAGCTATTCAAGTTCACCCACCCGGAAAAAAGCTACGAAGAGCACGAAGCGCTGGTTCGCCACGCGGAAGCGATTCTGCAGAAACTTGGCTTGCACTATCGCACCGTTTTGCTTTGCTCCGGCGACATGGGCTTTGCATCCGCAAAAACCTATGACATCGAAGTGTGGCTGCCTTCGAGCAAAGAATTCCGCGAAATTTCCTCCTGCTCCAATTGCGAAGCGTTTCAGGCTCGCCGGGCGGGGATACGGTTCAAACCGAAAGCCGCCGGCAAAAGTGAATTTGTCCACACACTGAACGGTTCTGGCCTCGCAGTCGGCCGCACTTGGATCGCGGTCGTCGAAAACTACCAGCAGCGCGATGGATCCATCGTTATTCCAGAAGTATTGCGCCCCTATATGGGAATCGACCGCATTCCGGGTCCTATTGAGTAGGCTGACCAGCCCGAGTTCCTGCGCAAAGAGGTTTTGTATCGGCTCAGACAAATGTACCTGTAAATAACTGATAATACATGCTTTACTGGCATTTAAGGTGACCTGGGAATCTAAGGGGCATAGCTGTTGCGCCGCGCAACCTATTGAAATCACACAATTTCGTTTGACGGGCGCTTTTCCGCTTGCATACACTCGGCTCGCCGCGTCTCATTAGAGTTATGTAGTAGCCGGCCAAGGGGAGGGGCGCGGATCAGCGCTGGGAAGCTATGGGTTTCATTGGGCGTTTTCTAAGATTTGTATTTTGGGTAGTCATCGTCTCTTGGGTGATTAAGCTCGTAGGCCGAATGCTCTCGCGTGGCGACCGGCAACCTGCTGATCAAGGAACAGGGCACGCCGAGGAGACTGTGGCCGGCAGACCGTTGGTTCGAGACCCAGTCTGCGGGATACACATGGCGAAGGAGTTGGCGCTGCCTCTGAGCACAAATGGCGAGACGCAATATTTTTGCTCGCAAGAGTGCCGCGCTAAATATGAGAGCAGCATGCTGCGCCGTGCCGCAAACGGATGAGTAGAATATGATTTTTGGCGTGGACAAGTTTTGCAGTTGGGCCCGAATGCGTTCGTAATGAACGAAAGTTTTGCAAGACGCAAGATTTTAATCCACTGAGAAGAGGAAAGGACCGACGCCGATGGCCACGGTCGTAAAGCCCGCAGTGCAGCCGATTGTGCCGCGGATTGCTCCGCGTGAGGACCTAAATCCGTTTCGCATTGCGCAAATTCAGTTTGACATGGCAGCGGAATTCCTGAAGCTCGATCCAGGTTTGCGACAAGTGCTGCGCACGCCCAAAAGAATTCTCGAAGTTTCTTTGCCTACCAAAATGGACAATGGCCAGTTGCGCGTGATGACCGGATTCCGCGTGCAGCACAATATATCGCGCGGGCCGGGCAAGGGCGGCATTCGCTACCATCCCGGCGTAACGTTGGATGAAGTGAAAGCTCTTGCCGCGTGGATGACCTGGAAGACTGCCGTTGTGAACGTACCGTTCGGCGGCGCCAAAGGCGGGATCATCTGTGACCCCAAGCGCATGTCCAAGAGCGAACTGGAACGGATGACACGGCGCTTTGCCAGCGAAATTCTTCCGCTGATCGGGCCCGATCAGGATATTCCCGCGCCGGACGTGTACACGGATGCGCAGACCATGGCATGGATCATGGACACCTATTCCATGATGCAGGGTCACACGATTCCGGGCGTGGTCACCGGGAAACCGATTTCTATCGGCGGCTCGCTCGGCCGTGCGGAAGCTACTGCGCGCGGCCTCGTATTTGTGGTCGAGGAAGCGTGCAAGCTGAAAAAAATTCCTTTGCGCGGCGCGAGTGTGGCGATTCAGGGATTTGGAAATGCGGGAGCGACCGCGGCGCGATTGCTCTCCGAGAAAAAAGCGAAGATCGTTGCATTGAGCGATACGCGCGGAGGCGTCACCAATCCTCGCGGCATCGACCCGATCAAAGCGCTGCGCTACAAGGAACGTTCCGGAACGGTTGTTGGGATGCCCGGTGCTTCGCGGATTTCGAATGACGACCTGCTGACCATGAAGTGCGACATTCTGGTGCCGTCGGCTCTTGAAAACGTCATCACACTAAACAATGCCGAAGCCGTGAAGGCCCGCATCGTCGCGGAAGCTGCCAATGGGCCTACCACTCCGCACGCCGATGAAATTCTGGCGCGTCGAGGAATTACTGTACTGCCGGACATCCTTGCTAACGCCGGCGGAGTCACCGTCAGCTATTTCGAATGGGTGCAAAACCAGGAAGGCTTGCTCTGGGATTCCGATGAAGTGAATCTGCGCCTGCAGAAAATTATGGTGCGTGGTTTTCACGAAATGGTGGAAACCATGCGCAAGCATCACGTGCCGCCTCGCGCGGGCGCCATGATTCTCGCCGTCGGACGTGTGGCCGAGGCCACACTCGTCCGCGGCTTATTCCCCTGAGGAACTTCAGGGCGCGCGGCTCTGCTCTCGCATGTAGCAATGCCTCAGCAATGTCGTATACGTGTGAGATTCTTGTTGCGCTCGGAAAATTCAGCGCGTACATTCGCAATTGCCGGTACGTTTCAGCGGTTTGTGGAACGTGACCGGCAATTTTCTTCGTGGAACAAGGAAGCCGGACCAACCATGAGCACGAACGGACACATGATGGCGGCTCCGCCGATCCTGCTGACGATTGCGGGATTTGATCCCAGCTGCGGCGCGGGCACGGTAGCCGATTTGAAAACTTTTGCTGCGCACGGTTGTTACGGAGTCGCGGCAATCACTTCTTTGACCGTGCAGAATACCCAGGGTATTGAAGCGGTACATAACACCCCGAGCGCGGAATTGCGCGAACAGCTGGATGTTCTGGCTAAGGATTGCGAAATTGCGGCCGTGAAAATCGGAATGCTGGGCAACCGCGGCAATGCCGTAGTGGTCGGGGAATTTCTGGACGCCCACAAGTTTGCGCACGTGGTTTTCGATCCTGTGATGACGTCTTCATCGGGAACGGAATTGCTGGATGCCGGTGGCGTGAAATATGTCGCGACGGAGTTGCTGAAGCGAGCCAGTGTGTTCACTCCAAATGTGCCAGAAGCGCAAACTCTAACCGGGCTCGAAATCAAGGATGTGGCCGCAATGGAAGCTGCGGCGCGCAAACTGACGGAGATGGGCGCCCGTGCGGTGATCGTCAAAGGGGGCCACATGGAACGCGCCGTGGATGTGGTCTTCGACGGCAACGAACTTGTGCAGCTAGGCGGCGATAAGGTGAAAATCGAGAATACGCATGGAACCGGCTGCACATTCGCTTCGGCGTTGACTGCTCAGCTTGCCGCGGGCCGCGGATTAATTGAAGCCGCCACGCTGGCGAAAGCCTACGTGACCAAAGCCATCGAAAAAGGTTACGCCGTCGGTAAGGGGCGCGTGCCGCTGGACCATTTTTACCGTCTCAAGATTGAACCGCTCACTCGCGGCACTCACGAATTGCCGACACACGGAATGCATCCCGCAGAGTCCGGCCACTAGCGAGACTTCTTTCGAGCGCCTGCCTCTACCAGCCACCGCCGCCACCACCACCTCCCCCACCTCCCGAGCCGCCTCCGCCGCTTGATCCCGGCGCGGCGGACGAAGACGAAATAGCGCTGGTAAAACTGTCGGTAAAGCCGCTTGCGAATGACGAGCCGCTAAACTCGTTCCAGTTCGAACCGGAATAAAACGATGGCGTGTAGCTGGCGCCGGTATTGGGCCATGCGCTCGCTGCGTTCAGCACACCGGAAAATTGCTCGGCCCAGGCTTGTTCCACGCCCAGCGCGAGCGCATAGGGCAGGAATTTTTCAAATGTTTCTGAAGTCTGCTCCGGTGGATTGATGCGATTCAGCCGATCGCCATCCACTGCACCCAGAAACATTTTGAAGCCTTCGACCTGATCCAGAAGCTTTCGTCCAACAACCGTCGGCGCCTTGAGCAGGAAATGAAACAGAATGAGCAGTCCGATGCTTGCAAACAGAAATAGCGCGACCGCTAGCGAGCCAGCCTGAGTGAGCATGAAAATGCCGAAGCCTTCTCCGGCCAGAAAGGGCAACGCAAACACCGTGAGAATCATAGCTTTACCCGCCAGCAGGAAAGAGCCGGAACTTACCACCGACGCGTCCCTCCAGGCTTTGTAGCACCCGTACAGCAGTGAGGCCACCGCGAGACTCCAGATGGAAAGCCATAGCGACACGAAACCTACGATCAGGAGGCTGGCAGGTGATCGCAGATATGCAACCGTGCCAACGACCAGTACGCTAAAGACAATCGCTGGGATTAGATAGCGATTGTTCGTGAAGAAATAAATTTTTTGCTCGCTTTCTTTGAGCCACAATTTTAGAGATGCGATTCCGGCGCTAATGACGGTGTGATTTTCATTGTGCAGCCACAATTCATCGCGTCCGCTGAACATTTGATTGGCTACTTGCTGCTCATCGACAGTCAGCGCGCGATTATCGCTTTTGGTCCGGTAGAGCGTGTAAGAGCCAGCTTGAAATTTTATTTTCAGATAACCGCGAGCTGCCATGTCCAGAATAGCCGCGGCAAACGTCTTGTTATCGAAGCCCATGTGCACGAGATACCGCATCGCCGCTGGCGAAAGGCTTGCTGGCGGTTCGTAAAGCGGCATGATGACGCCGCGCTTGGGATCGCGGCCGACCGCGGACCATACGAGCGCGTAATAAATGAGGAGTAAGAGGAGCGCGACCAGCATCACCAAGGCGTCGCGATTGTCGCTGAAAAAATAATTCAGCTGTTCCTGGGTAGTGGGTGGGGCGATGAAGCCCTTCGGCCAAGAAAGAACGATGGAAAGTCCTTCCTTCGGCGCCAGGGCGGCTGTCGTTTCGAACTGGAATTGACCATTTTGCGTGGTCCAGGTCAGATTCTTGTTCAAGGAACCTTGCGGCCCGGTAAAGCCATCCAACCCGACTTCCGTGTGGGTTATTGCGACGGGCAATGTTACCGTCGCGGATGCGCGGGTGATCGGAAAGCCCCAGCCGTTGCCGGTGACGTTCCAGTAGAGCTGGTCGTGGTTCTGGAAAAAACCCAGTTGGCGATTGGTCGAATAAGAAATTTCGTAAGTATGTTCGCCCCTCGAAACAAATGACGTGCGGTCACCGAGGTAGATACGCTTTCCGTTGAAGTAGTCCTCGACGCGAGAAATTTCCGCCGAGCCATCGCGCAGCGCGCCGTTCAACTGGAAGCCGACCACGTAATGGTTTCCTAGGCGATCCTTGTAGTGAGTCGGAAAGTCGCGATAAATTCCGTGGCGGATCTGGCTCCCGTTGCTGTAGACGGTGATGGTTTCCTTGACCAGGAGCGTGCCATCATCGAGAAGACGGATGTCGCTATGGAAGTCGCGAATAGATTCCGATTGTGCGTGGACGGCCCCTCCGGCGGCGCAAAGCAGCGCCACGATTGCCAGAGTGCGAAGGATGATTCGTATAAGCGTGAAGGGTGTCAATCTATTCCTATCGTAAGAGCCAAATGCCGGTGATGGAGAAGCGATGACAGAAAAGGCGGCGTCGTGGTTACTAGGATAATCCAGCCCTCCCGCCTGAGAACGCAGCCGAAGGTGCAAGCGTCAGACGCGGCGGTAAGCGATTTTTCCAGCCACGATCGTGGCCATCGGCGCGCCTCGGAAGGAACGGCCATCAAACGGGGAGTTGCGCGATTTGCTAGGTGAATCGGCCACGTTGTAGGTCCACTCGTGGGTGGTCGAAAAGATAGTAACGTCGGCGGGCTCGCCGGTGGCGAGTTTGCGTTCCATGCCGAGAACGCGCGCAGGGCCGGTTGTGAATAGCTCGACCATGCGAGTGAGGGAAATTTTCCTGGTGTGCACTAGCTGTTCCAGCGTCAGAGCGACGGCCGTCTCGAATCCAAGAATGCCAAACGGTGCGCGGTCGAATTCGACATCCTTCAGAGCAGGCTCGTGCGGCGCATGATCCGTGGCGATGGCGTCGATTGCGCCGTCGGCGAGTCCGGCAATCACCGCTTCGCGATCTTCGCGTGAGGCCAGGGGCGGATTCATCTTAAATCTCGCATCGTAGCGAACGTCCTCATCGATCAGCGTGAAATGGTGTGGCGTCACTTCACAAGTGACATGCAATCCGCGTGATTTCGCCGCGCGTACCTGGTCGAGAGAACCTTTCGCGGAAAGATGCGCTACGTGCAAGCGCGCTCCAGTGAGCTGCGCAAGTTGCACATCGCGCGCAACGCAGACAGATTCCGCGGCGGCAGGCATGCCGCGCAAACCGAGACGAGTGGAGGTAACTCCTTCGCGCATCACGGCTCCGGCAGCGAGCGAAACATCTTCGGAATGTTCGATGACAGGCAGATCGAGAGAGCGGCAATAGTCCATCACTTGCCGGGCGAGCCGCGCGGTGGCGATAGGCTTCCCGTCATCGGATACCGCGACGATGCCGGCCTCTTTCATGGCCGCGATTTCGGCAATGGCTTCGCCCTGGCTGCCAATGCTGGCTGCACCGATAGGCCATACGCGCGTTGCGCCAACCATCCGCGCTTTGTCCACGATGAATCGCGTGATCGACGCGTTGTCATGCACGGGTTTCGTATTCGGCATGCAGCAGACCGCGGTGAATCCTCCACGCGCCGCGGATTTTGTGCCCGTTGCGATCGTTTCCGATGATTCCTGCCCCGGTTCGCGCAGGTGCGCGTGAAGATCGATAAAGCCCGGCGCAACAATCATTCCGCTCGCGTCAAAAGTCTCGACCTCTTTCAGTCCAGAAAAGTTTCCCTGCGTGCCAATTTCCTTCACCAACTCGCCGTCCAGCAGAACGTCCATCACTGCATCGGTCTTGGATGCAGGGTCGATTATCCGGCCGTTCTTGATCAGCAACATTTTAGGAGTCCTTCTCCTTACCCTGCGCTGGATCGTGCCTCGCTCGATCGGTTGCCCGGCGATTGTGCGCGATCGCACCAGAACTCTCCACAGCGGGGTGCAAGCCATCGCCCGGATCGCCGGTAGTCAACAGATAGAGAATCGCCATGCGAACCGCGACGCCATTGGTGACCTGTTCGAGTACGCAGGACTGCGGCCCATCCGCGACTTCAGGCGTAATTTCAATTCCGCGATTCATCGGCCCCGGATGAAGAACGAGAGCGTTCGGCTTCGCGCGCTTCAATCGCTCAGCATTGAGCTGGTAGCCGAGGATGTAGTCGTTCGCGGAAATCGAAGCCTCGTGCTGCCGTTCAGTTTGCACGCGCAGCATGATGATCACATCGGCGCCTTCCAGCGCCTCTTCAATCTTGTAGACACAGCGAATGGGAGTCTGCGGCGCGATTTCTTGCAGTTCGCGCGGCACCCACATCGCCGGACCGCACAAAGTGAACCGGCAACCGAATTTTCCCAGCAAGTGAATGTTGGAACGTGCAACGCGGGAGTGCGCCAGGTCGCCGAGAATAGTAACGTTCAGATTCTCGATCGTACCTTTCCGATCGCGGATCGTCAGCGCATCCAATAGACCTTGTGAAGGGTGTTCGTGAGTGCCGTCGCCGGCGTTGATCACGGGAATGTCCAGCCGGCCGGCCACATAATCGGCAGCGCCGGATGCGGAGTGGCGCATCACCAGGCAATCCGGCTTCATGGCGTTCAAGTTGAACGCCGTGTCCAGCAGCGTTTCGCCTTTTTTCAAGCTGGATGCCTCGGCCTGTAGATTCATGCTGTCCGCGCCGAGGCGCGACGCAGCGGTGCTAAAGCTGATGCGTGTGCGGGTGGAAGTTTCAAAAAACGCGAGCGCGACGGTTTTCCCCCGTAACGTGGCGAGCTTTTTTAAAGGGTGGCGCTGAATTTCCTGGAATGGCTTGCTCTGATCGAGAAGAAATGTAAGCTCCGCCGCGGAGAGCGGCTCAAGAGCCAGAAGATCACGGAATCTGTAGGTCACAAATCGTTTTATTCCTAAAGAGTTTGCAAGGCAGCTTGCGAAAAACCCTGAAACTCCGATCGTCAGAAAAATTCCAAACAACTCTATTCTACCCGGTCTACCAGAACCACGCGTTCTTCATTATCAATTTCTCGCAACCGCACTTCGATAATTTCAGTATCGCTGGTCTGCACTACACGTCCGGTGTACTGCGACTCGATGGGCATTTCGCGATGGCCGCGATCGATGAGCACGCAGAGTGAAATGCGCCTCGGCCGGCCCAGATCGAAGAGGCCATTCATCGCCGCGCGAATCGTCCTGCCGGTATAAAGCACATCATCAACCAATACCAGGTCCATGTCATCCACGCCGAATTTTATATCGGAAGACTGCAGCACCGCTTGTGGCGCAACCTTTGACAAGTCATCCCGATAGAGAGTGATGTCCAGCGTGCCGACAGGGACTTCCACGCCATCGATCCCCCGCATAGCCAGCGCGATGCGCTGTGCGAGAGGAACGCCGCGCCGGCGAATTCCGATCAAAGCCAGATGCTTGGTGCCGCCACTTTTTTCTACGATTTCGTGCGCCAGCCGCTGCAGAGTTCGGTCGATCTCCGCCGCGGACATCAATTGCGCCTTTTCGACGATTTTCATTGCGCGGAATTCTAGCACAAGCACGGCTGCGCTGCCGGTCTCCCGCCCGGCAAATGCTGGAGGGTTTCACAGCCGTGCTAGACTGCACGGCAGACGGAAAGGCGGACTCATGAAGGTGCAACTTCGCGCTCTGGCTTGCGGTTTGGTCGTGTTGCTTTTTTCGATTTCCTTGGTTGCACAGACTCCTCACGTTGCACCTCCGCCTCATGAGCACGCTAAACCCAAGGAACCGCCGGCTCCGAGCTCGCGGCCGAAACTGGTGGTGATGCTGGTTGTCGATCAAATGCGCGCCGATTACGTGGATAAATTCAGGGCGCAATGGACCGGCGGCCTGAAGCGCCTCTTGGAAGAGGGCGCATGGTTCCGCGAAGCCGCCTATCCCTATGCCGCAACGGAAACCTGTGTTGGCCACGCAACAATTTCGACCGGTGCTCTTCCGGCAACCCACGGAATGATTGCCAACGCGTGGTGGGACCGCGATTCGCAATCGATGGTAACGTGCACGTCCGACCCCAACGTAAAAAACACTGCGTACGCAACAGGCACCGCATCAGGGGGAGATTCCGCCTGGCGCATGCGTGTCCCGGCATTTTCCGACGAATTGCGATTTCAAGGCGGCGGCGCGTCTCGCGTGGTCGCGTTTTCGCTGAAAGCGCGCGCCGCCATTACTCTTGCCGGACACAAAGCGGACTCCGCCACATGGTTCGATAACGGTTCGTGGATCACCTCGACTCGCTACGGTTCGAAGCAATTCATCGAGGACTTCGTGAAAGCCCATCCGGTGAAAACGGATTTCGGGAAGAAGTGGGAACTCTCGCTGCCGAGGAGCGCTTATCTTTACGACGACCAGACTCCTGGGGCAGTTGCTCCAGATGGCTGGGACCTGGCATTTCCTCACGCACTCAAGGGAAAAGCAGGTAACGGCCAATTGGACACAGCTTTTTATGAGGAGTGGGAATCAAGCCCATTTGCGGATACTTATCTGACAAAGCTAGCCGAAAATGCGGTGGACCAGCTTGACTTGGGAAAACGTGCCGCCACGGATTTTCTCGGCGTCAGCTATTCTTCACCGGACCACGTCGGCCACGCCATGGGTCCGCGAAGCTGGGAAATTCAGGATATTCTCGTGCGTCTTGACAAGGACCTTGGCGATTTATTCGCGCATCTGGATGCAAAAGTTGGCCGCGGAAATTACGTCGTGGCTCTGAGCGCGGATCACGGCGTCGCTCCGGTTCCCGAAGACATGGAGACGACCGGTGTGGACGCCGGCGTCTTGCGCGTTGCAGAAGTGCAAGCAGGAATCGAAAAAGCGCTCGAACCCTTTAGCTACACCAAGCCGGCCGTTGCTCGCATTGCGGGCTCGGATATTTATTTTTCTACTGGCACATACGCAAAACTAAAGGCGGATCCCGCCGCGATGCAGGCGGTGCTGCAGGCGATCCTTTCCGTGCCGGGCGTTGCGAATGTCTATCGTGCGGAAGAATTGCAGAACCGGCGGGCAACGCAAAGCGCCATACGAACGGCGGAAGCGAACAGTTATTTCGAAGGGCGCAGCGGCGATCTGTTCATTGTTCCGAAGCCCTATTGGCTCGTGACTGGTGGCCCGGCGAATCAAGCGCGCAATTACGGCACGGGCCACGGAACTCCGTACAACTACGATCAGCATGTTCCCGTTTTGCTGATGGGCTGGGGCATTGAGCACGGCGAATTTTTCCAGCGAATCACGCCGGCTGATATTGCGCCAACTCTGGCATCCTTGTGCGGTATCACACTGGCGACGCGCGACGGCCGGGTGCTTGCCGAAGCCCTGAAGAAACCCGTCGCGCCAGCGGCGCCGCGTTCGACAAATTGAGGGCTGCGGAGGGCGGTCGGAGTGCCAGCGCGAATCAGTAAGGCTTCGAACGACTTCGTGCTATCCTCATGCACGAAGTGACCTCCTCAAGCGCTGCTAACTCCGCCCGGTCCGCGGCTGATGTTGACCTAAGCGTTTCCATCGGCGCCCTTCGCTTTCGTAGTCCCATCATCGCGGCCAGCGGCACCTTCGGTTATGGACTGGAATTTGCTCATCTCGTCAACCTGAACCGTCTCGGTGGCCTCGTAACCAAGGGCTTGTCTCGTGAGCCTATGGATGGTGCCCCTGGTCCACGCCTCTGCGAGACTCCCTCCGGTATGCTCAACGCGGTTGGCCTGCAAAACGTCGGCGTTAAGGCCTTCGTCGAGCAAAAACTCCCGGAGCTGCGTAAGTTCGACGTGCCGGTGCTCGTTAATGTATTCGGCTACTGCCAGGAAGACTACGTCGAGGTGATCCGGATTCTAGAGGACGCCGACGGCATAGCTGGCTATGAGCTGAACATCTCGTGCCCCAACGTCAAGAAGGGTGGCCTGCACTTTGGGAATGATCCAGCCGCCGCTGCTGAGGTAACCAGGGCAGTCCGCAAAGCGGCCGCGAAACGGCCCCTTTGGGTCAAACTGTCTCCCCTTGTTGCTGATATTGGACTTATGGCCAGGACGGTGGCTGCGGAAGGTGCGGACGCGCTAACCGTAGCCAATACCTACCCCGCTATGGCAGTCGACTATAGAACCCGTCGCTCCCGTTTAGGGAATCCAACGGGAGGTCTGAGCGGCCCTGCGATCAAGCCAATCACCCTCCGGCTGGTCTGGGAAGCTTGCCAGGCTGTAGAAATCCCTATAGTTGGCCTCGGAGGCATTGAGACGGCAAACGATGTGCTTGACTATCTCCTCGTGGGAGCGGCAGCCGTACAGGTCGGCACGGCCAGCTTTACTGACCCCCAGGTCAGTGAGCGGCTGGAAAGCAGTGTTCGCGAGGCTTTTTTCGAGTCTAAACTATTTAATATCAATGAGTTGAGAGGCAAATTTTCGAGAGAAATTGGTTGACATAATGATGCTTTCCTGCTACACTTTTCTGGAAGTTGTAGCTAAAAAACAACACTATGAAAAAGCCACTCTTCATGATTTGGGCTGCAGTACGCTGGGTGCCACTGATGTTCCTCATTGCACCAGTGATGGAAGCACCTCTCGTAGCCTATAAAACTGAATCTGCCAAGCCGATTAAGACTTGGGTTGGCAACGCCAGCTGGTACGGAACAGAATTCAACGGCCGCAAGACCGCCAACGGGGAGCGCTTTGACTGTGAAGCCCTCACCGCCGCCCACCCCAACCTTCCCTTCGGCTCGATCATCCGCCTGGTCAATCCCCGCACCGGGCAATTTGAACTAGTTCGCATCAATGATCGCGGTCCATACCAAGAAGGCCGCGAAATTGATGTATCCTATCGCGTGGCCCGAAAGATTGGCTTAATTCACTCGGGCGTCAGCCAGGTCCGGCTGGAGCTTCTGGAAGTTCCGAAAAAACACTGACCCTCTAAAAGGACCGTTGAGGGTCACTGGCAAAAGTGACCTTCGACGCTCATCCGCGCAGCAGTCTGATTGTAGCCCTGGACTTCGACTCATTGTCGACGGCGCTGAAGTTTGCGCAAAAAGTTTCCGATCTGGTGGGTATGTTCAAGATCGGCAACCAGCTTTTTACCAGCGCCGGACCAGAGGCCGTTAAACAGATTTCGGCCCTGGGCAACGGAATCTTTCTCGACCTGAAGTTTCACGATATCCCCAACACGGTTGCTGGCGCGGTGCTTTCCTCCGCCGCCATGCCTGGGGTGCAGCTACTTAACGTGCATGCGCTCGGCGGCGCCGCGATGTTGCGCGCGGCAGCGCAAGCCGTCAGCGCCGGCGTGCCCATGGGTGCGGACCGCACGCGGCTGCTTGCGGTCACAATTTTGACCAGCATGGAGAATAAAACCATGCGCGAAGTAGGCATCGGCGGAACGCCCTTGACTCGCGCGGTGGAGCTCGGGCAGCTCGCAAAAAAATGTGGCGTGGATGGCGTCGTGGCCTCCGTACAGGAAGCCAAAGCCATCAGGAAAGCATGTGGCCGCGAATTTCTGATCGTCACGCCTGGCGTTCGCCCGGCGCAAGAATCCTCCCGCAGAAAAAAGGATGATCAGGCCCGCACGGCGACACCTGCTGAAGCCGTCAAAGCGGGTGCGGATTACATTGTGGTGGGCCGGCCCATCATTGCTGCCGATGACCCACGAGCGGCGGCACAGGCAGTCGTTGAAGAGATCGCGGCCGCAAAATCTTAGTTCATTCAGTGCAGCCACAGGGAACGGCTTCGATTTGACCCTTACTCTCGTTTCCCTTAGCATCTGAATTTTCAGCTTCGAATTCGAAAAAAGATGCATCTTCGCTTCGGTTCATGAACAGTTCCACGAAAAGTGTCATCATCGGCACGGCCGGCCACATTGATCATGGCAAGTCCACGCTCGTCGAAGCGTTGACCGGTACACACCCCGATCGACTGGAAGAAGAAAAACGCCGGGGTATTACCATCGATCTGGGATTCGCATTTCTGGAACAGGACGGCGTGCAATTCGGATTCGTTGACGTTCCCGGACACGAACGTTTTGTCGGAAACATGCTCGCGGGAGCCGCCGGTATTGATTTAGTGCTGCTGGTAATTGCCGCGGACGAATCCATCAAGCCGCAGACGCGCGAACATTTCGATATTTGCCGCTTGCTTGGGATTCAACGCGGCCTGGTCGTGCTGACCAAAACGGATTTGGTTGATAGCGACACACTGGAACTTCTCCGGCTGGAGCTGGAGGATTTCCTTCGCGGTTCATTTCTGGAAAATGCCCCGATCGTGCCGGTAAGCGCAAAGGCCGGTACAGGCCTGGCCGAACTCAAGCAAGCGATCGTCGAGCAAGCGCGCCAGGTTATGGGGAAAGATGCCCGTCGCGATTTTCGCTTGCCGATTGATCGCGCGTTTGCCATCAAGGGCTTCGGCAGCGTGGTTACTGGCACGTTGATCAGCGGTCAAATCAAAGCGGGAGATGAGGTCCAGCTTTTCCCGACGGGCCAGACACTTCGCGTGCGCGGCGTGCAGTCCGGCGGAAAAAGCGTGGAGCGCGCCGAGGCCGGCCAGCGTACGGCAATCAACCTCGCGGGAATCGATCACCGGGAACTTCAGCGCGGAATGACGCTCGCCAGGTGTTCGCGTTTTCGCGCAACTCGGCGCCTCGACGTAAAGCTTCGGTTGCTTCCAGGCGTTCGCAAACTAAAAAATCGCGGGCTAGTTCATTTCCACATCGGTTCCTTCGACACCACTGCCGAAGTTGCGCTATTTGAACGCGCCGAATTGCTTGCGGCACACGAAGCATTCGCACAATTGCGATTGCGTCAAAGCGTTCTTGCAGTCGCGGGCGATCGTTTCATCATCCGGCAGCCGTCGCCATTGATTACCATCGGCGGCGGAACAGTACTCGATCCACTTGCACGCCGCCCGCGTGCCCGGGAAGGTTCCCGCCGCGAATACTTGCTGGCCGTTGAGCGTGAAGACAAGCAAGAAATTCTCGCGCAACTTACCGAACGTTCGCTCTTCGGTTTGCGACGGTCGGAAATTCCTGCCCGCACTGGATGGACCGACAGCGAAATCCAGGCGACCGCTGGCGCTCTTGCAGCCGGCAAGCGCATCAAGATAATCAGCGCCGAACCTCCGATCCTTTTTGCGGCTGCGTCCTTTGCCGAATTGCTGAAGAAAATCGCCGAGCGCGTGGAGTGTTTCCATAAAGAAAATCCGTTGCAGCCGGGAATCCAGCGCGAAGAGCTGCGCGCTAACCTCGCCAGGCGCCTGCGTCCTGAAATCTTTCGGGCCGCGCTCGATGAATTGGCCGCACAGAGAAAAATCGAACTGCAAGGCGAACTCGTCAAGGGCGCCGGTTCACGGATTTCTCTCCTGCCCGACGAAGTGAAAGCCAAGGACCAGATCGAGGCGGCTTTCGCCAAAGCCGGCCTGGCTGTGCCATCGGTAAAGGAAGTTCTGGCGACCTTAACGGTCGAACCGCGCCGTTCCGAAAAGTTGTTGCAGATCCTGCTGCGCGAAAAAGCCTTGCACCGCGTCACTCCAGACTTGATTTTTCATCGAGAGGCGCTCGCTGAACTACGCGCCAAGCTGGCGAGTTACAAGAAGACGAAAGGTGAAAGAATCTCAATCCCGGTCTTCAAAGATTTAACCGGCATCACCCGCAAATATGCCATACCTTTGCTGGAGTATCTGGATCGCGAACGCGTTACCCGTCGTCAGGGTGACGAACGTGTTCTGCTTTGACGAAGCCGCGCCTAGGGCGCATCCGCATGGTATAGTTGGAAAATACCCGGGAAGCCTGCCTGCAGGATTTCGCGGGCGAAAGGTAGGTTGTTTATGTTTGAGAGTCCTTGGCATATTCTGGTCGTTGCCGTGGTCATCCTGGTTTTGTTCGGCGGCCGCAAAATTCCCGAACTCATGCGCGGTATGGGCGAAGGCGTGCGCGGTTTCAGGGAAGGCATGAGCGGTCAGCCCGACCCAAAGAATAATCCTCCAGCGCAGCAGCCTCCCGCCGCAAAGCCAACGGAAGAGAAGCCGCAATCCTAATCGCGGCGCGATATTGATGAGTTCGGGGCGGCGAATTAGCCGCCCTTTTTATTGAATTTGGATTTCGAACCGCCTTATTCTTCGGACCAGCCAAGCTCCGCCAGTTCCTTGCAAAGCCGCGCCAGCGGCAATCCCACAACATTGAAGTAACATCCGTCGATCCTCGGAATAAAACGCCCACCCAGCCCTTGAATCGCGTATGCCCCTGCTTTGTCGAAGGGTTCGCCCGAAGAAAGATATTTCGCGATTTCTTCCCCGGAGATCGAAGCGAAGTGCACCTGCGTGGCTTCGATAAATTCTCGTCGTTCCGCGTCGGGCAGCCGGATCAGCGCAATGCCGGTCATCACGGAGTGCGTCCGCCCGGAAAGCTTTTCCAGCATCTGGCGCGCGTCTTCTGAAGTGCGCGGCTTGCCCAGGATCGCGCTTTCCAGCACCACAACGGTATCTGCCGCAATGATGATTGCCGGGCCAAGCGCTCGCGCGGCCACCAGCTCCGCTTTGGCCAGCGCCAGCCGGCGTACCAGATCCTGCGGCGTTTCGCCCGGGATCACAGTTTCATCCACCGCGGACGAAAGCACGGAAAACTGCAGACCGGCGGTGCGCAAAATCTCTGCGCGACGCGGCGAAGCGGAAGCGAGGATAAGTTTCATCGTGTTCAGGAAGCAGGATACTACAGCAACTTACCACTGGCAGCTGTCCCTTGGAGCAGTTCGTGGCGAAGTTTTCGCTTAAGGTTTGGCGAACAAGGATCCGCGACAGCGCTTACAGGACCACCGATTCCTGGTATTCGCCAAAAACTCGCCGCAGCGCGTCAGATATTTCTCCAACTGTCGCCAGATTTTCCACTGCTGCAAGGATTGCCGGTAGAAGATTTTCGTCCGTGCTGGCTCGGCGCTCGAGCTCAGCAAGTGTCGCTTTCGTTTTAGCCGCATCGCGCTTCGAACGCAGAGCCTGCAATCGCGCAATTTGCTCTCGTTCCAATGCCGGGTTCATGCGCAGGGTAGGGATCTCTCTTTCTTCCTCCACCTGAAATTCATTTACTCCAACCACGATTTGTTCTTTCGTTTCAACCGCGTGCTGATATTCAAACGCAGCTTTTTGGATTTCCGTTTGCACATATCCTGAGTCAATTGCCTGCAACATTCCGCCTAGCGCATCGATCTTTTCGAGATACGCTTTCGCACCGGCTTCGATCTGGCTGGTCAATGCTTCGATGGCGTACGAACCGGCCACTGGATCGATCGTGTTCGCCACGCCGGTTTCATGAGCGATGATTTGTTGCGTGCGTAGGGCAATCAACGCCGAATCCTCGGTAGGCAGCGCCAGAGCTTCGTCCAACGAATTGGTATGCAGCGATTGGCAACCGCCCAGGACCGCCGCCAGGGCCTGGATCCCTACGCGTACAATATTATTTTGCGGCTGCTGCGCCGTCAGCGACGAACCCGCGGTTTGCGCATGAAAACGCAGCGTCAACGAACGTGAATCTTTCGCGCCGAACCGCTCCTGCATGACGTATGCCCACAATCGCCGTGCCGCGCGAAACTTCGCGATTTCCTCCAGCAGATCGTTTTGCGCGTTGAAGAAAAACGAGAGCTGTGGAGCGAACTCGTCTACCGCCAGTCCCGCGTCCAATGCCGCCTGCACGTACGCAATCCCATCCGCCAGAGTGAACGCAACCTCCTGCACCGCGGTCGAACCTGCTTCGCGAATGTGATAACCGGAAATCGAAATGGTATTCCACCGCGGCAGCACATCTTTGCACCACGCAAAAATATCGGTAACGATGCGCATCGCCGGGCGCACCGGATAGATATAAGTGCCCCGCGCGATGTATTCCTTCAAAATGTCGTTCTGAATTGTTCCGGCGAGTTTCTCAAGCGACGCACCTTGTTTTTTCGCGGCCGCAACGTACAAGCACAGCAGAATCGCGGCGGTCGCGTTAATGGTCATCGAAGTCGAAACGCTCTCGAGCGGAATTCCATGGAACAGCGTTTCCATGTCTTCGATGGAATCAATCGCTACACCGACTTTTCCCACTTCGCCGAGGGCCAGCGCGTGGTCGGAATCCATTCCGATCTGCGTCGGCAAATCGAAGGCCACGGATAGTCCCTTTTGCCCTTTGTCCAGCAGGTACCGGTAGCGCTTGTTGGATTCCGCGGCGGTGCCGAATCCCGCGTACTGCCGCATGGTCCACAACCGGCTGCGGTACATGGTGGGATAAATTCCGCGCGTGTAAGGAAATTCGCCAGGGAAGCCCGGATGCAGGGCGGCATCATCGTTTGCAAGATTTTCTTCGGTGTATAAGCGTTCCACCGGCAAACCCGAAAGCGTTTTGAAACTTCTTTTTCGCTCGGCGGCTTGGTCTTTTTCGGAAGCGCTCATCGGTTTTTTCAAAGTTGTTTTACTGAATTCGGCGCGCGCGCCGAAACGAACCCCAAGCGAAAACCCCCAGCAGCACTGCCACGCCAAATGCCGCGGCCACCAGCGATCTCGCCACGTCATGCGTCCAGGCGCGAATCGCGCTTTGCAACCACACAAGCGCCAGCACTGCAAAAAAGCCGCCCATGACTTCGTGAAACAGTTGTCTTAGGGTGTACCAGAACCGGGCAAAGCCGGTCTTCGTGGTGGGTCGTGAGCCGGGAACGATCGTTGTTCCACTCATCTACATATCTTATCGTACCGCTCGGCCACAGCGGTGCTCGGCCTTCTCCAGCGCCCTGTACCGATGGACTGTGAACCGTTTAGAGACAACACCTGCACTCGCTCTTGTATCCAACTTATCGCAGACCTACAATCGCAAATGTGGTTGGGGAGAGCTACCCTTGCAACTCGATGATCATCTAAAAAACCTCCTTCGGGAATTGGGACACGCGATCAACGACACGGTGTCCGAATCTGACCGCATTACTGGCGCCATCGCCGGAGTGCGCGCGCATGGCTACGACATTGTATTGAAACTCGATGCCACCATTGGGCTGGCGCGGCGCGATGCCGCAGGCAACCAGGATTCGAAGCTGACTACGCTCGATCGCCGCTTCCTCGAATCGCTGCGCATTCAAGTGGACCAAGATTCGTTTAACGAGCCCGACCTGGCGCGAAGGTCCACAGGAAAACTCACCATGACGGCGCAAGACATTCGCTTTCTGAAATCGCTTCGAATCGCCACCGAAGAAATAGAATGACTTTAGTTTCACAATCCGTGCTCCTTCGGTTTGCCGTGGCCGTAGGCTTTGTTGCCTTTGCTGCTACTCGTGCGAATGCACAGGTGCCCGTTCCTGTGGCTGTGCCTGTCGTTGAAACCGCGGTGCCGATCATCGTCAACACCGTCAAACCTAACAAGGGTCCGCAACCGCCTAAATTCGAGGGCACTGTTATCAATGCCACCGTCGCCCAGATCACTGTCCGGGCCAAGGGCAACGACATGGCCATCCAGACTTTTCCGTTGACGCCTGCTGCCTCCGCCAAAATGTTGGCGATTATTGATAAGGGCGGTTATCAGTACGGCGACAAGGTTACTGTGTTTTTTGATCCTGACAGCAAAGCCGCGCTGAAGGTAAAAGGCAAACCCTCGAAACCCACCTGATTTTTCGGAGCTGTCATGCTTCGCTCTCCCGCGGTTGCTGGCAAGTTCTATCCAGAAAATCCTGCCGAACTCTTACAGCAAATTCGTAATTTCGTTCGCGCTCGTCCCGGCCCGCCGCAACAAAGAACCCAATACCGCGCATGTCTTGTACCTCACGCCGGATATGTTTACTCCGGCAGCGTAGCAGGCGCCGTTTACGAACGCATCTCGTTTCCTAAACGAATCATCGTCCTCGGTGTTCGTCATTTTCCCTACGGCGAGGAAGCTGCCATTCTTTCGGAAGGCTTGTGGCGTACTCCGCTCGGTGACGCACAGGTAGACTCCGAGCTCGCGGCCAGGCTGCTGCGCACCTGTCCAGTGCTTCGCGAAGATCCCATCGCGCATGAACGCGAACATTCCCTGGAAGTCCAGCTTCCCTTCTTGCAGGTTCTGCGCCACGGATTCACTTTTATCCCAATCGCGCTCGGCACGATCCGGTTCGACGAACTAGTGTCCGTCGGGCAGTCGCTCGGGAAAATTCTCTTGTCTGATCCCGACATTCTTCTGCTCACTACTTCTGACTGCAACCACTATGAAGATGACGCTACTACGCGCAGGAAAGATCATCTGGCCATCGAACAAATCTTGCGCTTCGATCCGCGCGGACTCTTTGACGTTTGCCGCAAGCACGATATTTCCATGTGTGGTCTCGGGCCGACAGTCGCGCTGCTTACCGCGCTCAACCTGATCGGAGTGAAGAACGCGGAACTCGTCAAATACGCGACGTCCGCGGATGTTTCCGGTGACACCAGCGCGGTCGTCGGTTACGCCGGAATCCTGTTTCGCTAGCAGCGCAATCTTGAATGTAAAAAGAAGGCTCCAATGGGAGCCTTCTTTCAACGCCGATTTTGTCAGTGCGGAATGAAGAGATGTTTGGTCAGTGCGGTCGTCCACCACCGCCACCGCTGCTGGACGCTCTCGCACCTGATCCCGCGGACGCACTCGAAGCGGAGCTAGCGGACGAGCTTCGCGAAGCGGAACTACTTCCGGGATTTGAGCTGCCGCGCGAACTTCCACTGCTGCTTGCGCTGGATCCATTAAACACCCGTTCCGTGGTCACCGAGCGCGGCACGCTGGGTGGCGGAATAGCCGCTCTGGGCGGAGCTACGCTTCGCGCACTGGGAACGCTGCCGCTGGGGACTTCGCGTCCCGCCGCGCGATCTGAAGTCGGAGCGACTTGGCGCGGCACGTTGCCAGAGCGTTGCTGTTCTGCGGATAGCCGTGCTCCTTGGTCTCCTGAGTTCACAAAACGCTGTTCCATCCGATCGAAAATAATTGCCGAGTTATGATTTCCTGCGGCCACGCGCCGGGCGGCCCCTCCATTTTCTGCCATCATTCGTGAGACGCGTGGAGGAGGCGCTGCCGGCGCCAGTTGACTTTGCATGACGTCGCGCGCCGGATTTTTTTCCACTTTCCAGCGCTCGCCGGTCTCTGGCGAAAGAGCACTGGTGACACCGCGAGATGTCACTTCGAATAATCCGGCCGATAAGTTCAGCGGCGTTTTGCCCTTCGTATCCAGAGGATGCGAAGGCACGATACCCACAGTGCCGCCAGCCGACCGCATCCACACTCCGGTTACCGGGCGCCAGCGTCCCAAGCCGCCGCCTCCAAAGGATCCCGTCTGGCTCCAGACCCAGCCTACTCCCGGACGAAATAACCAACCGCCATAGTGATATGGCAACCAGCCCCAAGGTTGACCACCGAGAAACGACCATCCGAAGACCGGGTCGAAGTACCAGGAGCCGAAATCGAATGGCGACCATCCCAGGCCCACGCCATAAGGTCGCCAGCAATTTCCATAGCCCGCGATCGGGAGCCATGTGCCATAAGTGTACAAGTCACCAAAACCAGAGGTGTAGTTGTACGAGGTCGAATACTGCGAAGCGGAAGCCGTGGCCGCGTTAGAGCTTTCGATTCGTCCAGCTACCCACTGATCAAATTCATCCTCGCCCAGCGCTTGTCGCGCTTCAAACTCATCCGATTCTCCCGCGGTCATGGAAAGTGATTGGCCCTTTGCGATCTCCGTACTCTTGCCTTTTGTCAGAGCCGTTAGGCGGCCGTGCAGAACGTTCACATTGCTGCCGTCTTCAAAATTGTTCATGCGGAACGTCGCGCGCGTCTCCGCCTGCACGCTGAAATCGCCGCCGGTCACGCTGAAATAGTCGCCACGCGCGGGATTTACAGTGAACTCTGCCGAGCCTTGCCGCAAAATCAGGCGCGTGGTGAACCCGCCGTCCTCGCTGGAAAGATCGTAAAACTCCAGCACGGTATTTTCCGCCAGGAAAGCCATAGCTCCATTTTCAAATTCCACCGCCGCGCGCCCGTTATCCGTCGCCAGAACATATCCCTGACGGATCGGCAAATTCAGCACGGCCGCTTCCCAGTCTCCATGCGAATCGGCTAGCGGGTCGCCCTTTACATCTCGAGCAAATCGCACGTCGCCTTGAACCAGGCTAAGCCGGACAATGCGCGCATGGCTGGAATCCGCCGAGGCAAGCCCGGCTTTGCCTCCGGCAAGGAAAAGCAAAACGAAAATGGCTGTTAGAAACCGCTGAAGGCTGGTCATCGCTACCCCCTGGCAGGGACGCTCCATTCATAGGACGCTGTGCGAGTCCTGCCGGTTACTTCGGCCCAAGAACATGCCCCCCCTGGATCCGACCTATTGATACTGTTCTGCTGGCGAGTCTCGGTCAAACGATAACGCTCATCGAAGCCTGGCCGCAACGACTTCGTTCGGCGGCTAACCTTCCCCCTTCCCTTTATATATGGGCATATATGGGCACGACCGGGCGTGTATGGGATGGAACTCTTGCATCCGGAATTGTTGACACCGTGGCAAGTGAAACCTTAATTTCATCAAGGGCGTTATTGATACGTCTGCCGACCTCTCCGGCGGTCCTTCCGGTTCGAGACCTCCGCATTTTCGTGGCGTCCAACAGGGAAGAGCTGGAGTTTCAACGCGGGCTACGTTTAGGGGGGAAAATGCATCGCAGTTTCACGGTTTTCGTTGGGGTGTTTCTATTCGTTGTTCTCAATTTTGGATTTGCAGCAGCAGCGTATGGCCAGGGCGGCGCTACCGGCGCAGTCAGCGGACAAGTAGTTGACTCCAGCGGCTCGTCGGTCGCCGATGCCGAAGTGCAGATCATCAATGCCGCAACGGAAGCTCTGGTGCGCAAAATCTCCACCACACCGGAAGGTACCTTTGTCGCCACGCTTCTTCCGCCCGGTTCTTACACCGTCGTTGTCAACAAGTCCGGCTTTTCCGAAGCCAAGGCCGATGGCATCGAAGTCCGTGTCACGGAAACCACCAGAGTCACGATTTCGCTCAAGCCCGGCTCCATTTCCGAAAAAGTGGAAATCACGGCCGACGTCACCAATGTGGAAACCACGAACGCCACAACGGGTCAGTCGATTGGTTCGAACGCGGTACGCACTCTCCCACTCGCTACGCAAAACTTTCAGCAGCTCCTCACACTGTCGGCAGGAGCGCAGAGCGAACTGAACAGCTCAACGGGACTGGGCCGGGGCGATGTCCGCATCATCGTAAACGGCCAGCGCGAAGACAATAACAATTATCTGATAGAAGGCATCTCTGCCACCGACTACAACGTCGCGGAACTGACCAACACGCCGCTTCCTAATCCCGACGTCATCCAGGAATTTAAGGTGCAGACTTCTCTTTACGACGCCAGTCAGGGCCGCAACGGCGGCGGAAATGTCAATGCCATTCTTAAGTCCGGATCCCGCCAGTTTCACGGAGACGCCTATGAGTTCTTCCGCAACGACGCGCTCAATGCCAACGATTATTTCCTCAATGCCAGCGGTCAGCCTCGCCCCGTCCTGAAGCAGAATATCTTCGGCGTCAGCGTCGGCGGGCCGGTCGGGTCGGAGAAGCTTGGATATTTCTTTGCTAATTATCAGGGCACTCGCCAGCGCAGCGGTGAAGCTCCAGGTACTTTCATCAGTACGTTGATTCCCGCGATCCCCACCCAACGTGATGAAGCCACCCTTATCTCCACTTTTTTCCCCAGCGGACTTCCTTCGGGTGTCGCCGGAATCGATCCCGTCGCACTATCGCTTTTGAATTTCAAGAGCAATCAATTCGGCGGAGCAACCAACGGCTTTTTGATTCCCAGCGTTCAGGACAACGGTAGCGGACTCGGAGTCTTCAGTTTCAGCTCACCCGGCAAATTTACTGATGACCAGTTCACTTCCAATTGGGACCGTGAATTCAATGGTGGCGGCGACAAACTTGCCTTCCGTTTCTTTTTTTCAAATGCATCGACTTTTGAGCCGTTTGGCGCCGGCGGCCTTCAGGCATCGCTTGGCGGAAGCATCGCTTCTTCCGACCTCAATTTTCCGTACACTTTACCCGTACATAGTCGTTTCCTCAGTTTCGCGGAAACGCATCTCTTCTCGCCTACCCTTGTCAACGAGGTTCGCTTCGGCTTCAATCACATCAACAATTCCGCAATCAACGATGATCCGGTCACTGTGGCCGACCTTGGGATCGACCGCCCGACCAACAACCTCACCAGCAGTATTTATAAGTTTACTTTTGGCAGTACCGGCTTCCAGATTGGCCCGACACCCCAAGCCAATACCGCAAATGAACAGAATAACTACAGCTTTGTGGACACGGTTTCGTGGGTTCACGGCGCCCACGTCTTTCGGTTTGGCGGCGAAATCGACTTCATCAATCTGGATAAGCTCTTTCCTCAGGTCTTCAATGGCCAACTTTTCTTTGTTAATGGCACTCTGTTCGGATCGTCGGATCCAACCGAGTTAACAGACTGGCAGAAATTCCTGCTCGGCGCGCCCGACTTCAGCTTTGGCGGCGGCGGCCTATTCAATCACAAGTATCGTCAAAACGATTTTGCGGTGTTCGCTCAAGACGACTGGAAAGCAACCAAGAATCTGACTGTCAACCTCGGTCTCCGCACGGAAATACTCGGCGCATGGAGCGACGGCCAGTGCCACATCGGCAACGTGCAGTCTTCTCTCACACTCAAAGACCAAGATCCGTTGGTGTACCCGGCCTGCGTCAACAATCTCGGTGTCGCAGGCCTGGTCGGCTCCGCGGACAACTCCACATTTAACAATCGCTATTCTACCGGTCTGGGCCCTCGCATCGGCCTGGCTTACGATCTTTTCGGCCATCACAAAACGACGATTCGCGCCGGTTACGGAATCTATTTTGTTCGTGAAGACGTTGGTGCCGTCGATCAGCTCAGCTTTCAGTCGCCTTTCCTTCCCATCGCATTTGGAGGTGGCGGCTCCGGCAGCCTCAGCAATTTTTTCTTGACGCCTCCCAACGCCTTGCCACCGGCGGGCACGCTTGATCCCACATTCATTCCTGTCTTTTCGCATCTGCAAGGATTTGTCGACGGCCTCGGCAATCCAACCAGCGACACCAATCTCACCCCTGTCTACGACGGCTCAACCGTCGGGCTCTTCATGCTGGAAGTGCCGCGCAATTTCAAAGTGCCGAACACTCAACAATGGAACTTCACGATTCAACATTCGCTCGGCAAGAATTGGGTCGTCGAAGCCGGTTACGTTGGCACCCACGCCATTCATCTGCGTGAGACCCGCGACGCCATCCAGGCGCTCGACGCGTCCACCACTCCAATCGATGTCACTTTTGCCGACGGCACCGTGCATCAGATCACGGCGGATACTCTCGATAATGCTGTCGCTCGCACTCCCACGCCTGGCCTCAATGGTTATTCTGGCTACCAGTTATTCGCCAATGATGCCTACTCTCACTACCATTCGCTGCAGACCACCGTCTCTCGCCGCTGGTCGCACGGCTATCTTCAAGCTGCTTACACGTGGTCGAAGTCGACGGATGCCACGTCCACGGGGAACACAGCGTTCAATACGGCATACAACGATCAGAGCAACATCAATGCCTCGCGCGGCTTGTCTGATTTCGATCGCACTCATCGTTTTGTGGTTAGCTATGTATACGATCTGCCATTTTTCTCCCAATCGAAGGGACTGGTTGGCAAAGCTCTGGGCGGATGGGCCGTTAGCGGTGTGACCGTCATTCAGTCCGGCTTGCCGTTTTCGATCTTTGATTCCGGAGCCGCCACCGCATTTCTCGGCGCTGGCAGCACTCCGCTTCTCGGAGCCAGCCTGGCTTCCGATGGGTCCATCGCGGCCGGCAAAACCAGCGGCGACATTCACAACCGCTTGAACGGCTTCGTGAATATCAATAATTTCACCACTGTTCCGGTGATCGCCGCAAACCAGGCGGTTTGCGATAACGGCAACGGTGACACGAATTTCTGCGTCACTGGTTTCGGCGACCTCGGCCGGAATATTTATCGCGGTCCGCACCAGCAGAACTGGGATTTTTCATTGATCAAAAACATCCGACTGACTGAGCGCCAGAATGTCCGGTTCACTACTGACTTTTTCAATATCTGGAATCACGAAAACTTCGCCAATCCCGTGGCCACCGACGTCGAAAGCCCGGGCAACTTTGGCGTCATCACCAGCAGCAAAGGCGTGCCGCGCTTGATTCAATTTTCGTTGCGCTACTCGTTCTAAATTGCTGGACCATATACTCTTTTAACGGGGCGCTGGTCGCACGCAAGCGCCCTTCCTTCCTTGGCCGCCCTTTTCTCGGTAGCAGCCGCCTTAGGTGTGAACAATCGCGCTTCCGCAACTAGTGATAAACTTCCGGTTTATGACCCAACGCCGCATCGCAACCCGTGTTTCACAGTTGAATGGCGAAGGCGCGCTCGCCGTCTTTTCCCGCGCCAAGGAACTTGAGCGCCAGGGCCGCTCCATCATTCACCTCGAACTCGGCGAACCTGATTTTCATCCCGCTGCGCCCGTCGTCGATTCGCTGCGCAATGCTGTCGCCGCCGGTCGGGACCGCTACTGCGCCACCCGCGGAATTCCTGCCCTTCGCGAAGAGATCGCTCGCTACCTCGCGCGCACCAGAAAACTTTCCATCTCGCCCGAACAAGTTCTCGTCGCACCCGGCTGCAAAATGGCGCTTTCGCTGGCGATGATGGCGCTGATCGAACCAGGCGACGAAATTCTGTACCCCGATCCCGGTTTTCCCATTTATCCTTCGTTCACGCGCGGGCTCGGAGCCAAGGCTGTTTCCTTCGGGCTGGTCGAGAAGAATAAGTTTCAGCCTGATCTGGATGAGATTGCCGCGAAAATCACCGGCAGAACTCGCGTGCTCATTTTTAATTCGCCCAACAATCCAACCGGCACCGTTTTTGATGAACGGGCTCTTGCAGGCATTGCTGCTCTGGCGCAAGAACACGATCTCTGGGTCATTACCGACGAAATCTACGCGCGCATCATTTTTGCCGGCGATTACAAATCCATTTGGAATTTCAGTGGAATGTCTGAGCGCACCGTGATCATTGACGGCTTCTCGAAAAGCTTTGCGATGACTGGCTGGCGCCTGGGTTACGCTGTCGCTCCCATTCATGTAATCGACGCGATGGACCTCCTGGTGCTCAACACGTTTACCTGCGCCGCCGAATTCACCCAGATCGCCGCCATCGAAGCCCTTCGTGATTCTACTGATGCGGTCGCCGCCATGGTCGCAGAATACAAACTCCGGCGTGATCTTTTTGTACAGTCGCTCGGCAAAATTTCCGGATTTCGTTGCCACTCTCCCCAGGGCGCTTTCTACGCTTGGGCTAACATTGAAGACACCGGTCTCTCCGCTGAAGAAGTGCAGAAAATTCTGTTGGAGGAAGCTGGCGTGGCCGCCATCGCTGGCGCTGCGTTCGGAGCCGAAGGCAAAAATTATCTTCGTTTCTCGCTGGTCAGCTCCCGGCACCTTCTGGAAGACGCTCTCGACCGCATCCAGCGCGTATCGGTAAAATGGCGTGCCGTCACCGCATAAGGTTTTTGGTAACACAGCCACTCCTGGCTGTGTGCGGTTGTAGCTCCAATTCGGGTTGCAGCTTTGAACCTAGTCTCGGCCGCTGCTGAATTTTATAAAGGATCCAAAATGAAACGTTCGTTTCCGATGCTTGGCGTCGTCCTCCTGATTCTTGGCCTGGCAGCTCGGGCCTCCGCCCAATCGAGTCCCTTTCCCACACCGGATGTTCAAAAGCTTTACGACAGCCTCCTCGCAAAAATTAATGACATACCTCTTTATGATAATCACGCTCATCCAGGCTTTGCCGACGATTCCGACGTTGACGCCATGGCTTCTCCGCCCGGCGAAAGCAGTGTCCTCCGCCTCCGCGACGACAATCCCGAATTCGTCACCGCTTCCAAATTTCTTTTCGGCTATCCTTACGACGACTTCAAGCCCGAACACGCCAAGTGGCTAGCCGACCGCAAAAAGGCCGCCGAATCGGCGGGGGGTCAAGCGTACTTCGACGGTATTCTCGATAAGCTCAACGTCGAAACCTGTTTGGCAAACCGCGCCTTCATGGCTCCTTATCTGGATACCAGGCGTTTCCATTGGGTTTTCTTCGGCGATTCTTTTTTCTATCCCTTTGACAATCGCGATCAGATCGCCAGCACTCCTGATATGGGCGTATACATACCACTGCAGGAAAAGATGCTCTCCCGTTACAAAAAACAGTTGAATATGGACGCGCTTCCACCCGATCTGGCAGGTTACGAAGATTTCGTCCGCCGCACCATGGCCGACAATCAAAAACGCGGCGGCGTTGCCATCAAGTTCGAAGCTGCCTACTTCCGCACTCTCTATTTCACCGATCCGCCGCGTGAAAAAGCCGACGCCATCTACGCTAAGTACCGTTCTGGCGGCGTTCCCTCCGCCGAAGACTACCGCCTGTTTCAGGATTACATTTTCCGGGTGATGATCGATCAGGCAGGCAAATTAAAGCTTCCCATGCACTTCCATACCGCAGTCGGCATCGGTGACTATTTCAGTCTGCGCCAGGGCAACGTTTTGAATCTGGAAAACGTGCTCCGCGACCCACGCTACAAAAATACTATTTTCGTGCTTGTTCACGGTGGCTGGCCGTACGAACGCGAAGCCGCTCTCCTCACTGCTGTAAAAAACGTTTATCTGGATACTTCTTTTCAATCCGAGCTTCTCTACCCTTCGCAGTTCAAGGAAGTCCTCAAGCAGCTCTTGACGCTTTATCCCGACAAAATGATGTACGGCTCCGATGCCTTCCCCTTCAACGATGCTCTCGGCGCGGAAGAAAGTTTTTGGCTCGCCGCGCACACCACGCGTACCTCTCTTGCCGGCGCTCTCGCGGAACTCGTCAGCGAACACGCTATCAGTGAAGACAAAGCCCTTGAACTCGCGCATCTTTACTTGCATGACAACGCCGCAAAACTCTATGGAGGCCTAAAGTGACCACCGGTCCCGCTGAAAAATATATCGCCTGGAATCAGGTCGAGCGCGAACACCTCAATCCGCTCATCGATCGCGAGATGGTCCACGGACAGCAAATCATGCTCGCTCGCGTCTTCATTAAGAAAGATGGCCACGTCCCGCTGCATCATCACCACAACGAGCAGCTGACTTATATTCTCGAGGGCGCGTTAAAATTCGCCATCAACGGCAAGGAAATTGTCGTCCGCGCTGGAGAAGTTCTCTGCATTCCCGCAAACATGCCGCATGAGGCTTGGGCGCTGGAAGACACGCTGGACCTCGACGTTTTCACTCCGCCGCGCGCCGACTGGCTCAACAAGACGGATGACTATCTTCGCCGCGGCCGGTAACCGGACACTCATTTCTTCTAAACCCGTGGTTTCCGCCTAAGCTAAGTAACCAGGCCTGCCGCGGAATTTTTCTCCATCTTACATGCCCGCCTGTAGCGAATCGTCATAGACAAATAGCCCGACTCTTGTTTACCGTTAATAGTATGGCCAGCCCGCTCGTGGGGTCGCCCCTCTAAGGATTGCCAAATGAAAAGGCTCGCTCTTGTCGTAGTTCTTGCTCTCGGGACCTGCGTTTCGCTTCCAGCTCAACAATCGTCCTTTCTGATCTCCGCTCCCTCGGCCCAGCCCTCTGCGTCCTCAGCAACGTCCCCGTTCAACTTTAATCTCGTACCCGAGCTCGCGCTCCCGGCTCCTGCCTTTCCAACATTTGCCTCTTCGCTGCCGAATCCGGCGCCTGCAAACTCGCCGACGCCTGCTCCTCAGACTTACTCGCCAAACGATGAGATTAATCGTTGGGACTTGGGCGTCGGTTATGAATACGTCCGCTTCAACTCTGGTCCTTTCTCTGCAAACCTCAACGGCTTTCATACTGACCTCGATTACAACCTTAATAATTGGTTTGCTCTGGAAGGAAATATCGTTTCCGCGTTTGGAACCCACGTTTTTTCCGACGAGCAGTCCAGATATGTTCTCTACACCGTTGGAGGCCGCATTAACGCCGGTGCATCTCGCTTTCGTCTGACTCCCTGGGCCCACATCCTCGTTGGTGGAGCTCACTTGAATCCCCAGGTCGCACACGAAAGCAAGAACGGATTTGCATTGCAGGCAGGCGGTGGTGTCGACTACCTTTTCCGCTCGCGCATTTCTTTCCGTGCCGAAGCTGACTATGTCCGCACTCAGCTCTATTCCAGCTCGCAAAATAACTTCCAGGTCGGCGTAGGCGCCGTCGTTCACTTCTAAGTCTGTTCTACACACTCTGTCGGACGGGTCTACTTTGCTTCGTCCCCCAAGCATATTGCTCGACCCGTTTCTTTGGATCTGTCCGCGTTTGGTGTCTTTGTTCCTGATCGTTCCGCTGGAGTCTGGCTTCTTGCGAGCCCCCGGAACTCGTCACTCTTAGCCAGAGGTTTGACAAATTTCATCTCTTTTCAAGTACCTATACTATTACGTATTAGCAAATGTTAATTTTTTCTGCGCCCAGGCCTGCATTTGTGTTAGAAATCTGTGGGGCTCCCCGGCTCCCTCCAAATTCACCCGTCCGGAAAAACTAAACATGATGGCGAGCAAATTCCTCCCTCTCGTTTGCTTTCTTACCCTGGGTCTGTCTTTTGCAGGTTGTGGTTCCCACGATTCGAGTATGACTCCTGTTGTTCCATCGATTTCGCCGCAGCCGGCCTTTGTCGGCTCCGGCCAAACGATGCAATTTACTGCAGCCGGCTCCTCTGGCGTTACCTGGACGGTGACTGGCTCCGGCACGATTGACCAACAAGGGAATTTCACTGCTCCAACCGTCACGCAGAACACCACGGTCACCATCACCGCTACCAGCACCGCAAACTCCACTTTGTCGGCTTCCGCCACCGTAAACGTGATCGCTCCGGGCACCGTCGCGGCGACTGCTAATCCGCAAGTTGCTCTCTACACCATTTCCGCTCCCGACGGTTTTTCCGTTCTCATTCAGTTCAGCACTGATACCAGTTTCAACTTCACAACTTGGGCAGTCGCCGCTCCCTCGGGAGGCGGCGCTGTTCCCATTCTCGTCGCCGGGATGAAAGGCAATACTCCGTACCACATGCGTGCGGTCTTCGAAGCGACGGGTACTACCAACGTCGTTTTTACCGATGCCGACCATACCTTCACTACGACCGCCTACGACCCCGCCCTCTTGCCTGCGTTGACCGTCGCCACCACAGCAGGGCAGACGCCACAACCCGGTGTCGAACTGCTCGACCTGCTGAATTTGACCGGTGGATCGAAGTTGTACATGGTTGTTACTAACTTGAACGGCGACGTTCTTTGGGCCTATCAGCCGGGCGCTCCCGTTCCTCCAAATATCGGCGATAATCCGATCAAAATGCTGCCCAACGGACACTTCCTGATCAATTTTAGTGCGGCGAATCCTGACGGCGAGAACTCGATTCTTCAGGAAATTGATCTCGCTGGCCAGGTTGTCTGGCAAATGACTGCAGCCCAGCTAAATGTGGCGCTTGCCGCTGCCACCTGCACGGGTTGCCACGTCACCGTGATCGGCACGCACCACGACTTTGCGGTGATCCCCAATGGCCACATCGTTTTTATCGCAGCAGTCCAAAAAAATATTTCCGGAACCCTGGTGACGGGCGACGTATTGATCGATCTCGACCAGAATCATAAGCCAGTCTGGATATGGAACGCTTTCGATCACTTGGATGTGAACCGCCATCCGATGAGTTTTCCCGATTGGCTACACACCAACGCCATCGTTTATTCCCCGGACGACAAAGCGCTGATGGTCTCGATGCGCCACCAGGCCTGGGTCATTAAAGTTAATTACAACGATGGTGCTGGAGATGGCAGTGTTCTCTGGAAACTCGGCTACCAGGGAGACTTTAACCTCTTGCCGGGAACCACGAACGCTGTCGATCCTGTTGATTGGTTCAACGCGCAGCATGATGCCAACATCATCAGCACCACCACTGCCGGAACTCTGGATGTAATCCTGTTCGACAACGGCAATCAACGAGTACTCGATTCCACCGGCACGTTATGCGGTCCTACCACTACTCCGTGCGATAGCCGTGTGCCCATTCTCCATCTCGACGAATCTGCGAAGACCGCCGATATTACCTTTGTCGATAAACTTGCCCCTGTATTCTCTTTCTTTGGCGGTTCCGCTCGTCTGCTCAAAAACGGCAATGTCGAGTTCGACGAATGTGCCGCGACTCCGCTACCCGCAAGCAATGCCGCCGTCTTCGAAGTTACCAGGACCAGTCCACCCGCTACCGTATGGTCAATGAAGATCGCCGGCCAGGACGCTTATCGTGCCACTCGCATGGGCAGCCTTTACCCGGGCGTCCAGTGGTAGTAGCTTTCCGCTTCCGCTACGACGCTTAGGAGAGCCGCCCTTCTCAGAGGATCAACGGGAGGTTTTTAGAGCTGGAAAAACTGCAAGCTCTTCTAACCGGCGCGGCTCGCGTGCTTTTTGCGCCAGTGGCTTGCTTTCAGCGCGTAACGTCCTCTCCTAGCTGGAACTCTTTCCTGATGGCGATTCGCTCTCGCGTTGCGCGGGCGAACTCTTTCGCAATCCCACCGCTTTCCGCAACGGTCTGGTCCAGTTCATCGCTGTCATCCACATGGCATTTTTCGCCGTCTCCAAAGACCGTGCCACTGCCCGCCTGGCGCGCCCAGGTTTCTTGCGCAATTCATCGGCTCCCAGTACGTGCGTCGCATCGTCGATGGTTCGCAGATGCCAACGGCCGCCCGCCAAATCATGATTCCTTTGCGACAACTCGTCCGTCCACACTCCTGTTTTTCCAGCCGGATGGTAACCGTAATCATGATTTTGGTGAATCGCCATCACCGCCTCGGACGCGTCCACCACCGCGCCTCCCAGCTCTCGCGCTTTCCATACCAGCCATTGGTCCCAAAACACGCGTCCGATCACTAGGTCCGGCATCTTCCCTAAATAAAATCCCTTGCGAAATGCAAAGTAGTCGATCCAGTCTCCGCTTCGCTGCGCGGCGTGTGCGCGCGCTTTCTCTCGCAGTCGTTCTTTCCAGTCGGGTTCTTGAAAGGGTATCGGCTCGGTCACATCTGTATCCCACCTCCGGCCGACCATAAGAAATTGTTTTTCCGCTCCGGCGGCTTTCTTCACTGCGCTGGCAAAATCCTCCATTAGCACGATGTCGCAGTTCGCGTAGCACAACGTGTCGTATCGCGCCATCTTCTGCGCTGCATCGAAAAACGATCGCAGCTTTTTTGGGCCTTCAGGCACGCGTTCCACTTCTGCCACATGCGTGATTCCCAGTTCTCGCGCTGCTTCCACAGCGCCTGCTTCGTCTCCGAATAAGATTACTTCTGCATTGGGCGCCGCCAGCGTCCAGCTCTTCAAAGCATTTCGCTGAATTATTCCGTTGTGCCCGGTAAACGGCTTCGCCGTCGTGAAAAACGTAATCATCGATATTTTCGTGCTATCTCCAACCGGCCACAATGCTCTTTCACAAAAGGCCGGTAATGGCTAGCCTCCGTCGAACATTCGAACTGCGCGAGCATAAATTTCTTCCGGCCAGTGACGGTTGCGGTAGCCGACGACGGGCGCTCCAACGACTCTCATCAGATTCACCACTCGCAGCACCCAATTCATTTTTGCGAAGTAGTGCCGATAAAATCTGCAGCGGTGCAGAAAAAATTGCCATCGGTTAGGATTCTTTATCGCGAACTCTTTACCGACCAGCGCGAACTGCCAGTCCATGAAATACGCGCGCATCGCTTGATTCGAAACGGCCGGATTGTTTTTCAGATTCCACTCGGCAATCTGTGATAGCGCGTTTTTCGCGGCAAAAATTCGTTCGCTAGGGCTAAGCTGAATCGGCGGCGCGCCTAAGATCTTGTGGCTCAGCTCTCTGTCCGGAACCGTTTCCGGGACCGCCATCCGGCGCACAATGCCCAGCATCACGTAAAAATATTCGGCGACGCCCAATGCTCCTGCTTCGGTCCGGGTCCGCACATTCTCGCTATGACAACGATAAAAGTTCATCGCTTCCGCCGCGTAAGCGATCTTGCCTTGCCCGGCCATCTCCGCCCATACCCTGTAGTCCCCGCAAATCGCTAATTCCTCGCTGGCTCCCCCAATCGCTTCATATCGTTCCTTGCGAAAAAGTACCGCGCTGGTGTTCGATATGGGGTCGCAAAGCGTAAAATATCGCCGCAGCTCCTGCGCCCCATCCACAAGGAAGTCCTTTTTCCAGTGACTCGAATCGATCCTGTCTAACTCTTCGTCCGCAAATCCATTTCGCTGATCGTCTTCTCCCACTCGCCACGACCGGCAATACGCAAAGCTCACATCGGCGTGTTGTTCCAGAATGCCTGCCATTCGCATCAGAAACCCTGGCTCCGCGTAGTCGTCCGATTCCGCGATCCATACATAGCGCCCGCGCGCCATTTGCACGCCTTTGTTCCATTGCTTGAACACGCTGCCCGAATTCGCAGCGTTCATCGCGATCGTCACCCGAGCATCACCTTCATAGCTTGCAATAATTCCCCGGCTATCGTCCGTCGAGCCGTCATCCAGCAAAATCACCTCAAAATCCTGATAGGTTTGTCCCAGCACGCTTTCAACTCGCCGCCGCAGATAACGCGCGTGATTGTAATTCGGAATAATGACGCTAACGGCTGGCATACTCGACGCTCTGCTGCGCGGCAGCAACTCCTAAAGCTCTCTTCGTCGCCTCCAGGTACTTCCGCCCCCATTTCTGGCACGGCTCCAGGTGATTCCCCTCCGCCCATTCGTTCCAAGCGTTGATAAAGATAAGCGATTCGGCAGGCACACCCGCACCGGCATCGTCCTTCGCAATCGCCAGCAAAGCCTTCTGCCGTCGCACAGTTTCGCTCAGCCACCGCTCGTAAACTTCAGGCGTGGAGTTCACCAAAAATGTGGCCCCTTCCGCTCGCCGCGGACTGTTGTCCCATCCGGGGCAGACGCAAGGTATCCGCGGATACTCTGGCTGTGCTTCATGCAGCGTGGTCTGCACCAGAGTTTCGTAATCATAGACACTGTTTTTCCGTAGCCACCGCTCGTGCGTCCCTAATCTCCGAATGTGCCACCACTTCCTTCGATAAATTCGCAAGGCTGCCAAGAGCGCCCATTGTGGTTGAAACTCCAGCCCGCAGTCGAATCCCAATGTCCTTGGATCAGACCGCTCATTCGAAAAACTTTCTACTCGGACAAGGAATAATCCTTTCAAGCCGGCGAGTTCGGCTTCCTTTCTCCATGTGTCCGTCGTCCTCTTTGGTTCGGGTAATTGCGACGCCCGATAAACAAGAAAAACTGGCCTGTCCTCAATGCGAATATATCGATGATCGCGGAACATTGGAATCAGGTTGCGAATATGCTCGACGTCATCTTCCGGGCTGTATCGCTGCTTCAATAAGACCTCATCGCCCAGGCCGTCCCACTTGCGCGTCCAATTTTCGTTTGCCCAACACAGACAGAAAGGAAAATCTGGCTCCCCGCTCTTCCAAATCTCGTTTACTGGACGCTCCAGCACTCTTCGCCCATTGAACCAGTAGTGGTAATAGCAAAACCCATGAATCCCATGGTTCGCCGCCAGCTCCGCCTGTGCCGCTCGTGCCTCCGGCAGTCGCAAATCATAAAAACCCAGATCCGCCGGCAAGTGCGGCTGGTAATGCCCCGGAAACCGCGGAACCGCCTTGACCACGTTGACCCATTCCGTAAATCCCTTCCCCCACCACTCGTCGTTTTCTGGTATCGGGTGAAACTGTGGCAGATAAAACGCAATCGCTCGGATATTTCCAGGCTGCTTCATAGATTCTTCGCCGGCCGAACCGCGCGCCAGCGCCGCAAAACCTTGTGCTTCACTGCGGATGCTGCGAGATGCGCCGGCTTCAGCAGCGCATACGGGTCCACGGCCAGCGCGTTACGCATAATGTGAATTCTTCTATCCAGCGGCGCACGCATGCCAAAAACCGTCGGAATCCAATTATGAGCCGCCTGCAATCGAGCCCTACGCAGCACCGCGTCCGTCGGCTTCACTCGCTCCAGGATCCAGCGCACCACCTGCAAATTTTCCGCCGTGTCCAATCCCACCTGCTCGGTCTGCTTCCGGACGCTCCGCTCGTGGAATCTAAAATAATTCAACGCCTCGCCCGAATGTGCCACTTTCCCCGCCAGTGCCAGCGCCGCCCACAATTTCCAGTCACCGCAGGTACGCATACTTTCGTCGGCGCCGCCCACTCTTTCGTAAGCAGCCTTGCGAAACACCACCGCGCTGGCATTGGGGACCGGATTCGTCAGCAAAAAATAATTCCGGCATTCCTCATGGCCGTCAACGCAGAAATCCTGTCTCCAGTGATCCGGATGCCAGCCATCCAGGTAAGAATCAGCCATGCCATCCCGCTGGTCTTCTATCGTGACACGATAAGACCTGCAATACGCAAACGTCACCGCCTCATCCTGCTCCACCATCGCCGCCAATCGCTCCAGCAACCTCTCGTCCGCGTAGTCATCAGACTCGGCAATCCACACGTATTCCCCGCGCGCCAGTCGCACTCCTTTATTCCACTGCTTGAACGTGCTTCCCGAATTTTCTTCGTTGAATTCGATCCTGACCCGGCGATCTTTCGCGTATTCGCTGATAATCTCGTGACTTTCGTCCGTCGAGAAGTCGTCCATCAGGATCACTTCAAAATCTGGGTATGTCTGCTCCAAGACGCTCTCGATTCGTCGCCGCAAAAAACGAGCGTGATTATAATTGGGAATAACGACGCTTACTTTTGGAGTGCTAGGCTCGAAGCCCATCTTGTTCACACACGATATCCAAAGTCCTCGTGCCTCAGCGTGAGGTTTGGATTGTAGTACGGATCGTTCTCCAGCAATTTCCCCCAACGCTTCTTTAGATAAGGGATGTCCGCGGACTTTCTTCCGTTTTCGGGCGGGACAGCGCCGTCATGATAGAGTTCGGCCCACGGCGTCCATACAACGCGGTATCCGGCTTTGCGTACGGCTAGACAGAAGTCCACATCATTGTAGGCGGCGGACACTTTTTCATCAAAGCCGCCAATTTCCTCAAAAACTTCTTTCCGCACCATCATGCATGCTGCGCTGACCGCCGAACAATTTCGCATGCTCGACGCGTAGCCAAAATGTTCCTTCGTGTCGCGCGGAAAATTGTGCAACGGTCGCCCCGCCACTCCTTTTAATCCCAGCACCATTCCGGCGTGCTCAATCAGACCATTTCTATAAAGCAGCTTGGCTCCAGCGGCTCCAATTTCTTTCTGCTGGCATACTCCCAGCATCGAACTCAACCATTCTTCAGAAATCACTTCCGTATCTTCGCTCAGCAGCAGTAAATATTTGCCGCTCGCCTGTCTGCACCCCGCGTTCATCATCCGCGTCCAATCGAAATTTCCCGGACAGCGCACCACGCACTGCGCTCCCAATTTTTCTGCCTTCTCTTCACCGCTCCCATTTTCCGCAACCACCACGATCACTTCAAAATTTTTGTAACCGCTTTTCTCTTTAATGCTCGCAATACAATTCTTCAGTGCCTCCTTATTTCCGGATGCCGCAATCACAATCGAAATCTTTTCCGTTCCCTCAATTTTAAATCCTATCCGGTATTGACTCGGTAACTCCCCGTCCATCGCTTTTGCCGCGATCTGTCGCCTCTCCAGGTGTTCCGTTAGCGCTTTTTTCGCCGCCTCATACGCATACGGCTTCGCCTCCGCGCTCGCCGCCGCCGATCCCGCAGCCATCCTCCAGTGATACAGCACCTTCGCAACATGAAAAATATTTTTCGTCCTCTCGCTGATCCGCAGCACTAAGTCATAATCTTGGCTCCCCTCGAATCCCATCCGAAATCCACCAATCTCCTCCATCAGCCTTCTTCGGTACACGCCAAAGTGGCACGTGTACATCACGCTCAGCATGTATTCCGGTGACCAGTCCGGCTTAAAAAACGGACACACCCGCCGCCCCTCGCCATCCAGCCGATCCTCATCGCTGTAAATCATGTCCGCTTCCGGATGTTCCTGCAGTAGCTTCACCACTTCATATAATGCATTGGCGCTCAGCTCATCATCATGGTCCAGCAATCCAACAAACTCGCCCGCCGCCATCCGCAGAGCCTGATTCGAAGCGCCCGCGATTCCTTCATTCCTCTCTGCAAACCTCACCTTCAGCCGCGCATCCCGCCCTTGCCACTTCCTCAGGCACTCCCGCACCCGCGCATCCGTACTCGCATCGTCGCAAATGCAAAGTTCCCAATTTTTATAATGCTGTTTCACTACCGATCGAATCGCCAGCTCCAGCATCTCAATTGGCGTGTTATACGTCGGCATCACCACGCTAAGCAATGGCCGCCACCGGAACTTTTCCATCGCCGCCTTGATCCTCCGCGGACTGTGCGATCGCTTTTCCACTCCCGCGATCCAATATTGATATGGCAGGCGCTCGATCCCTTCCTTCACTGAGTGCTTCACGCGAAATCGTAAATCGCGATAACTCTTCAGCAGTTTCGCGCCCCTGGATTTTTCCGAGTTTTGCATCGCCTTGAACCTTCCACTCTGAAACGCTATCTTTGGCTGGCCAGCCGTCCCTACTTCGCGGGACCCGCAAATCGCTCTCGCAGCAACCGAAACTCCTTCGCCATCTTCAGCCGCACCGCCGTCAATACAGGAGCCACCAGCCGGTCGTTAAATCGGCTCCTCAGCAATCTTTCAAAATTTCGCGCCGCCCACCTTAGCGAATCGCGATTTTCGCGCCAGGCCCGCCAATAAAGAATGCTGTGCTTTCTCGCAATGAATGTACGAATCTCCGTCTCGAATCCCTTTGCCCGCTTGATCATCGACTGCTCAGCTTGCCGGTACTCGAAAAACACTTCCGGTAAGTACGCAAATTTCCAGCCATGTCCCAGCGCGCCCAGCCAGAAATCCCAATCCTCAAATCCCTGCACCGGCATCGTGCCGTCGTAACCCTGATTCTGTTCCCAAATCACCCGCCGATAGAGCGCCGACGCGTGAATCACGTTTGAATACAGCAAACGGTCCCTGTCAAACTCCCCCGCCCGCCACCGGAAATTCACCGTTCCAAAACATTGCGCGTCTCCGTAAACCACGCCGGCTTGTGCATCTGATTTCAGAATCTGAATTGCACGATCGATCCATTCAGGCCGCATTCGGTCATCCGCATCCAAAGGAAAGATATATTCGCCTTGCGCTGCGCGGATGCCCGCGTTTCGCGCCGCTGCCAGTCCCCTGTTTTCTTGTCGAATGACTTTTACTCCGCGCTCCGCCAGTTCATCCATCACTCTCCGCGTCCGCTCATCGGTCGAACCGTCATCCACCACCACTAACTCTACGTCATCGCGTCCTGCGTTCGTGACGCTCGCCACCGCTTCTGGCAAAAATTCGCCGTGATTAAAGCAGGGCATCACCACCGTAATTTTGTAGCGCGCGGTCATTGCAAGTGGTTCCCAGCTGCCAGATCGCTCGCCGAAATCTTGCGACTCACAAATACATCGAGGAATTCCCCTTTTAATCCCAGTCGAGGATCGTAAAAGTTAAAAATTGTTGTCGTCATTCCCGAAGATCTGAAAACAAAGTCACCCAACTCATCGCCCCATTCTGTCACCACCAGAGAACCTCTCGGATCGATCGGGTTGCAGTGATAGTCCGGTTTCATCAGGTGAACCACCGCTCCGTCCGCCCCTGCCGCTGCCCGAATCAGCGTCCTCTTCCCGCGATAATACGGTACCGTATACACGTGGGCTCCGCCTTCCTTCAGAGTTCGCGCAATCTCGGCGAAAGCATTCGCCGGCCGCAACACATGCTCGAAGACGTCTTGCGTCACCACAATATCGAACGTCCTGTCCGCAAACGTGAGGGCTTCTAGATCTTCACTTCGCTGTCCCCGGTTGGATTCTCCTCTCGGTGTGTCCGCAAAGAATTGACTCCTTACATAGCCGGCGCACTCTCTTTGCATCTTGTCCGATGACTGGCCTCCTGGCGAGGATTCGTATACGCGTTGTTGCCGCCACTCGGGGAAATGATCGTTAAGCACTTTTATAAGCGCCCGGTGCCGCGGAATAGATCCGCACTTTGAACACAGGTACTTGTCCCTGAGCCAATAACCGGTTTCCACGAACCATACTTCGCAATCGCAAATCGTGCAGTACCCTCTATTTGCCTTCCCTCTCGCCCATCGACTGATAAATAGGGAGCTATGTTTAACTGCCCGGCCCGCACTCCGGAAGATCCTCCGGTCAGCCATTGCTTACACCGCCTGCCGTCATCGCTCCGGCTCCCCGCTCCAGGCCTTCTCTATCATCCAAGTTTAGCTTCCCGCACCATCAAATTCTCCGCAAATCGTGGTGACTTTTTTCCCAGTCTGTGATAAATAATTGGCCCCGCCCAGCCCCATCCTCCGTTTCTCAAGGTCGGACTTGAAAAACAATACATTGGTTCGTTTGTCTTTCTTGCTCATCTCACTCTCTGCCGGTTGCGGTTCCCAAGACTCCAAGCATGCGCCAATAACCGTGACGATTGCCCCGCAAGCCATGGCCATCGCAACCGAACAGAGCACCTCTTTCGTCGCTACCGTTACCGGTGACACCTCTGGAGTGACCTGGTCCGTCAACGGCGTTCCAGGAGGCAACTCCACGGTAGGCACCATCGACGCCGCTGGCAATTACACTGCGCCTCCCGGCCCGCAGGGCCTCGTGGCCACGATCATGGCCGTCAGCAAATCGGACTCCACCAGGTCGGCCTCCGCCAAAGCCTACGTCGTGCCGCCCGGTCAGGTCACGGCCACCAAAAATGTCCAGGTCGCCCTCTTTTCCATCTCTCTGCCGGCGGACGGCAAGGTTAACGTCCAGTTCGGCCTGGACACCAGCTATGGACTCACCACCTGGGTCCAACCCGCTCCCACTGGTGGCGGCACCGTCACTCTCTTTGTTGCCGGCATGAAGGCCAGCACGCTCTACCACATGCGCGGAGTCGTTCAATTTGCTGACGGCACGCAGTTCATGGACGCCGACAACACCTTCACCACCGGTGCCCTCACGGCGGGAACCGTGCCCAATATCACCGCCGCCACAACCGCCGGTATGACTCCGCAAAGCGGCGTGGAAGTTCTAGATCTGATCGACTTTACTACCTCTCCGCTACTGCAGACACTTGTAACGGACCTGAACGGCAATATCATCTGGACGCACGCTCCCGACGCCTCGGTGCCCGCAGGGTCCACGCCTCAGCCCATTAAGTTGCTGTCAAACGGCCACTTTCTTATTAATTGGGTGCCTCCAGGAGCGAATGGCATCGCCACAGACTCCCTGCTCCAGGAAGTCGATCTGGGATCGAACGTGATTTGGTCCATGAGCGCAGCTCAATTAAATAATGCCCTGGCTGCTTCGACTTGCGCCGAATGCAATGTCACGATCGGCGGAATGCATCACGATGTTGCCATCTTACCTAACGGGCATCTAATCGCATTGGCCGACACGACCAAAACATTGTCGGATGGAACTACGCCTACTGGCGATGTCGTTATCGATCTTGGCGACATGGAAAATGCCGGCGGCAATAATCCCAATCACGTTCCTCAGCCCGCCTGGGCTTGGAATGAATTCAATCATTTGGATACCACCCGCCGTCCCTATTTGTATCCGGACTGGACCCACAGTAACGCCGTCATCTACTCCAAGGATGACGGCAACCTCATCGTCTCCAGCCGTCACCAGAATTGGCTCATAAAAATTGACTATAACAATGGTGCTGGCTCGGGGGATATCCTCTGGCGGCTCGGATTCCAGGGTGACTTCACTCTGATGAACGCTGATGGCTCGCCTGACCCCAACGATACTGACTGGTTCTTCGCCCAGCACGGCCCTTCCTTCGCTTCCACAAACACCGCTGGCAAATTCTCCTTGGTCCTCTTCGATAACGGTGATGATCGCGGCGTCGTTGGCACCGTGGGAGGCACCTGCGGCGTATCCGGCCAGCCCCCATGCTTTAGCACTGTTCCACTCTTTAACATCGACGAAACTGCTAAGACCGCCACCTTTGTCATCCATCCCACAGCGCAGAGCTACTCTTTTTTCGGAGGCAATGCTGAAGTTCTCAAGAACGGCAACATCGAATACGTCGAATCCAGTAATAGCGCCGTCCCAGGCCGAAACGGCGCAATCTTCGAGATCACTCAGGAGTCTTCACCACAGATCGTCTGGCAAATGCACACTACCGGCCAGTTCGCTTATCGCGGCATGCGCATTCCCAGTCTCTACCCCGGCGTCCAGTGGTGACCTGAGTCCTTGTTTTTCCTCTAGTGATTTTTTGCGATAAATATGTCGTGCTCGATGTGCCAGCTAAGATTGTGCTTTCTCGCCCAATCGACCAGACCGTCCACTGGTGGGTAGGCCGAGAATTCCGGATCTCCCGGATTAAAACAATGCATATCGTCGATCATTACAACGACTTTATTCATTCGAGTAATATTCTCCCCGATGACGAGAAGTTCGTCGTTAATGGGGGTTTCTTGCGGTCCCTTGAAAGTAATGCCAGCTGAATAGTGTCCATCCAGCCAGAAACAAATATCGCCACTTATCGCGGGAAGGAGTTTTGGGAAAACGTCCTCGCTCAAGCCTCTGATTATTCTTACGTTGGCTGTATCGCGGAACCGCGTCTCCGCTTTTGAAAATAGCGTGGGCTCTGGTTCAATGCTGTAAACCACCTTGGCGACTTTCGACAAGACGCTCGTCGTGTCGCCCAAAAATGTTCCAGTCTCAACCCAAGTAGCGTCGCGCAACCCGTTTCTCAATAAAACCTTATGCTTTACAAAATGCGGCGAGGGTGCAGCGAACTCTCTATCCGCCCAATCTTTATAAAGATTGTTCTCATCCCCTGAACCTTTGTGCCCGTTCAGTCCTTCTTTGCCGGCGGCTTTGCCAGCCTTTTGCCGCAATCCCAACGCATTTCGAACGGGTCGCGTGACGTTCAGTACCGGATGCCAGAGCCGGACGCGTAAAACACGTCGTATAGAATCTGTAACCGAACTCCTGTTACTCGTTAGGAGACAGTCTTGGATCTCCGCTCTGGTCGCGCCAAGGTTGCGCAAAAGCTCTGGAGTTATCTTTTCTGACTCCGAAAAAGGATCTGGCCTACCCTGCTTTCTGAGTGCCGCGGCAGTTCGCGCCGCCAGTACGCACAGCATTTGGTGCCGCGAATTCGCGATCGAAGCCTGCTTGGAATGAACCCTATATTTCAGAACAGGCTTTTCCAGATTGGCCAACTGGCTTCGTTCGCTCATCCTCAGCCACAGGTCGTAGTCCTCGGCTTCCGAAAACACCTTTCTGTATCCCCCGCAAGCGATTGCGACCTCCCTTCTCATCATCACGGCGGGATGGCACATGGCATTGTTATGCAGCATCATTGACCTGATCTCGTCGTCTCGAAGCGGGACGGGAACCCTATCCAGTAACCCGCCCGCCCTGTTGATTCGCTCGTAGGATGAGCTCAAGAGCCCAACCTCGGGATGTCGTTCCATGAAATCTACCTGCGCCTGGAGACGATGAGGTAATGAGACATCGTCCGCGTCCATCCGGGCTACATATTTCCCTTCCGCCAGCCCGATGCCGATGTTGAGCGACTCAGTTCGGCCTTTGTTTTTCTGGCGAACGACTCGCAACCGCCCATCACGATTCGCATAAGTCGCAAGAATCTCCGAAGTTCTATCCGTCGATCCGTCATCGATGATGATAAATTCAAAATCGCGAAAGGTTTGGCCCAGAATGCTTTCGACTGCTTCTGCCAAGAAAGCCTGCCCGTTGTAAACGCTCATCACCACGGAAACGATCGGAGGATTCATGATTTGGCCTCCGGTGGTTGGTCTGCGCGATTTGGTTCCACCGTTTCGGCTTGCCTCTTAACGATTCGGTCGAGCCTCCAGCGGATGGAGTTCTTTAAGCAACCCAGAAACAGGCGTGATGCCTCCTTTGGTCCTAAGGGTGGCGGTATAAGCTTTTCTGCCCGCGTGAGCGTCTGCTGATACAAGGTCTGCAGGTGGAGGAATTGCCGGGGGTGTACCAGGCAAAGCTGATCGGAGTTCGTTCGGTCGTACTCCGTCTTTAGCGCCTCATTAATTTCGAGCAGGTCGTTCCGCACGAAAAGCAGAGTGTTTTGCGCGTACCAGAACTCGACGGTGTCGTTCTGCCAGACGCGCTTGCGAACGCAATCTACCGGCAGAAGACCATGCTCCTCGAAAAGCTTCGCCCAATAATCCGGCCATTGTTCATTGATATGGTGGTTGCCGCCTTGTTTCGGAATCGCTGCTGAAAACAAAACGGCCGGTGCGAGACGAACCAGAGATTTGACGAAGTCCGATGCGCAATCTGGAGGAAGGTGCTCTCCCACTTCCAGGCAAACAGCTAAGTCGAACACCCGTCCGAGCCCGAACGGCTTGGCCAGGTTCACCGCTTGAAAGCGCTCCTGCGGGATTTGCAGCAGCTCCCCTGAAACATAATCGCCATCGATTCCTGTTATATCTTCCACACCGTGTTTTCGAAAAACGGAAAGCCATGTCCCGTCACCACATCCCACATCCACAACGCTTCGCACGGGGACCAACTTCAAAACCAATGGGACAACGGCTTCAGCGGATTTCAGCGATCCGTTTCGGATCTCTTCGTAGAAATTCTTCGTGTAATATTCGCTAGCCATTACAGTCTCATCCATCTCGTTGGGACGATATCTCGCGGGTCGTCTCTGAATGCCGGCCCGACCCAGCTCTTTGGCGCAATCACCATGCCTCCCCTCAGATCGGCGCCCAGCCACGCGCCCCACCAGCTATACGAACTATTGGCCATAATCGCGTGGCCACACAGGCGCATCAGGTAGAGTTCGGCGTCTTCGCGTCCTAGGTGATGCTCGACGGTTCGGTCGAAGTTCCCCGCAATCGTCGTGGCATACGGCAGCTTGAAATTCGCTTCGCACCACTCCGGATCATCCGAGAAAACAAAGAATACTGGGTCGGCCACTTTGGCTGCGATCAGTGCGGCGGCCTCACGGTAATAGTCCATTGACAGCACTACGTGATAGGGATTTCCTACATAATCGGTGCGTCGCACCGTAACGAACACCGATCTTTGCCCGGCGTCCAGAATCGCTCGCTCAGTGGCGATCGACCGCTCCGGCAGCAGTTCGCGGGGCAGCAGCCGTTCCCGCAGTTCGTCGCGCAGTCCCAAAAAATACTTCTCACATTGCCAGTAACCGACCAGCGAGCACTTCCGCGGCGCTCTCTCAAACAGTTCCGGTTTGTACGGAAACCCCTCTTCGCGGATGATTTGGCCGCACAAGGTGTGAACCACCTGCGCGTCCACGCCTTTGAATAGCCCCAGTGAGTACATGCGCGGCTGGTTCGGCTTTGCCGTTTCGTACCAGGAGATGTCGAGCTTGAGGTCCACACCCAGCCGTTGCGCCAGCGCCAGACCCGTCGCGTACTGGAAAATCTGATTCGCGCAGCCACCCATCAGATAGCTCGTCACGCTCGGCGCGGCCAGTTTCTCTCTCAGTTTTTCCCTGCTAACCCCGTAAAAATAACGCCATTTGTGTAGCAGCGGACGGCCTAACGATCGAACCGATGAGGGCAACACATGCGTCCACCCCGGTCGTTCCTGACTGGACGCTACCTCCTTCGTATTGCTTTCGGCCGCCATCCGTACTCCGTTAGTTCCTCAATCTTTCGGTACGTCATTTTGTATAACGGAAGCATCCACACGCATACTTGCGTCCTTTTAATAAAGAAGGATCGGCGTTCTCAAAGAATTCCCCTTCGTTGGTTATCAAGGTGAACTCCAGAAGAGAAAGGCCCGGGAACAAGTCCATTACCTGCGAATACGAGTACAAGCGGTGCGCGTTAAAGCATACCCGTGGCGGTTCTTCCATTGGCACTACGATCAGCAGCTGCCCGCCCGGTGCCAATACCCGTGCCAATCCCGCTGCCGCTTTGCGGTCGCCACTCGCATCCAGCTTGTCTCCATATCGCCCCAACCCAACATGCTCTAAAACATGCATGCAAGAGATGGATTGCAATGTCCCGGTCCATGCCTGGGGCAGATTGGTTAAGTCCGCTCGGCCTTCTTCGATGTCGCGGAACGGCAATCTTGATTCTCTAATGTCGCAAAAAGTGATAGCCGTAAAGGCGGATGCGATCCCCACAAAATATAGGGAATCGCCAAAGCTCGCGTGCGCCTTTGGCTTGCTTTTTGCCAGCGTCCGCGCTGCCCAGGAGGTATGCAGAACGTAGTGCGGATCAAACCCTGTTTCGGCGGTGTTGTCGTTCAGAAACGGAAACCAATCCGTTTGCTTCGGTTCAAATCGTCCATCCAGCGCGCTTTGTTCTTTAAACTGGCTGAATTGCTCGGTGAATGCTTGCGTTACCTGGCAACCGCCGTCGTTCCGTGCTGGCGGAATGAACGCCCTCTTAATCCCGATGGCCGCACGATGCAACCAGCGCGGAACATAGATCGGCACCAGCAAACGCTCTAGGCTCATTTCCGCTTCCTGCTATTCACGGGGACAGCCGAGAACTGGATCGACGGATCTTGCGCGCACCGTGAACTCCGACGGTAAGTTCAGCAAACCGGTCCATTCATCCAGTGGGTGTTGAAAGGACGGAGCGTGAACATGGAATTCTGGAGTCAAATCGCCTTTATCGATCAGCTCTTGGCGGTCCAAGAAGCTCACATTCCAAGTGTAAATACCAGGTTTTAGCGGAAGCAGCGGGAAGTTATAGATAAGGTCATGGACTCCAGCACCTAGATCCAGTTCGTACGCGGCCCAGCCCCACAATAATTCGCGATCTGAGTTGTAGAGTACGATCCCATGTATACCGTGCTTGATGGCTTCATTCAGTTTCAGCGTAAATCGCACGGTGACCGGACCAATCGCATCAATCGAGTGCGGTGTTCCATTTTCTGGACTGACGATTTCCCAGCCGGTGAAATATCCTCTTGCGTGAGCGCCTTCTCTGGCGCCTATTGGACTCTCTCCATTCTTGCTCATCGCGGCTTCGTAGGCGTTGACAACTCCGTCTGGCGCTCCGTCTTGGCGGACTGAACCGGCGTGTACCCAAACGACCCGATTGCACAGCCGTCGCATCTGGGTCATTTGATGGCTGACCAGCACAACCGTGCGGCCCGCTCGCGCCACATCCCCCATCTTTCCCAGGCATTTCTTCTGAAACGCGATATCTCCCACCGCCAGCACTTCGTCCACCAGCAAAATCTCCGGCTCCAGATGCGCCGCCACGGCGAATGCCAGCCGCACGTACATCCCTGACGAATAGTGCTTCACCTGCGTATCGATGAACTTTTCGATTTCCGCGAACGCCACGATCTCATCGAACTTCCGGCTAATCTCGCGTTTGGACATTCCCAGAATCGCGCCGCTTAAATACGTATTGTCCCGGCCCGATAAATCCCCATGGAATCCCGTCCCCACTTCCAGCAAACTTCCTACCCGGCCATAAATCTCCGCCCATCCCTTCGTTGGCTTCGTGATTCGGCTCAGCAGCTTCAGCAGCGTCGTCTTCCCCGAACCGTTTCTCCCGATCAACCCGAGTACTTCCCCTCGTTTCACTTCCAGGTCCACGTCCTTCAGCGCCCAGAACGTCTCTTTCTTCTCTCGCTTCAAGAGCTTCCACGGCTCGCGTAGCACGTCGCCCAGCACATTCCGCAGCGCGCCTTCCCATTCGCGCCCACCCAACCGGTACAATTTGCTCAGTCCCTGCCCTCTGATTGCGAGTTCGCTCATCGATCGTCCCGATTTACCCCGTGCTTCATCGTCCCAACTTTTCAGCGCCGAATTCAATCCGTTTGAATTCGTAGTATCTCTGATCGCAGCTCTCGCACCGGTAGGCCCTCACACCAATCAGCTTCAATACCCCACGCTCCACCAATCCCCGCATCTGCGATCGGTGCACCGCTTTGCTGCCGCACTCTGGACAACTTTGTTTCTTAACCTTCGTCTCCTGAATTGTTTGCATGGCCCCTTCCCTCTGCTATTCCCCCGCACTGTGGTATCCGTCAAACTTGCACCCTGAATCCTTCGTCAGTCGTCACATTGTTCTTGACTTCTAGTTACTGATATGCTAACATCGCTTGCGAGAATCAGGTTAAAGTCCGCCGTGCCACTCTCATCCTACGGTACTCCTTCGGAAGCCCTTCCAACTCCTCCAAATTCTGATTTCTTAACCTCTTGGTTTTCAGCAGATTTCTCTTTTGATCCTCCCTCGTACTTCTGTAAGTCCTTTATTGACCATACTTACGAAACATGCCCGTTTGCGTCTAGCGTAAGTCCTTTAGAACCAATACTTACAGAAATCCGTCCCTGCAACCCCTTTAGAATGAATACTTACGCAAAATGGGGGGAGGGGGGTGCCACCACGCAGCTTGCTACACCAGATCGGCTACTGTCCCTTCCATTCGCTGGAAAAACATCAGCCCGCCCACCAGGATCGCCAGCACCGCCAC
>DATDFA010000037.1:0-14441 GCA_036522855.1 Candidatus Acidiferrum sp. | reverse complement strand
GTCCTCATTACGGCTCCGGTCATGGAAAACGGAAAGTGGACTTTGGTCAACGGCACGACGACAGTGTTTAAGTGGAACGGAGAAAAGTACGAAACAGTTGGCGCTGTTCCCTGGGCGAAAAGAGTCCAATGTCTTTCGAAGGAATCTTGCGCGTCTCTAAAGTAGGATCGCTTTCATCTGTTAGGGACGCAGTTACTATCGACGGGGCCACGTACACGGTGGACAATGCTGGCAACAGAACCGCCAAGACCGACCAGAGGACTGCTGTGGCCACCAGCTACGGCTACAACAACATCTACCAGCTGCTCTCGGCAACGCCGAGCAGCGGAACGGCAGAGAGCTACACGTACGATCCGGTTGGCAACCGGCTGTCTTCGGCGGGAGTGCCGTCTTACAGCTACAACTCATCGAACGAGCTGACTTCAAGTTCGGCTGCCACGTATGGCTTCGATCTGAACGGCAACGCGATCACGAAGAATGATTCGACGGGCGTCACCACGTATGCCTGGGACTTCGAAAATCGTTTGAGTTCGGTCACGTTGCCAGGAACCGGCGGGACCGTGAGCTTTGCGTACGATCCGTTTGGTCGCCGCATCAAGAAAGCCTCAAGTGCGGGCACGAGTATCTTCGCCTACGATGGCGAGAATCTGATTGAGGAAGTGAACGCCAGCGGTGGAGTCGTTGCGCGATATTCGCAGGGCTTAAACATCGACGAACCCCTGGCGATGCTGCGCTCCTCAGTAACCAGCTTCTACAACGCAGATGGACTCGGTTCAGTTACGTCACTCGCGAACGCGACAGGCTCGCTGGCGCAAACTTACGCGTTTGACTCGTTCGGCAAGCAGATCGCTTCATCTGGCTCGCTCACCAACCCGTTCCAGTACACCGGGCGCGAGTGGGACAGCGAAACCGGCCTATATTACTATCGCGCCAGATACTACGATCCGAACGCTGGGCGCTTCATCAGCGAAGATTCGGTGCGTTCGCCAATTCGACCCAATCATTACCGATATGTAAGTAATAATTCTCCTAATCGAATTGATTCGTCGGGAATGACCGATCAGCCCTCGAATCTGCCGAACCCCGACCCAGGGCACTGTCACCTCTCGTACACTCTAACCTTAGCCCACTGGACCACCAGTACGAGAATTCCAAATTCCGACTGGCATTTCGTAACATCTACGCAACTCTTGGAAGATGCGCCTTTTAGCGTTCCCGCGGCGGTTGTGACTTGCGTTTGGGAGCGCACGTATGTCAGTCAGCTTTGGGGGCATACCCTAACTGTCGCTTACTGGGATTGCTGGAACACGACGTTCTGTGGGATGGGCCGCTTTCGCGGCGCTAGCAGCCATGTCACGTTCGATTCATCTACACAAGATCAGGGCTCGGGGCCGGTAGGTACTGAACGCACGACCACTCAGCACTACAGTTTGGGCGCTTACGACGAGGCTAACGACATAGACTGCAGACTTAATCCTAAAGCGAGGCCCCAGCCGTGACCAAGGCAAATCAAATTTTATTTTGCGGAATAATATCCCTGGCGGTAATTGCAGTCCTGTTTACGCTGCTCACCATTAGGAGCGGCCGCAGTGCCGCGGCCCAGGTCGAACCGCATGACTTCGGATCGGAGATGGTGAAAAAGGCTAAGCAGGGCCACTTCGATGAGGCTATTCAAATCGGGCTTCACGCCATCCAAAATCAGCCAGGCGACGAATTCGTGTACCAGCAAATAGCCGATGTATATTTGATCCGGGCGGGGAAAGATCCGGATCAAAAAGAACAGTGGGTGTCAAAAGCCATCTTTTACACTGAAAAGTCACTTTCGCTAAATTCCAGGGACAGAGACCTTGCGGGTCTTCGTCTGCTGGAGGACGCTCGGAGCTTCGAAGTAGCAGGTGACCTTGTATCGGCATCACGCTGCGCTTACTATGTCCGAGCGGCGAAAATTCTTGAAGACCGTGTCGTACTATTGCAAGGTGACCATCTAACGCTGGAAGGCAAGGATTTTCCCCTCGCCCCTTTACGGGAGAAGAACGAAAAGCGGTTGGGCGAGGTCAAAGCAAAGAGTGCAAAAGCTGGCTGCAAATGACAGCTCCAAATACGATCCTTTCGGCTGGCGCATTTACAAATCGTCGTCGAGCGGCACATCTGTGCTCGCCTACGACGGCGACAATCTCGTTGAGGAAACCAATGCGAGTGGCGCGGCCGTTGCTCGCTATTCGCAAGGCCTAAACATTGACGAGCCGTTGGCGATGCTGCGCGGCGGAGCCACCAGCTTCTATAACGCCGATGGTTTGGGTTCGGTCACTTCGTTGAGCAACGCTGCCGGCGCGCTCACGCAAACTTACACCTTCGATTCATTCGGGAAAACCGTTTCGTCATCTGGCTCTATTGTGAATCCTTTCCAATACACGAGTCGCGAATTCGATTCTGAAAGCAACCTGCAGTTTTCTAGAAACCGATACTATGACTCCGTCACAGGCAGATTCCTTAGCCAGGATCCGATCGGTTTTGATGGCGGTGAGAATTTCTATGCCTACGCTCAGAATGATCCGATTGATGACAGCGATCCGGACGGACTAAGCCCGAAAGGTCGAGACAAATGGTACGGATACAACGACCCAGACTTTCAAAAGTGGTTTCACCGGTGCTGGAAGCAACCAGGCGATCCTGATGCAAACAAGGCTCAAATCCAGGAAGCTTACGAAGAGTGGGCTCGGCGTGGTAAGCCCAAAGGTGGCAAGTGCGGGGGGCCAAAAGAGCCCGACTGCAATCAAAAGACAAATTTCGAATACCAAAAGGACGAAGAGTCCAACCGTTACATGCAACACTTCTGGGAGGACATCTTAGTCGGCGATGCGGTTCTCGCTGTGGTTGGAACAGCGGGAGCCGCTGGTCTCCTTGGAGAAGGGATGGCGGGTGGTGCTGGCGTAGGAGGGACAGCGCGTCCGCCAGCTCCGCCTATACCGATTCGTCCGCCCGCGCCGCCCGTACCAAAGCCAGCTCCGCCGATACCGCTGCCGAAGGCATCTTGAACGTTGGAGAAGACAATGCATCGATACACAGTTGAGCTGCGGATCGTCGGCGAAGCCCTCGACCCTGACGAGGTAACGCGCGTGCTCGGCATTGTGCCCACGCGAGTAGCGAGAAAGGGAGCGCCTAAGGTTGCAGGCGCGGCGTCCAGATGGACCGCTAATATGTGGGGGCATGAAGTGCTTCCGGTCGGTCGCGATGACTGGTCGTCGTTGGAGGATGGGATCGCATTGCTCATCGGTACTTTTAGCCCCGTTCGAGACCGGCTTCTGACTTATTCAGCGTCGAACGAGATATACCTTTGGTGCGGACATTTTACGTCGAGCTTCGATGGCGGACCGACGTTGTCCCCGACGTTGCTCAAGTCGCTTGGCGAGTTTGGGGTCCAGTTAGTCTTGGATACCTACAGTGAACGTAAGGACGAAGCTCCCACGCGTTCTGAGGGCGTGTCTTTGCGTCCTTAACCGCTAGCGCCCTGGAGCGCCTTAAAAGCCATGCCTGTGACCTGCCCCAATTCTTCGCGCACGGAATCATACGACGCTTAAATCTCCTGAACTCATGACTTGTGCCTCGTTCCGTTCTTCGCATTGCGGCGCTTCGGTCGCCTACCGCTCCCTGCGCGCCGCAATGCGACGCGCGAACTCCCGCGGCGTTAGGTACCCCAGGCTGCTGTGTGGCCGTTCGTCGTTGTACTCCTCTCTCCACGCCGCGATCTTCCTCCGTGCCTTCAAACAGATTCCCGAACCAACTCGCGTTCAAGCATTCGTCCCGCAACTTCCCGCGGAAGCTTTCCACAAACGCATTCTGCACCGGCCGCCCCGGCTCAATATGCACCAACTCGATCTTCCGCTCCAGCGCCCACGCCAGAAAATGCCGGCTTGGACATTGAAAAATTCACGATTACAATTCGGAGATCTAAGCACCGGTTGAGGGCAGGAGAAGGCCTGCACACAAACTTGAACCTCGGCGGAAACTGGAATAAACAGTGGGAAAGGTTCCTCGCTAACCCTTCAAATCGGACAAAGGCAAGGATATTAGAACAGCTCCATGAAATGATCGTAAGGAGTTTTGGGCCAGCATGACCGACTTCTTGATACTAGGGGAGCCTGAAACACCCGATGCACAACGTAGACGAGCAAAATGGGTGCCTGATTCGGTAAAGTACGAATCAATTCGTTGCCAGGTCAATCCAGAGCACCGAAGGGCAGGCTCCCGCGTCTCGCCTCTTTCGGTGTTGTTGCCCAACATTGAGCCCTATGACTTTGTCTGGACACCTTTTGAGTGTCTTATCCAAGAACGCGTTTTGCAAGTTTTGGAGCACACCAAATTGACCGGCTTCGAAGCCGTTAAGGCCGAGGCAAGATTCGCCAATTCTGCCAAATCGGCTCCGACATTCTGGGAGTTGGTAGTCAAAGGTTCGGCAGGACTTGTCTCGGCTGAATCAGGGTACAAGCTCCTGGGCATTTGCCCTGGCTGCGGCCTGATTGATAACGCATCGAAAATCACAAACTCCGCAAAAATGGTCGACCAAGCGAGGTGGGACGGGAGCGACTTCTTTAAGCTCGAACCTGTTTCCGGACTAATTTTTATGACGCCCCGCGTTGTGGGAACCTTGAATGAGGCGAAGTTCAGGGGTTGGAAGGCTTACTCGCCCTCCGAATTACAGGCTGACCTCGACGATACGATTATCGTGAGCTCAGTGAACTCAGGCGACCGAAGCCACTTGAACTAGGCAGATTAGATGAGGCCCCGGCTCCTAGCTCCGCGCTCGGAATCATACTGACCTGCCCCACCAATTCTGTTTCCGTTAACGCTTCCAATAACCGTATCAACACTTCCGGCTATACTTATGACGCTGCCGGAAACATGACCAACGACGGCGTCAATACCATCGTCTACGATGGCGAAAACCGCGCCACTGGCTCTAGCAACGGCAGCGCTTCCGGCGTCTACACCTATGACGGCAACGGCCAGCGCGTGAAGAAAGTCTCCGGCAGCACCACCACCGTTACCATTTTTCTTGGCACGCAGGTGCTCGCCGAGTACGTCAACGGTGTCGTACCCTCGTCCCCAACCGGCGAATACATCTATGCCGGAGGCCAGCGCGTCGCCAGCATCCAGAGCGGCACCACCAATTACTGGCACAACGACCATCTCTCTCCGCGCGTCCGCACCACGACCACCGGAGCCATCGCCGATCAGCGCGGCACCTATCCCTACGGCGAAACTTGGTATTCCCCTGCCGGTTCGCCGTACATGTTCACGACGTACTATCGCGACTCAGAATCCGGCAACGACTACGCCCAGGCTCGTTATGACATTACGCGCTTCGGCCGTTTTTCTTCGCCCGACTCTGTCGCTGGCAGCATCACTGACCCGCAATCTCTCAATCGTTATTCCTACGTCCGCAACATGCCGCTCATGTTGGCCGACCCTTCTGGACTCGTCCCCTGCGCCATCGTGGAAAACAGAAACGACTCTTCGTCCTCCGAATCGGCTTCGACCGGCGGTCCTTCCGCTTCCGGCTTTCTTGCAGACCCAGGCACTCCCCAACGCTGCGGGCCACCGTGTTATTTCACGCTGTTTGGCTGCGGCGGTACCGGTGGTGGGGACGATGACGGAGGAGGCGGCGGTGTGGGCGGTCTGTTCCCATCAGGAGATGGTGGTGGCAGCGGCGGTATTGGCCCGCTCGGGTTCATTGGCGGCGGTTCAGGTGGTGGCGGAGGCGGCTGGGGACCCATCTTCATCGAAGCTATGCTCGGACCTAACCCGGACTGTTTTCCGTTCTTCAGCGACGGCGCAGGCTTCACGGTGTTCGTAGGTAACTGCGGCGGCGGCCAGTCCGGCGGTGGCGCCCGCTCGGCGACCAAAGCGAATGACCCATGCGCGGACATTAAAGGAAAAGGGGGAGTAAAGCTGGCCAGAGATTCTCAAACAGGTGAGATTACCAGTTACGGATTCGATCCTAACGGACAATTAACGGGATATGGACGGCTAATCTCGGGGACAGATGTCTCCGGAAATGGCTACTTCATCCCCGGAGGAATCAGAGGCGCAATTGAACTAACCTCTGAGAATTCAGTGCGAATAGACTTTAGCCAACCAATTCGACTTGGTGGCCGAGTCGGAGCTTTTGTTACATCAGCTTCTTTTGCTGGAGAAACTTTTACCCAAGTGAAAGGAGCTGTGGCTTTTGGCGGCCTTCAGTTCGGCTCAGCAAAGACCGGCTCAGATCAGCTCAGGGATTCTCTCAACGCAAACCCGTCTGCTGTCGGTCTCGGTATCACAACCTGGAGATTAATGAAGCTCCTCAATTCCTGGGTCAATTGTAATATGATTTTTGGTGGCTCATGATAGCAGACCGAACTCGCAAGTCGATCACCCTCATAGCAGGCATAGCCATTCTTAGTGTCGGGCTTCTGTTCCTTGTCGAGAGGGCCATGCTCAGGCGAGCACTCAACAAGGTCGATTTCGCTGGTTTGGGCGAACAGCTAACTGATCCTCTCATTAGAAACACCGCAGTGAATTTATCCGATATTCCTGGGAAATTACCTGATTCTGGAATTGCTGAGACGTACGTTCGTGCGCACCGAATCGGGGAAGCCGCCAGGAGAATATCCCCGATTCCTGAGACGAGCAGCCAGCTTGTCGCGATTGATCCTTCCGAAAGGCTGGACGCATGGGGCAGGCCATTCTGTATCTCGCAGTCACGCCAATACGTTGTGGTGATGAGTTTCGGTTCTGGTCCAGCGGAATCTGATTGCTCCATCCTCTTTAAGAAGTTCTCTGCCGCGCGGGATATAAAACCAGGACTCCTTTACTTCTCGTCGGGCTCGCTTTTTGTCGCTGTTCCTTCAAGATAGGAAATTCGGCGCGTTGGGCTGATTGGATGAAGGCGTCGGCTCCTAGCTCCGAGTAAACTTGGTTGCGCTAACGATCAGGCTCGGAAGAAAACGATGATTTTTCCTTTTGACGTTGACGTGCCCGCTAGCTCCGCGCCGGAATCATACGACACTCGAATCGCACAACACGATGTCGAAATGCAGTCATCTTTGTCAGCATGAACGTGGTTATCAAATCAGACCAGCGACCTTAACCAGCCCTTCCATCTTCCTGCAAAATCTCATACCAGCTTGGATCGCCGAGGACGGATTCCCGCCGACAATCTGGCAAATGTTGCTGCCCAGCTCCCGCACCACACGATCAGCAAGATGCAAAATCTCGGTGCGTGTTCTCGCGATGATGGACGTCGAGAAAGTCAGAGGCCTCGATCCCTCATCTGTCGGGCGGGTGGAGCACCCTTAAACCCGTGAGCAGGTTTGGGTGGCGCGCCCCTCGTTTGTTTGAAAGTGCGGTCCGTCTCTGAGCGTCCCGTTCGAACGTGTACCTTCATCGTTACCTATTTTTATTGACATTATTGTCAATCCATGCGATAATTGTGATTAGCTCTGCGGGTTGCGGGATCTACCCGGAGCCTGGTCATAAAGACGACTGGCTTTCCTGAGCCCTAAGGGACTCTTGTAGCTCTTTGAAAATCGAATCCAATCCGCGGGTCCTGAGCGAGTGAAACGAGTCGAAGAATCTCCTTTCACGCTTTGCAACTCCTTTAGAATCTGCAGTTACAGAAAAAGGGTACGGGGAGGGTTGGCTTTAAGGTAAATAGCAGGGCCGAACTAGGGCGATACGTCGCGCATCTCATCAAGACTTCAGTACGTAAGTCCTTTAGATCCCATACTTACGAAAACGGCCTTCGCTAAGTCCTTTGGATCCCATACTTACGCAAAACATGGGGAGGGGGGAGGGCACTAACGCGTTTCGCCGTGAACGTGAATATGTCCCACTGGTTGCCGGTCTCTGATCGCTTTACTAAAATCCCGCTTCCGGATGCACCTGTTCTTCCGCCAGCTTTTCCGCCTTGGCCTGTGGCAGGTCGTGCAGGAACACCAGGAACACTGCGTTGGTCCAGCCAAATCCCACCACATTAATGTTGTATCCGGCTTTCACCGAGGTTTCCGACGATCGCGTCACCGCGTTGTATTTTTCCCGGATCGTTCCATCGTGACGAAAATTTTCCGCCACCATGCTCAAAAAGTCGTAGCTGATCCGATCCGCATCCCTGTTGAAGCCGTACTTCCGCATCCCTTCAATCGCCAGCAATTGCGTCGGAGCCCACGCATACGGAAAATCCCATTGCCCTTCCGTTTCATACGGACTCATCACCAGCCCGCCCGGCTGCTCCAGTTTCCCCACGTTCTTCATCACCGCCGCCGCCTGCTCCTTCGTTGCCACCCCGGCCCACAGCGGATAAAACGTTGTGATGTATTCGTAAGTCGAGCGCTCTTTCTTTTCGAAATTGTAGTCGAAAAAAAATCCCCGCTGCGCGTCCCACAAATATTTCTCAATATTGGCGCCGCGCTGCTCCGCTCGTTTCTTCCACTTCTCGGCTTCAGCGGGATGCCCCAGAATCGCGCTGATCTCAGCCATGTCATTTTCATACTTGAACAGCAAGCTGTTCAAACACACCGCAGCAAACTCTTGCGTCGCCGCGCCATGCGGACCAAATCGAAACGATACATCGAATCCCGATTCCCGCATCGAGCGATCCGCGCGATAAAACTCCCGGCTCAGCGTGATTTCTTCCGCCTCGTCGCAACCGTTTCGATCCGTCGCAGCGGCCATATCGCAGATTTGCACCGAATAGATTTTCCCCACCGTCCCAGCGGACCCGTGATCCGCCGCGCTCGCTGCTTTCCGTACCAGATACCCGTGGTCCTGTTCCGGATGATTCAGGAAATACGACGCCACCTTCCGGTAATGATCGGTCTCGTCCTTCAGACTCTCGGGCGCCGGCACATCGCCAAAATCGTAGTAGCGCGCCAGCCCGGTGTCCCCTGCCAGGTGCGGCTCCCGCGCCCACATCTCCCAATCCTTCGCGGCATACCCGTACGCCCTCTCGAGCCATTTCCTGTCCTCGTTTCCTTTTGCTTTCTCCGCGTTGTAAACGGAAAGAATCATGGACGTCAAAAATGGCGGCTGGGAGCGGCTGAGGTAATAGCTGCGATTCGCATTCAACACCGTGCCGTAGTGTTCGATCTCGAAGAAAAAATTCTCGATCATTCCCTTGGCCAGCGCCAGGCGGCCTTCTTGCACCAGTCCACGCACGATGAAATAACTGTCCCAGCCATACATTTCGTTGAATCGTCCTCCTGGTACTACATATTTATTATTAAGGTATAGTAAACCAGGAGGGTCGAGTTTGGAGGTGTCCAATTGCCCGGGGTGGGTGATTTTTTCCGGCAGCGATTTCACCTGCACGTGGCACCGCCGCTGCATCTCTTCGACCTGCGCGGAAATAGGAACGTCCGCGGGCAGGTACAGCACGGAATGTTCGGCCAGTTTTGGATCCACGACGGTCGAGCAATCCTCCATCGAGCGCGTAAGGGTATCCCATGACCTCGAGATGTAGCTCAGGATTGGTTCCAGGCCCTTCGTTTTCTCGGTCTCCGTTCCGTTTTCTTCCGCGAACACACTTGCGGGGACCATGATGCAAAAAAGTAGCAGCGCTGAGATCATCCGGCGTCCGAACCTGCAATAGAATTTTGTCATGAAAGTTGTCGTGAAAGGAGAAGATTCACGCGACCTAGAATATTTCCAAGCTGTTGAAAAGTAAAGGAGTTAGTTGCGTTTTGATGGGTTTACGGCGACGTCTTCCCAGGCTGGAGCTAGCCGTGTCCGGAGCCGGAAAGTTCGCGCACGATGTTGCCGACAAATCCTTTTGCATCGCCAAACAGCATCAACGTTTTATCAAGATAGTACAGTGGATTTTCGATGCCTGCGAATCCCGCGCCCATGCTGCGTTTGATCACCATCACGGTTCGCGCCTTGTCACAATCCAGAATTGGCATTCCAAAAATCGGGCTACCGGCGTCGCTGCGGGCCGCAGGATTTGTCACGTCATTCGCTCCGATGATCAAGGCAACGTCGGTCTGCGGAAAATCTCCATTGATCTCGTCCATGTCCAGCAATTTGTCGTAGGGAATATCCGCTTCGGCCAGCAGCACGTTCATGTGGCCCGGCATGCGTCCCGCGACAGGATGGATTCCAAACTTCACGTCTACGCCTCGTTTGCTGAGCGAATCGTAAAGTTCGCGCACTTTGTGCTGGGCTTGGGCGACAGCCATTCCGTATCCCGGAACGATTACGACTTTGTTCGCGGCGGCAAGAATGGCCGCCGCTTCTTCCGCGGTCGCGCTTCGAACCGGTTTGGCTTCTTCTTTTCCGGCAACGGCTGTTTGCTCTTGACCGAAGGCGCCAAACAAGACGTTGGTGAAAGAGCGATTCATGGCTTTGGACATGTTGACGGAAAGGATGAAACCCGAAGCTCCGTCCAGGGCGCCAGCCACGATCAGCAGTTTGCTGTCGAGAACAAACCCCATGGCGGCCGCAGAAAGTCCCGCATAAGAATTCAGCAACGAGATCACCGTGGGCATATCCGCTCCGCCGATGGGAACGATCATCATCACGCCAAAAATCAGCGGAATAACGATGATCAACGGGAACAGATTCATGCGGGAAGGATCGAGAACCAGCATGATGGCAACGATAACGGCAATTCCCAGCAGCGAAAGATTGACGAGGTTCTGCCCTTTATAGGTGATGGGCCGCTGCGGCAACACTTCCTGCAATTTCCCCGCAGCCATCAGGCTCCCGGTTAGCGTCAAGGAACCAAGGATGATTTCCAAAGAGAGAACGGACATCATGAATTTGGGGACGGCGGGCGCGCGCAAATAAAACTCGGCGGTTCCGACCAACGTGACGCACAGCGCGCCGAATGCGTGACTGAGCGCCGTTCGCTGGGGTACGGCGGTCATGTGCACAAATCCAAGGGGAATTCCGATTACAGTGCCCAGCACCAAAGCAATGGCGATCCAGGTGTAATCAACGATGCCGTGGTGCAAGAGGGTTCCCACCACAGCCAGGAGCATTCCGATTTCGCCGGCGCGGACACCTCTGCGGGCACTGGCGGGAGAACTGAGCCATTTCAAAGACAAAATAAAAAGCATGGCGGCGACGAGATAAATAGCTTCGAGAAGCGCCTGGCTGCTCAGGAGAGCTTTCATGCTTTTTTCGACCCACTGGGTTTGAACATTTTGAGCATGCGATCGGTGATCAGGAATCCGCCGACAATGTTACTGGTGGCAGCGACGATGGCGACGGTGCCGAGCACTTTGGCCAGCGTTGCGTGATGTTCGTGGAATTCGCCGGCAAGAATAATCGCGCCGACGACCGCAATCGCATCCAGCGCGTTGGTGAGTGACATCAAGGGCGTGTGCAGCAACGGGGAGACGCGACGAATGACTTCGAATCCGATGAACGCCGCAAGCATAAAAACGTACAAACTCGTAAGCAAATCGAGTTTCATCAGCTTGAGGCTCCTTTCGGTTCCGCCGAACGCGCCGGCAATCCTAAAAATTCGCGAACTCGCGGGTTCACAATTTCCCCATCGCGGGTCAGCAGAGTCTCGCGATGGATTTCGTCCGCTTCGTTGTATTGCGTTTTGCCTTCCTTCACCAGATTTAGCAGAAACGCAGTGAGGTTGCGCGCGTACATCTGGCTGGCGTGATAGGGAACTGCGCTGGCCAGATTGAGTTGCCCGATGATGGTCACCCCGTGTTCGACGACCGTTTCGCCCGCGCGGGTCAGTTCGCAATTTCCGCCACGTTCCGCCGCAAGGTCGACGATCACAGAGCCGGGCGCCATGCGCGTGACCATTTCTCTTGTCACCAGGACGGGAGATTTTTTTCCAGGGACGACGGCGGCGGTGATCACCACATCGTTCGAAGCAACCGCATCCCCCAGAAGTTCGCGCTGCTTGCGATAAAATTCTTCGCCTTGCGCGGTCCCGTAGCCGCGAGCATCCTGGGCATCTTTTGCCTCGATGGGCAATTCCACAAAGCGTCCGCCAAGACTTTGCACCTGCTCTTTCGCTGCGGGCCGCATGTCGTAAGCGGAGGCGACAGCGCCGAGCCGTCTGGCAGTAGCAATGGCCTGCAAGCCGGCAACTCCAGCGCCGATGATCAATACGCGCCCGGGCGTGATGGTTCCCGCGGCGGTGGTCAACATCGGAAAAATCCGCGGCAGGGTATCGGCAGCCATCACCACGGCTTTGTAGCCGCAAATCGTTCCCATGGACGAAAGTGCGTCCATACTTTGTGCACGCGTGGTGCGCGGCATCAACTCCACAGCGAAGGAAGTCACTCCGGTTTTGGCAACTTCCGTCAATGTCTCCAGTGAGCCGAGTGGGCGAAGAAATCCGACCAAAATTTGCCCGGCGCGAAAAAGCGGCAGATCGGCCTGGCCGGTTTTGTCGTTCGAACCGTGACAAAGCACTTGGGCGATAATTTCAGCGGAACGGAAGACTTCGTCACGGGTCGCTAGCACCTTCGCGCCTTTGTCCGAATATTCCTTGTCGGGATAGCCGGCGGCGGCTCCTGCGCCAGGCTCGAGCACGACTTGCACGCCGGCTTTGGCCAAATTGGGGAGGACCGCGGGTACCAGGGCGACGCGGCGTTCGCCGGGATAGCTCTCGCGCGGTACGCCGACAATCATGCGGAAGCCTCGCCAGCAACAACGAATAGACGGTAGTAAATCGATTTAGTTGTGTTTCGAATCGCGCTGATCACGGAAATTAGAGTCCCAGGTGCCGCGCGCTGGGGAAAGCTTTCTGCTGTAAGCCATGCATCCGCATCCGGTCCGAACACGATGGTCACATGTACACCGCCCCGCATTCTATCGAGTATTTCCAGAATGTCTACATAAACCTATGCTCGGTAGGAGGTCAGTTTGCAGTTTGCGTGCTAATCCACACTATGTTTCTAGGGGATGAAATAGACCTCCAGAACTCCAGTCGCCAGAATTGCGAGCTTGTGACCATCAGGCGAGAGTGCGATAACAGGCGGAGTGAACGCGGTTACTTGGAACGAACCAACCTGAGATTTGTCTATAACCATTGTCCGCTCGTACTCCCAGATTTCTTTCTTGGCGTCGGTATCCACGACCGCAAAGTGCAGTGTGCCACCGTTGGGACCGCCGTCAAAATAATCGATAGCGGCCCGGTTTGAGCTGGCACCACCACTGGCGTTTGCTAGTGAGGTCCGATTTCCAGGATGGCTCTGTCGCACAATCACTTTCCCGTTTGTGTCTATCACAAGATATGAAGCCCCCGGATGCGTTGAGAGCAAGATTAGATTCTTACCGAAACTGGCGGATATCGCCCCCATGCACTCGGAACAGAGTGGGCGAGGCTGCGCTCCCCATTCCTCGGCAATTATCGGATGTGGGGTCGTATCACGGTAATTCCAGTTCGACACCAGCATTCGGTCAATAAGGATGCTTGTCGAATGGACATATCGAGGCAACTCGTCGAGGTGCCGTTCGTCGAGTAACGTCGAAGGTGAAATCCAATAGTCCTGTTCTGTTACCCGAGGCGTACACCTCATGAGCATCGCGGACCGACCGTTTACATCTGCAAGGAGGCTCCAATAGTCCTCGTGAAGTCCGTCGTTTATCCCCGCGCCCTTCGGACGCAGTAAACGTTTCGCTTGGACTTCGAAGTCACGAGAAAATCGAATAATGCTGTCATGTACGCCAGCAATGAAGTGGCCTCCGCCGACTGGTAATATTCCGAGTTTGTCAGCAACAGCAGGTTCTCCCGCAAGTCCTGTCCACGTCTTGAATCTTGCCACTTTCCCCGACTGTGTATCGAACGCAACAATCGTGGCATTGGAGCGGACGGTCCCCCGAAAATCTTGACCAGCATTGGGGTCCGGGGTAGAAGAAAAATACATCCCTAGTGCTAAGCGGTCATTATCCACAAACTTCAGGTCAGTTGCGCTCGCAGGCCCAATTTTAGATGATTCACGCAGTGGCTGGACGTCCGAAATCTTCAACTCAAATACGGGCTTAACAGAATCCGAACCTCTAGTGTCTTGGCAGCTCATGGAACCGCCGAGAATGAGCGGGAGAAGCATAGTCGCGATGCAAAGATGCCATCTGGTTTTCAGTTGACTCGCCTCCGTAGAATAGATGAACGACCTAATTCGCGGGTGCCCGCATTGTAGTAGTTCTGAGAAGAGCCGGCCAACTCCTATTCCCCTCGAGCTGGCTCTGGTCTCCTTTCCGACCGAATCGCGCTGAGCCGTGCATCATATCCGCGGCTTGACAAGCTGGTGGTGGTGTTGAGATGGTTCGCATCGTTGACGGAGGTCGCGATGCGTTTTCTCGTACATTCTTTGTTGTGTTTTCTGTTGGGTGCGGTGTCAGCTCTTGCGCAGGGAACTGCGCCTGCTCCGGCCAAGGCGGCAACTTCCGACGAAACGATTCCGCGTATTGTCGGGCACTCACTTACC
>DATDFA010000036.1:0-51416 GCA_036522855.1 Candidatus Acidiferrum sp. | reverse complement strand
AATGGTGATGCCGGGAGATAACGTGAGCTGCGAAGTGACGCTGATTACGCCGGTAGCGCTGGAGAAAGGTTTGCGATTCGCGATTCGCGAAGGCGGCCACACCGTCGGCGCTGGAGCGGTTACGGAGATTATTGAGTAGTTGAAGTGGCGAAACGAATTTCGGAAGAGGGCTTGAACGATGCGGGAAATTATCACGTTGCAGTGCGGTGACTGTAAGAACCGCAACTATACAACGACAAAAAATAAGAAGAAACATTCCGAGCGGCTGGAGACGAAAAAGTTTTGCAACACCTGCCGCAAGCAGACTGCGCACAAGGAAGTGAAGTAATTTCCTTGGCGTTCGGCGGAGGATGGACCGGTTTGCTTTTAGGGGAGTCGTCCAACGGCTAGGACTCCGGTCTCCAAAACCGGGTATGGGGGTTCGAATCCCTCCTCCCCTGCCAGAGTTTCGCGGGACGGAGTGCTGAAAGGTTTCTCGCGCGAGTAAGAAAGGGAAGTATGGCGATGCAGGCGGCCAAAATGAGCAAAGAAGAAACTCCGAGCGGAGCAGGCTCTGAGCTGACCCACAAGGTTACCGATACGGTTCAAAACACGCGCGACTTTATTCAGGAAACGCGCGTGGAAATGAAAAAAGTTACGTGGCCGAGCCGCGAGGACGTGATCTCAACGACTGGTGTGGTACTGGCGACCGTGGCGTTTTTTGCGATTTACCTGTACTTCATCGAACAAGGTGCCGCGCGAGCAGTCGGTTATCTGCTGAAAAGATTTGGCGCGTAAAAGAAAAAGGACCAGCGATCCATGAGCATGCAGTGGTACATCATCCATACCTACTCGGGCTTCGAGAAAAAGGTCAAAGAGAGCCTGGAGAGCCGCGTGGCCGCTTTCAGTTTGCAGGACAAGATTGGCCGCGTGCTGATTCCGATGGAAGACGTGGTGGAAGTGCGCGGCGGCAAGAAAGTAGTTTCTTCACGGATGTCTTATCCGGGCTACGTGTTGGTGGAAATGGATCTGGACGAAAACACCTGGCACATTGTGCGGAATACGCCTAGGGTGACCGGCTTCGTGGGTTCGGCAACCTCGCCTTCGCCGCTTTCGGAAGCGGAAGTGGACGCAATTATCAACCGCGTGCATACGCCGCAGGATCGTCCGAAACCGAAAGTGGTTTACGAGCGCAATGAGCAAGTGCGTATCGTGGACGGGCCGTTCGCGAATTTCAACGGCACAGTCGAAGAGATCGACAACGATCATAGCCGTTTGAAAGTTTCTGTGACGATTTTCGGGCGTGCGACGCCGGTTGAACTGGACTTTGCCAGCGTCGAAAAGCTCGGTTGAGAATTAGGAAAATAAACCCTTCGCTTCGCTCTGCGCGGCCCTGGGTAAAGGTAAAGGAACATGCCGCCAAAAAAGATACAAACGACGATTAAATTGCAGCTGGCTGCAGGCAAGGCCACTCCGGCTCCGCCAGTCGGAACGGCGCTTGGCCCTCATGGCGTCAACATCATGGATTTCTGCAAGCAGTTCAATGCTAAGACGCAGAAAGAGCCCGACGGCATGATTTTCCCGGTGTTGGTCACGATTTATACGGACCGCACTTTCACATTTATCCTCAAAACGCCGCCAGCCTCGGTATTGCTGTTGCGAGCGGCGGGAATTGCCAAGGGTTCGCCAGAGCCGAATCGCAACAAAGTCGGCAAAGTAACCAAAAAGCAAGTCGAGGAAATCGCGAAAATAAAGCTTGTCGATCTCAACACCACCAATCTGGACTCCGCGGTTCGTACTGTTTCAGGTACGGCTCGCAACATGGGCCTGGAAGTCGTGGAAGCCTAAGGGTTTCAGGCGAAGCGGGATCGCGTGAGGCAGACAGAATGACGAAAAAGGCTGGCAAACACATCGAAAACGCGCGCAAGAAGGTGGAAGCGCGTCCGTATAAGCTCGTGGAAGCAAGCGAGCTGATCAAGAAAACGCATCACACCAAGTTTAATGAGACGGTGGAACTGGCTTTTAATTTGGGCGTGGATCCGAAACATTCCGACCAGGTGGTTCGCGGAACGGTGGTTCTGCCGCACGGTTTGGGCAAAGCGGTTCGCGTGCTGGTGCTTGCCGGTGGCGACAAGGTTCGTGAAGCGCAGGAAGCTGGAGCGGATTTCGTGGGCGGCGACGACATGGTGCAGAAAATCATGGAAGGCTGGACCGATTACGATGCGGTAATTGCCACGCCGGACATGATGAGGTCCGCCGGAAAACTGGGGAAAGTGCTCGGCCCGCGCGGATTGATGCCTAACCCGAAAACCGGAACCGTAACCGCGGATGTTGCGAAAGCGATTCGCGAAACGAAAGCCGGAAAAGTGGAATTCCGCGTGGACAAAGCCGGGATCGTGCATTGCCCAATCGGAAAGATTCAATTTGACGCCGCAAAACTGGCTGAGAATGCACACGCATTGATTGGCGCCGTGCTCAAAGCCAAGCCGGCCGCCGCAAAAGGCAAATATGTAAAGAAGATTACATTGACCTCAACCATGGGCCCGGGTATTTCCATCGACCTGGCCGAAGCGGAGACTTTGGCAGCCGCCGCTTAAGGCATCGCCAGGGAAAAAACTATGAAAAAACGCAGTGAAAAGCAGCAGGACCTGGACAAATTGAAGACTGAGCTGGCGAAAGTTTCCACCGTGATTCTTTCGACCTTTCAAGGCATCAGCGTCGAGAACGACACCAAGCTTCGCCGCGCGGTGCAGGCGGTCGGCGGCAAGTATAAAGTCGTAAAAAATACGCTGGCTGAACGAGCGGGGGAAGGGACGGCGGCGGCGAGTTTGCTGAAAAATCTCAGCGGCACCAACTCCATCGCTTATACCCAGATGGATCCGGTGGCTCTGGCGAAGGCGTTGACGAAGGTGGCCAAAGAAGTTCCCGCGTTCCAATTCAAGGCTGGCGTGGTCGAAGGCCGTGTAATCAGCATTTCCGAAATTCAACAATTGGCGAATCTGCCTTCGAAGGAAGAGCTGATCAGCAAGGTGATGTTCTTATTGAATGCGCCGGCGCAGCGGATTGCCAGCGCCTTGAATGTGCTGCCGCGCAATCTGGCGGTGACGGTGAACGAGGCCATCAAGGCGAATAAATTCAGCGAGAAGAGCGAACAAGCTTAGTTGGGCAGGGGGAAAAACCAGTTTTGTGCATCACGGTTTTCAGCAGCGCGGCTAAAACCGCAGCGGCTTAGAAAAACGGCTTAGAAAAACTTCAAACCGTTCTTTGAGAGGAGAACAAGCAGTCATGGCTAAAGTGGAATCGATTCTGGAAGAAATCAAGGGGCTGACGCTTCTCGAGGCGTCAGACCTGGTCAAGAAGATGGAAGAAGCGTTCGGCGTATCGGCGGCGGCGGCCACGGTTGTGGCGGGCGGCGGCGGTGGCGCGGCTGCTGCGGCTCCTGCGGAAGAGAAGACGGAATTTACCGTAGTTCTCACCGAAGTGGGCGGTAACAAAATCAATGTCATTAAGGCGGTTCGCGAGGTTACCAGCCTCGGACTGAAAGAAGCCAAGGATCTCGTCGATGGTGCGCCGAAGACAGTGAAAGATGGCGTGAGCAAAGACGAAGCGGCAGCGATCAAGAAGAAGTTCGAGGACGCGGGCGCAAAGGTCGAAGTTAAGTAAGGCCGGGGCGCTTTTGCATTCGTAGTTTCGCGGCTGCCGATGCATCAAACGGTTTGTAGCCGCGTTCGGCAGGGGGCTGTTGGGCTGAAATTTGGATTGCGGTGCGGCGCGTAATCGCGGGAACGGCAATGGTTCCGCGAAGGCGCAGCGCCAAAGGACTTCTCTTACGCACGTCGAGGCTGGGTATTACCACAACCTGAAATGTCCCGTAGGGACAGCGTGTGGCCGTGTGCCGCTTAGCAGTGTGTTGCGTGACTTCGGGCCAGTCACCCAGCACGACGGCTATTTGTCTCTCTGTGCATTAGCTTTCTTCGCCCAGAAAATGCCGGCTGCTTTTTAGCCGCTCAAGATTATGAGGTATACCAAGCATGCCTAACACCAATCAGCACGTACGGGAACGCCAGCGTCTGGATTTCGCAAAAATTCAGAGCGCGATTCAGATTCCCAACCTGATTGAAGTTCAGATGAAGTCATATCAGCGCTTTCTGCAGATGGATTTGCTGCCGAGCGAGCGCGATGACGGCGGACTTCAGTCAGTATTTACATCCGTGTTTCCGATCAAGGATTTCCGCGAGATGTCACAGCTGGAGTTCGTGGACTACGCGATCGGCAACTGGGAATGTAAGTGCGGAAACTTGAAGGGATTGCATCACTTGCGCGCCACCTGCCGCAATTGCGGCGCCAGCGTGGTCACCAATCCGTATCAAACCGGCGACGTCATTTGCCATAAGTGCGGCACCTTCAACAAGAACACGCCGACCTTTTGCAATAAGTGCGGCGATCCGGTGGCAATGCAGCTGAAATATGACGTGAATGAATGTCAGGAGCGCGGCATGACCTATTCCGCGCCGCTGAAGGTCACCATTCGTTTGACGATTTACGACAAGGATCCCGACACCGGCGCGAAAACCATTCGCGACATCAAGGAGCAGGAAGTTTTCTACGGCGACATTCCGCTGATGACCGAGAACGGCACCTTCATCATCAATGGCACAGAACGCGTGATCGTCAGCCAGTTGCACCGTTCGCCGGGCGTATTTTTCGAGTCGGCGAATAATCGCAGCTATTTCCTCGGCAAGATTATTCCGTACCGCGGCTCCTGGGTGGAGTTCGAATACGACACGAAAAATATTCTGTACGTGCGCATCGACCGCAAACGGAAGTTCCTGGGTTCGATTTTTCTGCGCGCCTTGGGAATGAAGTCCAATGAAGACATCCTGCGCACCTTTTATCAGGTGGAGCGGATTTCTCTGCGCGACAAGGACCTGTACTGGAACGTTTCGCCCGGCTTGGTCGATCGCAAGCTGACCCACGAAATCAGGAATCCGAAATCGGAAGAAGTGATTGTCGGGGCCCACAAGCGCATCAACGAAAACCTTTTCAAGGAAATGATTAAGGCCCGCGTGACGCAAGTCCGCGCCGCGTTGCAGGACCTGGAAGGCGCCTATTCCGTGGCCGATGTGGTCAATCGCCAGACCGGCGAAGTTTTGCTGGAATCAAACAAGCCGTTGACTGCGGAAATCTGGCAGGCGTTCGGTGAAGGCGGTATTGCGGAAGTCGACGTGTTCTTCCCGGAGCGCGACGACATCGGCGTGGTGCTTTCCCGCACGCTCGATAAGGATGCGATCCGTTCTTCGAAAGAAGCGCTCATTGAAATTTACCGTAAGCTTCGTCCCGGCGATCCTCCGACGCTTGAAACGGCAACCAATCTTTTCCGCGGAATGTTTTTCGACCCCCGCAAATACGATTTCAGCCGCGTCGGCCGTTTGAAGTTCAACATCAAGCTCGGTCTTGACACGCCGCTCGACAACCGCACACTCGATTCGCCGGACTTTGTCGCGGCAATCAAATATTTGCTGAAACTGCGCAAAAACATCGGCGTGGTGGATGACATCGACCACCTCGGCAATCGCCGCGTTCGCGCGGTTGGCGAACTGCTCGAAAACCAGTTCCGTATCGGTCTGGTCCGCATGGAACGCGCCATCAAAGAAAAGATGAGTGTGTACCAGGAAATGTCGACCGCCATGCCTCACGACCTTGTAAACGCCAAGCCGGTCATGGCCGCGATTCGCGAGTTCTTCGGCAGTTCGCAGTTGAGCCAGTTCATGGATCAAACCAATCCCTTGAGCGAAATCACGCACAAGCGGCGTCTTTCGGCTCTTGGCCCTGGCGGCCTTTCCCGTGAACGTGCCGGATTCGAAGTGCGCGACGTCCATCCGACACACTACGGCCGCATCTGCCCGATTGAAACGCCGGAAGGTCCGAACATCGGCTTGATTAGTTCCCTCAGTTGCTTTGCGCGCATCAATGATTACGGCTTTATCGAATCGCCTTACCGCAAGGTAAAAGCCGGGCGAATCATCGACTACGTGCAGGTAGTGAACGCGGGCGATAGCGAATTCAAAGCTGGCGAAATCATCGAAAAGGATCGCGTCGAAGAACTCAACGACGAGCTAAAGCGTCGCAAAGTCGTGTACGAGCCGTACTGCTTCTATCTTTCCGCCTGGGAAGAGGACAAGTACGTCGTCGCACAGGCTAACGTTTCACTCGACGATCGGCTGAAGATTACCACCGAGCTCGTGAACTGCCGTCAAGCCGGCAACTTCGTTTTGAAAAGCCGCGAGGAAGTGGATTATGTGGACGTGTCGCCGAAGCAGTTGGTCAGCGTCGCCGCCAGCTTGATTCCATTCCTTGAAAATGACGACGCCAACCGCGCGCTGATGGGTTCTAACATGCAGCGCCAGGGTGTGCCGCTGATTCGCGGGGAGGCTCCGCTCGTTGGTACCGGCATGGAGCGCGTTACCGCGCGTGACTCCGGCGCAGTCGTGCTCTGCAAGCGCGACGGCATCGTGGACCAGGTCGACTCCGAGCGCATCATCGTTCGCGTTGAGTCGGATCACTCCGGCGTGCTGAGCCGCGAGGTTGGCGCGGACATTTACACGCTGACTAAGTTCAAGCGCTCGAATCAAAACACCTGCATCAACCAAAAGCCGCTCGTTCGCGTGGGCGACCGCGTCAAGAAACAGCAAGTTCTCGCCGATGGTCCGTGCACCGATCGCGGCGAACTGGCTCTTGGCCGGAACGTGCTCGTGGCGTTCGTGCCCTGGCGCGGCTACAACTTTGAAGACGCCATTCTGGTCAGCGAAAAGCTGGTCAAGGACGATTACTACACCTCGATCCACATTGAGGAATACGAAATCGAAGCGCGCGACACCAAGCTCGGTCCTGAAGAAGTGACGCGCGACATCCCCAACATCAGCGAATCGTTTCTTCGCAACCTGGATGAAAGCGGTGTGATTCGAATCGGCGCCGTCGTCAAACCGGGCGACATTCTGGTTGGCAAGGTTACGCCCAAGGGCGAAACCACCCTGACTCCGGAAGAAAAGTTGCTCCGTGCGATCTTCGGCGAAAAGGCCGGCGACGTGCGTGACGCTTCTCTCTACTGCCCACCCGGCATTGAAGGCACCATCGTGGACGTCAAAATCTTCACCCGCAAGGGCGGAGAAAAGGACGAACGCCACAAAGCCATCGAAGCTTCCCAGGTCTTCAAACTGGAAAAGAACCTGGCCGATGAGATCCGCATCCTCACGGATGAGCGCCTGAAGCGCCTTTCCGATCTGCTGGGCGGAAAAATCCTGCAAGCCGACCTGCACGACGAAAAGACCAACAAGCGCCTGCTCATCAAGGGCACCGAACTGACGCGCGAGCTAATCGAAAAAATCTCCACGCGCAATCTGAAACGGCTGAAGCTCAACGAAAAAGATCCTCTGTTGATCGAAAAAATCGAAGAAGTCGAAGAAATGACTTCGCGGCAGATCGATGTGCTCCGCAAGATTACCGAGGAGCGCAAGGAAAAGTTGAAAAAGGGCGATGAATTGCCGCCGGGCGTGATCAAGCTGGTGAAGGTCTATATCGCCATGAAGCGCAAGCTGTCCATCGGCGACAAAATGGCCGGGCGCCACGGCAACAAGGGCGTCATCGCCCGCATCGTGCCGGATGAAGACATGCCGTACATGCCGGATGGCACTCCAGTCGAAATCGTTCTGAATCCGTTGGGCGTTCCTTCCCGTATGAACGTTGGACAGATTCTCGAAACGCACCTCGGCTGGGCGGGTAAGGAACTCGGCAACAGCTTGAAGCGCTTGCTCAGCAAAGAAGTTCGCGCCGAGGCGGTTCGCCGCTGGTTCCGCGAAGTCTTCACCGAGACGGTCATCTGGAAATCAATGTCTAAGCTCGATGATGACGAAATGCTCGAAATGGCTGAGGGCTTCCGCGATGGCATCCCGTTCGCCACACCGGTATTCGACGGCGCACGCGAACCGGAAATTCGCCACCTACTCGAAGTCGCGGGCTTGCCGCACGCCGGAAAAATCAACCTTTTTGACGGCATGACCGGAGACATGTTCGACCAGCCCGTAACCGTCGGGTACATCTACATGCTCAAGCTGTCGCACTTGGTGGACGACAAAATTCACGCTCGCTCCATCGGTCCGTACTCGCTCATTACTCAGCAGCCGCTGGGCGGTAAGGCACAGTTTGGCGGACAGCGTTTCGGCGAAATGGAAGTGTGGGCGCTTGAAGCTTACGGCGCGGCGCACATTCTGCAAGAACTGCTTACGGCAAAGTCCGATGACGTTTACGGCCGCGCGAAGATTTACGAGGCCATCGTCAAAGGTGAGCCGGGTATCGAGCCAGGCGTGCCGGAATCGTTCAACGTGCTCGTTCGCGAGCTGCAGTCGCTCTGCCTCGATGTTGAATTGATGAAGCGGCAAAAGCCGGCGGAAAAAGCAGCTGACTAGCGTTCCTGCGGGGGGCGGGCTTGTCCCGCCCTAGTTTGGCGGCATTGCGGATTCCGAGATTCTTTGTTTGTTTTCTTGGCCGGTTCGGCGCAAAACACCGAATCGCGTCCTCGGTGAAAACCGAGGAGGGAGGAAAAAACCTTGTATCGCAGCAGCCCCTATGATCGCGCAAGTTTGATCGCTGATTTTGATTCCATTCGAATCAGCTTGGCCAGCCCGGAAAAAATCCGCTCCTGGTCGCACGGCGAAGTCACCAAGCCGGAGACTATCAACTACCGTACGTTCAAGCCCGAACGTGACGGATTATTTTGCGCAAAAATCTTCGGTCCGGTTACGGACTGGGAATGTTTGTGCGGCAAATACAAGCGCATGAAGCACCGCGGCGTCATTTGCGACAAGTGCGGCGTGGAAGTCACCTTGTCTAAAGTTCGCCGTGAACGTCTGGGCCACATTGAGCTGGCATCGCCCTGTTCGCACGTTTGGTTCTTCAAGGGCTTGCCTAGCCGTATCGGTTATTTGCTGGATATTTCCATGCGCGACCTCGAACGCATTCTCTACTTCGAAGCGTTCGTCGTGGTGGACACAGGCGAAGTCGCCATCCTAAAAGAACGGCAAGTTCTTCAGGAAGAGGAATATCGCAAGCTGGTTCAGGAATATCCCGGTCAATTCACCGCACGCATGGGCGCTGAGGCGATTAAGGAACTCTTGAAGCGCGTCGAAGTTGAAAAGCTGGCCGACGAACTGCGCGACAAGATGAAAGCTGATCCGTCGCTGCAGAAGCGCATCAAGTTCGCCAAACGCTTGAAGGTTCTGGAAGCCTTCCGCAAGAGCGGTAACAAGCCCGAATGGATGATTCTCGATGTCATCCCCGTGCTTCCGCCGGAATTGCGTCCGCTTGTGCCTCTGGACGGCGGACGTTTCGCGACTTCTGACTTGAACGATCTCTATCGTCGCGTCATCAACCGCAACAACCGGTTAAAGAAACTGATGGAACTGCGCGCACCGGACGTTATCGTGCGAAACGAAAAGCGCATGCTACAAGAAGCCGTGGACGCCCTGTTTGACAATGGTCGTCGTGGCCGCGTACTCCGCGGAACCAACAACCGCCCACTGAAGTCTTTGAGTGACACGCTCAAAGGCAAGCAGGGCCGCTTCCGCCAGAACCTCCTTGGCAAGCGCGTCGACTATTCCGGTCGCTCGGTGATCGTCGTTGGCCCGGAACTCAAGCTCAACCAGTGCGGCTTGCCGAAGAAGATGGCGCTCGAACTCTTCAAGCCGTTCATCTATCACAAGCTCGAAGCACAAGGCCATTGCACCACCATCAAGCAAGCCAAGGAAATGGTCGAGCAGCAGGAACCGGTTGTCTGGGACATCCTTGAGGATGTCATCCGCGAACATCCCGTGATGCTGAACCGCGCTCCGACCCTGCACCGGCTGGGTATTCAGGCGTTCGAACCGGTGTTGGTCGAAGGCAAAGCCATCCGTATTCACCCGTTGGTTTGCACGGCGTTCAATGCCGACTTTGACGGCGACCAGATGGCCGTCCATATTCCTCTTTCACCGGAATCGCAAGTCGAAGCGTCCGTTCTGATGCTCAGCTCGCGCAACATTTTGTCTCCGGCGCACGGTCTACCGCTTGCTGTTCCGTCGCAGGATATGGTGCTTGGCATCTATTACATGACCAAGTCCAAGCCTGGCGCCAAGGGCGAAGGCCGCGTATTCGGCGGCTCCGACGAGGTGGTGCTCGCGCTCGAAGCCGGAGAAGTCGAACTGCTCACTCCGATTCGCCTGCGCTACACGGGCGAAGTGATCGACCTCAGCACCGCTTACGACAATCAGGATGTAACCCACACCGAAGCGGTGAAGATGGAACGTCAATTCATCCAGACTACTGTCGGCCGCGTGATCTTCAATTCGCATCTGCCGCCGCAAATGCCGTTCATCAACGGCTTGCTCAAGAAAAAGGGCGTGCAGCAACTGGTGTACTTCGCATACCTGAACTATGGACTCGAAGGCACAGTGCTGTTGCTTGACCGGTTGAAAGAGCTGGGCTTTACCTATGCAACCAAGTCCGGCATTTCCATCGGCATTGACGACATGCTCATTCCGGGCGACAAGGTAAAGCTGGTGGATTCCGCGGAACGCGAAGTCGTCAAAGTCCAGCAGCAATACCTCGACGGCGCAATCACTCATGGCGAACGCTATAACAAAATCGTTTCGCTCTGGGGCGATGTCACCGAGCGAGTCGCGGACGAAATGTTCAAGGCCCTCGAGAATCACGATAAAGAGGGCGTCATCAACCCGGTCTACGTTATGGCGGACTCCGGCGCTCGCGGTTCGAAACAGCAGATTCGGCAGCTTTCCGGTATGCGCGGCCTGATGGCCAAGCCTTCCGGTGAAGTCATGGAAACGCCGATCACTTCGAACTTCCGCGAAGGCCTCACCGTGCTGCAGTACTTCATCTCGACACACGGCGCCCGTAAAGGTCTGGCCGATACCGCGCTCAAGACTGCGGATTCGGGCTACCTAACCCGCCGCCTGGTGGACGTGGCGCAAGACGTGATCATCAACGAACTCGATTGCGGCACGAATGAAGGCATTTACGTGGAACCGATTATCGAAGCCGGTGTCGAAGTCGAACCGTTGCGCGACCGCATCGTGGGCCGCGTTTCGCTCGACAAGATCAAGGACTTCGAAGGCCACGTGATTGTTGAAGTCGCTCAGGAAATCACCGAGGAGCTCGCCAACGCAGTGCAGGCCGCCGGCATCGAGCGCGTTCGAATCCGTTCCGTGCTTACCTGCGAATCCCGGCGCGGCGTTTGCGCGCTGTGCTACGGTCGCAACCTCGCATCCGGCCGCATGGTCGAATTGGGCGAAGCCGTCGGCGTCATCGCCGCGCAGTCCATCGGCGAACCCGGTACCCAGTTGACGATGCGTACATTCCACATCGGTGGAACCGCGACCCGAGTCAGCGAACGCTCCACTCTCGAAGTTCGCAACGCCGGAATCGTGAAGTTCGTGGACCTCAAGTATGTTGAGGGCCGCGGCGGAACTTCCATCGCCATGAACCGTTCGGGCTTGATCGCCATCGTCGACGACAAAGGCCGTGAAAAAGAACGCTATCACGTAGTTTACGGCGCGCGTTTGCGCGTGGCCGAAGGCGACAGCGTAACCCACGGCCAGACACTGGCGGAATGGGATCCGTTCACCTTCTCCATCCTTACGGAAACAGGCGGGTCGGTGAAGTTCGACGATCTCCGTCCCGGCCTGACGATCGAAGAACAAGTGGACGAAGTCACTGGTCTCTCGCAGGACGTTGTGACTCTGCCGCCTGGCGATGAAAAGCATCAGCCGGCGATTTTGATTCGCGACAACGCTGGCAAAATCAAGAAAAAATATCTCATGCCTTCGCGCGCCCACCTGATGGTTAAGGACGGCGACGATGTGCAGCCTGGTGACATTCTCGCAAAGATTCCGCGGGAAACCACCAAAACCAAAGACATCACCGGCGGTCTGCCACGCGTTGTCGAACTCTTCGAAACCCGCAAGCCCAAGGATCCTGCTGTCATCAGCGAAGTCGACGGCATTGTCCGCTATGGCGAAGTCAGCAAGGGCCTGCGCAAGGTCTTCGTCGAAAGCGAAGATGGCAAGACCACCAAGGAATATTCGCTGCCGCGCGGCGTGCACATCAACGTTCAGGAAGGCGAGCACGTCAAGGCCGGAGAGGCCTTGATCGACGGCCCGCTGAACCTTCACGATTTGCTTGCTGTGCTCGGCGAAAAGTTCACCCAAGCATACCTGGTAAACGCAATTCAAGAGGTTTACCGTCTGCAGGGCGTGAACATCAACGATAAGCACATCGAAACCATTGTTCGCCAGATGATGCGCTGGGTTAAAGTGGAAGACGTTGGTGACACCACGTTCCTCCTCGAAGAGCAAGTGGACAAGTTCCGCTTTCGCGAGGAAAACGATCGTGTCATCGGTGAAGGTGGCCGTCCCGCAACTGGACGTCCGCTGCTCCTGGGTATCACCAAGGCATCGCTTTCGACTGACTCCTTCATCTCCGCCGCAAGCTTCCAGGAAACCACGCGCGTGCTTACCGAAGCCGCTGTGGCCGGGAAGGTCGATTACCTGCGTGGTTTGAAGGAAAACGTCATCATGGGCCGCCTGATTCCAGCCGGTACAGGTCTCGAGCATTACCGCAGCCTGCAATTGCTGACGGAAATGCCTCCGCCTGCGCCGGTGGAAGAACTGTTGCCCGAAACAGCGGATCTGCTGGCAGACGATGGTACGGGTCTGGACTTTCTCAGTGAGGACGGCAAACCCGATACCGAAGCGGACGCAGCAGCCGAAGGCTAAGAAGAAAATCAAGCTTCCGCGGACTCTGATTCCACCGGAACCTTTACGAGAGGGACGCAGCTCCGGCTGCGTCCTGCTTTTTTGAATGGTTAGCAATCTCTTCGATTGCGATCTTGCCTTAGTGGGCGGACACCTTCGGTGCGGCACGGGGATTGTTGCCGCGTAGCGTGAACGACAAAAGAAACATAATTCCCGCAGCAACGCTGATCACAAAATAGGTATCGATATATGCAAGCGTGGTTGCCTGAGCCTGCAGACCCGCATAGAAGCGCGCCAGTGCGTGTCTTTGCGCGTCGGCGAAGTTCATCCCGGAATGCATCAGCTGTTGCGCGACGCCGTTGATGGAATTCTGGAAGTTGGGATTCAGCGGAGAAGCCCGCTCGACAAGCCTGCCTTGGTGGAGCTGCGCGCGGCGCGCAAGCAGTGTGGTGACGATCGATGTGCCCACGCTGCTGCCTATATTCCTCATGAAATTGACCAGCCCCGCGACCGCGTTGTTTTTTTCCGCGGCGATGCCGGTATAAGCAGCTGTGGACGACGGAATGAAGATGAATCCCAGCGGGATATACTGCAAAATCCGCAGCCATGTGGCGGCGGGGAAGCTCAGCTCGAGATCGATTACTTTGGTCGAGAGAAACATGGTGCCTGTGAGCGCCAGCCATCCAAAGCCGATCAGATAGCGAGCTTGAATGCGCGTCGTAAGCTGACCCACTAGTGGAAGCTCCATCAGCAGAACGACAGCGGCGGCAGACATTACAAGGCCCGCTTTCTGCGCCGTGTATCCAAGTTGATTTTGCAAAAATTGCGGCATCAACACCGTCGAAGCGAAGGAGATCGCCCCGACCATGAACAACACCATATTGGAAGAGGCGAAATTAATGTTCTTAAAGAGCCGCACGTCCACAATAGGTTCGTTGTGTCGCCACTCATAAATCACCAGCGATACCAGGCACACAAATGCCACGACCGCGAGCGTGGTGATAAAGTTTGAGCCGAACCAGTCGTCTTCCTGACCTTTATCCAGGAAAATTTGCAACGCGCCGACGCCGATGGCCAGCAAGCCGAATCCGATATAGTCGATTCGCAGCGATTTCCCCAGATTAAGGCTGATGTATGCCGGGTCCTCGATCAGCTTATAGACCAAAAACAGCGCGATCAATCCAACTGGAAGATTGATGTAGAAAATCCACCGCCAGGAATAATTATCCGTGATCCATCCCCCCAGAGTTGGCCCGATACTGGGAGCGACAATGGCCGTGACCCCGTAGAGCGAAAAGGCAAGGCCACGTTTTTCCGGCGGGAACGTATCCGCCAGAATGGCTTGGGCCATCGGTTGCAGCCCGCCTCCGCCAGCGCCCTGTACGATGCGTGCAAGCAGGAGAAACCCCAGGCTCCAGGCGACTCCACACAGTAGAGAACTTAAAGTGAAGATCGTGATGCAGAGCATGAAGAAGCGCTTGCGCCCAAGGATGCCAACAAACCATCCGCTGACCGGCAGAATGATCGCGTTCGAAACCAGGTAGGAGGTGAGTACCCAGGTGCTCTCATCGCTGCTGGCGCCCAGATCCCCCGCAATGTGCGGCAGCGCGACATTCGCAATGCTTGTATCCAGCACCTCCATAAATGCAGCCAGCGAGACCACCACCGCTATAAGCCAGGGATTTACCGGTTGTTCCAACGGTGATACGTAAGGTGCGGGAACCGCTTGTGTGGCCATGGCTGCGGAGTCTCGGTCGACTGGGTTTGCCGGTGGGCGTTGGAGTTTATCGCTTTTTCCAAGGCCGAACCAGCGGCACACCCAGTCCGCCAATTTGCGGTCAACTGAGAAACGCTGGCGCGGGTCGCGAAACTTGCCACCGCTCCAGTGGTCTTACGGGCAGGTACTCGTAAGCAACTTGCTGACATTCCCCGCGTTGCTGAGGGCCGCCGGACACCGGAGAATAGGAGTGGGTGCGCGAGAGTATCCCGCGCAGGACAAGTCGCCAATGCCTCAGCCTTCTCGGCCAATTCCACCGCCATCCGGAGAATCTTCAGATACTCCGCGACCTCACGTCGGCGACCGGCTTGCTGAGTTTGAACGCCGCCAACGTCAATTGTGGCGGCTGACTTACTTTCTTCTCAGTTTGCTGACGATCGCCTACGTAGCTGTTTCCTGGGACACTATCCGCTCGTTTGCGCGCCGATTTGAGTACCTGCTGGTCGCGGGTCCGGCTCTTATTATCCTGGTTGCCCTCTTCATGCTGTTTGTCTGGAAACGCAACAAGGAGATGTCGGAATTGCGCGGTTTGGTTCGCGGTATCGAGCAACGTGATGCTGCTCCGCCCAGCGACCAACAACTTGATAAACTTTTTTCCGTCATTGAGCGTTCGCAGCAGGGATATCGTGATCTTATTGATTCGTTCGACGATGTACTGATCGCTGTGACCCTCGATGGCGAAATTCGAGCGGCCAACCGCAGTTTCGCCGACCTGGTTGGCGCGACATTCCAACAGATTATCGGCCGTCCGCTCTCTGAATTCTTGCAGGACGCCGGAGGCGATGGGCCTAATGTGATTGAACGCGCTATGCCGCGATTCATGGAAAAGCGGCACTGGAGCGGCGTGGCGCAAGTTCGCCTGAAGATGCGGAATACCGTCCATTATTTCGAGTGCGTGATTCACGCCATGATGCGTGAGGATCAAGTTCACGGCATGACCATTCTCGCGCGCGACATCACTGCGTCTCGCCGCAACGAAGCGCGCTTTACGGAACTTTTCGAAACCCTGCAGGAAGGCATTTACATCGTCACCCCGGAAGACCAGATTCTCGATGTCAACCCCGCGCTGGTCAGGATTCTCGGCTACGATTCCAAGGCCGAATTGCTTGCCAAGAAAGTGAGCGAGGTTTTTCCCGACGATGCCTTGCGAAAAATCGTCGTCCAGGAAGTGAAACTGCAACCGGTTTTGGCGGGCCGCGAAATCAGACTATTGCGGAAGGATGGCACCTTCATCATCTGCTTGAATACCGCTGCCGCCGTTCGCGACCCCACGGGGAAGGTTGTCCGCTATCAGGGCGCCCTGATGGATATTACCGAACGCCGCGAAATCGAGCGCCGCTTGCACAAACAACAGGAATTCGCGCATAAACTGGTCGATAGCTTCCCCGACCTCATTCTCGTTCTGGACGTGCAAGGGAATTACACTTTCGTCAGCCCGCGATGCAGCGAAATTCTCGGCTATTCCGAGGAAGAAGTCGGTGAAATGAAACTCGGCGGGCGCACCCATCCCGAAGACGAACCTAAGCTTATGTCGCTGTATAACGACATGCTCAGCGGCCAGCAGAGTTTCGCATCTCTGGAGGTTCGCCTCCGCCACAAAATGGGTGAATGGCGAAGAATCCTTTTCAACTTCAGCCCGCTGTTCGACGAACGGGCAAAAATTGAGGGCGTGGTTCTTTCCGGCAGAGACGTCACCGATTTGAAGCGGCTGGAAGAGCAGCTGATCCAAGCCGAAAAACTTGCGGCCATCGGGCAAATGCTGGCTGGTGTCGCGCACGAATTGAATAACCCCCTAACCGCTATTTTGGGTGTAACGGAACTTGTCCGCGAACGCGAAGGTTTGGACGATTCGATGAAGCGTCAACTGGACTTGACCCATCGGCAAGCCCGTCGCGCGGCGCGCATCGTGCAAAATCTTTTGGAATTTTCCCGCCCCGCTTCACCGCAAAAGAAACCGATTGACCTCAGCACCATCCTGGAACGGACATTGCAACTCCATGAGCACTCGCTCCGCCGAAATCATGTGGAAGTCGACTTCACGCCGCGCACCGATTTGCCGCCAGTCGTCGGTGATGCCAACCAGCTGATACAGGTATTCCTGAACCTGATTTCGAATGCCGAACAGGCGATTCGCGAAGTGCGCGAGTCCGGGCGGATTCAGATTCGCCTCACCCAATCCAGCAGCAATGTCGTTGTGACCGTCCAGGACGATGGCGTTGGCATTTCTCCGGAAGCTATGCCCAAGCTTTTCGACCCTTTTTATACAACCAAGCGCCCGGGCGGCGGCACTGGTTTGGGATTGAGCATCTGCCTGTCCATTGCGCGCGAGCATGGCGGCACCATTCAGGCGGAATCCTTGCCCGGCGGCGGCTCGGCCTTTAGCGTGTATTTGCCGGTCGCTGTGGAAACGCCGGACCCGCGCGCCAAGACCATTCCTGTGAGGAGCGCGACAAGCGGCAGTTCCACCAACTCGCCGCGTCCAGCTTCGACAACTTTGCAAGGAATCAGCGTTCTGGTCTTGGATGACGAAGAGAGCATCCGATCACTCCTCGAAGAAGGCCTCGGTGCTCACGGGTTGAAAGTGTCATGCGCTTCCACAGCGGAAGAGGCTGCCGCTCTCATCACTCGCCAACCGTTCGACGCACTACTTTGCGACTTGCGTTTGAAATCAGGCGGCGCTTTCAGCGACGGCCGCGCGGCGGCGGCTCACGTTCTTTCCGCGGCGGGAACGCGGCGGCCGCTCTTAATTTACATGACTGGCGAGTACGTCGCTTCGTCCGGCGTCAATGGCGGTGATGGCGCCGCATTTCTGCAAAAGCCATTTCGAATTCTAGACGTGCTCGCTATCATGCGTGAAGCCTTTGTCTTGGCCAAGCAGGATACAGAAAAGTGATGCCGCGATAGCGCCATTGCAATCCAGGACCGCTCATGGTGCGCTTGGGTCCGTGGCTTGGTCCCGCAGGCCTCAGCGCTTTCCTGATTCCGGCCCGCTGCTTTTGCGATCGACTCCAAAGTCCCAAACGTAGTAATTCAGGTTATCCGGCAGAATCTCAGCAAAAGCATACTCTCCGGCAGGCAGATCCTGACTGAGCGTAAAACGATATACCCCTTTCGCGACGTCCCATCTCTGAATGGCGATCGAATTCCGATCCTCCGCAATCTGTTGCCCGAACAGACTTCGAATCGATTCGATTCGCCGTTTTCCACTCTTCACGGTCAGCCGGATCAACTCGATATCCGGTCCAGTTTCTCCCGGCCGGCTGCTTCTCCTGATCGAAGAAACTTCATCTGGGCCTGGCGGAGCCTCCCGCAGATAGAATTCGGGATGTTCAGAATTGATCCGTCTGACCGATTTAGCTCCGGGAATTTCTATGTTTTTTTTGCTGGGAATAATAGGTATCGGCGACAAAACCTGTTTCAGCCGTTGTTTCGTGTCAGTCCGGCTATCCGCGCCCACTTGGTTCAGGAGTGTTACCGACTTGCCTTCCACCACGAACATTCCTTCTCCAGGAGGCAGAAAAATCCCCGGCGCGACGGGAAGGCTGGCGTCAACATCCATCGGCATGTCCGCAGTCCGCTCAATTTCTTCGTGATGCACCGTTTTCAGCAGAGCAGTCCGTTCTTTCTCTGCGGCCGTCTCCGAGTTGGCCGTCGCTTCCCAGTCCACCATCGCCGCGGGAATCTCCTCCCAATCCCCGCGTTCCGCGCTGAAATAGCGCACTCTCTCCCCGTTCCGCTGATACTCGCGGACGATCTGGTAAGTGCCGTCCTTAAGAACAAGCTTTTTCCTGGTCTCTGACGCGCCGCCGCCGGCCGTCCTAACGCTCGTCGAGTTCTTGCTGTCCTGGGCGTTGCTGGGCAGTCGTGCTGGGCTCGTAAGAGCAAACACTACTGCCAGGAATGCGACAACTGGAACGGAGTTTAGGGTCCCCATAACCGGCTCTGACTAATTGCGATGCGGACTCCCGCTGAATCTTTGCCCGCAAAACGAGCTTAGCACGCCCGCAGGCTCCGCGCCGCGAGCCCGGTCGACGTCCCTGCCAATGCAGCCAGACACACCCAACCGGGCCAGCCGACGATGTAGCCGACTAGGCTCGAACGGCGGATTTGGGTTCGTATTGAGAAGATCTTAGCTTTGACCCGCTGACTTCGACATGCTGGCCATTTTGGCCATCCATTCCTTCCCTCGTCGCTCCATCTCCCCGGCTTCCACGTCTTCGGTGTGCGTAGCCAGGGTCCAGTGATGGCCGAACGGGTCAATCACTTTGCCAACCCGGTCGCCCCAGAACATATCTGCAACTGGCATCCCCTCCTGGCACCCGGCACCCACGGCCTGCTTTTGGGTGGCGTCAACATCTTTCACGTACAGGTAGATTGACTGTGATGGCAGGCTACCCGGCGCCGGTGCGGCGGACATTCCTGGGAATTCATCGGATAGAAAAACTACCGAGTCGCCGATTTGAAGTTCGGCATGCATAACTTTTCCATCTGGGCTGGCAAAGCGGCTTCGTTCGGTCGCGCCAAACGCCTTCTTGTAATGATCGATGGCTTGTGCGGCGTTCCTGCATGTCAGACTCGGTGTCACAGCGTGCAATCCTTGCGGAATAGGTTGAGCGGTCATTGGTCCTCCGGAAATTTTTCTGTTTTTTGCCCCTCGAGATTGGCGCAATCGTCGAGGCGCAGAAGGCTTTGATACTCCCGGCCACGCCCGAAGTCAACAGCCTTCGCGACCTTCTGGCCAACATGACTGGAAATTCACGCAGATCGAGAATTACACAAACTTTCCGGGAGTCATAAGGCGTTCAAGGTATGGCTTCTCGTTTGGATGCCGTGCATATTGAAATCCACGCTGGCGGTTCGGAGCCACCTTTCCTTCGAGCTGCCGCAAAAGTAGTTTCCTCCGACGAACCCCGAACGACGAGGGAGGAGCTCTACCGTGAAGCTCCTCCCTCTCTTCCTTTTATAATCACAAACTTACCGCCGCCGCCCCGCTTAAAGTGGTTTTGGGTGCGCCGCCATGCTGTCCCGGAACGTCTTCACATTGCTCTTATCGATAATCGCCGTTCCAGTGTCCACGAAGGTAGGCATTGGGGGGGTGGGCGCGGTCCGCCAGTCCTTGAACTCGTGAACGGCATTGTGGTGCAGGTCGTCGGCAAACTTGATCGCATAGTACGCCATCACGTATGGCTTTTGCGTCACCGTCGCGGTTATGCCGTCACGGTCAATCCAATCCAGCGTTTCTGGGTCTTTATCAAAACCGATGATCGGAATCTTGGCGTCTAGCCGGTGCAACGCCTCCGCTGCACCCGATCCTCCGGACGCCTCCAGGCAGATAATGCCGTCAATCTTCGTTTTCGCCTTCAGCAGGGCAGACATGCCGTCGTTCGCAATCCTTGGGTCGCCCTTGTCGTCCATGGTTTGGACAATCTTGATTCCTGGATATTTTTTCAAGGTGTCGTTGACTCCACGCGTGCGCTCGTCCAGGTTGAATTGACCGGGCAGCGTAATAATCACAATTTGTCCCTGACCTTTCAGAATATCGCTCATCCGCTTGGCGCTTTCGCTGCCTGCACGATAGTTGTCCGTTCCCACGAACATCACTCGCTTCGAAGTTGGCGCATCCGCGTCCACGGCGATCACCGGAATCCCCTGCGCTATCGCGCTGTTGATTGCATCCGCGAGCAGTTCCGGGCGCGTTACCGAAACCAGGATTCCTGCCGGTTTGCTGGCGACTACTTTTTGAAAAGTGTTAAGTTGTTCTTGCGGATCGAATTTATCCGGTCCCGCCAATTCGGCCTTCACGCCCATCTGTTGCGCCGCGTCCATCAGCCCGGCCTGCGCTTCCTGCCAATACGGCAGATTTATGTTTGAAGCCACAAATACATAACGCTCTGCCTGATCGTGATAAGGGGTCTGGCACGACGTCAATCCAACTACGGCGACCGCCACTACGGCGATCATTCCCCTGCGCTTGGAATTCATGGTTTTATCCTCCGAGCGATGTACGATGACAAGGGTTTGTAAAGTACATCGGAGCCTGGCTGCGCGGCGCAAACGGGGGAAGCCTACCACAAACCGGACCGCATGGCTTTGCAAACTAGCCGTGATGCAAATGCGGCGAGGCTGTTGGGACGGAACAAGCAGGAGCTTAAAATGATCTACGATTTCTTAGTCGAAACATACGAAACGGAACGCATCAAAGTCCTCAGCGTCTGGAGCGAGTTCCACGAAGAAGATCTTCCTTTTCGTCCGAATGCCCAAGACACACGCGGACGCAGTGTGCGCGAGCAAATGATTCATCAGTGTGTCAGCGAAGATCTCTGGTTCCGCACTATGCTGGCGATTGACGTCGCGGCGCCGCCGTTGCCGTCGTCGGAGTCGCGCATCGAATTCATGAAGCGTTACGCCGAAGACAGCGGGAAGCGGCTCATCGAATTGAAGACAAAAGATGCGTCTTGGTGGGAATCGGACGCTAAGTTCTTTGAAGTCGCCAGGTCTCGTGCGTGGATCGTGACCCGGCGTCTTACCCACACTTCCCATCACCGTGGACAGCAAATGGCCATGCTCCGGATGTTGGGACGCAGCCTGCACAGCAACTATGGGCCGACTGCGGATACCGGCGGGCTTATGCAAAATCATGCCCCTACGATTTACGCCTACGGTGGACTCGATCAACTTCTGCGAAGTGAGTCTACCGGCGGCGCGAAAACAGCCCTTCCTGGCAGCTCTGGCAAACCGGTGACGGAGCGCCCCGATACTCGCTGATATTGCGGTGTCGTAGCTTCAGTTCATTCGGGTTTGCTGATTACCCCGCAAGCAATGCGTGGCGGCGCCCCACTGCTTGTTTCGTTGCTCACGGCATGAATCACGATGGCGGTCCCGCCGTTGCTAAACACCGAGTGCTCATCCTTTCCCAGCGTGACGTTCGGCGCAACCACCGTTACGTGCGCGCTGCCGTCTGCTCCCACCACTAGCGCGAAATTCGGGATGTCTCCGGCCGGCGTCCCCGATCCATGTTCGTGGCTGCTTGCTCCAGAAAAGTGCGGCCCCGCTGACTTGAAGTCGGGCGGCTCGCACTTCGGTACTTGATGGATGTGAATGGAATGTTCTCCCGGCGGCAGTGAGCGGATGTCCAGCTTGATTCGAACTCCCGGCGCGGCGTCAGTCAAAGTAGCGGTTCCAACGTTTTGTCCAGAAGCGTTTTTGATTTCCACTACCAGAGGCTTTGGCGGTGGATTTGTCGCTGCCTTCGCGGCCTGAACTGGACCACCGACGATTACTGCGCCGGCTATAAATAACCCGATTTCCATACATTTCAGGAGAAAGGATTTCATGAAGAGAAGGCTCCTTTTGCGGACTTAGGCGCTTAGGTGCGTGACTTTCCTAATCTACAGAATGAAAGCTTTCCCCTGGATGAATATCGCTCTCCGCGTGCTTGCCGGGTTAACACTTTAGCGATCGCCATAAGATGACTGCTCCGGACAGAGAGGGCAACCCTAGTGATACAGTTCCGGATAGGTTTTCTTCAGGCGATCGATCTTTGGCAGGTCATTGAATTGGATATACCTGTCGTCTGGATGTTTGGTCAGATAGTCCTGATGATAATCTTCCGCCTGATAAAAGGCCGAAAAAGGAACAACCTCCGTCGCGATTGCCCGGCCGTAGACCTTAGCCGCGTTGATCTGCTCGATGTAGGCTTCCGCTATCCTCTTCTGCTCCGCGTTTTGATAGAAAATCGCTGAACGGTACTGCGTTCCAATATCTGGGCCTTGCCGATCCTTCTGCGTCGGATCGTGCGCGATCGAAAAGAAGATCATCAGCAGTTTGCCGTAAGTAATCTTCGAAGGATCGTAGGTAACTTGCACTGACTCTGCGTGGCCGATGCTGCCACTGGACACCAACTCGTAGTAAGGATTTGCCACTGTTCCGCCAGAGTAGCCCGAAGCGACGCTCTTTACGCCCTTCACGTGCTGGAACACTCCCTGCACGCCCCAAAAGCAGCCTCCTGCGAACACCGCGGTTTCTTTTCCTGGCTGGCCTGATAGCCCTTCGTCAATTGCCGGCGGTGGGAACAATCCTCTCGGCTCGGTCGGATGCCCGGAGCTGACTCGTACTCCCCACCAAACAACGCATCCGAGCAGTACCACTAACGTAAAAACGCGGCCTACGAATGGAGCTTTCATCTGAAACGAACCTCTGACTGGATTATTCGATGCGCCCAGTTGCGATAGGTTTCCGCTTCTTTCACGCTGGCTTCACCTCGCCAGGGGCACTAAACTTACACGCCCCGTCCAGGTAGCCAATTTTGCCAGTTGTAGCCAAAAATGGCTAAGCCGCGTCAAAACCGAGGAACCCATGTCTTTCGCAGTGCGGCCGCGGACGGCGCAAAGGTTACAGCGTAAAGGTTCTTGTCGTCCGCGGCTTTCGTTTTGCAAATCCACCAAGAGGATTTTATGCACCCGCAAAGAAATGCAATGTCGGTACTTGCAGCAGCTATGGCTGTGCTCATTCTGCCGTTTGCGGCCTCGGCGCAAACCGTTGCGGTGACCCATGGCAAAAAGCCTAACTTGCCCGCACCTTTCGCCACCAAGTCGGCGGGAAATAGCCCAGACCGGGCGCAAGCGCCAGAAGGTTTCCTGCCCACCGTTCCCAGTGGTTTTCACGTCAACATATTCGCGAGGAATTTCAAGCATCCGCGTTTGCTAACCGTCGCGCCGAATGGTGACATCTTCGTGGCCGAAACCGGAGCAAACGAAGTTGTCATTCTGCGCGACCCGAAACACACCGGCGGAGCCCAGGAACGAGTGGTTTTCGCCGCCGGTCTAGTTCGCCCATTTGGCATCGCGTTCCACGACAACTACGTTTACATCGGTAATATGTCGAGCCTCGTTCGCTTCAAATACGATCCTAAAACTTCTCAGCGCCTGGGAGAAGCGGAGAAGCTCCTCGCCCTGCCTGGCGGCGGGCATGATACCCGTAATATTGCCCTCACTCGCGATGGCCAGCATCTTCTAATCGCTGTCGGGTCGGAAAGCAACGCCAGCCCAGGCGAACCGCCAATGCGCGCAGCCGTTACTATTTGCGATCTCGATGGTAAAAATGTGCGGCAATTTTCCACCGGCCTGCGCAATCCTGTAGGTCTCGCAATCGAACCCGTCTCAGGCATCCCCTGGGTCACCGTCAACGAGCGTGATGAACTTGGTGACGACCTCCCTCCGGATTTTTTCACCAGCATCCAGGACGGCGGTTTCTACGGTTGGCCGTACAGCTATATCGGCGGCAATGTCGATCCGCGCGTGAAACCGCAAAAGCCCGAACTTGTCGCACGCGCTCTCATTCCCGATGTTTTGCTCGGCGCGCACGTTGCTCCATTGCAATTCGCTTTTTACACCGGAAAACAATTCCCAGCGAGCTATCAGGGCGGCGCATTTATCGCGGAACACGGTTCGTGGAATCGCTCCACCCGTTCTGGCTACCAGGTAGCTTTCGTCGCTTTCAAGGATGGGAAACCGTCCGCCGATCCAGTTCCATTCATGACCGGACTTGTCCCCGATCCGAAAAGCACTGACGTCTACGGTCGGCCTGTCGGAGTGGCCACCGCGTCCGACGGCTCGCTCCTCGTCTCCGATGACGGCATCGGCGTGATTTACCGCATCACTTACGCGCACTAAGCTCGTGGCTCTTGCGTCTGGGCCGTGAGAGCGGATACAAGCCGCCTAGTGAACCGTTAGACTCAATTGAATGGATTGTGGCGTCAGGCTTCCGGATGTCGCAGTCACCATGATTGCGCTCGTTCCCGGCGGAGTCGTAATCCGGTTGGGCAGGATTTTCGAGCTCGTTCCTCCCCCGCAACCGGAGAGATCGAGCAGCAACATCGCCATCGTAGCGATGCCCGCAAATCGGATCGTGCCATTTCTCAAATAATTTAGCTCTCGCCCGTTGATGACTGCCAGCATCAATGCAAGCAGCGTGCTGATTAAAATCATCATCGTACCGGACCGCAATCGCAACATCCGCTTTCCAAAAGTCATTCCCAGAGGACTGATAAACCCCGGCGGCGCCATAAACGCATCGCTACTCGTCGTGACCGTTACTTCGAAAGGAATCGCGGTTCCATTCGAAACCGTGATTGTCGCCGGATTCGCGCTGCACCCTGCTCCCGGCGGCGCTCCGCTGCACGTCACGGTGACCGTTCCGGTGTAGCCAGACCCGGGCTCCAACTGCAACGCGTACTGCGCGGGTTGCCCGGCGGGTACATTTGCACTCGTTGAACCCGAAGGCGCCGTGGTGATCTGAAACGGAGATACCAGGCTCCCTGTCACTGGAATGGACTGCGGCGAATTCGCGGCGTCATCTGTCAATACAAGTGAAGCCGAGCGTTGCCCTTCGGCCACAGGTTTGAAGTTCACTGTAATACTGCAACTTGCTTGCGTGGCCACTGCGGCTGCGATGCATGTATTGGTCTGCGAAAAATCCCCGGGATTCGAACCGCTCATCGCGACGCCGGAAACATGCAACGTATTGCTCCCGGAGTTCGTCACCTGGACGGATTTGGCCGCGACCGTCGCGCCTTCCAGTACGGTCCCAAAATCCAAATTCGCGGGAGAAATTGTTACGCTAGGCGTTGTAGCCACGCCCGTTCCAACCACTACCGCTGTCTGCGGACTGCCCGCGGCATTGTCTGCAACTTCCAGGGTCGCCTGCTCCACACCAGCCTGCGACGGTGTAAAACCCACGCTGATCGAGCAATTCGCATTTGGCGCCAAAGTCGCACTGCAGGTGTTCGACTGCGCAAAATCACCCGCATTTGTTCCCGTGATCGATATTCCGTTCACCGCTAAAATCTGATCGCCCGTATTCACCAGTGAAACGATCTTGGTGGCGCTCGTCTTTGCAAGCGGACCAGATCCAAAATCGGTCGAACTGGGAAATAATTGCGCCGCGGCCCCGGTGGCGTTTTGTGTCGGCGTTCCTGAGATTGCCAGACCCAAACTTCCCAACGCCCCTGCGACACCTGTACCAAATGGAGCTTTCGGAATTTCCGCCAAATTCCCGGTCACCGGCTCAATTTGAAAAACATCTATCCCCGATCTTCCTAGCGAATAAACATACGGTCCCATCGGATCAGCAGCTACCGTTCCCTTGCCAAATGCGAACGACGACAATGGTCCGCTTAATAAGGTCAAAGCGCCGCTCGCTTGATCGATCGAATAAATCAATAGACCTGGTTGTGTCTGAACATAAAGAAATTTACCCGAGCTCTCTATTATCAACACCGAAGGAAACACGTTGGCGCCGAGGCGAACTGTGAAATTCGCGCCGCTCGTACCGTCCACTGGCGAAATCAATCCGCTGTCCAAAAATCCTTCCGTTTGGCCCCAGGCATCGAAGAAAAACCGTCCTTGTGGATCGATCGCAATTGCTCTACCCCAATCTGAGCCGCCACCTGCGTTTCCTGACGGCGTGAGCACTCCATTCGAAGAATCGATCGAATACACCGTGGTGCCCGCCCCGGGCGTGGACTGATACGGCGCGGGCCCGAAACCTACATAAAGTCTCAGCCCCTTCGAATCCGTCAGCATCTGAATTGGCGCGCCATTTGGAAAATCCAGGCTGAGCTCCGGTGTCAACACCAAACGAAGATTCGCAGTGTCAATGGCGAACGGTACCAACGCTGACGTGGTGGCGCTGTCTCCGTTCGCGTAACCAACGTAGAGGAAATTACCGCTCTTTTCCGTCGCCAGTGAAACCGGAAGCGAGGGCGCAAGATTTGGATTTATAGTCGTCCCCGCCGCGAACGGCGAATTTGGTACTTCAATCAGCGCGCCGGTGGAAGAATCGATCTGATACATCGAAATGTTGTTGCTGACTGGGTTCAGGACAAACAAAAATTTTCCCAAGCCATCGATTGCCAGCAATCCCCCCTCCAGGCGATCCGCAAAAGGCGCGTTCCCGACCAGTGTCAACGCTCCGGTGGTGTCGTTCTTGGTGTAAACAGGCAAGGCAGACGTGCTTGAAGTGATCGAAGCTGAGGCGTACACCCGCTGTTGCGTCGGAGTCTGCGCGTGCAAATCCGGAAGGGTGAATTCGAAGGACGCCGCGACCAATACCGCGAAAGAAAAATAAAAACGTGAAAGCGCACACAGTACGCGCTTGCAACCTGCCATGAGTTGTTCCCCACAGCCGACACGGCGGCGATGTTTCTAAGAATCCGAGAGGGTGCCGATTCCTTGCTTAAGATAGGAGCCACAAGCGCGGGCGTCAAGACAGTTTTTTAACAAATACTAACGTTTACTTATTGATATACGTGGACGAGCGAAAGTTGTTCCAAAATGGAACGGAACTCCGCGGGACCGGTAAACGGAACTCCACGAGACCTGCATTTGTCCTGCTTTTCTTTGCGGCGTGTTGTCGAGACGGTGTTTTGGATTTGTAACAATTTATTCATGGAACAGACATGACCTCCGCGCTACTCTTTCTTCGTATGCAACCCGCCAAACTGGACATCGCGCAGCACCCATCCTCGAATGGAACCGTAGTCGCTCAGCTGACGGGTAAACTGAGCTTGGAAACCGTCAGCGGTTTTTTGCAGGACCTCCGGCCACTCTCCGCCGAGAAACTGGTCCTGGACATGAGCGGCGTCAGCTTTCTGGATTCAGCCGGAGTTGGCGCGCTAGTGCAGCTGTTTGTGCACCGCAGGAGCAAGTCGCAAAAGTTTGCGCTGGCGGGCCTCACGCAGCAAGGCAACGCAGTAATGCAGGTTTCCGGCCTGGTGAAATTGCTGCCGATTTTTCCGACTGTCGAAGCAGCCTCGGCGACCTGACGCTGCGCGCAACATCACACTTATCGCGCTTAGCGCGGTCCGATCCGGCTCAATGCGGTGTCCACGCGGGATGCGCCGAAAACAGCCCTCCTACATATCCGATCTGGTAGGCGACGAAAAGTCCAAAGATCAAGCTCAGTGCTCCGGTTCCAGCCACTATGGTGCGGCTCATCCACGCGAAACGCCTTCCGGCGAGCATGAAGGGCGCCGCGAAGGCCAGCGTGAGCAGCATCATTCCCCCGATTGTTCCGAGGCCGAATAACAATAAATAGAAAATTGCCCAGCGTGGGTTTTGAATCGTTCCAAGCACCAGTAGCGCGACCGCCGCCGATCCCGCCAGGCCGTGCACGATTCCCACCAGCAGCGGCCGCATCGCGTGGAACCATCCCAGCTTCACGAAAGGACGCCGCAGCCAGTGAGGCGGGTTGATTTCCCTTGAATGGTGCGAAGGCATGTGGGGCGAAGTATCACCGAACGAAACGGCGTCGCCGGAAAGAAGGTGATGCGGAATTGCGTGGTCCGGAGTCGCGTGGTTTGGAATCGCATTTTGTTTCGGGTCGCTTTGATGCGAATGCGAATGGACGTGCATGTGCGTCCCATGAAAATGCAGGTGAGAATGTGTTTGCTGTTTTTCCGGATGTGTTGGCGATAGCTTCCGGCTGATCCAGCCGAGCGCGCCGGTCAGGTTCAGCACGCCCAATAGGATCAGCATCAGCGCGACTGAAAACTCCAGGGCCAGCCCCAGCCGCGGGGGAATCACGATGCCAAAAAGTATGATGGCAGCGCCGACAATCAAAATCGTGATCGTGTGGCCGAAGCCCCACAGAGCTCCAATCCATCCGGCGCGAGGAATCGACTTTTCGCGGCTGACGATGGTAGATACCGCGACAACGTGGTCGGGATCGGTGGCATGCCGCATCCCGAGAAAAAAACCGATTCCGAGAATGATCAAGGCGCTGGTCATTATTAAGTATTAAGTCAGGGTTTGTGGATTCGCTCTCCGTGTCAAAAATTATCCTGAAACCCGTGGCAAACCAAGAGTAATCGAAACGAGCAAAAGAAAGAAGCAGATGCCAGGGGGCGCCTCAGTCGGACGGGCGGGAGGCGCACATCGCCACTCACGAAGACCAGCAACTTTAGTTTGATCTAGAGGATTAGCTAAGCCTGATCACCTGCTGGTGGCCTACCAGGCCGTTCGTTGCCGTTTACTTTTGAGTTACGCCTCCCCCTACCCTTTTTGGGTAACTGCAGATTCCAAAGAGTTTACCCATTGTGCCGTTTTGGTGGCCGTGATGAGTTCGCACCGGGAGCAGAGATCCTTCGACTCGTTTGATTCGCTCGGGCGACCCGGGGTACCCCCTCCCCCTGTTTTGCGTAAGTATGGGGAATAAAGGACTTAGTGGAGGCAGTTTTCGTAAGTATGAGATCTAAAGGACTTAGGCAAACGGCGACGCTCTGAAGCGCGGAATCGGATTCGATTTTCAAAGAGCTACAAGAGTCCCGCAGGGCTCAGGGGTAAGCCAGTCGTTCTTTATGGCAGGCTCGAAGTGGAGTCCGCGCCCCGCTGGCCCACAAACCAAAAAACAACTATCGCATAGAAATGCAAAAATGTCAAGTAGGTTACTATGATCTAGCAGGTATGGTTCGAACGGGCGTTCTTCGCATCGATTGGACGGGAGTCCCGCGCCCCAATCGCGGCCTCCCCAAGGACACCGACAAAGTCAAACACACCGACTGCGCCAATCCCTACCAGGTGTCGACACGCTCGACTTCAGACGCAGGCAGGGTTCTCCGTCACCCTAGAAGTGCGCGACAGAGTCCCACTGCTCTACGACGATCAGCACCGCCCGCAAGTTCCAATGCAAGCTGAACATCTTGCGCGCCGACCCGCACGGCGGCAATAGCGCCACTACATTCCGGTACAGGGAAGCGTTGAACAACTGGAAGCTAAAGATTGCCCGAGCGCCGGCGCGAACATGTCGCTTGCGAGCATCGATCCGTAGCACTTGCCAGCAGTGCGCTTCGGGCGTACTTGGAACCCTCCTCATCGACCGGGTCTTCCAGCCGGCCAAACACACCGAAGGGCAAGTGTTCCGCGAGGAACTCTACAATGCGTTGCGCAAACTCATCCCTGTTGCGGCAGCCGATGCCAAGAAAGGCAAACCCTCACTCCTCCGCATCCTCACCCGCCTCCTCCGCTAGCCAACGCGGACACCAGTCTGGTAGAACTCGTCCCAGAGGTGTCCAATGCCACGAGTCGTGCCCAGCGACGTTGTTAAGTTCATCGACCAGGTCTTTCCCTGGCTTCGCACAGGCCCAGGGGGCAATCTCGCCAGAGCCCACTCGGGTGAGGCTGCTGGCCTTCTTGCACTAATCGATAAGATTCCAGAAGAACTCCTGATCCTAGCCGGAGGCGAATACGGCGAGTTCGTATGCAGCGTCTCCGCAATCAAGGACAAGACTACACTTTGGCAAAGTCAGCAGAACCCTAACATCGAAACCTATCTCGGCCAGTCCTTTCGCGGTCTTAATCCAGTAACACTTATCCGCCAACTCCTCGCAAAATGCCCCGATGAAGGGCCAACCTCCTCCACATCGGAACTAAGCTTCATCGCGGACAAGGACCTTCAAGCGAACTTACGAAACGACTTAGCCGCTGTGGACCGGGCCCTATCAAACAGTGAGTGGAAGGCTGCGACCATTCTCGCCGGGTCTGCGATCGAAGCGCTCTTGCTTTGGGACATCCAAGAACGTCGGAGAGCAACCTATCCGACAGCCGTCTCCGCCCTCGTCGCGAATAAAACATTCGACAAAACGCCATCCGTCGATCCGGAGGACTGGAGCCTCCATAACTACGTCGAGGTCGAAGCGCATCTAGGAGCCATCAAAACGGACACCGCCACGGAAGTCAGACTTGCCAAACAGTTCCGTAACCTGATTCATCCAGGCCGCGCCCAGCGCCGCAAACAAAACTACGATAAGGGCACGGCGTTTTCTTCCGTCGCAGCTCTCGTTCACGTCGCCCGAGACCTCAGCAGCTAGAGAACGCTCTCCTGTGCTGTACAATGGTGTTCCCTTCCTCCGCGACTCTCCCATCCTCGCCGGAGAAAATTCATGGATGACCAACGTAAGGAAAATCGCAAGCAAGCGATCGTCATCGCCGCAGCCATCTTCGCAGCACGTGATCTGGCGAAAGACTGGAACGGCGGCCGCTCGCCCCGCGCGATCGCCGCTGCAGCCAACGCCATCGACAAAGCCAAATTCTTAGTAGAAGAAATCGAGCGCCGCCTCCAGTGACCGCCTCGCGGACGCTACTCCGACAAGCATCGGGAGGGATACTAGCTGCCGTCGTGGGAGCCACGGCGGCGCTAGGGGGAAGGACCTTGGTGTCTGTGAATGAGGTGAAGGCGCCGATGCATGGCCAATGGAACAGGAGATGATTGTGACGCTGGATCAGGACAAATCTCGAATCTTGTTATTGCTTCGAATCTCTGTCCACGCATTACTTGCGCTGGTTGAGATTGAGATGCTTTTATATCTCCGGAAGGGGTACCAGTCGGGCCTGGTGGGCCATTCGCCCACAGTCTACTTGAGCCCTTTGGTGCTGATAACACCGTGGTTGATTTGGCGAAAAATTACTGCTGTGATTTCAGTAAACTCCGTAGCTTTTGAGGCAATTCCAAACCTCAGAGGTGCACTATTGATACTGTCTTCGCTAGCCGCGATATTCGCATACGCGTCTGCGGCCATCGTCATGACCGCAGATAATTATGTGATGCATTGGCCCAAATAGCGCCCCAAACAAACGGAAGGGATTTAAGGATTCCACCTTGCAACCGCCGTTTCGGGCATGCTACAAGCACAACACTTGGTGCGTACACGCGAGATCACAGTACCAATCAGCCGTCATAATCAAGGATGAAAGATCGTCTCCGGTTTTTGCGGCATCCGTCTCCGTTACGGGACGCTTTTCCGACTCATTCGCCTTTCAGCAGGCGGACTAATTCCGCAGCGGCGTGAGGAAGGCGAGCGCCTTTGCGCGAGACGAGATAGACGTGGCGCGGCAGGTTGAGCTGGCGGACTTTTACTTCCTTCATCCAGCCATGATCGATTTCCCAAGCGACGCACATGCGCGGAACGATCGCCACGCCCATGCCCATCTGTACAAAGCGCTTGATGCTTTCGATGGTGGGCATTTCCATGGGCATGTTGAGAGTAGTGCGATTGCGGCCAAACAATTCAATGACACGGCGCCGGAAGGGCGATTCGACGCTGTGGGCCACGAAACTTTCACTTTCCAGGTCGGTCACATCGACTTCTTTTCGTTTTGACAGAGGATGTTTTGGCGGTACCACCAGAGTCAGCTCGTCTTTGAGGATTTCCGTGGCTTGCAATAGCGGCTCGCGGGGCACAAAGGAAATGGCGCCGACGTCCAAGCGGTAATTCAAAACTTCATGAGGGATGTCGCGCGAAAACATGCGATGCACGCGGATTTGAATGCCGGGATGTAGAGTTCGGAACCGTCCCAGCGCGGGCAACAACGCATGGATCGAGCTTTCGTTCACTCCGAGAGAAAGTTCGCCGCGGTTTAGGCCGGTTAATTCGGAAAGGCCTTTTTTCACTTCATCGCGCAAGTTGACCAGACGCTCGGCGTAATCGCGCAGCAGTGTGCCGGCATCGGTCAGGCGCACAGGCCGTGCTCCGCGGACGAAGAGCGACTGTCCCAGCCCGTCTTCGAGCTTGCGAATCGTCAAACTGACGGCCGGCTGGGTGCGATAAAGGCGTTCGGCAGCGCGAGAGAAGCTGCCTTCGCGGGCGACCGTCAGAAATACTTGCAGTTCACTGAGATCCACCAGAAGCCTCGCCAGCCAGTATAAGACAGAATTATCAATTGTAGAATAAAGATAAATTTGACCGCAAAGGGCAACCCTGCGTTACTACTAAGCGAGGCATACTCATGGACGTAGTGCGCATATTTGACACCACCCTTCGCGACGGGGAGCAGTCGCCCGGCTTCTCAATGAAGACGGATGAGAAGATTCGGATGGCGCGGCAGCTTGCCAAGCTGGGCGTGGACACTATCGAAGCCGGCTTTCCGATCTCTTCACGGGGCGATCTGGAAGCAGTGCAAGCGGTGGCCCGCGAAGTTCGCGATGTTCCCATCGCGGCGCTGGCGCGGGCAAAAAAATCGGATATTGACGCGGCTATTGAAGCGCTGCAGCCAGCTGCAGCTTCGCGCCTGCATATTTTTCTCGCGACGTCGGATCTGCACCTGCAGGTCAAACTGCACATGACGCGCGAGGAGGCTCTGGAAGCCATCGGCTCGATGATTCGCTACGGGCGGCAACATGTGGGCGAAATCGAATTTTCCGCCGAAGACGCCGGCCGGACCGGCCTGGATTACCTTTGCCAAGTTTGCAAGACGGCGGTGGATGCGGGGGCCACGATTTTGAATTTGCCGGACACAGTCGGTTACGCGGTGCCAGAGGAATATGGCGAGATGTTTCGCCGGGTTCGGGAGTTCCTGGGCGACAAGCAGGGAATTACATTGAGCGCGCACTGCCACGATGACCTGGGCCTGGCGGTGGCGAATTCACTTGCCGCGGTCCGTGCCGGCGTGCGGCAGATCGAATGTACGGTCAACGGAATCGGGGAGCGCGCCGGTAACGCGGCTCTGGAAGAAATTGCGGTGGCACTGGCGGTGCGCAAAGACAGTTTTGGCATCACCACGAATATCAAGCTGGATCAGCTTTTTCCGGCCAGCCGGCTGCTTACCGAAGTTACGGGCGCAGTCGTGGCTCCCAACAAGGCGGTGGTCGGCGCAAACGCGTTCGCGCACGAAGCGGGCATTCATCAGGATGGGATCATCAAAAATCCTTCCACCTATGAAATTATTTCTCCGGAAACGGTCGGGGTGCCATCGCGTTCCCTGGTGATGGGAAAACACTCTGGCCGGAATGCATTGCGGGTGAGCCTGCGGGACCTGGGATTTGACGCCACGGAGGCGGAACTTGGGGAAATTTATTCCCGCGTGACGGCGTTAGCCGACGAAGCAAAATCAGTGCGGCCCCGCGATATTCTAGGGATCGCGCACGAAGTGATCCGCCGCGGCACCGCGACGGTGGCCGCCGAGGCCACTTCCGCAGCATAATGGCGTAAGGTGTTGGCGCAAGGAAGGTCATGAAAAAGTCCATCGTACTGCTGCCGGGCGACGGTATCGGCCCGGAAGTGACCGCGGCTGCAGCCGACGTGCTGCGGGAATGCGGGCGCGAATTCCATCATCAATTTCAGTTTGAAGAGCAGCCGATTGGCGGCACGGCAATCGATTTGACGGGCACGCCACTGCCGAACGCCACGATAGACGCGTGCCGCAAAGCGGATGCCGTTTTTCTCGGCGCGGTCGGCGGGCCCAAGTGGGATTCGCTGCCTGTTGGCAAGCGGCCGGAAAGCGGCCTGCTCGGGCTGCGCAAAGGCATGGGCTTGTACGTCAACGTGCGGCCCGTCAAGTTACTCGAGCCATTGCGGGCGATGTCTCCGCTAAAGCCGGAACGTCTTGGCGACCTGGATCTCGAAATCGTGCGCGAGCTAGCGGGTGGCATGTATTTCGGGGAACGAGGCAACAAGACGGAAGGCGGCACGGAGCGTTCGTGGGATACCGAGTGCTATTCCACGCCCGAAATAGAACGTATTGCGGCATTCGCGTTCGCCCGCGCGGAAAATCGCTCGCATCGGCTGTGTTCCGTGGATAAGGCGAATGTCCTGACCAGTTCGCAGCTTTGGCGGCGCACTGTCACCGCGATGAGCACGGTGTACCCGAACGTCAAACTCGAACATATGTATGTAGATAATGCGGCGATGCAGCTGACGCTCAAGCCATCGCAATTCGACGTGCTACTGACGACCAATATGTTCGGAGACATTTTAAGCGACGCTGCCGCTGCTTTGGTTGGCTCCATCGGATTGATCCCTTCCGCCAGCTTTGGTTCTGGCGCGCCACTTTTTGAGCCGATCCACGGCTCCGCACCAACGCTTGCGGGAAAAGATTGCGCGAATCCGATCGGCTCAATCTTGAGCGTGACCATGATGTTGCGAGACGCGTTTGGCCTGAATCTGGAAGCCGATTGGGTCGAACAATCGGTGATTCGTGTGTTAAGCGGCGGTTACCGCACCGCGGATTTGGCTTCCCCTGGTTCTAGACCCATTGGAACGGCGGGATTTATGGCTGTTTTGCACGAGGAAATGCAGCGAACCCTTGAGCATGCCGAGCGCTACGGCTGGGGCGTCTAAGTAAGCCTTTCACGTATTGCAATTTTCAATTCGCAGGCAGACAATCGCAGCAAATCGCACTCCTGCAGAGGGGCAGAAATGCGCTGGTTTCGCTTTCTGATGTTGGGGTTGGTGTCCGCTTATCCGCTCTATTGGACGGCGCAGTTCCTGCTGTTTTATGTGCCGGAATCGCTGGCGGCCTTTTGGTTGGGGCAACGGGTCGAGGTCATCAACATTTCCTACCTGCAAGTGATGGCGATAGCGCAGCCGCATTCCATATTTCCCGCGCATTGGGAAGCCTTGTTATTCGCGCTTTTCTTTTCGGCGCTGATCATCGGAAGTGGAGCCGACCGCTACCTAACCGGTACGTTGGCCATAGTTGTTCTCGGCCAGGCAGCCCTGCTACCTTTTTTGAGCCTCGCGCTTAGTTCGAGAAACTTCTCGGTAACGACCGCCAGCGCCGGGGGCGCCGCATTCGGTCTGGTGATCATCGGTCTGCACCGAATGCTTCAACGCACAGGCGTGTTGGGCTTCCTGGATCGGCTGGCGCTGCTTAGCTTACTTACGGTCTTGCCGCAGACGACGTTGTGGCTGGCGTTCAAATTTGCGTATCCGTTTTTCGATGTGCACTTTCTCTTGTTGCGCGTAATTCCTCTATACTTGGCGGCGATGGTCGCCTCAGCCATTCCGGCCAGGCTATCGCAACCGGTCCTAAGTGGAGTTCCGTGGAGCGAAATTTTCGCTATTTCGGCTGCCGCTGGACTCCTGATCATTGCCATCGGCCTTAGCGAACGATCGCTGAGCGCGACGAGGACCGAATCTAGAATGAGTCTGATCGCCGCAAGTGTGGATGAAGCTAAAAACCTGGCAGTTAAACCAGACAGTGTCTTGCCCACTGTGTCGAGAAGATGTTAAAGTAGCGAATTCACAAGCTGCCGCGGGCCGCAAACGTAAGAAATGGCAGGGGATAGCCGTTAATAACGACCTGATGTGCCCAGGCGAACAACGAGACCGGTAGACATCAAATTGTCGCATCCATCGCAGACGAGTGAGCCCAAGCGAGTCGCGCGCCGTTAGGCACTGGCACGCCATGTCAGATCTCTCTCCAACTCCAGGCACCCCATTGACCCGCACTGGCGCGGGGATGCCAGCTTATTGGCGAGTGGAAGGCTCGCTGTTGGAGTTGAGCGCGCTTCGCCAAGTCGGCTTTTTTACCTGGAATGCGCAAAGCTTCGCTGAACGGTGGCGGCGCAGGGCAGGTATGGCTTTGATGACGCTTCTCCGTCCTGCCGCATACCTTGCCGGACGAACCCGTGCTACCCGGCTTCTCTACATGCTGCTGCGCGGTGTTACGCGCGATCGCCTCGATCTGCTCGGCGAAGAGTATTTCGAATATATTTTGAAGCCGCGTCTGAATAAAAAGGCCGTGGACGCTTTACGAAGCGCTCACGACCAACATCAGCAGGTTGTGCTGGTGGGCCAGTCGCTCGATCACGTGCTTCGTCCTCTGGCGCGGTATCTGGGAGTGAATCGCTTTGTCGCCAATCGCATGGAGTTCCGCGATGGCGTGGCCACTGGCCGATTGTTATTGCCCGTCGTTCGCCCTCGCGGCCCGTTTGCTTGGATTGCATCCGGCAACCCCGATGGCCGTATTGGAGAAGCTGCTCTTCTTGCGCAGTTGGGTTTACGGGAAGCAAGTCAGCTTACGGAAGCTGTCCAACATGCCGGCCGCTCCATCGCTTTACGAGCACCGGCGATCGTTCCCTTCGAAAGCGTGCCGCGCGTGGACCATCTCAGTGTGCGGCAAACGCTGGCGGGAAAACATATTCTGTTGGTCGGAGTCACCGGATTTATCGGGAAAGTCTGGATGGTAGACCTGCTGGAGCAGATTCCAGATATTGGCAAAGTAACCTTGTTGATCCGGCGCAATCGGACCACCAGCGCCCAACGTCGTTTCGAAAAAATTGTAGCGGAATCTCCCATACTCGACGGTTTGCAGAAACGTTACGGCGCGAAGCTCGGCGATTTCCTTCGCGAGAAAATTGAAGTGGTTGAAGGAGATGTCGGCCAGCCCGGTCTCGGCCTTGAAGAGAGTGTTCGGGCGCGCCTTTCTCGTTCGCTGGACCTGGTCGTAAATAGCGCGGGCCTGACCGACTTCAACCCCGACCTGCGCGAGGCCATTTCTTCGAACGTCGAATCCACCGAACATCTCCTCAATTTCATTCGATCGACCGACCATTCGGCTTTAATGCACCTTTCGACGTGTTACGTCGTTGGAATGCGCGACGGCCGGGTAACGGAAGAGCTTCGCGAAAATTACAATCCGGCTAATATTAAGAATTTTGACGCCGAGCGCGAAATTATCTCGCTTCGCGAAATGATGCAGCACATTGAAGAGCGATCGGAAAGTCCCGAGTTGGCCCGAGCGCTGCGCCGCCAGGCACTTGGCCGCGGAGCCGATGAAACTCGCGTGGCTGCCGGCGAACTCGATGGCGTCGTGAAACGCAATCGCAGCCGTTGGGTTCGCAACAAACTGGTTCGGGTGGGCATGCGCCGCGCGCAATATCTCGGCTGGCCCAATACCTATACGTTCACGAAAAGCCTCGGCGAATCGATTCTTGCGCGTCACGGCAAGGGTTTGCCAATCGCCATCGTCCGTCCTTCTATCGTTGAAAGTTCTCAGTACAGTCCGTTCAGCGGATGGAACGAAGGCATCAATACTTCCGGCCCGCTTTCCTATTTGCTGGGCACCAATTTTCGACAACTGCCATCGAACGCAAAAAAATGTCTCGACATTATTCCCGTGGACATGGTCTGCCGTGGCATGACTTTGATAGCTGCGGCGCTGATCGCGCGCAAAAACGCCCGCATGTACCAGCTCGCGACTTCCGGCATCAACCCTTGCGATATGGGGCGCAGCATCGAGCTTACCGGCCTCGCTCATCGCAAGCATTACCGCAGCCAGCAGGGAATCGAGCATTGGCTGAAACTGAAATTCGAAACGATACCCGTTTCCAAGCAACGCTACGAGCGGCTTTCCATTCCCATGCAGAAAGCGGTCGTCAGCGGCATCAACCGAGCCGCTGAAAAACTTCGCTTCAAAAAATCGCCTCTGGCGAAAGCGGAGCGCGACCTGAACCGCGCTGAAAAATTGATCGAACTTTACGAACCCTTCATCCTCCATAACGAGCACGTCTTCGAATGTGAAAATGCCCGGCTGCTTTCTGCCGCCCTTTCCGAAGACGAACGCGCCGTCTTCGCGTTCGAACCGGAAGCGATTGACTGGTGGGATTATTGGATCAACGTTCACGTTCCGGCCCTTCGCCGCTGGTGCTATCCATTGATGGAAGGGCGTCCGCTCGAAGCTCGTCCGCCGCGTGATGTTGGCTGGGGTCCAGAGTCTTCCACGACGGCAGCTGTCGCCACCGGGGAGAATCGCTAAGCCGCCATGGCGATTTTTCTTACCGGCTCAACCGGATATCTCGGCAGCTATGTATCTACCGGTTTGTTTCGCGATCACCGCGAGACACTGAACCTTCTGGTTCGCGCAAAGAACCAGCAGGAAGCTCGCGAGCGTTTATGGCAATCCCTGCAACTGCACATGGATTTTCCCGAATTTCAGGAGCACGTCGGCAACCGCTTGCGAATTTTTCTTGGCGACCTCACCAATCCGAAATTCGGCCTGGCAGATGACGAATATCAATCTCTTGTGCAATCCACCGACTCCATGATCCACTGCGCCGCCTCTCTTAATCGCAAATCCGAAAAGCAGTGCCTCAACGTAAATCTACGCGGCACATTGGAAGTGATTCAACTCGGGCGCCGCGCGCAGGACCACCACGGTCTGCGCCGTTTTTCCCACGTTTCCACAGTCGCTGTTGCAGGAACACGTCAGGACGAATTAGTGCAGGAAGATGCGGCCATCGATTGGGGCCGTTCCGACTACGACCCTTACGCGCGCACCAAAAAATTCTGCGAACACATGGTCCATCAATTGCTTCCCGACGTTTCCCGCACAATTTTTCGGCCGGCGATCGTGCTTGGAGACAGCCGCCGCCCTGAAACTACGCAGTTCGATATGGTGCAGGCGTTTAGCGTGCTTGCCAGCCTGCCAGTTCTGCCGCTTCGTCCCACAGATCGCATCGACATCGTACCCGCCGACTATGTCGGCAAAGCCATCGTGTCTATCCATCAGAAGGAGACGCCCCTTCATCCGCGCTACCACCTTTCGTCCGGCGTTGGTTCGCAGTGTTACTGCGATTTGACCGACGCCCTGGCCCAAGCCAGCCGCAGCTCGCGTCCAACCTACCTGCCGTCCCTTGGCGGAGCTTTTTCCACAACGGTCAACTGGCTTTCGCATCGAAAAAGCGGCCTCGGCCGGGGCGCCTCGCTCCTCAAAGTTTTCTGGCCGTATCTTGTTTGGAACACGGTCTTCGATAATTCCCGCGTAGTCCAGGAACTTGGCGGCGAAACACCGGCGAAATTTTCTTCCTATGCAAACCCTCTGCTCAAATTCAGCCGGGAAAACAAGTTCCGCTATCCAGCAAAGCCTTGGCCATCGCAAAATGCCATGGTGAACACCTCCAGCGGAGCCGCGCTCGCATGACCGATCTGCTCCTCGTCGTGTGGGTCAGCTTGCTGATCGAATTTACCCGCCTGCAATGGATGATGGGCGGGGGCATTCGCTGGCAACCTGGCGAAAAACTCAAACTGCTCTTCGCCGGTTACAACGGCACGCGCAACACCGGCTCCGACGTCCGCGTCAACGAAATGCTCCGTCAGATCCGACACATTCTCGGAGCAGACAATGTCGATTTCAGCGTGATGACACAAAACTTCGATCGCACCAAGGGCTACTTCGACGGTAGCCGGCAAGTTTTTCTACCCGACGTGTTTCCTCCGTTTCTCTATCGTGAAACTCGCAAAAATCACGGTGTAGTCGCTTGTGAAGGCTCGATGTTCAAAAGCAAATTCGCCAATGCGCTGACCACGATGATGATCGGTTCGCTCGGCTTTGCGTCCTCAGAAAACAAACTGTCCATCGGTTATGGCGCCGAAGCCGGCCACATGGACAAACTGATCGGGGACATGTGCTCGCGATTCGTTCATGATTCGCTGGTCATCACGCGAAATCCTGAATCGCAAAGCGTGCTCGGAAAACTCGGAATTTCCACCGAACTCGGCACCGACACCGCATGGACCTTCGAGCCGCATCCCGATGCTTACGGCCGCAAAGTGTTGCGCGATGCCGGTTGGGACGAAAAGACTCCTGTACTGGTGCTCTGTCCGATTCATCCATTTGTGTGGCCTGTAAAAGCGTCGCTGGCGAAATATGTCGCACGCGTCACTACCGGCGCGTACAAAGAAAGTCAGTACCGCACAGTCTATTTTCATCATTCCAGCGCGGAAGCGGATCGCAAGTACAAGCACTACATCGACGCGTTCGTAGGCGCGACCCGCGCATTCCGGCAGAAACACGACGTATTTACCGTCCTGGCCGCCACGGAACGCCTGGACGCCGTCTCGTGCCGCGCCATCTCGGATCAAATTTCAGGTCTGCCGATTTTCACTTCCGACGATTACGACATGTACGAGCTGGTTTCGATTCTCCGGCAGGCTTCTTACATGGTTTCTTCGCGCTATCACGGCATTGTCACTAGCATGCCGGGCCTGGTCGCGTCCGCCGGCGTCACGATGGACGAACGCATTCGCAACCTGATGAGCGAACGCGGCCACCAGCATCTTTGCGCTACCGTTGAAGACCCTGATCTGGGCGCCAAAATTTTGCAGATGATGGAGACACTCGCAGCCGACGCCGAATCGATCCGGGAAAGAATTGGCCACACCGTCATCCGCAATCTGAAAATGATGGCCCGTATGGGTGTGATCTTTGAGGACCTGATGCGTCGCCAATATTCGGAGTTCCCCCTGCGCGGCGGAGTTTGTTCCTGGGAAGAATATTTGCCGCCACTCGGCCCTGAGCTCGTTCGCCTCGCCGAGAAGTACGAGAGCTCCGAAGCCGCCATGGCCGCGTCGAAATAATCTTCATGGCGAATTTTCTGCAAAACATTTTTGAACGGTTGCAGGATTCCGCGGGAAATGTCTTGCTCCGCGAGATTCACGGCGAGGAATTTGTTTCGAGAACCGGGGCCGAACTCCTAACCCTGGTTGAACACGGACGCCAATGGCTTCGCTCTACCGGAATTCAATCAGGCGAGCGCTGCGGCCTCATCGCCACGAATTCCATTCTCTGGATTGCAATTGATCTTGCGCTGATGGCTGAGGGAATAGTCGTCGTCCCTCTTTACCATCGGCAAACCGCCGGCGAACTCGCCGCGATGTTAAGAGATTGTCAGCCGCGGCTGGTGGTGGCGGCCGACACCGAATTAGGGAATGCCCTGGCACAAGCCTGGCCCGAAATTCCGCAGCTCGCGTTACTGAACGAAATTTTCCCTGCCTGCGAATCGTCCCGCGCTTTTTCACCCATCCGCGCGCGCGCGAACGACGAGTTGCTGACCATCATCTATACTTCGGGAACGTCGGGCGAGCCCAAAGGTGTTTGCCTGACCATGGCGAACCTGAACCACATGATCACATGCACCACGGAGCGTCTCGATCAGCTCATGTGCAAGGTTTCCGAGCCCGATAGCATTTTTCTTTATGCGCCCATGAATTTCGCTGCCTCCTGGATGCTCATGCTCTCTGCATTTTCCCGCAAAGCCATGCTCACGCTGTCCACTGATCTCACGAGATTAGCGGATGAACTCCCGCTTTCCGCTCCGCACTATTTTTTGAATGTCCCGACATTTCTCGAACGTGTGAAACGCGGCGTGGAAGAAAAGATCGCCAAGCAAGCGGCCCCCATCCGCGCGCTGTACGCCCGCGCACGCGGGGCGTGGCAGCGGCAAAACGCTGGCGGAGGCAAATCCTTCGACGCGCTCTGGCTGATGCTGGGCCGCAAATTGATCTTTGCGAAAGTAAAAGAGCGTTTCGGACCCAATCTTCGAGCGCTTATCTGTGGTTCAGCTCCACTTGCACCCGAAACGCAACAGTTCTTTCTGATGCTGGGGATTCCCGTACTTCAGGCTTACGGCCTCACGGAAACGACGGCCCTGTGCACGCTCGATGATCCGCGGGTCCCCGTCGAACCGGGCTACGTCGGTCCAGCAATCCCAGGAATCGAAATGCAGCTTGCCGACAACGACGAAATCATCGTCCGTGGTCCAAACATTTTTTCCGGCTACTGGAATCGCCCGGAAGAAACCGCAAGAGTCCTGCACGACGGCTGGTTCCATACCGGCGATCAGGGCGAAGTCAATTACCGCGGCAATTGGCGCATCATCGGCCGCATAAAGAATCTGCTGGTTCTGAATACCGGCCACAAGTTTGCCCCGGAACCGATCGAAGACAAGCTGGCGCAGCTCTTACCCGGCGCACAGCAAATTGTGCTCGTGGGCAACGCCCGCAGTTACGTCTGCATGCTGGTGAATGGCAAAGTAGAACCCGCCGCCGTGCAATCTGCCATCGGCAGGATCAATTCTGATCTGCCGCATTATCGGCAAATTCGCAATTTCAGAATTCTGTCTGACACATTCACTCCGGAAAGTGGCCTCCTCACCGCGATGGGCAAAATCAGGCGCGACGCCATCGCAAAGCGCTATGATGCCGAGATCAATTCAATGTACGAGCGAAAGGCTTCGGCGTGAAATCCTTCAAGGGAGAAGCGCTACGTTGGGAGTGGCGTGAAGGCGTTCTCGAATTGACTCTCGACCGCGCTCCCGCGAACGAAATCGGGACGCTCATGCTGGGCGAACTTGAACAGTTTGCCGATGCCACAAAAAAACTCGCCGCCGAAACTTCCGCGTGCATCATCTCCAGCGCGCAAAAAAGCGGCTTCTCTGCCGGAGCGGATCTGCGTGAGCTTTACCGCAGCGCCGTCGCGCTCGACGAAAAAAATCGCGTGGCCGGCGTCCGTGAATTCCTGGAGCGCATTCACGCCGTGGCAAACTGGCTTGACGAAGCGCCGTTCGTGACCGTGGCGGCCGTGAACGGAGTGTGTTTTGGTGGCGGACTTGAACTCGCGCTCGTCTGCGACGTGATCATTGCCGATAAGATGGCGCGTTTCGCGTTTCCCGAACTCCGCCTTGGCTTGATTCCCGGTTTCGGCGGAATCCCGCGCCTCAAACGCGATCTTGGCAACGGTTTCGTTCGGGACCTTCTGCTAACCGGCCGCAGCGTCAACGCCAATCGGGCGCAAGCTGTCGGTTTGGTGGCCCAACTTGCCGCGGAAGGCGAATCACTTAAGCTTGCGCAATCAACCGCCGCCCAAATCACAAAATTCGACTCGGCCGCGCGCATCGCCGCAAAGAGATTCATCAAGCCCATTCCCCGCGAAGAACTTCGCCACGAAATCGAAATCTTCTGCGAACTCTTTACCCGCCCCGCTGTAATGGCCGCGCTAAAAAACTTCGTCGAAAACACCGGGCCCATGCCCTATCAACCTTAAAGCGCTGGAGTCCTTTTGCGGGGGGCCAGCATGCCGGGCCCATTAAGGATATGGTTCATCTACAGGGGATCGGGATCGCATGTAAATCTCAGCGGCAAAGTCCTCGTCACAGCAACCGATTCGGCGCCATACCCAAGTTTTTCTTACCAGCCTAGGGATGATAAATTAACAGTGTCATGCCCACTCTCGACCAGACCACTCAGGAAGTCCTGAACCTTGCGACCATTCAGTTCAAACTTCCCGCCGGAACACTTGCGCCCGAAGACGATTTTTTCAAGAAGCTGGGTATCAACAGTTTGCAAGCTCTGGAGTTGCTCTCGCGGATCGAAAATCACTTCCATATCGAACTTCCTGACTACGAACTTCAGGGGGTAAACGACTTCAAGACTCTCGCCGAACGCATCCAGTCCCGCCTGTAATGCTTGATCTCGCAAAGTATTCTTCCATCGGGGCGGCGCTAAAAGACGCGATGAGCCGCTTCGCGAACGAAGTCTGCCTCATCGAAGCCGACCGTGAACGCGAAAAAGAGCGCCTCACATACCGCGAATTCAATGCCCGCGCCCTGCCATTGGCTCGCGCACTGCAGGAGGAAGATTTTGACGGAGCCGACCGCGCGAGCATCATAATGACCAATCAGTCGAAGTGGCTGATTTCCGCTTTCGCAATTTTTCACTGCGGCGGAGTGCTCGTTCCTCTCGATTACAAGCTGACGCCCGCCGAACAGTGGCAGCTGCTTCAGCACTCCAGCGCAAAAATTCTCATCACCGAATATCCGATCTGGCGTCAGCTCTGCTCCTCGCCGTTGCGCGCGAAGACTCCGCTTCTGCAGACCGTGCTCGTCACGGAGGCTCCGCCAGGAGCTGATCTGGCAGGCGCTTTACGCTGGGAGGAATTTCGCTCCCTGGCGGAACCACAGTTTGTAACCCGGGAACACAAAGACATCGCCTCTATCGTCTATTCTTCCGGAACCGGCGGCCGCCCCAAGGGTTGCATGATGACCCACGAAAATTACCTCGAGCAATGTATCGCGCTCACTTCGCTTTACCCTTTCTGGCCCGGAGTAAAATATCTCAGCATTCTTCCCACCAACCACGCGATTGATTTTATGGTCGGTTTCTTTGGCCCATTCACGTGTGGCGCTTGCGTCGTCCATTTGCGCACGTTGCGTCCCGAGTTCATCCGGGATGCTTTTGTACGGTACAAAATCACGTATGTCAGCCTGGTCCCGCTGGTTCTGAAAAATCTGCAGAGAGGTCTTGAGGCGCGCTTTGCGGAGCTTCCCGCCGGCAGAAGAAAATTTTTCAATTTTCTCGTCAGACTGAATAAATGTCTAACCAGGAGTCGACCACGCCCGTGGCTCAGTCGTCGCTTGCTGAAACAAGTTCACGCCGCATTTGGTGGCAAATTGCAAGCTATCATCGTTGGCGGGGCATTTACGGAACCGCAGACGCTGCAATTTTTTTACGATCTCGGAATTCCTGTGGCAAATGGCTACGGTCTCACCGAAGCCGGTACCGCCATCACCGTGAACGATCTAAAGCCGTTTCGCGCCGACACAGTTGGCAAACCGCTTCCCGGCATGCAAGTGAAAATAGCGAATCCTGGCTCAGATGGGGTCGGCGAAGTGTACGTCCGCAGCAAAACTGTCATGTCCGGCTACCTCTACGAGCCTGAACTTACTACCGAAACCATTGTGGACGGCTGGCTGCGCACTGGCGATCTCGGTAAGTTCGATGGGCGGGGCCACCTTCAGCTCAGCGGCCGCAAGAAAAACATGATCGTCACCGAAGAAGGAAAAAACATTTATCCGGAGGACATCGAAGCCGCGTTCGAAGACCTTCCCGTCAAGGAATTTTGCGTTTTCGCCGCAAATTATATCTGGCCTCGGCGTTCCATGACCGGCGAACAGCTGGTTATCGCCGTTCACCTGGATAACGATCAATCACTCAGTGAACCGCTTAAACGGGAAATCGTCCGGCGCAATAACCGGCTTCTGCATTACAAACGACTTCACGGCGTCGTTCTTTATCAGGAAGACTTTCCACGCACCGCATCGCTGAAAATCAAACGCAATGAATTAGCCATGCGGATCAGCACGCTCGACCGCGACCGCGTTATACTCCCGCTCTAGTCCCCATGGGCCTTTCTAAGGATCGTTTCCTCGCCATCGTTAATCCCGCTGCTGGCGGCGGCAAATCCGCCAGGCTCGCTGGCCCAGCCATCGCGCGCCTGCGCCAAAAAGCTCTGAGTATCGATGTCATCGCGTCTACGGCGCCGGGCCACGCAGTGCAACTTGCACGCGAGGCCTACACTCAGGGCTATCGAAAATTCCTTGCGGTTGGCGGCGACGGCACGGTCCACGAAATTCTCAACGGCATTTTTGCGTGTAAAGGCAGGCCGGATCGCGTTGCGCTCGGCTTTCTTCCGCTGGGTACCGGCAATTCCTTTCTGCGCGATTTCACCGATAGAGGTGCCGACGCTTCTCTCGATGCGATTCTCGCCAATCACACGCGCTCCGTGGACGTGATTTGCCTCACGCATTCATCAGGAAAAATGTATTCGGTCAACATCCTTAGTGTCGGTTTTACCGCGGAGGTCGGCGCTCTCGCTAATCGCCTTTTCAAGCCTCTGGGCCATCTCGGTTACCTACTGGGAGTTCTCGTCGGCCTTGTTCAACTCAAACGGCGGGCGTTTCCCCTTCGTTCCGATGATGAAACCGAATGGGACACTCGCCCCAGCCTCTTTCTCGCATTCAACAACAGCAAGTATACGGGCGGCACGATGCTTATCGCTCCCGATGCCGATGCCACTGACGGTTACATCGAATTTGTTCGCTGGGGTCCGATCGGCCGTCTTGATTTGCTGCGCATGTTGCCCCGGCTCTACACCGGGACTCATCTGCAACATCCGCTCGCCAGCCGCAAAGGCGTCAAACATGTCGAATTTAATATTCCTGTTCCGGTCGACGTGCTGGTCGATGGAGAAATTTTCTTGTTGGAATGTAAAGCGCTCGATATTCTTCCGTCCGCGGTGGACATCTACATATGAGGCGCGCATGGTACGGTCTCCGCAGCGCACTGCTCTGGTTCATTAGCCTGCTTCATTTCGCCATAGCCGTGCCCATCCTGATCGCTCTGGCGATTGTTCTCGATCCCAAGAAGCACGATTGGCTGCAGCGCACCTTTTGCCGCAGGATTATTTTTTTTGCGGGCGCAAAAATTCGCGTCGTGCGCTCGTCCGGTTCTGATCTGGCGAAAACCAGTTTTTTTATTTCCAATCACGTCAATCTTTTCGATCCCTTCGCGCTTTACTGCGCAATCCCGCAATTCGTCCGCGGATGGGAGCTGGAATCGCATTTTGAAATTCCCGTTTACGGCTGGCTGATGAAGCGCTTCGGGAATGTTCCGGTGCCCGACGTCCGCCGTTCCGCAGACCTGAAACGAATGTGGCGTCTGACGCGGGATGCCATCAACAGCGGCACTAGCCTGATAGTCTTTCCGGAAGGGAAGCGCACTCGCGATGGCCGCGTGGACGAATTCCAAGACGGCGTATTCCGCATTGCCCAGCAACTTGAAGTGCCCATCGTGCCGGTCAGTATCGTCGGTTCTTTCCAGCATCACCGCACCGGCCACTGGATGTTCTGGCCCGCCACCATCACCGTCCATCTTCACGACACCATCGAAACCAAGGGCATGACCAAAAATGATGTTGCAAGATTGCGTACGCGTGTTAGAGATGTGATCCGTGAGCCTGTCGAGGAATTCCTGACCGACAATGCGAAAAAATGAGTAGCGCTCAGGTAAACACAGAGTTACAGGCTGAGGCGAATCCCCGGCAGCGTGCGGCCCGCTCTGGTTTCCTGCCACGTGAACACAATTCGATGAATCACGGTGACTGTCGACACGACTGCAATCACCCATAACACCGGCGCCATGCGATTAAAAACTCCGCCGATAATCAGCAGCACCAGGCGCTCCGGCCTTTCCATGAATCCTACTTTACACAACGGGATCAACGATTCCGCGCGGGCCCGGGCATAGCTCACCATTACCGAGCCTGCCGTCGCCACCGCGGCCAGCACCACGTACGGCGTTCTTCCACTTACCGAGTAATACACCAGCAGGCCCATGTACAGCGCCATATCCGCATAACGGTCCAGAGTCGAATCGTAGAAAGCGCCAAACGCCGTGACGCGATTCTGCCGGCGCGCCACCTGTCCGTCCAACATGTCTAGAAATCCCGCAAAAAAGACAATCGCAGCGCCTAGAAAAAATTTACCCACGGCAAAACTCGCTGCCGCTCCAAAGTTCACCACCAAACCTAAGAATGTCAGTACGTTGGGATTGATTCCGGTGGCCGCGATAGCGCCCACGATTCTATCCAGCAGCCATTTGCTGCCGGTACCGATTGCTCCGGTGAGTGTGGCCATGATTCGTTGGAGTAGGCGCGCCTGCGTGAAGACGCGCGGTTGCTATCGTAGCGCAGGCTCGCGGACGTCCGCAAACGCGCGGCCTCGCAGTCCAATTTGGAAACCATATTCGAGCGCGTATTTGATTCCATCACTTCTTTTGCATTGACGTCCATCGCCGCAAAGCTATACAGTCAAAAAAATCACGCTGTATGGCGCACCCTTGATCACTGAATTCGACCGTAGAACGTTTTTGTCGCGCGGCATGGCCGCACTTGGCGCAACCTGGACCGCTGCGCATTGGCCCGCCCTTGTGGCGGCCGCGGAACACGCGCACAAAGCCGTCGCATTCCCGGAAAATCAGAAATGGGAGTTTTTCACGCCCGGCGAAGCCAACGAAGTCGAAGCGATCGCGTCCAGCATTATTCCAAGTGATGGCACTCCTGGCGCGCGCGAAGCCGGCGTCGTCTACTTTATCGATCGAGCGCTGGTCACTTTCTCCATCCAGGACCAGAAAACCTATCGCCAAGGTCTCCCCGAAATTCAAAAGCGTGTCCACGAGCTTTTCCCCGCGGTTTCGCTATTCTCCGCGGCCACGCCGGAACAACAGGAAGCCATCCTCGCGTCTCTCGATGAAGCCGGTTCCAAGGCCCCCCCTCGCCGCGGAAACTTTCGTCCTGGCTCGGCCGCGCAACCTTTCTTTGAGGTTGTTCGCGCGCACACCATCGCCGGTTTTTTGATCGATCCCGAAGTTAATCGCAAAGGTAATCGCGAAGGGGTCGGCTGGGCAGTTATCGGCCGCGAACCGGGACATTCCTTTCAGCCGCCTTTCAGCGCGGTCGATAAAGGCTATCCGGGCTGGCAACCTGCCAACGCGACCCAGGCCGCAGCAAACAAGGATGCCGGCAAGAAATGAAAATCGATCAGCCCAAATATAAGACTTCCGATGTCGTCGATTTCGTGATCGTCGGCTCCGGCGCGGCCGGCGGCGTTCTGGCGAAGGAGCTTTCCACTAAGGGCTTCAGTGTGGTCGTCCTTGAGCAAGGGCCATACCTGCACGAGTCAGATTTTTCGCATGACGAAATCAAGGTACTGCAGGAAGATTTGCTCACAAACCATTCCAAGCTGCAGCCCACGACGGTACGCAAAACGCCGCAGGACAAAGCCAAACAGCAGCGCGCTCTGGTTTACGGCCGGGCCGTGGGTGGAACCAGCAACCACTTCACCGCAAACTTTTGGCGCTTCCACGAAATCGATTTCAAGGAGCGCAGTAAAATCGGAGCAGTCCCCGGATCGACTCTTGTCGATTGGCCAATCTCCTACGCCGATCTCGAACCCTACTACACCAAAGTGGAATGGGAAGTTGGCGTTTCCGGACTTGCTGGCGCCAGCCCCTTCGATCCGCCGCGCTCCAAGCCCTACCCCATGCCACCGCTTCCCGTAAAGGCCAGCGGAATTATTTTTGAACGCGCCGCGCGCAGGCTTGGCTGGAATCCGTTTCCCGCGCCGATGGCCATTCTTTCGCAGCCGCGTGCCGGACGCAGCGCATGCGTCAATTGCGGGTTTTGCCTGGGGTTCGGCTGCGAAGTCGGCGCCAAGTCCAGCTCGCTGGCCAGCATGATTCCGCTCGCCGAAAAGTCCGGTAAGTGTGAAATTCGGCCCAACAGTTACGTTCACAAAATCGAAATCGATGAAAAGGGAAGGGCGACCGGCGCCGCCTACTTCGACGAAAAGAAAAATGTGCATCTGCAACGCGCCAAGGCTGTGATTCTTTCCGCCAATGGGGCCGAGACTCCGCGCCTGCTTTTGCTTTCGGCTTCAAATAGATTTCCCAATGGTGTAGCCAACTCCAGCGGTTACGTCGGCAAGAATCTCATGTTCAACTCTGCCGCGGTTTCGGTCGCTCTTTTCGAAGAGCAGACCAATGACTATAAGGGCTATGCCGTCAGCCGTATCCTGCACGATTTCTATGAACTCGATGCGCAAAAAGTGGGCTTCTATGGCGGTGGAGGCCTCGACGCCCGTTTTGACATGACGCCAATCGGTTTCGGTTTTGGAGGATTGCCTCCTGGCTCGCCACGCTGGGGAAAAGATTTTAAGGCCGCTCTGGCTCACAATTGGACCCGTACCTTCGAGATTTTTGGCCACGGTACCTCCCTGCCGGTGGAGGACAACAGCTTCAGCGTCGATCCCGATCTAAAAGATGCCTGGGGACTTCCAGCGCTCCGTCTTACCTACAAGGATCATCCGGACGATCTCAAACTCGCTCACTGGCTCGCTGATCGTTCGATGGAACTTCTCGATGCCGCGGGCGCCAAACAAAAGTGGACTTTCCCGATTGATGAACAGCAGTTCGGCGTGCACTTGCTGGGCACCTGCCGCATGGGCGATGATCCGAAAACTTCGGTCATCAATTCCGACCATCAGACCCATGACGTGAAGAACCTTTTTATCTGCGATGGGAGCAGCCTGGTCACTTCCGGCCGAGGCCAACCTACCATGACTATTATGGCGCTCGCGTTTCGTGCCGCGGACCGGATCTCGGCTCTGGCTAAGCGCGGCGACCTCAACGAGTAATCGGAGTAGCCTGTTCCAAGAAGCGACCGGAGAGCGGGCTGTAACGCTGAAGTGACTTTTACCTTGTTTTGGTACCGTGTTTTGGCGGTGCGGGCCTCGAAATTCCATAACCGATTCGCCGTTCGCAGTATCTAATCCAGTTCCCAGCTCTGCGTCACGGCACCCCGAAGTTTCGCTTTCACCAAGGAGGCTCTTATGAGTGGAGCTGCTCGTCCATCTCCCATCACTTTTCCGGTCAAGGCTTTTGCGGCGTACGATTCCAAATCTCCGCTTTCTGGACATACCATTGCGAGACGCTCGCCGCGCCCGCAGGATGTCCAGATCGAAATTTTGTTCTGCGGCGTCTGCCATTCCGACCTGCATCAAGTGCGCAACGAATGGAAGGAAGTGATGCCCACCGTCTATCCCTGCGTGCCGGGCCACGAAATCGTCGGCCGGGTCGTCAAGGCCGGGCGCGAAGTCAAAAAGTTCAAGGAAGGCGACATGGCGGCCGTTGGCTGCATGGTCGATTCCGACCGCGTCTGCCCCAGCTGCCGCGCCGGCGAAGAACAGTATTGCGAAAGCGGCATGACTCTCACTTACAACGCCGAGGACAAAATTCTCGGAGGCGCCACCTACGGCGGTTATTCCGAAAGTATCGTGGTAGACGAAGCTTTTGTTCTCCGGGTGCCAGATAATCTCGACCCCGCCGGCGCAGCTCCGTTGCTTTGTGCTGGCATCACCACCTACTCACCGATGCGCCACTGGAAAGTCGGCAAGGGACAAAAGGTCGGTGTCATCGGTTTGGGCGGCCTCGGTCACATGGCCGTGAAATTCGCGCACGCCTTGGGCGCGCACACCGTTCTCTTTACGACTTCGCCGAACAAATCGGCTGACGCCAAACGGCTCGGCGCCGACGAAGTCGTCATCTCGAAAAATCCCGACGACGTGCAGAAACATGCTGGAAGCTTCAACTTTATCCTGGACGCGGTCTCCGCTGCCCACGACATCAACTCTTATCTTCCACTTCTGAAGCGCGACGGTTCGCTGGTTCTTGTCGGCGCTCCCGAAAAGCCTTTTCCGGTCTCCTCGTTTAACCTCATCATGGGCCGTCACAGCATTTCCGGCTCTGCCATTGGTGGCATTCGCGAAACGCAGGAAATGCTTGACTTCTGCGGCGAACACAACATCGCGTCGGAGATCGAAAAGATAGGCATCCAGCAGATCAACGAAGCTTACGAGCGCCTGCTCAAACAGGATGTCAAATACCGGTTCGTCATCGACATGGCTTCGTTGCAGTA